>JAUILA010000019.1 GCA_030432655.1 Bacteroidia bacterium
TTGACAGGTACAGATTCCGGATGCTCGGGCAGGTTGGCCAGCGTATGAAGCATTCCTATCCGGTCGTTCATACTTTCGCCCATCCCTATAATCCCTCCTGAGCATACTGAAATTTCTGCGTTACGCACATTCTCCAGCGTATCCAGCCGGTCGTCATAAGAACGGGTGGAGATAATTTCTTCATAGTGCTCCTCACTGGTGTCAAGATTATGATTATAGGCATATAATCCTGCCTCCTTCAACTTACGGGCTTGCTCCTCGCTCAGCATACCGAGGGTACAGCAAACCTCCATCCCCAGGGCGCTTACACCCTTAACCATTTCAAGTACATTATCAAAATCACGGTTATCACGGACTTCACGCCAGGCAGCCCCCATACAGAACCGGGTACTCCCGGCCTCACGGGCCTCAACGGCCTTTGAAAGGACCTCCCTTACGGGAAGCAGCTTATGCACTTTAACATCAGTATGATACCTGGCGGCCTGCGGACAATATGCGCAATCCTCCGGGCAACCACCGGTTTTTACAGACAAAAGCGTACAAACCTGAACTTCAGAAGGATCATGGTATTGCCGGTGCACAGTGGCGGCCCGGTAAGTCAGTTCCAGAACAGGAGAATTGAAAATTTCCGAGATCTCTTCACGGGTCCAGTCGTTTCGTATGCTATTCATACTTTCGAAAATACACAGGAATGTACTGAAGGAACAACTCTGCGCTTAATAAATTTCGAGTTCATAAAGACTTCTCGCCTGAATACCCTGCATGCGCTCCAGTTTTTTAAGGCTCTCGATGTAGGGGTACATCATTCCAAGTTCCTCACGCACGGCATTCTCACGCATCTGTGACTGACTCCCGCCGAAAAGCATGTCCAGAAAACTTTCCTGTGCAGGAGAATAACTCACACGGAAGTCATCTTCAATTCCTGCCATTTTAGCAGCGATCAGCACGGCATCCTCCGAATCGCCAAGCACATCCACCAAACCGATTTCCAGCGCTGAAACTCCGGACCATACTCTCCCGGAGGCAATCTCACGAATAGCTTCCTTACTCATGCTACGTCCGGCTGCCGCTTTCGAAATGAAGGTTTCATAATTATTTTCCAGCTCATTCTGAATAATTGCGCGCTCCGTATCTGTTACCGGCCTGTCAGAAGAATACATATCTGAAAATTCTCCGGTGGTCACTCCGTCCGTCGTTATACCCAATTTATTATTCAGAAACCCTTTAATATTAAACAGTACACTGAAAATACCAATTGACCCGGTGATGGTGGTAGGGTTGGCCACAATGGTATCGCAGGCCATGGCCATATAGTAGCCACCGGAAGCGGCCGCATCCCCCATGGAAGCCACCACAGGTTTGGTTTCGGCGGCCAGGGAAATCTCTCGCCAGAGCGCATCTGATGCGACGAAACTTCCACCCGGTGAATTAATGCGTAGAACAATTGCTTTGATTTTATCGTCTTCCCTGGCTTTACGTATCGCTTTTGTAAATTTTTCAGAGCCTATCTCTTCAAAGGATCCTTCACCCCCAACAATATCTCCGGTGGCAACGATCATGGCAATTTTATTGGAAGACGTATAGTCCTGAGAATAACTCTGCCTGTAATTACCATAGGTTATCAGGCTGAGGTCCTCTGCGTTTTCTTTTCCTGATCGTTCGGAAAGGTTCTCCAGCATCTCATCCATGTAGGCCAGCTTGTCGACCAACCCATATGCCAGCGCGTCTTCCGGAGAGCGGACCAGGTATTCATCATTCATTTTCTGCACTGAGTCGGCCTGCAGTTCACGGGATTCGCTGATCTCCCGGATCATTTCTTTATTAACTGAACCAATCAGCTGATTGAGTTGCATCCGGTTTTCTTCACTCATATCCGTCCGCATCAGGGGCTCCACTGCACTCTTGAAATCCCCCACCCGGAAGATCTCAGGTTCGATTTCAAGTTTTTCGAATGTCCCTTTGAAAAATAACAGACCAGCAACCAGCCCGTTAAACTCCACGTTGCCCTGTGGATGCATGTAAATTTCATCCGCAGCCGATGCGAGGTAGTAAGCCGGCTCACTATAATACTTTGCATAAGTCACAATGAATTTTCCGGACTCCCTGAAGTCAAGGAGATCATTTCGTAATTCCTGAACACTGGCAAACCCGGCATTCAGTCCGTCCAGGTCAAGAAATATTCCTTTGATATTCTGATCTTCCGCAGCGTTTTCCAGTGCTTCACGAAACTGGATCAACCCAATGGAAGAAGGTGGTCCGGGATTAACGGGAAACCCCTCAAATGGATTCTCATATTCCCTTTCGGTAACAGGGAGATTGAACTTAATATGAAGCACCGAACTGTCCTTAACGGCAACCAATCCATCGTCCATCACTGATAAAATAACCAGCAAAACTATAAATCCACTGAAAAAAACAAGCGCCAGAAAGGCGGCCAGAAAATTACGCAAGAACTTCATCCCTCAATCTTCAATTTTGATTTGGTAAATTAACACCTTCACTGTTATTATTATCCCAAGAATCATCCAATTTATGATCAACGGAATATTTCTACTGTTAGGCAGCAATATAGGAGACCGAAAATGGTACCTGGAAAGGGCCAGGGAGTTGCTGATCACAAGAAATATCCTGCTCCTTGATGCGTCTTCCGTATACCTTACCCCACCCTGGGGGAAAACTGATCAGCCCTACTTCCTGAATCAGGTGCTTAAAATTGAAACTCCGCTTCCCCCGGACATGCTTCTGGCAGCCTGCCTGGAAACGGAGTCAGCGTTAGGAAGGGTCCGTAAGGAACACTACGGGGAAAGGACCATTGACATAGACCTGCTCTACTACAACGACCTTGTAATCAATTCGGAATTACTTACAGTTCCGCATCCGAGGTTGCACCTGCGCAGATTTGCCCTGGCGCCTCTTGCGGAAATTGCTCCTCATTTCATCCATCCGGTGATCAGGCTTAATCAGACCGAACTCCTTGAGGACTGTCCGGATAAGCTTCCTGTTCGGAAATTACAATGACTCCACCTCGGCTTCCGGCGCAATTTTTCTAACCAGTCCCTGCAACACTTTACCAGGGCCACATTCAATAAACTTCGTAGCACCACCCCGAACCATGGCCTGTACAGATTGTGTCCATTTTACAGGCGCAGTGAGCTGCACGATTAGTTGTTTTCTGATTTCATCCACATCCTGCGAAGGTGCAGCCGTAGCATTCTGATAAATGGGACAAACCGGCGTTTTAAAGGTGACGGACTGAATCGCCGCAGCCAGTTCTTCCCTGGCCGGTTCCATTAGCGGAGAATGAAATGCACCACCTACAGGAAGCGGGAGCGCTCTCCTGGCACCGGCTTCCTTCATTAGCTCACATGCTTTTTCGATCCCCTGGTCAGATCCGGATATCACGAGTTGTCCGGGACAATTGTAATTCGCGGCAACCACCACCTCATCCACCGAACTGCATATTTCTTCCACACGACTGTCATCCAGTCCGAGGATAGCCGCCATCGACGACGGATTCAGTTCACATGCTTTTTGCATGGCCAGGGCCCGCTGAGATACCAGCTTCAGTCCATCTTCAAAATCAAGTGCCCCGGAGGCCACCAGCGCAGAAAACTCTCCCAGCGAATGCCCGGCGACCATATCCGGTTTAAATGAATCCGCGGTAAGGGCAACAATTACTGAATGAAGAAAAATAGCAGGCTGAGTCACCCTGGTCTGCTTCAGTTCGTCAGCGGTACCGGAAAACATGATTGAAGTGATGTCGAAACCGAGAATCTCATTGCCACGGTCAAATAATTCCTTGGCCCGCGAATGTTCATTGTAGAGTGATTCTCCCATTCCTGGAAACTGGGCACCCTGCCCGGGGAAAATATAGGCTGTCATGAGTTGAATTGTTTTTTGGTGGGCAAATTTAACGGAAATTGCCCACTTAGAAAACTAAGCAGATTACCTCAGCAGATGCACCCAGCCTTTGTAGGTTCTTTTTGCCTGGGAAGGATCCACTACATCAAAAATGACATCCACCTTATAATAATAAACGCCTGTGGAAAGTTCCTTTCCATCATTTCCGGTACCATTCCAGTCAATGTAAATTGAATTGCCGAGATCATCGGCACCACTGTTTCCTCCGGAATATGTAAATACCACTCCACCCCAGCGATTATAAATGGTCGCTTCCACGCTCTCAACAAACCGGGCGCATTTCTGACGATCCACAGGCCCGCATCCACCCTGGCCGGACTCATCCACAGATCCTCTTCCGCTATAGGCACTGAAGAAATCATTACATCCATCCCCGTTCGGGGTAAATACATTGGGCAGCTCGTAGTAGGGGCAGTTATCAACACAAATTTCATTGCTGAATTCACCGACATTGCCGGACCGGTCAACGGCACGGACCTGGTAGCAGCCTTTGAAAGAAGGCAATCGCTGGCCATTCTCATCAAACTCATGAACAAACGACTCGTTTCTGGAAGTACCGATCAGCTCGTATTCTGCGTTTATATCTGGCTTGTAGTATATTTCATACTCCCGGATGTCATTCTGGCAATTTCCGGAGAATGTAGTTTCCCAGGTCAGGGTATTACTGAAATTATCAAAGTTACACGAGGAGTTAGCTATGAATTCTTCGCAGCTGAATCCATCCAGGGTAACCACTGGTGCACACGGCGGGATTGTATCACTCGGCTGCGTACATATAATTTGTGAAAAATTTCTGAGCGGCGTGTTAATCGCGGGATTGCCATAGGTACCCTTGGTCATTACACGGTAGCAGTAAATTGTATTTGTTTCAAGCGGACCTTCATCCACATAGGTAAAACCATTTCCATTCACGTCCACCCGGGCATATAATGTCAGGTCGTCTTCTGTTGATCCTTCCGGGCCCCGGTAAACAAGGTGTTCACTGCCCGGGGGAGAAGAAATCACATTCGACCAGGGAACATTGGCAAACCAGTTCAGTTCAATCTGCTGAAATTGAGGCGAGGGCTCCAGCCTGACTGTGGAGGCAATCTCAGAATAAACCGGATCAACGGATGACCCCGGTCCGTTGGGAATTTCAAGCCGAATCCGGTAATTGTAAATCATTTCCCGTGTATTCAACCCTGTATCACGGAATCCAAGGCTGTCTGTAGTGGCCGAGTTAACGGTAAGCTCTCCCACCTCGGAAAATCCGCCGGTATTTCCTGAACCGGAATTACGTTCAATGACATAACGGTAAGGATGCGGATACACACCCGGATCAAGGTCCTGCGGGAATGGTTCTCGCCATCCCACAATTATTTCACCATCGGTTACCCCTGTCCTGTCTACCGAAACATGCGTGATGATCGGAACATCCGCAGGTACATACTCAAAGCATACCTCATCGGAAACAATACTGACCGGCGACCCTTTCGTAGAAGGGAAAACAGCAACAATACGGTAACAGTATTTAGCTGCAGCCACCAGGTCATCATCCGTGAATGAGGTGGCATTCACAGGTGCTGTACCAACTAATTCATACCCGGCGTCCTCCCGGATACCCGTTTCGCATTCTTCCGGATCATAGGGGTTGGAGTCAATTCTCCTGTAAATTTCAAAAGATGAGGCAATATTATTACCTAAATTATCCGAACATATCTCATCATAGGCATCCCAGTTTAATACCAGCGACTGTCCGTCCTGAGTCACCCCATTCACTTCCGGGCTGGGGGCAACGATAGTAATATTCCAGGTAGCAAAGCTCACGAGGCTTGGTTGCGGGGTTGGTGGTGCTCCGGTAGGCGGCGGATTATCTGTTATCTTGAAGATTACCTGGTAAGGTTGTGCGCGAACATCATCGCAATTGGTTGCCCACTGGAAATTCAGCGAAGCATTAGGTACGGACGACTGGAAAATCGCGGGATCCGGAGATACCACCACGTCGTCATCCCCGATAATTTCACTGAACACCTCGATTTTTACCGAATCATTATCCGGGTCAAATCCCAGTATTTCCGCATCAATGACCGTTCCTGCCTCGACACAGATATCGTCAGGTATTTCCAGTTCGGGCCTTTCATTGTCACAATCCTCCACGATAATCTGCATATCCCGGGTGACATAACCTAGCTGAACGTACTGGCCATCAATCCTCCTGTACTCTTTGACCACAAACGCGATAGTGTATTCTCCCGTCAGAGCAGGTGCATCCCAAACAAGGTCTCCCGTGATCGGGTCAATTTCAAATGCCGGCGGTCCATCGCCGTCTTCGTTTGTTTCACTTAATTCATCAGGATAACGATAATTATCCACATCCGTTCCTGGTTCCTTCTTTGGCACCACAAGTTCAAAGGCAATACTGTCTCCGTCCGGATCATATGCCCCCGGATTGTGGAAAAAAGCGACCCCGGGACAGGCCCGGTCAATCGGCGGGATAAGCAGCACAGGGCTGTCATTACATCCTACGAATGGGTTGATGATGATCTGTGTTTCCACATAGAAAGTGGTCTGGACACTGTTGCCCACATTCAGGACATCGTCGTTCCGGTTAGGCTCAATGTAACCCACTTTATAAACCCCGGGAGAGGAATACGTGTATTCAGTGGTAAATGAAGCGATTCCGACTTCATCCCCAAGATCAGGACGGGTCTCTTCTTCAATCATCGGGAGAACAAGCGGCTCGCTGCCGTCTCCGAAAAACAGTAATCCTTCGCCAAAATTAATATTTGAGCCGGTATCCGTAAATACCGTGATTGTGATCCTGACGGTGAGACTTCCGCAGCCATCTATCTTTTCTACCGTAATTTCACCAGCCCGCAGGTGGGTTGCCTGCACCTGATGTGCACCCAGTATGAAAAGTAAGACGAGAAGGAAGCCACCCAGCGCACCTCTTAATGTCATCATCCTTGCTAATATATGCCTCAAACTATCAGAATCTAAATTAACTGAACATTAAATTTAGGGAATAAGTTACAATATTTGATGAAAGATCAGTGGTTCAGTATTGTTTAACCCGTTATAAAACGACGAAGATATTCATTCTATTATGCGAGTGATCGGAGAAGTACCCCATAATCAATTTAAAATTACCTTGTTTCAGTGGAATGGCAAGTTTATCATCAAGATAGAAAGTGGCATGTACGAGCAAACCTACAAAGTGGACGAATACGAAATCCCGGAAACCTCATTGCCTGACCTGCTTGATGAGTCATTCATGTCAGCGGTTAGCGCACGATTCCGGGAAATGCATATGAATTTTCAGGAAGCGCTCAATAATTACTGAATATGTATATACTGGGAGAAGCGGTTCATGCATTCTGCCCGCTGGAAAATGTTACGGAGACCAAAGAACGGGCCTACCTCACTTCTTCCTCCTTCATTATCAGGCGCAAAGGTCAGGATCACCAATTTGAAAAGGAAAAGATACGGGATGTCAGGATTCGTCACCGCCTTTATCTTATCCCGATAATTGCGGGCGGTATCATAGCCCCGCTCGCGGTGGCTGCCCTGATGAATGATCTTGGTGAGCTCTGGTTACTTATGCTGATTATAGCATCGGGCCTAATTCTCCTGTATTATGGTTTTCAGGGCGGACCGGCCATAACGGTTTTTACTTCCGTCAAGGACTACGACGTCTTCATTCCTGCTGTCACGCCGCAGCTTCGATCCTTTATCGCCTACACCAACTGGCAGTTGCGGTCGGCTGATGACTCATTATACGTTGTTCTGACGAAGGAAGAACGGGAGAATGCCCGGTTGTCTGGCATCCAGCCTGGAAAACGACTCTACGTCAGACTTAAAGATATCCCGCCCGCTGAACAGCCTATGGCCCTTAAAATTGATACAGCAAGCCAGCAGCTGGATCTCAGGTTTCATCAGGAACAGGAGAATGGACCAACTGAGATCTTCCTGGGCAATGTCCTTCCGGCAGAAAATCTGCGTGAGTTCTAAATTATCTCTTATATTCGGTAATCAAAGGATCCTGAATGGCGGAAAAGCAGAAAAAGAAGAAGTATAAACCGATTCTCCCCGGAACGCAGGACTGGCCGGTGGTCAGGCTCAGTAAAAACAGGAAGCAGTTCATTGAACAGGTAATCAACAATTCGACCGAACGGATTCTGGAGGAAAATAAAGGACGGGAAGACCTGCGGGAAGTAATCGAATCAACTGTATATCTCGAGAAACTACGGATAAAACAAAATCCCTGGAAAGTCGATCCGCCCGACGAAATACGCTTCTGGAACAACATCCGGAATGAACTGCTGGACCTGAATAATTCCGGGAATTCAGGTCAGAAGGAAAAAGAGATCCTGCGGAAAATTGTATCCAGGTATGCCAATGAAATTGCGGGAAATTTTAAGAAAAGCCGTTATAAAATGGCCCGGGAGATCATTAAATTCGGATTCGCCCGCCTGCTTAATGCTACCCGCGTCAAACGTTTTGGCGCTTTTTTCCGAAATGAATATACGCTGCGGGATAAGATCCAGATTACCGGCAAAACAGGACAGCTGCGCAAACTGGCCAGAATTGGTACGGTGGTGATGGTTCCCACTCATTTTTCGAACCTGGACTCTATTCTCATCGGCTGGATTATCCATTCTCTGGGCTTACCTGCTTTTATTTACGGTGCCGGATTAAACCTGTTCAACATTAAAATCCTTGCCTACTTTATGAACTCCCTGGGTGCCTATAAAGTAGACCGGAGAAAGAAGAATCCTATTTACCTGGAAACCCTGAAAGTGTACAGTAAGCTCGCCATTGAAGAAGGTGCGCACAGCCTGTTCTTTCCGGGAGGTACCCGTTCCAGATCCGGCCGTATTGAATCCTCACTGAAACTTGGTCTGCTGGGAACAGCCATGGAAGCACAGCGAAGCCTGTATGAGAACAGCAAACCCGGGGATGCCCGCAAAATATTCATCGTCCCGGTCACCATCAATTATCATTTCGTTCTGGAGGCTCCCAGCCTGATCAATGAATTTCTGAAAAGAGAAGGACAGGAAAAATATTATGTGGAGAATGACGAATACGACAGCTCCTATAAAATGATCAAATTCCTGATAAAATTCTTTACAAAAGGGTCTGACATTTCCGTCTCCATCGGACAGGGCCTGGATATGCTGGGTAACTATGTGGATAAAAAAGGCCGAAGTATAGATCAGCACGGACGATTCATCAATACGGAAGAATATTTCATGACTTCCAGAACGATCAGCGGGGACGCACAGCGGGAGATGGAATATACCCGGCAGTTGTCAGAAATCATTATTCGGGAATACCACCGGATCAACTGTGTTTTTACCAGTCACCTGGTTGCTTTCGTGGCGTTCAGAATGCTTAAGGAAAAGTATTCCCGGATGGACCTGTATGACCTGCTCCGCCTGCCGGAGGAAGATATCGTCATCCCGTACGAAGAATTTCGGAAAAAAATGGAAGAGATCCGCGATCATGTATTTGAACTCAAAAAGGAAGGGCGTGTCAATACATCGAAATATCTTCATGACCCGATTGACGAGGTCATTAAATTTGGTCTGAAAAATGTCGGAATGTACCACTCAAAACGGCCTTTATTACAGAATAAGGCGGGTGACATTATCACCCAGGACCTGAATACCCTCTATTACTACCACAACCGAATGCACGGATATGAGCTCGAAAAATATTTCTGACAAACCGGTAGCGGTTATCGGCGCAGGTAGTTTCGGATCTTCCATTGCCAATATCCTCGCCGAAAAAAGTGAGGTATTACTCTATTCACGTGACAGTGATACGATTCAGAAGATCGCCTCCACGCGGGAGCATCGCGGTCATGTACTTCATAAAAACATCACCCCCACCGGAGATCTGATCTATATCGCAAACAGCTGTGACGTGATCTTTCCGATTGTGCCTTCGTCCGCCTTCCGGTCCATGATCCAGCAGCTTTCCCCCTATCTCAACCCGTATCACATCCTTATTCACGGGACCAAGGGACTGGACCTGCAATTGCCGGAGAATAAAACACTGCAGGAGTGTACTTACCTGAGCCGGGAGAATATAAAAACCATGAGTGAGGTAATCCGGGAAGAAACTGTGGTCGTCCGTGTCGGGTGTCTTGCCGGACCAAACCTGGCGGGAGAAATGGCCGATGGCCAGCCGGCTGCAACGGTGGTAGCAAGCCGTTTCGACGAGGTTGTTCAGATCGGACAGAAATTATTGCGTACAGACAGGTTTCAGGTATATGGCAATGCTGATCTTATTGGAATTGAACTGGCCGGAGTGCTGAAAAACATTATCGCCATTGCCTCGGGCGCATTAAGCGGACTCGGGCTTGGTGACAATGCCCTCGGACTTCTGGTAAGCCGGGGCCTGGTGGAAATGATCTACCTCGGGAAAGCGCTGGGCGGTAATATTGAGGCCTTTATCGGGCTGGCAGGAATTGGTGACCTGGTCACAACCTGCAGCAGTACCCTCAGCCGTAACTATACGGTCGGGTACAGGCTCGCACAAGGAGAAAAACTACCCCAAATCCTGGAATCAATGGAAGAGGTTGCCGAAGGGGTCAATACGATTCAGATCGTAAAAAAATGCCTCAACCACTACAAGGTACGTGCCCCGATAACCGAAATGCTGTATGAAGTCCTGTTTGAAGATCTTACCGCCGAAAAAGCACTGCAGTACCTGATGAAGTACCCCTATAACGTGGATATAGACTTTCTTTAGGAAAAATAATTACCCCTGATCAATTCTGCCACCTCAGCCAGCTCTTCCTGGGAGGGACTTAGCTTGGGTCTCGAAAAATTAATGTCGTCCATCCGGTTCAGCGGAATGATATGTACATGCGTATGCGGCACCTCCAGTCCGATTACGGAAACCCCGATGCGGATACAGGGAATCGTTTTTTCCACTGCCGCTGCCACGCGTTTGGCAAATGACATCAGGTGCTGATAATCCTGCTCTTCCAGGTCGAATATATAATCAACCTCCTTTTTGGGAACCACCAGGGTATGCCCTTTTACCAACGGCTGTATGTCCAGAAAGGCAATTGCCTGGTCGTCCTCGGCAATAATGTGCCCGGGAATTTCGCGGTTGATAATCTTTGTGAAGATACTGGCCATTACAGTCCTATTTCAAGAATTTCAAATTCCATTTCTCCTCCCGGTGTCTGGATTTTGGCTGATTCTCCTGCTTTTTTTCCTAAAAGACCCTTTCCAATAGGTGATTGTAAGGATATTTTTCCTGCTTTCAGATCGGCCTCCTCTTCAGAGACAAGGGTGTAGGTGAATACCGCTCCGTTTTTCTTGTTTTTAATCTTTACGGTAGATAAAATGGAAACCTTACTGGTATCGATCGTCGATTCGTCAATGACCCGGGCGTTTCCAACTACTTCTTCCAGTTGAGCAATCTTTGCTTCAAGGTGGCCCTGGGCGTCTTTCGCCGCATCATATTCAGCATTCTCACTCAGATCTCCTTTATCCCGCGCTTCAGCAATTTGCTTCGCAATATCTGCGCGCCCTTTGGACTTTAACTCATTTAATTCAGATTTGAGTTTATCCAGCCCTTCTTTCGTATAATAAGCCACCTTAGCCATAGTTCTATCTAATAATTTATAATAAGTGTCCGTAAATAAATAACGGCCTCTGAATAGAAACCGCCTATGAATTTATCGCTGAAATGTTACGCAAATGTAACGCTTTCTGTCGATAGTGCCAAAATACCTACTTGCCTATAAGTTCCGGAAGTTGCAGCTGAACACCCTCCAGAAGCTCTTCGTCGATCTTTGCCATGTAAAGTGTTTTAGCTTTTGATAACTGTTCGATCGTCAGTCCCTTGGCACCGCGAAGATCTGCTTTATAAAGGCTCGCATTCTCAAAATCCGCTCCGGTCAGGTAACAATTCCGGAGGTCGGCTTCCATAAGAAACGCATTTCTGAAATTGGTCTTGATCAGGAAGGCATTCTCCAGCTGCGCCTTTATCAGGTACGCGTCACGAAAGTCCGCACCACTGGCATACGCCCCGCGCAAATTGGCCTGGTTGAGATTCGAATTATTAAAGTTGGTCTGATTGAGCCTGGTATTCTCCAGGTTTGATTCAATGAGAAATGCAGAAGAGATATTGGCGGAGTTAAGATTTGAACCGGACAGGTTCACATAATTCAGGTTGGTTCGGGTCAAATGACAGTTTACCAGGTTGATATTCTGAATGTTATGACGATTCAGTCTTTTGATATTACCCACTGTACGAAAAGCCGCTTCTTCCGATTCCCACAGCCGGAAATCGTCAATTTCGTCTTTATAGGTACGTATACGCTGACGTTTTTCACCGTTTTTGTTCAACCAGAAAATGAGGATACCAATGACAGCAATGTCAAAAAGCATCCCGTGGGCCTCGGCAAGTACCTGGCCAAAAAATGCGTCAAAATCCTTCAGATAATAACTGAGACTCAGGCCCAGCACTACTACTGAAAGCAGCGCCAAAACGATAACTGAGGTCAGAATGGGCTTTTCTATGATGGAGTTGACGTAATCCCGTAATAATTCCTTCTGCTTCTTCAAGTTCATAGTAAAAAAATTCCAGGGTACCCGACCCTGATAAGGTGTAATAGGTTCGCTTAAAAAAAGTAGGCCGTGAGGCACTCCTCTAATATGAAAAATTCCTAAGGCTTTTCCTCGAGCAACCTGCTGATTTTCCGGGACAAAATCTCGTTAATTCTTACATATGACTCAAAAGTCCAGCCTGCGACGTGAGGTGTGAGAATTATTCGCGGATGGCCTGCCAGTTTTTCGAAAACTCGCTCCTGTTCAGGTGATAAATGCTGAAGCTTTTCATTCTCCAGAACATCAAGTCCGGCTGACAAGACTTTTCCATTCTCCAGGGCTTCCAGCAAGTCGTTCAGTTCAAGGATTCCTCCCCGGGCTGTGTTGAGGAGAATAACAGGATTTCTGAACTGATTCAGAAAGTCCGCGTTGACATAATTTTTGGTTTCCTCGGTAAGAGGGATGTGCAAGCTGATGATTTCCGCTTCGCTGAACAGTTGATCAAGACTTGATTCCTCACAATAGTCGTCGGAGAAGTCTGACTTGTATTTATCATAGGCAAGCACCCGACAGCCCAGTCCGGTGAGTTTCCGGGCAAAAGCCATCCCCATGAAACCGTAGCCGATTATTCCGACCGTCCGGCCGCATAATTCCATTCCACGGTTACCTTCCCTATCCCATACTTTGTTACTGACCTCCCGGTCTGCTTTAACTATATTATGCATCAGGGCCAGCAACATACCCAGTGTCTGCTCTCCCACTGCATTGCGGTTGCCTTCAGGGGCATTCAGCATTTGAATATTACGACGCTTCAACTCCTCCTCATCCAGCTTATCAATACCAGCTCCTGCCCGCGCCACAAACATCAGCTTGTCTGCGTTCTTCAGCAGGTCTGCATCCACGGTTGTTTTACTCCGGATTACCAGCCCCTCGTAGTCACGCAGTTTTTCACGCAGAAGGTCACGGGTAATTGACGGTTCATAGTCTACTTCGAACCCAATTTCCTGAAGCATGGGCATCAGGCTTTCGTGCATTGTGTCTGCAACAAGGCATTTCATCCGTAAAAAATGTGTATAGTGTAAAAATAAATGGCCAGGCCAACGATATCATTGGTTGTGGTGATAAACGGACCGGATGCGAGTGCAGGGTTCAGTCCAAACCGATCGAGGATGAGTGGGGTAATGGTACCCATGAAGGAAGAAACAAGTACCACTCCAAACAAGGCGGCCGATACCACAATGGACAATTGCATTTCACCGCCCGTAATCATATTAAAGCCGTAAACAAGGATCGCCAGCATGAAGCCATTCAGCGCGGCTACCATAAATACTTTGAACAGCCTTTTCCCGAGACGATCGGAAAACGCGGACCGATTGGCCAGGCTTTGCAGAACGATGGAAGACGATTGGATTCCCACATTCCCCCCGGTTGCCTGTATTAACGGAATAAAAAAGGCAATAGCCGTAAGCCGCAGGATGTCCTCTTCAAAAACACCAATAAATTTAGCGGAAATGAAGCCACCCAGAATTCCCACGATCAGCCAGGGTAAGCGCGCACGGGTTAGCATCCATACAGAGTCATCCTCCTCGACATCTTCAGAAATACCCGACATGATCTGGCGTTCTTCTTCCGCCAGTTCTGTAATCACATCCACAACGTCGTCAATGGTAATACGCCCAAGCAGTTTGCCTTGCACATTTACGACAGGCACGGCTTCCAGGTCGTATTTTCTCATAAGCACGGCCACTTCCTCTTCCGACATGTAGGTCTCCACCGACACGACATCCTGATCATAAATATCGGCCACACGCCGTTCGTTGGTTGTAAGAATAATACGTTTGAGAGAAACCCGGCCGATCAGCTTGTCCTCATTGTCGACCACGTAGATCTGGAATAATTTCTCCACATTTTCTGCCTGACGCCGGATCTCTTCAATACAACGGTCAATGGTCCAGTTGACATTCGCCTTAATAAGCTCCTTAGCCATTAACCCGCCGGCACAATCCTCATCGTATCGCAACAGATCAAGGATATTTGCTTCCTTTTCGGCATTATCAATACCTGCCAGCACTTCTTCCCGTTCCTTAACCGGCAATTCATTCAGGATATCCACAGCATCATCGGAATCAAGATGATTAACGATCTCGGCTATTTCCGATGCACCAAATTCCCTGAGAAATTTCTCGCGGATGTCCTCATCCAGGTCATTGATGACGTCCGCCCTGATCTCAGGGTCAAGCAGATTAATTATGAATTTGGATTCTTCCGTATTGAGTTCATGCAATAGTGAACTCACATCCGCAGAATTCACCCCGTCCAGACTGCCACGGATAAACTGCTCATCCTGCTCCGATACCGCTTCACGAAGACGCTCAAAGTACTCCCGCGATAATTCAAATTCCATTATCTGCTCCACGATGAGATTAAGTTTGTGAGTTCAACAAAATTGTCTACTGAAAGTTGTTCCGCACGCTGCCCAAAAATGGAATGCCCGGTTTCAGCAGCCGGTAAATTTAACGGTTTTAATGCGTTACGCAATGTTTTCCTGCGGTTTTGAAATCCCTGTTTAACCACACGGGTAAACAGCTCCTCATCACATCCAAGTACCTTCTTTTCATTGCGTTGCAAGCGTATAACTGCCGAACGCACCTTCGGCGGCGGGTGGAACACGCCCGGCTCGACCGTGAACAGGTATTCCAGGTCATACCAGGCCTGTAACAGGACACTGAGAATGCCATATTGCTTATTGCCCGGCGGTGAAACAAGCCGGTCGGCCACTTCCTTCTGAATCATTCCAACGACTTCGGGGATCATGTCCCGGTGATCAAGTACTCTGAAAAATATTTGTGACGAAATATTGTAAGGGAAATTTCCGATCAGGGCAAAATTTTCCTTCATCAGTTTATCCAGCTCAATCTTCAGAAAATCACCATATATTATCTGATCACGAAGCCCGGGATAATGTTCCTTCAGGTAGTCGACTGATTCGCGGTCCAGGTCGATCAGTGTGAGGCGGTCAGGATAATCGTGAATGAGAAATTCAGTGAGCACACCGGTTCCTGGTCCGACTTCCAGCACTCGCTTATAATTAAGGTGTCCGGTAAGCGAAGCAGTGATCTTTCCGGCTATATTTCTGTCGCGCAGAAAATGCTGACCCAGGTGTTTCTTTGGACGTACCATTTGTTTTTGAAAGCGTGAAAATCCTGTAACTTGCAGGCGTCAGAAGGCCGGCGCACATTACCACCGCTGGTAAAGTTATAAAATAAAATGAGCAGCCACTCCAAACAAAATGATAAACCGGTTATTGGAATCACGCTGGGTGACATCAATGGCATTGGTCCTGAAGTTGTTATCAAAACCCTGAGCGATAACCGCATACTGCAGCTATTTACGCCGGTAATATTCGGGTCAACCAAAGTACTGGCATTCTACCGCAAGGCCATGGAAGAACAACACTTCAATTACGCTCAGGTGAAGAATAACAGCCGCGAACTGATATACAAGAAAGTGAACGTAGTGAATTGCTGGGACGAAATGATGCCCATCAGTGTAGGTGAAGTGACGCCTGAGGGAGGCCAGGCTGCTTTTCTGGCTCTCAAGGAGGCGGCAAACTACTTAAAGGAAGGGGCCATCGATGCGCTGGTCACCGCACCAATAAACAAAAAGAATATCCAGCAGAAGGATTTTGAATTTCCCGGTCATACCGAGTTCTTTGCCTCCACCTTTGGCGTGCGTGACAGCCTGATGTTTATGGTAAGCGAAACAATGAAGATTGGGGTGGCAACCGGACACATGCCGCTGCAAAAGGTTTCCCGTTCCCTGACCAGGGGCGTTCTGGAAAGCAAACTGTCTATCATGCTCCACTCATTGAAAAATGATTTCGGATTGCACAAACCCCGGGTGGCAATACTCGGTCTGAATCCGCATGCAGGGGAAGACGGACTTTTAGGAAAAGAGGAAGACGAAGTCATCCGGCCCGTCATGAAAAAACTGAAAGAAGACGGGCATCTGCTGTTTGGTCCGTTTCCTGCCGATGGATTTTTTGGAAAAGGGGAGCATACCCGCTATGATGCCATCATGGCCATGTATCATGACCAGGGCCTGATCCCTTTCAAGACCCTTACATTTCAGCAAGGAACAAATTTCACCGCAGGGCTGCCTGTGATCCGGACTTCTCCTGATCACGGAACCGCCTATTCCCTGGCAGGAAAGAACGAAGCGAACGAAAATTCCATGCGGGCGGCCGTCTTCACGGCACTCGATATCATTAAAAACAGGAAAGAAAACGTGTAAAAACACGAAAGAAATTACGTCTTAGCTGAATTCTCATTAAAAACCTTATATTTACCAATCGAGATATTCAATAGTGTGTAACACTTGTATTTGATTTGTCCAACTGCTAACCCATTCAAAGTAATTTTTAATGGACATCGTTACCCGCAAACAATTAAATATTCTTATACAGCTGGCACAGGCCGATAAACATTTTTCCGATACGGAAAGAGATATGATCTATGCATTGGCTGACAGGAGAAACTTTCCGCAGGAAGGGGTCAAGGAGCTGATCAGGGATCCGGAACCTATCGGATCATTCGGCGCCCTGTCCGATAATCAGCGGTACGATTACCTGATCAATTGCATCGACCTGATGATGGTGGACAAAAAGATCTTTGACAGCGAACTGCTGTTCTGCCATAATATTGCCATTAAGCTCGGGTTTAAGAAAATCGTGGTAAACTTCCTAAAGGATAATATTCATCAAATCGATGAACAGGAATTGAAGCGCACCGTATTCCGGGAATACATGTAGCGTATGACCGCTGACGCCATTTCTTTATTCTCCCATTCTTGTGAGAAATTTCATTAATATTATTAACTTTGCAACCTTAATTCCGACGAGGGAAAGGTAGTGAAAACGGACACGAGGTACGAAATAGACATTTTCAAGCTCAGGAACGGGCAGCACACGTACAACTTTGACGTGAATGATGCCTTCTTTGAAGCTTTTGAGAATAGCCCTGTTAAAAAGGGCAACGGCCGTGTGGAAGTCATCCTGGAGAAGGAAGAACGTATGATTCAGGTGGATATGCATTTGTCTCTTACGATCCCTTTGGAATGTGACAAGACACTGAAGCCGTTTGACTACCAGGTGGAGGAGAATAAGGAGATCATGTATAAATACGGTGAATCGGAAGAGGAACTGGATGAGGATCTTTACATGATCACAAGGAATACTCAGCGGATCGACCTGACGCATTTGATTTACGAATATGTGTGTATGGCGATTCCGATGCGGAAAATTCATCCGGATCACCTGGACGAGTCGGAAGAGGACGAACTTATTTATCGTTCTGAGGGTTCCGGAGATCAGGAGGATGATGGAGATGACTCTGTTGATCCCAGATGGTCCAAACTTAAAGACTTGAATAATTAATTAGAAAAAAATACAGCCATGGCGCATCCTAAGAGAAAAACATCGAAAACGAGAAGGGACAAGCGAAGAACGCATTACAAAGCTGAAGCAAAGCATCTGGCGGTTTGCCCGACAACGGGTGAACATCATCTTCCTCACCGGGCCTTCTGGCACGAAGGCAAGCTTTACTACAAAGGTAAAGTAGTAATGGAGAAGGAAGTACTGGCCTAAGAAAACGTCTTTGTGAGAATAGCAATTGACGCAATGGGCGGAGATTTTGCCCCCGATGCAGTCGTGCAGGGGGCAGGATTGGCTGCCAGGGAAATACCTGAGAACGACGTCCTCGTCCTCGTCGGGGATGAGGAGGTAATCAGGCAAAAACTGTCGCAATTTGAAATTGACGACAAACAGATGGAGGTAGTCCATGCCCCTGATATTATTGACATGGGCGAACACCCGGTCAAGGCATTCTCACAGAAACCAAAAGCAAGTATACCGGTAGGTTACAGCCTGCTTAAAACAAAGCAGGTGGAAGCATTCTGCAGTGCCGGGAATACAGGTGCCATGCATGTCGGTGCCATGTTTACCATTAAGGCCATTGAGGGTATCATTCGTCCGGCTATTGCCGGAATTGTTCCCAAAGAAGCAGGCGGTTTTGGTGTGATCCTGGATGTCGGTGCAAATGCTGACTGCAAACCGGATGTTCTTTTCCAGTTTGGTGAGATCGGCACCCTTTATGCCAAACATGTATTTGATATTGACAATCCCAAAGTCGGCCTGATGAACCTGGGCGAAGAGGAGCAAAAGGGGACATTGCTTACCCAGGCAGCCCATCAGTTATTCAAATACTCCAAAAAAATTAACTTTATCGGTAACATTGAAGGCAGGGATGTCTTTAATGATAAAGCGGATGTGATCGTTTGTGACGGTTTCACCGGAAATGTCATTCTCAAACTCGCCGAGTCGTTTTATGACATGATTCACAGCCGGAATATCCAGGATGAATATTTCGACCGGTTTAATTACGAAGAAATCGGTGGAAGTCCCATACTTGGCATCAACGGAAACGTGGTGATAGGTCATGGTATGTCCAGTCCGATGGCGGTCAAAAATATGGTAAACCTGGCCCATAGAATGGCTGACACCAATATCCATATGAAAATCAAAGAAAACTTTAGCGAATAAAATCCAATAATTATGGGCAAAATACGCGCAGCCATCACGGGAGTACAGGGATATGTTCCTGATTACGTACTGACCAATGCAGAATTGGAAACCATGGTGGAAACCAGTGATGAATGGATCACAACCAGAACAGGAATCAAGGAGCGGCGTATTCTGAAAGGCGAAGGGCAGGGAACTTCGGTATTGGCGGCCAAAGCGGCTAAAGGATTACTTGAAAAGACAAATACGGATCCGGCAGAAATAGATCTCATTATTTGCGCAACGGTTACGCCTGACATGGTATTTCCGGCCACGGCGAATATTGTTTCGGACGAAATTGGTGCAGTAAATGCATTCTCCTATGACATCGGCGCTGCCTGTTCAGGGTTTATTTATGCCCTGTCTACCGGCGCTACCTTTATTGAATCAGGTCGTTACAAAAAGGTGATTGTAATAGGCGCCGATAAAATGTCGTCAATTATTGATTATACCGATCGCACCACGTGTATTATCTTCGGCGATGGTGGCGGTGCTGTATTACTTGAGCCAACTGAAGAGGAAGTGGGTATTATGGATTTCATTCATAAGGCAGACGGAGCCGGTGCAGAATTTCTGAACATGAAGGCAGGAGGCAGCCGTTATCCCGCGACGGTGGAAACGGTAATGGCCCGCGAACATTTTGCCCGACAGGACGGAGCTACCGTTTTCAAATTTGCCGTCACCAATATGGCTGATTATGCCGCAAAGATTATGGAGCGCAATGACCTGAATGCCGACGATGTCAACTATCTGGTTGCTCATCAGGCAAATAAGCGTATTATTGATGCTACCGCCCGCCGGATGGGTGTAACGGACGATAAAGTGATGATGAATATCGAGCGATACGGAAATACAACAAGTGGCACTATCCCCCTCCTGCTGTGGGATTATGAAAAATACCTGCACAAAGGTGATAATCTCGTTTTAGCTGCATTTGGCGGTGGTTTTACATGGGGCGCAATGTACGTGCGCTGGGCTTACGATTCAAAGTAAGCGGTAATATTGGATTGATTTATTAACTTAGTAAGAAACGTAAGAATATGGCAACAACGGCCGATTTCAAAAATGGTCTTTGTCTTGAATATAACAATGATCTCTACGCTATCGTGGAGTTCCAGCATGTCAAACCAGGAAAGGGACCTGCGTTCGTTCGCACAAAACTCAAAAGCCTTACCACCGGCAAAGTAATCGAAAACACCTTCAGTGCTGGTCATAAAGTGACCACAGCACGGGTAGAACGTCGCCCCCACCAGTTCCTTTTTAAAGATGACCTGGGATATCACGTGATGGATACCTCTACGTACGAACAAATTTCCGTACAGGAAAACCTTATCGATAATCCGCTGTTGATCAAGGACGGCCAGGAACTGGAAGTCATTTATCATGCAGAAAAGGAACAGGTCCTGGGCGTGGAGCTTCCTCCGTTTGTGGAGTTAACGGTAACCTATACAGAGCCTGGCATAAAGGGTGATACGGCTACCAACGCCACCAAACCGGCTACCATGGAAACGGGCGCGGAGATCCAGGTGCCTTTGTTTATTAATGAAGGTGATAAAATCAAAGTAGATACCAGAACGAATTCATATTCAGAGCGGGTGAAAGAATAACCAGTCAACCTTGAAACTTAATTGCTATGAAAACCAAAGAAATCAGAGATCTCATTGACTTTATTTCAAAAAGTGGCCTGAATGAGGTAAATATTGAAACGGAAGAACTTAAGCTTTCAGTCAAGCGTGAACCGGATCAGGTACGTGCGATCGCTGACAGCCCGGCTCCGGTCGCGGCGGCACCTCAAGCCCAGCCTGCTCCTGCTCCGGCAGCTGCGACGGCGACTGCTCCGGCAGCAGAAGGTGGTAAAGCGGATTCCGGAGAATCGGGTAACAATTATATTGAGATTAAGTCTCCCATGATCGGAACATTCTACCGTTCACCTAACCCGGATTCTCCAGCATTTGTTGGTGTTGGTGACAAAGTGGAAGCAGGCTCACCGGTCTGTATTATCGAAGCCATGAAATTATTCAATGAAATCGAATCGGAAGTTTCAGGTACAGTTGTAAAGGTAATGGTCGACAATGCTTCACCCGTTGAATACGACCAGGTCCTGTTCCTAATCGACCCATCCTGATCAACGGATTTTTCTAACATAAACCCTTCCCAGAATCGTGTTCAATAAAATATTAATAGCGAACAGAGGAGAAATTGCACTGCGGATCATCCGCACATGCCGTGAAATGAATATTAACACGGTAGCCGTTTACTCCACAGCAGATAAGGACAGTCTTCATGTCCGTTTTGCCGATGAAGCAGTGTGTATCGGAAAAGCACCAAGCCGGGATTCTTATCTGAATATTCCCAATATCATTGCCGCTGCCGAAATCACCAATGCAGATGCCATCCACCCGGGTTATGGATTCCTGGCAGAAAATGCCGAGTTCAGCGCCGTATGTGCAGAATACGGGATCAAATTCATTGGTGCCTCCGCGGATATGATTGACCAGATGGGTGACAAGGCGACAGCTAAAGCCACGATGAAAAAAGCCGGTGTACCTACTATCCCGGGCTCGGAAGGGTTGCTTAAAAACATGGAAGAGGGTATTAAACTGGCTAAAAAGATCAAATATCCTGTTATCCTTAAAGCTACCGCCGGTGGTGGTGGCAAAGGAATGCGTATTGTAAAAACCGAAAAGGATTTTAAAAAGGCGTGGGATGATGCCCGCCAGGAGGCTGGTGCCGCTTTTGGAAACGACGGACTTTACCTGGAGAAATTTATCGAAGAACCGCGCCACATAGAAATTCAGGTGGTAGGCGACAAAAACGGTAAGGTTTGCCACTTGTCGGAACGTGATTGCTCCATACAACGACGTCATCAGAAACTCGTGGAAGAAACCCCTTCTCCCGCTATGACACCCAAGCTCCGTGAAAGAATGGGCGAAGCTGCGATTCGTGGTGCCGAGGCCATCAAGTACGAAGGCGCCGGAACCGTGGAATTTCTGGTTGACAAGCACGGGGATTTTTATTTCATGGAAATGAATACCCGGATCCAGGTGGAACACCCTATCACAGAAGAAGTGACTGATTTTGACCTGATCAAAGAACAGATCAAAGTAGCGGCAGGCATTAAGATATCTGGACAGAACTACACTCCCAAGTTATTTTCCATGGAGTGCCGGATAAATGCCGAAGATCCCAGAAACGGTTTCCGCCCGTCTCCCGGTAAAATTACCAACCTGCACCTCCCCGGAGGTCATGGCGTACGAATCGACAGCCATGTATATGCAGGCTACTCCATCCCTCCCAATTATGATTCAATGATTGCTAAACTGATCGTAAGTGGTCAGACCCGGGAAGAAGTCATTACCCGTATGAAGCGTGCGCTGAGTGAGTTTGTTATTGAGGGGATTCACACCACCATTCCGTTTCATCTGAAACTGATGGATGACAAGAATTTCAAAAAGGGAGACTTTACAACAAAATTTATGGAGACCTTCGACCTCAGCGACCTGTAGATTCCGGGTCGTTTTCAATCAGGTCAACCAGCCGGTCGTACCAGTCTTTCCCGTACTTCCGGATAAGTGCTTCTTTCAGAAATTTATACACGGGCACCGACAGTTCGCGACCCAGCGAACAGGCAGGACTGCATATGTGCCAACGGTCATAATTGACTGCTTCGTATTCTGAATATTTCGTAATGCGAATGGGATAGAGATGACAGCTTACAGGCTTTTTGAAATCAACTTTTCCATCATTATACGCCTGTTCGATTCCACACTTGAGTATTCCTTTGGTATCGTAGATGGCGTAAGCACACTCCCTTCCGTCGATGGTAGGGGTGCTGTATTCTCCGTCTTCATCCAGTACATACGTGCCCTGACGCTCAATCTCCGCACGCCCTTCCCGCGAAAGATAAGGAGCCACCGCCGGATAAATCTCTTTCATCGTTTCCAGTTCGCTTTCCAGAAGCGGTGCCCCAAGGTCACCCTCTACACAGCAGGCACCTTTGCACTTCTCCAGATCACAAACAAAAAACTGTTCGCGAACATCATCGGATAAAATCACATTATCAAGCTCGATCATGCCGCAAAGGTAGTATATTTGTGGTTGCCGTTTTTATGAAAGCATTTAAATTGGCAATCGCCGATTTATTCATAATTTTATGAGTACCTGTGAGTACCTGCCATAGTTTTACTACACGCGAATGCAATATCTGAAGAGTCTGAATGAGCCACAGTACGAGGGGGTTGTAAACACGGAAGGACCAACAATGATAATCGCGGGCGCCGGATCCGGTAAAACCCGCGTGCTTACCTACCGCATTGCCTACCTGATGGACCACAAAAATGTGGATCCTTTCAACATCCTGGCACTGACATTTACCAACAAAGCCGCCCGGGAAATGAGGGACCGGATCGAATCCGTGGTTGGCAACGAAGCCCGTAACCTCTGGATGGGTACTTTTCACTCCGTTTTTGCCCGCATTCTTCGTACAGAAGCCGATCGGCTCGGCTATCCGAGCAATTTTACCATTTACGACACAGACGATTCAAAATCCCTGATCAAATCGATCGTAAAGGAACTGAATCTCGACGATAAAATCTATAAGCCGAATGTCGTTTTCAACCGGATATCCGGGGCCAAGAACCGCCTGGTTTCCTGGAAAGCCTACCTTTCCAACCAGGTATTCAGGGCCGATGACGAAAGCAATATGCGGCCTGAACTGGGAAAAATCTATAAAATTTATGCCGAGCGGTGTTTCAAGGCTGGCGCCATGGACTTTGATGATCTGCTGTTCCAGACAAACGTACTTTTCCGCGAACACCTGGATGTGCTCAACAAATACCAGCAGCGGTTTCATTACGTCATGGTCGACGAGTTCCAGGATACTAATATTTCACAGTACCTGATTACAAAAAAATTGTCGGCCGTCAGGCAGAATATCTGTGTTGTTGGAGATGATGCTCAAAGTATATACGCATTCCGGGGAGCTGACATTCAGAATATCCTCAACTTTGAGAAGGACTATACGGATCTCCGGACCATCAAACTCGAACAGAATTACCGTTCGACCAAAACCATTGTCAGCGCCGCAAATTCCGTCATTGAGAAAAATAAAGCCCAGTTAAAGAAAAGTGTATGGACGGATAACGACGACGGACAACTCATTGAATTGCTGCGGGCAAATTCAGACAATGAAGAAGGCAAGCTGGTGGCTTCCTCCATCTTTGAGGAAAAGATGCAATACCAGATCCGTAATAATGAAGTTGCCGTCCTGTACCGGACCAACAGCCAGTCAAGGGCGATTGAAGAAGCCCTGAGGCGGATGAACATTAAGTACAAAATTGTCGGAGGTTTGTCCTTTTACCAGCGAAAGGAAATCAAGGACCTGATGGCCTACCTGCGCTTTACCATCAATACCAACGACGAACAATCCTTCAAACGTATTATTAACTACCCGAAGCGCGGGATCGGAAATACCTCGGTCGACAAAATGATCGTTGCGGCCAATGACCATGGAATATCACTTTGGGAGGTACTGGAGAATGTACATTCCTTCCTGCCCGGAAGAAGTGCCAATGCGGTTCGTGATTTTGTGACCATGATCAAGCGGTTTCAGCTGGAAGTTAAAAAACAGGATGCCTATGAGGCAACCAGCCAGATCGCCAAGTCGTCGGGAATTCTGCGGGAGCTTTATGCTGACAAGACAGTAGAGGGACTCAATCGTTATGAGAACGTGATGGAGCTTCTCAACGCGGTCAAGGAATTTACCGATGATGAAGAAAAAGAAGATAAGAGCCTGGGCGCCTTTTTGCAGGAAGTGGCACTTCTTACCGGTGTTGATCAGGATAATGATGACGACGAGGACAAGGTTACACTTATGACCATCCATATGGCAAAAGGGCTGGAGTTCCGTCATGTTTACATCGTTGGAATGGAGGAAGACCTGTTCCCTTCACAAATGATGCTGAGCAGCAGGGCCGACCTGGAGGAAGAACGGCGTCTTTTTTATGTGGCCATTACCCGTGCCCAGGAAAAGCTGTTCCTGTCATATGCACTGAGCAGGTACCGGTTTGGCAGACTGAAGAATTGCGAACCCAGCCGGTTCCTCGAAGAGATCAACCCGCAGTACATTCGTGTCAGCCGAAAATTCTCCCGACCGTCCCCCGACGAGGGCGAAACAAATTCTGCAGGCAACGGCGGGTATGCCAGAAATCTTGTAAGCGGCATCAGAAAAACAACCCGGTCACAGCCGGTCACAAAAAAATCAAATTATTCTCCCTCACCTGATTTCGCTCCGAGTGATACCTCGGACCTGAAAGCGGGAATGAAGGTGGAACACCCTAAATTCGGTTTCGGCAAAGTGCTGGAAATGGATGAAAGTGGTGCAAATCGTAAAGCAAAGGTAAACTTTGACGACTTTGGAGAAAAAACATTATTACTTAGTTTTGCTAAACTGAAAATTCATGACAATTAACACATCCTCAATGGAATATAATACCAGCCAGACCCAGATCATTCTCAGGGAATACGGCCGAAACATTCAAAAGATCGTATCCTATATTAAAACGCTGGACGATAAGGAAAAGCGTACGAGCATGGCTTATACGCTCGTGGAGCTGATGAAGCAGATTGCTCCGTCGGTCAAGGAAACGAACGAAACCAATCAGAAATTCTGGGATGACCTCTACATAATGGCTGATTTTGACCTCGATATTGACAGCCCCTACCCAATGCCGGAAAAGGATGTGCTGAGCCGCAAACCCGACCGCATGCCCTATGTCAGCAACCGGATTCGCTACCGCCACTACGGCCGTAACATTGAATTGCTGGTAAATGAAGCGCTGAAAAAAGAAGACCCGCAGGAACGTGAAGAAGCTATTATTTACATGGGGAAACTCATGAAAAGCTTTTACTCAAGCTGGAATAATGAGAGCATTGATGACGCGGTGATCCTGGAGAATATCAAGAATATTTCAGGCGGGAAACTGGATATCAACCTGGATAAGGTAAAAGAGGATAACCTCTTTGAAAAGCTTTATAAGACCAAGCAGCGCAAGGGAAGGTCGTCCGGAAAGCAGAAAGGAAGTAGCAACCGCAGGAGACGAAGAAATTAATGGCGTCATTTAAGATACAGGGAGGTGCCCGCCTGAAAGGTGAAGTGATTCCGCAAGGCGCCAAAAACGAAGCATTACAGATCATTTCGGCCACACTCCTGACTGCGGAGCCGGTTACGCTGAACAAGATTCCCAATATCAGGGATGTAAATAAACTGATCGAACTGATCGGCGACCTGGGTGCAGACGTGGAAAAACTGGGGGATGAATCTTATAAAATCACCGCCAAAGAAATCAATGTTGATTACCTTGAAACGGCTGAATATAAAACCAAAGCCGCCTCACTTCGTGGTTCGATCATGATACTCGGTCCGCTCCTGGCCCGGTACGGTAAAGCAAAAATCCCCCGCCCGGGAGGTGACAAAATCGGCCGGCGCCGACTGGATACACATTTTATCGGATTTCAGAGCCTGGGTGCCAAATTCAATTATTCAAGCAAAGACGGTTTCTATTCGATTGATGCTTCAGACTTACGTGGTACGTATATCCACCTCGACGAGGCGTCTGTCACTGGTACTGCCAATATCCTGATGGCGGCGGTTCTGGCAAAAGGAACTACCACGCTCTATAATGCGGCTTGCGAGCCTTACATTCAGCAGCTGTGTAAAATGCTCAACCGGATGGGGGCGAAAATCTCAGGAATAGGCTCTAACCTGCTGAAGGTTGAGGGAGTTAAAAAACTGGGAGGTACAGAGCATACGCTTTTGCCGGACATGATCGAAGTGGGTAGCTTCATTGGCCTGGCCGCCATGACCCAGTCCGAACTGACCATCAAAGGCGCGGGAGTGGAACACCTCGGACTGATACCTGAAGTATTCAAAAGGCTGGGAATCCAGATGATCATTCAGAACGATGATATCATCATTCCGTCCCAGAAGCATTACGAAATTGATACATTCATCGACGGATCAATAATGACTGTTGCTGATGCACCCTGGCCGGGATTTACCCCGGATTTGCTGAGTATCGTACTGGTAACAGCCATACAGGCCAAGGGAACGGTACTTATACATCAAAAAATGTTTGAAAGTCGATTATTCTTCGTGGATAAACTGATCGATATGGGTGCCCAGATAATTTTATGCGACCCTCACCGGGCCACTGTGATCGGCCTGGACCGGAAGCAGGCACTTCGGGGAATCAAAATGTCTTCTCCCGATATTCGTGCGGGTGTATCCCTGCTCATCGCTGCGTTGTCGGCAGAAGGGGAAAGCATCATTTCAAATGTTGAACAGATCGACCGGGGATATCAGAACATTGATACGCGTCTGAAAGCCCTGGGAGCACAGATTGAGCGGTTGGATTAGACTCCGTACCTGAACAGGTAGCGGTTGTTTTTGTTGTACTTAAAAAATAACTGGACTACTATGGAATATCTGGACAATGCAAAAGACTACCTGGCCGAGATCAACTGGGCTGAATACGCACTGGCTCTTGTCGGGGCGATTGCCGTTCTGGTCATCGGACTGTGGATCATTAAAATTCTCGGAAATGGATTTTCCAAATTCATGGACAAACGGGAAATGGATGATTCCCTGAAGCCTTTTCTCAAAAGTCTTTTCAAAAATATACTACTTGTACTGCTCATTTTGAGCGTACTTGGCGTTCTCGGAATCCCGATGACATCTTTCGTAGCCATCGTAGGTGCCGCCGGCCTTGCTATTGGTCTTGCCCTTCAGGGGACGTTGCAGAATTTTGCAGGCGGTGTGATCCTGCTTACACTTCGCCCATTTAAGGTGGGTGATTATATTGAAGGCGGAGGAATGTCCGGAACGGTCAAGGAAATACAGATTTTTAATACCGTACTTAATACACCCGATAATGTACGGGTGATCATACCCAATGGAAAAATTTCCAATGAGGCCATTAAGAATTACTCCGCCGAAGATACACGCAGGGTGGATATGGTATTTGGTATCGGTTATGGTGATGATATCAAAAAAGCCAAGGACCTCTTAACGGAAATGATTAATTCCGATGAGCGTGTGCTGAAAGAGCCAGCACCTCAGGTGGTTGTTGGCGAACTCGCGGACAGCTCAGTGAATTTCAAGGTTCGCCCCTGGGTGGCCGGTTCGGATTACTGGGGTTTCTATTTTGACTTCCATGAAAGGGTTAAAACAGAATTTGATGCGCAGGGTATTTCCATTCCCTTTCCTCAGCGGGATGTACATCTCTTTCAGGAAAATCCCAATTAATTTAATCAAAAGCTGTTCACTTGAGCAGCTTTTATTATTTTAATCGTAAAATATTCACAATGAGTCACTTCATTAAATTCTCCGATCAAAAGGAAAAAATTCTATTTCCTGGAATTACAGCCCGGATCACTCATTCCGATCAGGTGACAATAACCCGTGTCAGCCTGGAAAAAGGAGCCGTACTTCCGGAACATCAGCATATCAATGAACAATGGTCAACACTTATCGAGGGCGAATTGGAGATGGAGGTTGATGGAGAGCGACAGGTAGTCCGGGAAGGTATGACCGTATTCATTCCTTCCGATGCACCCCATTCAGCCATAGCAAGGACTCATTGTGTGGTTATTGATATGTTCGTTCCTAAACGTAATGACCTATGAAATTGAAACGCCTGTTCTTATTCCTGGTAATATTTATCTGTTATATCTCCGGTGCCTTCGCACAGCGTGATTCACTGATCTTCAAAAATGATGATGTTATTGTAGGGGAGATCAAAGCGATGGACCGCGGTGTACTGACCATCGAAACTGACTACAGTGATGATGACCTTACAGTGAAATGGATTGAGTTAAAGGAAATTTATACCGAATCATTGCTACTTGTTTCCACGACGGACGGAAGACGTCTGTATGGAACTATTGAGTCCTCGGGTGAAGATAATATAACGATCACGCTGGAGGAAGGCGGGTCTCAGGTAATCGCGTTGAGTGATGTGGTATTCCTTAAAGGGGTTGACGCGGGATTCTTTGACCGTTTATACGCCGGAATTGATCTCGGCTATACGCTCACCCGGGCAAGAAACCAGCAACAGTTTACCATTCGGAGCAGGGCCGGATATCTTGCGGAGCGATGGTCACTGGATGCCACGCTAAACACCCTGAACAGTTCGCAGGATGATGTGGAGGATATCCATCGAACAGACGGTAACGTATCGTTCAGGTATATTCTCCCGAAAGAATGGTTTGTAATAGCTCAGATAGATTTTCTCTCCAATACAGAACAATTACTTGACCTGCGATCAAACTTCCGCCTGGGTCTTGGTAAATACATTGTTCGGTCTAATCAGCTTTACTGGGGCGTTCAGACAGGTTTCTCGCAAAACATAGAAAATTACCAGGATGATGAAAATGACCGCGAATCACAGGAATACTGGCTTGGCACTGAAGTGAACCTGTATGATATTGGCGACCTGAGCCTCCTCGGTAATACCGTATATTATGTAAGCCTCTCAGAGAGCGGACGCCAGCGTGTCGATCTCCGGATTGATCTGAAATATGATCTGCCGCTTGATTTTTACATTAAGACAGGATATACGCTGAACTATGATAACCGCCCGGTGGAAGGAGCCCAGCGATCTGATTACGTCTGGCAGACAACCGTTGGCTGGGAATGGTAATTATACCATGGCATCCACCTGCCTGTATGCCTGAATAAGCGACTGCTCACCTTCTTTGCCCGGCCTGGCATTCCCATGTTCCATGCCTAAAATGTTACGATATCCTTTCTCATGGATATGCCTGAAAACATTTCCATAATTAATTTCTCCCGTGGTTGGTTCCTTGCGTCCAGGATTGTCACCGATCTGGAAGTAAGCAATCTCTTCCCACGAAGCATCAATGTTAGGTATCAGGTTTCCTTCCTGTATTTGCTGATGGTAGATATCAAACAGGATCTTGCAAGACGGACTATTCACGGCCCGGCATATTTCAAATGCCTGGGAAGACTTTTTCAGGAATAATCCGGGGTGATCCCGAAAATTAAGGGGCTCCAGCACCATCGTAATTCCGTGTGGTTCAAGAATTCCGGAGGCCTGTTTAAGCGATTCGATCACGTTGGCCATCTGATATCCCATATCCCTCCGGAGATCAACATGCCCGGGCACCACCGTCATCCACTTTGCATTGACACGCCGGGCTACATCCACGGATGTTCTTATATCGTTGAGAAATTCATCACGCTTGCCGGTATCGCCGCCTGCCAGGTTAGGCTCCGTCCAATGGATAGTATGTGCCACAAACACACCCATTTGCATACCAAGATTGGCCATTTTCGAGGCGATTTTTTCCTGCATTTCGGTCTCGCGACCTTTCATTCCATTGTCCTCCATAGACCGGAACCCCATGTCATACATAAACTGCAACTGATCAAGGAGGTCCTCCCCGGCTGAATTTTTAAACATCCCGAAGTGAGGGGCGTAATTCATGGTGAAAGAGCCGGCTGAACTACGGGCTGCTGCTGATTGCATCGCACCGGTACCGGCCATCAGGGCACCACCGGCCACAAGCGAATTTCTAAAAAAATTTCTGCGCTTCATTTTATCAGGTTGTAAACGGGTTATACTTACCGGGAACTGGAACAGGATAGTTACCATCCGCATCCGGCATTACCGGAGGGTTCTTATCGAATGCCCATTTCGATTCATCTGGTACCAGTGCCTGGCCTTTCTTCAGGGCCTCTTCCATTGTTATCAGGTTACCCGAGTAAGTAGCCATTCTTCCCAGGATGGCCGACATGGTGGACATGGCCGTATATTCGGTATTATTGATCACCTCACCCTTACGCAAAGCGGCAAACAATTCATCATGCTCCACCTGGTAGGGATTCGGATCCTCCTCTCCGTCGTGACGGTATAGAGCCTTTCCGTCCAGGTCGCTGATTACTCCCGGACCCATATTTACCGATCCGGCCGTACCCTGGAGGGTTTCATTTACCTGGTTCCAGCAACCCTGCTGGTGGCGGCACTGGCTCGAGATAACTGCACCATTCGCATACTTAAATTCCACAAAATGGTGATCAAAAATCTGACCCGTATCCGTGTAGTCACGTACCTCCCGGCCTCCCATGCCCTGGGCTGAAACCGGGTATTCTCCCATAAACCAGTTTGCCACATCGATATTATGCACATGTTGTTCGACGATATGATCCCCGCATAACCAGTTAAAGTAATACCAGTTTCGCATCTGGTATTCCATTTCTGTCTGACCAGCTTGTCTTTCCCTGACCCAGACACCACCCCCGTTCCAGTATACTGAGCCTCCGGTTATCCTGCCGATACTTCCATCCTGGATACGTTTGTACAAATCCCTGTACTTGGTCTCATAATGCCTTTGAAGCCCTGTCACCACGCAAAGGTTCTTTTCCTTTGCCATCCGGCCTGTTTCCAGCACACTCCGGATCCCGGGCGCATCGGTAGCCACCGGTTTTTCCATAAAAACATGCTTACCATTTTCAATGGCGTAACGGAAGTGATACGGACGGAAAGCCGGCGTAGTTGCCAGGATAACCACATCGGCCTGATCGATAGCCTTTTTGTAGGCATCAAAGCCGACATGTTTATCAGATTCCGTCACCTTAAGCCGCTTCTCATCAAATATCTGGCCCAGGTTGTTGTAGCAGTCATCCAGTCTGTCCCGGAATGCATCGGCCATGGCAACCAGTTCCGTATCTGGATCTGCCTGCAGGGCTTGCCGGATAGCCCCGGTCCCGCGACCTCCGCAACCAACAACTGCCAGTTTAAGTACAGGGTTTTTTCCCCTGACTCCGGCCGGTGCTGACCACGGTGCCATCAAAACACCGCCAGCCATCAGGGCTGATCCTTTGACAAATTTTCTCCTGGTGAATGGGTTGTCTGAGTACTTCATCATTTCTTGGTAGGGATTTTTCCTCAATTTACTAAAATCGATGAATATTTCCCCTACTGCCCGTAGTCTTCAACAGGCTCCAGCCAGAAGTCCTTTATTTCCTCAGGCCCCGGCTGAACTCGTGGCCTGACTACACGAAATCCGACGAAAAATGCATTGGTATGCCACCACCTGCTTTTCGGAATCTGTGGATCAAGCCGTTTCCAAGATGATCTAGAATGAGCCCTGGCCGTACACCTGCAATCCGCCGCCTCATCTTTGTATGAACCTCCCCGCACCACCCGTGGATATAGTGATTCCGGTTTGTTCCATGGATTTGCCTCGGGAGAATGCTGGTAATAATCAGGAGAATACTGATCCATCGTCCATTCCGCCACGTTCCCGGACATATCATAAATATTCCAGGCATTCGCCTGCTTACTGCCTGAACGTGCATAAACGTAGTTGCTGTTGTCTTCATAAACGGCATATTCTCCCAGACCGGCAGCATCGTCTCCGAATGACCAGGCCGATTCAGCCCCTGCCCGACAGGCATATTCCCATTCCGCTTCTGTCGGTAAACGGTAAAACTGTCCCGTTCGGGCGCTTAGCCATTTACAGAACATTACCGCCGCGTATTGTGTCATTCCGATCGCCGGATAACCACTTTTACCCATGCCGTTGCTCATATCCACATACGGCGAGGTGGCTGCCGATACTCCGTCTATACCCAGTGATTCAAAGGTGTATTCCTCATTCTTGTCTGTCCGGTAGGCAAATGCTTCATATTGTTCCCAGGTGATCTCATAACGGCCAATCCAGAAGTCATCTACATGAACTTCGTGACGTGGAGCCTCGTCCGGATCAAAACCCGGCTCCGTTTCAGCCGCCCCCATCATAAAAGTTCCCCCCTTCACGGGCACCATCTGAAGGTCAATCGCTGAACCGGGAATAGTTTCTTCGTAAGGAGTAAACGTGTCCTGTACCACCGACAGTAAGGACAAGATCGTATAGTATGTGAGAATGTAGATCCACATATGAATCTCAGGAAATAGTGATGAGCCCTGATATGATAACAGGCCTTAAAATACGAGAATTATTTCAGAGATGTTGACCCGGTTGGCATTAAAGAATCCAGGCTCTGCTCCCTTTGTTCGAAGCCCCAATCCTGATGTTGTACATGGTCCCCTGGATACACTAAGTCTTAGCCCCAGATCTTTTTCTTTCTCTTTGTCCTGGTCTTTGTCTTTGTCTTAGTCTTAATCCCTAAACATAATTATTCAGCATCACCGGCATCACAAGCATCAGAATATCTTCATTCTCATCCTGCTCCTCAGGAATAATCAACCCTGCTTTATTCGGCTCAGACAAATGGAAAGACACCCTGTCTGAATGCAGATTGTTAAGCATTTCAATCAGAAACCTTGCGTTAAACCCGATCTCAATATCACTGCCGTCGTGTTCGCAGGAAAGCCGCTCGTTCGCCTCATTCGCAAAATCAAGGTCTTCCGCGGAAATCTGCAATTCGCTTCCGGCAATTTTCAGTCTCACCTGGTGGGTGGTCTTATTGGCGTAAATGGCAATCCGCTTAAGCGAACTAAGGAATTCATTCCTGTCGATAATCATCTTATTGGGATTCTCAGCGGGAATAACATTCTCATAATCCGGGAAACGCTCATCAATGAGCCGGCAGATCATTTTGATGTTGTTAAACTTGAAAAATGCGTTGGACATATTGAATTCAACCGTCACATTCGTATTCTCTGCCGGAAGGGTTGATTTTAACAGGTTCAGTGCTTTGCGCGGTATAATGATCGTACTTCCGTTTTCAGAAGCGATATCGACCCGGCGGTAACGAATCAGTCGGTGCCCGTCGGTTGACACAAAGGTTGTATTGCTGTCACTCAGGTTCATATAAACCCCGGTCATGGCAGGCCGGAGCTCGTCATTACTGGTGGCAAAAATCGTATTGTTAATCGCACTGGATAGCACATCAGTCGACATATCCACGGCGAAGTCATCGCTCACATTCGGCACCTTGGGAAAATCTGTGGCATTCTCCCCGGCAAGTTTATAACGACCGTTGTCAGAGCTGATCTCCACACTGTACGAATCCTCATCAATGCTGAATGTCACCGGTTGTTCCGGGAGATTTTTCAGGGTATCCAGGAGAATTCTGGCCGGAACGGCAATATTCCCGTTTTCTTTGGATTCCACCTCCAGCTCAGTGATCATGGAAGTCTGCAGATCTGAGGCCGTAACCACCAGTTTGCCTTCATTGATCTCAAAGAGAAAATTCTCGAGAATGGGCACTACAGGATTGGTGGTGATGACTCCATTGATGCTGGAAAGCTGTTTAAGTAATGCCGATGAGGATACAATGAACTTCATGAATGATGCTTTAGGATAGACTTCGTTTTAAACTCGGTAAAGTTATAAATAAAAACATTTTTAAGAAATGCGATTTCGCATTATTGCTTTTTGAAAAAACCGCGCGGTTTTAATAATTTCCTGACTTTTCCGTAATCCGCAAGACCTGTTTCTGCAGAGTCAATGCGAACCAGTATTTCATTGGTGCCGGGAACCTGGCTGAAGATATCAACCACATAATTATTCTGACCAACGTCCTTCACGACGATATGCGCCTCCTGGTCCTGATAAAGGGAATCAAACGCTTCCACCTCTTCAGCAAAGAGAAAATCATTTACGTATAAAAGGGAAAGATCATCCAGAAAATCCGTCAACCGAAGACTGTCTGTTCTATCCAGTTCGTCCACTACATAATTACCGTCACGGAATACCACATCGAAGGACGCATTCTCCCGTTCCGGATATTCCACCGACACAGATTGCAGGTTTTGCCAGTTTATGTCCAGTACGATCGGATACCTCCATCCATTCTGGTCCAGTTCAAAAATTCCACCCAGGTAACTCCGGTACCCCGGGATTTCCACCAGGTATGGAATATCTCCTCCATCTTCCCTCAACCAGGTCATTCCCCGGGCGGCATCACCCCAGACTTTATATGATTTTACCAGTTCACCTTCCGAAAATAACACTACGGAAACACCTTTCTCACCAAGCAATTGATTCAGTGAATCAAGCTGAGCCTGGCTGGCCTTTCTGCGTACTTTTACTTGTTTGGCAATGGCAAACAACACTTCCACCCGCTGCGGATCGGCCTTATATTTCCCGTTTACAACCCAATTAATTCCATCGTAGGTCAACGTATCCGGACCTATTATCACTCTGTCAATCGTTTCCGTTGATTCGTAGGAGAATAAATCACGGGGAACATCCAGGCCGTCATCTGACCCGCTACTGAGCAAAATAACCACCGCGTTGGCAGCGATCAGTATGCCAAGCAGGGTAAGAAGTCGTATGTTCTTTTGCTTTTGTTTCATGATTTAGGATACCCCGTATATTTTTTCCTTCTCCAGTAATACCTTCCCACACCAAACAATATGAGCAATACAACGGGCAATACCAGATTAATCATCTGCCATTTCAGAGATTCTTCCGAAACCCTGAGTTCATTAAGCGGACGTATTTCCACTTCCTTGTTCCTGGCCGTAATAATACCCGATTCGTCTGTGAGATAGGCCAGGGAGTTGATCAGGAGGTCCTCATTCCCGTAATTCTGCTGGGTGAAAGGATCAAAGCCAAGCGGTTGAGGCACTCCGGTCCTGGGATTGATATCATTCCGGATGACATCCCCGTCGCCGATTACGAGGAGCTTGGCACCCTCAGCGGCCCGCTCTCTGAAGTTGCTTTCGTCAACGCCCTTCGGTTTGAACCGGTTGGAATAAAGGGAAGTGAACTGACCCTCAAGCAGCCAGGCCACCGGCAAATTTTTCTGATTCAACATTTCCGGGGTCAGGTTCTGCCGAAGATCCTGAATGGATACTTTCACCGGAGCCGTTACGGATCTCGAATTGTCCGACGTAAACAGCAGCGGGATCTTTGTTACATCCTCCGCTTTTACCGTATCGATTGTGCTGACAAACCTTCCTGAAACCGCATTCAGGTTGCGCGTCACCGGATGGTCACCAAACCGGTTCAGTACGGGAAAAAATGGCCATTCAATCAGCTGAATCTGCGGCTGGTCTCCCATAGTACCTGTGATTATCGGATACGGCGAAGCCGACTGATCCTGGATCAGGTTATTGTTGATGCGTATGCCATATTGGAACAGCTGATCATCCAGGTTAATGTCATAAGGAAAAGCAAAATTGAATTCATTGCTTGCACTGTCCATATTAGCCTGAAGTTTGTCAAGGAGCAACATCAGTTTCCCCCCACTCAACAGGTACTGATCCAGGTAATATTTTTCAATTTCACTAAACTTAAGGGTTGGCTTGGCAATTACCAGGGCACTTACCGTGGCAGGGACCGGATTTACCAGGCGAACTTCCTCAAGATCGTACATTCTCCCGACAGACTGTTCAAAAGAATAGGTGTCCAGTGAATCCAGTTCGTCATGGCCCCGAACCATTCCGATACGCTTTCTTTCCACTTTGGTCATTGAATGAATCGCTGAGGCAAGTGCGTATTCTATTCCTTCGATTGACCGGTTGATCTTTTCTTCGGCAGTTCCGGCCTGGTTACCCTGCAGGAGCATAACCCCCTCCTCCATGCCACCGTAAGAAACCAGTGCACCCGGGTAAATCATGTTGGCTGTCCGGTTGCCATTCTCCTCCTCGTACACTCTTGTAGGCGTTATCCCCTTGCTGTTCAGATCAGCCATAAATTCATTCCTGGCCTGTTCGCTCATGGCTTCCCCCGGATCCACAAATACATACTGCAGCTTATCGTCCGAATACACCCGGAATTCCTCCAGGGTTTCGCGAATGGATCGCTGAAGGCGTTTGAAGCTGGCATTCAGTTTCCCATCCAGGTACACTTCCACATAGACATTGTCATCAAGTGAGCGAAGCATTTCCCGTGTAGCCGGCTTAATGGTAAATCGCTGTTCTTCGGTCAGGTCGAACCTGTGAAAATAGGAGGACGATATCAGGTTTACCAGGACAACCAGGCCCAGGCCAACGGCCAGCTTCAGGATACTCTCCAGTTTTCTGCTTTCCAGTGTTACCATCTTCTGCTCCCCAGTATTATACGCGTGATCAACAGCATGACCGCGATCACGCTCAGAAAATAAATGATGTCCCGGGTATCAAGCAAGCCTTTGCTCATGGCATTGTAATGGTAGATGATACCCAGTTGTTCGAGAATAACCGAAGACCGTCCCCAGACATCCACTGAGGCAAGGGAATCAAACCCGGAATACAGCAGAAAGCACAGGAAAACAGCAATAATAAAGGACACGATCTGGTTATTACTTAGCGCAGAAGCCAGTATCCCCACCGAGGTAAATACGGCGCCCAGCAGCAGGAGTCCGATATACGATCCAATTACTCCGGCCGTATCAATGTTGCCCGCCGGGTCGCCCAGTGCATACACCGAGAAATAATAGATCAATGTTGGGATGAGGGCAAAGCATACCAACAGCCAGCCGGAGAAATACTTACCAATAATTATCTGCCAGTCAGACAATGGCTTGGTCAGTAAAAGCTCCATCGTTCCGCCTTTCTTTTCTTCGGCAAACATTCGCATGGTGATTGCCGGGATGAGGAACATAAAAACATAGGGCCCGAAACTGAACAGGGTCTCCATATCCGCATACCCGTATTCCAATACGGAGGTCGATGGGAAAACCCACATCAGCAGTCCGATCCCGGTCAGGAAAACACTGATGACGATATAAGCGATCAGCGAATTAAGGAATGTATTAAGTTCTTTGGATAAAACCTGCCACATACTACGTGTCGGACTTGGTTAAGCGTTGAAAAATCTTTTCCATATTCTCCTCTTCCTGTCGCATACCGACAAGTGTCAGATTGTGACTGGCCGCCAGCTTAAAAATTGAGGGACGAATATCCCGGTCAGCGCCTGCCTCCACCACATACTGTCCTTCGCGTACGTGTGAAACCCTGAGAACACCGTCTACTGACCTGATCAGTGCCTCATCAATCTTTTCCGAAAACTCCAGCGTAATCACCACGGTTTCCACCGGCTGATTCTTCAGGCTTTCAATCTTATCATCCGCCACTATATGTCCCTTGTTTATGACGATGACCCTGTCACATAAGGCCTGAACCTCCTGCATAATGTGCGTACTGAACAGCACGGTTTTGTTGGCACTCACCTCTTTGATCACGTTCCTGATTTCCACGATCTGGTTAGGGTCAAGTCCGGTAGTCGGCTCGTCCAGTATGAGAACGCTTGGATCATGGATAAGTGCCTGGGCCAGTCCTACCCGCTGCCGGTACCCTTTAGACAGCGCTTCGATCTTCTTGTTTTGTTCGCGTTCCAGGCCGCATAATTCGATCATCTCTCCGGTACGATTCCTGAGTGTTTTCCCGCGTAATCCAAACAGTCCGCCCGTGAAATGAAGATACTCATGAACATACATCTCCAGGTATAATGGATTATGCTCAGGAAGATAGCCGATATGTTTCTTGACGCGGATCGGATCGTCTACTACGTTGACACCTTCCACAAATACCTCACCGCTGGTCGGTGGCAGATAACAGGTGGCGATCTTCATGGTGGTTGACTTGCCCGCTCCGTTTGGACCGAGGAACCCCAGAATCTCACCCTCATCAACATGAAAGGATATGTTGTCGAGCGCCTTTTGCTGACCGAAGACTTTGGTAAGATTTTTGACAGTGATCGACATAGCGAATAATCGGCAAATGTATTAATATAGACCTAGACTCCCAATAATTTTGGTAGAAAGGTAATTACAGCCTATCATTGATGCTGTGAACCGGAAATAGCATGAAATATATTAAAATATTCTTATTTGGTTTCCTCCTGAGTGGTGTCTTTTCACCGGCGCACGCACAGGTGTATGATATAATGGTGAATATACAGGGTCAGCCGGATTCGGTGCTGATCATGGGAAACTTCTATGGCGAACGGACTTATGTCCGGGATACCGCGAGCTCGGAAGATGGCCACTACAGGTTTCAGGGCGGGGAGCCACTGGAGAATGGTATGTATTTCATTGCCTCAGGTAAGACGCGAATATTCGATTTTATCGTTTATAATGATCAGACTTTTACCCTGACCACTAAAGCCCCGGATTATCTTGCTGACATGCAGGTGGAAGGCAGTGATGACAATGAATTATTTCTAAGTGATATGCGCTTTAATCAGCAGCTCAACCAGGAAGCAGCGCCCTTCATGCGGGTGCTGCAGGACAGCACGGCTTCAGAGCCGGCGAGACTGGAAGCCCGCAGCGCCATGTCCGAGCTGAATCAGCGTGTTCAGAAACATCAGAATGAGATCATTGAGCAACATCCTGAATCATTTCTGGCGAAGATATTTAAAGCGCAATTACCAGTTAACGCCCCGGAAGGCAGTAAGGAGGCAACGCTTCAATACTACCGGGATCATTACTGGGATCATTTTGACCTGGCCGAACCGATGTTCCTCCGCCTGAACCTGCCTCTTTACCGTGAAAAGGTGGATGGTTACCTTGACCGGTTGTTTGTGCAGCATCCCGATTCGCTGAAACCTGCCATTGACCTGCTGGCAAAAAAGGCTTCTGCCAACGAAAAAACCTACCAGTATCTGATCTGGATGCTTACACTTAAATATCAGAACCCATCCATCATGGGGCTTGACGAGTTATTTGTATATATCAATGATCAGTATTTTGCCTCGGGTGAGATGGACTTTTGGGCCAATGCACAGCTGAAAGAGAACCTTTCGGAGTTCTCTGACCAGCTGCGCAGCAGTCTTATTGGAAAAACTGCCCCGAATATGGTCATGCTTGATGAAAATCTGCAGAAAAAAAGCCTGTACGATGTAAACAACCGGTTTACACTGATATATTTCTTTGACCCGGATTGCAGTCATTGCAAAAAGGCGACACCTGTTCTGGACAGAATCTATGATTCAAAGAAATTTGATCTCGGGGTATTTGCGGTCAGTACGGATACGTCCATGGTAAAAATGAAGGACTACATCAGGGACATGGAGCTGAGCTGGATTACTGTAAACGGACCACGTACCGAAACTGCTCCATATTACACCTTGTACGACGCAATGACCACACCGACCATCTACATCCTTGACAGAAAAAAGAAGATCATAGCGAAAAAACTACCTGTTGAATGGGTTGAGGAATTCCTGTCGGCTTATTCAGGCGACAATTAATCATGTACATCTGAATCCGGGTCAGTTCCTATTTACGGCGGTCAATGGTAAACTGCACGAGATCGAGCAGGGACTGACGGTAGACAGAGACCGGAAAGGTGAGCAATATTTCACGGGCTTCCTGGTAATAGCGATGCATCACTTCATTCGCATACGCAATGCCGCCATTCTCCCGGACATAATCTACCAGTTCATTCACCTTTTTGCGATTCTCGTTGTGTCGCCGGACAATGTTGATGAGACGGCGCTTATCTGTCCATGACGCTTTCTGAAGGGCATAGATCAGCGGAAGGGTCATCTTCTTCTCCCTGATATCAATACCAAGTGGCTTACCCACCTCAGTATCCCCGTAGTCAAACAAGTCGTCCTTAATTTGAAAGGCCATGCCTACTTTTTCACCAAACTGACGCATGGTTTCAATGGTTTCAGGGTCCTTTCCGGTAGATGCCGCACCGACAGCACAGCAGGAGGCAATAAGCGAAGCAGTTTTCTGACGAATAATGTCATAGTATACCGCTTCTGTAATATCCAGGTTCCTGGCTTTCTCCATCTGGAGCAACTCTCCTTCACTCATCATCCGCACCGCCTGGGAAACAATTTTCAGGAGATCATAATCTTCATTCTCCACGGAAAGAAGCAGTCCCCTTGACAGCAGGTAATCCCCGACCAGAACAGCTATCTTATTTTTCCACAAGGCATTTACCGAGAAAAACCCTCTCCGGTAGTTGGCGTCGTCCACCACGTCATCATGGACCAGGGTTGCCGTATGAAGTAACTCGATCAGGGACGCACCCCGGTAGGTGGATTCGTCGATTCCGCCGCAACAACCCGCCGAAAGAAAGACAAACATAGGTCGCATTTGCTTACCTTTTCGCTTCACAATATATCCCATGATCTTATCCAGGAGAAGCACGTGCGTCTTCATGGATGAACGGAATTTAGCCTCAAACTCCTCCATCTCAGAGGATATAGGTGCCTTAATATCGGGTAAGGTTAATGCCATCAGGACAAATAAGGTACAATTATAGCGACGATTAGCCCCTAATCAAAATAAATGATCTAACACGTAAATTGTTTGAAATCTCTTAAGAAGAATTGATATTCTTGTGAAAAGAATCAATTTAACCTGAAGCCAACTCGGGTGAGGGTAAATTTTTTCTCGTATTTTTTAACAAAAATTATCTGATGATTAAAGATTCAGCGCTTTTGAATACCCTGTTGTTTGCCGGCGTCGTCCTGCTCGTGGCAGGGATTCTTTCCCGCATCCTGCGCTTGCTGCTTAGCAAATTTTTTAATTCCGCCTCTGAACTGATCAATGTTGATCCGACCAAGTACAACTTTATCAAGAATGCGGTAAGCTTTGTTATCTTCCTGGCAGCATTCATTATAATCTTTTACAAGATTCCAAGCCTGCGGGCGTATGGTGTAACCTTATTCGCCGGTGCCGGTGTACTGGCAGCAATTGTGGGTTTTGCTTCTCAATCGGCATTCGCTAACATCATTGGGGGCATTTTTATAGTTATTTTCAAGCCCTTTCGTGTCGGGGACATCATAAGCGTCGGGCAAAATACGGGATCGGTTGAGGACATCACCCTCCGTCATACCGTTATCCGCAATTTTGAAAATAAGCGAATAATCATTCCCAACAATGTGATAAGTGATGAGACCATTGTTAATTCAAGCATTGTTGAAGAAACGATATGTGTGTTTTTCGAAATGGGGATTAGTTATGACTCAGATGTTAACAAAGCCATGGATATCATCCGTGAAGAGGCCATGGCCCACCCGGATATTATTGATCACCGTACAGAAGAAGAAATTGAGAATGATCAGCCTGTGGTACCGGTCAGAGTGATCAGTTTCGGGGACAGCAGTGTGAATCTGCGTGCCTGGATCTGGGCCGCTTCTCCCAGGAATGGGTTTATCATGAAATGTGATCTGAACAAAAGTGTCAAAGATCGCTTTGATAAAGAGGGTATTGAATTTCCATTCCCTTACCGAACCTTAGTCTTTAAAAACAAACCGTCTAATGAATCTACCTCACTTACCTAAGATTTCACTGGGACTGAGCAGCAAAGCCAAGATGCGTGCAGGATTACCTCCTGGCACTCTCATCCATGTGGGAAGGAAGAAAACGGAGAAATCTGAAATAGAACTGATCCAGTATGACGAAAAAACACTGGAATCACACACCTCAAGGGATACGAAAGAGATCCTGGACCGGTTAAACCCTGACAAACGAAACTGGATCAACCTGGATGGCCTGCACAATGTGGAAATCATCCAGGAGCTCGGGAATCATTTCAAACTCAGTCCGTTGTTGCTGGAAGATGTTCTGAATACCGACCAGCGGCCCAAACTGGAGGAATATGACGGTCACCTGTTTTTCCCGCTTAAGGCACTCAATACTGTAAAGGGAAATCAGATTGAATACGAACAGATCAGTCTTATCCTGGGCAAGGATTTTATCATTTCTTTCCAGGAAAAGGAAGGGGATTTGTTTGAAAGTCTCCGTGAACGCCTGAAGGATTCCAGCAACCGCCTCCGCAATAAAAAAGTGGATTACCTGTTTTACCGCCTCGTGGATACTATCGTCGATAATTATTATGTCGTCATGGAAACGATCGGAAACCAGATTGAAGAACTTGAAGAGGAAGTATTCCTGGACCCTAAATCTTCCACTTTGAATAAGGTGCAGGACATAAAGAAGGAGCTGATCTTTCTGCGTAAATCCATGTACCCCATTCGTGAGGCGATTGCACAACTTATGCGAAATGATTATATCGTTATCTCGGATAATACATCCAAGTTCCTGGCGGATGTTTACGACCACATTATACAGTTGATAGAAACCTACGAAACCTACCGGGATCTGACCTCCAACCTTATGGACATGTATATGACTACCATCAGCAACAAGCTCAACGAGGTCATGAAAGTACTTACGGTTATTTCCACAATATTTATCCCGCTCACATTTCTGTCAGGGCTTTATGGAATGAATTTTCAGAATATGCCGGAACTGGACTGGAAATACGGCTATTTTACTGTGCTGGGAATCATGCTCGTGATCGTCGCCATCATGATATACTATTTCAGGCGGAAAGGCTGGTGGTGATCAGACAAGTTCCGAAGGATCGATGAGTTTTTTATCGAGCAACTCCCTGATAACGATTTCGGTCATATCACTTTTGAAGATCATTTCATTCCGGATATCAGATACATAGGCCTTCAGGGCCATTCGCAGATAGGATCTTCTCTCCTTGACTACATTGGAGAATAATACTGTGATTGGTTTATTAAGGTAGATATATCTTGAAACCTGGGCCGCTTCAATGGCCACCTGACGGATACGCTGGGTATCTGCTGACAATGGAAGGAATATCTCTGCTTCTACCTGGCAATTAGGTTCACCGCTGTTCGAATTGGAAACTGCCTTCATCATTACTTCACCATTAGGGACCGACACCATGGAATCTCCGGGGGTGACAATTCTTGTGCTTCGCAATCCTATCTCTATAACCTCTCCATAATAATCTCCGATTTCAATTTTATCCCCTACCATAAAAGGCCGGTCAAACAGGATCATAATGCCCCCGAACATATTCTTGAGAATATCCTGGGCGGCAAATCCGACAGCGATCGCCACCGATGCGGTTACAGTTATAACCGTGGCAATCTGCGGTTGAAAAATCCCGCCAATGATGATGATCAGCAACAGTATCCAGCCGAATATCCGGATGATCGGGATAAATCCTTTAATCGTAATGCGGTACTTGGCACTGCGCTCGGCCAGGCGGTTCAGAATGCCTGTTACGAACCTGATAACCAGGTATCCTGCCACCAGGAACAGGAGCGTCGTAATGATCTTCCAGAACGAGATCAGCTCAAGTATTTTGTCAGGCGACATTGGCCCGCGCTCTTCAGATTCGCTGGCGACCACATCACCGGCCCCGGATGCCGTACTGGCAGTATCAGCCGTTACCGTTATCGTATCGAGCAAAACTCCCTGGGGCACTTCCTGTGCCTGGGTAACCAGGGTGGCCAGCAAACATATGACGATTAGGAGTAGACGCATGATTTAATGAATAATATTCCTGCTTTTTAATAGATTGATGGTCTGACGGTAAAGTAACGGATTTACCACGTACTGCTCGTCATCATCCAGGATAATGATTCCATCCTCATAAAGTGGATGGAGAATGGCTCGTGCGTTTTGTGGCCCGATACTCATGGCCCTGGCAAAATTGGTTTCATCCAGTCCCTCATGCAGGATGAGGGCGGCAAGACCATATAATTTATCTCCCTCAATTGTATTCATAAAGGACATATCACGATCTTTCAGCGAACTGATCACAATAGCATCATCACGCACCTCCTTGGTGCTGCGCAACCAGTAATTCAGGGCCAGTGAAACGTTGCTCTTTGCAATTTTATTAAGCTCATTGAAAAAACTCTTTTCCAGGGTGTTCTGACGTTCCTCCTCGGTGAGTTTGTTAAATTTCTTACGGGCAAGGTCCTTTACTGAAGGGGCAAACTCCAAATTATACCCGCTTACCTTATGGCGTTTCCGAATAATATTATTGATGGTTGCATCATCGAATTCCCGCAACCGTATGACATAGCCGAAATGATCATTTAACCGGTTTGTTTTCTCCAGGTATGACCAGGCATAAGCCGTACAGGCCACCAGCCAGAATACCTCACGACTTGAGTGGGCAATCAGTTCAGTCAGTGCCCTAACCGCCTCGAACCCGCCAATGCGCTTCATATACGCATTCTGTAGTCCCTCAATGATAATTACCTTCTTCTTTTTCCCGTTTTTCAGATACTCCAGAAGCTGAGCCAGGTCTTCAAATGACTCATCCAGGGATTCACTCATGAAAGTCAGGAGGTCTTCACGGTTGCGAACCGTTCCGGTGATATTCATTCGGTAGGTTGTGGCACTGGTAGCCAATTCCTTTTCGAAGAAGTTAATAAGGGTTGTCACTCCACTTCCTTTTTCCCCAACAACCGCCGTGGCAGCAAACCGGCTCTTCGTCCAGTTGTTGTAGGCTCGATGAAGCTCCTGCAATTCCACTTCACGGCCAACAAAGAAATTCTCATCTGTCAGTGATTCTCCGGAGAAAAGACGCTGATAAACGAATGGCAACTGCTGAATGGCCAGTTTCGATTCCGCAAGAAAATCCGATACTTCTGCGGTTATTACCGTCTTCTGTTCGGTAAAGCCATATTTCCATGATTGTTTGGTATACCAGTCCTGGAACTTTACGTACGAATTTTTGACGAATGACGTAAAATGCGGCAGCAATGTGTGCACTTTCTGAATAAAACGCTGATTGACCTGCTGCCCCTGGTGCAAGGCCTTTCCTTTGACAATACGCATCCGTATCTCCAGGATATTCTCGTTATCAGTAAATGCAGAAATTTGTTCAAAGAACGTACGAACAGATTTCAGGAGGTCTTCATCTACCAGGTTCTGAAGTTTCAGAAATGATTCCTCCAGTTCATTCACCTGGCGCATGGTTCGTTCCATTCCCTCGGTGGCTATCTGACGGGGATCATTCTGCGGCTTCTCTTCTTCATAAAGGGCCAGTGCTGACTCCAGGTTAAAGCTTACGATCTGGCCAAGGTACAGCACGTTTGACTGGCATTTGTTCAGGTTTTCAGTAATCTGTACCCTGACCTTTTTTGTTGATTTCAGTAACTCCGGATAAGACTCAAAACTGATCAGTTCGTAAGGTGAGATAATATTGTAGGATCCCGACTTAACCGGCTCCATATACTCGGTGTTTTTGGAAATGGCCCGTTTGGTATCAATGGAAGACAACAGTTTATCAACCTGTGCATCTATGTTATTTACCAGTGAAGGCAGGTCCTGACCCAGAACAAGGTCATTCAGTTCTTCCAGCTTTTTTTCACTGAGTGATTCGGAAGTCGAATCAAGCAGCTCTTCAATTGTCTCCTTTAACTGGTTGTTACCTACAGATTGCAATCGCTCCAAACCCACTTTAAGCTCCTCTTTCCAGGGCTCCAGCATCTCAAGGATCTTTTGATCGATCCGGTTGTCAAACCGCCGTACAGATAACCAGTATTCGAGCATCGTACCAAACATGATCAGGTACAGGTCGATGTCCATCCCCCAATCATCGGAGAGCAACAAAAAGGTGTTTTGCCACTCCTCATGATGTTTCATGTAATGCTTATTGGTACCCTCCTCCGCTTTGTCAAGATGGGATTGATCAAATGTCCGGTTGGCGAGCTCGATCGTTCCGGTCCGGACAAAATCATATTCATAATCCTTATAGATTTCATCGAGGATCTTAATGGCGTTCTGGCAGATCACTTCCCGAAGCGCTTCCATCTCGCCGATAGCCTCGTCCAGGTTCAGAAAAACATCCTTATCAAGTGCAAGTGATCCCTCTCCCTTAAGCAAATGACTCATGTTTTCATCTATGTATTCATCATTCTGCCAGGCCACCATAGCCGTGGAGGATATTTTACGGTATACGGCATCCTTCAGGGTAAGCAGATCGTAACATAATTCATCCTTAAGATAGTATTCAGTCAGATTGCGCAGAAAAATCCGGTGTTTCCAGGCATGTTCCTTCTTTTTTACCTTACGAAAAGAATTGGCCAGTGAAAACGGTATCTTGCTCAGCTGAAAAAAGAAAATCTTAAAAATTTTGGCGAATTTAACCTGAAACTTATCCTCTTTAAGCAATTTAAATCTGCCCGGTTCCTGGGCACGAACCACGACATCCGGGATGGTACTCAGGTATCGCTCAAGTTCACGGTCGTAGGATTTAAACTCTTCTGCAAAACTGGCAGGCGGACCGATATTAAACCTTTTCTGGATCGATGCCTTTAGTTTTTCCTTATATCCCGTAACAAAATTGACCTGCTTCGCCTGATCAGGCTGTTCGGAAAGGTTCTCGGACAGCCGTATCTGCAGTCCCTTGATCTCAGTCAGGAAAGTAACCTGGCGATCAATCTTACGCTGGAGGACCGGAAGAAATTCATCTGCCAGTAGCTTTCGAAACTGGTCATAATGCTGACGGAGATCTTCATTCATAGCCGAAAGATATTAAAAAATTAAGATATCACTCCTGCCCGAGATGAAGGAGTGCATCGCCCATATTAACTACCGGATAATTATTCAGGCCGATTACATACCCTGATACAGGTGATTTAATACGTTTTTCAAACTGGCCATACGGGTCGGTGATCAGGCCTATAATCTCTCCTTTGCGAACCTTATCCCCATTCCTGATATTGGCGTGATGCATGCCTGAATGACGCGCCCTGACCCATTGGCTTTTTTTAAGATGAATAGAGGGCGACCCGGGAACAGGCTCATTTTCAGTCATATGAAAGTGATGCATCACCCGGTGTATTCCAAGCATCCCCTGGTCAATCACCTGTTTCCGCAATCGTAAGGTCTGGCCCCCTTCATACACGAGAATACTTTTACCGGCCCGGGCGGCTGTCTTTCGCAACGAACGTTCCCGATATGGAGAATTTATCATAAAAGGTGCAGAAAAGGCTTCCGCAATTTCAAGCTCTCTGGGATTTTCAAACATTCCGCGCAGCTGGGGAAAATTATTTCTGCTCGCCCCGCCGGTATGAAAATCAAGACCGAAGTCAACCAGAGGCAGGATCTCCGTTGATAAAAAATTAGCCACACGGCTGGCCAGTGACCCATTGACCGCCCCGGGAAATGAACGATTCAGGTCCTTACCATCAGGTAACCCCCTCGTTTGATTGATAAAACCATAGACGTTTAATACCGGAATTGCGATGACGGACCCCCTGGTCGGATGAAACAGTTCTGTTTTTATTGCACGCCGAACAATTTCAATCCCGTTTGTTTCATCCCCGTGCATTCCGGCAAGCAAAAGCAGGGACGGCCCGTCTTCTTTTGCACGACTCACAAAAACTGGAATATTGATCGGGGTTCTGGTTGGGAGCCTTCCTATAAGCGCATTTATCTGGCGACTTTCACCGGCGGGAATCTCCGTTCCGTCAATGATCATTTTCTGCATCAGGCATTGATCTTATCCTTCTGAATACGCTTTACTTCACGGACATTTCGCTCCAGGTATTCCACGATCTTGCCAGCAATATTCAGATTGGTGGCATTTTCAATTCCTTCCAGACCCGGGGATGAATTCACTTCCAGAATAAGCGGACCTCTTGATGACTGCAGCATATCCACGCCGGCCACACCGAGTCCCATTTTCTTGGCAGCGTTTATCGCTGCGCTTTTTTCCGCACGTTTTAATTTAACTACCGATGAGGTTCCTCCACGATGAAGATTGGATCGAAACTCACCTTCCTTGGCCTGACGTTTCATGGCACCAACAACCTGTCCGTCAACCACAAAAGCCCTGATATCGGCGCCTCCCGCCTCCTTAATAAATTCCTGGACAATAACCCGTGCTTTCAGGCCATTAAATGCTTCGATGACACTGATAGCCGCTTTTTTGTTTTCGGCTAACACCACACCAAGTCCCTGGGTTCCTTCCAGCAGCTTTATGATAACAGGTGCGCCTCCCAATGCATGCAGAATTTCCTCCGGGTTCGATGCGTAATTCGTAAACACGGTTTTGGGTAAACCCAGACCCGCCCGGGACATAATCTGGAGGCTTCTTAATTTGTCACGTGAACGGATAAGCGCCTGGGATTCCACAGCAGTGAAAACCTTCATCATCTCAAACTGTCTGACAACAGCACTTCCGTAAAAAGTAACAGATGCTCCTATACGAGGTATGATGGCATCAATATCATCAAGGTGCCTGTTCTTATAATAAATGGATGGTTGATTCTTTTCCATTACCAGCGTGCATTTAAGCGGATCAACCACTTCGGGCTCGTGCCCTCTTTCCTTGCAGGCTTCGATCAACCTTCTTGTACTGTAGAGATTACTGTTTCTTGAGAGTATTGCGATTTTCATTTTGTTTTTTTTGCTTGTATGATAAATTCTTTCTGCTTACATCCACTACAAATCCCTTCTCAAGTAATTTCCTCCCCAGTAGAATCGGAAATTTCAGGTTCCCACGGTTACTGAGGGAGAATTCAGCTTCATATGCCTTTCCAAAAAGAATGATCGTGGTCTTTATAATATATCGTTCCTCGCTTTCACCAAACGAATTCTTGATATGGCGCATTTCATAGTTCTCGAGGTAAAAATTTTTGCCATTAAACTCAGGGTGTTCGGGATCGAGCAGCGTAAAGTGTAAAACATTTTTTCCGTCTATGCTCACCACTTCTGCGCGATGATAATGAATAGCTGAAGTGAATGCTCCGGTATCGATTTTCGCCTCCAGATTAAACATATGAAGATCAGGAAGGTCAATGCGATCACTCCGGCCAATGATTGTTTTATCTTTCATTCAGGTATAATTTCCTAAAAAATAAGGAAAACAAAAAAGAGGTATCAGTATTCCTGACACCTCTTTTCACTAGCAGGAAGGTTCTACTTTACATTAAATTTGACCATGGTATTCTCCCAGGCGATTGTTACCCCATCGCTAACCACGTCAATTTTAAAAGTTTCCACGAATTCATCAGTAGATGATGCGTCGGCCGTTACACGCAGAACATCCTCGGCCTCATCATAATTGAAAGCACCCCATTGTTCCACCACTTTATTGAAGATAATCGTCCACTCATTCTCTCCCGGGATGGTAAACATCGAATAAGTCCCGGCAGCAAGTGACTGGCCTTCCACATTCACATCTGATCCGAATGTTATAGTGGTCGCATTATTGGCACCCGTTCTCCATACATCCCCGTATGGAACCAGATCCCCCATAATTGTACGTCCGCGGGCAGAAGGAGCATGATATTTTATTTCCACACTCGCATCACCAATGGTCCCTGAAGCAGTGGCCGGCGGGCTCGGCTGATTTTTTTGGGCATTCGCCAGGTTCATCAGTCCTATTGCCAACATAAGCGTGAAAATGACTTTAATGTATTTCATAGTTGTTCAAATTAATTGGTCTATCCTAATTAACGCATTTAAGGGCTAAGAGTTGAAAGTAACCTGTAGAAATTGCCGGTTCGTCAGGATTTTGACCCTTCCAACAGTATCTGCCAGGCAAGTAACGTATCTCCTTTTTCAAGATATTCACGGGCCAGGCCGTGCAACTCATTATTTCCAGTCAATGACTTCAACTTTAGTGCCACCTCCTCTGGTAAATCCATTTTGGATGGAACTTCTTCCACATTGGCAAGCCGGGCCAGGTTATTTCCGGTAAGCACCGAACTTTCTCTTATGGCGGCAGGAAGCTGATCAATACCGATCCCCTGAGTTCTTAGTGGCTTGGGAATACTGAACAAGGCATCTCCCTGCGCACGGCAATACCAGCTGCCTCCCATGCGTCCGACCGCATCCAGCCGCTGTGGGTCTATCTGGCCTTCCTTATCCAGGATATCTTCTGAAAAATGAGCCAGCAGCACCTCACATATCACCAGGTTGCCGGCCCCGCCTGATTCTCCCGTCTCCTTTATTTCAATTACCTTACATTCGAAAGAGGCAGGAGATTCCCCAACCCTAGGCGGAGTAATCATTGATGAGGCTACAGGGGTCAAACCTGCTTTGACAAACTCATTGACCCCTTTATCGTATTCGGTACTGGAAAGGGACATTTGCTCGACCATTGAATAACTCACCATATTAATCACTACCTCCGGCACCTCCTTTACATTTTCGTAGGTATGTTTGGTGGTGTTGTCCCGACCGCGCCGCGCCGGAGAGAAGATCAGTATTGGCGGATTTGCGCCAAACACATTAAAGAAACTGAACGGACTGAGATTCACACGGCCCTGTCCGTCCACCGTGCTGGCAAAAGCAATGGGCCTTGGTGCGATGGCACCCAGCAGCCAGGAATGAAATTCCGGCACCGGCACTTCCGAAGGATTTATGGTTATGGTCGACATAATCGGTTATTTTGCCGGCAGTACTTTCGTTCTGACTTCCCCGAACCCAATACGCACTCCGTCACGCCCTGCATATCCGCGCATGATGACTTCATCACCATCCTCGATAAAAACACGCTCCGAACCGTCAGACATACGGACCGGCTTTGTTCCCTTCCAGGCAATTTCAAGCATACTTCCGTAGGAAGAAGGATCCTTACCACTGATCGTACCCGAAGCATACATGTCCCCCACCCGGATATTGCAGCCATTGACCGTATGATGTGCAAGTTGCTGGTTCACATTCCAGTACATATACCGGAAATTAGTCTGGCAGACCCTGGTCTCTTGCGATCCCTCCGGCCGTACAGCCACCTCGAGTTCAATATCAAAATTTTTCTTCCCTTCGTACCGGAGATAAGGCAGCACACCTGGTTCCTGTTCCGGGCCTTCCACACGGCACGGTTCCAGGGCATCCAGGGTTACTATCCATGGTGAAATGGAAGAAGCAAAGTTCTTAGCCAGAAAAGGCCCGAGAGGCACATATTCCCATACCTGTATATCCCTGGCCGACCAGTCATTGAATATAACAAATCCGAATATGTACTCATCAGCCTCCTGGGTGGATACAGGATTACCCAAACGGCTTTCCTTACCCGTTATAAACGCCATCTCCAACTCGAAATCAAGACGTTTCGTAGGCCCGAAAACCGGCTGATCAGCCTCAGGCGGTTTGGTTTGTCCTTTCGGCCTGTGTATTGCCACCCCGGACGGAACAATGGAAGAAGCACGCCCGTGATAGCCAACAGGCAAATGACGCCAGTTGGGCAGGAGCGCATTCTCCGGGTCCCGGAACATGGTCCCCACATTGGTCGCATGCTCAATACTGCTGTAAAAATCTGTGTAATTGGGTACGCTGACGGGCATCAGCATCTCTGCCTCTGCCATCGGGATCAGCGCCAACTCACGCGCCGGCTTATTATCCCGCAATTCAGCATTCTCCTCCCAAAGCAGTTCAGCGATCCGGTTACGTACTTTTCCTGTTTTTTCCCTGCCCAGTGCAATGAAATCATTCAAATACTTTTGATTAAATACACCGCGGGGCAATTTCAGCTCACTGAAAAATCCGTTTTCGTGCAGATAAGTAAGATCGAGTATGTATTCCCCGATGGCAATCCCGGCGCCCGGTTCCAGGTAAGATGTCCTGAATATCCCGAAGGGCAGGTTCTGAATTGGAAAACCAGAGTCTTCCGGGACGTTTACCCAGCTTTTTAATGAGGGATTGTTGGCATTGATACTCATGTTGTAAGGCTTTTTTCCAAAGGTAGGATTCTCCCCCTGAAATGAAAAATTAGGCCGTCAGCAGATTGTCCCCTTACGGTTATTTAGGTAATTTTGCCGCCTCAATCTGTTATTAACCAGTCAGGCGATATGTCTCTTTCCACTAAATACGATCCGGTAGCTGTCGAAGAAAAATGGTACCAGTACTGGATGGACAAAAATTTTTTCCATTCCACCCCTAACCCGGACAAAGAACCATATACCATTGTGATCCCTCCTCCAAATGTGACCGGGGTCCTTCATATGGGACATATGCTGAACAATACCATCCAGGATGTACTGATCCGCAAGGCCCGTATGGAAGGCAAAGAGGCTTGCTGGGTTCCGGGTACCGACCATGCTTCCATCGCTACCGAGGCAAAGGTTGTGGCCATGCTTAAAGAGCAGGGGATTGAAAAAACCGATATTTCACGCGAGGAATTCCTGAACCACGCATGGGAATGGCGTGAGAAATACGGGGGTATCATTCTTCAGCAATTAAAGAAACTGGGTGCTTCCTGCGACTGGGAAAGAACCCGCTTCACCATGGAAGATAGCCTGTCACGATCCGTCATTGATGTGTTCGTCCGGCTGTATGACAAGGGACTTATTTACCGGGGTGTGAGAATGGTAAACTGGGATCCCCAGGGAAAAACAGCACTTTCCGATGACGAAGTGATTCACAAGGAGATTCAGAGCAAACTCTATTATGTGAATTACAAAATTGAAGGCGAGGACGGCTTTCTGACCATCGCCACCACGCGACCGGAAACTATTTTGGGTGATACGGCTATTTGTATTCACCCGGAAGATGAACGTTACCGGCACCTGCACGGTAAAAGCGCCATCGTTCCTCTGATAAACCGCACCATCCCAATTATCCAGGACGAATACGTCAGCATGGAATTCGGAACCGGCTGTCTGAAAATTACCCCTGCCCATGACCTGAATGACTATGAATTAGGCCAGAAGCATGCACTGGATTCGATAGACATCCTCAATGATGATGGAACCCTGAATGAAAACGCCGGAATGTTTATCGGAGAGGACAGGTTTGTCGTCAGAAAAAAGATGGCAAAAGCCCTGGAAGAAGCGGGCCAGCTGGTAAAGATTGAAGACTACACCAATAATGTAGGCTTTTCTGAAAGGACTGATGCCGTCATCGAGCCCCGCCTTTCGATGCAGTGGTTTATGAAGATGGATGAGATCACAAAGCCTGCTTTGGAGAATGTCATGAACGATACCATCCAGCTCATTCCGCCGAAGTTTAAGAATACGTACCGTCACTGGATGGAGAATGTACGTGACTGGTGTATCAGCCGGCAACTGTGGTGGGGTCACCGTATCCCCGCCTGGTATCTGCCTGATAATAGTTTTGTAGTGGCTGAATCTGAATCGGAGGCTTTGGAAAAAGCCCGGGAGAAAGATGCGTCCATATCGGCCGGAGACCTGAGGCAGGATGAAGATGTCCTGGATACCTGGTTTTCCTCTTGGCTGTGGCCGATCACGGTATTTGATGGCCTGGAGAATCCGGACAATGAAGATATCAACTACTACTATCCGACAAATGACCTTGTAACCGCACCGGAAATTCTTTTCTTCTGGGTGGCCAGGATGATCATGGCCGGTTATGAATTCAAGGGCGAACGCCCCTTCAATAACGTATACCTTACGGGAATTGTGCGTGACAAACAGGGCAGGAAAATGTCCAAGTCCCTCGGAAATTCTCCTGATCCGCTTGAACTGATTTCAAAATATGGTGCTGACGGTGTACGTACCGGGATGCTGTTCAGCAGTCCGGCCGGCAATGACCTGCTGTTTGATATCAAATTGTGCGAACAGGGTCGTAATTTCTCCAATAAGATCTGGAATGCCTTCCGTTTGGTAGATGGCTGGAAAGTGGATGATGAGCTCTCCACAAAAACCAATGCCACGGCCATACGCTGGTTCGAAGCCAGGTACAATGCTGCACTGGAGGAAATGGAAGACCATTTCAGCAAATTCAGAATTTCGGATGCGCTGATGTCGGTTTACAAACTGATATGGGACGATTTCTGCTCATGGTACCTGGAAATGGTTAAACCTGCATTCGGCGAGCCCATCGACCGGAAGTCTTATGAAGCAACGAGGGAGTTTTTTGAGAAAATCCTCAAGGTGCTCCATCCTTTCATGCCATTCATTACCGAAGAGTTATGGCATGAGTTAAGGGAACGTGAAGGCGATGACTGTCTGATCGTGGCGGATTGGCCGAAAAAAGGACAATATGATACGTCTCTGCTGGATGGGGCTCGGGTGGCGTTTGAGTTAATCGGACAAGTCAGGAATTTCAGGAACAGCAAGCAAATATCGCCTAAGGATGCGCTTAAGCTATTGGTTCTTACCGGCCATTTTGATTCATACATTCCGTTCCACGGGATCATTGTAAAACTGGCCAACCTGAGTGAATTTCAGCCTGTGGATGAAGCACTGGAAAATGCTTCCAGTTTTGTCCTTCAGGGGGATTCCTTCTTTATACCCATGGAGGGAATGATCGATACCGAACAAGAGCTTGAAGAACTGCGCAGCGAACTTGAGTATACACTTGGCTTCCTGAAAAGCGTGGAAAAAAAGCTTCAAAACGAAAGGTTCGTTCAAAATGCACCGGAGAATGTGGTTGAAATGGAGCGAAAAAAGGAAGCCGATGCCCGCGCTAAAATTACCGCGCTGGAAGAACGGATTGCCTCATTGTCCTAAAACCGTGCGGCCATCAGCAGCCCCAGGTCTTTGTGTTTCATTCCGAATTTCCGGGCAATGTGTTCGTTGGTAAGGCTGCCTTTGTAAGTGTATACCCCTTTCATGAACCATTTATGGGCGAAGATCATTTCCTCGATCCCTCCCTCGTCAGCCGCCCGCAGGATTGTCGGGGTAAATATATTACTGAGGGCGGTGGTTGCCGTATGCGCCACGCGTGAGGCTATGTTGGGAACACAGTAGTGGATCACATCGTGTTTTCTGAAAGCCGGTTTACTGAGCGTACGTAATTCGGAAGTCTCCACGATGCCGCCCTGGTCGATGCTCAGATCGATTATCACCGAATCCGGTTTCATAGCGGCTACCATTTCTTCCGACACCACATAGCGATTGCGGCCTTTCTCAGCCCTCAGGGCTCCAATTACCACATCAGCATGCCTCAGGCACTCCGCCAGCGTGACCGTATCGATCGTGCTTGTATAAATAGGATGTCCCAGGGCATGTTTTATTCTCCTGAGCTTGTAAATATGGTTATCAAAAATCTGGACATCCGCCCCCAGGCCCAGTGCTGCCCTGGCCGCATATTCTGCCACCGTTCCCGCACCGATAATCACCACCCTGGTGGGCGGCACGCCGGTGATTCCCCCAAGAATTACACCTTTGCCGGAATTAGTACAGCTAAGGTATTCTGAGGCAATCGCCATCACCGTATTCCCGGCAATTTCACTCATCGCCCGAATGATCGGCATTCCGCCCGCCTTGTCTTCAATAAATTCATATCCCAGCGCCGTTACCCCTTTCTGGTTAAGTGCTTTTATATAGTCAGGCGACTGGTTTCCAATTTGTACAGCGGAGATCAGCGTTTGCCCCTTTTTCATCAGGTCTATTTCCTCAAGGGTTGGCGGCTCTATTTTCAGAATTGCCTTGGCCTGGTACAACTCCCCTGGTGTCTGAACGATCTTTGCCCCTGCCTCACTGAAGTCATTGTCAGAAAACTTAGAGCCAACCCCGGCTTTTGTTTCCACCCAAATCTCATGGCCGTGATTGACCAGCAATGCCACGGCATCCGGAGTAAGTGACACACGCCGCTCCTCCAGGGAAATTTCATTGGGAATCCCGATCAGAAATGATTGTTTGCTTCTGGAAAGAGGATATAATTTTTCCTGTGGGTAGAAGGTAGTCTCTTTGGCCAACTGAGCAAAACCTGAGGTCTCTCTCTTAGTCATACGTAGTGACAGTGATCTGCCTTTTATCAGGCGTACTAAACGCTATTTCAATAAGTAAATAATGTTCCGGTATGAGATTGGGAATTCGCGATGGCCATTCAATAAAGCAGATACTGCCGGAATGAAAATATTCCGAAACACCTATGTCCTCCGCCTCATCCTCCTCTTCAATCCGGTAAAAGTCGAAATGATAGTAAATATTACCCGCCTTGTCAGCATATTCATTCACAAGTCCGAACGTCGGACTTTGCACGGAATCCTCAATATCCAGCGATTTACCTAACGCTTTAATGAGAGTTGTTTTACCTGCCCCCATATCGCCTTTAAATACCCAGATATGATGATCACCGGCAACCGCGATAATTTCGTCTGCCACGCGTGATAAATCGGAAAGACCGACATGCGTCCATGTTTTAGTCCCGCCGCCACTATCTTCCATATTTCGAATTTAGTGAAATTATCGGAATAATCATTTCTTCCATAGAAACGCCCCCATGCTGAAAGGTATCCTTATAATAATTCACGTAGTAATTGTAATTGTTAGGGTACGCAAAAAACTGATCTTCCGTAGCAAACACGTAAGTGGTCGAAACATTGGTTTTTGGCAAAAACAGCTTCTCAGGCCTCAGTACCTGCATTACTTTATCTTCATCCGCATAGCCAAGGTTTTTACCCTGTTTGTACCTGAGGTTGGTATTGGTGTTTCTGTCCCCGATAATCTTGAAGGGCTTTCTGACACGAATCGTTCCGTGATCCGTTGTGATCATAAGCTTACCACCCAGTTCTGCAATGTTTCTCAGGGCCTCAAGCAGCGGAGAATGATCGATCCAGGAACGGGTAATGGAACGATAGGCCGATTCGTCAGGTGCCAGCTCGCGGATCATCGCCATGTCGGTCCTGGCATGAGAAAGCATATCCACGAAATTGTAAATAATGACATTCAGATCGTTATTCATCATATTCCTGATGTTGTCGACCAGGTGCTTCCCTTCCTGGATTTTCTTGACCTTATGATAGCTGAATTTGATTTTTTGATTCATTCGCTGGAGTTGTTTCTCCAGGAATTTATCCTCTGCATTGTTCTTCCCTTCCTCTTCATCCTCACCGACCCACAGGTACGGATATTTTTCAGCCATCTCCGAAGGGAGCAGCCCGCTCATGATTGCATTTCTGGAATACGCAGTGGTGGTTGGGAGAATGGAGTAATAGGCTTCCTCCGATTCCACATTGAAATACTCACTAATAACCGGTTCAATGATCTTCCACTGATCATACCGCAGGTTATCAATGACCAGCAAAAACACAGGCACGCCCTGACCTACCTCAGGCATAACCTTTTTCTTCATCAGCTGGTGAGACAGCAGGGGCTTGTCAGCGTCCGGGTCATTTAGCCAGGATTCGTAGTTGTTCTTGATAAACCGGGAAAACTGGGAATTAGCCTCCTCCTTCTGCATATTAAACACCTCGGCCATGCTCTTATTCTCCGTCTCATCAATTTCCAGCTCCCAGTAGATGAGTTTTTTATAAATATCGATCCATTCTTCATGGTCCATATCGTCCTGAAACGCCATACTGATATTCCGGAATTCCTGCTGGTAACTCAGGTTGGTTTTTTCCGTGATCAGCCTTTTGTTGTCCAGGATCTTTTTAACCGACAGAAGAATCTGGCTGGGATTAAGAGGTTTGATAAGATAATCGGCAATCTTGGCGCCAATTGCTTCCTCCATGATCAGTTCTTCTTCGTTCTTGGTAATCATGATCACCGGAAGGCCTGGTCGTACCGTCTTGATCTGATTAAGCGTCTCCAGTCCCGACATACCGGGCATATTCTCATCCAGGAAAACAACATCGTAAGGTAACTCCTCCACTTTTTCCAGCGCATCAGTCCCGCTGTTTACCGGGGTAATATCGTATCCCTTGTTCTCCAGAAACAGAATGTGTGGTTTGAGCAAATCAATCTCGTCATCGGCCCATAAAATATTATATCTTTGCATAGTCTTGTGATTGCAGAATAAACTTACTAACTGCTAATAGTCTACGCAATAATCGTACAATAGATTGGGGAAAAGAAAAATATTTAATGATCCGGTTTACGGCTTTATTCCGATTCCCGGAGAATTCATCATGGAACTCATCGACCACCCCATGGTCCAGCGACTGCGAAGAATCAATCAGTTAGGACTGACAGACATGGTCTATCCGGGCGCACTCCATACCCGGTTCCATCATGCCGTAGGCGCCATGCACCTGATGGGCCGGGCGCTGGACGTACTGCGAAGCAAAGGAATTGACATATCGGAAAAAGAAAAAACCGCTGCCCAGGCGGCCATTCTTCTGCATGATGTAGGACACGGTCCATTCTCCCATGCCCTGGAATACACATTGCTTCTGGGGATTCAGCACGAAAGCCTCTCATTTCTCATCATGAAGCAGCTGAACAGCGATTTCAATGGGGAATTATCACTTTCGATGAAAATGTTCCAGAATACCTATGAACGGAAATTCTTTCATCAGCTGATCGCCAGTCAGCTGGATATTGACCGGCTGGATTACCTGAAACGGGACAGTTTTTTTACCGGTGTTTCTGAAGGCTCCATCGGCCTGGAGCGCATTGTCTCCATGCTGCACGTGGTAAATGACGAAATCGTGGTGGAAGAAAAAGGCATCTACAGCATTGAAAACTTTCTGAATGCCCGCCGGCTGATGTACTGGCAGGTATATCTTCATAAAACTTCTGTAGCCGCGGAAAAAATGCTGATCAACCTGATCAGCCGGGCCAGGGATCTGACTGAATCAGGAGACAAGCTCCAGGGCTCCCCCGCTCTTCAGTGTTTCCTGGAAAAACGGCATACACTGGAAGACTTTCAGGAAAATAAGAAAGTATTGCATGCCTATGGCAGCCTGGATGATTTTGACATCTGGGGAGCTATAAAAGAGTGGCAGCATTCCGGCGACCAGATTCTGAGAATGCTCTGTCAGATGTTGCTGGGGCGAAAATTGTTCCGGATTAAATTGAGCAACGAGCCGCTCACCCGTGAGGAAATACGGGAACTTCGTCACAGACTGGCCGACGAGATGGGGCTTCTTCGTGCGGAGGCGCGTTATATGCTTTCTCACGGCGAGCTATCCAATAAAGGTTATATGGAAACCGGACAAAAAATAAATATTCTGACCAAGAAGGGAGAAGTGGTCGATATCGCCGAGGCTGCCGATTTACCTAACATCAAGGCTATCAGCAAAATTGTCAAAAAATACTACCTATGCTCTCCTAAAAATGTATCTTTATAACCAATTCGGATTAAAGCCCACAACGAAACCTGCATGCAATTTACTGTCAGTCAGATAGCAGCCTTACTCGGGGGAGAGGTGGAAGGAAACGGTGAGGTTAGTATCAATATGCTCGCCAAAATTCAGGACGCCGGGGAAGGTCAGATTTCTTTCCTGGCCAATACCAAATACGAACCCCATTTGTATACCACCAGTGCATCCGCAGTAATCGTGGGCAGGGATTTTACCCCTAAAGAAAAAGTCAATACCACCCTGATCAAGGTGGAAGATCCCTACAGCAGTTTTACCCTGCTTCTGGAGGAGTATCATAAATTTTTATCATACAGTAAAGCCGGGGTGGAAGAACCAAGTTTTATGGGCGAAGGTTCGGTAACAGGCGAAAACATTTACCGCGGAGCGTTCAGTTATATCGGCAGCAATGTTCAGATAGGCAGGGATGTGAAAATCTACCCGAATGCATTCATTGGGGATAATGTCCGGATCGGGGATTATTCCATTATACATGCAGGGGTCAAAATTTATGCGGATACCCGGATCGGGCATCACTGTGTTATTCATTCCGGAGCAGTCATCGGGTCGGATGGCTTCGGATTTGCCCCCCAGGCTGATGGTTCCTATAAAACCATCCCCCAGCTCGGACATGTCAGGATCGGGGACAATGTCGACATCGGGGCTAACACCGTAATTGATTGTGCTACCATGCACGGGGACGCCACCTTCATAGCCGACGGGGTAAAACTTGACAACCTGATCCAGATCGCCCACAATGTCGAAGTCGGAAGCAATACCGTGATTGCCGCGCAAACTGGTATCAGTGGTTCCACCCGCATTGGCCACAGCTGCACCATTGCCGGACAGGTTGGAATTGCCGGACATATCGTTCTCGGCGATAAGACACGTATTGGTGCAAAAGCCGGCGTCCTGAAATCTATTCCGGATGGACATATAGATGTAATGGGAGCACCTACGATCCCTGTCAAGGATTTCTTCCGCTCCTATGCCATTTTCAGGAATCTGCCGGATCTGAGCAGGCGCCTGAAAGAGCTGGAGAATAAAGTGCAGAAGTCTTCTCCCGCAGAAGAATAAGGCACATCAGCTGACTGAAAACTGCAATTCTCAGACGGAAGTATACTCTTCATTGTTTTCCTTATCCCCCAATCTACCTGCCTGAAATAGGTGACTTGGCAATAAATATTAATATATTTGCAGCAAATTAGTAAAGACAGGGGCCGGATTGGGAAAATATCCATTCCGCAGACACCTGAATAAGGAAGGGCAAAACTACTTTTCCGTGATTGAATCATGAATATTAAGCAGCAAACCATTAAAAAATCGGTCACCCTCTCGGGCGTGGGACTCCACACCGGGGTTGAGACCAACATGACTTTTTTACCTGCCAAGCCTGACCATGGTATCAAATTTCAGCGCATTGACCTGGAAGGACAACCTATCGTCGATGCAGATGTTGATAACGTTGTAGACATCAGCCGGGGAACGACTATCGAACAAAGCGGGGCACGGGTTTCCACCGTTGAGCATACGCTGGCGGCGCTGGTCGGACTGGAAATTGATAACGTACTGATCCAGCTGGACGGGCCCGAGGCGCCAATCATGGACGGGAGCTCGCGACAGTTTGTGGATATTTTAAAAGAAGCAGGTACCGAGGAACAAAACGCGCTTCGTGACTTTTTCGAAGTGCAGGACAGTATATTTTACCGTGATGCATCGAGGGATGTTGAGATTGCAGCTCTGCCACTGGACGATTACCGGGTGACGGTAATGATTGATTATAATTCTCCTGTACTGGGAAGTCAGCACGCGTCACTTACCGATATTTCGCAGTTTGAAAAGGAAATAGCCGCCTGCCGGACATTTTGCTTCCTTCACGAACTGGAAATGCTGCATAAGAACAACCTCGTACGGGGCGGAGACCTGAACAATGCCATTGTGGTGGTGGACAGGGTTGTGGAAGAGCATGAACTGGAAAGCATTGCCAAGCTATTCAACAAGCAGAAAGTAGAAGTAAAGAAAGAAGGCATCTTAAACAATGTCGAGTTGCGCTATCGCAATGAACCTGCCAGGCACAAACTGCTGGACGTAATTGGTGATCTGGCGCTGGCCGGACGGCCAATCAAGGCACAGATCCTGGCCGCGCGCCCGGGCCATGCAGCAAACGTTGCATTTGCAAAGAAACTAAAGAAGGCCATGCAGGCGGATGCAAAGAAAAACGTCCCGCGCTACAATCCCAGTCTGCCTCCCGTACTGGATATTAACCAGATCATTAACATTCTCCCGCATCGCTATCCATTCCTTCTGATTGATAAGATCATTCACCTGGATGAAGAAAGTGTGGCAGGGGTGAAAAACGTTACGTTTGATGAGCACTTTTTCCTTGGGCACTTCCCCGGCAATCCTGTAATGCCCGGTGTATTACAGGTGGAAGCGATGGCACAAATTGGCGGCATCCTTGTCCTGAACACAGTGCCTGATCCGGAGAATTACTGGACCTATTTCCTGGGAATTGAGAATTTCCGCTTCAGGAAAATGGTGTTACCTGGTGATACCCTGGTGATAAAATGTGATTTACTTGCTCCAATCAAACGGGGAATCGCAAAAATGACAGGCCGTGCCTACGTCGGCAATACACTGGTTTGTGAAGGAACCATGACGGCCAGCATCGTTAAAAAAGACTCATGAACCAACCATTAGCATATATACACCCTCAGGCCAAGATTGCACGGAATGTTGTAATCGAACCTTTCTCTACCATTCACAAGAATGTGGAGATCGATGAGGGTACCTGGATCGGCCCAAATGTTACCATTTTCGAAGGTGCCAGAATCGGTAAAAATGTGAAAATCTACCCTGGTGCATCCATTTCATCGGTGCCCCAGGACCTGAAATACCAGGGAGAGGATACCGAAACCTACATTGGAGACAATACGGTGATCCGTGAGTTTGTTACTATCAGTCGCGGAACCAATGACAAATGGAAGACAGTTATTGGAAAAAACTGCCTCCTGATGGCATATGTCCACATCGCTCATGACTGTTTGGTTGGCAATAACTGTATCCTGGCCAATGCGGTGCAGATGGCCGGCCATGTTACCGTGGAAGACCATGCCATTATCGGCGGGTCAAGCGCGCTGCATCAGTTTGTTAAAATTGGTGCGCATGTGATGATATCAGGAGGTTCACTCGTTCGTAAAGATGTGCCGCCATATACGAAAGCGGCCCGTGAACCACTTACCTACTGCGGTATTAATTCGATCGGCCTCAGAAGACGTGGTTTTGACTCGGACAAAATCAGTGAAATTCAGGAAATCTATCGATACCTGTTCATGAAAGGCCTGAACAATTCAAAAGCACTGGATCTTATCGAAGTGGAACTGCCCCCCTCCAAGGAGCGGGATGAAATTATTAATTTCATCCGTAACTCTGACCGCGGCGTGATGAAAGGGTATTCCTATTAATTGATATGAATATCCACCTGAGAAATGTGGGTAAGAAATTCAGCCATGAATGGCTGTTCAGAAATATTGATATTTCCTTTTCTTCAGGATCCCGGTATGCACTGACCGGCCCGAACGGCAGCGGGAAATCAACCCTGATCCAGCTGATTGCCGGAAACCAGCTCTGCTCCGAAGGAACGATTGAATATTATTCGGGGGAAGCAGCTGTTCCTGCAGAGGAAATTTTCAGACATACCGTAATTTCAGCACCTTATCTGGAGTTGATCGAGGAGTTCAGTCTGACGGAAGCCATTGATTTTCATTTTCGCTTTAAGGAAATCCGTAAGGGATTTGAACCCGTGGATCTGATCAACATAGGCATGTTTGGCGGTTCGGAGAATAAATATATCCGTAATTTCTCCTCAGGAATGAAGCAACGGCTGAAGCTTCTCCTCGCCTTTTATTCAAGGGCCGACATATTGTTGCTTGATGAGCCTACAACCAACCTGGATGAACAGGGAGTAAAATGGTATACCGAACACGTAACCAGGCTGAAAGAACCCCTGATAATTGTGGCATCCAACCAGCCTCATGAATATAATTTTTGTGACGATGTGTTTTCCCTGTCGAACCTGAAAGACTGAAAAAACCTTGTTTTTTGGTACATATGAGAAGAAAAATAGTTTTTATACCCTTATTCGTGCATGAATAAATGCATTTTTACATATCTTTCAATTTGTGAATTGCCCTAAAAATTTTTAGATACATGAAAAAGCTGAATTACCTATTTACTCTTGGCGTGTTGTTTTCATTTTTTGCAATAGTTGGTTGTGGGGAAGATGATCCGGACGGGCCTACAATACAAGAACAACAGCTGGACGCACTGGTAGGAACCTGGGTAACCAACAGCAGCAGTGACGTAAAGCTGAACAGCGCTGATGCCCCTGGTGATTGGAGTGGATTTGAGATCATGTTCACCAGGCAGGGAGATGTTTCTGTTATCGGTGATGATCCCACCATGGAGGTTGATATCTTCGCCATCCAGACCTATGAGATTAACGGTGACCAGGTCAATACATTTACGCTGGTATTCGATGGTATGCCATCGGAAACAGCTAATGTGACTATAAACGGAACATCCATGACCATGTCATTCACACTTGCTGCTGACGATAAGCTGGGTGCAAAGGTGTACAGTGTGGAAGGTGACTGGGTATTTAATCTGACTAAACAGCAGTAGATTCTGCTAAAATACAGTCTTCCAGCCCGCGGTATTCTGCGGGCTTTTTTATTTGAATTCCACTACCGTTATGCCGGCTCCTCCTCTCTCGACATGTTCATCATTGAATGAAGCTACCTGGGGGTGATTCTTCAGTTGTTCACGTACCAGCTTCCGAAGGATCCCATCTCCTTTTCCATGCAGAATCCGAACCTCGCCTGTATTGAACAACAGGGCGTCATCGATATATTTCTCCACACGATGTATGGCTTCGTCTCCGCGCACACCCCTTATATCCAGGGTTCCGCTGAATTGTGCAAGCTTTGAATTCAGGTCAATATTGGCGGATACAGTTTTTCGCCCTCCTTTTTCCTGTTGCTTACGTTGTCCATGCGAAATTTTTTCAAGCCGTTTCAATTTTACCATGGTTTTAAGGGCTCCTACCTGGACTTCTGCATCATTCCCTCTGATGTCGAGGACTTTTCCTGTTACATCCCTGCCGGCAATTCTGACACTGTCCCCAACAGCAATTTTCTCATTGCTGGTTCTAGCTTTTTGTGATGGCTTTTCTACAGCTACCTTTTTCTTCAGGTCAGTGAGACGTTCCCTTACTTTGCGCGTCTCTTTCTTTTCGGCCTGGTTTTCCTTTATATGACGGATCGTCTTTTCAATTTCCCTGTTGGTACGGCTTAGTAAATCAGAGGCTTCCTCACGGGCTTTTTTCAGGATTTCTTTCTTGTCCGATTCAAGCGCTTCATACAGCTCTTCATATTTTTCGCGCAGTCTTGCGGCCTCCCGCTCGTTGGTCCGAAGCTCTGTTTCAAGCTCGCGGACACGCTGCTCACGCTTTTCGAGCCGGACGATCAAATCCTCCGCACTGATTTGTTCACTCCCAAGCAAATCACGTGCATGATCAATGATTCCGGAAGGAAGTCCGATCTTTCTGGCCACTTCAAACGAAAACGAACTGCCCGGCTTACCAAGCTGAAGGACATAAAGCGGCTCCAGCGCTTTAATATCATACTTCATGGCACCGTTGATGACACCTTCTGCCTGCTCGGCAAATTTTTTAATATTACTGTAATGGGTGGTAATTATCCCCCGGCACCCCCGTTGTACAAATTGTTCAAGGAGTGATTCCGCAATGGCCCCTCCAAAGAGCGGGTCCGTTCCTGTTCCAAATTCATCAATTAATATAAGTGAATCCCGTGATGCATTCTCCAGGAAAAATTTCATGAAGGTAAGATGCGAGCTGTAGGTGCTCAGGTCATTCTCAATAGACTGTTCATCTCCAATGTCTATAAATACGCTGCCGTAGATTCCCAAAGTGCTCTCCTCGGATGCAGGAACCAGGAGGCCGCATTGCCACATATACTGAAGTAACCCGACAGTTTTAAGGCAAACCGATTTACCTCCTGCATTCGGACCGGAGATGATGATCAGCCGCTGCCCCTTGTCAATATTTAATGTCAGTGGCACCACGGTCTTCCCGGATTTACGGTAATTCAGAAAGAGCAGAGGGTGGCGCGCGTTGATCAGCTTAGTCCGTGCTTCATCGCTGATAACAGGATATTCTGCTTCCATATCAATGGCTACCCGTGCTTTTGCACGAATGAAGTCAACGATACCCATCCACTCATACGCCTTCTTCAGATCCGGAAGATGATCGCGCAGCCGGTCGGTTAGCGACATCAGAATACGGACAATTTCCCTTGATTCAGCATACTCAAGCTCTTTCAGGGCATTGTTTGCTTCCAGCACAGCGGCAGGTTCCAGGTAAACCGTTTGGCCTGTAGCGGATTCATCATGAATAAAGCCTTTAATACGTCGCTTGTATTCAGCCAGCACCGGGATAACCATCCGTCCGTCACGTATCGTAATACTTGCCCCTTCCGGCACGTATTCATTCCGAACAGCTTCACGGAATATGGAATCAATGGATTTGCGCAGTTGCTGCTGCTGTTGACGGAGATCCTTTCGAATGGCAGACAGCCGGTCACTGGCATTATCTTTTATCTTTCCCTCCTCATCCACTATACGTTGAATATCTGATGACAGGCCCGGTGGCAAATGTACCGGAGATGAAAGTTCGTACAACCGCGGATAGGATTCACGTTGCTTTTCAAAAAATGAGATCATCATGTCAATCGTATCAAGTGATCGCCTGATATCCAGGAATTCTTCGGCATCCAGGAATGCGCCGGAGGTCCTTGCCTTTTTCATCGAATTCCTGACATCAAGATAATTGCTGGAGGGAAAGGAATCTCCGGAACGCAGAATCCCGGCGAATTCCCAGGTTTGTGACAGCCATTTCCCAACTTCTTCCCGGTCAGCAGACATTTGCATGGAATCAACGCGTTCAGACCCGGGAAGTGAAAGACATTTTTCCTTTAGCAATTCCCTGACCCGGTCCATACCGAGTTTACTTTCAATTTCGGCTGGGTAAATCATCGTATTTCTCCATCATTCGGATCCGGGCGTTGTGGTCCGATCACTTCCTGTTCCCTTTTTTCAAGGACCATGAGGCTGTCAACCAGTACCTCATAAACATCCTGCAGCTCTTCCGGGTTTTCGTAATACCAGTTCATACTGCGTTCATAAACCGAATCCTTTATGTCGTATTTCAGGAATAATTCTTTTTCCACTTTCTCATACAATGCCTGACTACTGTCGAATGGTAACGAAAGTTTACTGATCTTTGCCTCTTTCAGGTAAATTTCCTGTAAGATTTCAACCATTTCCGGTTTGGACAGGACATCATCCGGACGCCCCGGATTTTTCTTTGAGCAAGAGACTAAAACGAGCAGTAAGAACAATAAAATTTGAAAGTTACGCATCAATATGTAGGCAGAAGACCGTTTATAATTAATATATCCCAATAAAGAGTGACTGTTTTTGCATCACCGATATATTGTACAACTTTGTAATCGAGCCAGCTAAAACCGGGCCAATGAAAGACCTCCTTAAAAAGTTACGAAAATACGAAATCCAGATCAGAAAGGCTATCAACAGCCAGATGCAGGGAGACTTTCATTCAATATTTAAAGGATCCGGCCTGGAGTTTGACGATGTCAGGGCGTATCAGTACGGGGACGATATCCGGACCATCGACTGGAATGTCAGTGCCAAAGGACATGGAACTTTTGTCAAAACGTTCAGGGAGGAAAAGGAACAGACGGTTTTTTTCATTCTGGATGTCAGCGGTTCCCAGAATATCGGGTCCCCTGGTAAACAGAAAGTAGATATTGGCAAGGAGATCTGCGGGGTACTGGCACTGTCAGCTGCAAAAGAAGGAAGCCAGGTGGGCCTGATGTGTTATTCGGACCGAAAGGAAAAATATGTCAAGCCAGCAAAAGGGCCTAAACAGGCCTACGAAATTGTCCATACCCTGGTCAACCTGCAACCCGAATCACGCAAGACAGATCTGGCAAAAGCCATTCTCCTGACACTGAATACGGTGAAACGGCGAAGTGTAATGATCTTTATTTCTGACTTTATAGACGATAATTACTTTCATAACCTGAAGGGCCTTGCAAAAAAGCATGATCTGGTCATGATCCGGATAACCGACCGGCGTGAAACGGATCTACCGAAACTGGGAATTGTTCCGCTCTACGATAAAGAAAGCGGAAATACTGTCTGGGTGAATACGTCGTTTGGCTCATTCAGAAAGAATCTGCGTGAGAATTACCAGGAGAACGAAGAGAAACTTGAACAATTTGCCCGGAAGCATCAGATTAATTTTGTTTCCGTGGATACAAGCCAGGATTACGTTCCCATCCTTCTGAAATTATTCAAAATCCGAAACAAATCATTGAAAGGTGTTTAGGAGAGAATTAGTTATCATTTTCTTCCTTGCCGCTCTGGCGGGTCCGCTGTCCGGCCAGTCCCTGTCACCGCGTGGCGGTTTCATGGCAGACAGCCTGAAGATAGGACAGCCGGTTCCTTACTACCTGGCCCTTGAATATTCGCAGGAAATCGATATTGTCTTTCCGGACAGCCTGTACAATTTCAGTCCGTTCGAACTGGAGCATAAGGAGTATTTCCCGACGCGCACTAAAGCGGGCATCAGTTACGACAGCGCCGTCTATTACCTGGTGTCCTTTGAGATTGATACGGTGCAGACCCTGAGTCTTCCGGCATTCAGGGTAACAAGTAATGACAGCCTTGTTCTCCGGCCGTTGCCCGATACACTGATCCTTCAGCAGATGGTTACTGAAATCCCTGATTCTGTGGCAGTGGAGGCAATGCCGTTAAGGGAGAATACTGACTATTTACGGCTGGATTATCAATTTAACTATCCTTATTTCCTGATAGGCCTGGTCATTGTACTGATTGCAGCTGCCGGAGTGGTAATCTTCTTTGGAAAAACCATCATGAATAATATTAAGGCCTACCGCCTTCGGAAAAGGCATGAACGGTTTATGCAACAGTTTGACGAGCTGACCGCTCAGCGCACCGGAGACATTAAAAAGCATGCCGAGCAGGTCATCGTTTTCTGGAAAAGTTACCTGGAGAAACTGGAACCCTATCCGTATCGTACACTTACCACAAGGGAACTTCTGACTACAAAGCATGCGCCGGAGCTTGAAAATGCCATGCATGCCATTGACAGGGCAATTTACAGTCCGGCCGTGAATGAGGTTCCGGCTGACAGTTATGTTGAATTGAGAAAATTTGCAGAGGAACGGTATATGTTGCAATTAAATAAGCTGGCCCATGGATGATCAATTGTCGGATATACCCTGGTATTCCACTGACTGGTTTTCCTGGGATACCATTTCCCAGTTTTCCTGGGACAACAGATGGGTGCTGTATTTACTGGCACTGATCCCGCTTTTTCTTGTCCTTAAATGGATCTATCGGGCATTATCACGGCAGAAACTACCCATTGCCATGCGTAGCTCAAAAATCAGCCGTAACATTCTCAACCTGGTCAGGCTATTACCCGACATTTTGCTGATCCTGATCCTGGCCCTTTTGATCGTGGCATTAGCCCGTCCGCAAAAGACAAACGAAAAAGTGGAACAATGGACTGAGGGGATTGATATCATGCTGGTAATCGACATTTCCCAGTCCATGCAAATCGAGGACTTTAAGCCAAACCGCCTGGAAGCAGCCAAGGATGTAGCTGAAAAGTTCATCAGCGGAAGGTTTCAGGACCGCATCGGAATGGTCATCTTTTCAGGAGATGCCTACTCCCTGTCCCCGCTGACCACTGATTACGAATTACTCAAAACATATATTGAGGACATCAATTTTGACATGATTGAAAACAGGGGTACGGCAATCGGTTCGGCGCTGGCTGTGGCCACCAACAGAATGCGTGAATCGGACAGCCAGTCCAAAGTGGTAATCCTGCTCAGTGATGGTGACAACACGGCGGGGAACATTGATCCAATCACCGCAGCGAATATTGCCTCGGCTTACGGCATTAAACTCTACACCATTGCCATTGGCCGTGAGGGAAAGGTCCCGTTTGGAAAGGACTTTTTCGGCCGGCCGAGGATGGTTGAAAACACCATGGATGAGACCACCCTGAGAGAGATTGCTGATATCGGTTCCGGTGAGTTTTTCCGTGTGTCAGATAACGAAGCGCTGAATCGCGTATTTGAATTAATAGATCAGTACGAAAAAGCGGAAATACAGGAAACACGGTACCGGGATACTTCTGATTTTTACCGGATTTACATTTACTGGGCGTTATGCCTGTTTCTTTTCTGGCTGTTGCTAAAGTCCACTTTCATAAGCAATGTGCTGTATGATTAATGTGTACCTTTGAAGGTATGGATATCAAGCATAATCTCGAAGAATTTAATAAAACACTAAATGGCCGTGACTGCACGCTGGTGGCGGTAAGCAAAACGAAACCTGTTTCGGACATTCTCGAAGCCTACGAGGCAGGCCAGCGTGTTTTCGGGGAGAATAAAGTGCAGGAGCTTACAGACAAAAAGGATCAGTTGCCAGGTGATATCGAATGGCACATGATCGGGCACCTGCAACGCAACAAGGTGAAGTATATCGCAGATTTTGTATCACTGATTCATTCCGTTGACAGTCCCCGGCTGTTGCGGGCAGTGAATAAGGAAGGAAGAAAAGCCGGGAGAAAGATTCCGGTGCTGCTTCAGTTGCATATCGCGGAAGAGGAATCCAAATACGGATTTGACAAGGATGAGGTCAATGAACTGCTGGAACAACATGCATTCGATGATTTGCCGAATGTAGAGGTACGCGGGTTAATGGGCATGGCGACATTTACAGAAGATAAGGAAAAGATCCGTCGTGAATTCAGATCCCTGGCGGGTTATTACAAGGAACTGAAAGATCGGGACCTGCCGGAGAATGTGCGAATGGAATTGTTATCCATGGGAATGAGCGGAGACTACAAAATAGCCCTGGAAGAAGGTAGTAATATGATACGGGTGGGAAGTTCTATATTCGGCGCACGAAATAATTCAAACTGATGACAAGGCGGAATCTCATAATTATTACCGGGATTTCAGGCGCACTCGCCGTTGGCCTTGGTGCCTTTGGTGCCCATGGGCTGGAAGCGTCGCTCAGGGAATCAGGCCGGCTTGACACCTTCGAAACGGCGGTTCAGTATCATTTTTATCACACGCTGCTGCTGGGCATTATTGGTGCTGCCTGGGACAATCTGAAAGGGAAGTACAGGAAAATTGCAGCCTACCTGATAGTAGCCGGCATAATTATATTCAGCGGCTCATTATACATTCTCTGTCTGACCGGAATCACCTGGCTAGGGGCGATCACACCCATAGGCGGAATTTCACTTATCCTTGGCTGGCTGGCACTGGCAGGGGCGGCAATGCCCGGAAAGACATAAAAAAAGCCGGCACAAAGGCCGGCTCATTTGCTTAGGTTGAATAAAGTTTCTTATTCCGTGTCATCCTCTTTAGGAAGGACATTGGTCACGATCGTAACCCGGTTTCTGGGGTTAACAGCATTGGAAACAATGGTAATGATCTTATTCTGTCTTCCCATTTTTCCTGTACTGTTGAACATAATCGTAATCGAACCTTCAGATCCAGGTGCAATGGGATCTCTCGGCCATTCCGTGGCTGTACAACCGCAGGTAACCTGTACGTTTGTGATCAGTAAAGGCTCATTGCCTGTATTCTCAAAAGTAAATGTATGTTCTACTTTGTCGCCCTGGTGAATCTCACCAAAATCATGCTTTTCTTCAGCAAAAGTCATGACAGGACCGTTTTTCGTTTCTGTAGCTTCCTGGGCATATGCACTGAATATGACGAAAATGCCAAAAAGCAGGGTAGCAAAAGTTTTCATAATCCTCGATGTTTATCAGTCAAATATAATTGATATTTTCAATACAACCATAACGTAGCCCGTGCGCATGTAGTTTCACTGGAAGAATTTCTGATGGAAATTAACCAGAAATAATTCTTTTGTGGCTCTGGTTATGGCTGTATATAACCATTTAACGTACGATTCATTGATTCCGTTTTCCTCCCGTATGTAACCCTGATCAACAAAAACAGCCGGCCACTGACCTCCCTGGGACTTATGGCAGGTCAACGCGTAAGCAAATTTAACCTGGAGCGCGTTCAGGTATTTGTCCTTCCGGATTAATTCCCTCCTTTCCGTTTTCGTAGGTATATCCGCATACGATGCCAGCACTTCCTGGTACAACCGGCGGTCATCCTGTTCCGGGAGGCTCGGGGTTTCGCTGTACAGGGTATCCAATATCACATTCGCTTCAAAGGGCTCTTCATCCGGATAATCAATCAGACGAAGACGGAGCGTCGCATACCTGAGACCATACATTTCTTCTGTGGTGACAATCTTCATCACTTCCACAAAATCACCGTTGGCAATAAACTTATTCCTGCCTTCCCCCGGCGCATACAGGTAGTTATTGCGCACCACCATGAGCAATTCCCCGGCTTCAACTTCATTCTCGAAAAAATGGATTTGCCGTCTAATGTACTGGTTGTACTGGTTAGCCGCACGATTAGACCGGCAAATCAGAATTGTCTGTTCTGTACCATATTTATCATACGCATACCTAAGGCCATCCTCCAGGCGCTCACCGGTCATCCTGTAAATATCCGGATAGGCCGATGTTCGCAACCTGATGTTGATATTCTCCTGTCCCAGCAACTGCCTGAGAAAGGTGGCATTCACAAGAATACCGGAATCAAGTTCCTGACGCATGACTTCGGTCAGTGTCACTTCAATTACATGTGCACCCATTGTTTGCCGGAGATAATCCTTGTCCAGTGCGACACTCCTCTCCTGGCCAACCGGGGGCAGCTGGGCATTATCCCCGATAAGAATCAGTTTGTTTGCTGACTGATTGCCGAATAGAAAAGAAAACACATCGCGCAATAATCCTGTGCTTCCAAACCCTTGCTGTTCATAGATCATGGATGATTCATCAATGATGGCTACCAGGTCATTCTGGCGGGTTGATACCACTTCAAATGACATCCGGTCCCTGGAATCTGAAACCAGGCGGTAAATACGCTTGTGTATGGTAAATGCTGTCTTACCTGCATATTGTGACATTACTTTTGCCGCCCGGCCCGTTGGCGCCATTAAAACATACTTGTGACCGAAACGCGGGAGAATGCGAACCAGGGTGCTTACCAGAGAGGTTTTTCCCGTACCGGCATAACCACGCAGCAGGAGGACGGTCTTTGGACTTCCTGATAACATGAATTCCTCCAGGGCATAAAAGAACCGGCGCTGGCCTTCAGTTGGCTCAAAAGGAAATGCCTGTTCGACTGCCTCAGAAATCTTCATGACGAAGGACGTGATTGTGAATGAACCATGGAACGTGTAATTTGAAACAAAAATAGACAAGCATGGGAAGCATCAGGCAAGATATTGGTACAATTTACGGCAACCGGACGCGGCTCCGGGTGTGTGGAATAACCATTCATCAAAATCAGCTGCTATTGGTTCGCCATGACGGATTAGGAGAAAAAGGACAACTTTGGAGTTTTCCGGGAGGCGGACTTGAATTCGGGGAGAATTTGCGGGAAACTCTTCACAGAGAATACCTTGAGGAAACGGGCCTGGAAATAAGCTCCGGCCGCCAGCTGTTCATTTATGAATACCTGCAACCACCCCTTCATGCGGTGGAAGTATATTTTCAGGCAGAAATTACCGGTGGTAAACTGCAGACTGGTTACGATCCGGAAGCTCCGGAACAATTCCAGCATCTCAAAGAAATCAGATTTGTGACTTTTGATGAATTGAGGGTTATGGAACCGGAAATCAAACATGAAATACTGACGCATGTTGATTCACCTGAGAGCCTGTTAAATCTGTCGGGATATTTTAGATTCTGACACCATTTATGTAAAATAGCGTCTTCATTCATTATGTTTTACCTCTCAAAATCTTTATTATTGCATTTAAAAATTTGCTGAAATAATGAACCTGACTAAAATCCTTTCCATCGTTTTCCTTCTCGGTAGTTTAGGTCTGGCCTATTACCTGGGGTCCAACATTAAGAGTACTATTGATGAACGTGAACTGATTGCTGCCCGTGAAGATGCAGTCATTGAAAAACTTATGCTTATCAGGGAGGCCCAGATCCTTTACCAGGAGGTAAACGGAAATTACACCAGTGACTGGGACAAACTCATTGATTTCATTCAGAACGGAAGAGTTCCGATTGTTGAGAAAAAGGAAACTATTATCACACTGAGCTACGGTGCTGACAGTGTTATTGTAACTTACGATACACTCGAGATCGTAGATGCCAGGGATAGAATATTCACGGAAACCTATAACCTTAACGCAGCAAACAATGGTTCATTTGTTGGGTTCAAAGCCAATGTGGGTGACAAGGTAAATCGCGGTGATGTCGCATACGAACTCAATCAGAACGGCAGAGTGGTAGGCCACAAATTCAAAGATGGTGGCACGGTGACTTCTACAACCTCTATTTCTCCGGGAGCAGAAGTAGCCAAAGGAGATTTACTAATCACCCTGGAAGAAACAAAATTTAGTTCCAACATTGACCTGAGCAGGCTTGCCTATGTCCCTGGATATGATGATGTCAAATTTGACATTTATGCAGATGAAATTGAAAAAGGCAATGTCTTTGTCGATGTTATCGAAGTGAAGAACCCAAATCCGTTCGATCCTACTAGATCCGAAGACAGCGAATACGCCAACAGGAGACCTCTTCGGTTTGGCTCACGCACAAATGTTACAACATCAGGAAACTGGGAATAAGACTTGGGAAAAGATACAGCCACAGCCAATTACAAGCTCGTACATAAGGTCAAGGATGACAAATTTGATGTAGATCAGCTGCATCACTATAATTTGCATATATCCTTTGGCCCAAGAGATCTGCAACTTGCTGTGGTGGATAATGAATCCAACCGCTGCCTGCTTCTGGAAGATTATATCCTGGCAAGTGTTTCTTCCTACCAGGAGCTCCAGGCGTTGCTTAGCCGGATTTTTGAATCACACCATTTGCTTACGGCCGGCTTCTGGAAAAAAGTCAGGATCGCAGTTAAAAACAATAAATTCTCACTGATCCCGGCGCCTCTCTTTGTTAAAGATGCGCTGACGGATTACCTGGCCCTCAACAGCAAAATTGATCCTGATAAGGAAAAAGTTCTTTATTACAAGCATATACATACCGATGCCATCTGTGTTTTTGCGGTACATAATGTGCTTTACGATTGGCTGGCCGGGTTATACCCAAATGCAGAAGTTGGGTTTATCCACCAAAGCAGTGCTATCATTGAAGGAGTGATCAATTATGGTTCCAATCACCGCAATGACAGTATGTTCATATTCATTGACCGCTTCAAGCTGCATGTTGTTACCCTGCGAGACAAAAACCTGGAATATTACAACCAGTTCGTAATCAAGGAATTCAATGATTATATAAAATATATCATGCTGGTGCTTCAGGGACTACACAGAGACCAGAAGAAGAGCCAGGTGGCATTATGGGGATACATCGGACGGGAGTCTGCCCATTTTAAAGAGTTTCATAAGTATATCAGGAATCTTTCCTTCGGAGACCGTCCGAATTACCTGAAATTCGGATATGTTTTTGACGAAATTCAGGATCATCAGTATTTCGATCTGTACAGCATGCACCTCTGCGACTGACGGATGAAAAAGATTGCTATTTTCCCTGGGTCATTCGACCCGTTTACCAAAGGTCATGAAGATATTGTGCTCAGAGGCCTCGAATTATTTGATGAGATCCTCATTGCAATAGGCCATAATTCCAAAAAGAACGTACGGTACTTCCCGGTTGAAAAAATGGTGGCGTATATCGAAAAAGCCTTTGAAGGAAATGACCGGGTCACGGTTCGCCTCTACAATGAATTAACGGCTGATCTGGCCAGGAAAAAAGACGCACGTTTCTTATTGAGAGGGCTCCGGAATACAACCGATTTTGAATATGAAAACAGCATTTCCCAGGTGAATAAATACCTTAATGAGGATCTGGAATCGGTATTTCTTATTACATCACCGGAATATGCAGCCATCAGTTCGACCATCATCAGGGAAGTACACAAATACGGCGGTGATGTGACTCCTTTCCTCCCCTACCAGCTGGATTAATCTTTTTTGGCTACGGCCAGTTCCTTCTCTTTATGGTAATACGTGTCAAACACGAAGGCAATCGACTTGTAGGAATGCTGTAGTGCATGATATACCTCCTTCGGTGTCATCCAGCGAACTTCCTCAATATCTTCCTCGATCTGGGGCTTCATTTTGCTGTCCTTCAGGACGTCCATGGAATACCATACGGTTTTCTTGAGTATCTTCTTTCTCTTCATAGTATAGGTATGCCAGGTGGTGCAAATCTTGTAGCCCATCTCGACTTTTATGTTGCACTCCTCCTGCACTTCCCGTTTGGCTGCAACCCGGTTTTTTTCTTTTTTCTCCAGCTTCCCCTTTGGCAAGTCCCATTTCTTCATTCTGTAAATCATCAGGATTTTTTCCCCTTTGCGAACAAGTCCGCCCGCAGCCTTAATGATCTTGAATTTCTTTTTCAGGAATTTCCGCATCTCCTTATAATCATCGACCGTCACAGTAAGCCGGAGCAAACCCTGCGGTGTGGTATGGTCCAGAAGATCAAGTATATTATCCATGTCCTCTGTCCTGGCATGACGTATCCAAACCCGGTTCAATAACTTCGGAGGCGTAATTGGTTCAGTTGACGCATTAATTACCAGATTAAAATCTTTTTTATGGATTTTATGGTCCGTTGGCAGGATTCGTACAGGAATGTCATTGATGAAGAGATTCATCTAAGGAATGGCTGTAGGTTATCTCACAAATGAAAAGAAATTATGTTTTCCCGCCAATAGATATTCCGTTTTTTAATGGATAATTTAGCGGCATGAGTGAACAAGCTGCCATAGCGAAGGATATTGCCGCTTCGCTTCTTGAAATAGGGGCTATCCAATTGCGTCCTTCCGACCCTTTTACCTGGAGCTCCGGATGGAAATCTCCCATATATTGTGATAACCGCTTATCCCTTTCTTATCCTGATATCCGTACAAGGATCAAAAATTATCTGTCCAATACCATCACCTACGCCTATCCGGGAATTGAGTCAATTGCAGGTGTTGCCACAGCAGGTATCCCGCAGGGAGCCCTGATCGCGGATGAACTCAATCTGCCGTTTCTCTATGTACGCAGCAAACCCAAAGGTCATGGAATGGAGAATATGATTGAGGGTAAGGTGACGCCGGGGCAAAAGGTGGTGCTTGTAGAAGACCTTGTAAGCACAGGAGGCAGCTCACTGAAAGCGGCGGATGCCCTGAAAGCAAGCGGTTTCGAAGTGATGGGCATGGTTGCCATATTTACGTATGGCTTTGACCTGGCCCGGGAGAATTTTGAATCAGCCGGCATCCCCCTTGTCTGCCTCTCCAACTATGACATTATGCTGGGAGAAGCCTTGAATAGGGGTATTGTGGAAGAATCACATCTTAATTCTCTCCGGGAATGGCGCAAAGATCCGGCGTCATGGACCGGGCTTCAGAACGGGTAAATCAGAGGTATCAGGAACGTGGCAAGCAACCAGAAAAGTAAATTCATCCAGGTTCCCACTCGTACAAAATCACCAAACTTGTATTGTCCGGCACTATACACCATTGTATTGGTCTGATATCCGACAGGTGTCATAAAACTCGCCGAGGCGGCAAATAACACCGCCATAATAAAGGGTGTCGGGGATAGCTCCATGGCCCCCGAAGCAGAAATGGCAATCGGCGTCATAAGCGCTGCGGTGGCATTATTCGACATAAGTTCTGTCAGCAGCGATGTGATCAGGTAAAGCGCCGATACGACCGCTACCGGGCCAATTTCGCCCAGGTGATCAATAATTGTCCCGGCAATCATTTTATCCAGCCCTGTATTCTCCATAGCAGTCCCCAAAGACAATGCTCCGGCCAGGAGGAAGATAACCCGCCAGTTGATCGCATCATAGGCTTCCTGCATGTTCAGGGAGCGCATCAGCACAAGGGCAACTACCCCGCTGATGGCACCCACCATGATATCTACCCACCCAATCGTTGCGAGGAATACGATTATCCCGATAATTCCGACAACCTGCAAAAACTGTCGTTTGTTGAAGTCCATGACACTTTCCGAGGAAAGAATCACAAACGGCGCATCTGGCTCATTTTCACGATTCTTCAGCTCTCTGATATAGTGACTTTTAATCTCAGCCAGGATCACGTCACCCGATTGCAGTGCCGCCTGGTAAAGATTTTCATGTACGACATCCTGCCGGTGCCGTATCGCCAATGGAACCCCACGGTAACGGCGTCTGAAGTCCAGATCCTTCAGCGTCTTCCCGTGAAAATGAGAATTGGAGGTTATAACGATCTCTACGAGCGTTGAGCCGCGTCCCTTGAGGTCGTCTTCACCAATCCGCAATGCCGGATTCACCTGGATGCGCGCATATTCCTTGAGACCCCTTATTTTCTTAACATCACAACGAACTTTGAGAATATCATTTGCTCCCAGCCGGAAATCCCCCGGAGGCAGGGTAAAAGTTGAACCGTTACGGCGCACTTCAATAATGTCCATTTCCAGTTCTTTGACCATGGGAGAATCCATGATCTTCTGCCCTATCACTTTTGATTCAGGCATGATTTCTATTTCTGTAATATAGTCATGCATGCCGAATTTCTCCGACAAATCCTTGTCAGGCTGCCTGGTGGGCAGCAACCGGAACCCGGCAAACACCATATAGAGAAGACCGGCAATCAGCATGATCACACCCATGGCGGCCGGCTGAAACATATCTATTTCCGGCAAGCCCGACTTTGCCACGATGCCGCTTACCAGGATATTGGTAGAGGTACCTATCAGCGTGCACATTCCCCCCAATATAGAAGCAAATGACAACGGGATCAGCATTTTCATGGGGGACTGTCCTGATGCATAGGCCACCTGAATTACAACAGGGATAAATACCGCAACTACTGGCGTATTGTTGATAAAGGCCGATATAACCGCTATCAGCAGCATCATCAAAATCATTCCCCGTGTAAAATGTTCCCGGAATATGGATGACAGGCGGTGCGCTAACACCTGCAACGCACCGGTTTTCAGCAGTGCAGCACTGAGCACAAACATGAATGCCACGGTGATGGTCGCTTTATTACTGAAGCCCTCAACCCCTTCCTCCGGCGAAATCACGCCAGTCAGGACAAGACTTAAAATGATCAGCAATGCGACTACATCCACGGAAAGGGCTTCCGTGGCAAACAGAAGGACGGCACCTCCAATTATGATCAGCGTTATTATGCTATCCGGATTCATAAACAGCCAGCAAAACTAATCAATCTCTCCAATTCCCCATAACAGATAAAAAATCATCCATTCCGGTCTTCAAGACCAAGACCGAATAAGGCAAAATCGTACCGCACGGGATCCGCGGCATCAAGTTTACGTAGCTCATCCGTAAGCTCCAGGGCAGTTTGCCAATCGGTCTGTTTCCTGCGGATTAGCCCCAGCCGACGGGCAACCCGGTCAACATGCACATCACAGGGACAAACCAGCTGCGACGGGTCTATGGTCTGCCATAATCCAAAATCAACTCCGCAATCATCTCTGCGCACCATCCAGCGAAGAAACATATTGATACGTTTACAGGCCGATTTGCGCGCGGGTGTGGCAATATGCTTACGTGTACGCGCCGGTGCCCACTCCAGGTCAAAAAACTCTTCATGAAAACCACGTAATGCATTCTCTACGGTCACATCGTTTTCATCCATATGGCGTGAAAAAGCATTCTCAAGAGAATCATTCCGTTGATAGAATTCCTTAAAAAAGGATATGAAATAGAGGGTATCCTCCGCATTAAAAGTCCGGTGCCTGAACGATAAAAATTTTTTCAAGTCGTTTTCGGTATGATTGATTATAAAATCATAGGGGGCATGGTCCATCCTGGCAAACAGCTCCCGCGCTTTGTTCAGGATGGTCTTTCGCTGACCCCAGGCCAGTACTGCCGCCCAGAAACCAGCAATTTCTATATCCTGAAGCTGACTGTATTCATGTGGTATAGCAATCGGATCGGATTCAATAAAAGAGGGCTGATTATAAAAGGCTGCCTTGGATTCCAGTAATTCCCTGAGCATTGCTGACGTCATGCGTCAAAGTTGCAAAAATATGTGCTAAAAAGCTGATCAGGGAATAAACGATATCTTCACCCGGAACCGATTGTCAATGGCTCCCAGCTGTTCATAAGCCGCCTTTGAAATCTTCAGCAGTACATTACGGTTAACCCCGGTATCCGGCAGTTTCCCAATGATCCGGACAAACACTTCCTGCCCGTTCATCTCATTTCTCACCCGCATAATGGTACCAACCGGTGCAGTTCGGTGAAGGGCGAGGTACTTCCGGTTATTCCCTGAACCGTCGATAAGCTCGGCCAGGCCATCCTCTTCCACCTCCTCAAAATTTGTATTCTCCCGCTCAAAAGGCTTTTTCTCCTCCATGTTATACACCACGTCGTTGGAGGCAACGGCCTCGTTTTCGGAGTTGTCCTGAGAAACACTTGCGGTTTGCTCATTCGGAATCGATTCGGGCTCCTGCTCCTCCGGAGATTCCGTCGAATCAGGCGATTCGCCGGCTGTCGCGACCAAAACCGGCTCAGCCGGGGCTTCGATTTCCGCACGCTTCGTTTCTGTTGATTTGGATATGATCAGTTCCTGGCCGATACTGATGTCATTATATTGAAGTGAATTCCAGTCCCGCAGGTTTTCCAGTGAGGCCCCGTATTTTCTTGAAATGCTGTAGAGGGTTTCGCCGGTTTGTACAACATGCGTCTCCACATTAACCACCTCTCCGGAATTCCGCTCAGGAACAGACGGCTGATCCGTTTTCTCACCAGCCGGGTAAATAACCAGTTCCTGGCCAATATCGAGCAAATTCATGCTCATCTTGTTCCACTTCTTAATATCGTCCACACTCACATTGTAGTCCCTGGCAATGGAATAAAGCGTTTCCTTCGGGCTTACCTTATGCACCTCACGTCCATCTTTCACCGGTATTTCGGTCTCCACGGGGATACGAAGTACCTGTCCGATGGAAAGTCCGTTCTCCGAGTCCGGATTGACCGCGGTAATGGCGGCTATTTTTACTCCATATCGCTGGGCAAGTGAATAAAGTGTTTCTTTCTGCTCTACCTGGTGTAAAACATAGACCCTGCCGTCTACCTTTTCCATACCGATAGAATCAGCAGGAAAATTTGATGCGTAAAGGTTGGTAAAGCCAAATAGCAGTATGATTGCCGATAAAATAAAAAACTTCATGTTCTTTTCAGGCTAAAGAATATTCAAAAAAATCATTTCGACTTGTAACAAAGATAAGATTCCCGGAGAAAATGAAGAACGTATTGTCACTTAATCCTTTGAGGTTTTCACCAATTTGTTGATTTAGCATCAATTCTCCGGCCGAATCAAATACATACAGGTAGTTATTGAGTTCTGAAATTCCTTTAGAAAAACAGGATATCACGATCTTACCTTCATATTCATAATAGTCAATGACCTTTTCCGGTACGGCCAGATTCTTCTTCTCCAGAAACCGGCGAACTGTTTCAAAGTACCGGGTTCCTTCTGTATAACGAAACGGAAAATTGTCACGATTATTTTTCTCCGGCTGCGCGATGTTTTTTTCATCGGCCTTTTTACCGGATACCAGCAGCAAATACTCCTCCTCGCCATCCTGCACGATTTTGATCCATCTCTCACCCTCTTCCAGGATCCTGACCTGTTCACGCGACCACAGCAACTCACCGGTTGCGCTGTCAAACACCATCAATTCCATGTCCCGGGCGCTGCCTTCTCCGCCGAAGCTGCCTGCTATGAAAACACCTTCCCTTGCAGAAATAAGGGTGCTCCACCAGGGCATGCCTTTTGGTTCGACCATCGACAATTCACCCCCCGGCAAGTAGTGGAAGACCGATATCAGGCTTTTATCGTCATCCCTTACTTCAATATACAGGCCGGGATGGTCCATGGATGGGAGAATTCGCCAGAGGCGTTGTTCAAATGAATGCGAAAAAATTTTGTGAAGCTTCTTCAATCCCTCAAATATTCGTTTCTTTATTCTAATTTACAGATTTGCCATGCGTTTCCTGATCCAATCATTCATTTTTTGCCTTATGGCCACAGCCGGCGCGTTCGCCCAGGACAAACCTGAAGTGCTTGTACTTGAGGTGCGGGATGCGATCGATCCTTCCATGAACCGGTATGTTGACCTTGGTCTGAAAAAAGCCAGTGAAATGGAGGCCGACTATATCGTAATTCATATGGATACCTACGGCGGCGCGGTCATTGATGCCAAGGATATCGTGGAGAATCTGCTTAATACCGATATTCCGGTATGGGTCTTTATTGATAAGGACGCGGCCTCGGCCGGCGCCCTGATTTCCATCGCCTGTGACAGCATTTACATGACCCCCGGGGCTAGTATCGGGGCTGCCACTGTGGTCACTGCCGACGGAGCCGCGGCACCGGACAAATACCAGAGCTACATGCGCAGTACCATGCGGTCAGTAGCAGAAGAAAAAGGGCGTGACCCGCGTGTTGCCGAAGCCATGGTAGACGAAAATATTGCTATTGAAGGGATCACCGAAGAAGGAGAAGTTATTACATTCAGCACACTGGAAGCACTTGAGTACGGGTTTTGTGAGGGCAAGGTCGAATCGATTGATGAAATAATGCAGAAAAACGGGGTGCCAGATTACGAAATAACTGTATTCGAACTGGGTGCCACGGAATCAATCATCGCATTTTTCCTTAACCCGGTTATCAGCGGAATCCTGATCCTGCTGATCATGGGAGGGATATGGTTTGAACTTCAAACACCGGGCATAGGCTTTCCGCTGGCTGTGGCCGTACTGGCAGCCATCCTTTACTTTACGCCATATTACCTGAACGGCCTGGCGGAGAACTGGGAGATCATTGCTTTTTTTATTGGAATCATTCTCCTGCTCCTTGAAATATTTGTGATCCCCGGATTCGGCGTGGCCGGCATCCTTGGTATTATTTTCATGGGCGGCTCACTGATCCTGGTTATGCTGAACAATGACTTATTTGACTTTTCATTTGTTGGTTTCGGGGCAATTGTCAAAGCAGTGCTGGCCGCACTACTGGGTGTTCTGGGGGCCGCAATCCTTCTTTTTATCGGAGGGGTACGGCTTACCGAGTCCCGCGCATTCTCCCGCGTAGCCCTTACTGATACGATGAGCAGGAATGATGGATATACCTCCAGTTTCTATACCTCCATGACCGGTAAGCGGGGTAAAACACAAACAGTCCTGCGCCCGAGCGGGCGGATACTTATTGACGGGGAGATTTACGACGCGTATACCCGGGGAGACTATATTGGCGCAGGGGAAGAAGTGGAAGTAATCAGCGAAGAAGGCACCTCGCTGAAAGTCCGAAAAGTAGAATCATGAAGATCACCGGTATTATTCCTGCCCGATATGCGTCAACCCGCCTGCCTGGTAAAGCACTTGAAATGATTGGTGACAAAACTATGATCCGGCATGTTTACGAAGGAGCCGCCGGATCCTCCTCCCTTCAGGAAGTGGTGGTCGCCACAGATCACCAGGCGATTTTTGATGAAGTGAAAAGTTTCGGCGGAGAGGTGGTCATGACATCCGTCGGGCATAACAGTGGAACGGATCGCTGCCTGGAGGCACTGGAAAAGCAACAGCACGAACCGGCCTTTGTCATTAACATCCAGGGCGACGAACCGTTTATACAGGCCGAACAGATTGACCTGCTGGCGTCAATTTGCAACCCGGATACGGAGATAGCCACCCTTATCCAGCGAATAACAAGCGACGACGAACTATTTAATCCGAATGTGGTTAAAGTGATAAATTCCGCGGATCAGAACGCCCTCTATTTCAGCCGGGCCACCATTCCCGCCCACAGGGATCTTCCCCGCGAAAAATGGCTGACATCCACGGAATATTTCAAACACATAGGGATGTATGCATACAGGACAGATATATTAAAGAAAATCACCCGGTTACCCACCGGACGACTTGAAAAAGCCGAATCCCTGGAGCAACTCAGGTGGCTTGAAGCAGGCTATTCCATTAAGGTACATGAAACAACGCTGCCTGCGTTGGGAATCGATACGCCGGAGGATCTGGAGCATGCCAGGCGCCTGTACGTTCAAAAGGGAATAAAGAATTAAGCAGGAAAATTCTATGGAAAAGTATGTGATCGTCTGTGGTACAAACCGCAAGGATTCAGTTTCATTTCAGATTGCACAGATTTACCGGGAGCTGCTCAGCGAGCTTGGTCAGGAAAGTGAGCTGATTGACCTGAAAGATGTGCCCGCTGATTTTGCCTATACGGCATTATACGAGAACGCGGGTAAGCACCCGGAATTTAACACCTTCCGTGAAACCATGGGCAACGCCGATAAATTTGTGTTCATTGTCCCGGAATATAATGGGTCCTTTCCCGGCATTCTCAAAACATTTATTGACGGACTTAAATATCCAACAACCTTCCGTGACAAAAAGTGTGCACTGGTTGGTCTTTCCTCAGGAATTCAGGGAGCGGGCCTTGCCCTGAGTCACCTGACCGACATTTTTCATTATTGCGGTATGACTGTCATGGCACTCAAACCCAAGCTGAGTCATATAGACACGCATTTTGAGGACGGGAGAATTGTAAACAAACTCTACCGCGATCTGCTCCGTCAGCAGGCGGGCAAACTTATCAGCTTTTAGGAAGTACTGAGCCGCAATTCGACCGGACAATGGTCGGACCCCATGTACTGGTTCAGTATACTGATATCTTCTATTCTATTCATAAGAGATTCCCTGGCGATAAAATAATCAATTCGCCATCCAACATTCCTTGCCCGCGCGTTGAACATGTAATTCCAGTAGGTAAACTGTTGTTCCTCCGGGTAGCGTTCACGAAAAACATCGCGGTAACCTGCGTTCAGAATGTTACTCATTCCATCAATTTCTTCCTGCGTGTAGCCTGACGTCTTATTGTAATTGGCTTTAGGCCGGGCCAGATCAATGGGCTGATGTGCCACATTCAAATCACCGCCAACCAGCACCGGTTTGTCAGAAAGACTCTCCAGGTAGTGCAGAAAATCCCGGTCCCATTTCTGACGATAATCCAGCCGTTTCATACCTTGACCGCTGTTGGGAGTATATACATTAACCAGGTAGAAATCGTCAAGTTCGGCGGTAAGCACCCTTCCCTCCTGATCATGCTCCTCCATGTTCATATCACTTGAAACACTTTTTACGGCTTTCCTTGAAAGAATTGCGGTTCCGGAGTATCCTTTACGTCCTTTTGATTCATTGGCAACTATTTCATACTTCCCTGAAAATGAATCCAGGGATTTCCTGACTTCCTCAGTGGTCGCTTTGGTTTCCTGAAGCATGAGGATATCAGGATCGATAGCCGCCACACTTTCCTCAAATTCTTTTTTCATTATAGCCCGGATACCATTTACATTCCAGGTGACTATGGATAAGTTACTCATTCCTCTAAATTCAGGCTAATGGCAGAAATAATCAAGTTTCATCCTGAAGTGACCGAATCTCCCTTTCATCCCGTTCGGCCAGCTCTGTCATGAGCATGCCAGTAACCGGACCCGGTTTTCCACCCGCAATATGCTGACCGTCAATGGCGGTTACAGGAATAATTCGTTTGATCGTACTTGTCATAAATACTTCGTCAGCTGAGAGAACATCGTCCATCATTACTTTTCCCTGACGAACTTCTATCCTGTTGCTCGCAAGTTCGAGAACAAGTGAGCGCGTAATACCACTAAGAATATTTGTGTCCGGGGTTATCAGTAAACCTTCTTTTACGAGAAAAATATTGCTCCTGCTGAATTCCGATACGTCACCCCGCATATGATACAATACTTCGATGGCATTTGCCTCCTTCAGCCTTGACGTCAGGGATATGGCAGTCATATAGGATACGGTTTTTATATCAGGAAGTTCACGGATATATTCGTGCGTTATTACACGGGCGCCATATTTATATAAAGTTTGATCGTAGGACTTCAGAGGTTCAAAGGTGATAACCAGGTTCGGATCTTCACTTTCCCATGGGCTCTCGCCCCCTGTCAGCAGCAACCGTATAGCGCCTTCTTCCGGCCTGGCCCCATTCTCCCGGATCAGATCCCTTACCTGAGTTGCTAAGGATCCCTCATCAAAAAGAACCGGCAACGAGGCATCCTGTGCTCCCTTGAGAAATCTCCGGAAATGTCTTTCCGCATACATAGGCACACCATTACGGACCCGAAAGAAATCAAATATCCCGTATCCGCGCCGGACTCCAAGGTCATTAATCTTAAAACAGGCCTCTCCTTCCGGCAAAAGGTGCCCGTTCAGCATACAATATCGATTCATATGATGTGGAATTACGTGGTAATTATCCCACATAAATGTACAGGTTGCCATCATCAATGCCTATTATTTCACCTGAATAAACACTTTAAAGGATGGCACAATACTGGCAGACCATACATTGAAGAAATATTGAAAACTAATTTTTTATGAAGACAGATATCCAAACAGTAGGATTCGAAGCCAATGAAGATCTTTTGGCATTTCTGAATCATCGAATTGAGCGATTAAAGAAATATTATGACGGCATTACAGGCATCGATGTATACCTGAAATCGGTGAAAGACAGTGAAAATGAAACCAAAATTGCTGAAATCAAGGTATTTCTTCCGGGTCCGACCCTTTTTGCTGATCACCAGGGAGAGAGTTTCCGTGAGTCCATAATTGAGTCAGTAGACAAACTGGAGAAACAACTTCGGAAAAGAAAGGAAATTATGACGGAGAAGCGATGACTATCGCTGGTCCTTGGGTATGACAAACTTAAGCCCTGACCATATGTCATCCACGGCACAAACTTTAATATCAACCAGTTTTTGAGCAAGGCCGATCTCACGGATCATTTCCCGATCGAGATCGGTGGGTACACTTGAAATTTTCTTAGGCCAGGAAATCCAGATCATGCCGTCCTTTTTGATATTCTTACGAAGATCGGGAAGCATTTCTGCAAGTAATTCCCGGGTGGTAGCAAAAATGTGGATAAAATCGGATGGATCGTGCCCGTCAGCCCAAGAGATATTTCCTGCATCTGAAATATCCTTTCTGTAACTGGGAGGTGCGTTAATTATCCAGACGGCCATGCCGTCTTTAATGCCCAGTTTTTTGTGAAGTGGGGTAGTTGAATATCCAGCCATACTTTAAAAGATGCGTAATACAGATCAAAAATCAAAAAAAGCCCCGCATTACAACAGCGGGGCTCATTTTTTTAATCATTGATTTTATCAAGGACTTCCATCACTTCTTTCACGTGGTCACGTGATACATCCAGCAATTTCTTTTCATCCTCATTGAGATCCAGCTCAATGATCTTCTCTATTCCATTTTTGCCAAGAACAACCGGCACGCCGAGGTAGCAATTATCAATGCCGTATTCTCCTTCCAGTTTCACACAAACAGGGAATACCCGACGCTGATCCTTAACAATGGCTTCAGCCATCTGAGCCGCTGCCGAACCCGGCGCATACCATGCTGAGGTTCCCATAAGCTTCACCAGTTCGCCACCACCAGTCTTCGTACGTTCGATTATAGCATTCAATTTATCTTCATCGATAAGCTCGGTTACTGGAATTCCTCCAACCGTAGTATACCGGGGAAGCGGAACCATTGTATCTCCGTGACCGCCCATCAGCACCGCCTGGATATCCTTGGGCGATACGTTCAATGCCTCAGCAAGGAACGAGCGATAACGGGCCGTATCAAGAATACCTGCCATTCCCATCACTTTAGTACGGGGAAGCTTTGACGTAACGTGTGCCTGGTACGTCATCACATCGAGCGGATTGGAAACCACGATAATGATCGCCTCCGGTGAGTGCTTGATTACATTTTCCGTTACTGACTTGACAATGCCGGCGTTTGTTTCAATAAGGTCATCGCGGCTCATACCTGGTTTACGTGGCAACCCGGAGGTAATAACAACAACATCAGATCCGGCTGTTTTGGAATAGTCATTGGTCGAACCCGTGGTACGGGTGTCATAAAGATTAATGGGGGATTTTTCCCAAATGTCCAGCGCTTTTCCTTCAGCGATTCCTTCCTTGATATCCACCAATACTACTTCATTGGCAATTTCACGGTAGGCAAGAACATCCGCACAGGTGGCACCGACATTTCCAGCCCCAACTACAGTGATTTTCATAATAGTATGTCTTAGATTTTGATTGAGTATGTAAAGCGCCGGAAACGGCTTGTTTTCCGGCTATACAAATGTAACGAAATAGGCTATTCTGTCTAAATCAACCGGGACTTTTTAGTCCTTCTTGTACAACTGCCCAAGGTGAAAGAAACCAAAAGATGAACGGTAGGCCCGGTACAGGTTGGAATTATATTCATTATAAATCTGCGCCAGCCCTTCCATCATTTTAAGTTTTACCTTTTCGTGACTGTCGAAAATGGAGAATATATTGTCCTGGGGGATGACATAAAATGCAGCGCCGGAAGAACTTACAAATGCATTGAGCACACGTTTTGTATCATTGAGCATACAGCTTTCACCCAATGCCGCGCCTGGCCCCACCTTGGTAACTGTTTCAAACCCGTCATTCACATCTACGGTCAGGGTAACTTCTCCCCGCTTTAACAAATAAAGAGCATGACTTGGATCGTCCCTGAAAAATACCACTTCGTCCTGCTCGTAAGTTCGCTCATGCAGATAAGGGATAAAGTGAGACATCTCCTTATACGTTAGTGACTTGAACAACCGTATCCCCGAAAGAAAATTGAACAGACGGAGTTCGTATGTAGTATAGGTCTTTTTAAACGGATTGATCATTTTCGAGGGAAATATGTGTAACTCGCCGGGTATCGGGCTTTACCTTGAAACGTTCATCAGGCCGGTAGCCAATGAGCCAGGCAATTTTACCATCTGATTCCAGTACGCATACACGCTCTTTCAAGTTTAACGGAATTTTTGCATCTATCATAAAGTCACTTACCTTTTTTTTACCCTTCATTCCAAGCGGCTGAAAGGCATCTCCTTCCCTCCATTGACGGATTTTCAGTGGGTAATGAAGTTTGTCCGCATCCAGTGAAACCGCTTCCGGGCTCCGGTGCAGAAACCCGGTATTCCTCGAGGTTTGAAAATGAAATATCCCGAGCGAATGAGCCACAGCCGACTCAGACCCGTCAATGGTCAGTTCGTCAGGCGGATTGTCCCTTTTTTCCGATACAATGATAAATTTCCTGTCCACATTTACCTTATGGCTGGCAGATAGGTAGAGCTGGGTGTTTCCCTTTTCTTGCAGATGCGACAACAGATCCCTGACCTGATATACGTTCAGTCCGAAAGGCCGGAAAACCTCCTCTGCCACCGCCAGATTACCAGGAAGTAACGCTTTACGTGCAATATACCAGTCTGACCCCTTTCGCGTGGCATGATCCCGCATTAGCCTCTCCGCTTTCTCCATGATCAGCAGGTCAGCATCCCGTAATCGCCGGCTGGTGATGTCAAAAGAGTGCTCCAGTGCCGGATTGAGTTTTTTCATTTCCGGAACGATGTGGTGACGTATATAATTTCTTGTATAAACATCCTGCTGATTACTGACATCCTCCCGCCAGGAAAGAGAATGTTCCTTTGCATACAATTCAATATCGTCACGGGTGGCGGTAAGAAGGGGCCGGATGATATTTCCTGAAGCTGCCCGGATGCCACGAAGCCCGCGCACACCTGATCCGCGGATAAAATTTATCAGGGCGGTTTCCAGCGAATCAGAAAGATGATGGGCGGTCACAATTTTATCCATCCGCTCCTGCCGCCTCACACGTTCAAACCAGGCATATCTTAACCTTCGTGCAGCCATCTGGGTACTTACTCCTCCCTGATCGGCATAATATTTGGTGTTAAAGTGCTGTACAAAAAAATCAACCCGGTGCTTTTTTGCCAGGTCCCGGACAAACATTTCATCTGCATCCGATGCTTCGCCCCTTAATTGAAAATTACAATGGGCAATGGCGAATGGCTGTTGCATCCGGGCGACGAGATCAACCAAAACGATAGAATCCATGCCACCACTTACCGCCAGTAACCATTTGTCTTCAGGTTCCGTGAGGTTCCTTTCACTGATCAGGTTTAAAAATGATTCCGGGAGCATAGATGAGGCCAATTTTCGTAACTTTGTACCTTTAACATGAGCAGGCTTTTCGTAAAAATAACGATTCTGTGCATAGTTGCCGCGTTCCAGGCGGGTGCTCAGCAAATCAAGCAGGCCGATGTGGACGGCGATACACTCATTAATATGCGTGTAGGCGACCGTTATATCACACATATTGTGGGCAATGTGGTCATTTCACAGAATGAAACCACGATTTACGGGGACAGCGCCCAGTGGGACAAGAAGATCAACCAGATTGAGTTTTTCAATAATGTCCGGATCACGGACGGGGACTCAATAAATATTACCGCCAGCAGGCTGACCTATGACGGAAATGAAAAAATAGCCAGGTTGAGGGAGAATGTGGTATTCAGGAAGCTGGACAGGGCGACCTTATATACAGATAATCTCGATTATTACCGGCTCAGGCAGGAAGCGAGGTACTTTGACGGTGGTCGCCTGGTCGACAGTACCAATACACTCACCAGTGAAAAAGGGTATTATATGGTCAATACCAATATGGCCTCATTTAAAAGGAACGTGGTCCTGGTGAATCCTGATTACACGCTCGAGTCAGATACCCTTCAGTACCAGACCAAGACCAATATTGTTTATTTCCGGGGGCCTACAAAGATCACCGACGCCGATGGAGCCGTTGTCAACCTCGACCAGGGGCAGTACGATACGCGCATCGGACGTTCCGATCTCCGGATCGGGGAAGTTGAAACCATTTCCTATAAGATTACCGGGGATCAGATGAGCTCGGAGGAACAACGCAAATCATACCGGGCCAAAGGAAATGTCATAATACTGGGTAAGGACAATGACATTATTATTACCGGGGAAGACGGGCGCTATGACAAAAATACCGGGGTCATAAAGATCTATGGAAATCCGGTGATGAAAAAGATCATGGAGAATGATACACTCTACCTGTCGGCCGATACGCTCATGGCCATTGAAAACGTTGACCCGGCGAAGGAGCGCCTGCTGGCTTACCATGATGTTAAAATCTTTAAGACCGACCTTCAGGGGAAAGCAGACTCCCTGGCCTATTTTTCAGCTGACAGCCTCCTGTATTTCTATAAAAACCCCGTGTTGTGGACAGGAGTCAATCAAATGACAGCGGATTCCATTCAGGTACTCATCCGGAATAATACCATTGACAAGATGATCATGAACCTCAATTCATTTGTAGTTTCGGAAGACAGCCTTGATAACTACAACCAGATCAAAGGCAGGGATATGACCGCCTTTTTTCGTGAAAGGAAAATGCACCATGTTGATGTGGAGGGGAATGCCGAAAGCATTTTTTATGCCCTCAATGATGCCAATACGGAACTTATCGGGGTAAATAAAAGCATATGCAGCAATATGCGCATTAATTTCAGAGACAACAGGGCAGACAATATTTCCTTTTATGTGCAACCATCCGCTGATTTTATTCCGCCACATGAACTGCAACCCGCTCAGTCAAAACTGGCTGGTTTTATTTGGCGAGGTGAGGAGAGACCGGATAAATTCGAAGTCCTGGGTTTAGTGCGTCCAAGTCCGGAAATACCTGAACCAGTTGAAGATGATTCAATAAATAATTGATTTTCTGCACTTTTTGCAAAAGAAATTACATCTTCGAAATTTCTTCCGTATTTAATCAAAAGAATAATACGAATTTCGTAACTTCATATAAGAAGTGTTCGTAACGAATGCTTAGGGAGGATTATTGTATCTGCGTATGAAGAAATTTTACTGTGTCATCATATTTCTTTCGATAGCGATCGTTAGTGCGAGGGCACAGAGTTTTGAACTGGTGGATGCCCCGAACTCGATCGAGGTCTCCATCGGGGAACGTGTTATTCTCCCGGTGACCATCCGGAACACCACCGACCGTCCCCTGCAACTGCTTGTTCGCCAGGCAGACCGCATACTGGGTACCGGACAAACCAATTATTTCTGCTGGGGTTCTGACTGTTTTGATGAGGAAACAGACCGGATGCCTGTTTCCCGGAAACTGGATGCACGCAAGGCCACCGATAACCTTAAGATCGTGCTGGAGACAGGACTTAATGAAGGGTTCAGCACTGTTAAATACCAGATCTACGATCGTGACAATCCTCTTGATGTCATTGAATATGAAGTGACATTCCACATTGAAGAACGACGAAATACTGACCGTATTTACGACTCAAAAATCATTCGCATCAACGATGTATACCCAAATCCCGTTACTGATTTTGCTGTTGTAGACTATAATCTGCTTGACCGGGATGTCAAGGCAAAGGTGGTCATCCACAATGTTTTGGGAAGTATAATGGCAGAATATGACCTCCCTTACCTGGAAAGTAAAGTGAAAATCCAGACAAGCGATTACAATGCGGGCGTCTATTTCTACACTCTCTATCTGGATAACGACGGGGTTATGACCCGAAAGCTTATTGTCCGCAAATAAGTCTGAAACTGCATAATATTACCGCAGAATGAGAGTTTGACAACCTGACAACGCCGGATACGTTGTTTATTACTAACGTCTCACCTATATTTGCACCCTTATGCGGAAACCGGTTCTTTTACAATATACTTTTGTGCTATTCATGGCCGCACTTCTTTTAACTTCCTGTGGCAAATTCAGGAAAATTGAAAAAAGTCAGGATTGGCGGGTGAAATACGAAGCGGCGATGCAGTATTACGAAGAAGAGGAGTACTACAAGGCTTCGGTTTTATTTGAACAAATACTTCCGATCGTTCGGGGAATGCCGGAAGGAGAAAAGGTCCAGTACTACTATGCGTATTGTCAGTACAACCAGGGCATGTATACTCTCTCCGCTCATCATTTTAAGACGTTCTTTGAAACGTACGGGAGAAGTGAGTTTGCCGAGGAAGCCTATTTCATGTATGCCTATTCGCTTTACGCGGATTCTCCTGAATTTAATCTGGATCAAAGCAACAGCCAGGAAGCGATCATGGCCATGCAAATGTTCCTGAACCGGTATCCCACCAGCGAAATGGCCCCTGAAGCAAGCGAAGTGGTGGATGAGTTGCAGGTTAAGCTGGAACAAAAAGGATATGAAAATGCCAAACAATATTATCGGCTTGAGCGGTATAATGCCGCGGTAGTCGCATTTGAAAGTTTCAGTAATAATTTTCCTGATTCCAAATACAATGAGGAAATATCGTATCTGAAATTTATAGCGCAATACCAGTATGCGCTGAATAGTATTTATTCGAAACAACTGGAACGTTACAGACTGGCCAACGAGTATTATCTCGATTTTCTGGACAGGTATCCAAACAGTGATTTCCTTAAAGATGCCGAGAAACGTTACCAGGACAGTCTGGAAAAAGTATCTGATTTAGCTAAATTATAATTTATACAGTAACATGGTACCACAGTCATCTATCATCACTTATGACATGGACAAATTGTCGGAGCAAACCGGGAATGTATACGAAGCCGTATCCATCATTTCCAAGCGTGCCCGTCAGATTGCCGTCAATGTGAAAGAGGAATTAAACAGCAAACTGGCTGAATTCGCTTCTACGGTTGATAATCTGGAAGAGATTTTTGAGAACAGGGAACAGATTGAGATCTCCCGGTTTTACGAAAGAATGCCTAAGCCAACCAGTATTGCTATTGAAGAATATCTTGAGCATAAGGTAATGTTCAGGAGTCGCGAAGAAGACCCAACTGCGGAGCTGGAACTCTGATACATGATGCTTCACGGGAAAAAAATCCTGATTGGAGTAACCGGCAGTATTGCTGCCTATAAATCAGCCATGCTTGTACGCGGACTGATTAAAGCCGGTGCGGAAGTGAAAGTGATCATGACCCCATCGGCTCATTCTTTTATAACGCCACTTACCCTTAGTACCGTATCAAAAAATCCTGTTCTCACCGAATTCAGTAATTCTGATACGGGAGAATGGAACAACCATGTCGATCTTGGTCTGTGGGCAGATGCCATGCTTGTCGCTCCGGCAACCGGCAATACCATGGCCAAAATGGCCAGCGGAATTTGTGACAATCTCCTTACTGCCGTGTATCTTTCTGCACGATGCCCCGTTTTTCATGCACCGGCAATGGACCTGGATATGTACAGCCATCCGGCTACAACGTCCAATATGGACAAACTCAAATCCTTTGGCAATGAGATCATTGATGCGGAATACGGTGAACTTGCCAGCGGACTAATCGGTGCCGGACGAATGGCCGAGCCGGATTCCATCGTTGATTACCTGGAAGCTTTCTTTAAAAAAAAAAGCACACTGACCGGTAAAAAAGTACTGATAACGGCCGGGCCTACCAACGAGGGTATTGATCCGGTGCGATTTATTGGTAATCATTCTTCAGGCAAAATGGGCTATGCAATTGCTGCTGAATTTGCCAACAGAGGTGCTGACGTCACCCTCATCAGCGGTCCGACAACCCTGGACCTTCCCCACCCTTCCGTCTCCCGGATTCAGGTGACCAGTGCGGAAGAAATGTTTGAAGCAGCTTCTCAATACTTTGACAAGTGTGATGCGGCCATCCTTGCAGCAGCGGTTGCTGATTACAAACCGCAGAAAACCGCCCTTCAAAAAATAAAAAAGTCCGGCAGTAGTCTTACTATTGAATTAGTAAAAACCACAGATATCGCCGAAACCCTGGGAAAACGAAAAAAGCAACAGGTATTTGTAGGTTTTGCTTTGGAAACTGAGAACGAACTTGAGAACGCGCGTGCAAAGCTCTCCAGAAAGAATTTTGACCTTATCGTTCTTAATTCACTTAACGATGAAGGAGCCGGATTCGGCGTTGATACAAATAAGATAACATTGCTTGATAAAGAAAATAATATCACCCATTTTGAGTTAAAGAATAAGACATTGGTAGCCCTTGATATCGCGGATGCCGTGGAAAGGCGAATGTTATGATCAGAATCGGATTGATATTAGTAGCGCTGGGATTTGTGAATGGTGTTGCCGCCCAGGAATTAAACTGCAGGGTAACGATTAATTCCGAACAGGTTCAAACGTCTGACCGGCAGATATTTGACGATATGGAGACATCCTTCCAGCAGTTCCTTAATGATACGGAGTGGTCTCCCGATATATTCGAAGGGAATGAAAAAATAAACTGCAATGTCATCATCACCCTGCAGAATACCCAGACACTGGGCAACTTTACCGGTACTGCACAGATCCAGACTGCCCGGCCCGTTTACAATTCAAACTATGAGTCGATCCTGCTTAACTATGCTGACCGGGACTGGCAATTTGATTATGTGGAATCAATGCCTCTCAATTTCAACGACAATACGTATACTACCAACCTGACTTCCCTCCTGGCCTTTTACGCCTACTTAATACTGGGAGTTGATTATGATTCATTCGGCAACCTGGCCGGAACCCCGTATCTGCAACAGGCCCTAAACGTTGTCAACAATGCGCAAACATCTAACCGCCCCGGCTGGGATGCGCTTGGAAGCACCCGGAACCGGTATTGGCTGATAGAAAACCTGACAAATCAACAAATGCAGGGAATTCGGGAAGGAATATATGAGTACCACAGGCTCGCTCTTGACCAGTTTCAGGAAGATCCTGCCAAAAGCCGGGAAGTTATCGTCGGGGTTTTGGAAAAACTCCAACAGGTCAAAAGAACTTATCCCAACTCAATTCTGGTGATCAGTTTTCTGGATGCCAAAACAGACGAATTGATTAATATTTTTTCCGAAGGTGATTTGAATATTCGCCGCCGTGCATTTGAGCTCATGACATCGCTTGACCCTTCCAAACGAACGCAGTTTGAAGTTATTTTAAACTGATCATGGCCAGGAGACAACAAAGAATCTCTTTTACCGGAGGTGTGCCCGAAACTAAATTACCCGCGACAATCAATTGGTGTACACTTGTGAAGATCGATAACAGCGTTATTTTTGTAAAGGTCGTTAAGGCCGGTAAAGAACAACTTGAAATCCGCAATCAGCGTGGCAGAAACGAGATCGTACCGACCAAGATGATCCGGGAAATTATTATCGATACCCATGCTTAAAAAACTCCATATCCGGAACTATGCCCTGATCGAACACCTGGAAATTCAACCAGTAAACGGATTGAACGTGATCACTGGTGAAACGGGAGCGGGCAAATCCATATTGCTGGGGGCAGTTGGCCTGTTGCTGGGAAATCGCGCGGACACAAGTGTTCTATTTGACCAAAACAGTAAGTGCATTATTGAAGGCATTTTCGGGATCCGTGCCTACCATCTGCAAAAATTCTTTGAGGAATCAGAACTGGATTATGAAGAAGATACCATCATAAGACGGGAGATCAATCCGGCTGGTAAATCCAGGGCCTTTATCAATGATACACCGGTTACACTTGATATCATGAGGATGCTCGGTGCCAGATTGATGGATATCCATTCTCAGCATGATTCCCTTTTACTTGGTCGGTCAAACTTTCAGTTTACACTGCTTGATAATTATGCCGGGTGCATGTCGGCAAGAGAGAAGTTTGAAACAACCTATACAGAACTGAAAAAAGCCGAAAAAGCGCTGGACAGACTTCGAAAAGAAAAAGAAGGCCTGGAAAAAGAAGCAGATTATCAACAATTTATTCTTGAAGAGCTTATAAATGCCAAGCTGGAAAGCGGCGAACAGGATGAACTCGAAAAGGAAGTCCGGCTTCTTGAGCATGCGGAAGAGATCAGAAATAATCTGAATCAGGCTTCCCAGTTGTTATCAGAGGGCGAATTACCTGCACTGGAATCAATGCGATCTGCCCGGTCTTTGCTCAGTTCAATCAGAAATTACGGCGATAATTACAGCTCACTTCATGACCGGCTGGAAAGTTGCCTGATCGAATTAAATGATCTCGTAATTGAAATTCAGCGATCGGGGGATGATGTGGAATTTGATCCCGAAAAAGCAGAACAGATTCAGGATCGGCTAAGCAATTTGTACTCACTCCAAAAAAAGCATCATGTTACTTCGGTTGAGGAACTTGTTGAAATACGGGAAAAACTGGATCAGGAAGCGCTGCACTATCACGACCTTGATGATGAAATAGACAAAACCGCAGAACGCGCAGAATTCCTGAGAAAGGAGTCCTTTTCGCTGGCAGCCACCCTTACAAGAAAACGTACAATGGGAATTCCTTCTCTTGAAAAGGAAATGACCGCGCTGCTGCAGCAGGTTGGAATAAGCGAAGCAGTATTCAAAATACGCATATCGCAAGGTGATCTGAACTCTCACGGACAGAATACCATAGAACTGCTTTTCTCTGCCAACAAAGGAATTGCACCACAAGCCTTGGCCAAGGTGGCATCCGGCGGTGAATTCAGCCGCCTGATGTTCTGCATCAAACGAATCCTTGCAGAAAAGGTCTCTTTACCTACTATCATTTTTGATGAAATTGATACGGGCGTATCCGGCGGGATAGCCCTGAAAATGGGTGAAATGATGAAGTTTATGGCAAAAAGCCATCAGATTATATCCATCAGTCATCTGCCGCAAATGGCTGCCCGTGCTGACCGGCATTACTTCGTTTATAAAGAATCAGGCAGCAATACCTCTGTTAGCCGTATTCGGGAACTCTCCACTCAGGAGCGAGTGGAAGAAATTGCAAAAATGATCGGTGGCGAAAAACCCTCTGAAAATGCAAGGGAAAGTGCCCGCGAACTGATCAACCTCACCTGAATCACACAAATAAAAAAACCTCCCGGACGCATCCGGGAGGTGTCGTTAAAAAAATGCCTTTCAGAACCCGCTGAAAAAGTTACAACCAACAACCACTACAAAATTGGAAAGTAAGCAGGTTTGATTTCTGAAGGTCCGTTAAAAATTAATCCACATTGTCATGCAGGAAACGGTTGTTCCCAAGAATCTGATTATCATCATTCAGATTATATTTTGACACGTGGGGCTCTGATGAATGCGGAACACTCTGAAGGTTGATATCCCTTCTTAAGTAGGCCGGCACATCCAGTCTTTCCTTGAGATCATGTGCGTTGAGCTCATGACGGCCAGCACGCTTCAGGCGGTCAATGCGTTCCTGAGATGCCTGCTTCAGCCGGTCCCTTGTATCATGTACTTCCATCATTCCCTCGTCATTGATGAGCTGATCCTGGGAATTTTCATCCATAATCTCAAATTCATCATCTTCAGCACGGAATAAATCATCCTCTTCATCCTCATCATCCAGCCTGTTGACCGGCCGTACAAATGAATACGACGGTTCAGGCGCAACTTCTTCTTTAGGCTCCTCCTGTTTGATCATACGGCTGGTAATTTCCGACTCCGTTTCATTTACCGAATTATCCCGTTCAAACAGTTCTCCCTGGTGAGGTTTGTCAAGGTCAAATACCTTACGGGAATCTCCTTCTTTCCGGAAACTACCGTATTCGTTACGCTGCGACCGGTCAAATCCAGTGGCGATCACCGTAACGCGAATATAATCCTCCAGTTCAGGGTCTACACCATGACCGAATATTACCTCAGCATCTTCTCCTGCTTCCTCCTGGATATATTCTGTAATTTCAGAAAGTTCATCCATTTGAAGTTCTGCCTGTTCGCCTGAGATGATCGAAAGAAGGATTTTTTGCGCTCCGAGAATATCCCGGTTATCCAGTAACGGTGATGCCAGTGCTTCTTCAGCGGCTTTTCTTGCGCGATTTTCGCCCTTGGTTTGTGCACTGCCCATAACTGCCGCTCCCGCATTATGCATAACCGTACGCACATCCTGGAAATCGACGTTTACATAACCTGCGACGGTAATGATCTCAGCTATGCCTTTGGCGGCAGTTGTGAGAATATTATCTGCCTGACCAAATGCGTTTCCGATAGACAGATTTCCATAAATTTCTCTAAGCTTGTCATTCAGGATGACAAGAACAGTGTCACAGGACTCCTTTAATTCCTCAATCCCGTTCTGAGCCTGGGAAAATTTCTTCTTTCCCTCAAAACCGAATGGAGCAGTAACAATACCCACTGTCAGAATATCCATTTCCTTGGCTATCCTGGCAATAACCGGCGCTGCTCCTGTTCCTGTTCCACCACCCATTCCGGCAGTGATGAATACCATTTTGGTATCATTGCCGAGCAGGTCACGGATATCCTCCTTGCTCTCGATGGCAGCGTTCTTCCCTACTTCGGGGTTGGCTCCGGCTCCCAGTCCCTCGGTGAGGTTGACGCCGATCTGAATTTTATTTGGAACAGAACTGATCTTAAGGGCTTGTGAATCAGTATTACAAACCACAAATTCAACATCTTTAATTCCCTGGCTGAACATGTGGTTTACGGCGTTGCTTCCGCCTCCGCCCACTCCGATCACCTTAATGATCGATTTGTGGTGCTTTGGCATATCAAACTTATATGAGTTCTCTTGCATGATATAAATATTTAGTGGTTGTTTTCTTATTTCCTGCTAGCTAGTAATCGTTTCTTCCATCCAGGTCATCAATCAAAAGACCTTTCGTTTTGTTAAGGATCTTGGTGAAGAAATCTCCCCCGGTAGTCCTCACTTTCCGTTCCGGACGGCCATTTTCACGAGCCTGTTTGTACCGGTTTTCCCGCTCATCAATCGCACGGAAACCAGTCAGGACAAGTCCGACCGAAGTGGCAAACATCGGGCTCTTCACGGCATCAACTTTACTTCTGCCCAGATGTTCATTCGGATACCCAATTCTTGCGTCCATACCGGTCATGTACTCTACCAGTTGTTTAAGACAACTTAGTTGCGAGCCTCCCCCGGTGATCACTATGCCACCCGCCAGGCGATTCTCATAACCGGAAGTGATAATTTCCGCATGAACCAGTTCAAAAATTTCCTCCATCCTTGCTTCTATGATATGCGCAAGGTTTTTGATGGAAATCTCCTTTGGTGCCCGGTTCCGGATCCCGGGAATGGAAACGATCTCATTCGGACTGGCTTCCTCGGCAATTGCCTTCCCGAACTTGGTCTTGAGCAACTCAGCCTGGTGCTGCATCACCATACACCCCTGCTTGATATCCGAGGTGATGATATTACCGCCAAAAGGAATTACCGCGGTGTGACGAATAATATTATCATGGAAAATGGCTATGTCTGTAGTACCGCCGCCAATATCAACCAGGCAGATACCCGCTTCTTTCTCTTCGTCGCTGAGCACGGCCAGACTGCTGGCCAGCGGCTCCAGGATCAGATTTTCGATTTCAAGACCTGCCCTGCGCACGCACTTGTTAATATTATTGATGGCATTTGTCTGTGCGGTGATCACATGGAAATCCGCCTCCAGCTTTACGCCTGACATTCCTACCGGGTCCTTTATCCCTTCTTCATAATCAACGGTGTAATCCTGAGGCATTACATGAATAATCTCACTTCCGGGAGGAATGACGATCCTATACATGTCGCTGTTAAGGCGATTGATATCTTCAATAGTGATCTCATCATCATTACTGGAACGCGTAATACTGCCGTGGTGAATCGAACTCTTGATATGCTGACCCGCAATACCAACATTAACTACATTGATATCAATGCCCGACTGATCTTCCGCTTCTTTTACAGCTTTTTCAATGGCATTTACCGTTTTGTCGATATTGGTTACGATCCCGCGGATCACCCCGTCCGATTCGGCCTTACCCATCCCAAGCACTTCAAGTTTTCCGAATTCATTCTTTCGTCCGACTATCGCGCATATTTTGGTGGTGCCGATATCCAGCCCAACTACGATTTTGTCATTTTCCATGGTTGTCCTATTTATTGTTAGTGGTTGTTTAAAATCTATTCTGCTATTATCTGATCCTTGTATTTTACATTTACCCGTGAATAGGCATTCCAGCCTTTTGAGGGCAGGATCTCCTCATAAAAGATCCTTAGCTTTCTGAATTTTTCGTCAATCTCCTCTGGTTGGCCAAATTCAATATGTTGTTTGGTAACCTGCGGATACATCGTTACATCCATATCCCTGTCAATTGATATCTGCGCTATCTGCGCTTTCCAGAAAGGATCCTGATAAATGAACTTGAGCAATTCATACAATTGAAGGCCTTTTTCACTTTTCCATAAAGGCTCCTTCATTAGTTCACTGACTTCACCCGAAATCAGGATGGTTCTTGCTGTATATTTTTCTGATACCGGGAGAATGGTACCATCCTCGGCGATATAGGCGTGCGGACCGTTATTACGGATAAGCCTTGCCATTGGCCGCTGCAGGTTTACACTGACAAGCATATTCCCCTTCAGGTCTTTGTACACTTCCGCATTGCCAATAAAATATTCTTCACGAAGCCGGTTTTCCATCGCCTTCATGTCCAGGTCTGCAAACGGCACACCTTTTACCAGACGTTGTCCGTTATTTGTTACGAGCTGGATAACATCCTCCTCATCAATGAAATAATTCTCGTGCTGATTGGATACTTCCACGATAATGTCCAGGCAAAAGTCCCCGGTATCCCTGCGCTCGGCAAAACCAATGGCTCCCAGTACACATGCTGAAAATAACATGACCTTCACACCTTTGCTGATATGTATTTTTCTCCAGTTCATGACGCCTCCTCCATATATTCCCTGATCGGATCAACTAATCTGTCTATATCCCCGGCTCCGATGGTTGCCAGTATTGTCGGGTTCAGCTCCTTTAGTAATTCCATCAGACCTTCTTTTTCAACCAGGTATTTATTGTCAGAATCAACCAAATCCAGGAGTTTTTCAGACGAAACCCCTGGTATAGGCTCTTCCCTGGCGGGATAAATAGGCAACAGAATTACTTCGTCAGCGAGCGCCAGACTTTTGGCAAACCCATCAATAAAATCTCGGGTCCGGCTGAATAAGTGCGGCTGAAATACAATCGTAATCCTTCTCTCCGGGAAAAGTGCCTTAAGAGAGGTGAGGAAGGCATTGATTTCAGTCGGATGATGTGCATAATCATCGACCAGGACCTTCTCCCCTTGGCGAAGAATAAATTCAAATCTGCGATGTACGCCGCGGTAATTTTCAAGTCCGGTTTTCACAACATCCTCCCCGATCCCGAGGTGCAATGCCACGGCAATAGCCGCGACTGCATTTTCAACATTATGAAAACCGGAGACACCGAGACGAATACCCGCTATACGCGTATCCGCATCAATGTAGTCGAATACAAAAAACCCATCGTCAATGGTAATATTATCGGCAAAAAATTGCCCCCGGTTTATTCCATAGGTAGAACTTGTTGCCTTCAGATTACTGTCTGCCAGTTCACCGGCAATCCCTTCCTGAATAAACAACTGTCCCTTTTCATCAATCTGATGAATAAATTCTTTAAAAGATTCTTTCAGCGAAGAATCTGAACCATATATATCCAGATGATCAGCATCCGCCGAAGTAACCACTGCCACATTTGGATGCAGGGTTAGAAACGAACGATCAAATTCATCGGCTTCCACCACCGCAATAGCCTGGTTTACCGGCCCGCGGTTAGGAATAAAATTCCCGCCGGCATTAACACTGATGCCTCCCAGAAAAGCCACCAGGTCTTTTCCGCCTTCTTTAAGCAAATGCGCTATCATGGAAGAGGTGGTCGTCTTTCCGTGTGTCCCGGCAACGGCAACCGTAAAAAGCCCCTCGGTTATTTTTCCAAGAACCTGCGAGCGTTTAAACAACTCACAACCCAGTGAGCGCAGGTGACTCATTTCTTTATGTGTGGATGGAACTGCCGGTGTATAAACAACCAGCAACCTTTCAATATCCCTTGTGAAATGCGGGGGTATCAGATCTGTATTATCTTCAAAATGAATTGAAATACCTTCGTTTCTTAACTCGTTGGTGAGCTTACTCGGCGTACGGTCGTAACCAGCCACATCAAATCCGTTCAGCTTGAACCAGCGGGCAAGTGCGCTCATACCGATACCACCGATACCGATGAAATAAACGTTATGGTACTGATCGATCCTCAAGCGATTATTTTTTCAACTTCGTTCGTAATATCTTTTGTAGCATCAGGCCGTCCCATCTTCCTGATATTGGCTGCAAGTGCCTCGCGGCCTGGCTGGTCTGCCATAAGTTCAAGCGCCGTATCCACCAGCGCTGCGGGTGCCTCAGCATCCCGCACCATGCGGGCAGCATCCTTAGCTACCAGCGCCTGCGCATTCTTCGTCTGGTGATCTTCCGCCACATTTGGCGAAGGGACAAATACAACCGGTTTACCGGCAATGCACAATTCGGAAATTGACAAAGCACCCGCCCGGGAAATGACCAGATCTGCCGAAGCATAGGCCAGGTCCATCTCCCTGATAAATTCCAGCACACGAATCGCACTCAGATCTTTTTCAGATGCACGCTGGTTCATTTCTTCATGATAAAGCTTGCCCGTTTGCCATAAAACCTGCACCCTGGCATCTATGAGTTTTTGGAGTCCTTCAATAATACAATTATTAATAGAGCGGGCTCCCAGGCTGCCTCCAAGAATCAGCAGTACCGGCTGATCTGACTTCAGGTCAAAATGGGCCAGACCTCGCTGCCGCTTGTCTGCGACATCCAGAATATCCTGCCTGACAGGATTGCCGGTGAATACGATTTTTTTCTTTGGAAAATATTTTTCCATCCCCTCGTAGGCTACACAAATGCGATTGACCTTTTGACCAAGTCTTTTATTCGTGATTCCCGCGTGACTGTTTTGTTCCTGGATCAGTGTAGGAATTCCCCTGCCGGTAGCAGCCAGCATGATCGGACCGCTCGCAAATCCTCCGAAACCAAGCACCGCGTGTGGTTTGAACTGAGAAAGTATCCGGCGGGCATGCACAAGACTGTGAATCAGTTTAAACGGAAACATGAGATTCTTCATGGTTAGCCGGCGCTGCAGCCCGCTGATCCAAAGTCCCTTGATAGGATAGCCCGCTTCGGGAACTTTGGTCATCTCCATTTTACCTTCCGCTCCAACAAACAGGAATTTGGTGTCCGGGTGCCGCTTCCTGATCTCATCCGCCACCGCCAGTGCCGGATAAATGTGCCCCCCGGTTCCACCTCCGCTGATTATAATTCGATATGGTTTTTTTATGCTCACTATGCTGCTCGGGCCACGTTTCGGTTAGACTCACTTTTTGACATAAAGGCAGGATCCGTTTCTCCGCGGCTCACACTAAGTATGATACCCAAAGAAATGCCGGTGAACAGTAAGGAGGTACCTCCCATACTCACCATCGGCAATGGAAGACCGGTCACGGGACCCAGTCCTACCACTACTCCCATGTTGACCATAGCCTGCATGACAATGGCAAAGCTCAGTCCGGCAGAAAGGAGTCCGCCATACGCACGCTGACTCATATCAACCGCACGCATTCCCCTGAACAGAAGGACCAGGTAAAGGATCACCACCAATCCGCCCCCTATCATTCCGTACTCTTCAATGATGATAGCAAATACAAAGTCCGAATAGGGGTGCGGGAGAATATTTCGTTGCTGGCTGTTACCGGGTCCTTTGCCTGCAACACCGCCGGTCGCCACGGCAATGCGGGCATGCTGGGCCTGGAAAGGCAATTCATTGTTGGCAAAGTTTTCTATCCTGCTTTTAGCAGTCTCCGCCCGGGAACCAAATTTAAGGGCGCCCACCCCGGCCAGAAGGCCGACAATTACCAGCATTGCCAGGTATTTTACCGGGACACGACCAATGAACAGAATAACCATACAGGTCAGGAACAGCAGGAGCGCAGAGGAAAGGTTAGACAAAGCAATTAATCCGCAGATAACGCCACACCAGAACAGCATGGGAATGAGTGACTCTTTCAGGTCCCCGATATTTTGTTGTCTTTTGGACAGCATGCCTGCCAGGTTCATTATCAGGGCAAGGCTTGCCAGGTCTGAAGGCTGAAAAGTCGCGTTCAGCAGGGGCACAGTCAGCCACCGGTTGGCATCGTTAAGCTCAGTTCCATTGGTGAATGTAAAAAGCAGCAGTGGGATACTCGCCCAAAGTGCCAGCTTGGATAATTTGAAATAATAACGGTAATCCACTTTATGGGCTACCCACATCGCAAAAAAACCAAGGCCAACCAGCAGGGTGTGTTTGAGCAGGTACGATTCCGGGTGCGACATGCGCTTGAACGCAAGTGTCCCGGTCGCACTGTAAACAACCAATAACGAAATAAGGGATAATGCAATGACCACGGCCCAGATGATCGGGTCACCCTGCATATGTTTGTCAGCCCATTCCTTTACCTTGACCATCATTGTTCCATCGTTTTATTCTCAAATTCTTTTTGAAGCTCCGTAACCGCGTTCCGGAACTGATCACCCCGGTCTTCATAATTCCGGAAAAGATCAAAGCTGGCGCAGGCTGGTGATAAAAGGACCACGTCATGATTTTCCGCATATTCCATGGCACTGCGAACCGCCTGACGGATGTCCTGCGTTTCCATGAGGTCTGTGACCTGGTCATGAAAGGCGTCCCGCAGTTTATGATTATCCATTCCAAGACAGATCAGCGCCTTAACTTTTCGATTCACTTCCTCCATGATCAGTCCATAGTCATTTCCCTTGTCCACACCGCCGGCAATCCAGACAAGCGGTTCAGAAAAACTTCCCAACGCATACTTGACTGCATCTACATTAGTTGCCTTGGAATCATTGAAGAAACTCACCTCATTGATCTTTCCGACAAACTCCAGGCGGTGCGGAGCATTCCTGAAACTTGCGAGGGCCTTCCGGATAGTATTCTCCGAAACCCCACACAACCTGGCTGCCTCAACAGCACACAACATATTCGCTGCGTTATGCGCGCCTCTGAGTGATGTTTCATCCTGCCTGATGGCAAAATCACTGAAATGAAGTGTCCCGTTTGTATACCATGCGGCCCTGCCATCACCGGAAGCAGTGGATACTTCCCTTATGCCGGCACTGATACGATCACGATAAGACTCCAGCGGCGTCTCATCGGCATTGATGATCAGGTATTCCCCAGGTGTTTGATTACGGGTGATCCGGAACTTGCTGTCCGTATATTTTTCAAGCGAATAGTCATAGCGATCCAGGTGGTCTGGAGTAATGTTTAAAAGGATCCCGATATGCGGGCGGAAAGTTCGTATACCATCAAGCTGAAAACTGCTCATTTCAACCACCCAGTAATCCCTGTCCCCATCCATAAGTTGCCGCGCCATGCTTTTCCCGACATTGCCCGCAAGCCCGACATCCAGTCCCGCTTCTTTCATCAGGTGATACGTAAGCAAGGTCGTCGTCGTTTTTCCGTTAGTGCCTGTAATGGCGATGATCTTACCTGAGGTAAAGCGATAGGCAAATTCCAGTTCGTCAATTACTTCAATCTCACGGCCGGCGATCAATTTCATAACCGGGGCCGCAGGTGAAATTCCAGGTGATTTAATTACCAGGGCGCTGGCAAGGATTCGTTCGGACGTATGGCCGCCCTCTTCGAATGGAATTCCGGCGGATTCCAGCAGGGCTTTCCGTTCAGGACTTATCTGTCCGTATTCCGAAACGAATACAGCATAGCCCTTGGAAGCCGCCAGCAGGGCTGCGCCTGTTCCGCTTTCTCCTGCACCCAATATGGTCACCCGGTTATTCACTTATTCCATTCCATTTGTTCTACCGGAGCATGTTTTGCCTGCTCCGCAATTTTTTTAAATACTTTTTTACCTTCCTTTTCAAGCCAACCCATAATTATCATAAGAATATCACAGCTATTGATCATCTCAGTTTCAGTGTTGCCAGACTTAATATTGCCAATAGAATTCCTACCATCCAGAACCGTGTTACGATCTTGGACTCGTGTAAATTTTTCATCTGATAATGATGATGAAGTGGTGACATCCGGAAAATCCTTCGTCCCTCTCCGTATTTGCGCTTTGTATATTTGAAATAGGTCACCTGGAGGATTACCGACAGGTTTTCTATCAGGAAAATCCCGCACATAACAGGAATTAAAAGTTCTTTTCGTACCGTAAAGGCAAGCACCGCGATAATACCTCCGAGGGTCAGACTGCCCGTATCACCCATAAAGACCTGGGCCGGATAAGAATTATACCAGAGAAAGCCGAGGCAGGCACCTACAAAGGCGCTGCAAAAAATCACGACCTCGCTCAGGTTAGGTATATGCATGATATTCAGGTACTGACTGAAGTCAACACGGCCTGACAAATACGCAAAAATGGCGAGTGTGAGTCCGATAATAGCGGACGTACCTGCCGCGAGCCCGTCAATGCCGTCCGTTATATTGGCACCGTTACTTACCGCAGTAATGATGAAGATGACAATCAGTACATAAATGATCCAGGTATATCCATCCTCCACAAATGGGAGTATTTTGTCGTAATCAAGTTCATTGTTTTTCACGAACGGTACGGTGGTCGTGGATGACTTGTGGTCTTCATAGGTGCGAACGATCTCATTATTCTCCACCCTGGTCTCGCCGGAATATTCCCTGACGATCACATCGTCATTGAAATACAATGTTACCCCGACGATTATCCCGATACCTATCTGGCCAACCACCTTGAATTTACCCGCCAGCCCCTTTTTATTTTTCAGGAATACTTTAATGTAATCATCCAGGAAACCGATAGTTCCAAGCCAGAGAGTGGTAATGATCAGGAGAATGACATACACATTATCGATTCGGGCGAAAAGAAGCACAGGTATGAGAATGGCAGCAATAATGATAATACCTCCCATGGTGGGTGTACCTTTCTTTTCCATTTGCCCTTCCAGACCCAGGTCACGGATGCTTTCCCCCACCTGCTGCCGGCGAAGGAAATAAATGATGCGCCGTCCGATCAGAATCGCTATGAACAATGAAAGGAAAGCTGACATTCCGGCACGGAATGAAATGTATTGGAACACGCTGGCACCAATCAGATCAAATTCTCGCTCCAAATAATCGAACAGATAGTATAACATTCCTTAACTGGCAAATAGATTCAACATTCGACTCAATACTTCCTTGTCATCAAAAGGATATTTCACCCCTTCAATTTCCTGATATTTTTCATGCCCTTTTCCGGCAACCAGGATGATATCACCAGGTTTTCCGAACATGCATGCTGTCTTGATTCCTTCTTCCCTGTCCGCAATGACGACAGTTTTCTTATAGTCGGCAGGGCTTACGCCTGCCTGCATATCCTTTATAATTTCCAATGGGTCCTCAAACCGCGGGTTGTCAGAAGTCAGGATCACTTTATCACTGTACTTACAGGCGATAGAGGCCATGAGCGGCCGCTTTACCTTATCCCGGTTTCCGCCACACCCAACCACGGTGATCACCTGCTCATTTCCGGTGCGGAAATCCTTAATAGTTTCAAGCACATTCTGAAGGGCATCCGGGGTGTGGGCATAATCTACAAGCGCGGTGATCTGAGTTTCCGTAATCACCTGCTCGAATCTGCCCGGGGCACCTTCTGTCAGGGTAAGCTGACGGAGGACCTCATCCGACTCCTGGT
>JAUILA010000020.1 GCA_030432655.1 Bacteroidia bacterium
AGTCATTCGGTGAAACCGACGGCCAGGAGGTTATGCAATACACGCTTACCAATGCAGGTGGGATAGAGGTGAAGGTGATTACCTATGGAGGAATCATCACTTCGCTGAAAGTTCCTGACCGGGACGGCGAAATGGGGGATATCGTCCTGGGATACGACAATCTGGAGGCTTACATTTCCAATAATCCTTATTTCGGCGCGATCATTGGTCGCTATGGAAACCGGATCGCCGGAGGGAAATTTACCCTGGATGGTACGGAATACCAGCTGGCCACCAACGACAATACCAATCATCTTCATGGTGGGGTCAAAGGGTTTGATAAAGTAGTCTGGAATGCCGAGCCGTTTGAAAATGAGAATGGCGTGGGGCTTACCATGACGTATGAAAGTAGGGACATGGAAGAAGGGTATCCGGGTAACTTGTCAGTAACCGTCATCTATACGCTGGACAATGACAACCGGCTGACCTTTGATTATGCTGCCACCACCGATAAAGCCACTGTCGTCAATCTTACCAATCATGCCTACTATAACCTTAGCGGCATGGAGAACGATGTACTGAATCATGAACTCGTCATTAATGCGGAAGAATATCTGCCGGTGGATAACACGCTGATTCCGCTTGATCCTTCCCCGGTGGAAGGTACTCCTTTTGATTTTACAGAGGCGAGAGCTGTCGGTGAGGAGATCGGCGCAGAGAATGAGCAGCTGGCTAATGGCGGCGGGTATGACCACTGCTGGATTCTGAACGAAACCAGTGAGGAGCCCGGGTTTGCCGCTTCCCTGTATGAACCGGAGAGTGGAAGGTTTATGGAGGTGTATACCACCGAGCCGGGTATCCAGTTTTATTCAGGTAATTTCCTTGATGGTTCAATTACCGGGAAGGAAGGAAAAACATATGGGTACCGAAGCGGACTATGTCTGGAGACGCAGCATTACCCTGACTCCCCGAATCGCCCGGATTTTCCAAGTGTGGCTTTGAATCCCGGAGATGACTATACCTCGACAACCATAACCCGTTTTTCTGTCAAATAGGTGAGCCTTACGCTGGTTTTTTCTTAGATATGAATGTAAATCCGCTTTTTTCCATTTCAATAAACTTTTCCTTGTTGAACTTGAATAAGTAGGACCCTTTTTTGGATGAATTTCTATCCTTCTCATCCAGCTTGATAATGATTCCAAGGGTATTCACCTTCTTTGAAAAATTTCGGCGGTCAAAATTTTGCCCCCATATCTCTTCATAAAGTCTTAGTAATTGGCGCATGGTAAACTTTTTGGGCAGAAGCCGGAATCCAATTGGCCGTGTGATCGTCCGTCTTCGTAGCCGAAGAATCGCTTTGGCTACCATTTCGTCATGATCAAATATAAGCTTGGGCCGTGTATCAAGTTCAAACCATTTGGCAGAATGTTTGGTACTCAAATTCTTATGTTCATGAATATTTATAAGCGCATAATAGGCAACAGCAATTGATTTCGTGTTCGGGTGAGGTGATTTGCCACTGTATGCGTGAAGCTGTTCCAGATAGATATTTGATAAACCGGTTTGAAAAGCCAAAATACGGTCCGCGGCTTCATCAAAGCTTTCTTCAGCTTTCAAGAAACCAGTCATAAGGGACCATGAGCCTTTCCCGGGTTGAAAATCACGTTTGATCAACAATAATTTTAGCTTTTCTTCCAAATGATCAAAGCCAAAGATGATACAATCTATCGCTACGTTGAAATGGTCAGTCATTAGTAAATATTCAAATGCAAAGGATACTGCAGATTGAAATACCAAGATAGCGGAATGTAACAGAAATCACAGGATATACTATTTGAACGGCGCTTCCACAGCCGTTTTATGGAAATGTACGGTTATACTATTTCGCAAAAAAACAAAGCAATTTTTACGAATTCTTGTGCGTGTGATCAAAAATTGATCCCTGAATAAGAAAATATTCAAAAAAATTATAAGTGTATGTTGTACATGTAATATATAAATTTTATATATTGAAACTTCAATAAATTGGAAGTCCTTTGTTAAGTATTGATTGATGACAGGGATGTTCTGATTCAACAAAATTCTCAATAATAGATACATGTTATACCATGCGAAATAAAAAATGGAATCGTCTGTCATACTTTTTCAGACAAAGGGGAACACGCATATCACTGGTGCTCATACTATTGACCAGTACGACCGTATATTCTGCTAGCGCAACACATTCGCACACTCGTGCCGAACCAGTTCTATCTGAACTTCAGGATGTAACGATCACAGGAAGAGTAACGGCATCTGATGATAATTCCGGACTGCCGGGAGTTAACATACTGGTTCAGGGAACCACTATCGGAACGACCACGGATGTCGAGGGTAATTATTCGCTGGCTGTTCCTGATGGCGACGTAAAACTGGTATTTTCCTATGTTGGATACGCTACGCAGATTGTTGATGTTGGCAATCGCTCGACGGTGAACGTTCAGATGGAATCTGATATTACATCACTCAGCGAGGTAATAGTTGTTGGATACGGAACCCAAAAGAAATCCAGTGTGACAGGCGCTATCTCTTCTATTTCATCTGAGGAATTGGAGGTGCTTCCAACGGTGGATATAAGTCAGTCACTTCAGGGAAGAGCCGCCGGGGTTCTTGTGACCAATAATGGAGCACCTGGTGCTTCTCCGATTGTTAGAATCAGGGGAGTCGGCACAATTAACAATGCCAATCCCCTTTATGTGGTAGATGGAGTACCTTATGGTGAAGGGACAAATATAGACCCTAATGATGTCGAATCCATTGAAATTCTGAAAGATGCAAGTGCAGCCGCAATATATGGTTCACGTGCTGCAAACGGTGTTATTCTAATAACCACCAAGTCGGCGAAATCGGAAAGAGTTTCTGTAAATATTGATTCCTACGTAGGCGTTCAGAAAGCCTGGCGGGAGCTTGACATTATGAATTCAGAACAGTACATCGATTTCGCAGATGACCTTCTGGATGGTAACTTACCGGAGCGTATTGCAAACGGACTCGATGAGCCAATTTATGCAGGAGCCAATCAGACTTTCCGGCAAACAGAAACCGACTGGCAGGATGAAATGTTCAGGTCGGCTATGATACAGCAACACCGGTTTGAAATTACCAAAGGGGGGGATGTTTCCAAGGTGTATGTATCCGGAGGATATTTTGATCAGGAAGGTATTATGATCGGCACAGATTTCAAAAGAGGAAACATACGGGTCAATTCGGAACACAAGCTGAATGACCGGATAACAATCGGGCAAACACTCTATGGGGCATTTACAAAGCGCCGAGCTGAAATAGCCGGTGGATCAATCGGAACCAATATCCGTTATATTGTAGCATCGATACCTTATTTGCCTGTGTATAACCCTAATAATGACGGTGGGTTTTTTGGCCCGCAAAGTGTTGACGGGTCAGATCCTACACAGCCGGTGAGAAATGCCTTGCTGAATAATAATACCATTACCAGTAACAGCTTGTTTGCCACCGGTTTCCTTAATGTGAAAATCTTTGACTGGCTTACCTACAGGTTTCAGGCTGGCGTAAATATTGATAATAATGTCAATTCACGTCATGATCCGTCATTTGACAGCGGACCTGGAGGATACGCCTCAAAGGATTTTGCGGATATCACTCAATCCAAGTCAACATTCTATTCACCCATCTTTACCAATACACTTACATTTGAAAAGACCTTTGGGGATCATTACATAAATGCCGTCGCCGTAGGAGAGAAGCAAACGAGCTATTGGAATAACCTGTTCGGTGGCGGAATTAATTCTATTACTAATCAGATCGATATCCCCCGTGGAGTTGAAAGTCCGCGAGTTGACGCCCAGGAAATAGAAACGGCAATCATTTCGTTTGCGGGTCGTATTAACTACGAGTATAGGGGGAAATACCTGATCGGTGCTTCCTTCCGTCGTGATGGTTCGTCTAAGTTTGCTCCCGGCAAGAAATGGGGTAATTTCCCGGCATTCTCAGCTGGCTGGAGAATCAGTGAAGAACGATTCATGAGTAATGTTGACTTTATCACGGAATTAAAGATTCGTGGTAGCTATGGGGTGGTTGGTAATAATAACATCGGTGATTATGCCTACCAGGCAACACTTACCAATAATAATTATTATGAATTTGACCCTACTTCAAGCATCCAGACCCAGGGGTATACAATCAATCAGTTAGCCAACCAGGACCTTCGCTGGGAAAAAATGGAAATGCTCAACCTGGGGATTGATATCGCGGTTCTTGACAATCGTGTAACATTCTCCGCTGAATATTTTGATAATACTACAGACGACATGATCCTGTCCGTCCCTTTGCCTTCCTCTATGGGGTACGATCAGCCTCCGCTGGCTAACGTTGGTTCTGTTCAGAACAAAGGTTTTGAATGGAATCTTGGTATAAGGAGCAGCGCCGGTTCGGCATTTCAGTGGAACCTCAGCGCCAATATGAGTATTGTGGATAATGAGGTACTGTCTCTGGGACAGGAAGGCAACACACTATTCAGTGCTAACTGGTATGGTGATAACATCACACGAACAGAAGCGGGTGAGCCCATCGCTTATTTCTATGGATATGAGGTGGAAGGGATCTTCCAAAACCAAAATGAAATTGATGCGGCTAATAATGTCGATGGAGACGCAGCCACATTGTATCAGGAGAATGCTGAACCAGGGGATATCAAATTCCGCGATATAAACGGGGACGGCCTTATTGATGCGAGCGATAAGACAAAAATCGGCCATTTCCTTCCTGATTTTACGTATGGCCTCAATTTCGGTGCTAACTGGAAGAATTTCGACGCCACATTATTTATTCAAGGCTCGCAGGGCAACGAAATTTATACCACAGTAAAATATCATCTTGAGGGTATGACACGTTTGTTTAATGCGGGTACCGTGGTACTTGACCGTTGGACTGAAGAAGGTCAGAATACTGATATACCACGTGCGGTAGGTGGTGACCCCAATCTTAACTCCAGAGCGTCGACCAGATTTGTTGAAGATGGTTCCTATATGCGAATCAAAAATCTGACAATAGGATATACATTCCCCGGAATAAATTCTATGACCGGCAATAGCATTACAAAATTGCGTTTTTACTTATCGACAACGAATCTGCTGACCTGGACGAAATACGAAAGTGGGTATGATCCGGAAATTGGATCATTCAACGGAAGTGGTTCGGCAGGATCACTTCAAAATGGAATTGATTTCGGACAATATCCGCAACCAAGAACTATAACCTTAGGCCTGCAGGTAGGATTCTAATTGAAACTTTTATTTGAATTATGAGAACTAGAAAAAATATATTAGCCGGACTTTTTACAGCGATTGTGATAGCAGTGGTTGTGTTAGGCTGTAGTGATGACATTCTTGATAAAACGAATCCTAATGACTTGTCGACGGATACGTATTTTACCAATGAAGCGGAAATAATTACGGGTGTGAATGCCGTTTACGCAGCATGGCAGGGCCTGGATCTTTATGCCCGGGAATATTTCTTTGTTCATGATTTACGGGGAGATGACATGAAGGCAGGTGGAGACCAACTCGAACTGCAGCGACGTCAGCTGCTCGAAGGTACCCATGAAGCAACAAACCCTGTAATGGGATCAGTTTGGAACGGGTTATATCGCGTGATTCATCGCGCAAATATTGTTATTGAGCTCGCGCCACGGGAAGAAGTGGATGCATCAGATGAGATCAAAGAACGCGTTGTGGGCGAAGCCAAGTTCCATCGTGCCTGGGCCTACTTTGAATTGGTCAGCATGTGGGGTGGTGTTCCTTTATACACTACTTATTCGAAAACCACAGGCGATGTGCAGGGTCGTGCAACGGTTGATGAAGTATATAATCTGATTGTTGAGGATCTTATGGATGCAATAGAGTCCTTGCCGGAAGAGTATCCTGATACAGATATTGGAAGAGCCACCACCTATGCCGCCAGGGCGATGCTGGGACGGGCGTACATGCAGCAGGGGGATTATTCAGCAGCACATGATGTCTTAACCCCGATTGTGGCTTCTGGAAAATACTCGTTGTCTGACAGCTATATTGAAAACTTCAGAGAAGAAGCTGAATTTAATGAGGAATCAATATTTGAAATAGCTTTTAGCAATGCTTTTGGTGGAATGGGTTGGAATGCTCCTGGTGATGGCACAAATATGGAGGTTACTGTCAGAGGTCAGGAATACGGACCTAATGCATGGAGAAACCTGGCCCCTTCAGATGATTTGCTCGATGAATATGAAGATGGTGACCCACGCTATGATCAGTCGTTTTATGAGGAAGGCGATGAGTTTAATAATGGAACATCGGTATTAGCTAATATACAAGGTGTGGATCCAAGTACCAGCTGGAAGAAGTATCAGTTGATTTACAAGGTAGAGGCAGAAAATGCTGCCTCCGGTATTAATTTCAGGGTGATTCGCTATGCAGAAGTGCTGCTAATGCTTGCTGAGTGTGAAAATGAACTTGGAAATTCAGGAGAAGCAATTGATTTTCTCAACCAGATTCGTGACAGACAGAGCGTTATGATGCCTAATTATCCTACATCAGAGTATCCTGTTTCAAATCAGCAGCAGATATTTGAGGCGATTGTTCATGAGAAGCGAATTGAACTTAGTGGTGAACAGATAAGGAATCGTGATATACTTCGCTGGCGGGCTCAGGGCAAACTGGACGGAGAGCCAATTTCCTACTTCCAGTCAAGACATGCACTACTTCCCATACCGCAATCAGAAATCGATAATAATCCGGAAATCGATCAATCCGATCAGAATCCAGGCTATTAAGGTATTGCTTTGGTGGATTTTGTGAAAAGGAAAGTGTAACGCTTTCCTTTTCATTTTTAATAAAAGTCGTTTTCTTTTAAGCAGCTTTAATTTGTAATTAAAAAATCATCCTCATATGAGAAAGGTGAATTGGAAGGGTTGGAGGAGTTTACTCATCATTATACTACTGGCAGGCCACGTTGGCTGTTCTGACCAATCTGACGAGTCAAAACAGGATACACTTTTCAGGTTAGTGCCGGTAACCCATTCGAATCTTGACTTTAACAATCAAATCACTGAAACAGATACATTCAATGTCCTGAATTTTGAGTATTTCTATAATGGATCGGGCGTAGGATTGGGTGATGTGAATGGCGATGGGTTACTTGATATTTATTTTGGAGGAAATATGGTTTCATCCAGGTTATATCTGAATCAGGGGGGGCTTAAATTTAAGGATGTTACCGAAAAAGCAGGCGTCTCAACTGAACGATGGAGTCATGGTATATCTATGGTGGATATAAACCAGGATGGGAAATTAGATATTTATATTTCCACAATAAATCCGTTTGGATCCGCTAATTCGGAAAATTTGTTCTTCATAAACCAGGGGAATAACGAATCCGGAATTCCGGTTTTTCTTGAGATGGCGGCAGATCTGGGGTTGGCTGACAGCAGTTTTTCCACGCAAAGTGCATTCTTTGACTATGATTTGGATGGTGACCTTGATATGTATTTGCTGACTAACTCACTGGAATTATTCGTTCGAAGCAATCCGATCGGGCAACGACACGACGGTACCGGGCGAAGTGTAGACAAACTGTTCCAGAATACAGGTACGGATGAAAATGGCCTTCCGCAATTCAGGGATGTTTCTGAAGAGGCAGGAATTTTGGCAGAAGGTTGGGGTTTGGGAGTCGTCGTCAGTGATATTAACCGTGATGGCTATCCGGATGTGTACGTGGCTAATGACTTTATGGCCAATGACCACGTTTATATTAATAATCAGGATGGGACATTCTCCGACATGTTCCGGACCATGCTTAAACATCAGGAGATGAATGGGATGGGGGTCGATATGGCTGACCTGAACAATGATGGTCTGAATGAAATCGTTGTTGTGGATATGCTGCCTGAAGATAATCTGAGGCAAAAGACGATGTTCTCCAATATTCAATATGATCGTTTCAGGTTAACCCTTGAAAGGAACTACCAGCCTCAATATGTTCGCAATGTTCTTCAGCTCAATAACGGGGATGGTACGTTCAGTGATATTGGACTCTTTTCCGGTATTTATGCAACAGACTGGAGCTGGAGTCCGTTGATTGCTGATTTTGATAACGATGGTTGGCGCGATATTTACATATCCAACGGGTATGTCAAAGATGTTACCGATCTGGATTTTACCTCATATGCGGCCGAGGCCGAGATGTTTGGTACCAAGGAAGCCCGCATTAAAAAACTTATTGATGCAACCAAGAACCTGGAAGGAATTGACAAACCTAATCTCATGTACAGAAATAACCATGATCTGACTTTTACAAATGTGGCAGAGGAATGGGGATTATCATTACCTTCCTATTCACACGGAGCTGCATATGGTGATCTGGATAATGATGGCGATCTCGATATCGTAACCAATAATATGAACAGCTTGCCCTTCCTATTTGAAAATACCGGGGTCAATAAAGAGGTGTCTGGCGGGAGTAATAATTATATCAGGTTTAATCTGGAAGGAAATAAAGGGAACCTGGGAGGAGCAGGAGCCTCCATTTTAGTCTATACTGACGGGAAGCTTCAGTATGCGGAAAAAAACCAGCAACGAGGGTATAAATCAACTGTGGATCCTGCCATCCATTTTGGACTTGGGAATACCACCACAATTGATTCGGTAACTATTGAATGGCCGGGACACAAGATTCAGAAGCTTACAAACGTGGAGGCTAATCAGGTGCTCACTTTAAAAGAATCTGATGCAATTAAGGCCGTACGGGAAAGAGAGAATGCAGAAGAATCATTCTTTAAAAGAATAAACCCGGAAAAAATAAATCTGACCTACACACAAACGGAGAAAGAGTTCGCAGACTTTAAGATCAATTCCTTACTTCCCCGCAAACATTCTCAGCAAGGTCCGGCCCTGGTTTCCGGGGATATTAACGGTGACCAGAGGACAGACCTGTTGCTGGGAGGATCCGCGAATGAAAGTGCTGTCGTATTTGTTCAAAACCAGGATGGTTCCTACAAACAAAGTTCGCTGACCTCCAAAGTCGCTGAAGACATCGGAATGCTGTTATTTGATGCAGACGGTGATGGTGATGTTGATTTGTATTGTGTGAGTGGCAGCAGTGAATTTGGCAGGAATACCGGAAACTATCAGGATCGGCTTTACATAAATGATGGCTCAGGAAATTTTACCTTAGGTGAGAATTTATTACCGGAAATTACGGCCAGCGGAAGTTGTGTAGTCGGACAGGACTACGATAAAGACGGAGACATTGATTTGTTCGTCGGTGGGCGAATACAACCAGGCCGCTATCCATATGCTCCGGATAGTTACATCCTGGAGAACGATGGGTCCGGCAGATTTACGGATGTGACCGATGCGATTGCCCCTCAAATAAGAAATGCCGGAATGGTAACATCAGCGATCTGGACCGATTTTGATAACGACGGCTGGACCGATCTTCTGGTAGTTGGTGAATTTATGCCTGTGACCTTTTTCAGGAATGAAGGCGGTGAAAGATTTGAGACTAATTCAAATCTCACCATCGAAAATTCCAGCGGATGGTGGAACAGCGTGACCGGAGGCGATATTGATAACGATGGAGACATTGACTATGTATTGGGCAATCTCGGCTTGAATTCCATTTACAAGGCCAGCCCGGACGAACCGGTTTGCGTATATGCGAAGGACTTTGACTCAAATGGAAGTATGGATCCTGTACTTTGCCGGTATATAGAAGGAAAGGAATACCCTGTACATCCGCGGGAAACCCTTACCTCTCAGATAGTCCCGATGAAAAAAATTCTCAGGACCTATGATACCTATGGGTCGCATGGTTTCAAGGAAATTTTTACGGAGGAGATGTTGGAAGATGCGCTGATCCTGAAGGCAAATGAATTTCGTTCCAGTATACTTCTGAACAATGGAGATGCAGGTTTTCAACTTCTGTCACTTCCCGATGCAGCCCAATTCGCCCCCATGTTCGGCACATTGCTGAGTGATGTTAACAACGATGGCAACCTTGATATAACCAGTGTCGGTAACGACTACTCATTTGAACCCCTGACCGGATTGTATGATGCTGGAATCGGGAACTGTTTGCTTGGTGATGGTAAAGGAAATTTCCAGGCCTTGCATGTTCAGAAATCCGGCTTTCGGGTAGATGGCGACGCTAAAGCTATTATCTCAACTCCGGCAGGCGGACAAAAGCTTATAATTGTTTCACAAAACTCTGACAGCCTGGTGATTCATTCGGATTCCGGACAAAGCGGGACTTACCGGAGCTTGAATCCGGGAGAATTTTCAGCCGATTTATATTTGAACAACGGACAAAAGCGCAAGACTGAATTCTATCTCGGCGAATCCTACCTGTCTCAGTCGGCCAGAATTTTCGAATTTCCAGCTAATGCAGATAGTGTGGTGGTATTTGATACCCGGGGCGGGAAGCGGGTGGTTCGGAAAGAATAAACTAATCGTGAGGGTATTTGATCAGCACACAATAAACCAACATATGAATAAAGGAATCATTAACGTTTCAGTGCTATTGTTACTGGTTTTTCAGCTGAACTGCCTGTGGGCCCAGCCCCCAAGAGGACCGTATGTTATTTCTCCAGTGGTGCATGAAGATAATACGGTCACGTTCAGTTACCTGGCTCCGGAGGCCGGGCAAGTCTTGTTGAATGGTCAGTTTCAGTCAGGCAATGTACCCATGCTTAAAGGAGAACAGGGTATATGGAGTGTAACTGTGGGTCCAATCAAACCGGACATTTATCCCTATTCATTTATGGTGGACGGGGTCACAGTCATGGATCCTGCAAATGTGTCATTTTTTCCTAATGAGCGTTTTAAGGGTAGTCTGGTGGATGTGCCAGGAAAGGCCCCGTTGGTTCACGCAATGAAAAATGTGCCGCACGGAAGTGTGACTTATGAATATTATCCGTCGGTGAGGAACACAACCGGGAGGGTCGTCGTATACACCCCGCCGGGATATAACAGCAATCCGGATCAGGAATATCCGGTGTTTTACCTGGTAAGCGGTACCACCGATACAGAAGAGACATGGTTTAAGGTGGGACGCGCCAACTTAATCCTGGATAATCTAATTGCGGAGGGAAAAGCAATCCCTATGATCATTGTAATGCCTTATGGAAATGTTGAGGCCACGATTGCAGAACAATATGGTCTTCCGAAACCTGCAGATCCAGCCCGGGAATCGGAGGAAGGAGCGATGCGGGCGGCGCAGTTTGAGACAGACCTTGTAGAGAACATTATTCCTTATATCGAAAAAAACTATCGCGTTAAAGCGGACAGGCAAAACCGGGCTATCGGAGGTTTTTCAAGAGGGGGCGGACAAACCTTGCGAACCGCATTTGGGAATATGGATCTGTTTGCCTGGGTCTGCTGTTACAGTGCTTATTTGCCACAGGCAGATATGGAAGAGTCATACAGGCATATTTTCCTGCATCCGGATCAAACCAATGAACAGCTGAGCCTATTATGGATAAGTGTTGGGAAAGATGATTTCCTGTATGAAGATACGACCTCATTTATGGAATTTTTGAAATCAAATGATGTGGATTTCACGAGTCACATATCAGAAGGTGGCCATACATGGATGAACACCAAGCAATATCTTGCTGAAACTGCTCAGCTTCTATTTAAATAACCAGCGTATGAGATATCCTATAATCTGTGCCTTGCTTTTTGTTTCGCTGAACAGTTTTGGCCAGCGTCCGCCCCGGCTCAGTTCGCCGGATGTACGTGCCGACAAGAGTATTACGTTCCGTTATTATGCCCCCGAGGCAGATTCGGTGACGCTGAGCGGTGAATTTATGGATGCCCCTTTATTACTTACCAAAGATTCTTCAGGAATATGGAGTATAACGGTGCCGCCGGTCAAACCTGACATATATCCGTACAGTTTCCGCGTTGATGGCGTATTGACCGCTGATCCGAATAATACACACATATTTGCCAATGAGAGGTTTAAGCGAAGTATCGTCGATATCCCGGGTGAAAATCCTCTCATTCATTCCCTCAAAGACGTTCCTCATGGAAAAATCACCTATGAATTATATAATTCGTCCACGCTCGATACTACACGTACCGTACTTGTCTATACACCGCCTGGATACGACCCGACCGGTTCACAGAAATACCCTGTGCTTTATCTTATCCATGGCGGATCGGATACCGAGGAAACCTGGACGAAAGTGGGAAATGCGAATCTCATTGCAGACAATTTAATTGAAGCAGGGAAGGCCAAGCACATGCTCATAGTTATGCCCTATGCCAATGTGCGCCCTCATCCGCGGAAAGCGTTTACCGATGATATGATTAACGACATTATACCATTTATTGAATCGAATTATTTAGTGTATACTGACAGTGATAATCGGGCGATTGCCGGTTTTTCCGTTGGGGGCGGACAAACCCTGAACATCGGACTTATGAATACAGACAAGTTTGCGTATATCGCTTCCTATGCGCCTTATACCTCGACAGAGGAGTTCCGGGAGAATTTCACTGACTGGAAGCCTGATGCGGACGTGATCAACCGGCAAGTGAAACTATTTACTATTAGCGTAGGAGAAGAAGATTTTCTGTACGAAAGTGTCCTGGAGAATATTGCCATGTTTGAGGAGGCTGACGTCAAATTGGAGTCTTATATCGTGCCCGGAGGTCATACCTGGATGAATTGTAAAAAGTATCTCGCCACGACCCTGAAACAATTTTTTCAGGATTGATCAGAATAAGGACATATAACCAAATAAAACAATCTCCAATAATGAAAATATCTCTGAACATAATGCTGCTGCTGCTGCCGGCATTTTTCGCATTTGGTCAAACCACGGGGAAGCAGGCACCGGACGGATTTGATAAGGAAAGAACGGGCATAGCGCATGGAAAAATTGATACGGTCATATACAGGTCTGAAACAGTCGGTTCTGACCGGAAAGCGCTGATCTATACACCCCCTGGTTATTCCAAAATGGAAAAATATCCTGTGTTGTACTTGTTACATGGAATCGGGGGCGATCATCTGGAGTGGCTGAACGGCGGTTCGCCACAGGTAATCCTGGATAATCTGTATGCAGATGGTAAGGCTGAACCGATGATCGTGGTTATGCCGAATGGAAGGGCGATGATAGACGACCGGGCCGGGGGAAATATATTTGAACCGGAGAAGGTAAAGGCTTTTGCGACATTTGAAGATGACTTGCTCAATGATCTGATACCGTTTGTTGAAAATAAATATCCCGTTCTGAAAGATGAGCAGCACAGGGCTATTGCCGGGTTATCCATGGGCGGCGGACAGTCATTGAATTTTGGCCTAACCCACCTGGAAACTTTCACATATGTCGGCGGATTTTCTTCTGCTCCGAACACAAGGGCGCCGGAGCTACTCGTTCCTGATCCGGATAAAGCCAGGGAAAAACTAAATCTGTTATGGATCTCTTGTGGGGCCGATGACGGACTGATATCATTCAGTACACGACTGCATGATTATTTATTCCTGAAGGATGTTCCACATATCTACTATATCGAGCCTGGTGTCCACGATTTCAAGGTCTGGAAAAACGGGTTGTACATGTTTGCGCAATTAGTATTCAAAGATTTGGATCCAGACACGTTTACAGAATATCATGCAGGAATAGGTGCGCCTGCTTCTACCAATGTTCCCAATGCAGAGTATCCTCAGATTCTCCCCGATCGCAGGGTAATATTCAGGTTACTGGCTCCGGAAGCTGAAAAGGTCCAGGTAGATCTTGGCAAAAAATACGATATGGTCCGTGATACTAGTGGGTACTGGTGGACCACAACGGAGCCGATACCCATCGGTTTCCATTATTATTCCATCCTGATCGATGAGATCCCCTTGGCTGACCCGTCCGGACAGACGTTTTATGGTATGGGAAGAATGGCCAGCGGGATTGATATTCCGGAATCCGGCGTTGATTATTATCTTATTAAAGATGTTCCCCACGGCCAGATCAGGTCTGTTAATTACCATTCCAAAACAACCAACACCTGGCGACGGGCCTTTGTATATACCCCGCCTGGTTATGATAAAAATCACAATAAGAACTATCCGGTGCTTTATCTGCAACATGGAGGAGGTGAGGATGAGACAGGCTGGCCCGTTCAGGGGAAAGTCGATATTATTCTGGATAACCTGATAGCAGATGGGAAAGCGGAACCCATGCTGGTTGTAATGGATCGCGGGTACGCTACAGATCCAAGGAAACGCGTAGATCCTAATCTCACAGGATTTCAGGCAGCCATGGCACGAAATGCCTTTCCCGAAGTACTGGTAAATGATGTGATTCCCGTTATTGACAGCTTGTTCCGCACCATACCTGACCGCGATCACCGGGCCATGGCCGGTTTGTCCATGGGTGGATTCCAGACATTCCAGACTACCATGAACAACTTGGATAAATTTGCCTATGCAGGAGGATTTAGCGGTGCAGCATTTATTAATCCTGAAACGAAAATTACCGAGGCCTTTGACGGAGTATGGGCTGATGCAGAAGATTTCAATAATAAGGTTAAGGTATTGTACCTGAGTATCGGTACAGATGAACCGGAACGGATGTATCAAAGTGTCAATAATTTTCACAACGCTATAAAGGAAGCGGGCATAGAGCATATTTATTATGAATCACCCGGAACGGCTCATGAATGGCTCACGTGGCGAAGGTCACTTCACCAGTTTGCCCAGCTGATATTCCAGGATTAAGCTCATACCTGTTCTCCAAAAGCAATCTCACTAGAACCGGCACCTGCCCTCAGCACAGATACACTGATCGGTGAATAGCCCGGTATGCCATATATGGTTTACCCTTCATGGAGTTTATCGTTCGCCGGTCAAAAATTTGTGTATATTGTACATTTATTATTTATACCTTAATCAATTACCTCGCAAGGGTGCCGACTTGTCAAAAATTATCTTCTGGATTATCTGGGAATCAGGCACAATTGCATTGAAAGTAGAATATTATGATCAACAGGTTTTATAAAGCGGGAGGGTTTTTGCTGTTTATTGTCTTCATTACGGCATGCAATGGCTCAGGCCCGGAGTGGGAAGCCACCAACCAACAATTGATAGAAACACATGAGCTGGAAGTGCGGCATATTTCTGATCTGCCTGAACCGGGTGTTTCTTCCAACTTGAAAGAAGCAGAGGTTACCGACTTGTCTCAATTAACGAAGGCAGAATTATCACCTGGTGTGGTGGCTTCACTATTCTGGGGCGCCGGTAATATGGGGGCAATGATAACTATGGAGCCTAACTCGGTAATCGAAGAAAAAGTATTGGATGCCGACAGGTTTGCAATTATACTCGAAGGTTCAGTGCAGCAAATGATTGATGATGCTTCGGTAACGATGCATGCGAGGCCACGTGAGGCACCGGACGGGACCCACAGCGTAACCCCGAAAAATGATTTCGTTTATATTGAAAAAGGCACCAGATCGATGGTGACGGCCGGACCGGAAGGTGCGAGATTGATGGAGGTTTATTCACCATTACGGATTGATTACCTTACTCAGGCCGGAATTTCAGATGTGCCGGAGAATATTTCTGATGTTCAGGAATACCTCCCTCCCAACGTGGAGCCAGGTCAGGTTTATGATCTCTATGATATCCAGCTTACCAAACTCGCGGACGGTGCATTCTCCCGTTTATTATCAGGGAGAAATATGCAGCTGAGTTTTATTTCCATGGCTCCGGGATCCGTTTTTCCACATCATATTCATCCACAGGAGCAAATCATGTTTGTTTTACGAGGCGAATGCGAGGAAATACTGCTGGATGGGAAGCAAAAGATGACGGCTAATGATGTCGTTCGAATACCAGGAAATATGGTACATGGTGCAGAAATTGGTCCTCTTGGATGCGATGCGCTGGATATTTTCTGGCCGGCACGCGCAGATTACCTGGAGAAGGAAGCGGACAGATATGAGGTATTTCATTCAATAATTCCGGAGGAGGCAGAAGTGGAATTGGTTATAGACGGAGGAGAGACAAAACCGGAACTGACATTCACTGAAGGACCCAAATGGATGAACGGGAAGCTTTATTTCTCAAATATGTACTTTGATCAACAATGGAATGCGGACCCTGCGCAGAGTTCTATTGTGGAAATGGATCCTGACGGCAGTTACCGCAACATCACACAAGGACAAATGCAGGCCAATGGACTTTATCCCTACAAAAATGGAAATCTGATCGTTTGTGACATGATGGGACACCGGTTGGTGGAGATGACCACCGAGGGAAAGGTCGTGGAGGTTCTGGCGCATGAATATAATGGCAACCCCGTGGATGGACCCAATGATGTGGTGACCGATTCAAAAGGAGGATTTTACTTCACCGACCCGCAGTTTACCATGGAAGAGGAGAAATTTCAGCCAGGACGCGCCGTCTACTATGTTTCCAATTCCGGCGATATTGACAGAATAGTGGAGCCGAACGAGTTTGCCATGCCCAATGGAATATTACTCTCCCCGGATGGTAAAACGCTTTACATCAACAACTGTTATGACGATGAATCGTGGTATCCCGTGAAAAGTGAAAAAGATAATTTTATCTGGGCATATGATGTGAATGAAGATGGTTCGATCAGCAACGGACGGAAATTTGCCGAACTTTTTCTTACCGGAGAAGTACTTGACCGGCAGGCTACTTCGTCCAGTGCGGATGGTATGGCAATCGATAAGGATGGCAATATTTACGTGGCAACGTATTACGGGGTACAGATTTTCAGCAATACAGGTCAGTACATTGGGATGATCAATCTTCCGTCATTTCCTGTGAGCCTGGGATTTGGCGATGACGATATGAAAACACTTTATATCGTCAGTTATGATAAGGTATTTAAAATAAGAACGAAAAAAGAAGGCTATGTCAATTACCTGTGAGAAATACGGCAGGGTAGGTATCCACTGTCCTTTTTACACCGTTTTATAATCATTTAAAACCCTGCGACATGGTTTCTAAGTTTACTTTGCTGTTTACGGTTTGTCTTCTGGTTAATTCAGCAGGCATGAGCCAGGATATCCCCCCAACCACCTCCCTGGTATATCCCGGCGTTAATGGAACGCTGCATTATGAGACGGATAGCCTGGGAAATAGGATTCCGGATTTTTCGCATGCAGGTTACAGAGGTGGTGGTGTTAGTATACCCTTGGTCCCTGTGAAAGAAACGATATGGCCGGTGATGGGTGATAATTCAGAGAATATTCAGGCCGCCATTGACCGGGTCAGCGCAATGTCTCCAGACAGTTTGGGATTCCGGGGAGCTGTTCTGCTGAAAATGGGTCATTACCCGCTTGATAAACCTATTTACATACGGACTTCCGGCGTGGTTTTACGGGGGGAAGGAAGAAGTGATGTAGGTACCATTCTCTATGGCAGGGTATCTCCTGATCAGGAAGGACCGGCCTTCCGCAGACCGGCATTAATAAATATCGCCGGGGAGTCCGGAGTGCAACCAATTGAGGAAACCAGTGAGCAGATTCTGGACGAATACGTACCGGTAGGAGCAAATCGTTTTAAAGTCGCATCAGCCAGATCATTTAACAAAGGTGACAAAGTTTTAATACGCAGAAATGGAAACCAGGACTGGATAGAAGCAATTGGTGAAGATAGTCTGACGGTCGGCAGAAGCAGCTGGAAACCTTTCACCATCAATTATGACCGGGTTATTACCCGGGTGGATAATAATACCATTACTGTGGATGCTCCTATATTTACGGCGATTGAATCACGCTGGGGAGGCGGCGATATTGTGAAATATGAAGATAATGGACGGATTGAAAATGTTGCTGTAGAAAATCTTCGTGGGATTTCTGAATATGATCCGTCTGTGAGGACTGCAGCTTATGGAAATATGGATCGTCCTTCTCTTACCGATCCGGAAACCAGGTACCTGGGCGAGGAATATTATTCAGATGAAAACCATTACTTTGTCTTTATCAATGTAACCAATGCAAAAAATATCTGGGTAAGGAATATGACTACACTGCACTTTGCCGGCAGTGTGGTAAACCTGACTTCGGGTACGAAGTGGGCAACTATTCAGGATTGTGAATCACGCGAGCCGGTTTCGGTCCGCCTCGGTGCACGCAGATTCACCTTCCAGTTAAACGGACAGCTTTTATTCGCTCAGCGCTGTTTTTCCCAAAAAGGCAGACATTCTTTCGTTCTGCAGGGACCCCAGGCTAGTGGCAATGTTTTTTATGATTGCAGTGCCGTAAATCCTTATTCAACCAGCGAACCGCACAATAGATGGGTAAATGGAATTTTATACGATAATGTTAAAGCACCATTAACGGCCCGTTACTGGAAGGATTTTATCATTGGCTGGGCAGGGGCAAATATTGTTTTCTGGAACTGTGAAGGTGATTTTTTAATTCAGAAACCTCCTACAGCTCAGAATTATTCGTTTGGCCATATTGGCACGGTTGCCGTTATTTATAATCTAAACTTGCAGGATATTACAAAGCCCTACGGTCATATTGAATCCCTCGATGCCCATGTTACCCCAGGAAGCCTTTATTTGACACAATTGAAAGAACGTCTCGGTGAAAGGGCTCTTCAGAATATTCGTAACTAGTCATCAAATCAGTATGAAAAGATGACGGTTAAAGGGATTATTTTTGACCTGGACGGGACCATGATTGACAACATGATGGTCCACCATAGGGCGTGGCAGAAGAAGCTCGGTGAATATGGTTTGCACCTTGGGATGGATGAAGTTATGGAAAAGGTCCATGGGATCAATGAAGAGATACTGGAAAGACTTTTCGTAGAAAGATTCAGCCCGGAAGAACGCAGAACCATATCCAAGGAAAAGGAGGAAATGTACAGGGAAATTTTTCTCCCCGATCTACGGCTCGTAAAAGGACTGGATGAATTTCTTAGAAAGGCCGGAGAATACAAAATACCCATGGGGATCGGGACGGCAGCCCCACCGGAGAACATGAATTTTGTCCTTGATACTCTGGGGATTCGGAATTTGTTTCGCGCGACGCTGCATGCGAGAGATGTAAAGAAGGGCAAACCGGATCCGGAGATATTCCTCAATGTCGCCGGCCGAATGAATATCAACGCCAAAGAATGCATCATTTTTGAGGACAGTCCGACCGGTGCCCTGGCTGCCAGCCGCTCCGGGGCAGGGGTCATTGTGATCACCACCACACATTCACCGGATGAGTTTCGTCAAATAAGCAACGTCTTACGATTCATTGAAGATTTCGAAGGCCTGGATCCGCGGAATCCAGCCGGCTGAAACGCCTAGGAGCCTGGTTTATAGGCAACGGCTTCCTGCCTTGACTTACCCAGTCCTTCAATGCCAAGTTCCATTATATCGCCGGGCTTGAGGTATCTCGGCGGTTTGAAGCCCATCCCTACGCCAGGAGGCGTACCGGTTGAAATGACATCACCCGGCAACAGTGTCATGAACTGCGAAATGTAGGAAATAACTTTTGGAACGTTGAAAATGAGTGTTTTGGTGTTCCCGTCCTGCACCCGCTCACCATTGATCTCGAGCCACATATCCAGGTTGTGAACATCATCGATCTCATCCGGGGTGACAAGATATGGCCCCAGGGGAGAAAATGTATCCGCGCTCTTCCCTTTTACCCACTGTCCTTCCCGCTCAAGCTGGAATTCACGCTCACTTACATCGTTCATCAGGCAGTAACCAGCAATGTGACCCCATGCCTCATCTTCACTGACATAGCTGGCTTTTTTACCGATTACGATTGCCAGTTCCACTTCCCAGTCAGACTTGACACTGTTTTTAGGAATGATCACCTGGTCGTAGGGACCACAAAGAGAGGTAGTCGCTTTGAAGAACAGGATCGGTTCTTTCGGAATCGCCATACCTGCTTCCCGGGCGTGATCCGAATAATTCAGTCCGATACAGATGATCTTACTTGGCCTGGCCACCGGTGAACCGATACGCGCATCCTGCGGAACCCGCGGGGCAGTTCCGGCATTATTTTCCAGCCAGTCGGATAGTTTTTCCGGACCCTTTTCAGTAAAGAATTGCTCATTATAATCTGCGAATGCCTCACTTACATCAATCTTTTTCCCATCAGGTAGTAGTACACCGGGGCGTTCTGAGCCCGGCGCGCCAAATCGTATTAATTTCATATCAGGTATTTAAATTGGTCAGTCCGCCGTCAATGGTATAATTACTTCCGGTAATAAAAGCAGACTCATCTGAACAAAGATACAGTACAAGAAGCGCAATCTCTTCCGGGTTCCCCATCCGGCCAATCGGCTGTGTTTTCGAGAGTTTTTCAAACATTTCTTCTTCCTGTCCCGGATAATTCTCCTTCAGAAACCCGTCGACAAACGGAGTATGTACCCGTCCCGGCGAAATACTGTTTACCCGGATGTTATCCTTGATATAGTCTTTGGCTACGGAATATGTCATGGAAAGGATTGCGCCTTTGCTCGCCGAGTAGGCGAATCGATCATTCAGTCCGACCATGGCCGCCACCGATGCCATGTTCACAATAGATCCGCCACCATTTTTTTTCATGTGTTTGACCGCCGCCGCCATGCAGTAAAAAGCCCCGCGAACATTCACATCGAATACACGATCGAATTCTGCCGGTGATGTATTTTCCACATTTCCGATGTGTGCGATGCCGGCATTGTTGATCAGTATATCAAGCCCGGAATCACCTGCAACCTTGTCAAAGGTTTGTGCCACCACTTCTTCCCGGGTGATATCACATGAATGAAAGGAAATGCCTTCCGGTCCTTCCGGCGGAGGCTGAAGGTCCAGGATATGAACGCGTGCGCCCTGTTTTTTGAGCGTTTTTACCACGGCTGACCCAATACCCCGGGACCCGCCGGTGACGATGGCGGTTTTGCCTGCTAAACTAAAAATTGCCATTGGCTGAAAATTATAAAATTGATTGAATAATCCTTTATAAGTTCATATGTTTGAACAAACATACGTAAATAGCCGGGCATATTGAAATATTTGCAGGCTTGAAATCAGGGATCAATTCACAACTGCATGTCAAAGAGATCATGAAACTGGGATTAGGATTATACCGCAGCATTCTCACCCGCGATAATTTTGCGTTTGCCAGGCAGGCAGGCGCTACCCACATTGTGGCCCAGCTGGTGGATTATATTAAAGGAAGCAATCCGTCCCTGACCGGAAATTACCTGGGCGGCTGGGGCACCACACGGAATCATGACAAGCCCTGGACGTACGATTTACTTGCATCGTTAAAAAAGGAGATTGGTTCGTACGGACTACAGCTGGAGGCCATTGAGAATCTGGATCCTTCCCATTGGTATGACATTTTACTGGACGGACCACGCAGGGAGGAGCAAGTGGAGAATCTTAAGCAGCTGATCCGGGATATGGGCAAGGCCGGAATTCCCGTGCTTGGGTATTATTTCAGTCTGGCGGGAGTCTGGGGCTGGACCAGCCGGAAAGAAGGACGCGGCGCACCTGCATCGGTCGTTTTCGATGAATCAGGGGTGGATGTAAACCAACCAATTCCTCAGGGTATGGTTTGGAATATGTGGTACAAGGAGCAGAATGAGAAACAATTTATTTCACCTGTTTCGCGGGATGAAATGTGGGAGAGGCTGACATATTTTCTTAACCATTTGCTGCCGGTTGCAGAGGAGAACGGGGTCAGACTTGTGGCCCATCCTGATGATCCGCCGTTGCCTGAGATGCGGCAAACCGCACGACTGTTTTATTCTCCGAAACAATATGAACGTCTGCTGGAGGTGAATGACAGTCCGGCCAGCGGTTTTGAATTTTGCCTGGGAACCCTTCAGGAAATGCCGGGAAGCGATGTGTATTCCCTGCTGGATAAATATTCGGCCAGTGACCGGATTGGTTATATTCATTTCAGGAATGTTATCGGAAAAGCGCCCCGCTACCGGGAAGCCTTCGTGGATGAAGGAGATCTTGATATGGTACGTGTTATGCAAATCCTCAAAAAAAATAACTACGACGGGGTGCTGATCCCGGATCATACACCGGAAATGAGTACACCGGCCGGGTGGCATTCCGGGATGGCATTCGCACTCGGGTATATGAGGGGCGTTATACAAACGCTTGAGAGGTCATGAGTTGCCGGCTGACATATGAACAGATCGACGGCATGCCTGCCGTTACCCTCGAGAATGACCTGTTAAAAATCGGACTGCTTCCGGGTCGGGGAAGTGATATTTATCAATTCCATTACAAGCCTGGAGAACAGGATTTTCTGCTTTCCCTGAAGAAAGGGATCCGAAACCCTGCAACGCATTTTACGCAGATCCGGGATACAAAGCGGCAATTTGAGGATTATTATTACGGAGGATGGCAGGTATGTTTTCCAAACAGTCCGGCCTTTAACTACCGGGGGGCCGAACTGGGACAACACGGCGAAGTTTCGCTAATACCCTGGGACTTTACGGTGACGAAGGATACTCCCGGTGAGATTGTTATCACGTGTAATTCGAATGTGCTTCGGTTGCCGCTTGGGATGGAAAGAATATTCAGTCTGAAAAAGGATGAAGCTTCGCTGACCATTAAGGAAAAAATAGTGAATACCGGTGGCACCGCCCTCGACGTCATGTGGGGCCAGCACATTGCATTTGGCCTGCCGTTCCTCAAATCCGGCGCAAAGGTGGAATGTAATGCGGCTACACTGGAAGCGGAACCTTCAATTCCCGGACCAGTTCTGCTGGAAAGAGGATGCTCTTTTGACTGGCCGGTAGCGCGTACTGTTCAGGGGAAGGAGATCAGGGCGGATAATTTTCCGCCGGAAGGCGAAGCCTGCTACAGTGAGCTGGCCTACCTTGAAAATTTTCCTGACAGCGCGGAATACCGCATAATGAATAATGAAATTGGATTTCAACTTACCTGGGACGGGAAGTTATTCAAAACACTCTGGATGTGGCAGGAGCGAAATGCCATCAAGGATTTTCCCTGGTGGGGGGATTGTTTTACGCTGGCGCTTGAACCATGGACTTCCCGGTGGACAGGTGACCCGGAAAAAGCCATTGCTAATGGCGAATGGCTCAACATTGATGCAGGTCAGGAAATTGAATCCAGTTTCAGGGCTGCCGTATTTGAAACGAACGTTGGAAACAAATGAATATAACTGAGAAATGCAGTATTTACGCCGAGGGACTGGATCACCCGGAATGTATTGCCTGGCATCCTGACGGATCTGTATGGGCCGGAGGAGAAGCAGGTCAGATCTACAGGATAGATCCGGAAAGCCGAACGCCCGAGGTGGTGGCCTCTACCGGTGGATTTGTTTTAGGTATTGCATTTAGTCCGGACTGTCAGTGGCTGATGATCTGTGATCTTGCAGGAAGTTGTCTCTGGCGCCTGGATTGTAACACATACGAGCTTAGTAAATTTTCAAAAGGTGCTGGTGATCATGAATTCAGCATCCCGAATTATGCCTGTTTCGATCAGCAAGGCAATGTGTATGTTTCAGAAAGCGGGGCTTTCCGGGAGGTGATCGGGAAGGTACTCAAATACGATTCACAGGGTAATGGATCAGTATGGTGCCCGGGCCCTCTGAATTTTGCCAATGGAATGGCCCTTGATACCTCCGAAGAATACTTATATGTGGTTTGTTCTTTTCTCCCCGGTATAGAGCGAATCCGGATTAATGAAGATGGAACGGCCGGTGAACGTGAGGTATTTGCCACATTGCCCGAAACAGTTCCCGATGGGGTGGCCTTTGATCATGAAGGGAACCTGTGGGTATCCTGTTACGCACCGAATAAATTATACCGTATTGATCCTGACCGCCGGGCCCGCCTGGTAGTCGACGACTGGGAAGGCCATACGCTGGCCAATCCGACCAATATTGCCTTTGGAGGGAAAAGTTTTGATCAATTATTTACTGCCAACCTGGGTCGCTGGCATGTAACAAAAATAGATCTGGGAATAAGAGGACTTAAATTACCTTGTCATTTATGAAAGAGTTTGAAGGAAAACATGTCGTAGTGACCGGGGCCGCAAAGGGCATTGGTCGTGGAGCCACGGAAGTATTCCTCCGGGAGGGGGCTTTCGTTACAGGTCTTGATCTTGATCAGGACGCCATGGATGCCATGGAGCATGAAAATCTGGTCATGTATACATGTGATGTATCGGACAGCCAATCAGTCAATCAGGTTATAAAGCGTGCATCCGATAAATTCGGAAAAGCAGAAGTTTTGGTTAATAACGCGGGCATTAATCCGTACGGAACCGTTACTGAAACATCAGAAGAATTATGGGATAAGGTGTTAAACACCAATCTCAAAAGTGCTTTTCTCATGAGCAAGGCGGTTTTACCGGCCATGGTGGAAGCTCAATCCGGAGTAATTGTCAACGTTTCCAGCGTACAGGCATTTATTACCCAGGACCAGGTGGCGGCTTATACTACCTCCAAAACAGCCATGCTCGGACTTACCCGAAGTATTGCCGTTGATTATGCGCCGCATATCCGTTGTGTAGCTGTTTGCCCCGGGACTATCGATACACCGATGCTGCGAAGTGCTTTTCAGGAGTCACCTGATCCGCAGGCAGTTCTGGAGGAATGTATCGACATGCACCTTGTAAAGAAAATTGGTACGCCGGCCGAGGTGGGAGAATTTATTGCCTACCTCGCCAGTGATAAGGCCTCCTTTATGACCGGACAGGCATTCCGAATCGATGGCGGACTTGGGATTGCCATTGGCGGAAGTAAACAGAAATCATAAATCAGTTAAAGTATCTATGAAGTTAGAGATCGACCATAACAGTTCTATTCCCCTTCATGTCCAGGTGGAGGACTTATTGCGAAAAATGATCGCTTTGCCTGAATATCAGGAGGGTAAATTACTTCCGAATGAGCTCAAATTGTCCCGCCAGCTAGGTATTTCCAGGAATACATTGCGGCAGGCAACCAATAAGCTTGTGTATGAGGGTCAGTTGCTGCGTAAGAAAGGTGTTGGTACAGTTGTTTCGAAGCCGGTTGACAGTAAGGCGAAAAACTGGATGAGCTTCAGCCAGGAAATGAAGTCAAAAGGAGTAAAGGTGATGAATTATTCCATGAAGCTGGATTGGGAGATTCCGCCTTCTGAGGTGATCAATTTTTTTGGAATTCCTGAAAAATCCAGGGTGCTTAAAATGGAACGGGTACGGGGGGATGTAAAGAATCCTTTCGTTTATTTCATTTCCTATTTTAATCCGGCGATTGGTCTCACCGGGGAGGAGGATTATACCATGCCGCTGTACGATATGCTGGAAAAAGAACATTCAGTAATTGCCAAGCTCAGCATTGAGGAAATAACGGCCATGGCAGCTGATGACATGATTGCGGAAAAACTTAAAGTCAAAACGTCATATCCTATCCTGAAACGTAAGCGTTTTGTCTACGACCCGGGACGTCGGCCTGTTGAATATAATATTGGCTATTACAAATCTGACAGTATTGTTTACACTGTTGAAAGTGAGAGAGAAATATGAGAATATCGGGGATGATGATGGCGCTGGTTCTGGCCGGGCTGGCAGCGTCGTGCGGAGCACAGGAAGATAAAGAAAATCAGGGAGAGCAGTCCGGTAAGGTGAAAACGGTACCTGATTCCTTGTTCACCACAGCATTTCTTCCCGATACAGTCGGATTTGCAGGAGCGGACGGGGTTTATTCCCAGGAAATGCCGGACGGTCGGACGGTCTGGATTTTTGGAGATACGTTCATCGGCAACCTGACTGATGGGAATAAGCGATTCAAGACAGATCCGCTGTACATACGCAATTCCTTTGTCATTTTTGAGGATGACCGGAGAATAACACTTCAACAAGGTAATCCTGAGGAGTTCAGGTCAATGATGATACCACCGGAAGTGGAAGACGGAACTTCAGGCAAGTCTGAGCTGGAGTTGTGGTACTGGCCAGGAGATGCTTTTATTGAAAATGGTGACCTGAATGTATTTGTAAGCAAATTTTCCCAATCAGGTGAAGGAATGTGGGATTTCAATTTTGAAGGTACAGAGCTGGTGTCCTTCTCCTATCCCGGTTTTGAATTTCAACAAGTCGATACGTTTAACGACCTGGACAGTATTCATTTCGGCCACGCCATTTGTGAGACGGATTCGTTTACGTATATATACGGACTGAAAGACGGAAAAGCATACGCCGCACGTGCAGAAGCTGGTCATGTGCGGGGAACCTGGGAGTTTTTTAACGGCAGTGGCTGGGCAACAGATGCAGCTCAGTCGGAGCCTATGCTTGATTTCTCCGGCTCGGAGCAGTTCAGTGTTTTCCCCTACCAGGGGAAGTTCATAATGATCATGCAGGAAGGCAGTCTGAGCAACCGGATATTCGCTTTCACGGCAGATTCGCCGGCCGGTCCATGGTCGGAAGGAAAGCTGATCTATGAAATTCCGATTCCTGAAGACAACAAAAATATCTTTACCTATAATGCCCTGGCTCATCCGCAGTTCATGGAGAATGGTATGCTGCTTGTTTCGTACAATACAAACAGCTTCGAACTGCAGGATCATTTCGACGATGCCCTGATTTACAGACCACGATTTATCAGGGTTCCCATGGCACTGATTCTGAAAGATTAAGAATTATTTAAGCGAAATTTATAAAAATGTTAAAAAGGACTATGTTCATACATATGAACATCTTATATTTGAATAGAACACTAAAAACAAGAGACCAATGAGAAGAACTTATCTATCCACCCTTGCTGTGATTGGCGCCCTGAGTGGAATTTTATTCCTTTCAGCATGCGGCGACGATGATGAAAACTTCAGTAATCCGGATATTTCCATATCCGAAACCAATGTCACCGCCTCTCCCGGCGAGCAGGTGGATGTGACAGTGACCATAAGTGCGGACCCGGAAGCTGAAAATGTGGTTGTAACAAAATTATGGGACGGTGCTGCTGAGAGCACAGAAACGATCAGTTCCTTTCCATCCAACACATTTACATTCTCCTACACTGTTGAAAATGAAGATGCAGACCATGTGACAGTGCTTAATTTTACGCTGACAGACACCCGTGGAAATACGGACGAAGTGGAGCTGGTTATTGACGTAGAGCTCACCCCCACCCAGCTTCTGCTGAAGTACAACTGGAGGCTGAATGAAGAAATTCGTGAGCAAACCGGTGAAAATGATATAACCGAAGCGTATACAGATGATGTCTACCAGTTTAATGCCGACGGTACTTATCAGAAGTCCATCGGGGAAATGGCGGATGATTTCAGTGATCTGTGGTACAACTACTGTTATTATGACCTGAATGAAACCACCATGCGTTTGCTGATGAGCCGCACCGGGGCATTCGCCGAGGAAGTAACAGACACCCTGAACATTATTGTTCTGGATAATGAGAAAATGCATGCTGATGTAACCTACTACGGACTCGATGCATTTGGTGATGAATATGATCCGGTAGAGGAGTATGAAAAACGTTTTGTAGCGGTTGCCAAGACTGACTCTTTCGATCCATACATGCCCGGTCCGGATGACGATGCAACCGGTCCTGCAAACATGTGTGCAGACGTGACATTTGAGAATGACTAATTGAGAGAATACCCCGGGAAATCATTCCGGGGTATATTTTTCCACCATATCCCATAGGTATTTCCATGAAGGAATTGCGAGTAATAATTTGCTTGTGCGCTCTTCTATTGTTTACAGGGGCAGTGCAGGCGCAGACCTACACAGTGTCGGGGACGGTTTCTGATGAGGAGGAGCCGCTGATTGGCGCGAGTATTATGCTGAAGGGCTCCACCACGGGTACGGTGACTGGAGTCGATGGGTCGTATACACTTCAGGTGCCTGCCAATTCGGTTATTTCGGTCTCCTTCATCGGGTATATCACCCAGGAGTTTACCATTACCGAAGATACACAGTTGGATATCGTCCTGTCGCAGGATCCTATGCAGCTGGAGGAGGTCGTAGTGATTGGTTACGGATCGGTGCCGAAGAGCGATCTTACCGGGTCCGTTTCTTCCATTAAGGCGGAGGAATTCATGAATACAGCGATATCATCCATTGATCAGGGTATCCAGGGAAAGGCGGCAGGTGTGGTAGTCAGTATGAGTTCAGGCCAGCCCGGTGCTCCGTCGTCTGTACGAATCAGGGGAACCAATTCCATCAACGGGAACAATGAGCCATTATATGTGATCGACGGGGTATTTATCGTTCCTGAAACAAATGTGGGAGCAGTTACAGGACCTTCTTTAAATCCGCTCGAAAGTATAAATCCATCCGATATTGAATCCATTGAAGTCCTTAAAGATGCTTCAGCTACAGCTATTTATGGTACACGGGGCGCCAACGGGGTGATTATTGTGACCACCAAACGGGGTAAAGCGGGAAAAACGGACATTTCTGTGGATTACACAGGAAGTATCCAGGAATTAAGGCATAAAATCCCCATGCTGAATGCGCGTGAACTGGCCGTCCTGGGCAATGAAGCAACGGATAATGCGGGGGCTCCGCGCAGAACGATCTATGCAAGTCCTGTAAACCTGGGGGAAGGTACTGATTGGCAGGATCAGATTTTCCGCAAGGCGGCGATGCATAATTTTCAGCTGGCAGCCAGGGGTGGATCGGAAAAAACAACCTACGCCATGTCGGCCAATTTCTTTTCCCAGGAGGGTATCATTGTTAACTCCAATTATCAGAAAGGAAATTTCAGGTTGAACCTGGATCAAAAACTATCAGAAAAAGTAACGCTTGGTACCAGTCTGAATATTAATCGCGGCGTCCTGAACGGGGTGGTAACGGATTCAGAAGGAGCCATTCCTTCCAGTGTTACTTCCTGGGCATTGATCTTCAATCCGGGGCTTCCGGTGTTTGATGCCAACGGCGATTACACCTTTGAAAATAATACGGGACAACCTGCCGTAGGAAACCCGGTGGCGGACGCCATGGAAACGCAACAGGTCAGCACAGCCACCCGGTTGCTTGGAAATATTTTTCTGAACTGGAGAATCGACAAACATCTGACTTTCAGAACTTCCATTGGTACTGATGCGGCGTTCACCAAGGAAAAATCTTTCATTCCCAATAATATTAAACGTGGACAGGCGACCAACGGACAGGCTTCTATTGCTGATCAGCAGGGTTTCAACTGGTTGCTGGAGAATACATTGAATTACCAGAATACCTTTGGTAAGCACGACATTAAGGCAGTGGTAGGGCATTCCATGCAACAATATGTGAATGAGTTTCTTTTTACAGCCACCTCGGATTTTGATGATAACCGGCTGGGCTACAATGCCCTCCAGGTCGGGGCCGACAAAACCCTGATATTTAATGGCAAAAGTGGTTGGCAGCTTCAGTCATTTCTGGGCAGGATAAATTATATATACAATGAGAAGTATCTTTTTACTGCTTCTGCCCGGGTAGACGGATCGTCAAAATTTGGAAAAGGAAATAAATACGGGGTGTTTCCTTCATTTGCCGCCGCCTGGCGAATTGCGGAAGAGGATTTTCTTCAAAATGCCGGTGCGCTCAGTGATTTGAAGATACGCGCCGGGTTTGGTATTGTGGGAAATGAAGGCATACCGCCTTATTCATCGCTGGGTCTGCTGGAAACAACCGAGGCCTATTTCGGTGAAAATGAGATAGCCAAAGGATCTGGTCCCGCGAGCCGTCAGAACGATGAGCTGAAATGGGAAACCACCGAACAGTTTGATATTGGGCTGGATGTTGGTTTCCTGGAAAACAGGATCACACTCACGACCGATGTTTATTTCAAAAAAACAAGGGATCTGCTTTTAAATGCGCCGGTGCCCTATACTTCAGGATTTTCTTCTGCCTTCTTCAATGTGGGTACGATGGAGAATCATGGTGTCGAATTTACCATCAGTTCAGTGAATACTGTTAGGGTAGTTCGCTGGACCACAAATTTCAATATGGCGTTTAACAGGAATGAAGTCATAGATCTGAACAGTGATGAAGGTATTCCGGCCGAACCCATGCTGGGGATTACCGGCTGGACGGTTATTCGCAGTGGCCAGCCGATCGGGACTTTTTACGGGTACGAGACCAATGGTATTATACAACTGGATGAAGATCCGGATAACGTTCCCTATTTCAATGACTATTCCCCAACATTCGGCGATCGGAAATATGTCGATCAGAATGGAGACGGCGTGCTTAACGAAGAAGATATCGTGGAACTGGGGAATGCAAATCCCGATTTCAGCTTCGGGATGAACAATACGATTCAGTATAAGGACCTTACGCTTAGTTTTTTCATACAGGGAGTTGTGGGTAATGAAATTGTGAACTTCAATAAGTTTGGACTCGAAAGTTTTGATGGAAATCAGAATAATTCGACAGCTGCCCTTGACCGGTGGACACCGGAAAACCCAAGCAATATATACCCGAGGGCCAATGTTTCACCGAGGGTCAATACGTTGTCTGACCATCAGGTAGAGGATGGTTCTTATGTGCGTTTGAAGGATGTTACCCTCACCTATAACCTCGTCCGTATTCTCCAGAGCAGGAATCTGCCATTTACTTCCTTTAAGGTATTCTTTAGCGGGAAAAACCTCGTGACGATTACGGACTATACCGGGTATGACCCGGAGGTGAACCGCTTTGTTAATAACCCGATCGCATTCGGTGCTGATTTCGGTTCTTATCCTACTGCGAAAATTTATTCTGTGGGCTTAAATATCGGATTTTGATGAAGATTAAACTATTTGGAACGGGTCTGTTATGGATGTTGCTGGTATTTACGGCTTGTGATTTCCTGGATGAAACTCCGGAATCAGTCATAAATTCGGCGAATTTCTATCAGACAGAGAGTGATGCGGTGGCAGCGACCAACGCAATCTATGAATATTTAACCGTCGGTACGGAAGGGATTTTTGAGCGTGGGTTTGGTGGCATTTTCTTTAATGACTACTGGGTTTTTAAGGATATTATGTCCGACAACTGCCTGGAAACTATTTCATCACAGGATTACAGAACCCTGAGTGAATTTACCTTCACGGCGGAGAATGAACGCATTGAGCTTTACTGGCAGGATCTTTATAAAACGATTTCTGCAGCCAATATTGTCATCAACCGGGTGCCGGAGATTGAAATGAACGCCATGCGCCGGGATCACCTGGTGGCTGAAGCGCGTTTCATCCGCGCGATGATGTACTTCGAGGCAGTCCGCCTTTTTGGGGATGCGCCGCTAATCCTTGATGAAACGGTTGAACTGGAGGAGGCCATTGTCGCCAGATCACCTGCCGACGATATTTATTCAGCAATCATTGCGGACCTTGAATGGTCCCGTGACCATCTGAGCGATTCCTACCGAGTGGGTATGGGAAGGCCGGTTCCAATGGCATGCACTGCCCTTCTTTCCAAGGTATATCTGGAAATGGGAGAATATGAATTGTCCGCCGGGGCAGCCGAAACAGTCATTGAATCTGACGAATACAGTCTTTTCCAGGATTTCGCCGATATATTCAAACTTTCCAATGCTAATTCAGGAGAAATAATTTTTGCGGTTAACTACAGCGGAACCCTCAGCCAGGGATTTAAGCCGAACCAGTATCACGTCAGGCTGCTGCCGCCCAACCTGGACAAGAATGGGGAGGGACCGGAAAATGCATTTGGCTGGGAGCGTCCCACCGACGAGTTGTACGATAGTTTTGACCCGCAGGATCGCAGGAAAGATGTGACCTTTATTACTTCTTACACGTATTCTGATGGTTCGACCGAAACATTTGAACCGTATATCGGGAAATTCTGGGATCAGGAAGCCGAGTCGCGGGCCAATAATACGGACAGTGATGTAATTTACCTTCGCCTGGCAGACATTATGCTGATTTATGCGGAGGCATTGAATGAAATCAATAGCGGACCGACACAGGAAGCATACGACATGATCAATGAAGTACGCCGTCGGGCGCGGTTCAACGGCGTGGTGGAGCAGGATATTTTACCTGACCTTACTGGATTGTCCTATGATGAATTCAGGGAAGCACTGCTACAGGAAAGACAATGGGAATTTGTTATGGAGGGTCAGCGATACCATGACCTGGTGAGAATGGGCAAACTGGTAGAGGCCGTGGAAAATTCCGGAAAGCTGAATGTTAATCCGCAGCCTTTTCATTCTTTACTGCCTATACCTCAACGGGAAAGGGGCCTGAATCCGAAACTCACGCAGAATACGGGCTATTAAAATTCGAACAAGTCATGGAATACAATAAATACCCGGCTATCCGGATACCGGAAACCTATAGTTGTCTGACTGGCTGGAAATCTATTTGGGAAGAAGTGGCCCGGGCCGCTAAGAACAGCAATAACGATCTGATTGTAATGGAATGTTATCAGGGCGTTCATCTGGATCAGGTGATAGATTCTGTTCGTGCCTCATTTAATGATGTCCTTGTCATTGACTCACGGGAGGCTTTCAGACCGGAGCAGGAGATAACAGACCTGACCTATCCGGATATTACGGATGACAGGATTTTCGGCAGGCTCACTTCACTTGAAATGAAAGATTTGCTGGATGAGGAATTAACCGGTGCGTTACTCAACAGGATCAGGCAGCATTCCGGAATGGTTTGTTTAGCCGGTCCCGGTGCCCTCGAAATCGCATCGTCGATTGACGCCCTGAGAATCTTTGCTGATATGGCCAGGTGGGAGATCCAGCAGCGCATGCGCAGGAAGGAAGTGGATAGTTTGGGATTGCGTAATTCGGGTGACCCGTTTGAAACCTTATATAAGCGTGGATATTTTCTTGACTGGCGGGTATGTGATAAGGTCAAAAGAAAATTCTTTGACCAAATTGACTACTGGCTGGACACCAATGACCCGGAGTCACCAAAACTGATTAGCCATGACACGTTTGAAACAGCTCTTGAACTTACTGTTTCACAACCTTTCAGTGTGGTACCGTTTTTTGATCCGGGGCCATGGGGCGGGCAATGGATGCGGGATAAGTTTGATCTCGATAAATCTGCTCCGAATTATGCCTGGTGTTTTAACTGTGTTCCGGAAGAAAACAGTTTGCTTTTTGATTTCGGAGGGACTGTTTTTGAAACTCCTTCAATCAATACGGTATTCTTCAAACCCGATGAATTATTGGGTAAATCTGTAAGGCGGCAGTTCGGAGAAGAATTCCCCATTCGCTTTGATTTTCTTGATACTATCCAGGGAGGTAACCTGAGCTTACAGGTACATCCTCTTGATGAATATATTCAGAATGAATTCAACATGTCCTATACACAGGACGAGAGCTATTACATGCTGGACGCGGACAAGGATGCCTGTGTTTACCTGGGACTCCGGGAGGAAGCAGACGGCCAGGCAATGATCGCCGATCTGGAGCGTGCCCGGCTCAATGGGCAGGACTTTCAGGCGGAGAAATATTCTGAAAGCTGGCCCGCAAAAAAACATGACCATTTTCTGATTCCGGCCGGCACGGTTCATTGTTCAGGGAAAGGATGTATGGTATTGGAGATCAGTGCCACCCCGTACATTTTCACCTTTAAATTATGGGACTGGGGCAGGCTGGGCATGGACGGAAAACCCCGGCCAATAAATATTGAACGCGGAAATGAGGTGATCCAATGGGATCGTCGCTCGGGATGGGTAAAGGACAACCTGATCAACCGGGTGGAAGTACTGGATGAAGGTGAAGACTGGCGTGAAGAGCGAACAGGACTTCATCAGCTTGAATTTATTGAAACGCGCAGGCACTGGCATACCGGAAAAGTTCAACACGACACCCGGGGTACTGTAAATGTCCTCATGCTGGTAGAGGGTGAGCAGGCAATTGTGGAAAGCCCCGCCGCGGAATTTCATCCGTTCGTGGTAAATTATGCCGAGGCATTCATCGTACCGGCCCGCACTGGAAAATATTCAATTCGTCCTTTCGGCAGAAGCCAGGGAAAAGAAATCGCTACGCTAAAAGCATATGTCAGAGACAGCAACAATCACTAAATCCGAAGGTTCCGGACGTTACATCTATTTTGTAAGTATCGTGGCCGCCCTTGGCGGGCTTCTGTTTGGCTATGACACGGCGGTCATTGCCGGGGCCATCGGATTCATTGAAACTAAGTTTCAATTATCCCCGGCCATGACCGGATGGGCAGCTTCCAGTGCTATCTGGGGATGTGTGGCTGGTGCGCTTAGTGCAGGCTATATCAGTGACCGGTGGGGACGAAAGAAGGTGCTGATCGTGACAGCCATCCTGTTTGCCATTTCGGCCATCGGCTCGGCCATTCCTGAAAACCTCACCCAGTTTGTCCTGGCCCGCTTCATTGGTGGCGTAGGTGTCGGAGCAGCATCCATGTTGTCTCCGATGTATATTTCAGAAGTAGCACCTGCCAGTAAAAGAGGCATGCTTGTCACATTGTATCAACTGGCCATTGTACTTGGTATTAATCTGATCTACTTCGTTAACCTGGAAATCGCCGGGATGGGGGACGATTCCTGGAATACAGAATACGGATGGCGCTATATGCTGGGTTCAGAAACAATCCCTGCAGTGCTGTTTATGATAACCCTGTTTTTTGTTCCGGAGAGTCCGCGGTGGCTTGCCGGAAAAGGCAGGGATAAAGAGGCCATGAATGTGCTTGAGAAGGTAAACGGGGAAGAGAAGGCCCGCCTGGTAATGCAGGAGGTTAAAGCAACCCTGCGTGAGGAAAAAGGGACTATCCGGGAATTGTTTGCCCCTGGTTTGCGCACAGCAATGATCGTCGGGATGTTCCTGGCGATGTTTTCGCAGATTACCGGGATAAACGCAATTATCTATTATGCCCCGGAAATATTTAAAAGCGTGGGTTTTGGTACCGATTCCGCACTTCTTCAAACGGTAATTATCGGGATCACAAACACCGTATTTACATTTGTGGCAATCCGGTTCATTGACCGTGCCGGACGAAGGAAATTATTACTCTGGGGAGTTTCCGGGATGATCCTGTGCCTTACGGGTGTGGGTATCGTGTTCTGGTTTGACCTGAGCTCAGGTCCGTTGCTCCTGTTTTTCATTCTCGGATTTATTGCCAGCTTTGCGTCATCCCTCGGTCCGATACCCTGGGTGATTATTTCTGAAATATTTCCTACAAAAACCAGGGGAATCGCCATGTCATTTGCCACGTTCACGCTGTGGATTGGTGTGGTGTTGGTAACACAGCTGACCCCGGTACTGCTTGACAGCCTGGGTGGCGCCATTACATTCTGGATATTCGCGGGCAACGCCATTCTCCTGCTGATCTTTACTTACCGTATGATCCCGGAAACAAAAGGCAAAACCCTTGAAGAAATTGAACATCAATGGAAAGCGGCTAACTAATATTGCAGAAGGATAAAACCATACTGACCCTTGATGCAGGCGGAACAAATTTCGTTTTCAGCGCCATCAGGAATTTTCAGGAAGTTTCAGAGACCATTACCCTGCCTGCTAATGCCCACCAACTGGATGAATGCCTCGGAAGCCTGGTGAAGGGATTCAAAATGGCCAGGAAACAAGCTGGCGATGCGGCTGCCATCAGTTTTGCCTTTCCGGGTCCGGCCGATTACAAACAGGGAATCATTGGTGATCTTCCAAATTTTCCGGCATTTACAGATCCGGTACCCCTGGCCGATATACTTGAGGAGGAATTCAGGATTCCTGTATACATTAATAATGACGCAAATCTGTTTGCTGCCGGTGAGGCTGAAAAAGGGTTTCTTCCTGCTCTGAACAAAAGGCTTGCAGAATATGGCAGTAACCGGACGTTCCGAAACCTCATCGGGATCACTCTCGGAACCGGTTTCGGCTGTGGTTTTGTGATCAATGAAAATATGCTTACCGGCGATAATTCGTCCGGCGCGGAAATTCATAATACGCTCAACAAATTTCACCCTTCCTGGAACGCGGAGGAAGATGTCAGTACCAGAGGAATTATCAGATTTTATGAACATTTTGCCGGGAATTCAATCAGCCGGCTTACCCCTAAGCTGGTATACGAAATTGCCCATGGACGCTGTGATGGAGATCAGAAGGCAGCATTACAGGCTTTTGAACGGTTTGGAGAATCACTCGGGGCATCGCTCGGCAATGTAATGACGCTCATCGATGGTGTGGTAGTCCTTGGCGGCGGTCTGACAGGCGCCTGGGACCTGTTTTCCGGTGCCATGTTCAGTGAGCTGGACAGGAAATTTGAAGATGCTTCCGGTAAGGTTCATCCGCGTTTGTCCTTTAAAGTATTCGATCTGCAGAATGAAAATACCTTCAGGCAGTTCTCTTCAGGTGATCCGGTTAATGTACGCCTGCCCGGATCTGCAGTATCCAGGACCTACGATGCCATGCCGAGAACAGGCATCGGATTATCTTCCCTGGGGGTCTCCCGTGCCACGATGTACGGCGCTTACTCTTTTGCTTTAAGAATGCTAAATGAAAAATGAAATGAGACATCTTCCCATGATGCTGCTCCTCCTTGCTGTTTGTGGCTGTTCTGTCAGGACCGGAGAGACGGTACAATCAAAAGGCAGCCTGGTGCCGTCGCTCGACGAATTATCACCGGTCTGGGTCTCCGTGGATACAGTGGATATGGAGCCTTCTTTGCGGAATTTCAGGTCCCAGGCGCTGACCAATAAAGACATGACATCGCTGAGCTGGCTGGCGGATGCGCCATACTCCGGCGGGTACCATACCGGGACGCTCCGCGTAGGGGAAGAAACGCCGGTTGTGACCCATTTCAGGTGGCAACCCTGGCAGGCACTGAGAAAGTCGGTGCAGGAAGATTATACGATCAGCAGTGCTACCAGGATGGTGGTGGATGAACCAGTGATCCTTTGGGATATCACCCTGGATGAAATCAGGCAATCAGCACCTGTATCCGTGGCAATTGATCACATCGGGTTTATGAATAAGTTTCCGGACCGGGAATGGCAATGGTGGTACCCGTATCCTACGCTGGATTCAATGACGACGAAACGGGATGATATAATTGAGAATATCAGGGATCATATAGGGACCGGAATTACCAGTGCAGAAACTGAGGTGGTTGAACTGATCAATGGCAAGCCAACTGCCACCACGAAACGTGCCGAATGGCCCTCCGATCTGGATATATTGGCGGATGATTCCTATCGGACTGAAATTAATGACGGGATTATTCTGGTAACGGAGAATACAACAGGTGTTGTCACCGGTTTCCGGTTGTTCTCAGCTACGGATTCCATAAAAACCTACCGGGCAGGGGCTACCTCCTATTTTTCCCTGAAAGACAATTCGTCCAGACTTCAGTATGCCATGGCATGGGGAAGCAGCAGGAGCGATGTGCTGGATAAACTTGGATCAATTGAATTCGAATCTGCCTGGGAAGAAATTGAAACGGAATGGAAAAACCGCTGGGAGGCAATCTTTGAGCCGGGGAATGCAATTATTTCCGGCACTTTTCCTGTCCTGGAAACAGATGATAAGAAAGCAGAACGAGTGTATTACACAGGTCCGCTGACCATGCTGTATCTTATGAATACCAATCTCCCGGAACATGATAAGGTTTTCCTGACCGGCGGACCACGATGGGGTGCGAGTATTACTTTTTTCTGGGATATTACCGAATGGTCTACACTCTGGGCAACCGTGGATCCTGAAATGATGAAACAGCACCTGAGATCCTGGGTGCAAATTGATCCCAGTTCGTATTATGGTAAGGATAATTTTGGAGGGCAAGGTGTAGGTAACGGATATTCTGCCAACTACTGGGCACTTTTTCAGATGTTGCGATCCTACCTGACAATTTCCGGAGATAATGCTTTCCTGGAGGAAGTTGTTGATGGAAAAACAGTACTGGAGCATATGGATCATTATGCTACCAACTGGAAACGGATTTCCATTTATGAGGAGAACAGCGGCATGTCCGAAACCTTCAGGCTGGCGGATTTTGGTGACGACGAATGGAATTTGCTTGAATGTGTGCCTACTTACAAACACATTGTTCCATCTTTCAATGCGGGCTACATTTGGATGATGCGCGAAACAGCCGGCTTTCACCGATTGTCTGGTGATGAAAGCCGTGCAGCTGAGCTGGAATCGGAAGCAGAAGATATGGTCGGTCTTTTGCTGGATCTGTATGCCGGCGACGGCGTGTGGTACAGCCTGTACCCGGATGGTTCAAGGATCGAAGTGCGCCATTGCCTGGATTTTATGTTTATGGGCCGTTACCTTCCGGATGATATTCCCGAATCGATAAAGAAGGAAATGATGGAGTTTGTGTATCGCGAACTGATTACCGATCACTGGATGCGTGCACAGTCAATGGATGACATAGCGGCAGCTGATTCCGATCGGCCGGATCACGGTCCGCTCGGAGCGTTTGACGGTTGGCCTGCAGGAACAATGGATGCGCTTGCTCAGCTGGGGTATCCCGAAAAAGCACTGGATTTCTATCATAAGATCGAACCCGTCACCCACGAGGGAATCTGGGCCCAGGCTCATGAAATATGGGGGGAGAATAAATGGAAACCATCAGGTAAGGTGAGGATAGCCAAACGTGGATGGCATAACAGGGAATCCTCCGCCGGAATAGCTATGTCGCAGGTAATGCTGAAGAATTTCTTCGGATTCTATCCGGAAGTGGAAGGGGACCCGATTCGACAGCATGAAAACTGGTCGTTTGACGGAACCTTATACCATGTTAAATACAAGGGTGATTACTATACCTTACGATCCAGCGGGAATGAAGTGATCATGGAAAAGGAAAATTAAATGAAGATGAAAGCAGGCAGGTTAATTCTATGTATGACGGCCATGCTGATGGCCGGACAGCTATCAGTTCTCGGTCAGGGAAACGCGCCGGTGGATTATGTGGATCCGCTGATCGGCTCACATAATTCAAGGTGGATCAATTTTCCGGGCCCGACCAGGCCGTTTGGTATGGTTAAACTGAGCCCTGATAATCAGGAGCTTGGCTGGAAGGCCGGATATGAATATGAAATTGAAAACCTGGCCGGCTTCAGTCATATCCATTCATGGACGATGGCGGGACTTTTGTCCATGCCAACCAATGGACCACTACTGATCAAGCCAGGCACGGAAAAGGACCCGGAGAGGGGATACCGTTCACATTTTTCTCATGACAATGAGGAGGCACGGCCCGGCTACTATTCTGTATTCCTCGATGACTATGGAATTAAGGCTGAACTTTCCACGACCAAAAGAGCCGGATTTCACAGGTATACATTCCCGGCAAGTGATTCGTCCCGCATTCTCCTGGACCTGCTGACTCCGTCAGAATATGGATATGAAATCGGGTATACGCATTTTCAAAAAGTTTCAGACCACGAGCTCGAAGGGATAAGTTACCAGCAATCCCTGCGCAAAGCCAATTACAACGAATACATTCTGCACTTTGTCGTTCGCTTTAATAAGCCATTTGACTCGATGAACGGGTGGGTCAAGGAAGAGATCATACGGAATCAGGAATTCATTTCTTCAGAATTCGGACATAAGGATACCGGGGCATTTCTTACGTTCCGGACGGAGGAAAATGAACAAATACTCATGCAAGTCGGGATTTCACTCGTGAGTATCGAACAGGCGAGGCTGAATCTTGAGACTGAAATGGATCCGTTTGACTGGAATTTTGACGAGGTCGTACAGGACAGTGAAAAGGAATGGAATGACCTGCTTTCCGTTATCGAAGTGGAAACGTCTGATGAGAAGCTTAAGAAGAAATTTTATACAAACCTTTACCGTGCGTATTCCGGACGTACTACATGGAGTGACGTGAATGGGAAATATGTCGATATGTACGAGAAGGTTCAGCAAATGCCCGATGGTAAGCCGATCTACGGAAGTGACGGATACTGGATCACGATGTGGAACCTCAATCCGCTCTGGTCGCTGGCAACCCCGGAGATTGCCAATAACTGGGCAATCAGTATGCTGGAAATGAGTGACCGGGGAGGGTGGCTCCCCAAGGGTCCGACAGGCATTGAATATTCCGGTATCATGGTGGCCTCTCACCAGATATCACTGATCACCAACGCATATCACAAAGGCATCCGGAATTTTGATGCCGAAAAGGCCTATAATGCGGCGGTAAAGCTGCAGACCGAACAGGGCCGTGCCCATGATGCCGGGGGCTGGGTTGGAAACAGGAACCTGACCGATTACATTAACCTGGGGTACGTGCCTGATGATGCCGGGCCGGTTTCCAATACCCTCGAATATGCCTATGATGACTGGACGGTAGGTCAGTTTGCCAAAGCCCTGGGAAAGGAGTCGGATTATAAAACTTACACCAAACGAGCGTTTAACTATAAAAACGTATTTGATCCCGAAGTTGGGTATATGCGCAGGAAGAATCGCGATGGTTCCTGGGCCCCGTTTTCGCCTTTCGGGGATGTGGCATGGCTCGGACCGGGATTTGTGGAAGGGAATGCCTGGCAATATACCTATTTCGTTCCCCATGATGTAAGCGGGCTCATTCAACTCGTGGGCAGGGATGAATTTAATAACCGCCTGGAGGAAGGGTTCAACACGTCGGCCGAACATAATTTCAATTCTGAACACCTGGGGTCCAATTCGCTGGATGGCATGGGCGTCCTGCCGATTAACCATGGGAACCAGCCAAATATGCAGGCAGCCTACCTTTTTAATCACTCCGGTAAACCGTGGCTGACCCAGTACTGGGCCAACGAAATAATGGAAAAATACTACGGAGACGATCCGGAGACCGGCTGGCTGGGCGATGAGGACCAGGGCCAAATGGGGGCCTGGTTTGCCATGAGCGCCCTTGGACTGTTTGAAATGGATGGCGGCGCCTCTGTTGATCCGGTCTATGAAATTGGAACTCCAAAATTTGACAAGGCGGTGATCCATCTGGATACTGCCTATTATCCCGGTGGTACTTTCACCATTGAAGCAAAAAAGGTCTCCGCAAGGAATATCTACGTTCAGTCTGCTTCGCTAAATGGTGAAGAGCTGGAGGGTCCATGGTTCTATCATAAGGACCTGGTGAAAGGCGGCAAGCTGACCCTCGTGATGGGGAGCAAGCCGAATATGTCCTGGGGAACTGATGAAGAAGACGCTCCCCCTTCTTTAAGTACCATTCTGAGCCAGGCAGAGATCGATACCATTATGGCATATGATAAATTTGCCGAGGAGCTGGCAGAATGGAACCGGGCAGTCAAGGCCTATTATTATCACCGCAAGGAACACTTTGAGACCCTCCCGGATACGGAAGGAGAGATCATCTTTCTCGGGAACAGCATAACGGACGGCGCTGAATGGTTTGAATTGTTTGATGGTAATCCGAATGTTAAAAACCGGGGGATTGGCGGAGATGATACGGACGGAGTCCTGGAAAGACTGGATGAAGTGTTGTCTTCTGAGCCTGCCAAGGTATTCCTGCTTATCGGGACCAATGACATATCCTACGGGAAGACGGTGGATCATGTGGTGGAAAACCATAAACTGATCATTCAGCGTATTAAGGAAGCATCACCTGAAACGGAGATTTATATACAATCAGTTCTTCCGGTACAGGAGTCAATTCACCCCACCCGGCCGGTTTCTTCCATCCACGATATCAACAGCCAATTGAAGGAGATTAGTGAATCAGAAGGGATTACCTATATTAACCTTTTTGACCTTTTTGCAGATGAGAGCGGGATGCTTGATATGAAGTACAGCATTGACGGCCTGCATTTGAATGCCGAAGGTTATTTGAAATGGGTGGAAGCTGTGCAAAAGTATGTTAATGACTAATGAAGAGAGTTCTTGCCATATGTGTACTTGTGGCAGCAGGCTGTTCTGAGGATGACCTGTCCCCGGTCAGCAGCTGTTATCAGACTGAGTGCTGGGACGAACAGTTTCATGTATGCCGGGATGATAAAATGATTGAATTATTCACCCGGCAGACTGGGTGGACAGGCGGTGACGCAACCTATTCCGTCGAGCTTGATCAGGACCGTAGAATCTGGCTGTTCGGTGATACATTTATTGACCAGGTCAACCCGGATCGCACGAGGTCCGATTTTCAGATAATAAATAATTCTCTTATGCTTCAGGTTGGTGATGAGTTGACCACCATTCATGGTGGAACCGCCGAATCACCGGTTGCATTCGCCCGGCCGCCGGAAACCGGGCACTGGTACTGGCCAGGCGACGGGACTGTTTTTCAGAATGAGCTGCTGGTATTTATGCATGGGTTCGCCAACGAAGGAGGCGGTGCCTGGGATTTTTACAGAACATCCATTGATCTTCTGACTATTGATTCGGAGAATTTTACCATATTATCGGCCGACCGGATAGCGGTTAATCCGACCATCTCATGGGGAGCAGCCCTGATGGAGGATGAGGACTATACGTATGTTTATGGGGTGAAGTCCGACGGCCTGAGCAAGACCTTGTTTGTCAGCCGGACAGATGCCGGGCTCAGAGCTTCCTGGGAGTATTTTTCGGATGGTGCCTGGGTGCCGGATGAAGCCTCCGCCACACCCGTACTGGAAGGTGTATCTGAGCAGTTTTCCGTTTTTAAATCAGATAATGAGTATTACCTGCTAACCCAGCATAATCTGTTCGGTAATGAGATTTACCTGTATCATTCAGATGCCCCGGAGGGAATGTTCACTGATAAGCAGATTGTATATTGTACGCCTGAAACAGGCGGGGATATTTATACCTACAATGCTTTCGTACATACCGGATTTTACCAGGACTCACTCCTGGTCTCGTATAACGTTAACAGTTTTAACATACAGGACCTGATGGATGATGCGGATAACTATCGCCCGTATTTTATTAAGGTAGGTAACTGGCAAAAACAGAATTGAAGATGAAAAAGAGGACTTTACTTGCAGCACTTTTGGGTGGGTTTATTTTGGCTTGTACTACGGAAACGAAAGAATCAGATCCGGTTGTTGCCAGACCTGCCGCAGATACACTGGTTAATTTCTCGGTCCGTGCGGCTCCGGAGTGGACAGATCTGTTTTATCGCAAGAAAGGATGGTTCGGTGCGGATGGCGTATTTACCATGACGGTTTCCGGCGATGAGTCACGAGGAGCCGGTGCCGAGGATTCGGTCTTTATGTATTTCTCTGATACGATGACCGGTAATGTCATCGGTGACAGTGCGGTTTCAGATTTTAAAATGGTGAACAATTCTTTTGCCTGGGTCACATCGCTGGAGCCTTCGGAAGAGACAGTGGGTCTGCGTATTAACCAGGATCAGACTGGGGCGTTTACCAATTACTTTTCACCGACTACGCCGGCAACCGGGGAGGAAGAATACTACTGGTTCGGAGATGGGTTTGTCAACGGGGCTGATGATAATTCCATCAATATATTCGGTTACCGTGTTTATGATACAAGCGACGAATCATGGGCATTTGAGGTGAGAGGCGTTACACTTCTTACAATTCCCCGCGGATCGCAGCCGCCGTTTGAAGATCACGTTCAAATTGATCTTCCTCTCTACATGGATATTGAAGGCGTGGGTAAGGGGACATTTGGTTCGGGGGTCTATGTGAATACCGAATGGGCCGGTGCACCGGATCCTGACGGATTTTTGTATGTCTACGGGCTGCTGGACCCGGGAAAGCATCTGGTCGTCTCCCGTGTCAGACCGGAAAATGTGAAGGACGCATCTGCCTGGCAATTCTGGACCGGGGAATCCTGGTCGGAGAATATAAATGAAACGAGACCTGTGACGGATCGTGTATCCAATGAAGTCAGCCTCACCCCGCTTAATGATGGAAGATATTTACTCGTTTTTCAGTCAGACGGCATCGGCGAATACACCTCGGTAAGAATTGCAGATTCCCCCACCGGACCATTCGGGCCCTTACAACATGTCTGGCATGTACCTGAAATCAGCGATCCGCCGGGCATCATTCCCTACAACGCGAAAGCACATCCGGTCCTCTCCACGGAGGATGAATTGCTGATCAGTTATAATACGATCTCCCTGGATTATTTCAATGATATTCTCCGGCATCCTCATATGTACCGGCCACGGTTTTTCTGGCTGAAGATTGAGGATTGATGGCAGCTTCTCCGGCATAAAAATATCTGTCCCGTTTAAAATATTCATTAACAGGCTTATATTGTATGCTGAACCAATATCCTGCCATGCCTTTCAAGTTCATAACACTGCTTTCATTTCTGTTCAGTTTGATTATTTCGCGAGAGAATAATGTCCTTCCGGAAGAGAAACTATTAAACGAACCCATTGTACTCGTTAATCAGGTGGCCTATCTTCCTGGTCTGCCTAAAAGCGCCCTGGTTACCAGCCCCGCTTCAGGAAGCTTTGAAGTAACAGACGCAGATGGAAGCATTGTGCTCTCCGGACAGATGACGCCTGCCAGGGATTGGGATAAAGCCGGGATGCCGGTTAGTGTGGCTGACCTGACCTCAATTGATGAACCGGGGACGTATCAAATAAAGGTGGAGAATGCTGATCCTGTGTCTTTCCGTGTGGGGTTGAGACCTTCGGTTGACCTTGTCCGGGCAGCTTCAAAATATTATTACTTCAACCGTGCCTCCACCGAGTTGCCTGAACAATACGCCGGTGAATTTCACCGGGAAGCAGGCCATCCTGACCGGGAGACCTATATCCATGCAACAGCCGCCTCACCCGGCCGACCCGCCGGAAGCACCATTTCCACTCCCTATGGCTGGTATGACGCCGGGGATTACAACAAGTACGTGGTTAATTCCGGAATAACCACCTACACCCTGATGATGACCTGGGTGCAAAACAGGGCATTAATGGATACGCTTACCTGGAATATTCCGGAAAGCGGAAATGAAGTTCCGGACCTGCTGGACGAGGTGCGCTGGAACCTGGAATGGATGCTCAGTATGCAGGACCCTTCCGACGGAGGTGTGTACCACAAAAATACCACCGCCGGTTTTGAAGGTTTTGTAATCCCGTCGAAAGCCACGTCAAAGCGTTATGTTACGGCTAAAGGTACGGCAGCGACGCTTGATTTTGCCGCAGTGATGGCACGTGCATCCCGGGTATTCAAACCGTACGATGCATCGTTCAGTGAAATGATGCTGGAGGGAGCGCAGCAGGCCTGGGTATGGGCAGTGGCGAATCCGGATTCCGAATTTCGTAATCCTCAGGAGAATGTTCCGGACGGACCGGCAATTAGTACCGGGCAGTACGGCGACGGCAATTTCAGCGACGAATTTTTCTGGGCGGCGGTCGAACTTTACCTGGCAACAGGAGATGAAATGTACCGCACGAGGGCAAACCCGGATATAATGGATTCATTCGGGACGCCTGCCTGGCCAAATGTGGAATCTCTTGGCTTGGTTTCTATTCTGGCCGATGATAATGCTTCTCCTGAACTGCAAGGGAAGGCAAAACGCGCGTTACTGGAGCTGGCGGATCAGCTGATGGCCGATTATCAAGCTTCACCCGCAGGAATTCCCCTTACCCGTTTCCGCTGGGGAAGTAATTCCGACATTCTCAATCAAAGCCTGATCCTTATAAATGCGTTTCACATATCTGAACAGGAAAGCTATCTGAAAGCAGCTGTTGCCAGTCTGGACTATGTGCTCGGTGCCAATGTGACCGGATATTGTTTTGTGACGGGTTTTGGAAAAAAGTCTCCGGTAAATCTTCATCACCGTCCGTCGGCCGCAGATGGCATTGCCAAGCCGTTTCCCGGAATGCTGGCAGGGGGTCCGAATCCTTATAACATGGCCCAGGATTGTGGTAAGGACGCCTACCCGGATCACCACCCGGCTGCGGCCTTTATTGATGAAGAGTGCAGTTATTCCACCAACGAGGTGGCGATTAACTGGAACGCACCACTGGTTTACGTGTCTGCTTCCCTGCGCTCCGCTGCTAAATGACAGGCTGCTCAGACCATTCCGCGATGGAGATAGTCCTGTAGTTTATCCTTGTAAGAATCGGAAACCGGGAGGCTGATTTCCTCCAGCTGTACAGAACTTTTATCAAGGGAGGAGATCTTGTCCAGGTTGATGATATAGGATCGGTGAATTCGCATAAAGCTGTTTTCCGGAAGCCTTTCCTCCAGGCTCTTCATACTTGTCAGTGAAAGCAGTGGCTTTTTCCCTCCTTCCCGGTGTATTTTTACGTAGTCTTTGAGTCCCTCGATGTAAATGATCTCGTTGTAAAATACCTTCACATACTGGTACTCCACTTTGAACAATATGTAGTCTTCTTTTTTTTCGGGAACGGACTGCGAAGAACTCCTGTCGATAATCGACCTGGCCTTATTCGCTGCTTTCAGAAAATCTTCGTAACTGAATGGTTTCAAAAGGTAATCTACTGCATCCACTTTGTATCCCTGCAGCGCATACTGATCGTAGGCTGTTGAAAAAATCAGCACGGGGCGTTTTTCTTTTTCCATTCCGGCGATAATCCTTGCCAGTTCCAGGCCGGAAAGATCATTCATTTCGATGTCGGAGAATATTACGTCGATATTTCCTTCATGTATGTGTTTCAGTGCCTCAACGGGACTGTCACAGCTGGCTTGAAGTTCAAGAAAAGGTGTTTTTTGAATGAAGTCATCCAGCAACGCAAGCGCGAGTGGTTCATCATCAAGGGCGAGACATTTAAGTTTCATTTCAGATCAATGCGCAGTAATACGCTAAAGGTATCGCCTTGATCGTCAAGTTCAAAATGATGCTTGTCAGGATACAGCAATTCCAGGCGCCGGCGCGTATTGGAAATTCCTATTCCAGTGCTCTTTTCATGAGATTCATTCTCCCGGATCACCTTGGTATTTTCCACCTTGAATTCCAGCCGGGAGCCGGATAGCGAAATGTCGATTGAGATATTGGTGTTATCCTTGGAAGAAACGCCGTGTTTAAAGGCATTCTCCACAAAAGGCAGCAGGATCATAGGAGCAATGAACAATTCGGGTGGATTCTCCGGCCTGTTGAAAACGACGGTCACCCGCTTAGACATCCGTAATTTCATGAGCTCGATGTAGTTCTCAATAAATTCTATCTCCTCCGAAAGGCTGGTGGTTTTGGTCTTTCGCTCATAGATTACATAGCGCATCATGGAGGAGAGCTTCAGCAGTGCCTCGCGGGAGGCATCCACATTCAGCGATGTGAGTGCATATATATTGTTAAGGGTATTAAAGAAAAAATGCGGATTGATCTGGGCCTTTAGGTAAGAAAGCTCCGTGCTGATCTGCAGTTTTTCAAGCTCCCGGCGACGTGAGGCCTCCTCCTGGGTTTTCTGGATCAAATAAATGATAACACCCATACTGAAATCGATCAGAAGCAGTAGAAATCCTGAATAGTCAAATCGCCAACGGTACCTGCGCTCCGGGTTAAATGGTTCGTCCGGGCGAAATAACTCATGCATTTTCCTGGGAAGTCCAATCTGCCATTCAAATACCTGCATAAGGACCAGTGTCAGTGCAACAATGACCAGCGCAACAAGCACATAGCGTCTGTATTTATTCTGACTGAATAAACCGGGTAGTAAATATTGCTTATTCAGGTAATACACTGAGGTCAGCAATGTGGCAAAAAAGATTTGCTTGACCCAGAAAACGGTGGGCCAGTCCACATTGTACCCGAGTGGCGGTAATGTCAGTAACAATACCCACAAAAGAGCTACAAGCCCCAATTCCATTGCCGGTCTTTTGCGATCCATGATACCAAGTAAATCAATCCTATAAAGATTTACACCTATTTATAAGGGTTATCGACCATTGGCCGGATGCAGTCGATCAATCGCTTGAAATTATCTTCAATCCACCGGTCATCGTACAAATGGATGATTCATCGATTGATTCTCCCTGAACGTCGAGACATTTATGCTCATTGTCTATACTATAAAACAAGTGTCGGGCAAGTGCGTCTATTTTGTTGGAGACAATACAAAACCAATGAAACGATTATTTACAACGACTTTACTTTTTCTGGGCCTTATAACTGTGTGGTCCCTGCAGGTCAGCGCTCAAAATCCGCAAGGAGGTCCGCCAAGGGGCGGCGCACAGACTCCGCAGGTGGGCTATGGCAAGATTACCGGTACGGTGCTGGATTCGAACAATGAAGCGGTACCTTATGCTTCCATTTCCATTAAAAACCAGGAAACACAGAAACTTACGGATGGAACCGTGGCAGATGACGGCGGCGGATTCACCATTAAAAATATACCGGAAGGCACCTACACGCTTAATGTAAACTTTATAGGTTACGAACCCCTTGAAAAAGGGCCTTACACGTTTACGGGTAAGGGAGAATCCTATGATCTGGGCAACCTGGTGATCACAAGTTCGACGATGGAACTTGATGAAGTTGTTGTGGAAGGCGAACGGGCATTGGTGGAGGATAAAGTAGACCGGATTATTTATAATGCGGAACAGGACAAGACCACTGCCGGAGGAGACGCAGCCGATGTACTCCGTCGTGTGCCACTTCTGAGTGTAGACCTGGATGGAAATGTAACACTACGCGGAAGCAGCAATATCCGTGTACTCATCGATAACCGTCCTTCGACCATAACGGCTTCCAGTATCGCGGATGCCCTGAAACAAATCCCGGCGGACGAAATTAAATCGGTGGAAGTGATTACTTCACCTGGTGCGCGGTATGATGCAGAAGGTACAGGTGGTATTATTAATATCATTACCAAGAAAAATGACCTGCGGGGAGGATCCCTGAACGTAAATACCAGTGTGGGTAACAGGGGAACGCACCTTCGGCTGAATGCGAGCTACCGGACCGGTCGAACAGGGTTCACGCTTGGAGGATTCGGAAGGTATGGATACAATATCACGGGAGAATATGAGAATGAGCAGACGCTTAAGGATGAATTTGGCAATGTGCTCTCCGTGACCAATCAGCAGGCTGAGACCAATAATAACATGTTGTTTGGCAGGTACAATTTCGGATGGGATTACGCCATCAACAAGTATAACTGGGTGGGTGCGTCGGTAAACTTTGGTATACGCAATTTCACCATGAACCAGGATCAGCGATTGACGGAAACTACTGATATGAATGGTACACGTTCCAGTCTCGAGGATGTAGTCATGGATAACCTCGGAAATACCGTGGACATCAGTGCGAATTACATCCGGACGTTTGACGAGAAGGACAAGGAGATTAGTTTCATTACCCTTTACAGTCAGAATAAGAGCACGAATGATTTTGACATAGAAACCCTGATGTCAGACACGCCGCAGGATTTTGATTTGATCCGTAACGAAAATGACAGCTATAACAAAGAGCTGACATTCCAGCTGGATTACGTGGAACCCCTGTCAGACAAAGCGAAGCTTGAAATGGGAGCAAAAAACATTACGCGAAGTGTTACATCAGATTTTACCTATTCAGTTGGAACGTCGGAAAGCGACCTGGAGGAGGTGCCAAGAGACAACCTGAGCAACAATTTTGACTATGAGCAAAATGTAATGGCCGGTTACATTTCAGGAACGTTTGACCTTGGAAGTGAATATACCGTAATGGCTGGTGGACGTTATGAATATACTACCATCACGGCTAATTTCTCAGACGAACAGGATCTTGAAATTCCTGATTACGGAACATTCGTTCCCAGCATCAACCTTTCGAAGAAACTTTCGCCGGTAAATACGGTAAAATTTGCCTATAACCGCAGGATTCAGCGTCCGTCACTACAGTTCCTGAACCCTAACATCAACGCTTCAAACCCGTTGAATATTTCACAGGGTAACCCGAGTCTTGATCCGGAATTCACTGACAATTTTGAGGTATCACTGAGTACTTTCAAGAAGGGAACGTCGGTCAATGTTTCAGCATTCTGGAGAAACACCACGGGTTCAATCCAGCAGGTTCGTGAAACAATCGGGCAGGATACGGTATTCACCACCTACCAGAACATAGGTAATGAAGACGCGATCGGTATCGGGCTGTTTGCAAATACCCAAATTGGTAAAGTAAGGCTGAGTGGAGGCGTAGACGGGTATTATGCCATACTCGATAATAATATCGATGATCCTCTCTACGCAGCGTCCAACGAAGGGTTTGTGATCAGCGGACGACTTTTCGGAAGTTATGAATTTACTGAACAGTGGGCGCTTCAGTTCTTCGGTTTTGCCCGCGGCAGACAGATCCAGCTCCAGGGGTATCAGACATCATTCTATATCTACAGCCTGAGCCTGAACCGTTATTTCAAGGAGAAGCGCGGAAGCATCGGCATTGGAGCGGAGAACTTCCTGAACAACGGGATGAAAATGACTTCAAGTGTGGAAACACCTCTTATTGATCAGTACAATACCAACCTGATGCGAAATATGAACTTCAAAATCAATCTGAGTTACCGGATTGGAAAGTTGACAACAGGTCAGTCAAGACGTCAGCGCAAGGTAGATAACAATGACCTGAAAGAAGGTGGCGGAGGTAATCAGCAGATGATGGATAACCAGCAATAAGAAGAGTTTAAAATACACATCCTGTAAATCATTGGTTAGGTAGAGACAGGATGCATCGCGGCCCGCTTATGCGGGCCGTTTTCTTTTTATAAAAAAACGTGGTTGCCGGGACACATGTAGGTTATGCTTTTTATTTGCCTGTATTTCATCAAATCAGGGTGGTAAATTGGTGCCTGAACATTCACACATATCCTGGTGCAAATAATTCATTTAAAACATGTTACCAGTTTGCGTGTTTACGGTATTAAGTGTTTTAAAACGAAAAGCCATGAATCCAGGTCAAATTTTTTGTATAGCCGGTCTTCATCAGTGGAAAGAAGAAAAAGTAAAGCTGGCCAATGATGTTTACCGGGAAGAAAGACATTGTAATTGCTGCGGTAAGAAGCAAATTCACATTCGGATGTATCCTAAAGTAAGACATCTCGCTGTTTACCGGTTATCCAAATACGCCAGTTATCGCGAGGGCGATGTGGTTGATACTCTCACCAGGCATTCGATTATCCCTGTAGTATAAACGGCCTCCTGGTATTCTCAGGCGGACAGAAACTTCAGTATTTCGTCTGACATATCTTCCCTGCTCATTCGTTCGCCAATTTTGCAGGCATTCTCCAGGTATTTATTGTTGGTGAACAGATCAACTATTTTTTCCTTTGTTTCGCCTTGTGTGAACTTGCTGATGGATGGACCCCGCGGTCCTGCATCAGCCTGGCTGATGATCCTGTTCCAGAGTCGCTGATCCGGAATATGAGGGACAATCATGGATGCACATCCGTATTTCAGGGCCAGGTGGGTAGTCCCGGCGCCGCCATGATGAATTACCGCCCGAACCTTCGGGAATATCCAGTCATAAGGAATATCATCCACAAAATATACATGTTCCCGATCGTACAGGTCAGGTTCGTATAAACCTCCGGCTGCCACGTTAATAATTGCCGGAATGGCGTTTTCCTTCAGCACATCGAGAACAAATTTTGTTTTTTCTTCCGGGTGCGGATTAGTCATACTTCCGAATGTTATAAACAGCGGGGAAGGATGTTTTGACAGAAAATTCAAAAGAGGGTCAGGAGGGGACCAGTGCATGGTTTTGTCGCGCTCCAGATAGCCAAGGACACGAACTTGGGAGGGCCAGTAAGAACGTTGCGGATACAGGGAAGGAGAGATTGTGAAAATAAGTTTCTCCGAAACCCAGGCATTGGTGAGCTTTCCCGCAGATACTTCCTTAACGCCTGTACGCTTCAGTTGTCCGGTTAAGTAATTCATGGAAAGGCGTCGCATCAGCTTATATGACCACCGGTTAATGTGTTTACCATAATCCTTTCCATTTAGAAAAATGGAAGACATTTCATTTACAGGATGTATCACACAGGGAATGGGGCTGATCAGCACTGATTTGCCTGGATAATTAATATTCCGGTATACGGGGTAAAAAGCTTTCAGGCTGTGCAGGATCAGGTCTGGATTTTCTGATTCTATTAGTTCTTTCTGTTGTTTTAAAAGTTCAAAGGACACGCGTTTATTCTGCGTGTACAGACCGTAAAAAGCTTTAATCTTTTTAATAAACGACCCGCCGCCACCTAGTGCCATTTTACCTGTCGAACTTTCCAGCATTTCAAGGAAATCTTTTGACAAAGGGAAAAAATCCGCGCCGGTTTGTTTTGCCTGTTTTTCAAATTGTGCAGGAAAAGCACATATCACCTCATGTCCGGCGGAGATCAGCAATTCTGAGAGGGCTGCGAACGGTTCTATATCACCGCGTGTCCCGATTGATATGCAGATTACTTTCATCCGCAATCAGTTACCCAGTGCGCTTCTTATTGCGTCCTGCACGAGCGGTTCCATAATTTCATAACCTTTCAGATTAGGATGCACTCCGTCAGAGCCGAGGTCACTGCGAAGGCCGTTCCTGTCATTACTCATAGCTGCAAAATAATCCACGTACTCGAACCCTTCGGACAAGGCATATTCACGGATCAGCTTATTCAGCTCGGGTATTTTCTCATTCGGTGCAAGGCCCGGGTTCCAGGGGTATTCGTAGGCAGGTAAAACAGAACAGAGGACGACCCGGATGTCATTTTCCTTTGCCAGTTCCGCCATCGATTTAATGTACCCAAAAGTATCTTCGATGGTGATCGGGCCGGTATTCTGTGCAATATCATTGGTGCCGGCCAGGATTACCACGACCGCCGGGTTCAAACGGATGACATCCTGTCGAAACCGACCGAGCATTTGCGGCGTTGTCTGTCCGCTTATACCACGCCCAACGTACGGATTTTCAGAAAAAAATTCGGGGTGAATGCCCACCCATCCTTCTGTAATGGAATTCCCCATAAAAACAACACGGTTTTCTCCGTTTGCCGGAGGGGGCAGTGCTTCATTGGCCGCTGCATAGCGAGCGAGGTTGGGCCAGTCAGTACGCATTAATTCTTCTTTTTTATCATTCCAGTCTTTTTGTGCCTGGTAGCTGCTGGTGGCAGCCCAGCCTTCCGGATTTTCAGGCCAGAGCAATCCCCTGGAACCCAGCCATTCTCCCATACGTTCAAGCCAGCCATCTGATGGCAGCTTCTGTGGAAGAGTTCCAAACCCGTGTCCGCCAGCGGCATAGGCATGCAGCTCGGCTTCGTTTCCAGCCTCCAGCCAGCGCTCATATATTTCAGTACTTGCCGGCGCCAGCTGAAGTGGATCATCAGAGGCTACAACGATAAATGCCGGAAGGCTGTCCGGAACGGGTGATCCGGAAAGGTATTCCGGTATATACGGGTAAATCGGTGCGATAAAGTCAGGTTTATTAATCCCGCGGCTTTCATAGGCAACGGACATGGTCACACCACCTCCGGCAGAAAATCCCATAAAGCCTATGCGGTTAGGATTAACCCCCCACTCCTGTGCATGTGTGCGAACATATCCGACCGCTTTCTTCCCGTCGTCTCCGGCCATATGCATTACTTCCGAGGTTTTTTCCGCCAGGGTAGACGGATCTGAAAAGGCCGCCTGCATATCATCCGGATATTTTTCCATCTGTTGTACGCGGTACCGCAACACAAATGCCGTGACACCCTGCCGGGTAAACCACTCTGCAACTTCTGATCCCTCGTGCTGTGTGGCAAGAATGAAGTACCCGCCCCCCGGAGCGATGATAACGGCGGTTCCGGTATTTATCCTTCCATCCGCCGGGTACACCGTCAGGGTGGGTTCACTTATGTTATATTCAATGGGAACATTTGTCTTTCCTTTTTCGGGCGGATGTACCCAGTTTTCCGAACCCGGGGCAGGTCCGTCGTAAAGCGAAATGACCTGCTCCTGGGCAGAAGCAAGGAATATGGAAGAAGTTAAAATGAGGGTCAGTAAATAACGCATGAAGTAAGTTAAAAATAATTCGTCATTTACCTGTAATCCACTGGCTGAATATGACCACCTTCATCAACCAGGTTGGTTTCTTTCCCCGGGACAACATCGGTATTATGAGCCGAAACGCATTGCCAGCCTTCCTTTTTCTTTGCCATGACAAAACTGAAAATATTTTGGCGTTTTCCGGGGGTTGAATTTCCCTTCAATGGTGTTTGACCTGCCAGGGACATTCTGGCATGAACGATTGCCGCATTTTCACCAATGGCTTTAACGGTTACCCTTCCGACTGACAGGTCCGAATTCGAAAAGATTACGCGTAAACCGTATTCATGTGCTTTCCAAATAGATTGCCGGTCGTGCCACCAAAGTCCCACAACGTTTACAAATTCTGCGTTTTCGGAAAAAAAGGAAGCCAGTTGCTCAGCGTCCCTGTCGTTCCATGCCCTGGCAAACGCATGAGGCATTTCCTCCGGACTTTTCAAATAGCTGGAAGTGATAGGATTCATCTTTTGTTGGGTTATCATCTTAAATTATGTCAAATTAGAATATGCTGAAAGGGAATTCAACAATTATACGTGAAGCGTGTGTGGATACCGCTGAAAACGCATTTCGGGCCGAAAAGGAAGGAGCCAGCCGCATTGAACTATGTAGCAGGCTTGACCTGGACGGACTAACTCCCGGCCGGGAACTGATGGAAGAAGTGTGTTCCAAAATTCAAATACCTGTTCACGCGATGGTTCGTCCCCGCGCCGGGAATTTTGTCTATTCAGATAATGAACTGGAGCAAATGAAAGATCATATTGATTTGTGCAGGGATTGTGGTGCTGCCGGGGTTGTTTTAGGAGTACTCAATGATCAATCAGAAATCGATATCAAAGCCACGGCTATGCTTGCTGCGTATGCCTCTCCGTTAAAAGTTGTATTCCACAAGGCCATTGACAGCACCCCTGATCCTGTGAAAGCAGCGCAGCAGCTGGCTTCCATTAAACAAATGACCGGGATCCTGACATCCGGGGGGCAGGCTACTGCTGAACAGGGAACTTCCGTTCTGGAAAAGATGATCCGGCAGGTCGGTGATCGGCTGGAGATCATTGTGGCTGGAAAAGTGACCCGGCACAACCTGGGCTCACTGCATGGCAAACTGAATTCTACTGCCTATCATGGAAAGCTGATTGTTTATGACGCCTGATCCGATACTGTCCGCTCATGCAACTTTACTCAGCATATTGTAGTTCCAGGTCGTCAATGATAAGCAGGCTTCCAACGGCTCCGGCAAAACGGGCTCCGTCAAAACTGGAAGATGCAACAAATGTGATGTGAGTCGGGAGAATAAAATCCAGGGAATCTCCGGTCACATACGACCCATCCGGAGGTTTTATTGAATCCGGGTAGCTGTTATCAAGCACTCCGTAGACAAATTCAATAGTTACGGATTCAAGGGTTTCAACTGTTTCTCCTGACCGGAACCAGGCAGTCGCCAGACGCTTTATTTGGCCCGAAGACCGCACTTCCAGGTAGGCATAAATATCACATTGATCACCGTAAGACAAGTCATTGCCATTTTTGTCTTTGTTTTCCGGACCCGGAATATAGCTGTAGAGGAGCTCCATATGAGTCGGCCGGCCTGCGAAAGGGGTGCCAAAATCAATTGCCGCTTCAGGGTCTGCGGGATCCACATTGTCGGAATTAAACTTGCCGGTAAAAATGGAGCCCGCCGAAATCGGAGCCCCAAATATCCCGGCGAGCGAACCGTTATCAAGGGTTTCCATCCTCGCAGCAAAATTGTCATCTTCAACTTCCAGCGGGGTAGTAGCCGTCAGGCCCAGGATTTGGGTTCCCGGATTTCCGGTGCCCCAAACGGTTGTTTGAGCATCTGTACCTGGCTCAAAATAATTTCCACCGGTTTTAAACCACGAGTTAAAATCCGAATTCGGCAATTGGGGCGTGGCATTTCCGGGAAGCGGAATTATCTCCCAGGTGGAGACCGAACCATCTTCGGCCGTAACCATGATGGTAGCGGTTTCACGCATATCCAGCAAATCACCTGGTTGCTTGTCAGATGTGGCGAATGAGCTCAGTTTTAGCGATTGAATCCTAATGCCTGAAAGATCCACCCCCGGCGGAAACTCAATTTCCACAGCATTATTTACCTGGTCAATAGACGCCTGACTGGCCTGGTTGCTGACTTCGATCTGTTTTATCCGGGCATAGGATGAATAACCGAAATAATCCTCCTCCAGGCATGCCGGGAGAATAAGGATCAGGAATGGCAGGATAACGTTATGTGTTTTCATGCGTATCATGGGTTATTTATAAAATAGGCCAGACCTAAATTGAGTGATAGGAGATCCAGATTGAAGTTAACATTGTTCCGGACATCACGGGATTTGTCGGTCCCGTTTGTAGTCGTCTCCGTAACCGTTAGCTGATAACCGGCGACATTCAGCTGAATTTCAAAACTGAAATTCTGCATTGCAAAAAAATTGATGCCCGGGCTGATATTGATAGCGAACATGAACTCATCAGTAAATACCTTACTGATCTCGTCCAGGTTTTTGGTTTCTCTTCGGAGTCCGTTGTTTTGACCGAACCCGAATCCAATTTCCAGAAAAAAACTTAATCTCTCGGTTCGGGTAAGCGGGAAGTACGTCCGCAACATGGGAGCAATTTCGTATCCGCGGTTAATGCTTCTGACGTTGAGTGTGTCCGGATCCCTGAAAATGGTCCCTGTAAACTTGCTCTGGTGATAGATGACCGACACTCCTGTCATAACATAATCCCCGATAAAGTATCCGCCCCTCAACTGGACTCTGTACGACAGATCATCCCCCTCTATCGTATTCTGAAGCAGCCCGGGATTGTTTACCTGTTTTCTGTCCCTGACGGAAAAGGTAAGCCCGACATAGCCGTTTCCTGCCTTGAACGGGTGGAAATTATCTTCATAATAACTTGAAATAAGCTCATAAGCAGAGTAGGTATGCCTGGAGGTGGTATCTGCAGCCTGCTGGGCTTTTGCCGGGGAAATAAGCACCGCCAGAATGAGGATCAGGTATATTTTGATATTCACGCTTCGCGAAGTTTTGCTGATAGTAATTTAGTCATGTATATGCGTTAGATGCCACTTTTCAGGCAAATAACTTATGCGTTACGCACTATTTTTTAATTCCTGCGTAATATCCTGCCATCAGTTTACTTCGAATGCTGGCTGTCCGGAGAATGGTAGCCGGATAGATTGCATACCCCTGTGAGAATGAGCTGTTTAATTCCCTGATCGCCTTCATTGCGTAAAATATGCTTTCATGCAATCCTGGCGGACCCTATTTCTTATTATATTGGGTCGGTAATCCCTGCCTCCGACATGAATATTAAATTGCCTTCGGTTCACTACCTGGTTAGTTCTGCAGAGACAGCCTTTCTAAGGTTCCCCCTGACCATTGTATCTGCTGTAATAGCAGCTGGTTGTGCACTGCTGATTATTGAAAGTGAGACTTCATCAAATTACACCGTAATGAACCTGATGCTCACCGCAGCGCTGGGTATTCCGGTTTACACGGGCGTTGCTCTTCTCACCCAGCGACCAGTCCCGGGCGCGAGGTATTATTATTATGCAGGCGCCACCCTGGTATTAATTCTTGTTTTCATGAGTCTGCCGGAGTTTAATTCCACCTTTAACCGTTATCGCCCCTATTTCCGCTATGCTGTTTACAATGCAGCGGCTCATCTGCTGGTGGCCGTAGCACCCTATTTTCAAAAAGGGGAACTGAATGGTTTCTGGAACTACAACAAATCGCTGTTTTTACGGATTTTATTGTCCCTGCTTTATTCCCTGGTGATGTATGCCGGTCTTGCCCTGTCGATCTTTACAGTAGATGAATTATTCAATGCAGAGATAGACCCCAGGTTATTTGCCGAAGTATTTGTGGTGATCACATATGTGTTTAATACCTGGTTTTTCGTGGCGGGTCTGCCAGCTGAATTTGATGAATTACAGCGTGATACCCGATATCCGCGCGGGTTGAAGGTATTCTGTCAGTACGTTCTTGTTCCGCTTATCGTCATTTACCTGGTCATTCTCTACATCTACGGGGGCAAGATCATGATTACCTGGAACTGGCCGGAGGGGTTGGTTTCCTACCTTATTATGGTTATTTCGGTGGCGGGAATACTGACCATGTTGCTTCTCTATCCGTATAGTGAGAACGAGGATGGACATTGGATTAAATCACTGCGAAAAGCGTTCTATTTACTCCTGATACCTCTTGTTATTATGTTGTTTCTTGCCATCGGGATAAGGATCAATACCTATGGGTTTACGGTTAACCGTTATCTGATTCTGTTAACCGGCATCTGGATCTCAATGGCGGCCATTTATTCACTGGTACGTCCAAGGCATATTAAATTTCTCCCGGCCTCTCTGGGCATCCTCTACCTGCTGTGTTCCTTTGGGTATTGGGGAATGTTCTCAGTAAGCGAGCGGGATCAGACAGACAGACTGGAGACAATTCTGTCAGAAAATGGTTTACTGGAGAATGGCAAGATAGTGAATGAAGTGAAATGGGATCGTTCGGAATTCCCTGAATTCAAATCACCTGATCAATTGATCAATAACCTGGTCCTTTCCGACAGTCTGCATAATGAAGTAATCTCCATTCTGGAATACCTGGACGATTATCATGGGTTCAATTCCATTGAATCCTGGTTTGAACAGGACATTGATGGGCTGATAAAAGAATCTATTGAGGCCGATAATGATACAATCCGTGCATTTGCCCGCGATGAAAAATGGATATTTGCGGAATCTATGGGACTGTCGGGCTACACGAAGGTGGGTTATGATAACATATATCTCACATTTGTGCGGGAGAATGATCAGGTGCTGTCACTTGACGGCTATCGTTTTATGGTGAATGTGCCATCTGTCAACTTTACAGTTAACAGGAGGTTTCCCGACGATTCATCCGGATTGATTAACCTGGATTGGGATGAGGAAAACTTTCATATTGACTACCTGGATACAATCCGTTTTGATATCTCATTTAAAATGCTGAAACGGGATCTTATCCTGCATTCAGGAACCATAGATCCGGATAATGAGATTCAGTTCAGCACTATTCGCTACGAAAATCAGGATAAGTCATCCGTCCTGGTGGTCAGGCAGGCTGGTATGATCGTCGATAAAATGGATACGACGATTAACAGGATCCAGGTGGACATTCTGACAAATGCAGGCAGGACAGACTAAAACTGAACGGGGGTGGTTATGGCTGTCCCGGAAAATCACTCCACGGGGTCCAGTTTGAGGCCTGTGGTAATCCCTGGTGGTCCTGTTCCTCGTAAGTCCGTTGGTAAATCTTCCCGGTAGCATCCCTGGCAATTAACAATCCGCTGATGACGGTATCCGAATTCTCCTGATACTGCAGATCAATGCTGACATCAACCGCAACGAGGACCCCTGCAGGCAATCCAAAGTTCTTCCAGTTGGTATAGACACCTGGTTCGTTCAGCTGATCCCGTCGAACATTCACCGCAAATCTGATGTAAATCCGGCCATTGGTGCTCTTGATGGTAGCAATGGCTGCGGTAACGTTTGAGGAAGTCCCCTGTTGTGAAGCCAGGGCCGAGTCTGTAGAGGGCGTGATTGTCTTGAGGCGATCCGACTTAGCTTCTATCTTATCCAGCTTATGTTCCTGCTTATCTGCTTTGCCTTCCAGTTTATCCAATTTACCTTCCTGACGGTCTGCTTTTTTCTCAAGTTTGTCCAGTTTGGTTTCCTGCTTATCTGATTTCTTCTCCAGTTTATCCAGTTTACTTTCCTGGCGATCCATCTTTTTCTCGATTCTGTCAAGTTTGGTTTCCTGCTTGTCGAGTTTCTGTTCCTGCCGGTCCATTTTTTGCTCCAGTCGATCAGATTTCTTTTCCTGCCGGTCTGCCTTTCCTTCCAGTTTGTCAAGTTTCTCTTCCTGCCGGTCTGCTTTCTCCTCTAATCGGTCTATTTTACTTTCCTGCCGGTCTGCTTTGCTTTCCAGAATATCCAGTTTGCCTTCCTGGCGGTCCGACTTTTCCTCTATACGATCAATTTTTGTTTCAATTATATCCCCTTTCTGTTCGAGGATACCGATCTGAGTCTCCTGCCGGTCAGCTTTCTCTTCAAGTTTATTGACAGCAGTGATAATCTCATTCACTTTTTCCGTGATCCGGTCCCCCTTCTCTTCCTGTCGCTGCACGGAATTGATTATAACCGAAATACTGGATCCCTGGATATCTGCTTTTGACTCCAGTTTGGCTACTGACTCGTGGATTTCGCGGATGGTTCTGTCTGAACTATTCTCCGCTGACTCCTGGCCCAGGATCTGTCCGATACCGTCAATGCCGCGAACCACAGCGCTGAATGCCTCTCCACTATTAAAGCTCACATCTACGCCCGCTTCACCACCGGCACCAACACCTGCTGAAATTGACGGAGTGGCAACTTTTAATCCATTTTCAATTCCATCAAAGAGTTTAGTGTGTTCCTCAATATAATCCGAAGCCTCTTTGAAAAACGGGGTGACCTCTATAACGATATCATCGAACAATTCTTCCGCCCCATTATATAAGTCTCTGTATACATCTATGAGGTAACGATCTGTTCTGTCTGCAAGCTCTTTCAAGAGACCCAATGGTCCGAATATCATCCCGGTCATTGAAACAATACTATTCTGCAAATTGCTTTCGGTGATATAGGAATCTAAAAATTCAATGGTACGAATCTGAGCATATTCCATCCCGGATTGCAGTGTCTGCCATTGCATCAGCATATCCAGGCTTTGTCGTGCCCCGGTTCGGGCTCCGTTCATGTAATCCACAACCACATCCATGAGTGTCCGGCGTGATTTACTGACCGGCAATGCCCGGGCCAGTTGGCCCAACATAAATGAATAGCTGTCCATTAGCGCATATAGCTTGACGGTTTCACTGCCTGGCAATTCAGGGTCGATCGTCGAATGTACGCTCAATTTTTTTGCAGAGGAGTCCTCCTTTCCCACCCGTACCTTAAGTGTTTTGGTTTCGCCTTTTGGGAATGGAGCCTGTACGAGTGCAAGTTTACTGGAAAATTGAAGCGGTAAGGGGGAGACATTGATTTTGTCAAAATAAAAGGAAACCTGCCTGGGTTTGTCCGTCTTAAAGTTTCCTTCAACGGCGAGGATAGTACCTCCGCTAATTCTGCTGACCGGGTTGCCTGCCTGGTCACCTGAAAGTGCAATTACTTTTTTAATCGTGGGGTTGGTGTTTTTTCGTGAGGCCATGATTGTGTTGTTTTCTGATGGTCGAGATGTCTTCTTGTAATTGCCTGATGACTTCCTGGTGTTGTTCGATCGAGATTTGTTTCTCCAGGGTTTTCAGCACATCCGGGTGGCTGATCATGCTCATACTGAAAGCAACTCTCCAGCGAACATGATGCGAAGGATCTTTAAATGCTCTTTTCAGAATAGTGAGTGCCTTCGGTGTTCCAATGCGGCCCAGTGCCAGAACAGCTTCCTGCCTGATATCACGGGGATTAGTCTTTTTAATGAATGGTTTGATATCTTCTTCTGTACCGGGAAGGCCATATGCTTTCAGAGCGCTCAGGGCTTCCCAGACAATCCATTCGCTGTCAGCTTTTAAACCTTTTCTTATTTCAGGTAATGCCGCCTTGTGGTTGATCATGTTGAGCATGAGAGCGGCATTCCAGCGTTTGGAATTATTCCGGGACTTCAGGGCATGTAATAATTTGTTGGTTACCTTTTCCCTGTCAAACCTGGTAACGGCCCAGAATGACCGCCAGCGGGCATGAACTTCACGCTCACTGATGGCAAATTGTACCACGGCATCCAGTGTGTCTGCATGAGCAAATTCTCCCAGGAAGCTTACCACGTCCCATCGGACAAAATCATCCTTATCATTCAGGTGTGGAATGAGTCCGGGTGCGCATGCGCTTCCTAATTCATATACCTGCTCACGAACGGAGGAGCGTTCTTCATGATTTCTGGCCTGTTTCAGATTTGCTATAATCTTCTCTAACGACGGGTTGATATTTTTACCTCCCTTTTCCATCATAGCCTGCAGATAAGGATGTATACTGTACCTTATAAGATAGCTTAAAATCAGGAGTAATTAAACTAAAACACTGATTATAAGGTGATTAAGTTTACCTGGTCTTCAAAAAAGAGTGTGCACGATCGTAAAACCATCATCTGATTGTGATGTTATTCCGAATAGTTTAATTTTAACAAAACACTTCAATACACCCTGAAATGAAATATTACCTTCTCCTTCCTTTTCTGTTATTTTCATTTATCTCTTTTTCCCAGGACCGAAGCATTTATGAAAAGCATCAGTATATCCAGGGCCAGGATACCCTGAATTACCGTTTGTTGCTGCCCGATGGATTTGATCCTTCCACCGAGTATCCGTTTATTCTTTTCCTGCATGGTGCAGGTGAACGGGGGGATGATAATGAAAAGCAACTGACGCATGGGTCACGTATTTTCCTGGATCCTGTAGTACGACAGGCCTTTCCTGCTATTGTCCTGTTTCCTCAATGCCCCAGGGACAGTTACTGGGCGAATGTGAAAATCGACAGGTCAGGTCCCGGGCCTATCTCGCTGGACTTTTCAGGGGATAATCCGCCAACACAGCCTATGGTGATGGTGCAGGACCTGGTGGATTCGATGGTGGCAGAGTCGTTTACTGATGATAAGCGGATTTATGTTATGGGGCTGAGTATGGGCGGAATGGGAACCTTTGAGATTGTTTCCAGAAACCCGGAACTGTTTGCTGCGGCCATTCCAATTTGCGGGGGAGGTAATCCTGATTTTGCGGAACGTTATGCAACGACCACCCCGATGTGGATTTTTCACGGTGCCGTGGATGCGGTGGTATCTCCTGATAATTCAATGCTCATGGCACTTGCCATTCAGCGGGCCGGCGGGGCACCTGCGCTGACAATATTCCCATACGTTAACCACAACAGCTGGGATTATGCATTTGCTCATCCGGAAATGCTGCCATGGCTGTTCGCACAACACAAGTAATCATTGTTTCTGCATGCCTTTTTACCGCATGCAGTACCACCCAGGTAACGGTGGAAGTACTTAATCCGCCTGAAGTTGATCTGCGCAAGTCTGAGGCGCACATGGTGGTGGTAAGCCGGATTGATCCTGACAGTCTTGAATTTGATAATGAAAACAAAGCAGAAGTATACAAATTAGCGCTGGAGAATTATCTGAATGGATTAAGGGATGGGTTTGATACCTCTCTGAACTTAACTCTGACCATTGTTCCGGAGGTATATTTTCCTTCAGGGAATCCGCGTGAAGATGCAATGCCACTGTCCCCGGATCAGGTAAAAAGAATAATCCGTTCCCATCGGGCGGATTTCGTATTAAGCATAGAAAAAGTAAACCTTTGGTTTGCTCGTTCAACTGAGAAAGACGAAGAGGATGTTAAAACCATGCAGTCATTCCTGACAATTGCCGTCACGAATACGCTGTACGACGACGATGGAAATGTTTACAGAAGGGTTTGGGATCAGAATGATGTGCTTCATGACACCCGGGTTGTAGAGAGCGGGCTTCTTGCCATCGGTCCGTCCCTGGGTAAAGCTGCTGAAAGCGCCAGGCTGATTTCTTATGATCTGGGTAAATGGTTCAACGCGAAATTTTTTCCGAAATGGTCTAGTGAACACCGGACTTTTTATGTTCATAAAGAATACGGGTCAGTATTAGAGGCATTCGAATGGGGCCGTTGGGAAGAGGTGGAACGGCTTCTTATTCCCTGGACCGAACACCACGACCGGAAACTTTCAGGACATGCTGCCTGGGATCTTTCTGTAACCTATCAGGCCGCAGGCGACCATTCCAAAGCCAAAACGTGGTCACAAAGGGCCAGGGAACTGCTTGGATCAGGATTCCCGGGAGATTAGCCGGCTTATTTACGGAAAAAATAAACCCCTCCGGCAAGCAGCACGATTGCGGTGGTGACTACCGCCCAGTAATTCATTCTTCTGGCAGTAACTGACATAGTAAAGTCTCGAAGCAAGAGCCTGGTGGTTGGGGGTTGCCAGGTCAGGCGGTTTCCTTCTGTTATATCAGCATTGGATTCAACAATTTTCCATGGTACTTCAATATGATTTGTAAATGTTCCATCCGTTACCCAACTCATGAAATTCAGTCTTGCTTCCTGCTGTTCAAGTTCACGTTCGTATGCCCTGTCAATTTGGGGATGCGGATAAGGGATGCCAAGACTATCCGCGAACTCAATGAAAATATCCTCGTTCAGATCATCACCATTTTCCCCGGTAAGTAGTTTGTACAGATCTTGCCGGTGTACAATCAGCGTATCTTTCCAGGCGGGAGCCAATTGATAATCATCTATCTTTTGCATCAGAAAATTTAGCTGGGCTTCAAATATTCCTTCCATGGCATAAACATCCATAATCTTTTCATTCAGCTTTTCGGCAAACAGACTGTCAGCTTTGCTTACGGATTCTCCTGCGGCCGGTAGTCGGTCAATAAAGGCGTAGTCTTCCGGGGTAAAGAAATCCTGCTGATCGACATAACGAAACCTGTCGGCAGCTCTGAAAGTTTCCTTAAAATGAAAGTAGGTAAAGAACCACCGGAACTCTTCATTCAAATCGACCCGGATTCTGAATAGGGAATCTGATTCCTGATCCATGATTTCATTGAATTCTCCGGCAGAAGAAAATTCCCTGGTAAAGCGCAGATTATATTTTTTACTGTTCTCCTCAGGGCGGACTTGCTCATATTCCCACCCGTTGTCCGGGGAAATACCGTAGAAATTCTTCCTGGCCAGTTTTTGCTCTGCTTCCTTGAGTTCGATGGTCTTCCTTAACGAGCCATCTTCCCTGACCAGGGTGGAAAGCTCTGATTCATGGTCGCAGGCTGTTATCAGGAGAATTACTCCTGCTATTGCGGAAATTGTTGTTAATCGTATCATTTTGAGTTGTTATTTTCTTTGGAGTACTTAAATCGTTTATAAAGTGAGAATGGCTGCTCTTTATTGAGCCGCAGTTCTTTGATGTCGGGGCTGACAAGTGAGGCTTCCCCATGTACAGGAATGCTTTTTTCGGGCTGCCTATATACCTGCTGCCACTCTGCAATAAAGAAGAAGAGGATACACATGCAAAAAAGCGCGTATGTATAACGCAGCAACCGTCCCCTAAGAAATGCAAATAAGGGCTGTCTCCGGTTTTCTTTCCGGTAAACTCCTGTCATCACCTTATCCGTTAATCGTTCTGCATCTACCGGAGCAGGGGAAAAGTTAGCTGCATACTCCGTTAATTGCCGCAAACGAAGTGCTTCCTTGTATTTCTGCATGCAGGCCGGGCAGCTGTCAACGTGTTTGGACAGCAGAATTTTTTCCGGTTCTGTTAATTCCCTAAACCGGAATATGGCATCCTCACATTTCTGGCAATTCATAATAATTCGTTCTTAAATGGACTGAGTAATTCGCTCATTCTTTTTCTTGCGTGGTACAGATTGCTTTTTATTCTATCAGTACTGATATCAAGTAAAGACTTTACTTCCCCTGGTGATAACCCTTCGAGGTCTCTGAGGATAAAGACCGCTTTCTGGACCGGTGTCAGTTTTTCAGTGGCGATCATCAGGATGTCGGCGGCTTCCTTTCCTGACAATTCACGATCTGCCCGGAGATCCCCTTTGACAGAATGTTCTGCTATATCCCCGGATTTACTGGCCATGCGGTATTGCCTGGATTTAAGCACATCCAGGCAATAGTTGGTTACGATCCGGTACAACCAGGTTGAAATTTTAACACCTGGTTTGTAGCCGGATAAATTCTTCCACAGGCGTATATAAACTTCCTGAACAGCATCTTCCGCTTCATGCGGATTATTAAGAAACCTGTATGCCACTTTATAAACCATTGGCTGCGTATCCTCAACGATTTGCCGGAAAGCAATTCGGTCTCCCTTGAGCGCCATTTCAACTAAGACTGAGTCCGGCTTATTCATACTACTGGTGATACGACATTCTGGTGATCAGGTAAAATAAAACGTTCGAATTTGTCAAAATAATTAAGGTAATCGATCAATTAGCGTCATTGTAACCCGTAATGCATCAATCAAACAGGCCGTATCTTTCACTAAATCTGACACAATAATGCATTTTATCTCTAAAAATTACATTTCATCAGATTATAGGTTGGTTTAATCGTGAAGGCGGTTACAGTTTTACTTCTCCCTGTATCAAACAGACAGGCCAACTATCTTTTTTTATGTTGACTAACCAGACAAATACAGAAGGATCGAATACTACCTTGGTCAGGGAGTCGCCGGAGCTGATTTCCAGGGCCGGTATTTTTGGAGATTATGTACGGGAAGTGGTATTTCCTGTTCATAAGTACACAATTCTGCATGATAAGGAGGCGAATCCGCGTGATTTTGACCCTCAGTACAAAATGATTTGTCATGAAATGGATCGTGAATTCTACCTGGAAACGCGTTTCAGGCATAAATCTACCATCGATACCTATAAAATTCAGTGGTGTATTCAGGAAGAACTTAACCGGTACAAGGAACTTGAAGGTAATGCAAAAGTATTCCTGGCGCTGGGACTGGGAGAAGATCCGCATAAGCCAACCCAGCTTTTTATAATACCCATTTCAAGTATCCACTTTACCTCGTTTTATGAGACGTTTCTGGATAAGTATGCTTTTTATCCAGGTAAACCGGTTTTTAACGGGGCACTCTGGAGAATAAATTAACGGTTGCGAAGCATTTTCCGGTGCAAGGAAAATTTTTCTAAATTACAGTTGAACCAATTCAATCAATATGAAGTGTTTCCAACTGTTATTAGTGTTGTTGTTAGGCGCAACCGCCATTATCTCAACTGCGCAGGATTCTCTGAATACCATTGACCCCCAGTTGTCTTATAACAAGGAGGTTGCCCGCGGATTTTACGAGGATTTGTGGTTTTCAAACAATACCGGTCAATTTGACAAATACATGGCGGATGAATACATCATTCATGATATTGGTGATGACCGGATGGGCGTGGAAGACGGGATTGTTCAAAAGGAGATAGCCGACTTCTTTTGGTCCAATGGAAACATGGAAGGTGAAATTGAATATCAGCTAGCCTCTGACGATATGGTGGCTACCCGCTGGATCTGGACTTACAAGCCGACCACGATGCTTGGTCGTTTTGTCGTCGGTGACATTTCCATACCAATTATTAATGTTTTCAGGATCAGAAATGGAAAGATCGTGGAAATATGGAATCACCGGTATGACATTGATACCAACCGGACAAATATGTATGTAATAAAAGGCCTGCTGATCGGTCTATTGATTGCCATGATCCCTTTTACCTGGGCACTTTATCTCCGGAGAAAGCTCAAACGAAGCCGTGCCGACTGATTAGTGTTCAATCACCAGTCCGAACGAAGATACCAGTGATGGAAGCTGGTCTGCCCGGAAATTCGCTCCCCGCACGTCATTCTCCGTTAATTCAAGGGAAACATTCAATGCCGTTCGAAAGTCTGTACCCCTTAGGGTGCAATCCCTGAAAATTGCCTGGTCCAGATTACATTCTTCAAATTCTATATCGCTCAGGTTCGCACCGGTAAAATCGGCCTCCCGTAATTCGCAGGCGGTGAAAGTGGTTTCAGGAAGAGAACGGTCGTAGAATGATGTGAGGTGCATGATACAATCCCGGAAAAGCACATCAAACAAGTGCTTGTCGGCGTAATCAAACCGGATCCCCGTAAGTTTACAACCGGTAAATAAGACCCCGTTCAGGACTGTATTATTCATTTTTGTCATCGTGAGATCACACTCCGTGAATTCACAATCAATAAAGGTATACCGTGACAGGTCTTTTTTATGCCAGCTGCATTTCCTGAACTGACAGTTTTCATAGGACCCGCGCGGGGGACAATCCTGGTTTACAAATTCCTCACCTTCTACGTACTCTTCCATGGCTCAAATGTATCTTTCCAGTAAAAATAGAAACAGAAACCGGTTATCACTGCGGTCAGATGAAAAAGGTTTCCAAATATAAACGTGTGTATGAGCGTATGGGCAGGATTGAAAAGCAACGGAATGAAGGTCATAATCATGGTAATCACCAGCCACATGACCCACATAAGAACACTTGCCATTCCCCTGACGGAATCAAATTCACCTCGCTGGTCATTCCGGATGATAAGAAGAAAGGGCGAATAGGCCCAGATAATACCGGACGAACCGTTGATCCAGATTCCACTGATCAACTGTATAAGAATGAAGCTCAACCAGGCTGTCAGGGTTAGAAGAATGAGCCTGTTTGCTCCCAACAAGATTTCAGTCCACCTTCCCACCATGAGTAATAGTGCCATGTTCAGGCCAAGGTGAATCAATATTGATAAAGGTTGATCTACCTGACCGTGCTGAAATACCATGGTAAAGTAATTCCACCAGTAATTGCGTTCAGGTTCGGCTGAAAAAAGCAGATAATACTCCTCAGAGAATATCCCGGGCAGTGATACAATGCAGCACATCGCAAAGAATATCAAGGTGACTGGTGTTCTTGCAGCGTGCTGAACCATTAATCAGTAATGGTGTACTTTTCCATAGTCAGAAAGCGCCTGATCCACGCTGATTTCCGGCACTTCCAGCGTGCCATCGCCATGCTTGATTTTTTTGTCCATATCCAGGTTATGGATATCATAGGGCGCATTGTTAAGGTCAAGAACAATAATATCAAGTGTGAATGCATGGATCGACTCTGCTATAAACCAGTGTATATTGTCGTGATCATCTGAGATACTTGATGCCTCTCCAGGCGTCACTTTTTTATCCACCGTAGGCCGGATAATAAGACTATTGCCTTTCTGCTCAATTTTGTCATACTGTCTGAGGTGCATCTGACCTTCAAGTACCAAGTGCATTGACGCCATATTACTGTGCCCATGTGGGATTATGGCACGATCTTTTGACATTCCGAAAATTTTCTTCACGAATGAAGTTTTTTCGGGCAATCCATCCATTTCAGGGAATTTAACATACCTGGTATTCACACCGAGGTCGGGGAAATCAAAACCATTTTGCAGCGCTTTTAAGTCAATAAATTGAACTATTTCCTGAAGGTCCGTAGATAGGAACAACTTTTCAGTCAGATGTTGCCATTCCGCAGGAGTCACTTTTTCCTTTTTTAAATCCTGGCAATATTCGTCCAGCCTGGCCACCCAGTGATCAAATGAAGAAAGCTTATTTTTCCTAATTGCATCAGCCTGCAGAATTCCCTTCAGCAATGAATGCGTGCTGAATGCAGCCAAGGCGTTGGTAATAAATTCCCTCCTTTCCATTGAGCAACTTGATTATTGTATTTCAAATTACGCTTTATATTTTCTTACTACAACTCCGCCAGGGAGCGCTTAACGAAAAAACCGACCTAATCTAACCGGAATACCTGAAGTTGGCAGATGTTAAGGAATTGATCCCCCAAGATGGGTGAATTCATGCTATTTTGTACCTTCCTGTATGAGACTGCTTATTTATATACTCCTGCTGGCCATATCCTTACCTGCCATTTCCCAAAGTACCATGTACGATCCCAATCCGGAATATCCTTTCGGAAGGCCAAATCCGTCTGCGCCTGAGGAAATTAAGGAGTTCGGTGAAATGATCGGATCCTCGGAATGCATTTCCATCCAGCGCCGTCCGGACGGCACCTGGCTGGATTCACTAAAAATGACATGGAATTTCAAATATATCATGAATGGAACGGCAGTTCAGGATGAGGTTTTCTCGGAAGATGAACGCTATGCCGGTAGCCTCCGTCAGTATCAGGCAGATTCTGCCAAATGGTATGTATCTTACTATTCATCCAGGGGTCTGCCACCTTACCCGTTCTGGACCGGCAAACGGGAAAATGACAAAATTGTGCTTAACCGGCCAAATTCTGTTGTTAATAATAAATCAGGTACCAGCCGGCTTACTTTCTATGATTTAAGTGAGAATAGTTTTAGCTGGATGGGAGAATGGCTCAGCGACGACGGGACAATAGAGTTTGTTTTCTGGAAGATCAGTTGCAACAAAAAAGATGCATCACCCTGATCTCAGGTAATCTTCCCAGTCCGTTCTGGTATCAATATCTACATTCCCTTGTTCAAATGGGATGGTGGATACAGGTTTCTGAAAGAGCAGAGGCTTGGCACCGGATTCGTCCGCTACCTTTAGAAGGTTGGGAAATTCAGACTTGTCAAAAAGGGCCGGTACACCAATAGTTCCCTGGTAGGAGGAAGCCACAATGGTATGAGTGCCGGTTTCCCACTCCTTAATTAAATGGTTAAAGATATCAGCTGAAATGAATGGCTGATCACAAACTGCAACGATCACCGCATCAAGATCCTGAAGCGCCTGAATGCCTGTTTTCAGACTGCTTCCCATTCCCTTCTCCCAGTGTTCATTAAATAGTACGTTAACCTGCATTCCTTCCATGGAAGATGCAACCTCCTTATGACGTGCTCCAAGCACGGCCACCACCTGATCGGCATTTGATCCCTTTGCTTCGTTTATGGTTCGGTTAAGCAAAGTTGAACCTGCCAGGGGCAGTAATTGCTTGGGCTCCCCGAGCCGGTTCGACCCGCCGGCGGCAAGAATCAGGATTGCTGTGTTCTTTTTACTCTGCACGTTTTCTTAATTGCCCGCTGACAAATACCTGCTTGAAAACCTGATCTTCGGGACCATCGCGGTGATGGATCGGGGCTTTGCGGTATTTAAGAAACCCTCCACTCCTGTTGGTAAAGCAGGCCTGAATTTCGGTTACAATGGAAAGAGCGATTTCCTCCGGAGTTTCGGCTCCGATGTCCAGTCCGACCGGGCTGTGTATCCTGAATCCGTCTTCTTTTCTCAGCTGTATTCCTTCTTCTTCGAGCTGTGCAAACATCTTGTCTGCCCGTTTCTTCGGACCAAGAATTCCGATATATTCGATCCGTGAATTTAATATCTGCCGTAAGATTGAGTAGTCGTAATCATAACTGTGCGACATCAGGACGGCGGCTGTATAAGGCTTGAATTTCATGTCGATTTCGACTTGATCCTTTTTACAGTAAACCACGTGATCTGCATCCGGGAAATTGGCCGGGGCTACATGGGCTATGCACTCATCCGTCACGGTGACGTCCCACCCAAGTGTTCTGGCAATGGCTGTTACCGGTTTCGCATCAAATCCGCCGCCGAAGATCACCAGGTTGATGGAAGGTTCCAGGATTTCAATAAACACCTCTACTTTGTCCTTCGGATAATCCATCACCGCTGCTTTGTTCTTTTTTAGCAAAGCACGAAGATCACCACTGACAATGGCGGACAATGCTCCGGAACCACTGACAAGATCACCTGACGGGTTGATCCAGGCCTTGCTGCCTGCGGGGATTGCCTTATTCTCCGATTTAAACACCGTCGCCATAGCCGCCTTGTTTTCTATCTGGCTGATCTGTTTCAGCCAGTTGACCGGGTTCATCTCGTCTGCCGGATTGATAGGCTCGATCAGAACATCTATAATCCCGTTGCAGCCCAGTCCGACACCCAGTGAATTATTTTCATCATCCATGGTATCATACACTTCCAGGTGCGGGACACCTTCACGCATGACCTTGCGGGCTTTACGTAGCGCATCCCCTTCCAGGCATCCCCCGCTGATCGATCCGATCCAGCGGCCGTCATCCCTGATCAGCATCCGGGCCCCGGGGCTACGGTAAGAAGACCCCCGGACTCTGACAACAGTTGCCAGCGCTACCTTCCTCTCGCCAAGGTCCAGGGATTCGTACGTCTCTATGATGTTCTTAATTTCCTTCATTTGCTTGTACTTCGTTCATTTTGGGCGGACTTTGCCAGATAACATTTATAATCATCCATTTTCCGTCAAGTTTGGCAAGGTGAAAATAATCAGTGCCCCATTGTGCCGTTAATTTGGCGGTTGCGGTTTTGTCCTGCACCTCAAAAATTTTAATGGCTTTGGGAGCGTCTTCCGGCAGATTCCCTTTCGCATTCCATTTCGCAGCGAGATTATACAGCTGGTCATAGGTCATCGGGCTTCCTTCCTGGTAATCATCGGCATCCGCCGGGCGGTAGTATCCTATCTTGTTAAGGTCCGGATGAACACTTTCCTTGATCAGTTCAGGTTTTACTTCGTAAAGCGCCTCCACATAGTTTAGAATAGCTGCCGTTACTTTCAATTCTTCGGTTTGCGCCTGCAGTCCGCTGACAGAAAAAAAGCAGACCAGCGCGGTGATGATGAGTAGTTTTTTCATGATTGTTATTATTTACGTTGAGATTTAACCTTTGCCGCGGTCACTATTTGTCCTTTATTACCCCAGCTGTTTCTAATGTAGTTCAGAACATCCGCGGTTTCCTGATCCGTGAAGTCATAAGCGTTCATAACGCCGTTATAGGTGACACCTTTCACAGTCATTTCGCCGGATACCCCGTACAGTATTTGCCGGATCGAACGATCCAGGTCATTCATCATGTAATCTGAACCAGCCAGAGGAGGAAACACTTTATTAATTCCTTCCCCGGTAGGCATATGGCACGTGGAGCAATTTGACATGTACAGCTGCTTGCCGCGTTCCATACTTTTTCCCAATTCATCTTCCTGGCCGGACAGACTGACTGCGGCGACAGTAACGAAAACGATCATGCTGATCGTTAACCAGAAATAATTTCGATTCATGATATAAACCTTTCAGGTGGGTCTTTCTTAAAGTTACATAAATTCCTGAACAGGGGGAAACATAACAAAAGCTCTTTTTCAGGCTGTTTCGGGGCTTACCTGGTGAGCGAAATAAATCAGAGTTTTGTATCTTACCGGCAAAAAACAAAGATAATATGCCCCTTCCTATTGCTCACCCCCGACCGTCTTCTTTTCAGCATGCTCAAAAAATCGTACTCGCCGCAGACGTAGGAGGGACCAAAACAAATATGGCCTTATTCAGGCTTGAAGATGGGAAAATGAAAATGCTGAGAGAGTTTACCTTTAAATCAGCTGCTCATAATTCGATGGAGGATATGATTCTCAAATTCCGGGACCAGGGAAACGAGGAGTTTCATTCAGTGAGCCTGGCCATTGCCGGTCCGGTTTACAAGGGAAAAGCTCATGGCACCAACCTGCCCTGGGATGTGGAGGATGCCGGGATACGCAAGGCCATCGGGCTTGACGAAGTGTACCTGATAAACGATCTGGAGGCCAACGCTTACGGGTTGAGCGCACTTGAAGAGGAAGACCTGTGCAGGTTATACCCGGGAGACCCCGAAGCTACAGGGAACGTGGCGATCATTTCTCCCGGAACTGGTCTTGGGGAAGCAGGCATGTATTTCGACGGCAGGAATTATCACCCTTTCGCCACAGAAGGAGGTCATTGCGATTTTGCGCCTCAGAACGAACTTGACGTGGAAATGCTTCATTACCTGCAGCGGAACTGGGACCATGTCAGCTGGGAACGACTGATCAGCGGTCCCGGAATCGTGCATATCTTTGAATTTTTCAGGTATGTAAAAAAACTGGAAGTACCTTCCTGGCTGGATGAAGCCATGGAGCGTGGCGATCTCGGGCATGCCATCAGCAAAGGGGCTATGGAAAATTCCTGCGACGTGTGCCAGGCAACGATAGATCTGTTTTTAAGATACCTGGCCGAAGAATCAGGAAATCTGATCCTGAAATACAAGGCAACCGGTGGATTGTTCATTGGCGGCGGCATCGTGCCGGACCTGATCAACGAACTGGACCTCGAATCGTTTCTGAGATACCTGCAGAACAGCGGTCGTATGGAACACCTGCTCAAGCAGGTTCCGGTCACAGTGATCATGAATGAAAAAACCGCCCTGCTGGGGGCGGCTTTTTATGGTTTCTGAGCATTCTCCTGTTTACCAGAATATGGCATAAAGCGCGACCAGGATACCCGCTATCAGGATGGATCCTATCACGAACGTGCCGCTTAGCCTGAACCACTTTTCATCCATGTGCTCAACTTCTCCTTCCACTTCTGTGTCTTCACGGAAATTAAGCAGCGCCCACACCATCAGGAGAGTTATACCTCCTGAGATTCCCACTTTGATCAGCGTGCTGCCGATGAACAGGTCACCCAGGTGGTAAAGGGGAACAGTAATTGTACACACAACCAGCCCAATCATTCCGTACCGCAGCCATTCCCGGCTTATGTGGACCGCCTTTTCCGGGTGATAGTGTTTGTCCATTTTTGAAACGGCCATCATGATGAACAGGAGCATACAAAACACTACCCCCATTCGGTCAATGAACGGCAATCCTTCGATCAGGCCCATGGCCCAGGAAAGCGGAATGGCAACGACAGCCACGACAAGGGCGGCATTGGCGGTGGTTCTTTTCCAGAAAATACCCATGACAAAAATGGTCACGACTGCCGGGGTCACATAACCGGAAAAGTCCTGGATAAACTGAAATACCTGGTCAAAGCTGCTCAACTGAGGTGCGATGATCATACCAAGGATCAGGGCAATTACACCGACGATCCGGCCGGTCCTTACCAGGGTGGTTTCGGATGGGTTCTTATTAATGTAATTCCGGTAAATGTCCATGGTGAAAATGGTCGCGGTACTGTTGATCATGGAAGCCAGCGAGGAAACAATGGCGGCAGTCAGAGCGGCAAAAGAAAGTCCTTTCAGGCCTGTCGGGAGAATGTTAAGCAGGACCGGATAGGCTTTGTCGGATTTAACAAGACTTGTATCCGCATCTGTCATAGCCGCCGTAAACTCTCCGGCGCCGCCTTCCCGGCTTACCAGGATAAACATCGCAATACCAGGGACTACAACAATCATCGGCATCAGGATTTTAAGGAAGCCCGCAAAGAGCAACCCGTTCCGGGCTTCATTCACATTCTTGGCAGCCAGCGCACGCTGGGTTATGTACTGGTTAAAACCCCAGTACCCGATATTGGCAATCCACATTCCTCCGATCAATACGCTGAGGCCGGGCAGGAGACCATAGGCATCGCGTTCACCTCCGGTTCCGTCAGGGATGAAAAATTCTCCCTGTTCAAAAATCATGGAAAAGTGGTTCGGAGCTTCTTTCCTGAGTTCGCCGATCCCGGCCCAGACATCCCCTTCACCAACCAGCTCCAGTGCGAGAATGGTAGTTACCAGTCCGCCAATGACCAGAAAAACCACCTGTATGACATCCGTCCAGGCCACAGCTTTCAGTCCGCCGTAGAGTGAATACAACAAGGCAAAAGCGGCGAGTCCCAGCATGGCTGTGGTAAACGGAATATTCAGGATTGTCTCCAGGTTCAGGGCCCCAAGGTACAGGACCGACGAAAGGTTAACGAAGATGTACAATAACAGCCAGAACACCGCAAGGCTCGTACGGACACGGGCATCGTAGCGTTTCTCAAGAAACTGCGGCATGGTGTATATCTGCTTTTCAAGGAATACCGGGAGAAAGAAAATGGCCACTACGATGAGGGTGGCTGCGGCCATCCACTCATAGGTACTGATAGCCAGGCCCATGGCAAAACCCGACCCCTGCATTCCGACAAACTGCTCGGCCGAGATGTTTGATGCAATCAGGGAAGCGCCAATCGCCCACCAGGGCAGTGACTTGGATGCCAGGAAATAATCGGTTGAATCTTTTTTGTGTCCTTTCTTTTCGCGGGAGACGAATATTCCTACAAAAATGATAATGAGAATATAGAGTCCGAATATGACTAAATCTGTGGTGGAAAGAGATATCATAGCGTGGTTGTTTTTTTGATTCGGAACATGTGTGGGGCGGCGATCCCCATGTTCCGTATGCTAACCGTCCAATTACGTGGATATTCTTTAAAATACCTTGATTTCCTCCATAAAATTATCGCAAACCTGCAGAATTTTATCCCTGAAGCAGGTCGTGGTCCGGGTGGTACAGGCCATGATCAAATGATGGCTGCATCGGTTCGGTTTTTTTCCGGGCAGAATGGTTAAAAACCCTCGTTAATGTAATCCGGGAATGTTTTGCGAATGTTTCTGTCAGAAGGTTTAACGGGGTTTTCCCAACTGGCGTCAAGCTCCAGAAGGATCAGTCGTTTGTTGTTGAGCTGAGCGCGCAGTTTATCAATGTCTGCAAAAAACTCATCATCCCGACGACTGGTACGAAGTGCGTATTTTCTGGCAAACTGATCACCTTGTGTCTGCAGGGCATTCCGAATGTCGATGTTCAGTTTCATTCGTTCCAGGATGTCATCCTGCGAGCGCCCTATCACATCGGTAGCTTCCAATGTACCCATTGTCATTACGGCGGTTCCGCCCACTCCGGTGACATAATCCTTGGTGGGCGCGTCGATAAATACAGGGCTGACACCTGTAATGGCACCCAGCGACGCATTGGTAATTGCCCGGTGTTTTTTGCCCTTGCGCGCTTTTTTAAGGACCTTGGATAAGTCCCGCTGGTTTTCATCGAGCTGGGCAATCAGGTCCATTGTTTCGATCAGGATCCCTTTGTATTTCAGGAAAAGGCGTTGATCTTTTTTCTCAATATCTTCGGTGTCCTTTACCGTAACAATCAGTTTTCTTTCGGAGCGTTTGTTGGATTCGTCGAGAACATAAAAAATAAATTCTATGTCTTCCGTGGCGTCTTCTTCCTCGATGAAATCATATCCCGGCATCCATTTAAATTCCACCTGGGTGGAGGCGTTCCGCTGAAGCAGGTCCGAAGGGACACTCCGGTTATTTGATAAGTAGCCTACATCCTTGATATTCTCGTCCCCGTTCGGATCGGAAAGGTAGAAATTCAGGTTCAGGAATTCATCTTCATTGATAGTTATGACCGAATCATTCGGGACCATAACGATTTCCGGAGGCAGGTCCATCTGGGTAGGTTCAATGATCAGCCTGCCGTAGACTTCCGATTTGTACGGCTGATCCTGAACGATGAATTTGACTTCGTGATGTTCACGCTGGAGCGCCCGGAATTGATTTCTTGACGGGCGCCAGACAAACATACCAAGTTCGCTGAGCGTGGCACCTTCAGGCATTTCGCTCAGGATCGGCTTGAAAATTACCGGATCACCATCCGGGTCCCGGATCTGATTGAGCTGATTGAGGTTAATTTCGTTAGGATTGTTCTGGCGGACATAAAAAATCGGGAGTTCATCGATGACCGGCGGACGGTTGACATGGAAAATGGTAAAGCTAATTTCCTTTCTTAACTTCTGCTCTTCCCCGGCAGTTGCTTCAAAGATGAGGCTGATGTTTCGGAATTCATTGATCCGGTCTACCAGGTCATAGGACGGGATCCAAAGAAAATTTCCAAGCGAATCCAGCGCATAGTCGAGCTCCCGGGTGCCTATGACCCGGTAATTCCATAATGAGTCGGAATTAATAACCGACAGTTGAAAACGGAGCGTATCCCCTTCACGCAACAGGTTCCAGTCTGGCTCATCCGGAAGAATGAGCTCAGGCTCCTGTGCGAAGGTTTCAACCCAAAAAAATAAAATCAGGAGGCAGGAAAAAATATACCTCATAAATATGCTTTTGTTTAGATTTTGCCGCAAAGTTATGCATCACCTGCAGTTTTGAATAACCGCGTGTGTAAAAGTTTTCCTGCCTTGTATAATTCTGATTCTGTACTTCCTGATTAAGAGGCGTTTGCCGCTTTCGGGAAACTTTTCTGAACTCCTTCGCTGTTCCCGGCAGGTTTAGGAGATGCCTGCATATGGCTGCCGCCCGTATTCATCTTACAATTGCCGAAAAATTTGGCGCCACTTTCCACAACCAGTTTGGCTGTTTCAATATCACCTTCAACTTTGCAATTTGGTTTAAGAATAAGCAAGTCAGTAACCTTAATGGAACCTTTTACATGGCCTTCCACTTCGCATACCTGGGAATGAACATTACCATCAATCTCGGCAGTTGATCCTACAACTACCTTGGACCTGGAATTCAGGTCTCCGATGATCTTTCCTTCAATCCGGATATTGCCCGGGGTTTCAATGTTTCCGGTAAAAGTGGTGCCTTTACCGATACTGTTCTGGGAATTTAAAACTTCTGCTGACACTTGGTCTTCTTTTGTATTTTTGAACATAGCACTTAAAAAATTAGACAGGACAAAGGTAAGGGGCAGGAGTTGAAAAATAGTACCGGCTTTCTTCTTTTGGTAAATTTACCGGTTAAATTACCTGCCCGTCAGTTATCCAAACGAGCGGACATGTCATGAAGTATGAATAAGGAAAACTTTTTTTCGGATGTTTATGAGGTGGTTAGGGAGGTGCCCAGCGGCCGGGTAACCACCTATGGAGCCATCGCCAGTTACCTTGGAATGAAGCGCAGTGCCCGGATGGTTGGATGGGCCATGAATGCCGCTCATGCCCTGCCGGATGTTCCGGCACATCGTGTTGTAAACCGGAGCGGACTGCTTACAGGCAAACATCATTTTTCCTCACCGACCGCGATGGAAGAGGCTCTTGAGCAAGAAGGGGTAAAAGTTGTGAATGACAAAGTCACGGCTTTCGACCAACTTTTCTGGGATCCCGCTAAAGAACTCCTGTAATGCTTCCCGATCTGAAATGCTTTGTCCCGATTTGGGAACAAGGGCATTCGATAAACCTCCTTTAAACAACCTGAGGGCATGTTTTTCTCCTGGCACATGCCTTGTCATAGTACCGTCAAGTAGTTAGAAGCAAATTATTACGATATAATTAGTTGGTTTAAATTTTTCTTGGCTGTCTGATTTTAGTTGGTTTTAATGTTGTACAGCCGGGCCGTCCTCAACTTCAGGGCGGCCCTTTTTTATGAAAAGCATCATAAGAAGGAACGTAAAGAGTCCGTTGATGAGCAGAATCTCGAACCCGATCTTGTATCCGTTAAACCACTCCTCTGAGTTGAGGTACATGATATAAGACAGGACAGGGGAAAGGACACAGGCCAGCGGGATAAACGCGTCACGCACTTTCCACCGGGTGAGCAATCCGAATGCAAACATGCCCAGAAGTGGCCCATAAGTATATCCTGCCGCTTCAAATACCTTTTCAATCACTGCTCCGTCCAGTAAATTATAGAAGATCATTATCAGCGCGTAAAGCAAAACTGAGAATCCCATGTGTACCAGTAACCGTGTACGTCGTTGCCGTACTTGTAACTCAAGCGTTTCCTCCCGCTTGAAATTGAGAAAGTCAACACAGAATGCCGTGGTAAGGGCAGTCAGCGCAGAATCGGCACTCGAATAGGCGGCGGCAATAATTCCCAGCAGAAAGGTGATGCCCGCAATCAGGTTAAAATGGTTGACGGCAAGCATGGGGAACAAATCATCCGTTTTTTCCGGGAGAGCAATCCCGTTTTCAAATGAGTAGATGTACAGCAGGGCACCTAGTGAAAGGAAAAGAAAATTAACAAATACCAGGGTTACGGAAAACCACAGCATATTCTTCTGTGCATCTCCGATATTCTTACACGTCAGGTTTTTCTGCATCATGTCCTGGTCAAGCCCGGTCATCACGATGGCAATGAAAGCACCGGATATAAATTGCTTGAAAAAGTTATTCCGCGGACGCCATTCCCAGACGAAGATTTTTGAATAGTCACTTTCGGTGACAGTGGTAAATAATTCTCCCGCCCCTAATCCCAGGTCCCTGCCTATCAGGTAAATGGCGATAACGACGGCAGCCAGCATGAACAGAGTCTGGAGCGTATCCGTCCAGACGATGGTCTTGATACCTCCACGGAAAGTGTAAATCCAGATGAGAACGATCGTGACCAGTACCGTGATACCGAAGGATATTCCAAGTTCATCAAACAGGACAAGCTGGAGCACTCCTGCTACCAGGAACAGGCGAAAGGCAGCCCCGATAGTACGCGAAATAAGAAAGAATAAAGACCCCATCTTGTACGCCCAGTAGCCAAAGCGCTGATCCAGGTATTCATAAATAGAGATGAGGTTGAGTTTGTAATACAGGGGCATCAGGACCAGGGCAATCACCGCGTATCCGACGAGGTAGCCCAGGACCACCTGCATATAGGAAAATTGACTGTCGGCCACCCATCCCGGGACGGAGATAAAGGTAACACCGGAAAGTGAAGCGCCTATCATTCCGAACGCAACAAGGTACCAGGGTGACGCCCGGTTTCCGGTGAAGAATTCGCTCGAATCTGACTTTTTGGAGGTTAAAAAGGAGATGCCCACCAGTAAAATGAAGTAGGCTGATATGATTGTAATGACGGTTGTTGGCTGCATACGATTCGGCTAAATTGTAATTTTTTTTTACCTTTGGCAAAGAATTTTTTTCATCATCTATGAACCACAAACACACATTTGAAGAGACGGAAGAGCTTCTCGAAGACATTGACGTAACGAGCAAAAAAGAGCTTGTGGTGTTCAATGATGACGTTAATACATTTGCACATGTCATTGAAACCCTGATCAAGGTGTGCAGGCACAGCCCTGAGCAGGCAGAGCAATGCACATGGATTGTGCATTACCGGGGTAAGTGCTGCGTTAAAATGGGAAGCATGTCAAAGCTGAATCCCATGAAGCGGGCGATCTGCGAAGCCGGGATTGACGCACGCATTTTGTGATTGATTGGACATGAGCGTACTTACCAGGCATGGAATATTCTTCTAAACTGATTGAAGAGGCGGTCAATGAGATTGCCAGGCTTCCCGGAATAGGTAAAAAAACCGCATTACGGCTTGCTTTGCATTTACTTCGGCAGCCGGAAAGCCAGACCGAAGCCCTCAGTGAATCATTGCTGAATCTCAGAAATAAGATCAGGTATTGTACAGTCTGCCAGAATATTTCTGACGATGAACTTTGCCGGATATGTTCCAGCACCCGCCGCGACCGTTCCATCATTTGCCTGGTTGAAGACACGCGCGACGTACTGGCCATTGAAAATACATCACAATTTAACGGACTCTACCATGTTCTTGGAGGAGTAATTTCCCCGATTGAAGGGATTGGACCTTCAGACCTTCATATCGATGCCCTGGTCAGCCGGCTGGAAGACCACAAGGGCGAAGTGAATGAGGTGATTCTTGCCCTGAGCCCGACGATGGAAGGGGATACCACGGCATTCTATCTGATGAAACGACTGAAGCCATTCGGCCTTAAAATAAGTACCATCGCCCGGGGTATTCCGATCGGTGGCGAACTGGAATACGCCGATGAAATCACCCTTGGAAGAAGTATCCAGACACGGACATTATATCAACAGGACTGATTGTAACTTCCTGTTATTCTTTCTAATTTTGGCCGGCAATCACGTAAAAATCATACTATGCAATTATCTGACCGGATAGCGAATCTGAAAGAATCAGCTACGCTCGCCATGGCGGCCAAAGCGCGGGAGTTTAAATCAAAAGGAATTGATGTAATCGGACTAAGTCTGGGGGAGCCGGATTTCAAGACACCGAAGCACATCCAGGAAGGGGCCAAAAAGGCCATTGATTCCGAAAAGTATTTCAGTTATCCCCCGGTACCGGGCTACCAGGATCTCAGGGAAGCCATTGCAGAAAAACTCCGGAAAGAGAATAATATTTCGTGTGGTCCTGAACATATAGTGGTCTCCAACGGGGCGAAACAGTCCATCGCCAATGTGATGTTTGCCTTACTAAACCCCGGAGATGAAGTAATTGTATATTCTCCCTACTGGGTGAGCTATACGGCCATCATAGAACTGACCGGTGCGGTCCCTGTATTCATCAAAGGGGGAATCGAAAGTGATTTCAAAGCGACCGCGTCTCAGCTGGAAGAGGCGATCACGCCAAAGACAAAATCGGTGATCTACAGTTCGCCCTGCAATCCGACCGGATCGGTTTTTACGCCAGACGAACTGGAAGCCATTGCCGAGGTTATTCGCAGGCATGAGAATATAATGGTGATTGCGGATGAGATTTATGAACTGATTAACTACACCGATGACAAAGTAAGCCTGGCATCTCTCCCCGGAATGTTTGAACGCACGGTTACAGTTAACGGATTTGCCAAGGGGTTTGCCATGACTGGCTGGCGCGTCGGATATATTGCCGCACCACTCTGGCTTGCCAAAGGGTGCACAAAAATGCAGGGGCAAATAACCTCCGCCAATTGTTCGATTGCCCAGCGTGCTGCGCTCACCGCACTGACCAGTGACCTTGGCCCCAGTTACGAAATGGCAGAAGCCTACCTGAAACGTCGTGAACTGGTGGCAGGTCTTCTGAATCAGATTCCCGGCATCAAGAATAATATGCCACAGGGTGCCTTCTATTTTTTCCCGGATGTGAGCCATTATTTTGGAAAAGGTGACGGAGAAACCGTAATCAATGACGCGGATGATTTTTGCATGTATATTCTTGAACATGCTCACGTCTCATTGGTTTCCGGTGAAGCATTCGGAGATCCTGACTGTGTCAGGTTGTCCTACGCCGCGTCGGAAGACGATCTGAAAGAAGCAATCAGGCGCATCAAAGGATTGCTGGAAAAACTTTCCTGATGGGCAGGGCGCAGGACATCATACAAAAATTCAGCGACCTGAAGGTTCTGGTGATCGGTGACGTAATGATCGACGCCTACATATGGGGCGGGGTAGACCGTATTTCTCCCGAAGCACCTGTTCCTGTGGTTCGCATAAACCGGCGCGATTATCGTCTTGGCGGAGCGGCCAATGTCGCGCTTAACCTGCAGTCGCTGGGTGCAGACCCTTATCTTTGTGCCGTTATCGGAAATGATGAACCTGGACAGCGATTACAGGAACGTCTCGATGAATGGGGCATGGAGAAATCAGGAATTTTTATAAGTGATACCCGCCCGACAACGATTAAGACCCGGGTAATGAGCGGGCACCAGCATGTGGTTCGCGTGGATGAGGAAACAGATGTGCCTCTTTCAGAAGAAGAACATGCAGGTTTGCTGGAGAATATTCAACGGCTGATGCACAGGATGGATGTGATCGTCTTTGAGGATTATGATAAAGGAGTAATTACGGCTGAATTAATCGAGAAGGTAATGGACATGGCCACGGAGCAGGGAATTCCTGTGGTGGTGGACCCCAAGAGGCGTAATTTTTTCGCGTACAAAGGCGTGCAGCTCTTCAAGCCTAATCTGAAGGAATTAATGGAAGGGCTCAATGCGATATTTGACAGGAAAGACCGCGAAGCCGTGCGCCGGCATGTACGCACGCTGCGTGATAAACTCAATTGTGATTCAGTGATGGTAACACTATCCGAGCAGGGCGTTTATATAGATGATGGTAAGGAAGGGCAGTTTGTAGATGCACATGTGCGTGAAATCTCCGATGTTTCCGGAGCCGGAGATACCGTGGTCAGTGTGGCCGCCCTTTGCCGGGCCGTAGGTCTTGCTCCGGCAGAGATCGCAACACTGTCCAATCTGGCCGGCGGACTTGTCTGTGAGCATTTGGGGGTGGTTCCCATTGACCGGGCCATTCTTCTCCGCGAAGCCGAAAAGCTCAGTATTTTTAAATCATAACCCCTGTAAAAAGAAATAACCCTGAAGGACCTAGTCCCCAGGGTTATTCCCGTGTCTATAGTTGGCTTTAATGATTCTAAGGTAGTCCATGACTCCCTGATGTGCAACGATCCTCCGATGGCTGTTGAATGCGTCCGATGAACGGCACAAATACAGGTTAATCTTCTTCGAACTGAAATTCAAGCTTTCCTTCGCGTTCGAGGTCAGCTACGGCCTGGTCGTTGAGCGGAGTATTTTTAATGACGTTATAATTATCCCAGAAATCCTTATTGTACTTTTCATCCTGGTATTGTAGTCCGTAACGCCGCATTTTATCCGTATTTCCGATTCGCTCGTCGGTATTGACATGAATACGGTTGATTAGTAATTCCTGGGTGATCTCGGTTTCAAATGACTTGTCCTCCTTTTTTTCATGGTCCCAAACGTACCTCGAAGTCAGGGTCATGTAATTGAGGTACATTTTACCGCGGTACGATTTGAAATTGATGATCTTATTTTCAGAGATATGCCGGCAGAGCATCTTTCGTTTCTTCTTCATTACGTCATCATTGAAAAACTGCTCATGTTCAATCCTGATGATGGCATAATTCTCTGTATCCACATAGATCTTCGTGTAGACCATGTCGGTACGTCTTTCCACCACATACACCCGGTGATTATTGAAAAAAGTGACCTTCAGGCGCTTGAACTGGCTGTAGGAACCGTCGGTAAGGTCAGGAAAGGCATGATAGCGCACATCATTCTCCAGTAAAAGGTCTTCCAGGAGATTCTTCTGGTCAAAGTAACGGATAAACTTGTTATTGTACCCCAGGCTCTTCCTGACCTCTACCAGGCGGACACGTTCGCGAAGTCGTTCCTTATTACTGGGCAATGAATAGTCTTCGTCATAGATCTTCACCGCTGCCTCCAGGAGGGAGAAATAGCTGCCGCCGAGCTTCTTCAGATCGCGATAAAACCCTTCCAGGAGAAAAGGCTGCATGGGAAAATTCTCATCAATCCGCAGCACAGCGATTCGCGCAATATCTTCCCCGTTCAGGGAATCCTGGATGACCACCTCGTCGAGGTACTTGGTGGCTTTGTTTAACTGAAAGAGGACACTGTCGTGATTGATCAGGTTTCGGAGGGGAACTTCAGTATTCTGGTAGCCCATCATGCTTATTACAAGAATATCGTCCCTGTATTTTGAGGGAAAATGGAAATCAAACTTTCCCTGGGTGTTTGAGACCGTACTGATACTTGTATTCTTGATGCTGATGGAAGCAAAAATGAGTGGTTCCTGTGTCTCACTGTCTACCAGCGTTCCGGAAACGGTAAGGGAGCCCTGCCCCGCAGTTGTAAGAAATGCGAAGAACAGGAATACAAAAAGTATGATTGCATGTTTATTCAATCCGAACCAACTAAGTCTGTCTGCACTAATTTTACAAAATCCATACCTGAATATTCAATCCGGGATAACGATTAACACCAGAAACTATTGTGAGTGTAAGGTTTTACCAAAGATTTTATCAAAATCATGCCACTGAAAACACAATATTAGCAGCATCATCCCTCGCAAAGATGCGATTATGTTTCTCTATATTATATGTAATTTAGCAAAAATTAGTTGCCATAAATGACAATAATTGAACGAATACCGAAGATTTGGAAGACAGCTTATCTGCTGATCTGCTCCTGGTATGCCTTCAATTATTTGCTCAGTTCGCTCATCGAATGGCAGATTTTCAAGCCCTACACCACGGATGTTCTCTGGAATGGTTTGTACCTGCTGGAAGCCGTATGTATAGGGATCGCCCTGATCTTTGTATACGCTCATTTTCTGGTTCGTTACCGCATTCCGATTCAGATCATCGGCCATGTGGCCGGACTTCTGGTCCACTTCCTGGCGATCAGTTTTCTTTCCTATTATTTTAATGATTACCTGGACGGACTGGTCTATTTCGACAACTGGAAGGATTATATGCTGGAATTGCTCAGCTGGGATGCGATGCGGTACTATGACCAGTACCTGATTACGGTAGCGGTATTTTATATAATCCGCTATTTTGAAAGCCTTCAAAGTGAGGAAAAGGCAAAAAGCGGACTGGAGATCCAGAACCGCGAAATGCAGATATCCTTGCTTAAATCTCAAATCAATCCGCATTTTCTGTTTAATACGCTTAACTCGATCAGTACGCTTGTAGGATCGGACAAAGACCGGGCACGCCGTGTGATTGGCCGGCTGTCCGATGTATTCCGTTATGCGCTGGAGTCGCATTCAGGTCAGATGGTGCGGTTATCGGATGAATTGGAATTTATAGGAAATTATATACGTATCCAGCAGGTACGATTCGGGGAACGCCTCCGTTACATTGAGGATGTTTCCGAAATGGTTACAAAGCAGGAAATTCCGCCGATGATCCTTCAGCCCCTGGTAGAGAATGCCGTTAAATATGGTATTGCACCAAAAGACGACGGAGGAACGATCACACTGACCATTCGCCCGATAGGTGAGGGCATATATTTTCGGGTTAGTGATGACGGATTGGGAATTAATGCGAAAAAGGTACTTGACGGTAAGTCAACCGGAGTAGGGTTGAAGAATACGGATAAGCGCCTTCAGAGTATATACGGAAAAACCGCCGGGTTACAGGTAAAAGCCACGGAGGAAGGGTATTCCGTATCATTTACGATACCCAATAAATGGGTGAAGCAGGAGGACGATCAGCTGATCATCCTGGAGAAGAATGTATCAATTTAAGAACCAAGTATTATGAATATATCTTGTATTGTTGTTGATGATGAAAAACTGGCCCGTGAGCTGCTCATGGAGTTCCTTGAACCATTTGAGGAAATTGAAGTGATTGCAGAATGCTCCCGGGGTACCGAGGCGGTTGAGAAGATCAATACGCTCAAGCCTGACCTTATTTTCCTGGATGTGCAAATGCCGGGGATGGACGGGTTCGGTGTCCTGGAAGAAATTGACCATGTGCCCTATGTGATTTTCACTACTGCCTACGACAAATATGCGCTTCAGGCATTTGAAAGCAACGCCGTGGATTATCTTCTGAAACCCCTGGATGAAGAACGATTCAACCAGGCCATTTCACGGGCCAACCAGCGGATTAAATCTGAAAAGAGCGCGACCAATATCGAAGAATTACTAAAATCTGTTCAGGGGGATGATTCCCGCGAAAAATATTCCAGTCATCTGTTTGTACAGAAATCTGAAAAACTTCTGAACCTGGACGTGCGGGATATCATGCACCTCGAAGCATCGGGTGATTATACCGTTCTCAGTACCAAGAATGACCAGTTCCTGAGCTCAAGCGGCATTGGCAAACTGGAGGAAAAACTCAATCCGGACGTTTTCATTCGTATCCACCGTTCGACCATAATTAATCTCAATTACCTGAAAGAAATAGAAAAACATTTTAACGGGGGATTGATTGTTAAAATGGAGAATGGAAAGAGCTTTCCGGTAAGCCGGACTTACGCTAAGCAGATTCGCAAAAAAGTAGTCTGACTTCAAAAATATACACAGGCGGAAGCCATTTCCGTCTGTGTAATCTCTTTTTGCCATCCTAAATTATTTCTTAGTTTTGCCTGCATTGTAAATTTTAACGACACTTTATGCAGGCCCTGAATGATTTCCTCGCTCTGATCGACAGCTATATCGGCGGATCAGACTGGTTTGTTTTCCTACTTCTTGCAACCGGATTATTCTTTACGATTTACCTGAAATTCCCGCAATTGCGGTATTTCGGGCATGCATTGAAAATTGTCCGCGGAAAATTTGACCGGAAAGGGGACGAGGGAGACGCCTCCCACTTTCAGGCACTGGCTACCGCGCTTTCAGGAACCGTTGGTACGGGTAATATCGGGGGTGTCGCCCTCGCAATTCACCTGGGCGGTCCCGCAGCGCTGTTCTGGATGCTGGTCACGGCTTTCCTGGGTATGACCACCAAGTTTGTCGAGGTTACGCTGAGTCATAAATACCGTGAAACGGATACTACAGGACATATTGCCGGGGGTCCTATGTATTATATGAAGAACGCGGAGTTCAACATTTTTGGCAAGAAACAACACCTGGCCTGGATGGGGGCAATTTTTGCTTTTGCCACGATCCTTTCTTCCTTTGGAACGGGCAACCTGCCCCAGATCAATAACATTGCCGATTCGGTTTTCTCCTCCTTCCAGATTGAGCGCTGGATCACCGGAGCCGTTCTGGCTGTTTTCCTTGCACTGGTTATCCTGGGAGGAATTAAGCGGATCGTTAAAGTAACGGAAAAGCTGGTACCCGGAATGGCACTGATCTACTTCCTGGGTGCGCTGGCAGTAATTCTGACCAACTATGAGAATATTGTGCCCTCCTTCATTTCTATTTTCGAAGATGTATTCACGGGTACGGCAGCAGCCGGAGGCTTCCTGGGCGCCAACCTGGCATTTGCCTTTAACCGTGGGGTGAACAGGGGATTGTTCTCCAATGAGGCAGGACAGGGTTCCGCACCGATTGCCCACGCGGCGGCGAAAGCCCATGAACCGGTTTCGGAAGGAATGGTGGCCATCCTGGAACCGTTTATTGATACCATTATAATCTGTACCCTTACCGGACTGGTATTGCTCTCTTCCGGTGCCTGGAATGAAAAATATTATAACTTATTCGACTATACAGACCTTGATGTGCTCGGGCAATACTTTGATGAGAATAATCCGGAAGATAAAGCACGGTTGCGTTCCTACTTGCTAAATGAATCGGATATGCAGATGTACAGCGGTGACCTGAATGTGGAAGATGGAACGGTGGTTTCTGATGTTACCCTGGTTCATAACCGGTCCTTTGCGGACAATGTACATGTGTATACCTATGATGAGGATGGTAACAAAACACCATTTACAGGCAGTCTGAAAATTGAGGACGGAGATGTGCGACTGCAACCCGACCAGGACGTCAGAATGGAAGGGGAATCACTTGTACACAGTGCCCAGCTGACTACCTACGCCTTTGAGCGTAGCTTCATGGGCAGTGGCGGAAAATATATTGTGACGATCGGTCTCCTGTTGTTTGCATTTTCAACCGCGATTTCATGGTCCTATTACGGAGACCGTGCCACGACCTACCTGTTCGGTCCGAAGTATATTATCTTTTACCGCATCCTGTATGTGATTGGTTTCTTTGTAGCTTCTTTCACGCCGACGACGATCATCTGGACATTATCAGGAATTACTATCGCGTTGATGACCATACCCAACCTTATCGGGATCCTGCTGCTGAGTAAGGAGATGAAGAGCACCGTTAAGCAGTACTGGATTGACTTTAATAATGACTGGCCGGATGCTAATACGCCGGAGTAAGGGATAAGACAAAGACCAAGACAAAGACCAAGACAAAGACCAAGACAAAGACCGTGACAAAGACCAGGACAAACGCTGAGAACGTTCCTTTGGAGGCTTGTCAGAGGAAGCAATTAAGCTAAGGTTTATAGACGCAAGAGAATTTTAGTCTTCGCCGAACGGAATTTTCACCCGAACGCGGTCTTTCACCGGAACGCCGTCCTCCAGGGCGGGAAGCCAGGCCGGGCCCTGTCGGATTAGCCGTACCGCCTCTGTAGAATATTCCTGGCCGGGACTGCGGCGGACTTTAAATTCACCCAGGGACCCATCAACAAATACCGTGAAAAGGACAGTAACCTCCGCAGGTATCGAATCCTTCAGTGCGTCTTTAAGATTCTCGCCGATATAGTTTTCAAATGCCTCCAATCCTCCGGAAGGACCTGCGCCGCGATAAATAACATTCTTCATAGGAGCATTACCGTCCTTCACAACCACCTCCCCGAGGTCTGCTTCCTCATCCTCCAGGATAATAGTCAGCGAATCATTCTCCGAGATACTCATCTCCCGCATTTTAAGTCCAACCATACTCACAATGGTCTCATCCTCCTGAAAGTCGGAAAGTCTCAGGTCAAATTCTCCGGCACGATCCGAAATAATAGCTTTGTCACTCCCGGATAAGGTGATGAATGCACCGGCAACCGGCTCACCGGTCCGATTGATAACGCGACCATGAATCTGTTCGAATTTTCCCCCGGCGGACGGGGTGATCATATCAAAATCCTCTCCTTTGATAACCCCAACCATTTCCTGTTCGGGAGGATAGATCATGGATTGCGGAAGCGTGATATCGGGCGAACTATCTGCCTCCATTCGCGGCAGTTCGGCTAATTCAGGTGCTTCATCCACGGAAAGCGCTTCGGTTTCCTCAAAAGCAGTTTGAGGCTCAGCACTGCTCCGTCTTTCTTTTGAAGAGACATTGGCTGCTGTTTTTTCTTCATTTTCTGCCATGGCGATAGGATCTGTCTGCTCCTCCTGAGGTGTCTCCTCAGCCACCTTCTCAGGTATTTCAGACTCGGCCAGGTCACCCGCTACCGACTCCTCCCTTTTTGTCAGATCCGATTCGGGCGCTTCATCAGCTGAAGGAGCGGAAGGGGTAGAATTCTTCATGGCGATTTGCTTTTCAGGCGAAGGCTGGTCAAAAAAGAAAATACCCGCCGTCACCAGGATGAGCACGGAAGCGGCGGCTGCCCACCACCAGGACAAGGAGGATGATCCCGAGCCTCCGGCGGTCCGTGTCCTTTCTTCCAGGCGACGGTTCAGCGTGGTAAGATCTTCGCTGAATTCGTCCGCTGATATGGAACCTGCCCCTTCCATCGCTTCGGCATCAAAATCTGAATCCAGCAACAACCGCTCAACCTGGTGCATTTCCCGGTTGGAAAGGTCCCCGTTCTGGTAGCGGATCATGATCTCCGGTGTCAGTTCCCTGATATGGTTTTTTTCATTATTCACCTTTATTCTCCATGCAGATCTTAATATTTCTTTTGCCGTTCTGAATATGGCTTTTTACTTTCTTTAAATCAAACCGGGTTCGTTCGGTAATCTCGCGGTACGATAATTCTTCCAGATAGAACATCGAAACGCATTCCTTTTGTTCGTCTTTCAGTTTGGAAATGCACTTTCTGAGTTGATCAAGGTCCTCTTCCGGCATCTTTCCATTATCATGATGCGCGGGAAGTGCATATTCCACAGAAGAAACAGATTTATTTTCCTGCTCCCGTTTATAGGCAGATGATCGCAGGATCATCAGGCAGTGATTCCGTGTCACCACATGCAGCCATGGCTTGAAATTCTCCACCTCCTGATTGCGCAATTTTGTGACAAGGGATTCGAAAATATCCATGACCGCATCCCTGCTTTTTTCCCTGTCTTTCAGGTATTTCAGGCAAACCCCGTAAACCAGGTGCATGTATTCCGAATACAGCTCACCCAGGAACCGGTTGTCCCCGGTCTCGCGGTAACGCGCAAGCAGCTGTTTTTCATGTTCATGTCCCGGCATAAATCGAAAGGTAAAAAATTTTTTACAGTTGGTTTATGGAATATTTTCCCTTCGTGCATCCTAAGGGAAAACAAACAGAAAGACACATGAAAAGATTTCCCCTGATATTGATGATGCTGCTGGCAATGGCGGCCGGTACGGCAGAAGCGCACACGATTATTCACAAGGTAAGCGGATATGTATTTGATACCGGAGGTAGCGGCATTCCCGGCGTGAACGTCATAGAAAAAGGTACCTCCAACGGAACTGTTACCGATGATAACGGTTATTTCGAACTTCAGGTGAGCTCTCCGGATGCCATACTGGAATATTCCTTTATCGGGTACGAAAAGCTTGAAGTCGAAGTACGTAGCAAAAGATTTCTCGAGGTTACGCTTTCACCGGATGTGACTCAGTTATCGGAAGTGGTGGTGTCGGGTTATGCCACCAAAAGACCGGCCAGAAACCAACTTCCGGAAGCAGAAATATCAAACGCGTTACAAGGGAAAGTGGCGGGTGTTCAGGTTACGGGTGACAAATCTAATCAGAGAAACATCAGAATCCGAGGGGCAGCATCACTTCGTCATGTTTATCCCCGGGAACAAAACAACGAAGAATACAGCGAGATCGATGAGATCGGTTTCAAAGGAGCCTTGCGCGAACCATTGTCGACATTTTCAATAGACGTGGATGCAGCCAGTTACAGTAATGTGCGCCGGTTCCTGGAGAATGGTCAGCGGCCGCCGGTCGATGCGGTGCGGATCGAGGAAATGATCAATTATTTTGAATATGACTGTCAGAACCCAAAGGGGAATGATCCATTCTCCGTGACCACTGAGATTGCGGAAGCCCCCTGGAACAAACAACATAAGCTCATCCATATCGGACTTCAGGGCAGGCGGATCGAAAAGAAGAACCTGCCGCCGTCCAACCTGGTTTTCCTGATTGATGTGTCCGGATCGATGGCCGACTACAATAAACTGCCATTGCTCAAGACCGCTTTCCGGTTGCTGGTCAACGAGCTCAGGCCGGAAGACCGGGTCTCCATTGTGGTTTATGCCGGAGCAGCAGGTGAAGTATTGCCACCGACCCCGGGCGATCAGAAGAAGGACATTCTCCGGGCGCTGGACCGCTTGTCGGCTGGTGGATCCACGGCGGGTGCAGCGGGTATAGAGCTGGCTTACCAGCTCGCGGAAGACAATTTCATGGACGGCGGTAATAACCGGGTGATCCTGGCCACCGATGGTGATTTCAACGTGGGAGTCAGCAGTGAAAAAGGGCTGGAGCGCCTCATTGAGGAAAAACGCGACAAGAACATATTTCTGACCGCCCTGGGTTTTGGAATGGGGAATTATAAGGATTCGAAGCTTGAACTGCTGGCTGATAAGGGGAATGGTAATTACGCCTATATCGATGAACTCAGTGAAGCAAAGAAAGTATTTGTTAATGAGTTCGGCGGTACGATGTTTACAATTGCCAAGGATGTGAAGATCCAGGTGGAATTTAACCCGGCTGAAGTAAAGGCCTACCGGCTTATCGGGTATGAGAATCGTATGCTGGCGGCTGAGGATTTTAACAATGACCGCAAGGACGCGGGAGAAATTGGTTCCGGTCATTCTGTCACAGCCCTGTATGAAGTGATTCCGGCTGGCGTGGATAGTGAATTCTTTGATGTGGATGAACTTAAATACCAGGAGAATCAGGGAGTTGTTTCCGGGTCAGGAGAATTATTAACCGTCAAAATCCGGTACAAACAGCCAGAGGGAACACAGAGCCGGAAGATAGAGCAGGCACTGATGCCGGTTGAACAAAAATTTGAAAATACGAGTGATAATTTCCGCTGGTCAGCAGCGGTAGCCGGATTTGGGATGATCCTTCGTGATTCTCAGTACAATAACGGCATTACTATTTCGGATGTGCGTCAATGGGCGCAATCGGCCAGGGGGGAGGACCTTCATGGGTACCGTGGTGAATTTATGAAGTTGCTTGAACTGGGAGAGTTGATGGCATCGCGGTAAACCCTGGCGGCTGGAGGTTAACCTTCTTTGACTGAAATGCCGAAAAAGCGTTTGATCCGGCGTCTGGTATGTGCCATTCGCCGGTCAAGCGCTAACTTTTTCACAGCTTTCCGGTAGTCGGAAGTGGACGCAACAGCTCCGAAGTATTTTTCAATACCCGGACTGCTTTTTCTGAGATAAGCATACTCAAATGCTTTTTGAAATTCGCTGCGCACCGGTACAGGTGTGCAGTCAATTACTGCGATATTCTTTTCAGTTTCGACAAAATTCTGAATTTGCGGATCACCATGAAGAACACCCTTCTCATGCATGGAGGCCAGTCGGCCGACCACCCGGTCGTACAAATGCTCCCGGCCCTGGCAACTTTCTCCTTCCAGAAATTCGTAGATAAGCCAGGAGTCAGTCACCATGCCATTCTCCCGTTTTTCAGCTGCCATCACCGGAACGGTGGAAGGAATATCAAGCGTCAGAAGTTTTTCCATGCCCATAATACTCCTGAATGCCTCGCCCTTACGGTAAAGGGTAGTAAACCTGATCCACTGCCGTTGATTTTTTTCCAGGGGAATTTTCAGGACCAGGTTACGCGACCGGAAGGTAAACCGTTGCACATTGCTCCGGTGATGATCCTTTAAATTTTCTTCGGTCCGGAGGCGGTCAGACTGGATGAGGTCAAATAGTTCATTCAGCACGACAGACGGAAAATAGCCGCTGTCGTACAGATTCCACCCCTGGTATTTGAGAATTTTACCCATTTGTGAAGAAATCGTGATAAACTATTAACAAAATGTGGCGTAATTAATTATAAGTTATGACAAGTTGTCCATTCAAAGACAAAAGGTATTCTTTTTGTGGTAACTTATCTGGAAAACAAATCGTTCTGCGCCTGTTTTTCCGTATAACAGAGAGAAAGGACAATGTTCTCTTAAATAAATTGACATAATTTCTATTTTTGACCCAATGTCAGACGACAAGCGACAAAATTATACACAGAAGGAGAAGGAAGTAATATTCGACAAGGAATTTCTTCCGCATATGGATTCTATGTATAATTTTGCCTACCGTTTAACTTTTGATGAAGATGATGCCAAGGACCTTGTACAGGATACATATCTGAAGGCATATCGTTTTATTACTTCATTCGAACAAGGAACTAATGCAAAAGCATGGTTGTTTCGAATATTAAAAAACAGCTTCATCAATGACTTCCGAAAGAAAAGCAAACAGCCTGCAAAAGTCGATTACCAGGAGGTTGAAACTTTTTATAATTCGGAAGATGTTGACAGTGCAATAACGACCGATCTTCGCGTCGATACGGTTCAGGACATGCTTGGGGACGAGATCTCCAACGCGCTGAATTCGCTGGATGTGGATTTCAGGACGGTCATTATTCTCTGTGACCTGGAGGGATTCAAGTACGATGAAATGGCAAAGATCCTGGATATCCCGATAGGTACGGTGAGGTCAAGGCTGCACAGAGCCCGTAACCTGCTGAAAGAAAAGTTAAACGACTACGCTAAAAAAATGGGTTATAACAAATAGCAGACTATGTCAGATAATTCTACGGATTCTTATGATCAGGAATCTTCATTAAATCCTGACCTTCCTAAACCAAATCACAACGAATGCCTGCGGATCCTTCACCTTGTCCTGGATGGAGAAGCAAACGACGAGGAAACCGCGATTTTTAAGGCTCACCTGAAAAACTGCATGCCTTACTACGAAATCTACAGTGTGGATGAGGCTATTCGTGAAATGCTGAAAAAGAATTGCAAGAATAAGCAGCTGTCTCCTGAAATTAAGGAGGAGATCAAGTCAAGGATTTTTAAGGCGGCTGAATAATATGCACGAAGGGAAAGCCATCATTTTTTCCGCGCCATCCGGAGCAGGAAAAACTACGATTGTTCATCACCTTTTAAATAATAATCCATTGCTGGGGTTTTCCATTTCAGCATGCACAAGAGACCGGCGGGGACGATCTGAGGTCAATGGCAAGGATTATTACTTTCTTACTCCAGCCGAATTCAAGGATAAGATTGATAACGATGAATTCGTTGAATGGGAGGAGGTGTATCCGGGCAACTTCTATGGTACGCTTAAATCGGAGATCGAACGGATCTGGAAATCCGGCAAACATGTGATCTTTGATGTGGATGTCAAGGGCGGGATGCACCTGAAAGAATATTTTGGGGACCGTGCCCTGGCTGTTTTTGTGCGGGTCCCCTCCATGGATGCACTGAGGGAGCGTCTTCAGTTGCGTGACACGGAATCGTCGGACAGCCTCTCGCAGCGATTATTCAAAGCGGAATTTGAAATGTCTTTCGAGGATCAGTTTGATGTAACCCTGGTCAATGAAAACCTGGAGGACACCCTGGAAAAGGCCAGTGAAATGGTAAATAATTTTATTGGGGTCACCGCATGACAGTCGGCCTTTTTTTCGGTTCTTTCAATCCTGTCCACATCGGACACCTGATCATCGCAAATATAATGGCCGAAAACACCAGTCTGGATAAAGTCTGGTTTGTGGTCTCCCCCCAAAATCCTTTTAAAAAACGTGATGACCTGCTGCATGAATTCGACAGGTTTGACCTGGTCCGGGCTGCCATCCACGACAACTATAATCTTGACGCAACGGATGTGGAATTCAATATGCCACGTCCCAGTTATACAGTGGATACGCTCACCTATCTGTCGGAGCGTCATCCCGATCACACTTTCCGACTGATCATTGGCAGTGATAACCTGCCTTCGTTTCATAAATGGAAAAACCATCGGATAATCCTGGAAGAATACGGCCTTCATGTGTATATCAGGCCGGGATTTGATAACCATGAGCTCTTCGATCATTCGAATGTCGAGGTAATCGAAGCCCCCCTGCTTGATATTTCTGCCACCTACATAAGAAAATGTGTGAAAAATGGCCGTTCAATACGTTATCTTGTACCTGAAGCGGTCGAAGAATTAATCCGGGGAAAGAAGTTTTATCTTTGATCTTAGTGCCATTTGCAACTTTTCGCGAAGTTCTGTCGTCTTAAGCACAAATAGTTGAAAATCAATGAAGGTTATTCTTTCCGCATTATTCCTTTTAATCACTCTTCAAACATTTGGCGGAGGAATATCGGGTACCGTTCGCAACGCGAATAATGAGCCCCTCGGCTTTACCACCATATTCGTACGGGAAATCAATAACGGAACAACCAGCAACGCCGACGGTGAATTTAAAATAGATCTTCCTGCTGGTGTATACACGGTTTCCTTTCAGTACATGGGCTATAAAACCCTTACCCGCCAGATCGAGGTTGGCGAGGGATTTACAGAAGTATCGGTGAAACTGGAACCCCAGGTAATCGTATTGCAGGATGTACGCATTGTGGCGGGCAAGGAAGATCCGGCCTATACGATAATGCGGAAGGCAATTGCCAAAGCCAAATATCACACACAGTATATCGACAAGTACAGTGCACGCGTGTACATTAAGGGAACCGGTAAACTGACTGACGCCCCCTTTTTCATGAAAGGTACGCTTAAGAAGGAAGGGGTGGAAATCGACCAGGTGTTCATCACCGAGTCTATAAGTGAAATCGAATATGAGCGGCCCCATACGGTGCGTGAAAAGGTGATTTCCATGCGAACTACAGGCGAAGGGATCGAAAATGGCAGTCCGAATGCCTACATCAACGGGTCCTTTTACAACCCGGAGCTCGCCAATTCTGTCTCGCCATTGTCCCCTAAAGCATTCTCCTATTACCGCTTTGAATACCTGGGAACATTTGATGACCAGGGATACGAGGTGAGCCGGATCAGGGTAAAGCCCAGGTCCCGTGGAGACAACGTATTTGACGGAACAATCAATATCGTGGAGGATCTCTGGAGCATCCATTCCCTTGAAGTGGATGTCACAAAGCTTGGGATCAATTTTCATATTCGCCAGGTTTTTTCTCCTATACTGGAGAATGTCTGGATGCCTGTCACCCACAATTACGGTGTAACCGGTAAAGTCTTCGGGTTTGAATTCGTAGGAAATTATATGGCCAGCGTAAGTGATTACGTTGTAACCCTGAACCCTGACCTGGAAATGGAGTTTACGGTTATTGATGAGAAGGTCGAGGAAGAGCTGGCGGAAAAACTCGAAGATTCAGGGGTGGATAAGTCGGTCAAAGATATCCAGGAAAAGCTACAGGACGGACAGGAAGTAACCCGGAAACAACTTAGAAAGGTGCTCAGGGAATACGAAAAAATTGAAAGGCAGGAGTCTGATGAACCTGATGTTATTATTAACCGGTCATTCAGTGTTGATTCACTTGCCAGTAAGCATGATTCGACTTACTGGGCCGGGATGAGGCCGGTGCCGCTTACGAAGGAAGAGATCAAAGGGTATGAGAAAACGGACAGCCTTGCTATCGTGCAGAAAGAAATGGAGGAAGGGGATACACTGCGCCGCAAATACCATAGCGGGTTTAAGCCACAGGACCTGCTTCTGGGCAATTCGTATCCTGCCGGCAAAGGGAGGTTTATTCTGTACACCATTTACCCGAATTACAACACTGTCGATGGTTTCAACCTCCGCTATCGCTTTGCCTGGTACAGAAACTTTGACAATGATGCCAACAGCTGGCTGCGGATTCGTCCTTATATCCGTTATGGATTTTCCCGTGAGGCCTGGAATGGTAAATTGGAAACTGAATTCGGTTTCGGTCCGCGAAATAAGCGCAATGATTTTAAATTAACGGCCGGACGGTATGTAGAACAGTTCAATGAAGCCGAACCAATCCATCCGCTCATGAATACATTCTTCAGCCTGGTGGTAGGGGAGAATTACATGAAAATCTATGAAAAGGATTTTGTGGACCTGGAGTTCAGGAAGCGAACTGAAAAAATTGGCGTGGTATTGAATGGTGAAGTGGCAAGGCGTCGTTTCCTGGAGAATACAACGGATTATTCATTTGGGGAAACAGGCGACCTGACTTCGAATGCGCCAGACAATGAGGTGCTGGAAGATACACGATTCGAGGAACATGACGTGGCTATCATTTCCGGGCGGGTAGATTACTATCCGTGGCTGAAATACCGGATTTACAACGGAGTGAAGAGGTCAATCAACGGTTCATCACCGAAACTGTCGCTTTTAGTCCGCTCGGGATTTGGGGATACCCGCTTCAATCAACTGGAGGCAGGATTTTCTCATAATTTCAAGATCGGGATCCAGGGGTTTGCAGATGTGGCGGTCTCGGCCGGATTTTTTCCGGGGTCCGAAGAACCATCATACCTGATCGACTTCAAGCATTTCGCCGGAAACCGGACACCCTTCATCACGTCTGATCCTGTGAAGAGTTTCCGTTTATTGCCATATTACCAGTACAGCGTCAACAGCGAATACTTTACAGGCCACCTGCAGTATCAGTTCAGGAAATTTCTGTTAACGCGTATCCCGATTGTTCGCCTTTCGGGGATCAGGGAAGGGTTTTTTACAAATTACCTTTACAACCAGGTCTCCGATCATTATACGGAACTGGGATATGGGATCAATTATATATTCAGGGTGATCCGAATAGAAGCCGTAACCTCGTTCCAGAACGGAAAATACCAGGATTTCGGGGTAAGGATAGGAATTGCCACCAACCTCGATGACATCTTCTGATCAAACGGTCATGATCTCACCTTCTTTTTTCGTAAGGATATCGTCAATTTTTTTGACGTGTGCATCGGTGAGTTCCTGTACTTTTTCTTCCGCCCGCTTTACATCGTCCTCGGAAGCACCTTCTTTCTGAAGCTGTTTAAGTGAATCATTTACTTCCTTCCTGGCGTTCCGGACACTTATCCGGGCCTGCTCTCCTTCATGACGCGCTTGTTTTACCAGGGCCTGACGGCGCTCCTCGGTAAGTGTTGGGATATTAATGATGACCTGCTCTCCGTCATTCTGAGGATTCAGACCAAGGTCACTGTTCATGATGGCCCGCTCAATATCATTAATGACTTTCTTCTCCCAGGGCTTAATGAAAATGGTCCGCGCATCCGGTGTGGTGACGGAGGATACCTGATTTAACGGGGTGGGCGCACCATAATATTCAACCATAATTCCATCCAGCATTGATGGGGATGCTTTACCCGCGCGTATTTTACCCAGTTCGCTTTGAAGATGCTTAAGGGATTTATCCATCATCTCGTTGGCTTCGTCAAGGAACATATTAATTTCTTCCATGGGATATATCGTTATTGGAGTTAATTACTAAGATTGGATCAGGGTACCGGCTTTTTCTCCTTCCAGGATCTTGAGCAGGTTACCCGGTTTGTTCATGTCGAATACGATGATCGGCAAGCCATTCTCCATACAGAGCGTGAATGCCGTCATATCCATAACATTCAGATTCTTTTCGTAGGCTTCCTGGAATGTTAGTTGGGAATATCTTTTTGCTGAAGGGTCTTTTTCCGGGTCGGCAGTGTATACGCCGTCTACCCGGGTACCTTTCAATACAACATCTGCCTGGATCTCAATGGCTCTGAGGCTTGCTGTGGAGTCTGTCGTGAAATACGGATTACCGATTCCGGCGCCAAAGATCACAATGCGGCCCTTTTCCAGGTGGCGGATTGCACGCCGACGGATAAATGGCTCACAAACCTGCTCCATATTAATTCCTGACATTAGCCTGGTATAGGTCCCGTTGCTCTCAAGGGCACTCTGGAGGGCCATGCCGTTTATAACGGTTGCCAGCATACCCATGTAATCGCCCTGCACACGTTCAATCCCTGAGGCCTCAGCCTGAACACCTCTGAAAATATTTCCGCCACCGATCACAATGGCAACTTCCACACCGCGCGAAGCCACCTCCTTTATTTCAGTTGCATATTGATTGAGACGATCCGGGTCAATTCCGTATTGCTGGGTGCCCATGAGCGCCTCCCCGCTTAATTTCAGAAGTATTCGTTTATATTTCATGAGGAGGTAGGAAGCCTTGGTTTAACTTGGTACAAATATAAAATTCAAAGTGCAAAATCAGAGGGGCTATGATCAAAATTGTATAAGGACCTGATTTTTCTCAACCGTATCACCCTGGCTGACCTTTACTGCCTTCACCGTTCCATCCCCTGCTGCCTTCAGCACATTCTCCATTTTCATCGCTTCCAGGATCATCAGGGGGTCTCCTTTGCTTACTTCCTGTCCTTCTTCCACTTCCACTTTCAGGATCAGGCCCGGCATGGGTGCCCGCACATCATTCAGTACTTCTTCCAGTGCCTTGTCCATACCCAGTCGTTCGAGTAGCAGATCCATCCGGTCTTTGGTTTCCACCTCCAGAATCTGGTCATTCACACGCAGGCGGACCATTTTTTCGTTATTCTCCAGTACTTCCACGGAATAAGACTTATTGTTCCGGATAATATGAAACTGATGTGCACTCAACCGTGAAAGATCCCAGTTAACAGGTTCACCGTTAAGTAAAATCTGATCATCCGAAAAAGTAATTTCGTAGGTGGTATCCTCTGTAATTGCTTTGAACATAGGTCAAATATAAAGTATTCCCGCGCAAAGCATGACGCAGGTGCTTATAATTTGCTATTTTAATATCCCACTTAAACCACATTTCTATGCGACTCACAGGTATTTTGTTTCTCTTATTTCCCTTGCTGACTTTTGCCCAGGAAACACGACTTCTTCGTCAGCCTGATATCCATCAGGACAAAATTGTATTTACCTACGGAGGAGATCTCTGGGTCAGATCAGGTACGGAGGCAGGTGCCCGCCGGCTGACGTCATTTCCAGGGGTTGAAACGGCGCCTCATTTTTCTCCCGATGGGACGATGATTGCGTTCGCATCGCAATACGACGGTAATTATGATGTGTATGTGGTGCCAACGGAAGGAGGAGTACCCAAACGACTCACCTGGCACCCTGGCTCAGACGAACCTGTGGCCTGGACAAATGACGGTAATTCCATCATTTTTTCATCAGGTCGTACGCGGGCTCCACTGATGATCCCTGATCAGCTCTGGTCGGTAAGTGCAGACGGAAATTTCCCGGAGCGTTTTATTCTCCCGCGGGCCGTGGATGGTTCATTCTCCCCCGACGGAGACAGGATGGCATTCGAAATGATCCTGCGCTGGGAGTCAGAGTTCAGGAATTACCGCGGGGGCCAGAATAATCCCATCCGGATTTTTGATCTGGAGTCGCATGAAACCACTGACCTGCCCTGGGAAGACAGTGACGACCGGAATCCGGTATGGGTGGGTGATGATATTTACTATTTGTCGGATCGTGATAACCTGAAAAACATCTGGAAATATAATGTGAGTAGTGGCGCACTGGAGCAGGTTACGAGGTATAAGGAATTTGATATAAAATCACTTGCCTCAGACGGAGAGCAACTGGTCTTTGATATGGGTGGCTACCTGTACGTGATGACACCGGGCAGCGAACCGGTGAGGCAGTCCATTCAGGTCCTTGGTGATTTTCCCTGGATGCGTCCGCATTGGGAGAATGCAGGAAACAGCATAAGCAATGTGGCAATCTCGCCGAATGCCAAACGGATCGTGGTGGAATCTCACGGGGAGATTATCACTGTACCAGCGGAAAAAGGAAGCCCGAGAAACCTGACCTCCCAACCAGGAAGCGCCCAGAGGTCACCGGCCTGGTCGCCGGACGGGAAATGGATCAGCTATTTCAGTGATGAAAGCGGAGAATATCAGCTGAAGATCACCGACCAGTACGGGACGCTGAATAAAACCATCGATATTCCCGGGGCAACTTTTTTCTACACCCCGGCGTGGTCGCCTGACAGCAAGCATATCAGTTTCGGGGATGCCGACCGTAATTTATGGGTAGTGACGGTCGCCACCGGATCAGTTAAGAAAATTGACAATGAAGGATTTGCCCATCCCATGCGTATTATTTATCCCGAATGGTCTCCTGACTCGAAGTATGTGGCCTATACCCGGCGTCTCGAAAGTGAATACGCGGCAATTTTTGTTTATTCAATTTCGTCCGGTGAAACGATTCAGATCACTGACGGACTTGCCAACAGCATGAACCCCGCCTGGGACAAATCAGGTAAGTACCTGTATTTTATGAGCAGTACTGATTATGGCCTGAATGTGGGTTGGCTTGATATGACTTCCTATGCACCGGATGTTAACAGTGGCATTTATATGGCGGTACTTGATCCGGAAGAGCCTTCGCCATTGCTAAGCGAAAGTGATGAGGAATCAATCGAAGAGGAAGCAGAAGAAGATGCCGGCAGCAAGGAGAAAAAGGGTAAAAAGGAGGAGGAGTCAGAAGATGAGTCTGCTGTAAACGTATCATTTGAAGAGATCGGGAAAAGAATTGTTGCGCTGCCTGTTCCGGTGAGTAATTACATTACTCTGGAGGCAGGTCCGGAAGGGTCGGTATATTTCACGGAGAGCATGGACGGACAGGGTGGACTGACGCTCAAAAAGTTCCTTTTAAAGGACCGGGAGCCAAAAGAAGTAACCACCGGGGTACAGGGATTTGAATTCACGCCGGACGGAAGTAAAATGCTGTATAATAAAGGAGGGCAATTTGCCATAGCCCCGGCGGACGGACCGGTTAATCCATCGGATCAGGCTATTTCCACCTCGGATATCAAGGTGTATGTGGATCCCGCGCTGGAATATCAGCAGATATTCAGGGAAGCTGTCCGATACCAGCGGGATTATTTCTACGTGGAGAATGTACACGGGCTGGATCTTGACTGGATCACAGAGCATTACGGTTCGTGGGTGGAACATGTACGGCACCGGGATGACCTGAATTTCCTGCTGGATGTACTTGGTGGTGAAACGTCTGTCGGCCATAGTTTTGTAGGTGGCGGTGATTATCCGGATGTCGAATCAGTTCCGGTCGGCCTGCTGGGTGTGGATGTGGATAATACAGGTGATGGATACCGGATCACCAAAATATTCACTGGAGAAAGCTGGAATCCCTCCGTTTCTGCTCCCCTGAGCGGACCGGGCATTGACGCCGCGGTGGGAGATTACATTGTTTCTGTAAATGGGAGGCCGGTGAGCGCTGACCGTAATTTCTATTCGTTTTTTCCTCAAACTGCCGGCAAGGTCATCCGGGTAGGCATTTCTTCCTCCGCTTCCGGAGCGAACGCCAGGATATTTGATGTCAAACCGGTGTCAAATGAAGGGCAACTTCGGCAGTACGAATGGATTGAAAGTAACCGGCGTCTTGTAGATGAAATGAGTGACGGCAAGCTGGCTTATGTCTGGCTGCCCAACACGGCATTTGCGGGCTATACTAATTTTAACCGTTATTATTTTGCACAGAAAGACAAGCAGGGGGCAATTATTGATGAACGCTTCAACCAGGGTGGTTCAGCCGCGGATTACATTGTCGATCTCCTGGACCGGGAACTGATGGGTTATTTCAATAATCCCGTCGGGGACAAGCAGCCATTCACAAGTCCGGCTGCAGCGTTGTTTGGCCCGAAGGTCATGATCGTCAATGAAATGGCCGGCAGCGGTGGCGATTACCTGCCGTATATGTTCAGGAAGAGCAATGTTGGTCCGCTCGTCGGTACAAAGACCTGGGGCGGCCTGGTGGGTATCTGGGACGTTCCGCCGCTGATGGATGGCGGAGGAATAACGGCTCCCCGCGGTGGGTTTTTTAATGTAGATGGCCAATGGGCAGTGGAGAATGAAGGCGTTGAACCGGATTATAACGTTGTTCAGACCCCGTCTGAAGTGATTGATGGAAAGGATCCGCAGTTGCTGAAAGCTATTGAAGTGGCGCTGGAATTACTACGAACCGAAGGTGTTGAATTGATAGAGCAACCTGCAGATCCGGTGCGGGCCATTCGTCCGGGAAATGAATAAAATTCAGAAAGTCCGCTTCCGGAATCTTGGCGACCTCCTGGATTACCTGCCGGAGATTGAAAGAGAACTTATTCTTGAATTGAGAGACATTATACTGGAGGAAATCCCGGATGTTCGTGAGCATATGGCGTATAATGTTCCGTTCTATTCCCGGCACCGCAGAATCTGCTATTTATGGCCATCGTCAGTGCCCTGGGGCGGACTGAAACCGGGGGATGGCGTTGCACTGGGATTTAGCGAGGGAACCAGGTTGCGTCATGGGGGGTACCTGGAGGAAGGCCTGCGCAAACAGGTGGCAAGTAAAACATTCTCCAGTCAGAAAGAAATTGACCGCAGCCTGATAGCCAGTCTGTTGTCAGAAGCGATCCTGATTGATGCGCAAAGATTCTGATAATCCTTTCAAATATTGTGTTATCCCGTACTGATTGACTAGCTTTGTAATCGTAAGGGGTGCCCTAAAATACGGGCTGAGATTATACCCAAGGCTTTATTTCTGATAGGGCCGAGACCTGATCCAGGTAATTCTGGCGTAGGGAAAAGGGATGTTAACTAACGCAGGAAGATCCCCTGTTTTCTGCTTTTTTTAACACAAAACAAGTAATAATGAGATTTTTGTTTTTGATGCTGTTTGCAGGCATCGCGCAGGTTGCGTCGGCGCAATATAGCGTTACGGGTACGGTAACGGACGCCACAGACCAGTCTCCTGTAGAGGGAGCGAATATTCAAATTCCGGTCCTGGGAAAAGGAGTTACTACGAATTCCTCCGGGGAATTTCAGCTAAATGGCCTGTCGGCCGGAAATTATACTATTTTAGTCACGCATATTTCATTTCAGCCGAGAGAGGCATCTGTCCGGGTTTCAGAAGACACTAGCCTGGAAGTTGAACTTACACCTTCCACCCTGGTGGCGGATGAGGTCATTGTAACTTCAACCAGGGCGTCGGAAAATATGCCGGTGACCTATACCGACCTGGACAAGCAGGAAATAGAGAAGCTGAATAACGGGCAGGACCTTCCCTACGTGTTGAATTTTACACCATCGCTGGTGACCACCTCCGATGCGGGGGCAGGCGTAGGTTACACAGGACTAAGGATCCGCGGCAGCGATGCGACCCGGATCAATGTAACGATCAACGGGGTGCCGCTGAATGACAGTGAGTCCCAGGGAGTTTTCTGGGTGGATATCCCGGATATCGCCTCGTCAACGAACAGCCTCCAGGTCCAGCGTGGAGTAGGCACCTCCACCAACGGAGCCGGGGCCTTCGGCGCATCCATCAATCTTGAAACAAATCAGCGTTCGGAAGATGCCTACGGGGAATTTGTTAATACCGCAGGATCTTTCAATACGATCAGGAATACACTCAGCTTCGGGACGGGGCTTCTTAATGATCACTGGACCCTGGACGGGCGAATTTCAAGAATAAAAAGTGACGGGTATATTGACCGCGCATCCTCTGACCTGGATTCCTATTACTTTGCAGCGGGTTACTATGGCGAAAAAACCATGCTTAAAGCAATTGTTTTCGGTGGCGCAGAGGTAACCTATCAAAGCTGGTACGGTACGCCTGAAGCGGTCCTGGAGAATGATCCGGAAGGAATCGAGGAAGTGATTATTAACAATGGTCTTGATGAGGACCAGGCGGAAAATATGCGCAACGCCGGGCGCACGTTTAACTGGTACCTGTATGAAAACCAGGTGGACGATTATAAGCAGGATCATTACCAGCTGCACCTTTCGCACCGGTTTAGTAAACTGCTGACAGGCACCATGGCACTCCATTACACCTACGGGCGGGGTTTTTATGAACAATACCGCAGGGACGATGACTTTGCTGATTATGGTGCGGAACCGGCTGTGATCGGAAATACCACCGTTGAGTCTACAGACCTTATCAGACGAAGGTGGCTTGATAATGATTTTTACGGCACCACGTTTTCCCTTCAGTATAAAGCGAACAGGAATCTGAACCTGACCCTTGGTGGTGCCTGGAATTACTATGATGGCGGCCATTTCGGGGATGTGATCTGGGCTGAATATGCCACTTCATTCTCCGGCAACCTTCCCTTTGGAAAGGACTACCGGTACTACGATAATACCGGTGAGAAAGAAGATTTTAACGTCTACCTCAAAGCTGACTATGCCCTTAATGACCGGCTGTCTGTGTTTGGGGACCTTCAGTACAGGATGATCGACTATCAAACCTATGGCATTGACAACGATCTGCGTGAAATAGATGTGGATGAAAAATATAATTTCTTCAATCCAAAGCTGGGAGCCTCCTACGAGCTGAATGAAAACTCCCGGGTATATGCGTCTTTCGCGATTGCCAACCGGGAGCCGGTGCGGACAGATTTCATTGATTCGGAAACCAATCCGGAGCATGAAACGCTCAGGAATGTGGAGCTGGGGTACCGGCGGTCAGGCAGGATATCCTTCGAGGCGAATGCCTACCTGATGGATTACAAGAACCAACTTGTACTGACAGGTGAACTGAATGACGTGGGATCATCCTTACGGGAGAATGTGGACAAGAGTTATCGCGCAGGGATTGAGCTGCAGTTGGGAGTGCCTGTCACAGACCGTCTTTTCTGGCAGGTTAACGGTACATTCAGCCGCAACAAGATTGATGAATTCACGGAGGTTATTTATGATTACGGAGTAGCTTTTGATGAATTCAATATCATTGAGAATACGTACAGCAACACCGATATTGCGTTTTCCCCCGGGTTTATCGGGGCCTCGCAATTAAGCTGGAATTTCCTGCAGCAGGTCCTGGGAAATGACTCGTTCGAGCTTTCGCTGTTAAGCAAATACGTCGGTAAGCAGTACCTGGATAATACCTCACAGGATTCCAGGAGCCTTGACGCTTATTTCACCAATGACATCCGGTTCAGGTATGTGATCAGGGATATTTTCCTGGAGGAAGTTTCGCTTACGTTCCTTGCCAATAATGTATTTGAGGAAGCGTATTCATCAAACGGATATACGTTCGGTTACCAGGGAGGGCCCGATTATGTGGTGCGGGAGAATTATTATTACCCCCAGGCCCTGAGAAATTACCTTCTTACGCTGGCAATTAAGTTCTAGATGTTGTGAGTAACCGCCATCGGGAGTACCTTTGATCAAATTCATCCCGATGGCGGAAAAAAACGGATATTTTCTGGCCGGGTTGCTTAAAGTTACCCGTATCTGGAACCTGCTGATAATAGTGCTGGCGCAGTATTGTACAGCATTATTTCTTGCCCACGGGAGCTTGTCAAACGAAGAAATTTTCTTCTCACCGACATTATTCCTGCTTTCTCTCTCCTCCGTGCTCATTGCCGCTGCCGGATATATTATCAACGATTACTATGATGTCAAGATCGACCTGATCAATAAGCCGCAACGCGTAGTGATCGGGAAAGAGCTCAGAAGACGGGTGGCCATGTTTTTTCATGTTATCTTTTCCTTCGCCGGTATTTTAACTGGCTTTTTCCTGTCCTGGAAGATTGGTATCGTGAATGTCTTTTCGGTGGGCCTTCTCTGGCTTTATTCCAATCAGCTCAAGCGGCTGCCGTTTATTGGGAATTTCTCAGTCGCCCTGCTTACCGCACTTTCGATTTATATAGTACACTTTATTTTTCCCGCGTCGCATACGCTCGTAATTGCTTACGCAGCATTTGCATTCTCCTTTACCATGATCAGGGAGATAATCAAGGATATGGAAGACGTTAAAGGGGATACCGCTTTTGGTTGCCGCACAATGCCGGTAATATGGGGCATTCGCCGGACAAAATATGTTATTTACGGGCTATCATTGCTTTTTGTCATAACCCTGGGCCTAATGTCCTATAATTATATCGGAAGCCACCTGGCCGTGTTATCGGCCGGACTTATTCTTCCACTGGCGTTTCTCTGGTACCGGCTGAATAAGGCCGATACAGTCAGGGAATTTGGGTTTCTCAGCAGTTATTGTAAATATGTAATGCTCTTTGGTATCCTGAGCATGGCTTTCTTTTAAATCAGATCATGAAAAATATTGCAATTTTTGCCTCCGGAAGCGGAACGAATGCTGAAAATATCATTAAGTTTTTTCAGGACCATCCGGCGGGCCGCGTGCAACTGGTATTAAGTAATAACGCTGATGCCTATGTCCTGGAGCGCGCCCGAAAGCTTGGGGTTCCTGCCGTAACTTTCTCGAGACAGGAATTGATGGAGGGAAAAGTACTGGAGGAACTCAGAAAAAGTCAAATCGACCTGGTCGTTCTTGCCGGTTTTCTCTGGCTGGTACCGGGAGACCTGGTCAGTGCCTTTCCCGGGAGAATGATCAATATCCATCCTGCCCTGCTGCCGAAATACGGAGGGAAGGGAATGTATGGCGACCGCGTACATATCGCAGTAAAGGACAGCGGAGACCGTGAATCGGGGATTACCATTCACCTTGTAAATGAAAAGTACGATGAAGGTGACATCCTGTTGCAGGCTTATTGTGCGGTCAATCCGGAAGATACGCCTGAAGACATAGCGAAAAAAGTTCATGCACTTGAATATCAATATTATCCAAAGGTTATCGAGTCAATGCTCAAAAATTTATAGTTTTGCACCTTTAAAGAACCGGGAAACACAGACTCCTGAGAACTATCTGAAGATCCATGCCAGTAAAGAAGATTAAATCTGCCTTAATTTCTGTTTTTTATAAAGACCGCCTGGAGCCGATCATACGGCTGCTGGAAAAAAATGACGTGACCATTTACAGTACGGGGGGCACTCAGAATTTCATAGAAGGACTCGGAGTTCCGGTGACAGCGGTTGAGGATCTGACATCGTACCCATCGATTTTCGGTGGTCGCGTAAAGACGCTGCA
>JAUILA010000021.1 GCA_030432655.1 Bacteroidia bacterium
TTGTCCGACTGTTTGTGCCCCGTCAAGAACCGTGAAGATGCCTCGCTTCCTGGCCTCAGCACAAATACGTTTCACCGGCATCACCACACCGTATACAGACACAATATGGGGTATGGCAATCACCCGCGTTTTCGGTGTCACTTCCCTGAATATGGCCTCATATATTTCGTCAGGATCATTGGCAGGCACAGGCATTTTTGCCTGTTTATATACACAACCCTTACGTTTCGCCAGCAATTGCCAGGCGGCAAATCCCCCACCATGTTCCTGATCGGTATTCAGGAGCTCATCTCCTTCTTTCAGGTCCAGCCCGTTCGCTACGTAATTCATCCCGAAGGTGGCATTTTGGGTAAGTACCACCTCTTTCCAGTCGGCGTTAATAAGTCCGGCTACTTTTTTCCTCAGCTCCTCATATACGAAATATCCGCTTAGCAATTCCGGTCCTTCCCCTTTATAATCGGTTTCTGCTCCATGAATGGCGTTGTTCCGCATATCATCGATCATCCGGTTAAGCGTATAGTCCGGCACTGGTCCCATGGTGCCATTGTTGAAGTAGGTCTGCCCTTTTTTAAGGGAGAATTGGGCCCTTACCGCTTTCCAATACTCTGCCTCATCCTCAATCAGGTTCAGCTGATCCGGTGCAGGAGCTGAAGCATGGGTCATTCGTCCCAAAGGTGTGAGCATAGCTGTCCCGGCGATGGATCTGGTGATGAAATTTCGGCGTGAGGTCATGTGAAAACTGTTTAGGTTACTTATTAATGTCTATTGTCCCGGATGATAGCTTCGTTCAGTATTCTCCCGGACTGCGTCCCTGGTAAAGTGGACTTTTTTCAATTCTCCGTTCATAAACATTTCAGCCTGGTCGGTGTAATGCGGAGAATCAGGATCAGCGCTCTGGCCACCTCCCACAATGCTCCAGGCCTCCACCTGGTCCTTGTCAAAATTGATCACGGCGATAAAGCTGTTCCCGCCGGCATAGAATTTCTGATCAGTTCCTTCGGGGCTGTCATAGTATGCAGCCGGCAGTGACCCAAGGAAACCAGACATAAAGCGCGACGGGATTGATGGCGCTTCTGCGTCATATTTCGTGGGGTGATCATTGAGTCTTTGAAACCGGTAGATATCCCCAAGGGGAACATTGAGCTGGCCGTATTCCTCCAGAACGTTCTCCCTTGCGGTTGACAGTGCCTCCAGAAATTCGTCTCCGGTCATCTTGTCCCTGGCCAGTACAATATTCGGAAAGGAAACGAGGTTCATACCCATTACGGTATCCCGGGGTATATATTTTCTGGACATTCCGGCAACGGTGCGGGCATACTGTTCGCCCAGGATCACCGCTTCCGATTCTATCGCAGCCCTCTGGTCCCAGTTCTTCAGAAGCTGCATGGCATCGCTGAGTTCAGTAAGCCTTGAATCATTCGCCGGAAGATTCTCCCAGGCTTCAAATAATCCAGGGAGGAGCAGGTCAAACAACTGAAGGTAATTGTCATATGCCATAGCCCTAAATTTATCCGGGGTGAATGCATTCTCCTTTTCAAGTATCCTGATGGCATTGGCGGCCCTGGGATTATGATGATGCCCGGTCATATAGGAGGGGTAATTCCCGGGATTCGGGCTGTCATCGCCTGCGGAAAGATATGGTGTGGAATTACAATTCTGAACATACCCGGAAGAAGGATTGATCACCTGGATAATCTCATCAAGGGGATGTAACCCCTTCCAGTCATTTTCAGGGGCGCTCGTTACCGCACTTCGCCAGTTGAGATCGGGGTTGCGCCTGGGTACAAAATTCCCGTTCCAGTAGGCGATGTTTCCGTCAACATCGGCATAGACCGTATTGTTCGTGGCATTTGACCGTATACTCATGACCTCTTTAAAATCGTCAAGCCCCTTTGCTTTCATGGTCAGCCATTCCTGCTGATATTCTTTTTCCGGCATATGCAGTGGCGTCAGGCTGACATAATGCTCTCCCCGTTTAGCCATAATGGGACCGTGGTGCGTGTAGTGCACCTGGTATGTACGGAAATCGGCCGTTCCGTTATCTGTTTTAAATGGTATAGTAATCTCGCGCGTCTCAATATCACGCCATTCATCCCCGAATTTGTATTTCAATCTGCCGTCGCGCTGCTCAACAGTTTCAAGAAAGCTGTCCTGCGTATCCGTCCCGCTGGATGTATGCATCCAGCCACAGTAATTATTAAACCCGTGGTAAACAAAGAACTGCCCTTTGCTTACGGCACCGTAAACATCCAGTCCGCCTTCCTGTTCGCTGATCAGGTGGGCCTCCAGGCGGTGATAGACGGAAACATGCGGGTTGATGACGAGCATGGCATTGCCATTGGCCGTTTTTGATGGGGCAACGGCAAATCCATTGGAGCCTTTGCTTTCACCGCCGTGCTCTTCACTCATGGCATGTTGTGCGCTGAAGTATTCGGAGATCTCCCGGCCCGAAACGTCGGTCTGGTTGCTGGTATTTCCTTCGGAGGAACCTTCGCTGTAGGTGAGGGGATACCACGGCTGGTATCGCCGGATCAATTTTGGTTTATCCGGGTTTTGCGAAATATAATAATTCATTCCATCGGCAAAGGCCTGCATCAGCTCCTTCATCCAGGGGTCAAGTGACTCATACGTCTCAACCAGTCTTACCGAATCGCTGAATGCCCGGGCATAGAGGTCACTCATGACATAGCGCTCGCCCTGCAGTTCGGAAAGCCTGCCAAGTCCTTTAATGTACTGGTACTCGACTCGTTCAAAATCATCTTCACACTGGGCGTACATGAGTCCGAATACCACATCAGCATCCGTTTTCCCGTAGATATGAGGTACGCCCCAGTTGTCGCGAATTATGGTCACATTTTCGGCCTGGGATTTCCAGCGGGCTATTTCTTCATCGGAGAATGACTGGGAACGGACAAGTCCGGAAATCAACAGGAAAAAGAGGGGGATCAGGAATCGTTTCATGGCAGAAAAATGGTTATTCTCCACCTAATATAAAAACAGAATTCCACGTACGGCGCAGCAATTACCGCCTTTCAGTCTATTTGCCAAATATTCTCCAGGCGATGTACACTTCCCACATTCTGAATTTCACATCTTTGATATATACATTATTGGAAATGTCGGATAGTCCGTGAACATATCTGCCGCCGGCTTCCAGTACTGGCAGGATATCCACCCCGGCGCCAAGGGTTCCGCTTACGGCAATACCTTTAAAATCTTCCTTTTCAACCAGGGTGGCATCCACGTTCAGCAGAAAGCCAAAATGGCCACCGGCATAAATATTGACCGGGGAGAATTTTACCTTAAGTACGAGTGGTACAGCGATGTAATCAAAGCTGTAATCAAATCCGTTTTCATTTCCCTCCTGATGCAGGTAATAGGCTTCCGGCTGGATGGCAAATCTTTCATTGATATCATACGCCACGAAAATTCCCCCGTAGAAACTGGTTTCTGAATCAGTCGTCAGGAAATCACTCTCCAGCCTGGCAAAATTGGCTCCACCTTTTATGCCGCCTGAAAACTGGGCATTTACGGACAGTGCAGCAAGCAGAAAAACGATAAAAATCAATGACGTTTTCATAAAAGAATAAATCGTAAAGGTGTCAATATACAGGTAAATCAATCCTTTTATGGCATCTTGTAAGGTTTGTAACAAAAAGAAGGCCATCCCGAAGGACAGCCTTTCTGATTTCTTTTCGAATTGGATTATCGCCCGCCAAAGAGACGCCAGGCAACGTATAACTGCCATACGTGATTGTTTACGCTGCCCAGATCAGGAATGTCCGAAATATCAGTAATTCCATAAACATATCGTCCTCCGGCTTCGAGGCCAAGCGGTAGATCAACACCGGCTCCCAGGATAAAGCTCCATTCAGTGTCCTTAATATTATCGTCGTCAAAACCGCCCGGAAGTCCCTTGTTGGTTATTAGGCCAAGTTGAGGTCCCGCATAAATATTAAGAATACTGAAGTTTCCCTGCAACAGCAATGGTATTTGAAGATAATCAAAATCGATATCATCCGTACCATCCACTTCTGCACCTATTGTACTGTAAAGGAGCTCAGGCTGTATGGCCCATGTTTCGTTTAAATGAACGTTCACGAATGCGCCAAAATGAAATCCTGTCTTGGAATCCGTGCTGATATCTTCAATATCTATGTTGGAAAAATTTGCGCCCGCTTTGATTCCAACACCAATTTGAGAATACGCTGTAAGGGTCGCCAATGACAGTAACATGGCGATCAAAGTGATTTTTTTCATGAGTTTTCGAGTTGGTTAGGTATTGTTAACGATGGAATGCCCGGATTGTTATTGGTGCTTTTCCAGGCACCCCATCATTAATTTCTTAACAAACTGATATACAGGTAAATATAACTTTATTTAGCCGGATTTCAGAACTCTCCTCGCTTAATTTTTTCAAAGGGTGAGGTGGCTCTGTTGAGGTAGCCATGATACCCGGAGGCAATTAAAAGTATGACACAAATTCCGATACACACATAAGGCAGGATCGAAGCTTCGGTATGCCAGTTATTAAACGCAATTGCCAATATTCCCCAAATGCCGACCAGGCTTGCTTCACGGAGGTTCCTTTTGTAGATAAGGGTGAGATAGACGAACATGGCCACCAATAAAATGATTACGGCCCAGGTTGTTTCAGACAGGGGACCGCCCGTCCATCCGGTACTCACCAGCCAGGCTGCAATATTTACCGCAGTGGCCAGCACGATCCAGCCCAGGTAAACGGTGAATGGCCACCAGACCGCAATGATCACGCGGACCGGCGCATCCCAAATTTCAAGCTTCAGCCGGATTACCAGCTGACAAAGTGCCAGAAGCAAAAGCAACATGATGATGACGGAAGTATCGAGCATCAGGTCCATCCAGCTTATGATCCACAGTCCGTTAGCCAGGTTTGCGACGGCAAACCAAATACCCGTCTCCTTAAGATTATCTTCTTTTTTTGACAGAAACAGGTACCACTGGTAGGCGAGGAATACTACAAGCCCCAGGTAAATGAGTCCCCAGATACCAAATGCATAATCGGCCGGCGTGATGAGTGTGGCAAACCGGTCGCTGATATCCCCTATGCTGTTGCCGGGCCTGGCATTGGCATTTACATAATAGTTGGCAAAAAGGGTCCCGGCAAATGTGAGGGTGTTGAGAAGGAGCCATGCTAATCTGGACATTGAAAAATCGTTGAGGTTTAAGAATCAGTGATTTTATGATCCTGTTAAGTTACGTATCTTCGGACTCATCACAAATTGACCTGCGTGCCATTTACCTTCAGTCATCCGGCCATTGTTCTTCCGTTTTTCAACAGAAAGTATGTTTCTGTATCCGGACTGATTGCCGGAAGTATGACCCCTGATTTTGAATATTTTATTCGGATGAGAATGCAGGGCGACCACGGGCACACCTTGCCGGGGATTCTGTATTTTGACCTGCCTGTTGGACTTGTGCTGGTCTTCTCTTACTTTCTGTTGGTCAGAGATCCTCTTGTAAATAATTTGCCCGCCCCTGTACGGGAACGCATGTCCCCGATTAAGAAGGCGGACTGGCTGACGTTTTTCCGCCGTAACTGGTGGGTAGTTGTCCTGAGTATACTGGCCGGGGCAGCGTCACATGTGTTATGGGATAGTTTTACACATAACAGCACGTTTATCACCAGGAATCTCCCACTCCTCCGGCGTCACGTGCTGTTCTTTTTTGAGGATTACCCGGCGTATCATATTCTCCAGCATGTGAGTACCGGGATCGGACTGGCCATTGTGATTACCTCCTTCTTTTGTTTGCCAAGAAATTCTTTCGAAGCAAAGTACTCCAGGGGGTACTGGCCCGGTATCATCGTTACCTTCCTGGTAATATTTGCTGTACGCATAGCGTTTATTGATGAGGAGATAAAAATCGGGCACGTGGCGGTCATGGCCATTGCTTCGATGATGTATGCGATGCTGCTTATCTCTGCTTTTTATTTACGGAGGTACGGCGGATCAATCACGGACGCCAAGACGGTAGAGGAATAACGCTGCCCGCCGGATCGAATCATCCAGCCTATACAGGTTTCCGAATTCTTCCGCCGTATGGTCTTTTCCTCCGCTCAGACCAAGTCCGTCAATAGAGGCATTTACAAATTCTGCGGCGAACGAAATATCTGCAGCCCCGGCATTGATTGGTTCTACCGCCGAAACCTCACCGTACCCCAGGTCTGTGCTGACCTCACTGTACAGGTTCAGGAGTTCCCTGTTTCCGGCGGTCCTGTCCATCGGAGGATACCCCCCTTCCTTAAACACAAGAGTTGCTTTAGTATGGGGATAATTTTGTGAGGCAATCCGGGCCATTTTCTGCTTCGCCCGTTCAAGTTGTTCCACACTTACCGCCCGGATGTCGCCGTGCACCACGGCCGTGGCAGCCACTATATTTCCCTTGCCTGTAACTGTACCGCCAATGTTGACCGAATCTTCTGCAACGGCGGTACCGCCAAGGATCGTCCCGGGATTAAACGTAAGGTATTCTTCGTCCTGCAGTTCTGTGTAAAACGCTTCCAGTATTCGGGCCATTTCAAAAATAGCTCCTGCGCCAACCTCTTCGGAGAATATCTGGGAAGAATGGGCCGGACGACCTTCGACATGCAGAGACCACCCTGACGAACTGCGTCGGGATATAACGGCCGTTTCAAAACGGCTGTCCCCGTTTTCAAATCCGATGGCGTAATCCGCCCGCTGCGCGGCTTCCCGGATCGCCTGTTTGGAAAGGTCAATCGGACTACCGCTTTTTTCCTCATCACCAGTCATCACCACTTCGACCGTAACCCGGTCCAGGTAACCTGCTTCCTGAAGTGATTTGAGGGCATACAAAATGATGACATCTCCGCCTTTCATATCCACGACTCCCGGGCCTTTCATGATCGTATCATTGACCATGGTATATTGCTGATTTGGGTGGTCAGGTTCGAATACTGTATCCAGGTGACCGATAAGGAGAATGCGCGGGGCGCCTTTACGACCCTCGCGAACGGCAACCAGATGACCAGCACGATTAAAAGCACTTCCGTCTGCCCAGGTTGTCTCAAAACCCATTTGGTCAAATTCATCCATCAACAGGTTGCCAACCGACCGGACCCCTTCGAAATTCATGGTACCGCTGTTCATATTGACAAGTGTCCTGAGGAGTTCCGTTGCCTCACCGTTAAGCCGGCCGGCCTCCTCTGCTATTTTCCTTTCTGCCCGATTGAGCTGAGCTTTGGACGAAAAAGAAATAAGGACAAGTGCTATGAATAATATTCGCATGATTAATCAGGTTTCCGGGGGTAAATCTACCTAATTTTAAAGGAATGACATGGGAGAATAATGGCTGATACGATATTCCGGATTTTCCGTGAATCCGCTGACCCTGACCGGGCGCAGCAGATGGCAGCGTACATGAGAAATAAATTTGAATTCCTGGGCCTGATGCGGGCTGACAGGGACTTGCTGCAAAAGGAAGTGCTTCAATCAAAAAAGGCATTGCCTGCCGCGGACTGGGAATGGATCAGCCAGCTTTACGACCAGCCGGAACGTGAATTTCACATGCTCGCGGTGGATTATCTGCGGGCGATACGAAAGAAGCTTACGCCGGAAGATCTCCCAAAGATCGAGGCGCTGATCCGCCGTCATTCCTGGTGGGATTCGGTGGATGCGCTTTCCGATGTCGTTGGTACCCTGGTTAAAAAATATCCCTTTCTCCTCGGGGAAGCTCTGACGCGTTGGGTAACTGATGAAAATTTCTGGATACGACGCGCGGCGATTATCCATCAGCTGAAATTTAAAGAGGAAACAGACAGGGAATTCCTGGAATTTGCCATTTCATCGAACCTGGGCTCAAAGGAATTTTTCATCAATAAAGCCATTGGATGGGCACTCCGGCAATACTCCAGGACAGATGCGGACTGGGTGCGTGAGTTCCTCACCAGGTATGATCTTGCCCCGCTGAGTGTCCGCGAAGCATCGAAATATATCTGAGCGAATTACATTTCACCAATTTTCAGCCTGCCATAATCAGCCACTGATTTGCGGGTCTCCTTGATAGCGGTTTTTACCACATCTGAACCGGAAAGATCTTCCACGGTGCCTGCCACGTCCTCATAATAACTGGTCCAGGTCCGGATAATTTCCTCCTGATCCTTTTTGCTACCCCCTTCCTGCAGGATGTTCCTGCTTAATGCTGTTTCCGCATCAAGTCTGGTTTTTGCTGCCTGCTCAATTTCCCGGAGAATATTCAGCGCCAGCGCTTCGCCGCCTGATGCCAGCTCCATCACGCTGGTCATCGTGCCCGCGACCACATTTCTCAAAGTCTCCTGTGAAACCTTATCGATCCGGTCCTGATCGGTATGATAGAACTGGTCGGTGAAATGCCAGAAGAGTACCGAAGGAATATTTGCCCGTAAAAAAGGAACGTGATCACTACCCCCTTCAAACGGATTGGTATTGACGTTCCACTCACTCCGGGAAGCCTGGTTTGTGAATTTTGATATGACAAAATCGTTCAGGTAATGAGGCTGGAGCTGGTCCTTTCCGATGGGAGATCCTCCCCATTCGGTATGTTTGTCGTTTCCGCGTGTCCATATGGCACTGGGGTCAGGCATCTTTTCAATCAGGAAGGACCCCCCGGTAACGGCTGTATTCTCCCCGACCATATCCAGGCTGAAACCCCACTTTATCTTTTCTCCATGTTCTTCCACATAGCGCCTGGTTGAAACGATTTCATCTCCCCACAAAAAAGTGATCGTTCTTTCCGGATCGTATTCTCCGCTTCGAACCAGTCCGGCCAGGTTCTCCGCAATTTCTGTAGCCGCCCCCACACCACTGGCGTTGTCATTGGCGCCAGGCTCCTGGACATGGGCACTCAGGACGACCTCTTCATCCGGATTTGATTTTCCGTGTATCTGAGCGACGATAGTGAGTTCATCCGAATCAATGAATTCAGTTTCAATACGCACGTGCACTTCTGAACCACCATTCTCCAGATACTCCTTTAATTGCTCATTGGCGGCATAGGACAGCGCGATGGACCAGGCTTCGCCTGAATCATTATAGGGAATACTGTTGAACTGAATGGAACGGCGGTTTGTCTCCGGTTCCAGGTAGGCGGGCATGCCATAGGTCATTATACCAAGCGCGCCAAATTCTCCGACAGCGGCATTAAACAGGTAATAGGGATGGATCTCGCCATAAACGATCTTCCCCCTGACATCTGCTGCGGCCAGGTCTTCCAGTTCCCGGATCCTGACGACCGGTGCCGTGATTCCTTCAGTCGGGGTGGAACGGGAATTCACCGAGATCATGTTCCGGTTGTTGCTGTAATTCAATAAGAGCTCATTGTTACCGGCCAGGCTTACCTGCGCATCCACCGGGTGCCATGCCGGGTGGTCAAGTGGCCTTTTTTCAATCCGGTAGGTAAGCCGTGCATTGCTGTCTCCTTCCGGTACAAATCCCGCGTTTTTGAGTTTACCTACCACATAATAAATGCTGGAATCAAAACCGGGATTTCCGGCGAGTCGCCAGAATTGTTCTACATAGGCAGTCACGTCATAAGCCGTTTCACCGGTGGCATGCTCGTTGGAAAGGTCAGCATAGCCTTTCTGGGCATGAGAGAGATAATTACCTGCAACGAGCAGCAAAAGAGTAATAAATAGGGTTCGCATCGGTTAATTTTGAGTTTTTCCTTCTAAAACATTGACACCTGGCGGAACCGGGTTGCCTGACATTCGACGCATGATGATCAGCTGACCTGTGTGATAAATTGCGTCGGCGACCGGGCCGTTGATGAGGTTCCAGTAGGGATAGCTTTGTTGAGGGAACTGGATGCTGAGTGCGTCCATATCTGGTTGTTGCTCCAGGAGTTCGTTACGCACCTCCTGCAACATCATGAGAATTTCCGTTCGGATTTCTTCCGCATCTTTCGCGGAGGGGTCAACTGCCTGTACCGGCAGATTGCGGTGAGTATTGTAAATTACATTGACTAGCAGATAGATGTGGTCGAGCGTTTCCCGGCATGAACGGATGTCTTCTGCTGGCCTGAAAGCCAAATCCGCCTGTCGGAGCCCTTCCGTCGCCCACCTGAACCGGAACCCCAGTCCGTCAATCATCCTGGCAGCCACCGAGTGGGCCGTGTACGAATCCGGGGTTTCTTCAATGGAACTGAAGGGGAGATCATCCTGGCCCTGAACAGCCTGGCTGAAAATCATAAGGATTGAATAAATGAATAATTGCCTGATAATCATCTTGGGGAGTAAACTTATTTATCCCTAAATTAAAGAGTATAAATGATAACGTTATGCTGAAGCGATCCATTATATTTTTCACCATCCTGATCGGCCATTCGTTGATGGCCCAGGTATCCGAGCGAATCCGGCCGGGAATAATGTACAACGAAGGAACTAATCTTGAAAGCCCGAAATATGGATTTACGGCAACGATTCCGGATAACTGGACAGGAATGTTGCCCCAGGGGACAGAAATATTTATGCTTCACCGTACTGATGGCACCAGTGGTGAAGTGCTGATGTTTGCCAGGCCCGAGGGAGACCTTGACCTCATTACAGATAACTGGAAAAACGGGGCAGCGCTAACCGATGCCATCTATCTGAAAGCAGAAGAAACGGATATAGTGCGCGAAGGAGACATGGCTTATTCGCCGGTGACAGGTGAAGGAGAACGGATCAATCCGCAGTACAAAGGATTCATATTTGCGCGTTGCGGTGAATATGGACCCTGCGTGACCCTCCTTATGATCACTCCCGAACAGTTTTTTGATGATGTTCGCGCGGAAATGATGGAATTCATGAAGCGTGCCTCATTTACCGAACCGTCAAACCGGAATCCGTATGAAAATTTCAACTGGCAGGAATTCCTGTCTGGTAAAGTAATGGTTACCTATGAAATGGACCAGGGAGCGAAGCGGCAGAATATGATAAACCTTTGCGCCGATGGTACTTTTCAAACGAATATCCGGCAAAGCGGTTGGCTGAAACAGGATAACAAAGCCTATATGGGTAAAAAAACAGGCAGGTGGAATGTCGAGGGAAATGGGCCGGAAACTGTCCTGAACCTGGTTTTCGACAAAGAAAAAGCTCCTCCGATCGATATGGTGGTGAGTATTCAGGATGAGAAAATTTTCGTCAGAGGCGTTCGCTATTACGCAGGATATTCGGACTATTGTAACTAACTGCAGGCACTATCTACCCGCATGGGTCTTAAGTTCCCCCATAATGGGGGATAGAAAATCGCAGGCAATCTGCGATATTGCCGGGGAATGCTTCAGGCAAATATCATATGGATTTACGAACTCTTCGGCGTTTCTGTACTTGCCGGACTCATCCTGGTTGCCATCCGGTACTTCCAGAAAGAGAACAAGTCGGATTCAGCAGGCGAATAAATTATCCTTCCTCCTCCTCTTCTTTTTTCTTCCTTGCTTTTAGAAATTTTCGCACCACCGGGATAAGTGCAAGTATCACGATTGCCGGCAGCAGGTATTTCAGGTATTTTTCTATGCCCGGAATAGCCTGACCCAGATAATAACCGGCAAGTAACAGGCTCGTGACGTACAGGATGATCCCGATAATCACGTACATCAGGAAACCGGATAGTTTCATATTGATCGTTCCGGAAAACACCGGATTGAACGTCCGGATGATCGGCAGGAAGCGTCCCAGGATCAGGGCAGACTTACCGTGCTTTTTGTAAAAGTTTTCTGCTTCCGTAAGGTATTTCTTTTTAAAGTACCACGTATCCTCTTTCTTATAAAGCCCGTCGCCCCATTTACGTCCGATATAGTAACCGGTAAGGTCCCCGAGGAACGCAGCACCGACCAGCACCGGGATCATTAAGGTGATATCAGTCTGCAGGAATTGGGTACCCGACAAAAGGCCGGCGGTAAAAAGGAGGGTTTCACCCCCCGGTACGACCAGTCCGATCAAAAACGCGGTTTCAACATATACCAGCGCAATGATGATGGCAAATCCGCCCCATTTAATAATTGATTGGTTATCCAGAAAGGCAAAAAGTTCGAATTCCATTATTTACTTAGCTTTTTGATAAGTTGAATAACTATTAACGGGAGAATACTTGTGATCCCGATAAGTACCCAGGTTCGGAAATCAAGTATCTGGAAGGATAGGATCTCCCTGATACCCGGAATTACATAAGCAAGGACCAGGGCCGCGGAACAAAAGGCAAGGGCCATCCAAATATATTTGTTGCGCGTAACCTGGTTGTTGAACAGGTTTTCCTCATTATCACGCATATTAAACACATGCCACAGCTGGGCAAACGCCAGTGAAAAGAAAGCCACATTGTTACAAATATCTTTTCCGAGATCCCAGTAGAAGTAGGCGAACAGGTAGGAACCGGTTACTGCCATAGCCAGCACGAGCGCATAGGTACCGATCTGTATCCACTTTTCCTTCGGAATGATCGGTTTGTCTTTGTCGTTAGGCGGATGGTTCATAACGTCCGGATGTCCTTCCCCGATGCCAAGTGCCAGCGCGGGAAAAACGTCGGATAGAAGATTTAAAAAGAGCAACTGCAGGGGAAGCAAAGGCAAATAAAACAACGAGAAGCTAATGGCAGCAATGACAATGATCTCCGATAAGTGGTAGGAAAGCTGGTATACGATGAATTTTTGAATATTACCGAAAACAATCCGTCCTTCGCGTATCGCGGAGACGATCGAACTGAACGCGTCGTCTTTCAGGACCATATCTGATACTTCCTGGGCAACCTGGGTTCCTTTTTTTCCCATGGCAATGCCGATATCCGCTTTTTTAAGCGCCGGTGCATCATTGACCCCGTCACCTGTCATGCCCACAATTTCTCCCTGTTCCTGGAAAGATTCTATAATTGACAGTTTCTGCGAAGGGTCTACCCGGGCAAAAACATTGCGTTCCCGCATCTCTTCCGGCGACAGGCTATCGAGGTTGGTTCCGTGGATGGCTTTATCCTTACGGTCATCAAGGTTGATCTGGCTGGCGATCTCACTGGCAGTGCCAGGGTGGTCACCGGTCAGCATGACCACTTCAATGCCGGCATTGTGACAGGTATCTATTGAATCCCGGACCTCTTCGCGTGGCGGATCGATATAACCTACAAATCCGCAAAAGACCAGGTTTTCCAGCATCTCGTCTTCGTCAGGGGCCTGCCCGGCTTCACGCTTTGCAAGCGCAATAACACGAAGCCCGTCTCCGGCCATCCGGTCATTTATTTCTATCAGCTCATTCTTCTTTTTTTTGTTCAGCCCTTCCTCCTCATCACCAGTGATCCATGATTCACAGGCATCAACCACCTTCTCAGGAGCCCCTTTAACCGCTATAAAATAGTCCGAACCATCCCTGTGCGCAGCGGCCATCATCATGCGGTCTGAATCGAAAGGAAGTTCTCCGACACGTTCCATGGACAACCACTCAAGATATTGTTCTTCATTCTCCTGCTGAACATATTCAAGGGAAGCAATTTCCAGCGGGTCGCCGGATGATTCCTCCTCATTGAGTTCTGCGTTGTTGCACAACGTCATGATCTTCCGGAGAAGTATCGTCTGTTCATGAGATGCTTCTTCTGCGTCGTAAGCCTGATCGGCAGGAAGCAATTTTTCAACATGCAGTTTGTTGAGTGTAAGTGTTCCGGTTTTGTCGGTAAATATGACGGTGGTTTCACCAAGAGTTTCTACCGCTGCCAGGCGCTTAACAATCACCTGTTTTTTTGACAGGCGCAACATGCCACGCGCCAGTGCGATGCTGGCCACAATAGGTAATCCTTCCGGAATGGCCGCAATGGTCCAGGCAATGGCTGTCTGAACTAATTCGTAGATTTCCTTGCCTGTGAGCCAGCCTACCAGGAAGAAAACCGCAGCCAGTATCAGGGTGGCCCAGATCAGTTTTTTGCTTAAAGACTCCAGTTTGCGGGTAAGGGGAACTTCTTCCGTTTCTGCATCGCTCACCATTTTCGAAATATCACCAAGTTCGGTTTCCATTCCGGTTCGGATCACCAGGGCTCTGCCGCTGCCATTGGTTATTACCGTACCCTTGAAAACCATATTCGAGCGATCTCCTACCCCCTTTTCACCTTCCAGCACCTCATTCACCTTGTCTACAGGAACGGATTCGCCGGTGAGCGCCGATTCATCTGCTTTCAGCTGGCTCGCTTCGGTGATCCGGGCATCAGCTGTTACTAATTCGCCAGCCGAAAGTACCAACAGGTCACCAGGAACCATATCCTCCGCGTCGATTTCGGTTTCTTCACCATCCCGGATAACAATTGATTTCCTCCGGTCAAGTTTTTTCAGGGCCTTCATGGATTGGCGAGCCTGAAATTCCATCCAGAATCCAATGGCCGTATTCAGTAAGATCACGACGATGATCGCAATTGCTTCCGGGATGTCGCCGAAGGCAAAGGAAACTGTAACTGCGACCACCAGTAAATAGATGACCGGGTTGAGAATCTGATCAAGCAGAATTTGCCAGACGCTTTTTTGCTTTTCCTCGTGCAATTTGTTCGGACCGAATTCAGAAAGCCGCTTTTCAGCTTCTTTGCCGGTCAGACCATTTTCCTTATCGGCTTCAAGCTTACTTATGATTTTTTCGTCCGACTGCTGGTAGGGTGTTTCTATAGTTTCCAAGGGCATTATAATTTATACGGGATGAAGTGAAAAATTTATGCCAGCGGGAGAATTATAGGATCAAAGCAATTGAACGACTTTCTGCCGTTTCCGATGTGGTAGTTTCTCTACAACATAACTTTTTAAAATTCAGCAACTAAGGTCAGGTTCAATTAACAATCGTCATGTAACTTTAGGAAAATTCCGATCGCCTATGGATGTCGAGATTCTCTCCCGCCTGCAGTTTGCCCTGACTATTTCGTTTCATTACATATACCCGCCATTGAGTATCGGTCTTGGATTGATTATGGTTATCATGGAAGGCCTGTACCTCCGCACCGGGGATAAGCAATATGAAGACCTGGCCCGTTTCTGGACCAGGATATTTGCGGTCACTTTTGGTATAGGTGTAGCCACAGGGATCGTCATGGAATTTGAATTTGGTACCAACTGGGCTACTTATTCGCGGTATGTGGGGGATATCTTTGGTTCGGCACTGGCGGCGGAGGGTATTTTTGCCTTTGCCCTCGAAAGCGGGTTCCTGGGGGTCTTGCTCTTTGGATGGGACCGTGTGAAGCCGGCGGTGCATTTTATTGCCACCGTCGGGGTGTGGCTCGGCTCCATGTTTTCTGCCATATGGATCGTTGTAGCCAATTCCTGGCAGCAAACACCCGCCGGTTATCATATTGTCGGAACCGGTATGGAGGCACGGGCTGAGATTACGGATTTCTGGGCGATGGTATTTAACCCATCTTCGGTAGAGCGGCTTTCTCACGTCTGGCTGGGATCATTTCTGGCTGGAGCATTCCTGGTTATGTCGGTGCATGCCTGGTACCTGTTGCATGGGAGATTTGGGGATATCTCTAAAAAAGCGTTCAGGATCGCTCTGCTGGTAGCCGTGGTATCTTCCCTGGCCCAGTTATTCGCCGGGCATAAATCTGCCGAGGTGGTTGCCGAACATCAGCCGGCAAAGCTGGCGGCTCTGGAGGGGCACTATGACAGCCTCGGTGTAGCTGATATGTACCTTATAGGTTGGGTGGACAAGGAGAATAAAAAGGTCACGGGAATCAGGATTCCGGGCGGATTAAGTTTTCTGACCGGCTTTGATTTCAAAACCCGGGTTAAAGGGCTGGATTATTTCGGGGAAGAGGATCGTCCTTCTGCGGTGAATGCTATATTTCAGTTTTATCACATCATGGTCGCCATCGGAATGGCGCTTATCGCGATCAGTCTTGCCGGACTTTATTACTGGTGGAGGGGGACCCTATTTGAAAAACGGTGGTTGCTGTGGGGGTTTGTAGGGGCGGTTTTACTGCCCCAGATCGCCAACCAGGCGGGGTGGTTTGCTGCTGAGATGGGCCGGCAGCCCTGGGTGGTGTACGGACATCTGCGCACGTCTGATGCGTTGTCAAAGTCGGTAACGGCAAACCATGTCTTATTCTCCATCATCCTGTTTACCATCATATACATTTTCCTGTTCACGCTCTTTGTCTATATGATGAATAAGAAAATCCAGCACGGGCCCGTCAGCGGAGAGCTCATGGATGACCGGCCCCGTCAGAAGGATATGACCAAAAAGATTACGGATTGATATGGAAACATTTCTCGGACTGGAATATTCAACATGGTGGTTTCTGGTGGTAGGCGGAGTTTTTTCCGGGTACGCCATCCTTGATGGTTTTGACCTGGGTGCCGGGGCCTGGCACTTATTCCTGAAGAAGGAAAAGAGCAGGAGAATTGCTCTGAATGCCATCGGGCCGGTTTGGGATGGCAACGAAGTCTGGCTGGTGATCGGCGGAGGGGCGTTATTCGCAGGATTTCCGGATGTATATGCCACCGTATTCTCCGCAATGTACATACCGTTCATTCTCTTCCTCGTCATGCTGATCTTCCGGGCCGTGTCGATTGAATTTCGCAGCAAAGAAAATATGAACTGGTGGAGAAAGTCGTGGGATCGTGCCTATTCGTTTTCAAGTATTCTCCTGGCCTTTCTGCTGGGAGTGGTCCTGGGAAATATTCTTCTGGGAATGCCGATCGGAGCGGACAAGGAGTTTTCAGGCTCATGGCTGAGTTTCATTAATCCCTATGCTATCCTGGTTGGATTTTGTTCGCTGACATTATTCATGATGCACGGAGCGATCTACCTGATCATGAAGACAGAAGGGCGTCTTTATCAGAAAATGGCGATCCTGGCCCGCCGGGCAATAATTGCCTTCATTGTAATATTTGCGATCACTACTATCTATACGCTTATCTACCTGCCCCATCTTTCGGATAAATTCAAAAGCAATCAATGGCTGTTTATTGTTCCGCTGCTCGCGATGCTGAGTATTGCTAATATTCCGCGACTGGTCACCAAGAGAAAGTACGTGCAGTCGTTTGTGTTTTCTGCACTGACCATAGCTCTGCTGCTGATTGTGGTGGCCATCGAACTGTACCCGGTAATGATCATATCCACGATCGATCCGGCGTACAGCCTGACGGTTCAGAATGCCAGCAGCTCCGAGAAATCACTGGAGATTATGCTCATATTTGCAGCAATAGGGGTGCCATTGGTGGCCATTTATACCACATTCGTATTCTGGACTTTCCGCGGGAAGGTCACCCTTGATGATCACAGCTACTAGCCTCAGGAAACCCTCAGCGTACGCAGGATCCGGAAGAGCATGAACGTAGACGCCACCGCCAGTACACCCAATATGCCGGCACGGGTGATATCTCCATAAACGATACCGCCAATCGTAAACAGGCTTGAGTAGATGGCAATACAACCCAGGAATACAAGAAGTATCTGCTTGGGCATTTCCCACGCCTTTCCTTCTTCCTTTTGGTTTATATTGACGCCTTCCGCGGCAGCCTCGTCCACAACACGCTGCCAGCCCGGTCCGCCAGGATGTGTAAGCCTGTAGAAGTTGCGCAGTGTTTCCTTATTCTCCGGCCGGGAGAAAAGGGTGGTCAATATCCAGGTAACCGTTACCACGCCGACAGTGATAAGCAGTTTCATGGTGAAGGCATCCAGTATCATTCCGTCGAATACTTCGTCATTAACCACCAGCACCATTATGACGGCCATGAGTGTTGCCACCACCATCGCCACGATCTCGGTGAGCGCATTGATACGCCACCAGAACCAGCGGAGAATATAAATAAGTCCCGTACCGGCTCCCGACAGGAGCAAAATATCAAACGCCTGCGTGGCATCTTCAAGAAAAGTCAGCGAAAACGTGGCCGAGATAATCATCAGGACCACGGTGGAGATTCTTCCCATAGTAACCATTTGCTTTTCAGTAGCGGCCGGATTGACAAAGCGCTTGTAAAAATCATTGACCACATAACTGGAGCCCCAGTTAAGGTGCGTACCAATAGTCGACATATAAGCTGCGATCAGGGAAGCAACCACAAGTCCGAGCCAGCCGGGTCCGAGCCGGGTGAGCATCGCCGGATAAGCCACATCATCCCCCAGGTACTGATCGGTAATATTCGGAAATTCCTGCTTGATGGACGCCAGATCAGGGAAAATGATCAATGAGGCCAGGGCTACGATGATCCATGGCCAGGGACGCAGCGCATAATGGGCGAAGTTGAAAAGAAGGGTCGCGCCGATGGCATTTTTTTCATCCTTGGCAGAAAGCATCCGCTGCGCGATGTACCCGCCGCCACCAGGTTCTGCTCCCGGGTACCAGACCGCCCACCACTGGACAGCAATCGGGATGATGAGAAGAGGAATGTACACCGACGGATCGGTAAAATCAGGCATGATATCGAGCTTGCCCTGTACATTCGGATGAGTGAACAACGCGTCCAGGCTGCCGATCTCAGGCTGTTCGATGGCCACAACAGCCGCCATGATCGCACCCAGCATGGCCATTCCGTATTGAAAGAAATCAGCCCATATTACCCCCTTGATACCGCCCAGAGCAGCATAAAGCACCACCACAACGGAGGCGCCCACCACTACGGTGACCGGATCCAGTCCGAGCATCACACCGCCGATCTTAATTGCAGCCAGTGTTACGGAACCCATGATCAGGCAGTTAAAGAGGATGCCGAGATAAAGCGAACGGAATCCGCGCAGGAAGGAGGCGAGTTTGCCCCCGTAGCGTATTTCGTAAAATTCAAGATCGGTCATGACATTTGACCGGCGCCACAGACGGGCGTAAATAAAGACGGTGACCATCCCGGTGATCAGGAATGCCCACCATGCCCAGTTTTTAACCACGCCATCTTCCCTGACCATACCAGTGACCAGGTTGGGAGTATCCGCAGAAAACGTACAGGCTACCATCGAAATACCCAACAGCCACCAGGGCATTCCCCGGCCGCCCAGGAAAAATTCGGAAGTGCTCTTGCCTGCAGTACGGGAAGCGACCCAGCCGATACCAAGCACGATGATGAAGAAAACAGCTACGATTATCCAGTCAAGGGTTGATAATGCCATGAGAAGTTGGTTGGTAAAACTCGGTGAATATATAAATAATTACTCGCATTTGAAGAAGGGGCTTTATGAACGGTGTCTTATTTGTGCGAACCACCCCGGGGTCAGACGGGTGAGGTGGCGGCCTGATGAGCATCCGGCAAAATATTGGCAGTCAAAGACTATTCAATAACTATCTGATTATCAATTATGTAGAATGTAAATTTTTGATTGGCACGATTTTGTATTAGGTAGGGGTGCAGCGCTGCGAAAGTTTAATCATACTATAAACACTGAGCAATATGAAAAAGAGAATATGGATTGCTTTCGCTTTACTACTTACAGGAATTTCCTGGGCGGAAGCACAGGTCAAACCTGAATTTGGGATACGTGCAGGGGCGAATTTCGCCAACTGGCGCGGAGAATTATATGACGGGTTCAGTACCCTGCTTGAGGGGACGAACGCGGTGGAAGCAGAAGGACGTACCGGATTTCACGCCGGGTTTTATATGGTGCAGCCGCTCTCGGAGCGGTGGTCGGTCGAACCGGGTATTTACTATTCCACGAAAGGAGTGCGGGTATCACAGCGCCTGCTGGATGATACCATGGTGGGCAGCCTGCTGAATGTGAAAGCATCGGTAGCGAATGTGTCCCATTACCTGGATATGCCGGTGTATTTCCGGTATAATATAACGGATGGATTTCATATTTACGGAGGGCCCCAGGTTTCTTACCTGATGGAGAATAAAGTACGGGCAGAGGCCGGGTTACTGGGGTTCTCGATCGGTCAGACAGTACCGGTTGATCCGGGATTGAGAAAATGGGATTTCGGACTTTCCGGTGGATTAGGATATGAATTTACCAATGGGCTGAATGTACGCGCAGGATATGATCACGGTCTGACAACCCTGGACGAAGGCAGAGGTGATTTTGAGGCTTACAATAAGGCGGTTAAAGTTTCTGTTGGCTTTACTTTTTAGCAGGAGGGGATGTATGTACAGTTGGAGAATTGAGCATACAGCGTGCGTGGGTCAAAAAGTCTGTCATCCCCGTCTATGTACAGTGGGAGAATTGAGCATACAGTGTGCGTGGGTCAAAAAGTCTGTCACCCCCGTCCGGTAACCTGAACGAGTGATTGTCCCTCCAGACGGGGGTCTGGGATCGGAGATCCCCGGTAAGCTGGAAGAGTACGATAGGAGGGGCGTAGCGTGGACGCTACGACCATCATTGGATTAAAGAGTAAGTCTCCGTAGCTGCTGGATCTCGGGTTACACGACCTTCGGCCGTGTCCCCGAGATGACAGCGCATGAGTCCATGTCCCCACGCCCTGTTTTTGTTCCCTGTCACCCCACGCCCTGTTCTTCTTCCCTGTCACCCGGATATTTACTCCTTCTCCCCCTTCCGATCCATGGTTTTCATCAATAAGTCAAGTTTTTCTTCCAGGGCAATAATGCGTTCCTCGGTCCGTGATGGTGCCTTCATGTGTTCGCTGTAATAGGCCCGGACTTTCCAGATTTCCAGCAGGGCATTCCTGGAGTAATGCAGGATGTCAAAAGCCGGGTCGTCCGTTTTGAAGGTCAGGTTTTTGTTAATATCGCTCAACCGGCGTACGCGGATTGCATCATCTGTAATCAGCACATACAAGGTTCCCACTTCGAGCATATCTTCCTTTCTAACCCGGTCACATAAAAGAATATCCTGATGGTGAATCCCGCAGTTTTCATATTCCATCTCCTTCCCGTCTACCTGGAAGGCCCGTGTTTTTTCAAACTGTGTGAATGGAAACTGGAAGGAAGGGAGGGAGTTGATAAAGTCTTTGTTCTTATGGCTTACAATATATTCGGTCATCTTATCGATCAGGACCAGCGGGGTTTGTTCTTTGAGAAGATCCTTGTCAAGGATGACTTCACTTTCCGTCTTCGCCTTTCCACCTGCAGAGAATAGGTCAAACTTATATAATTCATTGATTGTGAGTTCTTTGGTGAGAAGGGCGTCAGTACTGATTTTAAAATGCTTCGCTATTTCTATGAGCGTATCTATTTTTGGTTCGGACCGGCCTTCTTCATAGGCTCCCACACTTGGTCGGGCTAAATTGAACAGCTGAGCAAAATCTGCCTGACTCATTTTCTTCACTGAACGTATTTTTTTGATGTTTTTCCCAATTTTTGACATGTGAATATTTTTTTTCTTTTGTGTAACCTCTTAAGAACTAGTACGTAAATATAAGTAATTAGTTGCTCAAAAAAATAGCAATGACAAAAAAAGTAGCATTATTTAATTTTATTTATTACTTTTAGAATTAGATGCGAGGCTACATTCAGTATTAGTATACTTTTTATGATTTCCCTCGGGAGTCAAAAATATAATTAATACTTTCAATCGATTTATTCACCTCTAACTCAAATCAACCTATGAACGAATACTTCAAAAAAGTACGGGATTACCTGCTGGACCTAAACTACAACATCAGCTATGAAGCTGAAACAGACGGTGTCATCGTCGTGGATGAACAAAGTGCAGGAGTGCAAAATCTGGTACTTGGGGTAGCAGACCCGATCCTGATCATCGAACAGTTCATTCTGGAGATCAATGGCAACAGTGCAGAAATCTATCGCAGCCTTCTTCAGAAAAACCGCGACATCATCCATGGAGCCTTCGTGCTTGATGAAAGCGGCACCAAAGTGATTTTCCGGAATACCCTGGAACTTGAAAATCTTGACCTGAACGAACTGGAGGCGTCCTTTAATTCGCTCAGTCTGCTCCTAAGTGAGTACTCAAACGAACTAATCCAATTTTCTAAGAAAAAACAATAAACATACGATCATGAAAATCTTTAAACGACTATTCAAAATCGGCCAGTCCGAGGCCCATGCAGCTATAAACAATCTTGAAGATCCCATTAAGCTGACCGAACAGGGTATCCGCGATATGAAGGAAGACCTTGATAAGGCGCTTAATTCACTGGCCCAGGTGAAAGCCATGGCCATCCGTGCCCGAAAGGATGCGACCACCTACTCGGAAAAAGCGGAAGAGTATGAGGGAAAAGCGGTGACTTTGTTAAAGCGTGCTCAAAGTGGTGACATTGATTCATCCGAGGCAGACAGGCTGGCCACCGAAGCCCTTGCACAGAAAGATAATAATCTTCAGCACGCTTCCCGCGCATTGGGAGAGCAGACGAAATACGAAGAATCAGTTGAAAAGCTTGAAAGCAATGTCAACCGGCTCAAGTCAACCATTAATCAGTGGGAGAATGAGTTGAAAACACTCAAGGCACGCGTCAAAGTGAGTAACGCAACCAAGAATATCAACAAGCAAATGGCGCAGATCGATTCCACGGATACGATCTCCATGCTGGAACGAATGAAGGATAAAGTTGCTCAGGAAGAAGCACTGGCCGAATCCTACGAAGAGATGGCCAACGAATCCAGAAGTATCGATGAGGAAATCGATCGTACCCTGGAGGAGTCCGGTAAATCCGACAAAGCCCGTGAACTGGAAGCTTTGAAGGAGAAACTTGGAATAAAAAAAGAGGACAGTTCTGACAAAGAATAATTAATCATGGGCGAATTACTTGAGGCGGCACTTTCACCAGCAAACCTGGTGATTACAATCCTGGCGGTTTTTGTAGTGATCTACTGGATCACCGTGATCATCGGCCTGGTGGATGTCGACCTGTTTGATCTCGACTTAGATCTTGACATGGACGTCGATGCCGACGGAATTTCGGTCGGCTGGCTCAACTCGGCCCTTGCCTTTTTCAACCTGGCACAGGTGCCCATCATGATCTTCCTGAGTTTCCTTATCATTCCGGCCTGGGGCCTGATACTAATCGTTAACAATGCATTAGGGATTGAATCCTTCCTGCCCGGATTGCTGGTACTTATTCCTGTATTCATCATCAGTTTGTTCATTGCCAAATTCATGACAATTCCCTTTGTGAAAATTTTTGGGAAAATGTCAGAGGAGAAGGAGAATGAAGTGGTCATTGGCAAAGTCTGCGAAGTTATTGTTCCCACGAGGGGCAGTAAAGTCGGACAGGCGCTTGTAACAACAAACGGGGCACCCCTGCGACTGAATGTCTTTACAACAAAAGGCATCGAGTTGATCAAAGGGGATAAAGGCCTGGTCATTGAATACCAGAAAGAACGAAATATTTATTTAATCGAACCTTATAACAATTAGAAATGGCAACAAATGTAACGATCGTTTTAATTCTGGTCGGCGTTATCCTCGTAATCGGGATATTGTCGCTCTTTATTAAAATGTATAGAAAAGCTGTCCAGGGCGAAGCACTCATCAGGACTGGTGTTGGCGATGCAAAAGTTTCATTCTCCGGAATATTTGTCATCCCGGTAATGCACAAACTGGAGGTTATGGACATCACCCTCAAAACGGTCAATATATCGAGAATGGGGAAAGATGGTCTCATATGTAAAGACAATATGCGAGCCGATATCAAGGTGAGTTTCTTTATCCGTGTAAACAAAACCACGGAAGATGTAATTCATGTAGCACAGTCAATCGGATGTCAGCGCGCTTCGGATATTCAGCAACTTGAAATGCTGTTTGACGCAAAATTCTCCGAGGCCTTAAAAACCGTAGGTAAGCACTTTGACTTTGTGGAACTCTATAATTCACGAAGCAAATTCAAGGAAAAGATCCTGGAAGAGATCGGTACGGACCTCAATGGCTATGTGCTGGATGATTGCGCCATAGATTATGTGGAGCAGACATCGATCCTTGATCTTAATGAACAAAATATCCTTGACGCACAGGGTATCAAGAAGATCATTGACCTGACGGCCGCAGAAAAGGTGAAGTCCAACCTGATCGAGCGGGAAAAGGAAAAGACCATTAAGAAGCAGGACGTGGAGGCGCGCGAAACCATTCTCCAGCTGGAAAGGCAGCTTGCGGAGAAGGAAGAGCAGCAGAAACGTGAAATTGATAACATCAAGGCCCGTGAAGAAGCGGCGATTGCCAAGGTGCGTGAGGAGGAACGTCTCAAGTCCGAAAAAGCACGAATTACCACCGAGGAAGAACTTGGGGTAGCCGAGGAGAACAAACTCCGTCAGATCGTAGTGGCGCAGAAGAGTAAGGACAAAACGGAAGCGGTTGAAATGGAGCGTGTGGAACTTGCCCGTGCCCTGGAGGCAACCGAACGCGAGCGGGTGGTTGAGCTGGCGCAGATTGATAAGGAGAAGTCCCTCGAAGTGGAGCGCAGAAATATCCAGGAGGTTATCCGTGAGCGCGTGACCGTGGAGAAGGCAACAGTGGAAGAAGAGGAAAAGATCAAGGATACACGCGCGAAGGCTGAGGCTGATCGTAATAAGATGGTGGCGATTACGCTGGCCGAACAGAATGCCCAGGAGGCGCTTGTTAAAGAGATCAAATCGGCCGAAGCTGCCAAACAGTCGGCAGAACATCTTGCTGAAAAAGCGCTGGTGGATGCACAAGCGGAGAAATCAGCGGCCGAACACCGCGCAGAAGCCATGAAGACCATGGCCGAAGCAGAAGCCGCTCAGAAAGCAGCTTTAGGTATGTCCGAGGCACAAGTCATGAAAGCCAAGGCAGAAGCACTCGAAGAGCAGGGTGAGTCGGAAGCCTCCGTGATCGAAATGAAAGCAGAAGCCGAAGCCAAAGGAATCCGGGCCAAGTCCAACGCGCAGGCGGAAGCCGAAGAGCGCCTCGGATTTACCGCAGCCAAGGTAAACCGGGAGAAAGGGCTTGCCAATGCCGAGGTGACGGAAGTTCAGGCAGCTGCCGACGAGAAGAAAGGCCTTGCCGACGCCAGGATCATGAAGGAGAAGTTCGCCGCGGATGCAGAAGGCATAAAAGCCAAAGCGGAAGCTATGAAACTCTTCGACGACCAGGGTATCCTTCACGAAGAGTTTAAGTTACAGCTTGAAAAAGACAGGACGATCGAACTTGCTCATTTCGACATTCAGAAGTATGTGGCAGAAGCACAGGCGAAAGTACTGGGAGAAGCATTCAAGGAAGCCAACATCGATATCATTGGTGGGGAGTCCATGTTCTTCAACCAGATCGCGGGCGCCATTGCCAATGGTAAGTCGATCGACGGACTCGTCAATAACAGCAAAGTGCTGAGCGATATCCGCCATACCTTTTTAGGAAGTGAAGGCGGATCTGACTTCAAGCACAAGATCGGTGAATTGCTTAAAAGCTTTAATGTGACCAGTGATGATGTGAAGAATCTCACCATTTCTGCGATCCTCTTTAAGCTCATGGGCAAAGCCGATAATGCCGACCTGAAGTCAAACCTTCAGCAAATGATGAGCATAGCCAAGTCTGCGGGACTCGATAAGGAGACCCCGAGATCATTGGGACTGGCCGTTTAACGGGCCAGCTGTATTAATCAAAACGCCCGGGAAGTTGGTCCCGGGCACTTAAACCCTACACCAGTAAAATATGAGCGATAAGGAAACTTTGTCGACGGGTGGAAACTACGAGGTTCTGAAGTCACGCCTGAATGCAGCAGTTGAAGATTTGAAGTCTTCCCTCGCCGGCCTGAATGAGGCTAGGAAAGATACATTCGGCAATATAGAACAGAAGCTGGTTGCTACCGAACGGATCAGTACGCAGAATAATTGTGTTCCGAGGGATATGATAGCACTGGGCGATAAGCTCCTGTTTGGCTTTAATGTGCACATCGGGCTAAAAGCCCAGGTCAGTGTGTCCGATGTATTCTCCATCCACAAATATGAAGATCATGCTTTTCATGAACTGGATAATGCGCTTATCAGCGACGATCAGTTTGAAGATGATTTTCATAAGCTATATAAATACTACAAGGAAACCACCTTCGTGAAATTCGCGGTCCGCGGTCCTTACCTGTATATGATATTCCGTATCGGCAAGGACGAAGAGGATATTAAGGCGTTCAAATGGCAGATCAATGCGGAAGGACTCACCTATATCGATAATCGCAGCGAGTACGAATTTTCCTATCCCGATCAGCATGAATTCTCCTGGAAAAAGACCACGCGTGACAATCAGCGTCAGGGTAAATTTCCCCATGTTTCCATTGAGGATAAGTTGTTCGTGGAAACAATAGGAGGTGACCTGACCATAAAGATAGAGGACAATACCGATAACGGTCATGGCATTTACAAGGAGGAAGTGGAGGATGCCGACCAGACCCTGGATGACAGTGAGATCTATTATGCAATTTACGGCAGCCTGATCCTGTTGAAAATCCGCCCCTACCGCGAAGAGGCATACCGTTACCTCGTGTATAACAGTAAGCTTCAGCAGGTGCGAAATATACCGTCAATCCGGGAAGCATGTATCTTTCTTCCGGACGACCAGGGTATTCTGTTCACAAATGGATATTACCTGCAATCCGGTGACTTCAAGGCGTTTGAACGCGACGAAGCCAATCTTAAGTACGAACTGACTATTGCCTCTCCCAATGGGGAGGATTATATGTATGTTTTCTACCAGCCCGGAATCGGTAATTACCTGTTGCTTCCATATAATATAATTCTCCGTCAGATCGGCACCCCGATATGGTGCCATGGATACGCGCTGTACCAGAACGGCGAATTGGCTTATTTCACGGCAGATGAGCAGCCAAAGAAGCATCATGTAGTGCGGATCTGGCAAACTTCATATACCGCTCCTGATTTTGAACTGACCCACACCAACAATTCTTACCTGTCAAAAGTCGGTAACAAAGATATCGTACGAGCGATGGCGGAATGTCAGGAGATCATTACACTTACGGAGAAAGGAGAGGATTATGATGGTTTGTATATTGATCTGTCAAGACAGGCGACAGATGTTATCGACTCCTATTACTGGCTGGATCATGACGAGGCGTTTAATGTAAAAAGTCCGCTGGAAAATATCCGGCAGTCAGCGAATGCCGCCATTGATGAATTTGACAAAGTAGTCAGGATCCGGAAGGAAACCGGCCAGCGTACGAAAGCTGTTTTTGACGAGGGGTCCTCACATATTAAGAAAACATCCCGCGAAAGCGGACAATCCCTTGATACGTATGTGGCTCACCTGACTACGTTCAGAAAACTGATGGGGGAAACGGAAGGCTTGCGTCAGTTGCGGTTTGCAGATGAGGAAGCGGTGGATAAACAGCTTGCGGAATTGAAACAGGCCAGTGAGAGTTACGCGGCATCCTGCGTACGGTATCTTCTTCGCCCTGAATCGCTCGAGCCTTACGAAAAACGTATTGACGAATTAGCGGCTCGGATTGATGAGGTGAAAAAGGTGACCGAGGCCAAGGAATTGCAGGAGAATATTAATCAGACAGGTAAGGATCTGGAGATGCTGATCGACGTGGTGAGTAATCTTAAAATTGAAGATGCCACACAAACGACAGAGATCATTGAAAATATTTCAGCACTTTTCGCGAGGGTTAACCAGCAAAGGGCCCGGCTGAAAAAGCACAGGCAGAATCTGTCGCGGGAGGAATCCAAGGCAGAGTTTGTGGTCCAGATGAAACTGGTTGATCAAAGCCTCACCAATTACCTGGATCTGTGCGATACACCGGCCCGTTGCGAGGAATACCTTTCAAAGCTGTTAATCCAGATTGAGGAGATGGAGAGCCGTTTCGGAGATTTTGAGGACTTCTTTTCTGATATTGCCGATAAACGGGAGATGGTGGTCGATGCCTTTGAATCCCGCAAGAATGTGATTAATGAAGAGCTCGGTAGAAAGCGTCAGAGCCTTTTTCAGTCCGGTAAGCGAATACTTCAAAGTATAGAAAACCGCGTCTTGAAAATGAATGACGCCGCCGAAATTCAGGCCTATTTCACTGCGGATTTAATGATTGAGAAAGTTCGGTCCACCATTGAAAAATTGCGTGAAATTGATGATCCGGTTAAAGCGGATGATCTGGCTGGACAGCTTAAATCATTACGGGAAGACGCTTACAGGCAATTGTCGGACAGGCAGGATCTGTATGCCGGAGATGATGATATAATTAAATTCGGCAATTTCCAGTTTTCCATTAATTCGCAGCAACTTGAATTGTCCATTATTCCACGGAATGAATCACTCTATTTCTACCTGGGCGGCACAAATTTTTACGAAAAAGTCAATGACGAATTTCTGGAGAATAACAAGGAAATATGGGACCAGGTCTATCAGTCCGAATCGCCGGATGTATACCGGGCGGAGTTTCTTGCCTATTCACTTTTCCAGCAATGGCGGATCCAGGGCAATGAAGTATTAAGTGACATTGAAGCGATGGAGGATCAGGATCTGCTGGAACGGATCCGGAAGGAAATGTCCACCCGGTTCAACGAAGGATACGCGAAAGGCATTCATGATGAAGATACCCTGAAGATCCTGAAGGCAATTTTCTCATTTTACTCAGCAGGGGGGACGCTGATCTACCCGGCGGATATCCGTGCGGAAGCAATGAAATTCTGGTTTTTCACCCTCGATGAGGGTTCCAGGAAAAAATGGAACGACAGGATCAAGGGTCTTGGATTAATTTATTCCGTTTTTAATAATCCTGCGATTTATGCGGAAACCTGCGCGCTCCTTTTACCACTGATTACAGAATCGTCGCGTGATTCCTTAACCCGCAGTCAGTATGAAGAGGTGACCCGTTACCTTGTGGAAGAAATGGCGGTGGAAACCACCTTCATCTTGTCTGCAGAAGCAGCGGCAACCGGCGTTAATTTCAAGGCAGCCCTGAAGAAAAGAAAGGCAGTAAAGACCTTTGAAGAATCGCTCAGGAAAGCGGGTGAAACACCTGCAGAACAATTTGCCATGGTGTGCGAATGGTTAAGGGTTTTTAGTAATCCGGAAGAACGTGAGTTTATGCAGGAAGCCGCTTTGTACATATTAATGGAAGATGTTTTCAGGGTGTCTGATACCGTTATGAAACACCAGATTGGCGGAATGAAGGGAACACATCCGAAGATCAGTGACCAGAATGAATTGGCGTTGAACTTTAATAATTATTTCAAGCGCCTTTTAGACTATACAACAGGTACTTTACCGGCGTTCCGTGAATTTCAGCACCGGAAGCAGGAAAAGGTAAAAACGTTTTCCGACGAACTTCGGCTGGATTCCTTTAAGCCAAAAGTCATGAGCAGTTTTGTGCGAAACAAACTGATTAATGATGTCTATCTTCCCCTCATAGGTGCCAACCTGGCCAAGCAAATTGGGGAGGCCGGAGCCAATCAGCGAACAGATCTGATGGGACTATTGCTGTTGATCTCTCCGCCCGGCTATGGCAAGACTACGCTTATGGAATATATTGCCAACCGCCTGGGGCTTATATTTATGAAAATTAACGGTCCGGCCATTGGTCACGATGTTACTTCCGTTGATCCGGGAGAAGCGTCAAGTGCCACTGCCCGCCAGGAGCTGGAAAAGCTGAACCTGGCTTTTGAAATGGGCGATAATATTATGATATACCTGGATGACATCCAGCACGTGAGCCCCGAATTTTTGCAGAAGTTCATTTCGCTTTGTGATGCCCAGCGGAAAATTGAAGGTGTTTATAAAGGTAAAACCCGCACCTATGATTTTCGCGGTAAGAAGGTTTGTGTGGTAATGGCAGGCAACCCCTACACCGAGAGCGGTGAGAAGTTTGCTATACCTGATATGCTGGCTAACCGGGCCGACATCTATAATCTTGGCGACATCATTGGTGATTCCTCCCATGCTTTCAAATTGAGTTACATCGAGAACTGTATCACGAGTAACCAGACCCTTAATAGCCTGGCCGGTAAAAGCCGCGAGGATATCTATGCACTGATCAAGTCTGCAGAAGACGGAACGGCAGCCGACACCCTCACCGGCAACTATTCTCCAGATGAAATTTCAGATTACCTCAAAGTATTTAAAATGCTTCTGAAGGTCCGGGATGTCATCATGACCGTCAATAACGAATACGTTCGCTCAGCAGCACAAGCAGATGAATTCCGGACTGAACCTCCGTTTAAACTGCAAGGTTCTTATCGCGACATGAATAAGATCGCGGAAAAAGTATTTCCGGTCATGAATGAAGACGAGTTGAATATTATCCTGTCGGATCATTATGAGAATGAAGCGCAGTCACTCACCCGCGGGGCTGAATTTAACCTGCTTAAATACAACCAGCTGACTGATCAGCTGACCGACGAAAACCGGAAACGATGGGATTATATAACCAGTGTCTTTATGAAACAGCAAAAGCAGAAAGGATACGGGGATAATTCAACGGCGATGCTCGTGGAGAATATGGAAGAAATCAGTGACGGGATTCGTGAGATTGGAAAGGCATTGAAGAAATGACAGCATGGCGGATGGTCGGAGCGTCCACGCTCCGACCAACAGTCCCTGTCACCCCTATGTACAGTTGGAGAATTGAGCATACAGTGGGCGTGAGTAAAAAAGTCTGTCACCCCCGTCTATGGACAGTTGGAGAATTGAGCATACAGTGTGCGTGGGTTAAAAAGTCTGTCACCCCCGCCTATGGACAGTTGGAGAATTGAGCATACAGTGCGTGTGAGTAAAAAAGTCTGTCACCCCCGTCTATGTACAGTTGGAGAATTGAGCATACAGTGTGCGTGGGTTAAAAAGTCTGTCACCCCCGTCTATGTACAGTTGGAGAATTGAGCAAACAGTGGGCGTGAGTAAAAAAGTCTGTCACCCCCGTCTATGTACAGTTGGAGAATTGAGCATACAGTGTGCGTGAGTAAAAAAGTCTGTCACCCCCGTCTATGTACAGTTTGAGAATTGAGCATACTGTGTGCGTGGGTCAAAAAGTCTGTCACCCCCGTCCGGTAACCTGAACGAGTGATTGTCCCTCCAGACGGGGGTCTGGGATCGGCAGATCGCCGGTAAGCTGGAAGAGTACGATAGGAGGGGCGTAGCGTGGACGCTACCACCATCATTGGATTAAAGAATACGTCTCCGTAGCTGCTGGATCTCGGGTTACACGACCTTCGGTCGCATCCCCGAGATGACAGCACGTGAGTACCTGTCACCCCCGTCCGAAAATCTGAGCGAGTGCTTGTCTCTCCAGACGGGGGTCTGGGATCGGTAGATCCCCGGTAAGCTGGAAGAGTACGATAGGAGGGGCGTAGCGTGGACGCTACGACCATCATTGGATTAAAGAATACGTCTCCGTAGCTGCTGGATCGCGGGTTACTCGACCTTCGGTCGCATCCCCGAGATGGCAGAGAATGAGAAATACCGTGATTTTTCCTATTTTTCACCTATGATCATCGATTTGCGCAGTGATACTGTAACCAAACCCACTCCGGGAATGCTGGATGCCATGATGTCGGCTGAGGTTGGCGACGATGTATTCGGCGAAGACCCCACCGTCAATGCCCTGGAAGAAAAATGCGCTTCGCTTTTTGGCAAGGAGGCCGCCCTGTTTTGTCCGTCCGGTACCATGACCAACCAGATCGGGATCAATATCCTGACCAGTCCTTACGAGGAAGTCATCTGTTACAGGAACAGTCACATTTACCTTTATGAAGGTGGCGGAATTGCCGGCAACAGTGGATTATCATTCCGTTTACTGGATGCCGATAACGGCCGGCTCACCCGTGACCAGGTGGAAGCGGCCATAAATCCGGATGACGTTCACTTTCCCCGCACTTCAGTGGTTTCACTGGAGAATACGGTTAATAAAGGCGGAGGCTCGTGTTACGACCTCAATGAAATCCGCAAGATCAGCCGTCTTTGTCGTGACAGAGGCCTGGGACTGCACCTGGATGGCGCCCGCTTGTTTAACGCACTGGTGGCCAGGCATGAATCGCCCAGTGATTACGGCCGGCTCTTTAATACGATCTCTCTCTGCCTGTCGAAAGGACTGGGCGCCCCGGTCGGATCGGTTCTGATTGCCGACAAATCCCTGATCGCCAAGGCGCGCAGAATGCGAAAAGTATTCGGCGGAGGAATGCGCCAGGCAGGATTCCTGGCGGCCGCAGGGATCTATGCACTGGATAATCACGTTAACCGGCTTGAGGATGATCACCGGAGGGCGACCACCCTGGCGGCGGTGCTTTCCGCCTGTTCCTGGGTAACCGAAGTGTTCCCGGTGGAGACAAATATCGTCATTGTGAAGTTGAAAGAAGGCCTGACCAATGAACAGGTTTTAGGAGAATTCAGCGAAAAAAATGTACTGGCAACGGGCTTTGGACCTGGGTTGATCCGCTTCACAACCCACCTGGATTTTACTGATTCACATCTTGAGGAGGCCGTTAAAAAGCTTCGCCCGATATCCTTTTAAGAGGGAGTTAGTAGGTTCGGTCCCGCACATGTACAAGGTAATAAACAATGGCCGCCGCGAAGATAAGGGCGAAAATTGTCCATAAGATCTTATTGGTTTCGCTAAGCCGGGTATTCTTATTCCATACATCGTAAATAACCCAGACAGCGCAGGCAATTCCCAGTAACCAGATTAATTTAGACATTCTTATTTCGTTTGCTCACTAAATAAACACCTGCCATGATAATCAGCGCATAAATCACAGTCAGCAAATCAAGCTGATCTTCACCGGCAGCAAGGGCAACAATGGTTGCGAATACAGGCTGAAGATAAATAAAAATGCCGACAACCGAAGAATCAACATAGTTGAGTGCCCAGGCATTAAGCAGGTAGACGACAAACGTAGCGGCAAGTACCACATATCCCAGGCTCCACCAGGTAAGATCCGGAAATGATGACCAGTCCGCTGAGAACACCTGCTGCAACCCAACCGGAACCATCATAAGCGCCCCATAAAGAAATACCCACTTCAGCACGGTGGCATGATGATAAGTCCGCATAAGTGGTTTTACCAGTACCAGGTAGGTGGCATAAGTGATGCCGTTAAGCAGAATGAATAAGTCTCCTGTAAACGTACCATTCTCCAGCGAAACACCCCCTTTGGTAAGCAGCAGAAGCACACCGGCCAACCCGACAAGCACACCTGTGATCTTCATCATCGTCAGTCGTTCATGCCTGAGAAAAGCCGCCACCATCAACACCGCAATCGGGGTGGTGGTCATGATCAGGGATGCGTGGATGGGCGTGGTGAGGCTAAGCCCTTTGAAATAGAAGAACTGGTTGATCGCCGTGCCGAAAAAGGCGCAGCGAATAAGCAACCAGTGATCACGACGCCTGACTTTCTCAGTGGGAAAAGTCCGCGCAACCATCCAGAACAACAAGGTGGAAACCGAAACGCGCATTACCACGAACGCCAGCGGCAGGAGATACTCCGGCACCACATATTTCGCAATAGTATAATTCGCCCCGTAAATAAGCGTGACTAGCAAAAGGGCAAGGTAAACCAGGGCGGTACGCGGCATAGGTAAAACTATAGATTGCACATGGAAAATCTTACCTTTACAGGGTAAATTACAACTATGTTTGAAACATCCCGCCCCCTTGCCGAAAGAATGCGTCCCTCCCGTCTCGAAGACCTGATTGGTCAGGAACATCTGACAGGGGAACAGGGAGTGCTGAGGCGTGCGATTCGCGCGGGTAGTATTCCCTCCATGATCCTTTGGGGACCTCCCGGGGTGGGAAAAACAACTATGGCAAATATCATTGCCAATGAGCTCAAGATCCCGTTTTATACCCTGAGTGCGGTAAGCGCAGGTGTCAAGGACGTACGGGAGGTTATCCAAAAGGCCCAGCGGCAGCAACATGCCATTTTATTTATCGATGAGATCCACCGTTTTAATAAGTCTCAGCAGGATGCACTGCTCGGTGCTGTAGAAAAAGGGATCATTACGCTGATAGGTGCTACGACGGAAAATCCATCCTTTGAAGTAAATGCCGCCCTGCTCAGCAGGTGTCAGGTGTATACCTTAAAATCCCTGTCAAAGGAGGACCTGCTGTCCCTGATGGACCACGCCCTGCAGAGTGACCCTGAACTGAAGAAAAAGAAAGTCAATATAAAGGAGAATGAGGCATTGCTTTCCATCAGCGGGGGAGATGCGCGAAAGCTGCTGAACCTGCTGGACCTGGTGGTCAGCCATCTGCCGGGTGATGATGTGGAAGTGACCAATGAGGAGGTGAAACGAATCGCCCAGCAGCGTGTGGCGATATATGATAAAAGCGGTGAACAACACTATGATATTATTTCTGCATTTATCAAATCCATTCGGGGAAGCGACCCCAACGCCGGATTGTACTACCTGGCACGGATGATCGAAGGGGGGGAGGATGTGAAATTCATCGCCCGCCGCCTGCTTATACTGGCCTCGGAAGACATCGGTAATGCCAATCCGACCGCCCTGGTGATTGCGACAAGTACATTTCAGGCGGTGACAATGATCGGATACCCCGAAGCTGAGATTATACTTTCTCAATGCGTCGTTTATCTGGCGTGCTCGCCAAAGAGTAATGCAAGTTATAAGGCTATTAAGAAAGCCAGGGGGCTCGTGAAAGAAACCGGCGACCTGCCGGTACCGCTGGCAATTCGTAACGCACCCACCAAATTAATGAAGGATATCGGGTACGGAAAAGGGTATCAGTATGCCCATGATTTTCCGGGGAATTTTGTCCACACAGAGTTCCTTCCCGAGGCCATTTCAGGCACCAAAATCTACGATCCGGGAGAAAACCCCCGGGAGGCCGAAATGCGCAAGAAAATGCGGCAATTCTGGAAGGAAAAATACGGTTATTAGGCCCCTCTAAGTCCCTGTCAGTCATCGGGGATATGTGCATCTTGTCGTCAATATTACACACTGGCCGTTTGGCACGATCCGTTTATGGGCATATTTTACATTTCATCGACCGTATTTACAATTAAAATATTTCGGGATTAAATTGTAGATCAAATACCACACATTTGCAGCTGTTGATATGTGGACTAACCATCCACTTAATTTTTTTTAACCACTACTAAATTTATTGGAGAATGAGGAAAGTTCTATTGACCACCTTGTTGGCTGTGATCTCTTTTGCAATGAACGCGCAATTTTCGAGTAATGCTGACATTGATGATCATAATCGAGTGACGATTAATAAGTATCCTGTCAACGGATACCTTGAGCATCTTCCCGCAGACTACTATTCAAATCCTACTAAAAAATATCCGATGATCGTGATGCTTCACGGACAGTCGGAACGCGGAAATGGTACTACTCAACTCTGGATGGCTGCCAAGGCAGGACCATCTTATGAGGCTGAATATAACGGGAAGTTTTGTATAGATGGAGAATGTTTTATAGTGATATCACCGCAGCTTGCAGCGGGCAGCTGGACTGCCAGCGCACAGGCTGGTTTCTGGGATTATATCCTGAATCAGCGCGGACTGCGGTACGATCCGGACCGGATCTACCTTACAGGGCTTTCCCTGGGTGGTAACGGGGTCTGGAACTGGATAACTTCGGATTATCCCGGAGCTGATAAAATTGCCGCGGCAACGATCAATGCCGGTTGGGGAAATACCGGACTTGCTTATAAGGTCAATCAGCGTGGAACTTCGACCTGGGGTTTCCATGGAACAGCTGACCCGGTTATTGCTTATAACAACGGGAAAGGAATGAGCGACGCGGTAAAAAATTCAAGTAACCCGCATGGAGCTGAACACAGGTGGACGGGCTTTGCCAATCAGGGTCATAACATCTGGTGGATGACTTATCGCATGGATGATTACTACGTAAGCCCGAATCCTTATCGTTGGATGGCCGGAAAACGTCGTCAGAATCAGTCCGGTGGCGGAGGTTCAGAGCCTAACCAGGGACCAAGTGTTAATGCCGGTGCGGACGTAACAGTCAATGCGAATACCGGCTCGGGCAGTGTTACTGCTTCGGCAAGTGATCCGGATGGATCTGTGGTAAGTTACCGATGGACTAAGATCTCAGGTCCGGCAGTATCCATGTGGAGCACCAATACCGCAACACTTGGACTATCAAACTTTGCTGCCACCGGTGGAACATATGAATTCCAGATCACGGTAACGGATAATGACGGAGCTACAGCTTCTGACCGGGTACGGGTGATCAAGGAAACTGCTCCTACTGGCGGAGGTGGAACCGGCGGTGGCTCTAACAGCGCGCCTACTGTTTCAGCGGGACCTGACGTTACAATCCCTGCTTCTTCAGGTTCAGGGAGTATTCAGGCTTCAGCAAGTGACAGCGATGGGTCCATCGCCAGCTACAAGTGGACTAAAATTTCCGGTCCTTCTGTTTCCATGTGGAGCACTAACTCATCGAAATTGTTGCTTTCTAACTTCTCAGCTAACGGCGGTACGTATGTCTTCCGGGTAACGGTAACCGATAATGATGGTGCCCAGGCTTCGGATGATGTCACCCTTGTGAAACAAGTTGCCGGAGGCGGCACTTCGTCTTCCGGAAATAATGCGCCAACTGTTTCGGCTGGCTCTGACTTTACAGTACCTGCCAGCTCCGGATCGGCAAGTATCCAGTCTTCAGCCAGTGACAGCGACGGAAACATCGCCAGCTATAAGTGGACTAAAATTTCAGGTCCGTCCGTATCCATGTGGAGTACCAACTCATCAAAACTGTTGCTTTCTAATTTTGCGGCTTCCGGCGGTAACTACGTGTTCCGTATAACGGTAACCGATAACGGAGGGGCAACCGCTTATGATGATGTTGTGGTTACGAAGCAGGTTACAGGTGGTTCAGGTTCAGGCACAGGCATTACTGTCTCTGCAGGAGCCGACATGACAATCGATATGTATACCGGTTCTGCACTTGTGCAGGGAGCAGCGGTAGACCAGGGCGGCCATATTGTAAAATACCAGTGGACGAAAGTAAGCGGACCCAGCGTATCGATGTGGAGTACCAACTCTCCAAATCTGGGTCTTTCGAACTTTGCTGCATCAGGTGGAATTTATGAGTTCAGGCTTACTGTGACGGACGATTCCGGAAACCAGGCGTCTGATGTGATGAGGCTGACCAAGCTGACTACGCTTTCAGCTTTGAATAATAATAACTTTAACTACACTATCAATAAGGAATCAGGTGAATTCAGCCGCGTTGAGCAGGAAGTTGAAGTGAAGAACTATCGTACTGATGGTAATCCCGTAGAATTCAGCAGCACCCAGCCAATGAGAGTGATTATCATGGGCATCAACGGTGTAATGGTGACGGATGAGAAGGTGAACGGAAGTGTAAATGCCAACATGCTTTCTAACGGTATGTACATTTATCGTCTCGTGACCGAGGAAGGAGTCCTTGTTCAGAAAGGACGAATTATCCGCTACTAGTCAGGATTACATATATTGCAATGAAACCCTGCAGGATTTTCCTGCAGGGTTTTTTTATCATCATTTTTCAATAATTAGCATGAAGTGTGGCCATCATGTATATTTACTGCATGTGGTTGGTTGTTCTGGCGTTCAATTCATTCTCCGTCGTAAAGCTTGGAATTTGTTTCCTGGCTGGCCTGGCTGTCGGTTGGTATTATTTCAGGAGACCGGGACCCTGGAGTAATATTACTGCTTTATTTCATGGATTGTTCTACGCCGGTATTGTGACATTCATCATGGGGATTATGTTATTTCCGGTGCTTGGCAGGGTCTGGTACGAATTGTCTAAACCTCCCCTGATGTTCAAAAGTAATGATGACTTGAAGCAATTTACTATCCGGGAGTTTGCAGACCCGCCTGTGAAAGGTTACCTGGAACATCTGCCTCCCGGATATGAGGAGAATGAGGATGATACCTATCCGATGATCGTGTTTCTGCATGGTCTGGCGGAATATGGAAACGGGAAGGATAAAATTTACAGAGCGGCTGAGCTTGGGGTACCACGTGAAGTGGAAAAACTTGGTAATTTGTGTGTCACTAAATCGGACGGAGAAGAAGAATGTTTTATCGTCATTGTACCTCAGAAAGACGACAAAGGAGAATGGACGGTGGATATTCAAAGGAATTTCTGGAATTATATACTACACGGGCCTCATAATTATCGGTATGATCCGGACCGCATATTCCTGACCGGTTTGTCACTTGGCGCACACGGAGTCTGGGCCTGGGCTCATTCCAAAGAGCCCGATGCCGCTTTGCTGGCCGGAGCTATACCAGTCAGTGGCCGTGGTAAAAATGCCACCTATGCCTGTCACCTGGAAGAAAATGGTATTAACCTGTGGGCTTTTCACGGCGCTGAAGACCCGATCCTTCCTCCGCCAATCGCTATGCAGGAATTTAATGCACTGGAGCGATGTCCTGAGGTGACGGGGGCCGAACATACCTGGACCAACGTTCCGGACGTTGGTCACTGGATGTATGAACCAATTTATATCAATGACCACCACATGTTCAATCCGAATATATATGAATGGATGGCAGAGACCCCGAAAAAACATCCTCCGGCGAAACCTTTACCTGTCCATAGCGAATAAATTTACTTTCAACCGTAACAGGCGTATCTTTAATGACGTTGAATAGCTGAAGTATGATCTCTGAATTCTCTTTGTCATATCCTCCCGGATTTGTTCTGCTGTGTATTGCCGCTGGGGTACTTTATGCTTGGATCGCCTACCGTAAAAAAGGGCCCTGGAGTAAACGGATGAATTGGATCCTGTTTGCGGTACGTACCATTATTGTGAGCATTCTTGCCATATTATTACTGTCACCTGTACTGCGGCAGACACGGAATTATACGGAAAAACCGGCGCTCGTAGTCGCTGTTGATAATTCTGTCTCAATTGGCGCTATCTACGATTCAGGCGCACAGGAATCTCTTAATGAACAAATCCTTGATTTCGCCGGGAAACTGTCATCAGACGATTTTGAGGTGGAGGTCCGGCTGCTCGATGAGAAAAATCCGGAAGAATGGTCGTATTCAGCCGGAAGTACCAACCTGGACCAGCTGCTTCAGAATGTTCGTGAGGATTATCAGGGTATGAACCTGGAAGAAGTGATCCTGATCAGTGATGGTATATATAATGAAGGCATTTCTCCGGGATACCGTGAATATCCGTTTGCTATCACCACCGTGGGTGTGGGGGACAGTTCGGTTAAAAAGGATATTTACTTATCCAATGTGCTTTACAACAAAATTGCTTACCAGGGCAATCGGTTTCCGCTGGTGGCAACCGTTAGTCAGAATGGCTATGCCCAACAACCGGTAAGGATGGAAGTGCGTCACGGTGGCCGCGTAGTCGGCAGTCAAACGGTCAACCTTCCCGCTGAAGGCGTACCGCTGGATGTACAATTTTTACTGGACGCAGATGAGGTGGGATACCAGCAATTCGATGTGATCGTCGAACAACTCGATGATGAATTCTCCAAAGAGAATAATGTACGTACTGCATTTGTCGAGATTGTCGAAGGCAAGCAAAAAATCCATATGGTTGCGGCCGCCCCGCATCCTGACCTGAAGGCAATTCGCTCAGCCCTGGAGACAAGTGAAAATTATGAGATCAGCCAATTCATACTAAGCATCCCTGCGGAACGTCAGCAGTACCTGTCCCTGGATGAATCTGCCGACCTGGTGATTTTGCACCAGCTGCCTTCCTCGTCGGTAAGCGGCTTTAACTGGCAGGAACGACTTAAGAATTCATCACAATGGTATATTTACGGTCCGTCTATGAATTTAACGGCTTTTACCGGCTTTAACCCCTGGCTATCGATTCGGCAGATCAGTGGGGAATTCGACCGGGTATTACCTGTTTTCAACACACAATTTGCTCCTTTTACTTTTTCTGACGAACTGCTAGCGCAGTTACAGAATTTTCCGCCAATCGCTGTGCCTTTTGGGGATATTAATATATCACCACAAGCACAAACGTTATTGTTCCAGCAAATCGGGAGTATCCGCACTAACCGGCCGCTGATTACTGTCAATGAGTCAGCCGATCAGAAAGTCGCTATCCTGCTGGGCTCAGGAATATGGCAGTGGAAACTGACGGATTATGCGGAGAACAAGGATAACCGGATTTTCAATGAACTGGTATCTAAACTGGTGCAATACCTGTCTACCCGCGATAATAAGGACCGGTTCCGGTTGTACCCGGTGGAGACTGAATATGAACTCGGCGAAGAAGTGGTTTTTGAGACTGAGGTATACAATGAACTTTATGAGCGCATTTACGGAAACAAAGTGGCGCTGGACATTACAGGTCCGAATGGCGAGGTGAACAGTTATTCGTACGTTACGAGCCCGGCAAACAGCAGGTACAGGGTAGGCGGACTTGAAGAAGGGGTGTATCAATATAAAGGTACTACGGTTATTGATGGAACGGAGGAAACCGTGAACGGACAAGTCGTTGTACGTGGTGTGGATTTAGAAATGATTAATCTGACTGCCAATTTTAACCTGCTTCGTAACCTGGCATCCGGATCAGGTGGTTCGTTCTATTCTCTCAATCAATGGAATGAACTTGAATCCCGTTATGAAAACCTGGAAGCGCAGGGAGTGATTCACAGCGAAGAAACCTATTTTCCCGCCATCGACCTTTTCTGGCTGTTCATTGCTATCCTGGTACTCATATCACTGGAATGGGGCCTTCGCAAATATCACGGATCGTATTAAGCTCCGGCTGAGTGTTGGTGCCGGTTAATCGAGGTACTGATCCGGGATAGGAAATTCGGCAGTTTCAGATTGCCAGAATATACTCATCACCCACCATCTTTCCCCATCAAACAGTAACTGGATACTGTTTATACCCCGGGCAAAAGGTTCATCGTCGGACTCTGAATGATAGGATTCGTACGTGCTGAAAATCTGAACAACATTACCAAAACGATCGGTTTCACGGCTGATCTCCTTTTCAAAGAAACCATTGGCCTCCAGATACGAACCGGAGCTCTCCACGTAATCGGCCGGGGACATTACTGAATAGGAAACCTTCCCCTGTTGGTTTTTTCCGCTGGGAATCAGCCTTGCTTCGGGTACAAATAAATATTTAAACAATTCCCAGTCCCTGGCTTCCCCTTTCTCCCCCGAAATAACGGCGTAGAGCGTTTCAATGGTGCTGTCGAGTGTTTTTACTTTGGCCTGGTAATCGGTGTCCTGGGCAATGCCTGAGAAAGAAATCAGGAGAATGGTGAAAATAAGCAGGTATCTCATGGGTAAGCGGGTTAGTAGCAGTACCATAAGATAGAAAAAAACCCCGAAGAAAATCTCCGGAGTTGTTAATTTACTCTTCTTTTTCTTCCTTTTTGGAAGCTTTCGGTTTTTTGATCTTCAGTGTCAGCTCATCCGATTTGCCATCGTAATCTGCTACAATGATAGATCCTTCGTCCGTTTCACCCTTAAGGATTTCTTCCGCAACAGCATCTTCCAGGTATTTCTGAATTGCCCGGTTCAGCGGTCTGGCCCCGTACTGAGGATCATACCCTTTCTCGGCAAGGAAATCCTTGGCCTTCTTAGTAAGCTCAACGGTATATCCGAGGTCGGTGATACGAATGAACAATTTCTCCAGGGTAAGATCGATGATTTTGTGAATATCCTCGCGCTGAAGCGAATTGAAGACAATAACATCATCAAGCCTGTTAAGGAACTCCGGACTGAACGCTTTTTTAAGCGCGTTCTGTATGGTGGATTTCATGATCTCATCTTCACTTGCCTGCTTGGCTGAAGTAGAGAATCCGATTCCCGCACCGAAATCCTTCAGGTCGCGTACCCCGATATTGGAAGTCATAATGATGATGGTGTTCCGGAAATCCACGCGGCGTCCAAGTCCGTCGGTAAGTATACCTTCGTCAAGCACCTGCAACAACAGGTTGAATACATCCGGGTGTGCTTTCTCGATCTCATCAAGGAGCACAACACTGTAGGGTTTACGTCGTACCTTTTCGGTAAGCTGACCGCCCTCTTCGTAACCAACATAGCCCGGAGGCGCTCCTACGAGACGTGATACGGAGAATTTCTCCATGTACTCGCTCATGTCAATCCTGATAAGACTGTCTTCCTTATCAAACAGGTAAGTGGCAAGAACTTTAGCCAGCTCTGTTTTACCCACCCCGGTCGGACCGAGGAATATGAATGAACCAATGGGTTTTTTAGGGTCTTTCAGACCAACGCGTGTACGCTGGATGGCCTTCGTGAGTTTCTTGATAGCTTCATCCTGGCCGATAACTTTATCGCTGAGCTCCTTCTGCATTCCGAGCAGCTTGTTGCTTTCTTTCTGTGCGATCCGTTTGGTCGGGATGCCGGTCATCATGGCGATTACATCCGCCACATTGTCTTCATCCACCTCGTACCTTCGGCTTTTTGTTTCTTCTTCCCATTCCACCTTGGCCTGCTCCAGCTGTTCAAGGAGTTTTTTCTCTTTGTCACGCAGACGGGCCGCTTCTTCGTACTTCTGGCTCTTTACTACCTGATTCTTTTCTTCCTTGATATCCTCAATTGCAGCTTCCAGCTTCACAATGTTATCGGGAACATGAATATTATTAATATGCACACGGGCACCTGCCTCATCCAGTACATCAATTGCCTTATCCGGAAGATAACGGTCACTGATATACCTGTCAGACAACTTGACACAAGCCTGTATGGCCTCATCGGTATAGTTGACGTGGTGGTGCTCTTCGTATTTTTCCTTAATATTCTCCAGGATCTGGATAGTTTCTTCCGGCGTTGTCGCATCGACCATCACCATCTGGAACCTTCTGGCGAGGGCGCCGTCCTTCTCGATATACTGACGGTACTCATCCAGCGTAGTGGCTCCAATACATTGAATTTCTCCTCTTGCCAGGGCCGGCTTAAACATATTGGACGCATCCAGTGAGCCGGAAGCGCCACCTGCGCCGACGATGGTATGAAGTTCATCAATGAACAGAATCACTTCAGGTGATTTTTCGAGTTCGTTCATCACGGCCTTCATCCTTTCCTCGAATTGTCCCCTGTATTTGGTGCCTGCCACGAGGGAGGCAAGATCAAGGGTTACCACACGCTTACCGAAAAGGACGCGTGAAACTTTCTTCTGGACAATACGCAGGGCGAGGCCTTCAGCAATAGCCGTTTTACCAACACCCGGTTCCCCGATCAGAATCGGGTTATTCTTTTTACGGCGGCTCAGGATCTGTGCCACACGTTCAATTTCCTTTTCCCGACCGACGATCGGGTCCATTTTATTTTCTTCAGCCAGTTTGGTCAGGTCTCTTCCGAAATTATCCAGCACAGGAGTCCTGGATTTTTCACTTCCTTTCTTCTCCTTGCCGCCACCTGCGGTACCGCCGAAAATTTTTGATCCGTCATCATCCGGATCATCGGTGTCCGATGAAGCCATCGGATTTTCGGTCTGGTACTCCAAGAGCTCCTTGATCACGTCATAGTTGACATCAAATTTCTCCAGGATCTGTGTAGCAATATTATCTTCGTCACGCAGGATCGAAAGGAGCAGGTGCTCGGTTCCGATCAACTGGCTTTTGAATATCTTGGCTTCCAGGTAGGTTATCTTCAGAACCTTTTCAGACTGCCTCGTCAGGGGAATATTTGCGAGGTTTTTCACGTCGTGTGAGGCCGTGCCCTTCGATACTTTTTCGACGGCGGCGCGTAACTCCTCCAGGGAAATTCCAATCTTCTTCAATAGACTTACAGCCACTCCTTCACCTTCGCGGATCATCCCCAAAAGGAGATGTTCTGTCCCAATGTAGTCATGCCCAAGTCTCAACGCCTCTTCCCTGCTGAGGGATATAACCTCCTTAACTCTGTTTGAAAATTTAGCTTCCATATTTGAGCAATCTGTTAAAAATATACTATGTAAATGTATGATATATGATAAAGAATTACCATACAACATACCATTAATTAGAATAAAAACATTACCTGAGATTTAAATGTTCAGGATACGTCTGAATCATTTAGAATGCGGCGGGCATCAGGCCCCTGGCAAAATAACAGGTCTATGATACTGAGGTTTGGTACAAAGTCTTTGCCAAAAACCTGAATATAAGGAACCGGCCTGTAAAATGAATTGCCTTCAGGTGATTTTTTTGGATGAATTACCGATCTGAGGTCAATCAGCGGCTTTGAGGGGTTTTTATGATAGGAATCGCTGATCGAAATTTTGGGAACATCCATTTCGAGTAATTTCAGACATAATGTCAGCAGGCGCAGGTTGATATCCCACAGAAAACTTCCCTGCTTTTCCAGTTCTTTTTTGAAATAGTGTCCGTAATATTCGAAAAAAGGCGCATTACCATACGCGGATATTATTGATCTCCAGTGAGTTGCCCTCCAGTTTTCCCGGTCATCCACCTGTACCTCGCGGATGGGAATATTGCTTCTGCCCCTGATAATCGGAATATTCAGCATCAGCGGTCCGTTTGCCCCGAGAATGTAGCACCGGTTCCGGTACGTTTGCTTGGTAAAATTCTCATGACCCTCCAGCAAAATTTCATTCTCCCTGTTGATGCGGCAGAAAAATTCCAGGCTCGGAAGGTACTGAAGGTCAATCAGCACCATCAGGCAAATTCACGGATATCGCCCAGGCCCTCCCGCAGGATCACATATTCGTCGCCGGTACAATCGACCACCGTGGAAGGGATGTTTCCTCCATAGCCTCCGTCGATGACAATATCGACCTGGTGCTTGAACGATTCATACATGACCTCCGGATCAGTCATATATTCAATGATCTTGTCGTCGTCTTTCAACGAGGTGGTAACGATCGGATTGCCGAGGGATTTGACGATCATTCTTGGAATGGTATGGTCAGGAATCCGGATCCCTACGGTTTTTTTGGTGACGTCCAAAATTTTGGGGACGTTGCTGTTGGACTCCAGAATGAAGGTAAATGGCCCGGGCAGGGATTTCTTCAGAAGTTTGAAATCAGGGGTGTCCAAACGTTTGACATAGTGGCTGATATCGCTCAGGTCGTAGCAGATAAACGAAAGGTTCATGTCCTTCGGCCGCAGTCCTTTCAGCCGGCAAACCCGTTCGACCGCCTTCCGGTTAAACAAATCACATCCGACGCCGTAAATAGTATCCGTTGGATAAATAACGAGGCCCCCTTCGCGAAGAACCTCTGCGACTTGCTCGATCTTTTTCATTTCCGGGTTGTCCGGGTAGATTTTCATTAATTGTGCAGTCATGACGATAAAGATTTGTTAATCTAAATTACGGTGAATTATTGAATTGTGAATTTTAACCACGGGGATTTCTGTTATAAAAATGATAGGCATAACCTGTTGATTCACTAGATTTGCGCTGTTATGACCAGGAAAAAAATTGTTGTAATCGTGATGTTGCTGCTGACGATCCTGTTGTCGTCATTCGCTTTTTATGGCTGGCAGATGTTGTATTCTCCCAATATATTGGTGGAAGGGGAGGACAGGTATTTCCTGGTGCAACGCGGGGATACCTTCAAGGATGTACAGGACAGGTTGTATGACGGACATTATGTGAATGACCTGGTTTCATTCAGTTTCCTTGCCAAACTGATGAATTATAATGAGCAGGTGAAAGCAGGAAGGTATCTGCTCACCAAGGATATGACCAACCTGGAAGCTGTAAGGCTGCTCAGGTCCGGGCAGCAGGCACCGGTGAATATTACTTTTAATAATATCCGCCTGAAGGAGGAGATTGGTGAGAAAATCACGGACAATATTCTCCTGACGGAGACGGAATTTAATGAAGCCCTGGAGAATTATATCGCTACCAACGACGAAGGCTGGAATGATGAGAACATCATCGGAATGTTTATTCCGAATACGTATGAAGTATATTTTGATGTAAGCGGACCGGCACTTATTGAGCGGATGAACCAGGAATATCACAAATTCTGGAATGAATCAAGGACGGCAAAGGCTGATTCGATCGGCCTTAAACCGCGGGAGGTGTCGGCCCTGGCCTCCATTGTGCAGGCGGAGAGTGTTAAAGCAGATGAAAGTGCGCGGATCGCCGGGTTGTACATGAACCGGCTGAACCGTGGTATTGCCCTGCAGGCGGATCCCACGCTTGTTTTTGCTTCGGGAGATTTTACGCTCAAGCGGGTGCTGAATGTTCATAAGGAGATTGATTCTCCCTATAATACCTATAAGAATGCAGGCCTGCCTCCGGGCCCTATCAACATGCCGACAATCCGCTCGCTGGATGCGGTCCTTAACTATGAGGATCATAAATTCATCTACATGTGCGCCCGTGAGGATTTTTCTGGCTACCATAATTTTGCCACGAACATCGCAGATCACAACGCCAATGCCCGGCGTTACCAGCGGCAGCTGTCTATTGAAATGCGGAAGGCGCGTGAGGCGGAAAGGGAAGGCCGATAGCCTATGTACCGTCACGAGACCCGGCTTCGCGTGAGATATGCAGACACTGACCAGATGGGCTATGTCTACTACGGGAATTACTCGGCATACTATGAAGCAGCACGTGTTGAGAGCATGAGGGCACTGGGGCTTAGCTACAAATCCATGGAGGAAGACGGCGTGATCATGCCGGTAATGGAGAATTGGTCGAAGTATCATGCACCGGCCACGTACGATGAAATGCTTTCGGTTCATGCCATCATCAAGACCATGCCGGGGGTGCGGATCAAGTTTTTTTATGAAATCTACAACGAATCTGATAACTTGATCCATGAGGGGGAAACAACACTGGTTTTCGTAAAAAAAGAAACAGGAAGGCCGTGTAAGATGCCTGATCAGATGCGAGAAGCGCTGGCTCCCTTTTTTCCCGATGAAAAAACGCCTGGTTAATTATATTGTCGAATCCGACTGGTATGCTGCGCTCATCAACTGGCTCAAGAGTATCCGGTTTAAGCGCTACGAGGATCTTACCCTTTATGAAGTGATCAATGTTTTTCTGCAGAAGATCACCAAGGATGAGATCATTGACCGGGCCAATGCCGTGGCATTTAATTTTACCCTAGCCATATTTCCCGGGATAATATTCCTTTTTACCCTGACGCCCTACATTCACGAAGTAATCCCGGAAGTGAGCCAGGACAATATCATGGAATTTATCAGCAATTTCATGAGTTCGGATATGTACAGTACGGCTTACCTGACGGTGGAAGATATCGTGGAGAATACCCGCGGCGGACTGCTCACTTTTGGTGCGGTGACCTCCCTGTACCTGGCTACGAACGGGATGCTGTCGTTAATGAAAGCGTTCAATGCTTGTTACAGGACTATTGAAAAGCGGGGTTTTCTGAAAATGCGGATGGTGGCGACCCTGCTGACCATCATGTTTGCGTTTGTGCTGATGCTGAGTGCGCTGTTGTTAATTGTCGGAAACCTGATCGTGGACAGTATTCAGTCTATTGAATGGCTGAACTTACAGAATCATTCTGTCGGGCTGCTTTTTCTGAGCCGGTTCCTGATCCTGTTTATTGCGTTCTTTACCGTTATTTCGATGGTCTATTATTACGGGCCGGCAGTGCATTACAACTGGCGGTTCTTTTCAATCGGCGCCTTCCTTGCGACGATCCTGGCTGTTCTTGCCTCGTATCTTTTCTCCTTTTACCTGGATAATTTCGGAACATACAACAAACTATACGGTTCGCTCGGCGCCCTGATTGCGCTGATGATCTACCTGGAGATCCTGAGTATCATTTTACTGGTAGGGTACGAAGTAAACGCGAGTATCCACCATGCGCACCGGATATCCGGGATACGCGAATTGCGGCATTACGATTAATTTTGCCGGAGTTGTTTGGACAGAAATAAAAAACAAAATACATTTGCAATCCCGTTCGGAAAACGACCGGTCGGGAAATACAAAGAGGAGTGGCAGAGTGGTCGAATGCGGCGGTCTTGAAAACCGTTGTACCGCGAGGTACCGGGGGTTCGAATCCCTCCTCCTCTGCATAGTGATCCCCTAAGTAGCTAATAGTCAGTTATTTAGGGGATTTATTATTTGTTGTGGGGCGAATTGTGGGGCGAAATTAAGTTCTAGTATTACTCAGAATATGCCCTATTATAATTATCTCAGAGCAAGCAATGAACTTATTTATAAGTACAAATAAAAAACTTTAATGGCTAGATTATATTGTCATAGCTGACGATAGGAAGCTATTGTTGTAAAAGTGTATTTATTTTTTGTATGGCCCTAAAAATTTGTCGCCATTAAAATGGACTAAGTGATCAGGATTATCCGCAATCCAAACTTCAGTTTCCCAAGCAATGTCAGTCATAAATTGTCGAAACTTCGGTCTGGTTAAAAATGAGGTTACATATACAATTTCTGCTTTGCATTCCTGAGTCAGCTTTTGAAGTTGTATTAACCGTAATTCACTAATTGGACCCGATGAGTGCACCGCTTCAATCAAATAGAGCCAATTTTTTTTTTTTGAGTATGCAATTACATCTGGTAATTCTTCGTGTGAAATCTCGAAGAAGTTTAATTTCTCGAGTTTTTCTTTTTCCAAGTAGAGGTATTTGTCAGAAGTGTCACCAACATAGAGTATCTCAGCACCATGTCCATATCTTGGAAGAAAATCTTCAATTATTGCCTTTTGTAAATCATTGTGTTCTCCTGAGGAAAAAGTTAACTCACCACCCGAAGGAAGAGTTACATTTACTTTCGCAATTTCCCTTTGACGTTTAAGTTTTTTACTAAGCGGTTCGATATTTTTGAGTTTATCAGAGACCATTTTTTCCCAATTCTTTGATCCAAATGCTCTTAGAAGTTCAGCATATGTTGGATTGATTGAATACCCCCTTGTTGAGTCGTTTGTGGCAGAGTTTGGACTCGACTGAAGAATAACTTCTGCAACCGTAAGCAATTTGAGGTCTTTTCTACGAATATCATCATAAGACCCAGAGCTAATGTCTTCTCCAAAATACTTGTTGACAAAAATGATGATATCCCTAGTTTTTAGGGAATGACCACTGTTTAAGTCTTTTGCATTTTTAATATCCGAGAATTTTTTAATGTCACCGCTGGCTAGAAATGCAATTGCCATTCTTTCCAACCTTCTTGAAGTTGAATCTAAAGGAATTCCAAATGTGTCCAGGATATAAAGCGTGGTGTTTATCAGTTCCTGTACCTGTTTGCTTTTCTTGCTAAAGGTTTTGGATTTAACGGGACTGATATACTGCTTCATTCTCAAATAATTTTAGTTGGTCGTTCTCTGTAGTGATATATTGGTTTTCTACATCAACTGTAAAATAATTCTTGATATTTAATGCCAAGTGATATGCAAAATAAGGCGCAACCGCATTGCCAATTTGGTTGAATTGATTTGTTTCTGTTCCTGAGAACTTAAACCAATCGGGAAAACTTTGAAGTCTGGCAGCTTCTCTAACCGTAATTCTTCGTCGTCTACCATCTTTTAATCTAACTCGGTGCATATCTCCTGTTGCACCTGCTAAATTTCTACATGTTAAAGTTCTCGCGGGTCTATCCAAGTATAAGTCTCGAGGATTAATACAGTTGGAGGCTCTTTCGTACTTGGCAACATATCTGTCCATGGATTCCGTGAAAAACTTAGAATCTTCATCAAATTGAAATGCTAGCCCCCCTAATGCTTGACCTGCCGTTACTTTTCTGTTCACCTTTTTTGGAAGGCTGATTTTTTTCTTTGCCCCGATGACAATTACCCGTTCTCTGTTCTGTGGAACTTCATAGTTCAAAGCATTCAAAAGGGCATAATTGATAAAGTAACCTAGGCTTTCAAGCTCTTCAATGACTTCTTTTAAATACCACTTATTCTTGTAAAGCATTCCCCTTACATTTTCAAACATCAAGACTTCTGGGTTAAGTTGTCCAATTGCGGATAAGAATATCGGAAATCCATCTCTCGAATCTTTTAATCCTAGTTGCTTACCACCAACGCTGAATGGCTGACATGGTGGTCCCCCAATGACAATATCTGCTTTTGGATATTCTGACTCAATTGTAAGCTTTTCGTTATAACACTTTCCAATTAAGTTTTTATTATATGTCTGGGTGGCAGGTTCGTCCATTTCATAACCAATTGTTCGAAAACCATTAGCTTCGAAACCTAGAGAAAGTCCACCACAACCTGCAAAAAGGTCTACTACTGTTTTATTTAAATCAGTGTCAACCCAAGGTTTCAACTTTACATTTATCTCTTCCCAGTATTTCATTGTTTTAAGTTACGAATTTGTGAAGTGGTTTCTATTTCTTCACATTGGGTACAAGTCTGTGTAGACAAAATATGCCACACATGAGGCAATAAAAAGCTAAACGTAGCAATTTCTGCTAAAATTCTCAACCTAAAATAGGCAATAAAATGTTTCTTCTTTTAAGTTCCTACTGCGTCATTGTTCAATACATTCCTAAAAAAAAGTTATCGTCCGATTCCTCTTTTTCTTTTTGTTTTACCTTGATTTTCTTCATCAATACCTACTACATTAAAAACCCCAGCAACATCACCAAATTTATTGCCACCACGATGATCAGACCGAAATACACCATTCTCAGGATCCAGCTGCCGATGTCCCTGGCTTTCCTGAATTCCAGAATCTCTTTTTTCACTTCTTGAATTTCCTGATGAAGAATCTGCTGATTCCCCATGACACTTCCCATTTCTTCCAGGCTGCTTATGAATGAATTCTGATTCTCCCCGAACTGCTGATTGACTCCTTCCAGTGCTATCTTCATTTCTTCCATCTGTTGAAGAAGCTCTTCCACCTGAAGTTCTTCCCTGAGTGTCGAGGATTCTCCTTGTTCGATCGTTTGCCTGGCTAATTTCCTGGCCGTCTCTAGTTTTTTCATATTCAATTTGTTTAATAATGTTCCCCCAGGTGAATTGCCTGCCGAGCTTCTGACCCTTGATCAGGAAGTCTCCATAAGCATATGAGATTCCTGAAACTCGTCCGGTCGAAGCCTGGTTGAACAGGGGATGAATATTTTGTTTCTCCATATTTTGAATGAACTCGCTAATAGATCGGGAATGCTGAATGCCCAGCGCCACCATATCCTGCAATTCCATTTTGATTGAAGGCAGGCCGGTCCGGACAACCATTTCAATTTCATTCTTCGTAGGAGCTCGTCGGATGGCCTTCTTACTGGATTGGGTTTCCTCCAGCTTGTATTTCTTTTCCAGATCGCGAATTATCTGCTCACTTCTCCGGTAATTATTGCTGTCTGAGACCACAGTTCCGTCAAACCGGTTTCTCAATACCAGGACATGGGCATGTGTATGGCCGGCATCGTGATGGCGAAAGATGAAATACAGGTTATTATCAAATCCCATCCTGGTCATATATTCCCTGGCAATGGCCAGCATCTTTTTATCAGACAGCTTATCTTCTTTTGGAAAATTCAGACTCGTATGCCAGGTGTTACGCTGCAGTCGGGGATTCATTTGTTTCATCATCATCAGCTCGGCCAGGATCTGGTTCCGCTCCATGGACTGACTGTTGGTTTCCAGCAAGGTCGCTCGCTGACCAGGATCCGGATGACCCACTTTTTTGAGGTTGTAATCCAGGGCACCCATGAATGATTTACCGATGGACTGTTTAGCGATCATGGAGTATCTGGTTAATAAGTCTGTTCAAGTCTTCCCTTATTTTTTTTATTTCGCCAGCATCCGCTTTCATTCCGGAATTCAAATGCCTGGCAATATGATTGATGTTATTGCCAATCCGCTTGAGCTCACCATACGCTTTGCGGTCAACCAGCGGCTTCACAGGTTTCAGCGTTCGGGGTTTGAATACACAGGCCCTTATCACTTCACCGCCGGAGGTATTATAATATTCTGCCATCACCGCCAGCATCCGGAATTCTTCCTCTGTCATCCGAAAGGTGAACCGGATCGATTTCTTGTCTTTTCTGTCTTTCCTCGGGCGGCTCATTTTCCTTAACTGTGAACGAAGTGAACAGTCCTTCCGTAGGTTACGGAAGCAAGCGTTTTGGTCTTACCAAAACATGGCTTGCTTCCGGCGCGTTGGCTAATTTCTTTTTACGTGCAATTTTTGAAACAAGAAGCTCATTGAAGTCTTTGAATCCGCTGTAGATCCAGCGCTTATCCTTGCTGAATGGATATTCGTCCCTGATCTTTTGAGTGGCTTCATTCCCTGCCCGGTCATTATCCAGGAAGAGGTTGATTTTCTCATATCCCTGGAGGGCATCGATTCCTCTGTTAAGATTAGCCGTTGAATTCAGGATCAATAAATCCGATTGTCTACTGCTGTAAGTAGCCAGCTGCTTGTAGCTGATCATGTCGAAGATTCCTTCGAAGACTGCCACCTGGTGAGAGCCTGTCCTGTGATGGGTGATGCCCTGACCTGTGCACCCCTTCCAGTATTTGTTCCGGATGGACCAACCCTTTTCATTTTCATGACCAATCCCGAAATAGGATTTGCCACCAGTTTTGTAATAGATTTCACTGCAGAATTTGTTGGCCAGCTTTACATCTATTCCCCGTTCGTTCAGGTAGGCATTCAGCAGCTTATTGTTGCCAATGGATCCGATGGATTCTATCTGTATTCTGCCTTTAACTTCGGACTTGTTGACAGACGCTTGCCTTTGAAAAGAAAAAGAGGATAGGTCTTTGAGTACACCACTAACGTCTAGTTCAGGTTTCATTTTACGAACCAGGTCAATGAGGCTTCCTCCGGCATTGCTGTTTCCATAATCCACCCACAGGTTCTTCTTCAGATCCACTTTCATCGAAGGATGAGTATCATCTCTCCAGGGAGCTTTATACATCAGATATCCTCCGTAGGTCCTGGCCGGCTGGATACCCTGGCTGGCCAGGTAGTCCGGAATCGGGATGCGATTTGCCTGTTCTGCATTCATGTTTTTATTTTTAAAATCGTTTGTAGCACCTGCTACCTTGCTACCATTGCCTCTTTGTAGTAAGGTGTAGCAGGTCATTTATTTTATCCTTACTACAGGTAACTATCTTATATTCAGTAGTATATATTGATTGTAGCATGGTAGCAGGGTTAATTCTTTAAAATGTAATATCCTCTTATCGGGATACGGTCTCCTTCCTTACGGACCTGCACCTGGTTGAAGCCTAACAGGACCAGGCCTTTTCCAATTTCCATGGGGGAAAGCTTAAACTTGGAATTGGTCTGAATCATCAGTTCTTCACCCATCTCCGTGGCGGTCATGAAAGCATCATTTTTTTCTTTAGTGCCGGGAGAATAAAACCGCTGGATCAGTTCAGCCTCGGTCGACAAGGTTTTGTAGGTACTGTTCAGGTTTTCATTCTCCAGGATTTCTACAGTGGTCATCTGGTATTTGAATCCGGATTTATACAGCTGATAGGCCTGCGCCCAGACCTTATCAATGTCAATATCGGTTTTATAGGCCCAATCAATTTCCTGGACAGTAAAACATAGCCAGCGGACACTCCCGGTTTCATCGGTCAGGAATTCTGCTTTGTTGGTGGATCCGATTATAGAAGCCCTTCGCGGATTCTTCGTGGTCTTTCGCGCATAGGGATGGCGCACTTTTACGCTCGACTTACTCATCAATGCTTTCTGGGCATTGATCTCTGTTCGGGTCATCGTGGAGAGTTCATCCTGTATGATGATGAAGTTCTCGGTCAAGGAAATTAGGCTGTCTTTGTCCGTGGAGATATTCTCCGCTTTGTATTCCTCCAGTGCTGCTGGTACCAGGAATCGGGTAAAGGTTGTCTTGCCACTGTTCTGTTTATTCTGGACCAGGATGAGTGCCTGTTTATTGAAAAATTCATCCTCCAGGGCACAGGCAATACAGCGTACCAACCATTTCTTGAATTGCACTCCGAATAGCTCCTGGTCTGCTACCTTTACATACTCACTGAACCGCTGGACATAATCGCCATCCTCTTGCTGAGAATAGCATTGCTCAACATTTTCAAAATAGGAGAGAAGTGGATTTATCTTTGGGATATAATCGGAACTCAGGAAAATTTTGATGTCCTGGATGGAGCAGCGAAATCCGGCTTGCTTTGCTTCAAGGTACAGGTTATTCGGATTGATTTGTTCAACATTCTCTTTTCCTTTTTCACTGGCAAAAACTACATTCAAGATTTCGTTATTCCTGAAGTCATATTTACTCATGAGGTATTGGATCATCTTAATAGTAGGATCCGTGGAATCTTCTTTGAAAAGCTTCATGGTTCCGATTATTTGACCCTTGAGAATGCCCGGCGGGAGTTTCTTCCGGCGTTCAGTACATCTGATTTCTTGAAATAGACCCGGGTGTTGATCACCTGGTCCTTGAGGAATCCTTCCTTACGCCAGTTATTTATGGTAGATCTGGACCTGCCAAGGATCTTCATGGCTTCCGGAATCTGAATGAGTTCGTCTTCCTGTGAGAGCTCCTTTAGTTCGGATAATCTGTTAAACAGAGCATTGGTAATTTCATTTACCAGTTCGGCCCGGTCCGTGGGAGTTAGTTCAATTCTTTCCATACGAATTTTGTTTTTCGGGGAAGTTGGAAAGAATGGGAATTGGGTAGGTAGTTGGGTAGTACCCCTTAATTGAGAATAATTTGACTTTACCGGTCAGCCTGATTCAGGCGGTCTTCTATTTCGCTTACGATGTGCAAAAAATTGGCGCGCCTGAAGATCTCCTGAACCTGGACCAACTGCTGCTTGCGTTTAGCACTAAGTGGACCGGATTGATTTCTGATCTTTTCTAATTCCGGAAGACCTTTGCGAATATTATCTTCATCCGTATTCAGAATGTCTCCTAAAACAGCAAATATTCCTCTTTTACTAAGCTTAGGATTTTGATGATAGAGCTTGTTAATACTTTCATTCAAAGATCCTGGTTCTCCGACAAGGTAGTCCAGGAGTAAAAGTTTTTCAGTCCGGTCCAGGTTAACCTCTGATAATTTCTTTTCAACATAAGGTCTATTCAATAAATAGGCGGACTGAAATTGTGCAATGGCCTCTGGATCATTCAGGTCTAGTTGAATAAATGCCGCTTTGTTGACTACATCGGACTGAATGAATTTAAGCAGGTATTTTGTCTGGCTGTAGTTGAGAAAAAACTTGCTTTGCAGGAAAACTAAAACTGCCACGACGGAGGTTATAACTATAACTGCCATTGAGGTATAGGCTATGGATCCATTTGATATGGCCTTGAAAAGAATAATAGTGAGCCAGATTATAGTGACTAACCCCAGGATAAGAAGTGTGACAAGAAACACTCCACGCCATTTGATGAAATTCATATAGGTGTCAAGTGACAGGTTTCTATTGACGAATTGGTCTCTCCCTAACAAATAGGCTTGTAGTCGATCACAACCATTTGCAGAATAATCATAATATCCGACCAGTTCGCGAATTACGTATTGAGCGAAACCTAATTCTGCAGCCTTGTCCATTTATATTGTGTTGAGATGGTATTTGTGGCGTGATAATTACGCCCATCTGACGGACATGGATCAAAAGTCATGCTAGAACTTGACAATGCGTACCAAGTAATACTCTACCTCCAGTTAAGGGGTCAAAATGTACCAGATAATCTAGCATGATAGGCAAGTCAGAAAATCCACATAAATAGGGATGCTTAAAACATTAAATTTTGCTAATTTAATTTTGGATTTTTTGGGGGAACCCAAGGTAATAAAGAATTAGGTGTCTTGTTCTAAATAATGCATGTATGAAGGCAAAATTGAATGCGGTTCATGATAACGATCTAGAAGTCCTATTGATAAAGTTGAATTTGTTGGAAAAAATTAATAGAGGAGAATTGAAATGCAAATTCACGAAGGAGATAATTACTTTGGAAAATCTTCATTCAATTTTTCCAGAGGAAGGAACAATTAAATTAGTCTCTGACAGCCCTGAGGCCATTAAGTTATTTTCAGAATATATTAATGATAAAGATTTATAGCGCTATAGAGTTTAACTTTTTCTTTGATTTTGAAATTTCAGCTTGGCAACTATCCACTGCCACATTGGCTGGAATCTTAATCTACTTCTTACTCAATCCAGAAAAGTTCGAAAAATTCGTAGCCCTTGTTAGCAAGTTTTTAAAGATAGTCTCAAAAAGCTTTGATAGAACGTATGTTAAATATGACTTGCAAGGTAAGATTAATGACTATTTGCGCAAGGTATCAAAGCGAGTGAAGCACATTGATATAAAAAAAATAAAAGTAGAATGGATTGATGTAAATACTCAATCTGAGAGCCAATATATTCAGAATGGTGAAATGATAATTCGCCTAAAGAAAGGTGAGCATCAAAATGAAAATATAGTTAAAGCTTCTATGGCTTTTATTTCTTTTGCTTTTTTGAAAAAAGCAAAATCCTACATAGCTAAGTATCAGAGGGAGTCTATGGATTTATTTGCATGCTATGATCTATTAAAAGAGGAACATGCCGAAATACTAGACCAATTCGTTCAAGACTTTATGAAGGAAAAGATGGACAACGATAAGATTGCTGATTTTTTTCAAAAGTACACCGATATTGACGAGGTTGGTATTTTCTATCCGGTTCTGGTTCAGGAGTTAACGTTTTTGGGAGAAAAAGTTTTGGCTAGAAAAAGAGATGCACATCAAATTTATTCTGAGGTAACAAATCTTGTAAATTTTCTTTATCGATATGCCAATAGAAAGCTAAGAGAAGATAATATATCTGACTTCTCTGGGGAATATTGCAAATTCGGAATCCGTATTATTGGGAGAAGTACTGTCATTAACCGAGATGGAGAACGTGTATATTCCAATCATTTAAGAAAAATTGCAAGTCAAAATGAAACTATATATTTAATCGGGAGTAAAGACCATAAAAAATTCATTAAAAAAGTTTTTAAAAGTTGTAAGTCAGATATAAACTATTCTCTTCTTCAAAAAGAGACATATTCCGCAATAATCAAGGATCCTGATGGCGAACCAATTAAAGTGGAAAGTTTTATGATGACTATTAGAAATAATTCGATCAAAGTTTATCATAAATAGGGGGCCACTTCTTATTGATGGGTTATTTCACTTCACTTAATTAAAATTAGGACTCCCCCAAGCCCGCTCCATCTCGTTCTTCTTCCGCTGCTCAGAAACATTAACATATCGCTGAAAGCTCTTGTAATCGGAATGCCCGGTAATTTTCATTACGGTTTCTGCCGGTATGCCTTTTTCCAGAGATAGTGTAACGAAAGTTTTCCGACCGGTGTGGGCGCTGATCAGGTCGTGTTTCTTAAACACCTGGGAAATTTTCTCCGCGCCACGGTATCGAATAATTTCAATGTCCTCATCGATTTCGGCCTTCTTGCAAATCTCTTTGATGTAAATGTTGAATTTCTGGTTGGTTATCATTGGCAGCGGATCGGCTCTGGATTCGTATTTCTTCAGAATATCAGCAGAGATTTTATTCAGCGGAATAATCATGGGCTCCCTGGTTTTCTTGATGGTTAGCCGGATCTCATTAGGTTTGATGTGTTCTCTTTTCAGCTGCACCATATCCGAATACCGCAATCCAGTGGCACAACTGAAACAAAATACATCTCTTACTTTATTTAATCGGGCATCCTTCGACAGATCCAGGTTTAGTAGTTTATTAAGTTCTTGTTCGGACAGAGCGATGACTTCAAGCTTATCTTTTTTGACTGAGAAATCTCTGAATCCGGAATTAACCTTAATGCCACGCCTCTTCGCGTATCCCAGGAACGTTTTCAATGTGCCCAATTGTTTGCTGATGGAGGTATTTCCCAGGGTGGTAACCGTGCCCGTCTTAGGATGAGTAGTCTCCCAACTCAGCAGATGGTTTTTAAAGGCCAACATGAAATCATAATCCATCTCCTCAAAGGTTATCTTCTTCATTCGGGATTTCTCGAAATTCTTTAGATGTTTTCTCAGCGATTTGTACACCACAATACTCCCTTTGGCACGGGACAGCTCGTGATCTTCTATATACTTGTCAATAAAATCGTAGACGTTGACTTTTATTTTCCGATTTGACCCACCCGGATTATCTTCATCCGAATTGTATTCGGGTATCAGAATATCGAGGGTAATTGGAATCCTGTCAAGCTTATGTCGCATGACGATGTCATTTAACTTCTTTAGCATCACTGCAAGGACGGACTGGTAATCGTGCAGGTCCTTTTTGAGCACTGAATCGTGATCGTATTTCTTACGCAGCTGATCCATTCGCCGGTCGGAGGGAATTATTATTTGCTGATTCTCCGCATCCCAAAGCTCCGGCCATAACTTGATACCGGTGGATAGTTTTCTTCGTTCAGAGTCCTGATGAATATTAAGAACAATCGGATGTTCGCCGTTCTTATTTTTCCAATCCTTCCTAAGCTCAAAACGATATGTGATCTTCATAGTAAACTGATTATTCGAAGTTTGGAAATTCGCCGGACAGGTTCGAGAATGTATACTCCCTGAATTTAGAAAATCGCCCCAGAAAAACAAAAAGTCTGGGGCGATTTGTGGGGCGATTTTGCTGCATAACACCGTATATAGGTTGTCATAACTACTCAAGAAACATCATTTAAATCGTTTCAAGCACGTTTCTATGACCGATTATGACTCAAGGTGAACAGATGGTTCATAAACCTTCTCCTCTGCAGCCAAAAGCCGGCCCGCAATAGCGGGCTGGCTTTTTTTATGCACCTAAACGAACGAAGCTTGCTTCAGCGAGTGCAGGAGCAAAAAAGCAAGGCAACTTTGTCTCCGTCGCTTTTGGTTGACACACCCCCTGCCGGGATCACCGAGCGATAGCGAGGTAATCCAATTGTCTGCGAATTGTGGGGCGATTTGTGGGGCGAAAATCATTGATAATTAGATAACTGATTTTCACTTAATACCAAATGTATAATTTGAATCCCTTTAGAAGGATTAATTGCAGGAGTCATCAGGGAAGCGTTAGATTTTTCTGAATTTGTTGGATCAGTCTTTCGGTTTGGCCTTTGAGTGGTAAATAATAAGCTTTGTTAAGGTTTATGGAAGCTACTATGTATAGATACAGGTTGCTTTCAAATTCCTGCATTTTCAGGAACTTAAAATCGTTATCCGGAAAACTACCTGGTGTTGGATCAAGCAGCACATCATCAATAATATCCAGATGTCTTCTGAAGTTGCCAAACTTAATAAAAAAATCCTGGCTTGAGTCCCTTCTCCGAATGACATACGATTCCTGATTACTAATAAATTCCAATTGGGAACGCCATTCAGAAATGGCTTTTCTTAATTCAGGGTCAGAAATCATCGACATTTTTCCAGAATTGATCATTTCATTCATTGTGCCTGAATTAGGAATGTATCGGGCTTCATTTTTAAATGCTCCAACCAATAATGTCGATATATCCTTTTCATTGTATTCTGGCGATGACGGACCTGTGAATTCACCGATCATTATGGCAGATTCATAATTACGGGTGTTTGTCAAGATAGTCGAATCAAGTATTTCAAGATTGCCTTCAAATTCCTGGAGGAGAGCTGTCAGGAGGTGCCGCTCCATTGCCTTTTCTTTATTCAGATCATTCCAATTATTAATCTGAATCGCAATTAATATGCCTATCACTACAAGGATAATTTCACCAAGCGCATAAATCAGGTATTTACTGATCCTGTTTTCAGATAGCATTTTCTTACGAATCTTTCTTATGAATTGTATCATGCGAGGCAGTGTTCCAAGTGAGCAACTATTTGTGGCATATAAGAAGGATCAAGTCACCGAACTACGTAGTTGTGGCCACTTTATCTGCTGAAAAATACTATTTTTACCTGATACACATTCACTTTTTATGATTTGGGCCGGAAGTTTCTGCCCTGTTTTCCTTTGCGGCCTCATCAAATGCGCCAGGGTATGGCCTGGCGTCAACTTGAACAATCTAAATTTGATCGGAAAACCAATTAATGTCAGCGCCGGGACCACCTTGCGTCTGCGAGGTAACCCCGCTGAACAGAATCAAACCACATCATGCTCTTCAGTTAAGAGTAGCAATAGCAATTCTCATTTTTTACTATCTTGACTATCCAGCCAAGGTATTTACAGCCAATGAGCTATATCTCTATTAATCTTTACAGGAAAATTGTTAATCATGGATTATCTGAGGGTCTTAGCAAAGAAGACTTGTCCGACCTTCCGGTGTCACCGGAGAAGATGGAGCAGCTACAGGCAGTGCCCTCCGACCAGTTTTTTTTGACCCATGAATTATTGGATGAAAAGCTGGGGCCGGGCTTTGCTGTTCGGGTAGGTCAGGAAATGAAAATTGATGACTATGGGGTTTTAGGCTTATCCTGGCGCACCTGCTCATGGGCCGGAGAGATCTTTGTAAGAAGTGAGCGCTATTTCAAATTGCTTTCAGATACGTATGTGTTCACAGTTGAAGACAGAGGAAGCCTATCTTATATCAATCTGCATCGTGAGCCACACAGAAGAGGGGTGGAACTTTCTAATGAAGCTACTTTATCGGCAACAGTAGTGGTACTGCAGGCCATCACAGAGACCAACATCCTGCCGGTTCAGGTCGCATTCAAGCATAAGGCGCCAAATGATCTAGCCAATCATAAAAAAGGTTTTCGATGTGAATTGCTTTTTGAACAACCCTGTTATTACATCGCCTATAAAACGAAGGACCTTCAATTGCGAACAGCCAAAGCTGATGAGAGCATTAATAAGTTTCTGGTCGAGCGGGTCAAAGAAGAAACGGAAGGTATAGTAGCAGATTCAGGACGATTTACCAGAGATGTCGAACGACTCATAAAGGAAGCGCTGCCCAGCGGCATTCCCAGTGTGGTGAATATTGCAGAACATATGGGCATGAGCAACCGCACACTCACCAGAAGACTGGCAGAACACGGGGTTACTTTTAGAGACCTCATTAAAAAAACGCAGGAAAATATTGCGAAAAATCTTCTTGCCACTTCCAATCGCAGCATTGCTGAGATCGCTTTTGAAACGGGGTTTTCCGAACAAAGCTCTTTTAACCGTGCGTTCAAAAGATGGACTAATCTGAATCCACTGGAGTATCGCGCCAAATAGCCAGGTGGCGTAAACTGTCAAAAACTTGGCGTAAAGTGTCAAGTTGCCAGGTAATTACTGATTCATCTTTGTGTCATACAAAATTTGATGTATCGATGAACGGTCAATCTCTTCAAACGCTTATACACATTACAACCTTATTGCTGATCGGATTAGCAGGAGGTTTTTTCTACACCTGGCAGGTATCGGTCATTCCCGGTACGCTCAAGATTTCGGACACCTCCTATCTGGAAGCAATGAAATCCATCAACAAGGAAATTCTAAATCCCTTCTTCTTTGTCATCTTTTTTGGCGCGCTGCTCTTTGTGCTGTCAGACGCCGGTTTTCATCTCTTCAATTCACGGAGCCTGGCTACCCTCTGGGTGTCTCTGGCGGCAATTTTATATGCAATAACATTTGGAATAACTGCCTTTGGTAATGTTCCTCTCAACAATTCGCTGGAAGCTCTTCAACTTGATGAATTGAGTGCTGTTGAGCTTAAGGATTTCAGAAACTATTACGAAGTCGCCTGGAATAAATACCATGTGTACCGCATGTGGACTTCCTTGATGGCTTTCATATTTATCATTATTGGAACTATAAACTCAAAATAAAATGAAACACAACATCTTAGTAATCGGTGGCACTGGTAAGACCGGCAGCCGCGTAGTTGAAAACTTAGTGAAACTGGGCCATAACGTAACTATTGGATCCAGAAATGGCAGTCCGGCCTTCAATTGGGATGATCCCGGCGCCTATGCAGCTGCGCTCAGGGGTATGGACCGCGCCTACATCGTTTATTACCCTGACTTAGCTGTGCCGGGAGCGAGGGATGCCATTTCGAAATTAACTGAGACTGCTTTAAAGGAAGGTCTGGAAAAAATAGTGCTGCTCTCAGGAAAAGGTGAATCAGAAGCTGAGGCCTGCGAAGAAATAGTGGCTCATTCCGGCTTGAATTATACGCTGGTACGGGCCTCCTGGTTTAATCAGAACTTCAGCGAAGGAGCATTCAAAGAATTCATTCTTGCCGGAAATGTGGCGCTCCCTATGCCGGAAGCAAGAATACCATTTGTAGATGTGAACGATATCGCTGATGTCGTGACTAAAGTAATGCTCGATGACGCGTATAACGGCGAAACGATCACTGTCACCGGCCCGAGGAAAATGACTTTTAAGGAGGTAGTGGAAACCATGTCCAATGCTACAGGAAGAGCAATTCATTATGAGCCAATTTCAATCGAAGAATTTAAGGCGGGAATGAAAGCGGCCGGTTTACCAGACTCTTATGTTTGGCTTTTTGGCTACCTGTTCAAGGAGGTTTTAGGAAATCCTGATAATCAGGATATTTCAACGGATGTTGAAAAAGTATTGGGCAGGCAGGCCGTTGATTTCAGGGATTTTGCTGCCAGGACCGCTGCGTCCGGAGTTTGGAGTGAGAATATCACCCAAAGTATTTAAATGGATCTGTCATGACAAATTTAAACATGAAACGAGCTTTATTGAGCTCCCTGGTAGTCTACATCATAGGTATAACGGCTTTCGTAAGCTCTTACTTCGTTACGATATCAGACGATGCAGATCTGCAGGCAAATTATGCATTGATGATAGTCATACTTCCTGCTGCCCTAATCGGTGCGCATCTATACTACAGAGAGGGATTTGACACCAACGGATTCATACTGGGAGCCGTTATGTTCCTTGGTGCTATGATCCTGGATGCAATAATTACTGTTCCTCTTTTTATCATCCCCAATGGCGGCGATTATTTCTCATTCTTTGGAGAACCTGGTTTTTGGCTCATTGCCATAGAGTATTTAAGTGTAGTTGTGGCCTATTGGTATACAGAGAGGAGGGTGGGCAGACTAAAAACGCAATGAGATTGAAATTGAAATAAGGCTAAAGGTAAACCCTTCTACTTTTGGAAGGGTTTCTTTATGACTCACGAATTGAATTCAAGCCCCGGCTTTTGAATGACCAACCCTGGCAAAACCTCCCCAACCCCATATTATTTAACTGTATTGATAATTCCATAGTAAGATTTTTGTAAATTATCTTACGGACTGATAATCAGAAGATTATATAATATGAAATATCGGATTGTAATAGCCTGCATGTTCCTTTGGATGTCAAACCCGATATTGTCACAGGATACTGGCGATGCATATTCTGAAGCTTGCGAAGGTGTTACCACCTTGTCGTGGCAAAAACAGATAATAACTCCGAGTGACGAATACAATGCTGCCAGGGCCGGGGAAATACGGGAAGCGCTGGAAATGGACGCCCGGGAAAGTTCCATGCTAAGTCAGGGTTGGAAACTAAAAGGAACGGTTACCAGTCATCTAGCCAGCGTTATCAACAAATATATGTCTGACAGCCAAAGCGTCAGCGATGAGTTTTGGGAACAATCTGTGCGGTTTACAGAGACCATGTGTTTTTTGCTGACCCTGATGGACAGAAGTGATCTGTCAAACACGATGAGACAGAATCTGGAGAATAATCTTCAGAGTGTGATTAACTCCAGAAGTGATTATCTGACAAACCTGAATTTCGTCGGTAATAAAACCATAGAGGTTATTGAAGTTGATGAGGACCAGGTCCGGCTTTCCATTGCGAATTATTTCGATGACCCATATTCCATTTCTATTACGGACATAGATATCCTGAGAAGGTACATTATTCAATATGAGACGGAACCATCTTTTGACAGGGGTTTAAACTCTGATGGATTTGTTAAAGATATAGAACTGTCAATTGTTAATGATCCGGAAATAGATGGCAACCTGCAAACTATCCCGTTCAATGAAACTAATACCTCTTGCCAGTTGAAAAGTGGTGACCATGTTTACATTAAGTTAAGATTCAATATACAGGACTACCTGCAGGACGGATTAGCTTATATCGAAGCAAATTCTACCGGTCGCGCCATAGGTTTCAGGGTCGATCACGCGGTTCGGATAATATCCTATGGACCGGAGATTCAGAAGAACAGTGAGAATGGCACTTCCATTGTAACCAAAGCAGATACCATCATCATTCAAATACCTGATCTTTCATATAAATTCTGAGCACATGAAGACTCTCAATACTTATTTGGCCTATGTAGTTTTGGGAATTGGCATATCCTTATTCATTCAATGCAGTCCGGCCACCAAAACCGTACAGACCGACAGGAATGCTTATTCTGAAGCATGTGAAGGAGTTACCTCCTTATCCTGGCAAAAGCAAATTCAAACCGGGGATGCCGAAACCGACGTGCAGAGAGCGCTGGATCTGGTAACGGCATTGGAAGCCGATGCAAAAAAAAGCGAAGATCTTAAAGCGTCTGGTGAATTCGATGGTGCTTACTCCAGTAAATTGGCGCAGGCCATAAACCAGAATGTTTCAGCCGGTCAGGAAGTAGATGAAGATTTTTGGGAACAATCAGCAAGCTTCGCTACCGCCGCATGCTTCGTTCAATCTATGCTGGACAGGGAGGATTTATCTGAATCCGCCCGGCGCGATATCGAAGATGCTGCCGTAAGAGCGTTAAATGCGATGATCATGTATGAATCCAATTCCGGGGATAAATAGAAATGAAACAGGGGACGTTTAATTTAAACAGAACTTGTCCCTAATTATCTGTCAATAGAATGGTGCACTGAGCGTAAGCAGTATTTTGCCATCGCACGTAAAAGATGGAGTTTTCCCTGATGTCGATGGTGCCTTGTCCGGACGCCTGGCAATTTCCAATCAGAAGGCAATTAACCTGACCTTGAATGGTATACTGTTGCGGACCATAGGGTATGCCGGACACCTGAAAGGAATTTCCGGTGGGATTGAAGGTCTTGTCACCAATGGTAATTGTAATGGGCAAACTACAGCCATAATTATCGCCCGGGTAAATTATCTGAATCGTTGCCGAAGTTTTCGTAATTACATTTTCGTTTTCATTAACGGTAGGCTTTGTCACTACCGGGTCCTTTGGCGGTGGCGAGCTGCCGCTGTTACCCTGATTCCACCCAATGGCTATAGCCTCCAGCCTTGCTCCTTTTGGTGGATGTGTGGAGGAGCCTGAGCTCGAGGCAATTTGGTTCATAGCTGCCTGGGCCTGATCCAGTGTTGCGCCCATTTTTGAACAAACAAAGCCTGAAAATTTGTCCGCCTGCAATTCTATATCCGGACGACTTCCCCCGGGCATAATAGTATGACCATTCAGGTGATGGCCAATTTCGTGTGCGAGAATGCTGATACCTGCCCAATCAGTGCCCGTGTCATTTTTGATTTTCAGTATAAAATTCTGACTGTAAAGAATAATGCGTTGATTATTCTTGATGGTGGCCATCGCATTGGGGACATTGGCAGCATTAATTATAAAATTTTGCTCTAGTCCAACAATGCTCACAATTCTGCCAATGATATCTTTGGCTTCCTGCGTCGAGTTAAAGCTGTAGACATCTTCTGTTATTTTTTCCCCGTAATAACTGCAGGACTGATCAAAATCAAAGTCAAGTCTCTGCTGGCTATGGGCTGTTGATCCAAATATGACAGGAAAGACGGTTGTCAAAATAACGGTATATGCAACGATATTCTTCATAGCATAAATGATTAATTGGCAGATAGCTGCAAATGAAGATATACTTAATATACGAATGTAAATGCCTATAAGTCAACAAGTAACGACTTTATCTTATTCAGTTGTGGTGGCAAGATAAGTGGTTGGATCGGAAAGGCAGACTGACGGAGAACGGACTTTTTGTTTAAACACAAACCCCCACTGAAAACGGAATTCACATCCATTTCCTAAAGAGGAATATCCCAACGGGTAAAGCGACCAGCAGTCCAAGAACCACAACCCAGGTATTTGTACTGCTGCCCGATTCCATTGGTTGGTTGTCCCCAATCATTGTAAATGCTGCCCAGTAATAAGGATTAGACAAATTTCCATCGGCGGTTTCAAGATAATTCAGTTTTGCCTCACGCAAGGCATCCGCTTTTCCCTTTCCTTTCTTCAATTCTTCATAAAAATCAGTCATAATTACCGATGTGGACTGGTCAGGAACAGACCAGAGGGTCATCATGACATTAGGTACCCCGGCATAGAAAAAACCCTTGGCAAGACTTACCACACCTTCGCCGCTTTTAATTTTCCCAAACCCCGTATTACAAGCACTCAGACAAGCCAATTCTGCATTCAATTCCATGTTATACAATTCATATGTATGCAGCAGACCGTCTTCAAGAGTGTCCGCACCCGGGGAAAAAACCAGCTTGCTATTCATCGGTTCCGTATCGTCTATAATGGTATGCGAGGCAATATGAATTATACCTGCAGAGCCGGCCAGTCTCTTAAAATTCTCCTCTGTAGCTTCCTCATTCAGCAATGACTTACCATTCCAGATAGTTGCCGATGATTTTACTTCCGCTTCTGCCATAGGAAGCATATCAAGCTCCGAGGCAAGTTCCAGATCACTGGCAGACCGGGAGGCAAGCAGCGGATTGGAAGCACGACTGTAACCCGGAGAAAATCCAATGTAGCTTAATTCGGTATCGGGAGAATTCTGAGCAGATTCGGCAATGGCGTTTGAATGAAGATAACTGACGGCATAATCCTGAATAAGGTACCTGATTACTTCATCCTCCTCTGTAGTTACGAGCGTTTCAAGTGGGAAGTAATGTAATATGCCATCCGGTAAAAATATAATCTCTTCAAGTGAAGCCGATCCTGCCTGTTCTAGTACAGGGGCCATAATTTTCTGGTAAAGATTTCGAGATACCGATGGATCAAATTGCTTCTTTTCAAACCCGTCAACCAATTGAGCAACTGAAGAAACAAGTTGTTCATCAAGGGGTTGAACGATTGAAACAACATCAGATATGGTAATACCGATTATATAAAGGTTGTCCAGCCCGTAGAAATAATTGACCTGGAGCGCTTGATCATTTAAACTTTGCTGGACATTTTTAATGGAGGTTTCGAAATTTGCATGTTCAACCGAAAAGTAATCCGGGTATTTTTCTTCAATCAGATTGAGTAGTAAATCATAATCCCGCTTCTTTCCGAAGAATTCCTCTTCAAGATTGGTGAGTTTAACTGTATCCTCTTGATTCTTCGCTTCAAAAATTTGCTCTTTGATAAATGAAATTGACCTTGAAAGTGATTTTTCCGCAATAGCAATAGAGTCAGGCATGCTTCTGAATGCGAAGCCACTGTTGCTCCTAACATTTTCCAGCAACAGGATCGATTTACTCTTCTCCATGTATTTAAACGCTTCATTCAGATAATCATCATTCTCATCTAATTCATGCAAGCTAATTGATACCTCAATGGCGTTTTCGTAAAAAGCTTTTGAACGCTCAAGCAGAATTTCTTTGGAATCGGGTGTCTGATACTCAATACGAAGCATATCCAGTGTTTGATCGGCACTCTGAGCTGTTTCAAAAGCATTAATGAGATATTTTACATTGCCGGACTCATCATAATAATCGGTCAGAACGCTCAGTTTATGAATCAATGCATCCAGGAGTATCCTCGTGGAGATGATATCTGATGGAAGTTCCGGGTTCGACCCCGGGTCCGTATTGTTGAAATCCGGAATAAGGCCAATTATGGCGAATTGCACTTCCGATAAGGCCTCCGGGTATTGTTCAGTAGCCGCATAACACATGGATAATGCCAGGTGGCTGCTAGCGCTGTGCTTGTGTTTCTCGGGTAATACCCGGGAAGCAATTTCAATCGCCTCCCTGGAATAGGCAAAAGCCTCATCATATCTTTTTGTATTCAGATAAAACTCTGTGAAATATCCGTACATGTTTACAATTTCATGATGCTCTTTCCCGTAGAGCTCAATTCTGAATTTCAACGACTTATCATAATAGCGTTCGGCAGAATCATACAAATTCAATTGATTAAATCCGTTGGCAATATTGAGAAGGCAAATACTTATGAATGGAGTGTTTTCACCCATTGACTTTCTCATATTCTCTATCGCCAATTTTGAATACCTGATCCCTTCTTCATGGTTTCCTTTATTGGAATAGCTTGCACCAAGATTCATGTACCCGATCCCAATGGAGCGATGACTCTCACCAAAACGCTCCCTGATCATCGTCAATGCCTTATTGATGTAGAGGATGGCCTGATCATTATCAAATTTTTCCAGGTAGATGTACCCCAGATTATTGTAGTTCTTCATCACTGACGGATGATCAGCTCCACGCAGCTTTATATTTAGTTCAGTGGCTTTTTTGAGTGCGATCTCTGCTTTTTCCCATTCGGATTTTTGTATAAGTGGAAATACCATGTCCGTGTATCTGTCAGCGACAACTTCACTCTGGTCATCATACATTTCCAGGGCAAGGTCCAGGGCATTTTTGAAATTCTGCTCGGAAAGATCGAAATCTCCGGCATACCCATAGGTGTAACCAGACTCTGTAAAAATTTTAAGGCGATGCTTCCGGACATCGAAATCAGCCTTATCGCAAATCCCCGATGCCCGCTCGAGCAATTCCAGCGCCCTGGGATTGTTCCCTTCCGCGTACCAGTTCACTCTGGCAAGCTGAGTCAGGATTTCTATAAAATAGCTGTTTACTTCTTCTGCTTTGCCTTCGTCCACTATACTGACAGCTTCATTACCTTTGTCATTGACATCACCCAGGCGATCCGTTACCAGATAGTTTCTGTTTTCACCGGCCAGGCATTCTATATAATGATTCCAGTCACCTTCATTCTTGAATAGCACACCAGCTTTGGTAAACAGCAAAATGGCTGAATCCCGCTTACCCTCTTCCTGAAGCACATAGGCATTATCCAATATTTTGGAGGCTTCATCCTGAGCCACAACCTGATTAAAGAAAATGCTGAATAGTAATACGAGTAAAGACTTCGACATATTGATTTATTAGAAATGCAATTAATAATATACCAGAAAAAGTGTCTGTAATCAAGCCGTTTTTACATGTTCTCATTAAGTAAATAACACGTAATCAATTAGTTGACATAAGGGTGGCGGTTAACACTGCCGGAATCCGGTAATCTTTGGAAGGTTTAGTCAATGAATATCGTCCAGAAGCTCACTTGCCTTTCGTGAGTATAAATCCTGGTTGTCTAGCAATGAATTGAGCAAGGCACTGGACCGGGAAATATTGCCTTCCTTTAAATGGGCGAGTGAGCTATACCAGATAGCAGGCCGGCTGAATTCAGGACTGGATAGCATTATAGTTTCTTCGAATTGAGACAGTGCTTCTGAGGGCTGATTCAACTCAAGATAGCATATTCCTGAATAGAAAAGCAGCGCATCGTTTTCAGGTTCCGCGGTTAGTAATTCCTGAAAGATTGACAACGCCATCCTGTAATTGCCTTGTTCATACGCATTAAACGGATTATTATCAGCTTCTTCGGAACGGGCAACCGGGGATTCCACATTTGGATAAGCCGCATAATATTTTGAATATAAATCATTAGTATCAATGCTGTCAATCAAAGCAAAATACCCGACGATCAGCAAGGTAACAACTGCGGCAATTCCAATTGTTGGGAACAACCACAACCGTTTCATTTCCGGCTTTTTAGTTATGCGCCGTTCTTCATTCTCAAGCATATCTTTCAGTTCCCGGTTGAAACCCATGCGCAGTCCATTGAGTATTTCCCTCTGCTCTTCCACCCGTTCCTTTAATTCAGGGTCACTACGCAGTTCTTCCTCAAACTCACTGGTTTCACGAGGGGTTAATTCACCCCGGATGTAACGGTCAATATGATCAAATGAATAAGGCATCAATTATAGTTCCGATCGTAGTTTTCGCTTAACAAGACTCTTGATTTCTTTGATACACCTTACTTTTTGTGCTTTGACGGTTTGGGCATTTTTATAATCCATTTTTAAGGCAATTTCTTCCATATTCAATCCCCGGAAGTAAAAATACCGGAGAATGGATTTACATGGGTCCCGCATTGACAGCACCAGATCTGCGACACGATTTGCCATCATTCCACCGCTATACATATCAGCCCCAAAATAATTTTCCTGAGCATTTCCGGGCGTGTCATTCGCAACATCCTGCCTGATTTTCTTTTTTTTCCTGAGAATAAAATTCTTCCCAATTCCGAACAAATAAGATTTTTCGCTGCTCGTAAGCTCAGTGATTTTTCCCTCAACCACATTCCTGTAAAAAACAATTACAGCATCCTGAAAGCAGTCCAGGGCATCAGCCTCAGGTATCCCGTAATTCTTATTCGACCAGGACAGGAATTCACTTCGATAATGTTTATACATGAATACCAACGCCTCATTGGGATTTTCCCATAGTTCAGTCAGTATGTCCTGTTTAGGTTTCTTCAATCGGTCCTTCCTTTATCAATCAGTAAGCATAAATGTAAACATGTAAGTAAAAATTTCAAATAATTGTTTACCTGTCAGGCATTTAGATGATCAAGGGCACATTTCACAACCTAAAAATTGAATTTGCCATGAAAAAACTACAATTGATCCTCATTTTAATGTCATTCATCTTTCTCCAGTGTTCCTCTTCCGGAGATCCGGATCCTGCTCCTGTCGCATTTGAAGGTAATTTTGAATTGGCACTGAGCGGAGATATCTCACAAAACCTGGAAGGGGAAGCCATATTTCTGCATGCGATCGTCACAAATCAGACCGATGAAGAGAATGGTTCGATTATCACAATAACACTTGTAAATGATGCTGATGAAGATGAAATAATAACGCTTTATCTGGCTGATTTGGAAGATTTAAATGGTTTGGATCCGGGATCTTTTCCAGTTGAACTGGAACCGGAAGATGAATCCAGCCTGGCCAGTCTCTACGCGTACCTGGGAGCAAATAACCAGATATTTTTTGCAACAAGCGGGACAATAACTATCGATAAGATCGAAGAAGAGAGAGTAGAAGGAAGTGTATCGGCAGTGCTGGAAGATGCCGGTGGCAACACCGTCAGCCTTATAGGTGACTTTAACGCTTCAGGTGTAACTGAACGCCTCTGATAACCAAATAGCTTTTTCCATCCTAAAATCTACTGTCGTGAAACATACAGAAAAGACAACCAGAAGAATTAACTGGATACTGAGAATACTATTCATCAATCTGCTCCTCCTGGCCAGTTGCGAGGAGACTGATGAATTGCTTAATAATAACACTGATTTGCCTGACCTGAATACCCTCAACGGTGAATGGTTACGGGTAGATGGCAACAATGAATCTGCAAATGGAATGCGTGTATCTGTCTCAAACGGGACTGCCACGATCCTTGATCCTTCGGCAACCACATTGTCCGAAGGAGATATTAAGTGGAAGGATATTACTCCTTCTGAGGAAAATAAATTTGATCATCAGGAGCTAGGTTCAGACGGCAATTACTACGATGCCACAATTACGCTCATAAACAATGACGAAATAGAGATTAACGTGGCTGCTGCTGGTGCCGGTAACGAGCAAAGATGGATCAGGGCATCATCCGATAACGAGTACGTGCAATTACAAGGCACCTGGATCATTGTAACGGACGAGGGTACGGTGATCATTGAGGTTAAAGGAAGCTCGGGTATCGTAATTTATAGTTCGGACCCTGATTATTCGGAAGGAGATACAATCTGGAAAGATATTCTCCTGTCAGGAACCGATGATTTTACGATCCTGTATCTGGGTTCAGACGGATCCTATTCCAATGGCTCAATCACTATTGTTGAAATTAATCAGATAATTGTTGTGACTGGTTCCGGCGATACCCAGGAAGTTGACCGTGTGGATGATCCGGGAGATTTATCAAAGTTACAGGGAGAATGGACCCGCATAGAAAGTAATAATCCATCTGCCGACTTTATGAAGGTTAATGTAATAAATGATCAGGCAACAATTATTGACAAGGCACAGAGCGGTTTTTCCAATGGAGATATTAAATGGAAAGATATCACCAATACAGCCCCGGGAGTATACACGCACCTCGAACTTGGTTCCGATAACAATTATTATGAAGCAAGTATTGCATTGAGAAATGACAGCACCCTGGAAATAGCGGTTGGATCTACTGGCAGTGGAAATGTCCAGAAATGGGTGCGAAATCCGCCTGCCGTGACCGTGGTTCTTGATTGCCGGATATCGAGCCAAACGACGCTGGTAGACATCGGAGCTGGCGTTGACTACCTGGTTGAGTCCGGCTGTGTCGTTGATATTACGGCAGACCTTATTATTGAACCTGGTGTCGTCATCGAGTTCGAGGAGAATTCCGGATTAGGGATCTATGGAAATGGTACGATAAACGCAATTGGAACTCCCGATAAGGCCATAGAATTCAGAGGTACAAACAACGTCAAGGGTTTTTGGCGCGGCATTCATGTAGAGACAAATTCAATAAAAAATCGATTTGAGTATGTCACCCTAAGTGATGCTGGCTCTAATTATGTGTACTGCTGCAATGATCCTGCTTCAATTCTGATGAAAGGCGGACAGTTTGCCATGGAAAATACCACGATAGAAAATGGTGCCGGCCTGGGCGTTTACATAAGGGATGATACCCAAATTTCATCTTTTTCTTCCAATACAATTACCACGCACGATGATTATGCAATGAGTATTTCATTCGAAATTGCCGGACAATTGGATGGTTTGAATTCTGATTTAAGCGGAAATGCGAAAGACTTTATTCTGATCAATAATTCAAGGGTGGATGAGGAAACATCTGTGAGTGCTACGAATATCCCACTGCTCGTTGATGATGTGATCGATATCACTGCAGGCATCACATTATTGGAGGGTGTCGAACTTGTGATGCGGGAGAATGCAGGCCTGGGCGTTTATGATGGTGGAAACCTAAACATTCAAGGTAGTTCCGGCAGCCCGGTGGTGATTCGTGGATTTGAACAAATAGCGGGATACTGGCGAGGCATCCATATCGAAACAAAAAGTATCAATAATAAGATTAATTATGCAGAGATATCAGACGCCGGATCCAATTATGTTTATTGCTGCAATACCGTGGCTAGCCTGTTTTACAAAGGGGGAAGCGGTTCAATAACTAACACCTTAATCAGTAATGGGGAGGAATATGGCATTTATGCTGATAAGAATGCGGAGTTCGATGATTTCTCAGGAAATACAATTACCTCTCACGGTGAGTTTCCAATGTACATTGCGATGGAACGGGCAGGTGAACTTGATGGCACCGGTTCCGACTACTCCGGAAATGTCCAGGATTATGTAGCGATCTTTATCTCGGATATTGATAACCCCATCACAATAAGTAAAACGAATGTACCCTACCTGATTGATGAAGGTGTGATCGACATTAAGGAAAGACTGGACATTTCACCAGGAACAGAAATTGTTTTTGCTGAAAATACAGGCTTTGGAGTTTATGATAATGGAATATTTAATGCCGTTGGTACAAATGATGATAATATAATTTTCCGAGGCAAAGAGGATGTGGCGGGCTACTGGCGTGGCATCCATTCGGAAACAAACAGCGGAGATAATCAAATCGTCTACGGCAGTATTTCAAACGCAGGTAGTAACTATGTCTATTGCTGTAATGATAATGCTGCTTTAATGTTAAAAGGTGGACAGTTCGAAGTATCAAATTCTGAAATAACTAAGAATTCAGGTTGTGGCATTCATGTAAATTCAAATGCTACTCTGACTGAATCCGGGAATACATTCAGCAATAACTCTGACGGAAATATATGTGATTGATTAGTTGGCTCGTATTTCACGACGAGGAAGAGCTGGCTCTCAAGTGGGGCCGGCTTTTCTTTGTTTTAAACTACAAAAACTTCTGCATGAGCTCATTTGTATTTTCGCTCCCTTCATCCTTGCAAGGTTATTATTGAAATAATACTTAATTTCCTCCTTATGAATTATGAGGATCTCACCACGTTAGGGATTGCTTTTGGACTCGGCCTCCTGGTAGGTCTGCAGCGCCAGAAAACCAACCATGATATGGCTGGTGTGCGTACATTTACCCTGATCTCCCTGATGGGGACTATTTCCGGCTTCCTTACCCGGGATGCGGAGAATCCATTTATCCTGCCTGTCCTGGGACTTGCCCTGGCTGCCCTGCTGGTGATGGCCAATGTTATCAAACTCAAAAAGGAAGATGAATCCGATATCGGACAGACGACCGAGGTGGCAGCTCTGCTGATGTTTGCTGTGGGGGCTTATCTGGTTCTCGGCAACCAGGTGCTGGCGATAGTAATAGGCGGGACCATGGCCATCCTTCTTTACGTCAAGGAACATCTGCACGATTTTATTGACCGCCTGGAGAATAAGGACCTGGCGGCTATTATGACGTTCGCGGGCATATCACTGGTCATTCTGCCCATTCTCCCGGACAAGACATTCGGGCCATATGACGTCTTGAACCCGAACAATATCTGGCTGATGGTCACCCTGATTGTCGGCATCAGTGTCGTGGGTTATTTTATTTACAAGTTTGCCGGGAAAAAAATCGGCATAATCTCCAACGGGGTGCTCGGCGGTCTGATCAGCAGTACTGCCACAACAGTCAGCTATGCCCGCAAAACGGCCACGGCTGAAGGTATTAATAAACTGGCGGCGTTTGTCATCACCGCCGCTTCTGCTATTGCACTCGTAAGGGTCATTATTGAGGTCGCGGTTGTTATACCGGAGAATCTTCCGCTGATGATCCTGCCCCTGGCGGTGGAATTTGTAGTCATGGCTGCCTTGTGTGCTGGTCTGTTTTACCTGATCAATAAGGATGAAAAGGATGATGAGATGCCGGAACCCGATAATCCGGCCCAATTTAAAAGTGCCCTGATCTTCGGGCTCCTCTATGGGTTGATCCTGCTGGCTGTGGCATTTACCAAAGAAGAATTCGGCAATAGCGGACTTTATGTAGTTTCAATAATAAGTGGTCTGACGGATGTGGATGCCATCACGCTTTCTCTTTCCCAATTGATCAAAGGAGGTTCACTGGAAGCGGATAGTGGCTGGCGGCTGATTCTCCTGGCTTCCCTGTCTAATCTTCTGTTTAAAGGAATTATGGCCGCTGTTCTTGGTACACGCCGCCTCATGAAATGGATAGCTATCTCATTCGGTATATCCATTTCGGTGGGATTGGCCATCATGTGGTTGTGGCCGGCAGAATGGCATTTGTGATCAAATTATACCCTGCTGAGTTTTCCATCTTCCACCAGAAAACCTTCATCGGCTTTCTCAAGGATCACCTCTTTGTCATCCGAGTAGGCACGTATCAATTTAAAAGGCTGATCCTCATAATATTTTTGAAGACGGATCCACTTCTCCTCATCTTTGCAGGCCTTACCCTGAATTTCGTGCTTCCCATCTGAATACTTTGTCAGAGTGCCCAGCAAGGCCTTCACTGGTAAAAGGTCAAGTAATGGCCTGGTGTAAATTTCCAATCCACCGGTTATGATGAGCACATCGTATCCATTTTCAATTTCTTTGCTCATCCTGTATAGAAGTTCGCTGTTAAAATAAAAGGGATATTCAATGGACCAGTATTCCTCGGCGTATCGGGAAACAGTATCCGGATCGATATGATTCAGGTAGCTGAAAAAGTTCTCTTTGAATGTTGTGATATCAATGAGTCTCATTGAGCCCAGGATCTTTAAAAATGCAATCTGAGCTATATTAAGCAGCCGCGAACCCTGCCTGAAAGACACAAATTTGAAAAATTCATCTTTTGAGGATTTGCGGTAAAGCGTTTTATTCAGATCGTACACTACGACATTCTTCATCCGGTGATGTATGAGATCATAAGCTGGTAACAATTGGGCCTGGCTGTAATTCATACAAAATCATACCAGATGCAATAATGTGCCGCAGATATATTCTGATGCTGATAAAGTGAGGAAGATTCCCTACTGATTGGTGGTATTAAAGACACATCGGGAGCCTGAAACTATCATTCGATAACTTTAGTCGCACTAAAAGTCTGGAACGGTCCAGGAAAACAGTATTCTGCTCAAAGACTCAGGCTTGAATCAATTTAAATTGCGAGCATCTACTCCATATTTCGTATAATTATAAGGTGTAACCAAATAAGGATAAGGTTTGACTTTCTACAATAAGATTAAATGGGTCTTAGGTATACTTATAGTGTTTGTACTGATTTTTACAACCAACATGATTGACAGGTACAACTTTATGAAAGTAAAGGATTCAGTGGTCACCATATATGAGGACAGACTGATTGCAAATGATCTGATTTTTGAATTATCCGGTTCAGTACAACAAAAGGAACTGGCCGTTGTGACAATGGACACCCTTTTTTTTCAGTCACGGAATTCGCTGATTAATGAAAGTATTGAAAAACTGATTGCCAGATATGAGGCAACTAAATTAACTACTCGGGAAAGTCGGGTATTCGAACAATTAAAAGAGAATTTGGCCAGTTTGAAGCTTACGGAAGATGCTTTATCAGCATCGGATTTTTCAGAGAAGGAGGAATTACTGGAACAGATATCAATGGTCAGAGAGAATCTTAATGATTTATCGAAAATTCAGCTGAATGAAGGTGGCAGACAGATGTCCATCAGTAAACAGGCTCTGGACACAGTGGATTTATTTACAAAAATCGAGATTTACCTGCTGATTTTCCTGGCAATAGTTATTCAGATAATAATTATTTATAAACCGAAGGAAGCTAACTGAGCACCTGGAGACTTTTCAGCCGTTCACCGGCTCAAGCATATCGCTGAAGTTATCCTATTTCGCCATCCTGGCCTGGGCAAACCAGAGCAGCGGTGCCTGTCCGTGAAAATCACCGGAAACCGTTGGCCTGTCCAGGTAGTAATTCACATCTCTGCTCTGGCCGGTACCTACGCAGACATCCGAAATTTTTCCATTCTCCTGCAGGTAAGCCATTAATCCATTCCAGGCCTTATCACTGGCAGGTGCGTAAACAGACTCATCCAAAAGTTTATTGTTAAGTCCCGTCTGGATGGCATAACCGAACATGGCAGTAGAGGAGGTTTCCTTCCAGGCCGTATCTATATCGACGAGCTGGCGCCACATGCCATCCCCGGCCTGGTATTTTAGCAGGGATTCCATCATCTTTTTATAACCGGCCAGAATACGGTCATAGGCAGCATGATCTTCGTTTAACTCCGATATTATGATGGTAAACCCGGCAGCCATCCAGCCGTTGCCCCGGCCCCAGTAAAATGGTGCGTTTTCACCATGGTAAAACAGACCATTGGGCTGCTGCAGCTTATCAAGGTAGGCCGCGGCAACAAGAGCAGCCCGGTCCAGGTATTTCTGTTGTCCGGTCACCAGGTACGCCTGAACCTGCAGTGAACCAATCATCCATACATCGTCAATCCAAAACCTGACCTGGGGTGACAATTCACCAGGTTCTACTCCATCCCATTGTCCGTCAGCCAGGCTAATTCCCTGATAATAGTAGGAGGAGTCGGCGCCGTGCATGAATAGTTCAAGGGGCAGAATACCATACACATTGACATCCACATGGTTTTCTGTATTACCAATGCTGTCGGCAATCCGGATAGCGTATCGTTTCTGCAGTTTGTTTAGTGTTGCCTTGTCATTCTCCAGACCCGCAATCCGGGCTGCCCCGTAAGCTGCGCACACTTCGGCATAATGGATCGAATATACCTCTTCAGTGTCATAGATCATGTAATCTTCGCGGTTGAGCAGGTCTTCGATAACCATGTCAGCGACTTTTTCGGGAGAATGAACCGGCGTTTGAGAATGAACTGGTTCCAGGGGAATCAAAAAGAAAAGGAGAAAGCTTATTCTGAAAAAAGGCATATGGGCTGAATGTTGATTTTAACTGAGGTAACTTCGATACCGGAAATAATTTAAGGGATATCGCCGTATAAACCGAGACCAGACAAAAAAACAGATGCGGAATGATAAAGAAAACAGGTTGGTTAAGAAATATTAGCAGATTTATTTATTTTGCGTGACCGGAAATGCAGCGTAGGGAACGTGAGAACTATAAGCTTAAATTATCCCACACATGAAGTACCTGTTATCCCTGATCATCCTTTTATGCATTTCTGCCTGTCAAAACAATTCTGTTACCCAAAATGAGCCCGGTAACCAGGGAGCGCCTGAGATTGATATACAGGCCGAACTGGCAAAAATTGAAGAGATGCGGTTATCTTTTCAGCAAACGGTCAGGGAAAAACGATATGGCGACCTCGGGAAGTTTGTTACGCCTGACATGATATCCGTAGGCCCGGGAAGCGAGGACTGGATTGCTTACCGGAAGCTGAGGGAAATCCATGGCAATAAATTCCGGTATGACAGCATTATTATGCGACCCACAGAAACGGTTATTGTTTCCGATACGATGGCCTATGATTTCGGGGTCAGTTCGATGTTTTACACCGATGAGGAGGGCGTTGTACACGAACTGGAAGATACCTTCCTGGTCATCCTGAAGAAGACCGAAGACGGGGAATGGAAGCTTCACCGTGAACTGGCCTCTGCGCTGGTTCCGTAGATGGCAATAGAGGTTTGCTATTAGTCTTACACTTAGACTTTTATCACTAAAAGTATCTTTGTGTGAATCGTAGCAGACATGTATTGTGGATATTCAACTATTTATATAACTTCCAGATAATCAGATGTGTTAGTAGTTGTGAATTCTGCAGGTCATGGTAAAAAAAGTAATCCTGTATGCGCTGATTGGAATTGTATCCATCATTATTCTGGCCTTGATCGTACTTCCTTTTGTTTTGCCTTCCATTTTGGAGAATAACAGCAAGGACTGGATCGGGAGAAGTGTCGGACTTGAGAAGATGCGGGTAAATTATTTTACCGGAACGGTCCGGCTGTATAATTTTGATTTGTTTGAAAAGGATGATTCAACAGTTTTTGTCGGATTTGACACCCTGCTGATCGACACTGAGCCTTATCGGTTATTCAGTAAAACCTTCGTGATAGAGCAATTCTATCTTCAGGGCCTGTTCGTGGATGTGATCATGTATGATTCAGCTTTTAATTTTGATGATCTCACACAATTAGGTAACGATTCGACTTCTGTGCCGGAAGAAGAGCCACCGGATGACTCAGAGCCCCTTAAATTTGAGTTTTCTGATATGGAACTCCGGGATGCCGTGTTTATCGTCCAGGATGCAGAAATACAGGATAGTATAGAGATTGATGACTTTGATTTTTTCCTTCCTCACCTGGTCTGGAATCAACAGGAAGACAGTGAGGCAGACCTTCGTTTCGATTTCAAAAACGAAGGATATTTTGAAGCAACCGCTGATTATAACCCAGGGTCGAACAATTTTGCATTTGACTTCATACTTGGAAATTATGATATCTCCGGATACCAGGCATTTGCAGCTAAATATTTTAACGTGGGTAAGTTCGAAGGCATCATCGACCTCGGACTCAATCTTACCGGCAATGCTGAACAACTCGAACAAACATCTGCGTCAGGAAAATTCACGTTAAGTGACTTTGCGCTTTATGATGATAAGGACAGTGTTATGATTGGGTCTCAGCAATTGACGATTAATGTTGACGAGGTGAATTATGCGGACAAGAAAATCCTGATAGACTCTGTTTTGATTGCCAGGCCATCTGTCTACTTCGAGGCGTATGATTCCACAAGTAACATTGCGCAGTATATTGAGCGCGTGATGCCGGCGGAAGACACGCTGCAACAGGAGGAAGTAAAAGTCGTAACGGTTTCAGATGAGGAAGAGCCAGAAGAGCCAATGGTAAATGAGGATTCGACACAGCAATTCTTTGTACAGGTCAGTAACTTTTTACTGGAAAGAGGTGTCGTTCGGATGGCAGATTATAATCAGGAAAGATCCTTTGAATACCAGATTTCGGAAATACATGTGTCGGCAGACTCAATCACAACTCAGACCGAATGGATGAACGCAGACCTAAGCATGCGGCTGAGTGACCGGGGGAAAATGGAAGGTGAATTCCTTGTTGATCTTTCCAATCCGCAGGATATGACACTTGATTTTACGATCAGTAGTTTGATGCTCGAAGATTTTGACGTGTATTGCCGGGAGGCGACAGGTTTTCCATTGATTTACGGCGATATGTATTTTAAATCCCATATGGATATACGGGACGACACCCTAAAGAGTCAGAATAACATCGTCATTCATAACATGAAATTGGGCAAACGGAGAAATCCCATAGGTCCGCCATTGAAATTTGCCATGTTCCTGTTGAAGGACAAAGACAAAGTGGTTCATATTGACATGCCTGTAGAGGGACCGGTCGGAGATTCAGGTACCGATATAGGAAAAATGTTCTGGGATACGTTCAGCGGATTACTTGGGAAGGTCGCATCAACTCCGTTCAAATTTATTGGTGCTGTACTGAATGTGTTTGATACGGATATTAAACATGTCAAATATGATTACCTGGACTCCGCCTTCACCAATCAGAAACAAAGACAAATGAATACGCTGCTCAAGATTGAAGATCTTGATGAGGAGTTAAAAATTGACCTGATATATTATAAGGATTCATTGCTGGAACGTCAGCAGATTGCAATGGATCTGATCGCGGCTGAATTCGGTGGAAAGGAGAACCGGCGAAATTATAATCAACGCCTCAGGAGGTATGTTGAAAAGCGAATTAACACCGACACACTAAGTCTTGAGGAGGCCTGTCTTCGGCTGGCAGACAAGAGCCTGGTGGATTCAGTTTCGGCAGCATACGACAGTGCCCGGTTCAGCAGCCTGCGTAATTATTTACATGAACAGCGTGACACGACTTCCATCTCGTTTTATCATTCAAGAGCTGCCGCCCCGAATAATGAAGACCGGAAACCGCGCTTTGAAGTGAAGTTGGGGATGAAAGACGATTTTATTGAGGATAAATACGTGGATGAGCCTGATGCGAAGGAGCCGGAGAATTAATTGCTTCTTTTTATATAGGTGGTAAATCTGCGTTGAAGGTCAATTTTGATTCCCAGGGTCATTACGTCTGTTTCCTCGAATCCGAATTGATTGGTACCATTGGATAGCCGGTACTCGCTGTATATTGTAATAAGTTGTACGGGTTTAAATTCTGCCCCAAATACGAAATAGTTTGTTTCGAAATCGGTGTCAACAGGTAATCCACTTACGTCCGGGAAGTACCCGTTATATCCGGCCAGGACAGAAAATAAAGGCCTTTTGAATTTTATAAATAGCTCCAGCCCCCGGGCGTTGAATACCGCCGCAATCAACTCTTCTTCAACCAGCGTTTCAGTAAGATCGCCGTTTGTCTGATTGACTGCCACAATGCCAAGGTCCCACAGTTTAGAATTATATGCCAAACCGATTGCCAGGTACTCAGGGTCTCCATCAGCGCCAAGTGTACGATCAGTAAGTGCGCTGGAAATATATGATTTGTTAAACGCGCCGCCCAGTTTCAGGCCATCCAGCACTTCATACTGGAGACTTACTCCATACCCGTCGAATACCTGATCGGTATCGGTTGTCCGAAGCGAAGCCTGAAATCCTATCATAAATTTTCCAATCTGATTCCGGTAACTCACTGTTTGTGCGGCTCGTCCTGTGCCTGAATTTCCCCCATCAGATGCAGCTACATAGGTCGCGCTGCCCTGGCCTCCGAACACATTGAATTTGTCGGTGTATCCGGTAATATCATAATATACGCTCCATTGCTTTCCGATAGTAACCTTGCCATAATTCCCGAACTCAATACCCAGATACCCCAGCCTGGTGACAAACACCTGCTGATTCTGAATATCCTCCAGTGTGATAAATCCGCTGTTTGTATTGGCATCCGTATTAAAGATCTGGGGACTCCTGAATAGATTTATGGCAAGCTCAGCCCCGCCAAAGAACCGGATATTTTTATGGAAAACGGATAATTCCAACCCCATTCTTGACGCATTCTCCTGTATCTCCAGCTCTTCATTGTAATAGGCAAAGTGTCCTCTGAAACTTCCCCAGGTAGAAAATTCAATCATAGTGGAATCGTTTTCTGCAGACTGGGCAATCACCGTGAGGCCCGCGGAAGAGAAGATGAATGCAAGCGTCAGTACAAAACGGAAGACCATGGATTGGCGATTGGCAACTTCAGTCATTTTCCGATTAGTAAACGAAGGATGGCTTTATTAAAAATAAGTAGTCTATTCATCCGGTTTATACACTTTCCAGGGCCAGGTCCATGAAGGCAATTTCATCCGTACTGTCGCCGTCTACGTCAAATTCAACCGGACCGGCAATATACAATACCTCATCGATCACATTCACAGCCAGGAAGGCTTCGTCTTCCCCGGGTTCATCGCCATCCACCAGGATGACCAGAGCATTGCCGCTGAATCCCGTTTGTCCGGCAAACTGGGACGTGCCTTCTCCGGGCAGGGTAAAACTGAATGTAAAACGCCCGTCCGATTGAATGATGAGGGTGGCGCTGCCTCCTTCAGCGATTATGTCAAGTATGTTTGTTTCGTCATCCTGATCTTCGAATGTAGCGATTGTGGCATTCCACGTGCCAGCAAGATCGGACATGGCATACACGCTTCCCTCCAGCGGATAATCGAATGTACCGGGTTCGTCATCACTTCCACATGAGCTGAAAGTCAAAAAAGTCATAAGGGAAAAAGCCACGAGAAAAAAGCGGGAATATCGCAATTGAGGTTCTGCAGGCAACATAATTGAAAACATTGGTTATCAATAAGTTACTATAAATTAGATTAAAATGCTTCTTTTTAATCCGCGTTGAGGATTGCTTCGTTTTATTTTTTTAAAAATTATTCAATTTACGCGGTTACCTTACATGTGTTTTTCATATTTAAAAAGTGAAAAAATAGTTATAAACACACAAAATTAACGTTCAGAAGCCTGATTTTTAGTATTTAAACTCCTAATTTGGCTCTACTTAAATACGGCGTTTTTGAAATATGTTGTACATGAAAAAAAAGCGTCTCAAATCATTTGCAGATAACGATTTCCTGAAGGTAAAAATGATTCCGGTTTACAGGAGATATATACCCGTGCAACATCAGACAATTTGAAATTTCTTAAAAAAATATCTATTAAAGCAAAATAGAAAGCATATGAATGAAAGTAAAAAAGTTCTCGTTTGTGGAGCAGGAGGCTTCATAGGAGGGCACCTGGTTAATCGACTTAAATCCGAAGGCTATTGGGTTCGGGGAGTTGACCTTAAGGAAAATGAGTTCGGTAATATGAACGCGGATGAATTCATTCTGGGGGATCTCTGTGATCCGGAAGTGGCAAACAAAAGTGTTCAGGGAATTTCAGAAGTGTATCAGCTTGCCGCTGACATGGGTGGTGCAGGCTACATTTTCACCGGAGAAAATGATGCATCAGTGATGCACAATTCATCCCTGTGTAATTTGAATGTACTGCATGCAAGTTATAAGCATGGTGTCAAGAAGATTTTCTATTCGTCTTCGGCGTGCATTTACCCGGAATATAATCAGATGGATCCCGACAATCCGAAATGTAGCGAAGAATCAGCCTACCCGGCTGCGCCCGATAGTGAGTATGGCTGGGAAAAACTATTCAGTGAACGTCTCTATATGTCGTATCAGCGGAACTTTAATATGGAGGTCAGGATAGCAAGATTTCATAATATTTTCGGACCCCAGGGTACCTGGACCGGCGGCAGGGAAAAAGCCCCGGCTGCAATATGCCGAAAAGTTGCTGCAGCAGAAAACGGAGACCGTATTGAGATCTGGGGAGATGGAAAACAAACGCGATCTTTCCTTTACATCGATGAGTGTGTGGAAGGGATCAGGCTACTGATGGAATCCGATTTTACCGGTCCTGTCAACATAGGCTCGGAATATGCGATTTCAATCAACGATTTCACCAAACTCATTATCGATATTTCCGGTAAGGATATTGGCATTGACCATATACCCGGACCGCTTGGAGTCCGCGGACGGAATTCTGATAATAATCTGCTGAGAGAGAAGCTTAACTGGGAACCCAAGATGACGCTTCGTGAAGGCATATCCATCACGTATGACTGGATAAAAGAGCAGTTAAAAGTAACTGCCTGATAGTAAATAAACCGGATTGGGCTGGATGGTATTTATTTGCCGACCAGCCCGATCGGGATATTCCTTTAAGTTGCCGGTTGCTATGTTAATTTGACTCAACCGGCTCTACCAGCTGACCGGAAAGGTAGTAGAGATTGGTCTCTGACACCTTGGTCTGGATGCTAAGCTGAACCACACTATATCTTGAGCTTAACAGGTTTAACTGTGCTTCCCGTAGCTGCAGGCCATTGATCTCCCCGGTTGTGAAAGCCTCCTGGCTTCGCTGGTAATTTGCTTCAGCCAATTCCAGGTTGCGGATATTCAGGGCAAGCAATTCTTTGTTCGTTTCAAAATTATTATACGTTGTAAGCAGATCGGTTTTTAACTGATTTTCGGTTTGCTCAATCCGAACCTGGCTGCTTTCGACCAGAATTTGAGCATTTTGCTGGGCACGCCGCGTATTTCCCCCGTTAAAAATATTGTAACTCAGTGTGGCGCCGGCATTCCAGCCGTAGTTCCGCTGGGAAATAATAAATCCTGCATCGTTATTCGTGTTGTTGTACGCGTATCCTGCCGAAAGATCAAGCGCCGGAAAATAATTGGCTTCCGCAATCTTGACATCCAGTTCGCTGGAAGTAAGCGTCGCCCGGGAAATGAGGTAATTGGAATTTTTCATTAGTGCATCATTGAGCAAATCACCAAGGTCAATATACTCCTGGTAATCAATGTCGGAGGAAACACTGAAGATCGAATCAGGATCAATTCCCATCGTATTATTCAGGCTCTTCAGGGCGTTCTGATAACGCAACCTTGCATCAATCAGACTCGTGCTGTCATTGCGAAGATCAACTTCGGCATTCAGGAATTCTACTTTGGAGAATGCGCCGAAATTATAATTCTCACGGGCACGCTGGACACGATCCTGTGAAATATTCACCGACTCCTGCCTCAACCGGTACTCTTCCAGACGAGCCACGGCATTCAGGTACTGATCCATGACATTCAGGATGGTCAGCTCCATACTGGCGCGGAGCTGCAATTCGCTGAGGTACTGATCATTTTGAAGTTGTTTGTAGGTGTTGATCCGTGAGCCACCACTGAACAGGTTATAATTCATCACCGCATTCGCATTGAGCGTTTTGGAAACAGCCCCGGATGCTTCGATAGGAGGTTGCTCCGGACTCGCAAATTCCAGCTTGGTATTATTGGAGGAATAGTCATACCCTGCATTCACATCCACCCGGGGAAGCAGCCCGGCGTTGCCAATCGTATTATTGTTTTGAACAATCTCCAGATCATTCTCGGCAATCCGGATATCAAAATTTCGCTGCAGAGCGATGTTAATTGCCTCCTCCAGACCAACGACATACGTCGAATCCGGCATTTGGGACACTGCCTGTGCCATGCAGAGGGACGGAAGTGTCAGGAGAATAAGGAGCAGCTTATATATTTTCATAATGTTTTGCATTTTGCTGACGCATAATTGCTTTTTCAACTTCTTCATGGGTGGGTTTGGTACCACTGAACAACCATTTTAGAAGGACTTTCGACCGGTTGAATGTGGACATGAATACCGGGAGGATCAGGGTCAGGAAAAATGATCCGCCGAGCAGCCCGTAAGCAATTGTAATTGCCATAGGAACCAGGAACTGGGCCTGGAAACTTTTCTCAAGGATCAGCGGTGCCAGTCCGGCCGCCGTAGTGATCGTGGTCAGGAAGATTGGGCGGAAACGCGTCATTGCGGTTTCCATCAGGGCTTCATCATATTTCTTGCCTTCTTTCAGATAACTGTTAAAAGCCCCTACGAATACGAGTCCGTCGTTTACAATCACCCCGATCAATGCTATGAATCCCAGAAAGGAGAGCAGGCTCATGGGCATCCCATGAATATAATGTCCCCAGCCGGCACCGATTAGTCCGAATGGAACGACCAGTAAAAGTGCTACGGACTGGCTTACGGAACGGAAAGTGATGATTAGCAACGCGCCCATCAGCAGGAGAATTACGGGCCCCACCTTGGCAATGGAAGCAAACATTTTTGCCGTTTCCCGCTGTTGACCGTCCAGCTGAATCGTGACATCCGGATACCGTTCTGAGACGGTGGGGATGACATTTGCGCTGACCCTGTTGATCATTTCGGTGACAGAAACGTCAAACGAGGAAACCTCACCCTCCAGGGTTATTTGTTGTTTTCCGTCGAGGTGGTTTATGGTAATCAACCCGTTAACCGGGGTTAAATTGGCAATTTCACGCACCGGGACCAGCGTGCCCTGGCTGGTACGGATCCGCATGTCTTTCAGTGATTCGAGCGATTGCCGGTTATCAATATCATACCGAACCCAAACTTTGACCTCATCGTCACCCCGCTGAAGCCGTTGTGCTTCAAACCCGAAAAAGCCTGACCGTATTTTTGAGATCACTTCCTGGGTGGTAAATCCGAGAGCCCGGCCTGTTTCGTTCAGTGTCACCTTGACTTCAGGCTGATCTGCCTGGTCATTGGTAACGAGGTCTTTGACCATACCCGTTTTCAGGATTTCTGTTTTCAGGTCTTCGACCGCGGTCCGGAGTCTGGAAAAATCGGAACCGGAGACCGAAATATTGAGCGGCTTCCCAAACGGAGTAGCTGTTTCAAAGCTGAGCTGGGTGGCATTAGGAATCGATCCGACCGCTTCCCGGATGTCGGAGGCAATCTGGAAACTCCGCAAATCACGGTTTTCGGAAGAAACCAGGTATCCGGTTACAACCCCCCGGTTGCTGCCTGGTCCAAGGCTCCATTCAATGTTTTCTATTATCGGCTGACCCAGATCATCCTCATATTTCTTTTCCAGGTCCTGGATGGAACTTTCTATCCGGCGGATAGTAGACTCTGTAATTCCCTCGGAAGTACCTGATGGAAACTCCAGGGTTACATTCACCTGAGTTTGTTCAATATTTGGGAAAAAGGTGGTTCTGATAATTCCGCCGCTGATAGCGCCGATAGTGACAATCAGTAGTCCCACCACGATCATGAAGGCGAATACCTTGTAGCGCAGGACAAAGATCAGCAGGGGTTTAAAAAATTTGTTCCTGAATTGTATCAGCAGGTTTTCGACTTTAACCTTGATTCTGCTTGGGTGCGCTTCGTTGGTCAGGTCCTTAATATGTGCCAGGTGTGCCGGAAGAAATAGTATTACTTCAATCAGGGAGAATCCCAGTGCAAAGATCACCACCGTGGCTACGTCAGAGAAAAATTCTCCGAGCTGTCCGTCGATGAAGAAGAAAAAAGCAAAGGCCAGGCACGTCGTCGTAATGGCGGAGGTAATGGCGGGGATAACCTCCATGGTGCCATCCACTACGGCGCGCCACTTTGTTTTTCCGCGCTCATAATGCTGAAATACATTCTCCCCGACCACAATCCCGTCGTCGACCAGGATTCCGATTACCAGGATCATACCAAAAAGCGACAAGACGTTGATGGTGATGTCGGTGAGGCTAAGGAAAATGAACATGCCAAGGAATGAGATCGGAATGCCGATGGCCACCCAGAATGCCAGGCGGATCCGGAGAAAAAGGGCCAGCAATACAAATACAAGGATCGCCCCGATGATGCCATTAGTCGTCAGCAGGTTGATGCGCTCCTGTAACACTTCTGTACCGTCCCGGATGAGCGTGGCCTCCACCACGGTATTCTGATTATTGAATTCATCAATGTATTCAATGACGGATGAGGCCGCATCGAGTATGTTTTCCTCGTTGAGTGTGTTGACGGTTATGAGAATTGCCCGCTGTCCGTTGTAGTAAGCCTTATTCGTGTCTTCTGACCAGTCTTCGTTTACGGTTGCCATATCCCGCAGGCGTACAACATTTCCGTCATCCAGCGTTTTGACCACAATATCCCCGAGTTGATCCGCATAATATTGCCGCTGATCTGCGCGTATGATTACTTCAGTCTGGGACTTGATCCGGCCACCCGTCGTTTGGATGTTTTCAGCCTGAACTGCCCGGGCGACATCCTCGAAAGTGAGTCCAAAGGCGCGGAGTTTTGATTCAGTTAGTCCGATCTCTATCTCCTCATTGGTATATCCTGATAGCTGGATTTTAGAGATATTAGGGTAGCTGCGAAGTCCGTCTTCAAAGCTTTCCGCCTGTTCTTTAAGCGTTCGTAAAGGGACGTCCCCGGTAATGGCCACCTTGGCAGTGAAGTTCAGATTCTCCTGCACATACGTTACCAGTTGTTCCATGTCCGCCGGAAAATTAGAGATCTGGTCTACCGCATTCTTAACATCCTGGAGCACCAGGTCTGCATTTTGTCCATAATCCAGTTCGACCGTAATCCTTGCTGAATTCTCCTGCGAAGTTGAAGTCACCCGGTCAATACCGCTGACGCTTTTCAGGTTTTCCTCTATTTTAAGCGTGATCCCTTCTTCTACTTCCCGCGGAGAAGCCCCGGGATAAATTGCCTCGATCATGATGAACCGTTCCGGGGCCATCGGAAAGAAGGAGGAATTCATATTCAGCAATGCCAGGACTCCGAGGACCGCCACCAGGGCGATGAACAGGTTGACAAGCAGTTCGTTCTTAATAAAGAATGTGACGATTGATTTCATGGCTTATATGGCTTCCACTTCTGTTCCTTCGAAGGCGCTGTTCTTTTTGTCTGCGATGATTTTTTCACCATCGGTTAAACCACCGACAACAATGTGCTGTGAGGTTCTGGAAAGGATTTCCACTTCCCTCTTCTCTGCTTTTCCGTTATTGATAACAAATACAAACGAGTCATCGACCAGTGTGGCCGCGGGCAGTTGGGAGGCATTCTCAAACTCACGGGAAGGCAGCCTGCCCTCCAGGTACATGCCGCTTTTTAAATTCGGATCTGTAAGAGTGAAGTAGACCTTGACCAATTGTGATTCCGCATCCACTTTTTCATTCATCCTTGCCAGTTTGCCGGTAAATGTTTTTTCGCCGTTGACTTCCCTGAATGGTACTTCGTCCCCGATTTCCAGTTCGAGTAATTTGTCAAATGTGACCGAGGCTTCCAGTTCAAAGGAGCCCTGGCGGATAAATTCCCCTAACTGCTGACCGGTGCGCACCAGGGAGGACTGGTTGATATACGTTTCAGTAAGAGTTCCGTCGAACGGGGCGCGGATAATATATTTGCCAAGGCGGGTCTCCGATTCCAGCAGATTATAATAGGTAGAATAGATGTTTCTGCCGGTAAGAAAAAATTTAAGTTGTTCGTCCTGAACTTCGGGCAGTTCGGCCAGGGGCTTATGTACATCCATATTTTTCAGGTAGTCGCGCCAGGCGGGATATGCCTCATCAAAGTCGATTTTCAGGTCGGGAAGGACCGTGGCGATCAGGCTCATAAACTGGCTCTTAGCTGAGGCCAGTGACCGGCTGAATTCTTCCGAATTAATACGGATAAGCACCTCGCCTTTTCCAAAACGATTACCGGCTTTGAACGGGCGGGCACCGTAGGAAGAAACACCGGATACTTCGGCGTACAGGTCAACCCGGTCGGCGGCCACCACACGTCCTGTAAGCGGAACATACGTCTGAACCTGGCCGTTTTGCACTGTCACCGTGTGAACCACCACTTTATTGCTGGTGCGTTCTTCGGCCGGGGCTTCACGCTGGTTGCTTGCCAGTTTTGAGGCAAGGAATATCGCAAGGACAAGCATCAGGATGCCGGCAATGCTGAGAATTAATTTGCGGTTTTTCATAAGTTGCGGATACTTTTTATATATCGTTGTACAGCTTCTTTAAAAGCTTTCTTCAGGATTTTCTCATCTGCCGGAAAGTGTTGTGCCAACAGGTTTTTTTCACTCATCAGTATGGTGGAGAAGAAGGTGTAGCCTTTGATCAGACTCATCAGGTTAAAGCCCAGTTCGCCTGCTTTTTCCGGCCTGCCTGAAATTTCGGAAATGACCTGGTCCATAACGGGTTTCAGCTCCTGAATAGATTTCGACAGTTCGGCTTTCTGCCATTCCGGCTTCTCGGAATCATACATGATCTGATGAAGGGTGCGGCGTTTCAGTGCAAAATCGTATTTCACTTCGGCAATGGCCATTAATTTTTCCTCCGGCGAGTTTCCGGAGTCAATCGCCTCCATTGTTTTTTCCCTCAGTATCCGGAAGCCGTCCTTTACCAAATGGTAATAAAGGTCATCCTTGTTTTTAAAGTGTTCATAGACCACCGGGGCGGTATAATCTATCGTATCCGCAATCTTCCGTATGGTCACGTTTTCCCAGCCGTCATTCATGGCCAGGTCAAGCGCTGCCTTTTTTATGGCTTTCCTGGTCCTCTCCTTCCGTATCGCTCTCGTATCTGTCATAATTCCCCGCAAATATACTAAACAACGGAAGAAAACCTAACAGTGTTAGATTATTTAACATTGTGATAAAATGCATGGGCATAAATAGTTTTTGTTTTACTTCATAATGAGCTTATTTGTGGAGGAAGAGGTCTATTCTCCAAATTATAAACACCTAAAAATTTGCGTCATGCGTAATTATCCGGGCAACTCTGTTTTCATTTTCCTCTTTTTGATTGCATCAGGGATTTCAGGACCCACCCAATCCCAGGATTGGGTAACACCGGAACCACGACAGGTTGCCTGGCAGCAACTGGAAACAACGGCTTTTATCCATTTTACCGTAAACACATTCACCGGAAAGGAATGGGGTGATGGTACGGAATCGCCTGAGATATTCAATCCGGTGGACTTTGATGCGCAAAAGATGGTGGAACAGCTGAAAAAGGCTGGTTTCCGGCTGGTCGTTCTCACGGCAAAACATCATGATGGATTTTGTCTCTGGCCCAGTAAATACACCGAACATTCGGTGAAAAACAGTCCGTGGAAGAATGGCAAGGGAGATGTGGTACGTGAGTTTGCGGAGGCGTGCCGGGAGGCCGGGCTTAAATTTGGTTTTTACCTGTCGCCCTGGGACCGGAACCATCCGTCCTACGGAACGGCAGACTATAATGAATTCTACAAGAATCAGCTCCGTGAGTTGCTGACAAGTTATGGTGATATCGCTGAGGTATGGTTTGATGGCGCCAAGGGTAAGGACGCCAAAAACATGACATATGACTTCTACGGCTATTGGGCAATGGTCCGGGAATTGCAGCCGGATGCCGTTATGTTTTCTGATGCCGGTCCGGATGTTCGCTGGGTAGGTAATGAAAAAGGGAATGCAGGTGCCACCTGCTGGTCAACGATTGATACGGTCGGCATGGCCCCGGGAGTAGCTGATCCGGCCTATTTGAATACGGGGGATCGAAATGGAAACCTTTGGATTCCTGCAGAAACGGACGTATCCATTCGCCCGGGCTGGTTTTATCACCCGGAAGAAGATGACCAGGTGCGCTCCGTGGCCAACCTGGTTAACCTCTATTACCAGTCGGTAGGAAGGAACAGCCTGCTGCTGCTCAACATTCCCCCAACGCCAAAAGGCTTATTCCATGAAACCGATGTGGAACGGATCCTGGAATTCCGTAAGGTCCTGGATGAGACGTTCTCGGAGAATCTTTTTGCCAGGGCTAATCTTACCCCGCTGATTGACGATGATCTTCAGACGTATATTGAACTTACAAAAGAAAAACCTCAGATTCTGGAACTGGGCGACATGGTTTCGTTTGACCGAATTCTTCTGCAGGAGAATATATGGAATGGTCAGCGTATGGCAGAATTCAGTATTGAATATATGGACGGAGATGCGTGGAGGACACTCGCTGAATCGACCACCATCGGATATAAGCGGCTGATCAAAATAGATGAAGTGACTACACAGCGGTTGCGTATCTCGACCATTGATTCAAAGGGTAAGGTACAACTGGCCGCTTTCGGAATTTATAAGGCGTCCGCGGGAGAATTTGAATAACTGAGCGGCTTACCGGTTGCGGTAATCAATCCAGTTGCCATTTTTCTCCTGGTAATTGTCCTTGTTAAACCGGTACAGATAGGAGCCCTTTCTGGAAGATCCTTTGTCTTTTTCCTTCAGGCGTTCCAGGAATCCGTAGGAATACATTTTTTTGGAGAAATTACGCTTATCCAGTTTTTCGTCAAAGATTTCCTCATGCAGCTTCTGAAGTTGCCGCATGGTGAATTTTTCAGGTAGTAATTCGAAGCCAATTGGCTTGATGGATGCTTTGTAACGAAGGCGGCTTATGGCCTTATTCACCATTTGGTCATGGTCAAAGATGAGGGCAGGACGTTTCGACAAATCCACCCAGCTCGCTGAATACTTCTTGATAAGTTCCTTGTCATGCTCATCGGTGCTGATCAGTGCAAAATAAGCCACAGAGATGGTACGCGCTGCCGGATCCCGGTCTATTTTACTGAAAACATCCAGCTGTTCCATGTAAACGTTCTGAAGTCCGGTAAGCTTGCGTAAAACACGTCGGGCAGCTGCTTCTGCAGTTTCGTCAGCTTTTAGAAATCCGCCCATCAGAGACCATTTACCTTTTTCCGGTTGGAAATCCCTTCGGATCAGCAAAAGCTGCAATTCCTCCTTATTCGGATCAAAACCAAAAATAATACAATCGACTGCTACCAGAACTTTATCCTGGCTATTATATTTACGTACTTCAGGCAATGCTATTGGGGCTGGCTTTTTCAAAGTGTGAGAGTCTTTAAGGAAGAATTAATGATTTGATGCCGATATATACTCACTATTCACCTGAATTAATAATAAATGTAAAAAATACATTTAAGATTACTTTTCATCATTATATTTAATACATTTGATGACTTTGCTCCTGATTTACGATAGCTTAATTATAGAAAACATACTAATTTCCTAATAAAATTTAAAAATGAAGATACTTAAAGTCTTATTTTTAGTAATTGTTTCAACAATTATTACGCAGGCATCCTTCGCTCAGAATCCGGAAATAACGGCTACCATCAATGCGGATCAGGGTGAATATCAGATTAGCAAACATATTTACGGACATTTTGCGGAACATCTTGGGAGGTGTATTTACGGAGGTTTCTATGTTGGTGAGGATAATGAATTGATCCCTAATACTGACGGAGTAAGAACCGATGTCATTGAAGCATTGAAAGAGCTTAAAATTCCCAACCTTCGCTGGCCTGGTGGCTGTTTTGCAGATACCTATCATTGGAAGGACGGGGTAGGGCCGCAGGAAGACCGGCCTACAATCGTAAATCAGTGGTGGGGAGGCGTGACGGAAGATAACAGCTTTGGAACGCATAATTTTTTAAATATGTGCGAGGAACTCGGTGCCGAGCCCTACCTGTCAGCGAACGTTGGTAGTGGAACAGTGAAGGAATTTGCTGACTGGATTCAATATGTGAATCATGATGGAGTGAGTCCGATGGCAGACTACAGGAAAGAAAACGGTCGTGAAGAACCCTGGGATGTTAAATACTGGGGTATTGGCAATGAGGCCTGGGGTTGCGGAGGTCATATGACCGCAGAGTATTATGCCAATATATACAAGCAATATGTCACTTTTATGTCAGATTGGAACAATTCGTCAGGCATATACCGGATTGCTTCAGGTGCATCCGGGGGTGATTATCACTGGACCGAAGTGCTCATGCGCGATATTCCATCAAATATGCTCGATGGAGTTGCGCTGCACCACTATTCTGTAATTGACTGGTCTGCCAAAGGACCAGCCGTCGGTTTTGATGAGTCGCAATATTTTGCCACTATGACAGAAGCCCTGAAAATGGAAGAATTCGTTCGACGACATTCTACCATAATGGATCAGTATGATCCTGGAAACCGGGTGGCACTTATTGTTGATGAATGGGGTGGTTGGTATAACGTGGAAGATGGCACCAATCCAGGATTTCTTTATCAGCAAAACACCATCCGTGATGCAATGATTGCCGGGGTTACATTAAATATTTTCAATAATCATGCGCGCCGGGTGAAAATGGCCAACCTGGCCCAGACTATAAATGTATTGCAGGCTGTCATTCTCACCGATGAGGAAAAAATGCTGCTGACCCCCACCTATCATGTGATGAAGATGTATAATGTGCATCAGGACGCTACCTTACTGCCTGTTGATTTTGAGAACGTTGATTACACTATGGATGGCAAGTCATTGCCTGCCGTATCAATTTCCGCCTCCAGGGATGCTCAGGGAAAAGTGCATATCAGCCTGGTCAATATTGATATGAACAGCAACCATTCGGTTTCTCTTAATGTGCGCGGGGTGGAATACAAAAACGCTGCCGGCACCATTCTCACGTCTGATGATATCCAGGACCATAATACATTTGAGGCGCCGGAATCTGTCACACCCGAAGAGTTTGATGAATTTAAAGTTTCAAAAGGAGTCCTGAACGTCGATCTGCCTCCTTTCTCGGTTGTAGTGCTCGAACTGAACTGATACAAAGATGCTTTCCAAAGCTTTAAGGTTTATTAAATGTACGGCATGGGTGATGGCCGTCATCCTTAATGTTGGCTGTTCGTCGGCGCCCGACAAAGAGCCCGTTCTTGCGAATTCTGCTCCGGCCTATTCCGACTACCCGGTGGAGCCTGTCGATATTCGTTCGGTGAGAGTCACCGATGAATTCTGGCTGCCGATCATTAAGCGGGTACAGGAAAAAACCATTGATTTCGCCCTCGAAAAATGCGAGGAGGAGGGAAGGTTTGAAAATTTCCTGATTGCCGGCGGAGAATTGAATGGAGAAGTCCGGGGATACATGCCTTTTGATGATACGGACGTGTACAAAACGATTGAAGGGATGTCCAATTCCCTGATCTCATCGCCAAATGAACAGATGGAAGTGCTTATGGACTCGCTCATTGGCATCGTAGCCAAAGGCCAGGAAGAGGATGGCTACCTGACCACCTGGCGAACCATCGATCCTGCGAATCCGCCAGCGGAGTGGGTGGCTGTCGACAAAGGGGTGCGATGGGAGTCCCTTGAAGCCAGCCATGAATTATACAATGCAGGCCACCTTTATGAAGCCGCCTCCGTTCACTACCTGGCCACCGGTAAAAAGAATTTCCTGGATATCGCTACGAAAAATGCGGACCTCATGGTGAAGACTTTCGGGCCCGGCAAAATTGAAACGGTGCCCGGACACCAGATCATTGAGACCGGCCTGATCAAGTTGTACCGCATCACCGGTAAGGAAGACTACCTGAAACTGGCCAAGTATTTTCTTGACAGCCGTGGTGATTCCACGCAGAACAGGGAATTATTCGGTCCATATTCGCAGGATCATCTCCCGGTCACCCGTCAGGAGGAAGTGGTTGGACACGCAGTCCGGGCGGTTTATATGTATGCGGGAATGACGGATATCGCCGCCATTTATGGAGACCAGAAGTACCGGAACGCAGTGAATGCGCTTTGGGATAACATGGTAAATAAAAAGATGTATATCACCGGCGGAATCGGGGCCAGTCGTAATGGGGAAGCTTTCGGGGAGAATTATGAACTGCCGAATATGACGGCCTACAGTGAGACCTGTGCCGCCATTGGCAGTGTTTACTGGAACCACCGTTTGTTCATGCTTACCAGCGATGTAAAGTTTTATGACATCATTGAGCGAACGCTTTATAATGGTCTTATTTCAGGCATTTCACTGGACGGCAAGGAGTTTTTCTATCCCAATGCACTCGAGTCAGATGGAGAATATGAATTTAATATGGGGAAATGCACCCGTCAGTCCTGGTTTGACTGCTCGTGTTGTCCGACCAATCTGATCCGTTTTATTCCGTCGATCCCTGGTTTGATCTATACCAAGCATTCAGATACACTTTTTGTCAACCTCTATGCGTCCAGTACTGCCGATGTGGATCTGAAGGGCAGATCCGTTCGAATTACCCAGGAGACAGCTTATCCATGGCACGGCCAGGTAAGCCTGACGGTGAACAGTAATTCCGATGATCCGTTTGAGCTTAAACTGCGGGTTCCTGGATGGTCACGTAATGAGGTGCTTCCGGGTGACCTATACCGGTTTGCCAGTCAAAGCAATGAGTCAGTGCAAATGACACTCAATGGTCAGTCCAGCGATGTTCAGGTGACAGATGGCTATATCTCTGTTCCTGTTGAGTCAGCCGGCGATTTAAAAATAACCCTGAATTTTCCGATGGAAGTCCGGGAGATCCATGCCAATGACAAGGTGGAAGATGACCGGGGCAAAGTGGCCCTGGAGTACGGGCCGGTAGTTTACGCTGTAGAAGAATTCGATAACAAAGGCAGCTTTGACAAGATCGCTGTTACAGGGGAAGAATCCTATGAGGTAATATGGAGAAATGATCTTCTTGAAGGAGTTAATATGATCAGGACTGCCGGTACTGAGCATGGATTTTCTGCCATTCCCTATTATGCCTGGTCAAACCGCGGGGCAGCAAAAATGAAAGTCTGGATGCCTGAGCAAAATTAATTTTAAATGGATGAGATGACCTGCAGTCTTACGCCAAATTCATTCACTTTATTGAAAGATTAAAAGCTGAAGGTAATATGACAAATAATTATGTGATCGGACTGGACTATGGCACAGATTCGGTACGTGCGGTCCTGGTAGATACTTCGAACGGGAAGACAATTGCGTCGCGGGTACACTGGTATCAGCGATGGAAGGCCGGAGAATATTGTGATCCGGTGGCCTCACGTTTCCGGCAACATGTACTTGATCATATGGAAGGGCTGGAATCCACTATTCGGGGTGTCCTGGATGAATCCGGTGTCAATCCTTCGGAAGTAAAAGGCATTTGTATTGATACCACCGGATCGTCTCCCGTACCGGTAGACAAGGAGGGCACAGCGCTATGCCTGAAGCCCGGTTTTGAGGAGAATCCCAATGCGATGATGATTCTCTGGAAGGATCATACCTCCATCCGGGAAGCGGACGAAATAAACGAACTGGCCAGGAACTGGGGCGGTATCGATTATACGAAATTTGAAGGGGGAGTGTATTCCTCCGAGTGGTTCTGGGCGAAAATCCTCCATATCATCCGGGAAGATGAAGCTGTAAGGGAAGCTGCCTATTCATGGGTGGAACACTGTGACCTGATCACGCATCTCCTGACCGGTAAAACAGACATTCATGAACTTAAGCGAAGCCGATGTGCCGCCGGTCACAAGGCAATGTGGCATGAGAGCTGGGGCGGACTGCCCGAAGATGATTTTCTCCGTCGTCTTGACCCGCACCTCGTTGAAGTTAAAAAGAACCTTTACACGAAAACGTACACCTCTGACCAGGTAGCCGGGACTCTGTCGAAGGAATGGTCGGAAAAACTAGGCTTGCCGGAGGATACGGTGATTGCGGTCGGAACCTTTGATGCGCACGCCGGTGCCGTGGGTGCTGAAGTAGAAGAATTTACCCTGGTGAGGGTCATGGGTACCTCCACCTGCGATATAATCGTTTCTCCTGATGATGTAGTAGGAGACAATACAGTGCGGGGCATTTGCGGGCAGGTGGACGGATCGGTAATTCCCGGTATGATCGGACTCGAAGCCGGACAGTCGGCATTCGGTGATGTCCTGGCCTGGTTTAAGGATGTCCTGGCCTGGCCGATCGATAATTTACTGGAAGATAAAACGGAGGCAGAAAAAGAGAAACTGAAGGATGCCATTATTGCCAGGATATCTGAACAGGCCGAACAGGTACCGCTCAGGACCACCATGCCGGTAGCCCTGGACTGGATAAACGGAAGACGGACGCCGGATGCCAATCAGGCGCTGAAATCGGCAATTATTAATATGGATCTTGGAACCAAAGCTCCGGAAATATTCAGAGCACTGGTGGAATCAATTTGCTTCGGGTCCAGGAAAATTGTTGACCGGTTTGAACGGGAGGGTGTGGAGATTAAAACAGTCGTTGGAATCGGAGGAGTCGCTAAGAAATCGGCATTCATCATGCAGACACTGGCTGATGTCCTTGATATGCCCATTAAAGTGGCCACATCCGATCAGGCACCTGCTCTCGGAGCCGCCATGTACGCTGCCACTGCGGCCGGTGTTTATGCCGATGTTCAGGCAGCCAGCAAAGCCATGGGCAATGGTTTTGATAAGACGTATTCTCCGATTAAAGAAAACGTGGAAATTTACAAAACTTTATACAACGAGTATGAGGCACTGGGGGAATTTATGGAAGACAATATTAATTGAGCGCTATGTCGAAGTATAATGAATTGAAAAGAGAATGCTACGAAGCGAATATGCAACTGCCACAGCTTGACCTGGTGGTGTATACATTCGGAAATGTGAGTGCGGTGGACAGGGATGCGGCGGTCTTCGCCATAAAACCCAGCGGCGTGCCTTATGAAGTGCTGAAACCGGAAGATATTGTAATTCTGGACTATGAAAATAATGTGATCGAAGGTAAGATGAGACCCTCGTCGGATACCCGCACCCATTCGTTCCTTTACCGGGAATGGCCCGAGATCGGCGGTATTTGTCATACCCATTCCACCTACGCGGTTTCGTGGGCACAGGCCCAGCGGGATATTCCGATAATGGGAACCACACACGCGGATTACCTTACCTCGGACATTCCTTGTGCACCGCCGATGAATGACGAACTGATTGAAGGGAATTACGAGCACAATACCGGTCAGCAAATCCTTGATTGTTTTGCAGATAAGGGCCTTGATTACCGCGAAGTGGAAATGGTACTTATCGGCAATCATGGTCCGTTTACCTGGGGAAAGGATGCGGGAAAAGCCGTTTTTAATTCCAAGTTGCTTGAAGAGCTCGGCAGAATGGCCTGTCTGACGTTAATGATTAATCCGAATGCTCCACGCTTGAAAGACTCGCTGATTAAAAAGCATTATGAAAGAAAACATGGAAAAAACGCCTATTATGGCCAAAACTAAAGCATATGATTAACCTAGATCAATTTGAAGTCTGGTTTGTTACAGGTAGTCAACATCTTTACGGAGATACTATCCTGGAGAATGTGGCCAGGCATTCTGAAGAGATCGCCGGATTTTTTGACCGGCAAGATCGGATTCCGGTGCGGATAAAATATAAAACCGTCGTTAAGACCCCTGACGAAATATTGAATATCTGCAGGGAGGCAAACAATGCGAGGGAATGCATAGGTCTGGTGCTGTGGATGCATACCTTCTCCCCGGCAAAAATGTGGATCAACGGATTACAGGTACTGAACAAACCTTTTGTTCATTTACATACCCAATATAATACTGAAATCCCCTGGAGTGAAATTGACATGGATTTCATGAATGAAAACCAGTCGGCACATGGCGACCGGGAATTCGGGTTTATCAGTACGCGGCTGAGAAAACGCAGGAAAGTGATCGTTGGTCACTGGAAAGAACAGGAAACTGTGGAGAGGCTGGCCGTCTGGACGCGCGCTGCCGGAGGATGGTTTGCATTCCGGAATACGAAGGTGGCACGGATCGGGGATAATATGCGTGAAGTGGCGGTCACGGAAGGTGATAAGGTGGAAGCGCAGATCCAGTGGGGCTTGTCAGTGAATGGATATGGTGTAGGTGATGTGGCCGGTATGGTTAATGAGGTTTCCGATTCAGATGTGAATAAACTCGTGACGGAATACGCGGATCAGTATGAGATGACTGCTGAGGTACGCGAAGGTCATTCACTGAAGGATGCGGCTCGTATTGAAATTGGGTTACGGAGATTCCTGACGGACGGCGGATTTCAGGCCTTCACCGATACCTTTGAAAACCTGCATGGCCTGAAACAATTGCCCGGTATTGCCGCCCAGCGACTTATGGCAGATGGCTTTGGTTTCGGGGCTGAGGGAGACTGGAAGACTTCTGCCCTCCTGCATATGGTGAAAACCATGGACCAGGGCTTGCCGGGAGGGTCGTCTTTTATGGAAGACTATACTATTGATTTCAGAAACGGAAACTCACGAGTGCTGGGAGCGCATATGCTCGAAATATGTCCTTCTATAGCCAACGGAAAGCCAAAATGTGAAGTACACCCGCTGGGAATTGGGGGTAAGGAAGACCCTGCCCGGCTTGTATTTGATGTAGATGCAGGTCCGGCTATCAATGTTTCCGTGATTGATATGGGAAACCGGTTCAGACTTCTGGTAAATGAAGTGGATGCTGTCAGCCCGGAAAATCAGCTGCCTAATCTTCCCGTGGCGCGCGTACTATGGGATGCGCATCCGAATATGCAGGTGGCGGCACAAAGCTGGATACTGGCAGGAGGAGCGCATCATACGGTCTTCAGTAAAGCGATCACCACAGAGTACATGGAGGATTTTGCAGATATGGCCGGGATGGAACTGGTGATCATCGATAAGGACACGAAAACCCGCGCGTTTAAGGATATGCTGCGCTGGAATGAAGTATATTATCATTTGTTTCAAAACCGACTTTAATTCAGAACCATGAAAAAGATATATATAATTGTTATTCTCTTGTTTATCATCGCTTCCTGCGGTTCACCGTCTGCCGAAAAAGAAGATACCGGGAAGAGTGAACCTTCTGTGGAAGAAAGCGC
>JAUILA010000043.1 GCA_030432655.1 Bacteroidia bacterium
ATTTCCCATGAAGTTCATAAAGTCAGCTGTTTTCGCGTTAATTTTCTTATCCTCCTTATCCCTTTCCTGTCAGTCCACGACTGAATCTGAGAAAGTTGCCACCACCACCCTGATCCTCGTTCGACATGCGGAAAAGGCTGCCGAACCGGCCGATGATCCTTCGTTAACCGAACAGGGAAAAGCGCGGGCCGAAAAACTGAAAAGTATGCTGGCGGAGGTCCCGGTAGAGGCTGTCTATACCACGCCGTACAATCGAAACCGGGAAACCGTCGGTCCGCTTGCTGCTTCCAAGGGCCTTGAAGCCCTGGAATATGATCCCCGGAACGACGCTGGCAGGTTCCTCGATGAGGTGCTCCGGAAGCACCGGGGTAAGTACGTGGTTATTTGCGGACATTCCAATACAGTTCCCGTTCTGCTTAATTATCTGACCAGGTCGGAGAAATACCAGCAATTGGCAGAAACGGAATATGAGGACCTCTTTATTGTGAGTGTTCAAAATCCTGGAGAAGCGGTTGTTACCAACCTCAATTTCACTCCCTGACCGAAACCATTTCACCCGGCCGGTGTTAGTTCAAAAAAATAATTATGATTCACTGGCTGGTCATTTTTACGTTACTATCATTTCCTTTATTCTCTCAGGATGCATTCTCTCAGGATGCAGATTGCGAACAGGAGGTATTGCTCTATATCGCAAAAGATGCGGGCAATTTTGATATCTACCTGAATGACCTGAAAGGAAACGAAACAAGGCTTACCGAAAATGAGGATATGGACTGGTCGCCCAGGTACAATCCGGCACAGAACCGCTTATTTTATAATTCCATGGAAGCAGGTTCCTTTATAATCCGGGCGATGGACCTTTCCGGAAACATGCTGGATTTTGATGCGGGGATGCTGGAAGAATATAACCTGTCGCCCGATGGTGCGTTACTCGCGGTTCAGGAGAAGCGGGATGGAGGCACCTACCTGATGATCCTGGACCCGGAGCGGGATACCCTGGATATTATCGGAGAACCGGAAACCTACAGCGGGCGGGCAGTGTGGTCGCCCGGTTCGGATCAGCTGGCCTTTATCACAGATCGGGACGGCTCGAATGAATTGTATGTATATCGTGTGGTTGATCAGGAAATACTGAGGATAACTAAAAATGACCTGGCGGAAAAATATGTATCCTGGTCCCCCGACGGGAAACAGCTGGCATTCACGGTTCAGTTTTATGAGGAGGGGAAGCCTGACACCAACGAAATTTATATTTATGATCTTGTAACGGGTGAATCAAACAGGATTACGGACGGTAAATTCAATGACGCCGAGATTGCCTGGTCACCCTACAGCGGTTTAATTGCCTTTCACAGTACACGGGAGAATGGTGACCAGATATATCTTATGGAGCCTGACGGAACCGGCATTCGCCAGCTTACTACTTCAGAAACTTATCACGGGGAACCTCACTGGGCCATTGATACTTCCGGCTGCCGCTGATAGTATTTTTCGGGTGACGGAGAATAATTTATCTCGGTCAATTCAAAATCAGCATAGGTAAACAATCCATCCCGCAGATGCCAGCTTGCCTTGACCCGGGTCGGGATGTACAGGCCATGAATCTGTTGGTAATTATAAACGGTACGCGTCCACTTTGCCAAATTCTTACGATCCATATAGCGCATACAGGTGATATGATCTAACAGGCCTGATTCATCGAAATAAACGGTCACGGGAATTTTATGATTTCGGTAGCGAAGAATCAGCCGGCTGGATCGCTCATTTATGTTTTCCCAACGGAAGAGGTTAAGGTTGAGAAGGTTTGTCGGGAACCAGAAATGTTCAGCGATCCAGCGCAGCAATTCTCCTTCATCCATCCACACTCCTTTATTCATTGACACCGGAATGATTGAAAATAATTTAACATTATGACTGCCTTCATTGGCAAAGTACCGGTCATCGGCAGTGAAAAGGGCCGTTTTTCCCCGCCAGATAAAACCAGGTACACTCAAGGTGTAAAATTGCTCCCCGCTGATGGCCATCCATTTTTTATCGGGACCTGTCCTGAATCGTCCTTTGTGTTTCAGATGAACGAATTCAGACATGGGAAAGCCCCGGGGGATAACCTGTACAAGATAATTCTGAACAGGTTGTGGCAGACCTGCGAGCATGTCCCGGCTGAAATACCTGATCGGATAGCCATGCGTGCTTGAAGCGAGGGCCCGGGCATCAACATTAAATTTAACCTTCTCCAGGTAGAGTAGCATGGCTGCCAGGGCCACAGCAATCAGCAAAAATGTGAGGAAGTATATCATCGTTTTTCCTGTTGCAGGAAAGGTAGTAACTGGCTGAATTTTTGGCAGTTATTTTAATCATGATAATCGATGAAGTTTATCATCAGTCCCTGGTGATTTTGCCATCGGCCATAGTAATAATCCGGTCAGTTTTACGGGCAAACTCCTCGTCGTGTGTAACGACCAGGAGGTACATGTGTTTTTCGTGGCTCAGTTTATCCAGAATATCAAAGACATTCGCCGAATTGCGACTGTCCAGGTTGCCGGTGGGCTCATCAGCCATGATAATGGCCGGTTCATTGATAAGTGCCCGAGCAATCGCCACGCGTTGTTTCTGTCCCCCGGAAATCCTTGAAGCAAGTTTGTCAGCCTGTTCCCCGATATCAAGCAGTCGAAGTTTCTCCATAGCATCTTCCCGGATTTCCGCCTCACTTTTCCTGCCAAGCTTAAGCGCAGGCAACATGACATTTTTTAATACCGAAAATTCCGGAAGGAGATAATGAAACTGAAAAATAAAGCCAATATGTTCATTCCGGATTCTGGCAAGCTGGTCATGTGGTTTTCCGGTTACCAAATCACCGGCGAGGGTCAGCCGTCCTTCGTAATCCGTGTCCATGGTTGACAGTACATATAGGAGGGTGGATTTACCACAACCTGATTTGCCCATAATAGTAACAAATTCTCCCTTGCGCACTGAAAAGGATACGTCTTTCAACACATGGAAATCTACCGGTATCCTGAAATACTTATTGATTTTTTCCGCAATAAGGACCTTTTCCTGGCGAATATCTTTCATGTACCTCGTATGATATCGACGGGATCTATTTTCTGTGCCCGTCTGGCCGGAAAGTACCCGGCAAAAAACGTGGCGATCAGTGCAAATACAATCCCGATCACATAATAAAGCAAGCGGAAGTTGACCGGAAAGGTTTTAACCGTGGGCAGGGCCTCTACTTCAAATGGGGTATGATCGATGAGAACTGATACACCGAAACCGAAAATCAGCCCGAGAATTCCTCCGGTAAATCCAATTAACAACGCCTGACTGATAAATATTCGCCTGACGTCAACGCCGGAGAACCCGGTAGCTTTCAGAATGGCGATATCGTTCATTTTTTCGTAGATCATCATATTCAGGATATTGTAAATACCAAATCCGGCAACGATCAGTAATGTAACCGATACTGCGTAGGTAATGATATTCCTTATGGTATTTCCTGCCTCGAATTGCGCATTGGCAGTATTCACGTCAATAGCTGTAAGGTTAAACTGGCGGGATAATTCTCCGGACATGTCTGCCGCGTTGTTTATATCCTTCAGTTTAACCTGGATGTCGGTGATGTAATTGTTGCCTGCCCGCATCATTCGCTGGGCGACTTTCAGATTGGCATAGCTCTGCACATTATCAATATCGGCAATGCCGCTTTGATAAAAGGCGATCACCTTCAGCTGAAATGTGCCACCGGAGGCGGTGGTGACCTGAACACGATCCCCGATCTGCACGGATAATTTGTCGCCCAGACCCGCGCCAAGGATAATTCCATTGTCGTTCCGTACCAGGTCTTTCGGATCTCCGTCAACAATATAGTTGTCGAGATTGAACAGGCGGACCTCTTCCTGAATGTCGATTCCGTTGATGATTCCGTTTAATTCGATCGCTCCGGAAACAAAGAAAACCTGGGCCTGGACCTGGGGAGTGGCTCCCAGAACACGATTGTCGTCCTTCAGGTAATCAATGATAGGCAAGGCGTTGTGGATCCTGACCTGGTTTTGCTTGGGTTTAATGGAATGAATGATCCGGGTATCGCTGGCATATTCTTCCAGGTAATCCAGGGGCTGCTTCTCTGATGGTTTGATTTCATTGTACAAATGAATGTGGGGGGTGCGGTCAAGGATCAATCCGTCCAGCATTTTATTGAGCCCCGTCATAAAGCTTACCAGGATGATGAAAGTCCCGATCCCGAACGTGACCCCAAGTGCGGCAATGATGGATTGTTTGCGCCTGGATAGCAGATGGGTTCTGGAAATGGAAAAGATGAGTGACCAGTTCATTCGGGACGGTAGATAAGTGTGGCGGAATCAATTCCTGACGTAATTTCTACAGATTCCATGCTCATCAGTCCGGTTTCAATCTTCTTTAACCCGTCTTTCGTACGAACCTCCTTATTCGCAGTCATGTAGGACCTGGGAATGATCAGGACATTATCCTTACGCCTGATAATGATATTGGCCTCTCCTGAAAGACCCGCATAAAGGGCTTCCGGGGCTTCATCAAACAGTCCCTCTACCGTAAAGGTCTGGGTGCGTTCATCTTTCTGCGGGAGAATCCTTGTGATATGGGCGGTAAAGACCTCATCTTTATAGGCATCCAGGGTGATAGCTACCTGCTGTCCTTCCGAGATCCGGGCGATATCCACTTCATCCACCAGCATTTCAATGAGGAATTTATCCCGGCTCCCGATGGCCGCCACCGGCTCCTGGAAATTGATAAATTCTCCTTTTGCTTTATAAACGCCATATACCTTTCCGTCGATCTTGCTGGTTACAAGGAAATCACTGGCATTAGAGAGCGTTGTTTCATAATTATTACGGGCCTGTTCGACCTGCGTTTCCAGTTCTATGCGGGTCCGGTCCAGCTCGTCTTCCAGCCGCGCCAGGTTTTTCCTGGATACTTCATAAGCGAGCCGCCTGCGGTCATACTCAGCTTCCGTGCCGATATCATTTTCCCGCAGCCGCTGCTGCCGCATGAAATCAACCGAATCCTGTTTCATATTGAGCCGGGCCACCTCTATTTCATCCATAATTCGTTTGAGGATGGCAGCTTGTCCCTGGTACTCTTCTTCGGCCAGCTCCAGGGCAAGTTTCGCATTTCGCACATTTAATTCGGGTGCCGTATTTGATATCTGCATGACCGGCTGACCAACTCTGACAGAATCACCTTCTTCCACATATATTTTTTCGGCAATTCCGCCGACTGCGGCATGGGCCCTGTAAAGACTGTCAGGCAGCACGGTAACCGTGGCGTACACAGATTCGGAAATATTCCCGACGGTGGGTTTCAATGATTCCTTTTCACTATTGCAGGACAGCAGAATTATCAGGAAGAGAAAAATATATCTGGTCATCCGGGACTTTGTTAACAGTCTGAATATAGACATTTATACGCTTTCCCCGAGTCAGGTGGCTTAGTTAGACATATGATTTAAATCAGTATCCAGCTTAATCTGACAATTAAGGCCTATTTTTAATAAAAAAGCATATATGGAACAAGTCATTAACCTCAAAGAAAAATTTTCAGGCATAACGGATTACTGGAATCCGCGGATTGCAGGAGAACTCAATGGCCAGCATATTAAGCTGGCCAGGGTAAGGGGAGAATTTATCTGGCACAGTCACGCGGAGGAGGATGAATTATTTTATGTGGTCAGCGGAAAGCTGGTTATTGAATTGAGAGATGGCAGCATCACCCTGGGACCTGGCGATATGACGATCATTCCGAGGGGCGTGGAGCACCGGCCTGTGGCTCAGCCGGAGGCGGAAATTATGATGTTCGAACCGGCCTCAACGGTGAATACGGGCGAGCAGCGAACTGACCGCACGCGCCTTGACCTGGACAGTATTTAGCGCATGACAGGTATCATTTGAAATGTCCGGAATTGTCATGGCGGAATTGATGAAAAATCCGGAATATCCATTAGACTAATTGATACTGCCATGAAAGAGAAATTGCATATGGATATTCACCAGGACCACCGGACATGGAAATCTGACCTGGAAATGTGGACACTTGATATCAGGATGTGGGAAGAGGAGCTGAAGGCTCTCAATAACTCCCTGGTCTATATCGGACAAGCTGTCCGCGAACATGAAGAAGGGCTGGAATCCCATAAGCTGAAATTACTGGAACACAAGGCGCTGATCAATAAACATGAAACAGACATCACCTACCTGCCGGAAGGTTCAAGGCTTGATGTCGAACTTGATGTTTTGCATGACAAAGAAACAGCGAACCATGCTAATCAGGCAGAGGTACATGAACGCCTCAAGAAATTTCACCATAAAATAATGGTGCTGACAAAGGAACTGCAAAAGGCACTTGAAGTGATTGACTGATCAGGAAAGATCTGCGTCATAGCAATTCAGTACGACCCTCTGTCCCCAGAGATCGGTTTCCTGACGCTTGGTCAGCTGGAACCCGTATCGTTTGTATAGTTCGGCAGCGGTTTCCAGCTCTTCCGTCGTCAGGAGATAAATATTTGTGTATTTTTTCTCCTGGCAGAAGTCCATGGCATATTTCATCAGTTTTTTTCCAAGGCCCTGGCCGCGCACAGCAGGATCAAGCAGGAAATACCGTAATTGCGCCACCCGTCCGGATCGCCCGACTATTACGATAGTGCCAACTATTCTCCCGTCAGCTTCAGCAATCCAGACCCGGTCTTTTTCGGGGTCATATTGCTCGAGGAATTCGTTAAACTCGACGGCCACGTACCGTTCAAAGTGGCGGTCGTACCCGCATTCCTCGTGGTAGATCTTTCCATGCATGAATGTGATGTAGCCCATATCACCCGGTTCGAGGTGCTGACGGATGTTGATTTCAGAATTCATAGGATCAGTTCTTTTGCTGAATTTATACATTAATTACCGATTATGAAGAAATTCAGATGACGAATATCAACCTTCCGCCTCACTGATATCATGGTGAATTTTACAAAAATTCCGGAATTTCATAATGAACAAAAAACAAAATTATGGGACGTGTGAAGGACAAAATCGCCGTGGTGACCGGTGGAGCACTGGGCATAGGGCGGGCCACTTGTATTCTCCTGGCAAAAGAAGGTGCCAAAGTGGCTGTAACAGATATTGATGAAAAGGACGGCCGGGAACTGGCCGAAAGTATAATTGCCGATGGAGGGGAGGCCGCTTACTGGAAACTGGATGTTTCCAATGAAAAACAGGTGGAAGATACTTTCCGTTCTGTTTTTAACAAGTGGGGCCGTATTGATGTCCTTGTTAATAATGCCGGCATTTCGGGCACCAATGAACCCACCGATAAGATTGAGGAAAAGGACTGGGATAAGGTGATGGATGTCAACGTGAAAGGGGTATTCTTCTGCACGAAACACGTTATTCCCTATCTCAAACTATCAGGTGGAGGAAGTATTATCAACCTGTCCAGCATCTACGGTATAGTCGGTGCGGCCGATGTGCCGCCGTATCATGCCTCCAAGGGAGCGGTACGGGAAATGAGCAAGACGGATGCGATGATTTACGCCAAGGAACATATACGGGTCAACTCGGTTCACCCGGGTTATATCTGGACCCCTATGGTTGAAAATCACCTGAAGAGCCAGGGATTAACCCTTGAAGAAGGGAAGAAATTACTGGACGACCTGCATCCGGTGGGCCACGTCGGGGATCCGGATGATATAGCTTATGGTATTCTCTATCTCGCTTCTGATGAATCCAGGTTCGTAACCGGGGAAGAATTGGTGATTGACGGCGGGTATACTGCACATTAGAATTGAAACCATGCGTATTGGCAACAAAGAAATATTTGTCCTGTTGATCTTCACTGTCTTCATCATCATATTCAGTTTGATGAACACGGTCTGGTAAGGAATGGCCCCGCAACAGGAAGTTGAAAACGCATATGCAGCCGGGCTGTCCGAGTTGACAGCCCGGCTTGATGTTGATATTACCAAAGGGTTAAGTGATGCGGAGGCCGCCCGGAGACTGGCGCATGCCGGTCCCAATGAGCTGGAAGCCCGAAAAACCTACAGCCCCTTCCTGTTATTTATCCGCCAGTTCAAAAATGCCATCGTTCTGTTGCTTCTGGCCGCCGCCATTATTTCCTTCCTGTTCGGTGATCATATTGAAACCATTGCGATCGTCCTGGTCATCCTGATCAATGCCATAATCGGGTTCATACTGGAACTGCAGGCCCGCCGATCGATGGAATCACTCCGAAAGCTGGACCGCCAGGTTACACGGGTCCTACGCAACGGTCAGCTGGCTGAACTGGACATCAGAAAGATTGTGCCCGGGGATATCCTGTTTGTTGAAGCCGGCGATATGGTAGCGGCCGACGCCAGGCTTGGTATGGCGGTCAATCTGGAGGTCAATGAATCCATGCTGACCGGGGAGTCCCTGCCGGTGGTGAAAAATGCCTCGGATGCGGACGGACAACGCGTTATTGCTGAGCAGGAGAATATGCTGTTCCGGGGGACTTTTATCACCCGTGGTAATGCGTATGCGGTGGTGACGGCAACCGGCATGTCCACCGAAATGGGCCGCATTTCCGAAATGGTCATGGAAGCTGACAAAGGGGAAGTGCCGCTCAATCGCAAACTCAATCGCCTTAGTCGCAAACTTATCTGGCTTACCCTTGGAATAATATTCGTCTTTGTCCTGCTCGGACTCAGGTCAGACGCGCCGCTTTACCAGATCATAGAAACGGCCATTGCGCTGGCGGTGGCGGCCATTCCGGAAGGGCTGCCGATCGTAGCTACCATCGCCCTGGCCCACGGAATGCTTAAGATGGCACGAAAAAATGTGCTGATCAAAAAGCTGGCAGCCGTGGAAACCCTCGGGGAAACCGATCTTATTATGACGGATAAGACCGGAACACTGACGGAAAATAAGCTGGAAGTGATCCTGACAGAAAGTCCGTCCGGCGGACAGCAAAGGACTGAGAACGGAACAGGTTTTCCGGAAGAACTGGTGCGAAGCGCCATGCTCTGTAATAATGCTATCCTGGATGAAGACGGGAAAGGGGTGGGAGATCCACTGGAGGTGGCGTTACTGGAATTTGTTGCCGGTTCGCATGCGGAAATATCGAAGGAGAAGGACGAATGGCAGAAGATAGACGAACAGCCTTTTGAAAGCGAATCCCGAATTATGATTACCGTCCACTCAAGGAAGGGAGTGACCTTGCGCTCCTTAAAAGGTGGGCCGTCCGAAGTACTTAAGGCCTGCAGCCGGCTGAAGAAGAATGGTTCAGAATTACCATTGAATGACACACTTCGTGGTGAATGGATCGATAAAACCGAAAAACTTGCTGCCGAGGGATATAAGGTGCTTGGGTTTGCTTATGCTGAAACGGGAGAATTCATTTTTGCCGGCTTGGCTGCGTTAAGCGATCCGCCCAGGGATGATGTCCGTGATGCGATCCGTGAATGCCATGAGGCCGGGATCGATGTGGTGATGGTCACCGGGGACCATGCCGCCACGGCACTTGCGATCGGGAAGGAGGTCGGACTGATACCAGAAAATGAAAACGAGGTGGTAAACGGGGCAGACTTGCTGAAGCACGGGAACAGGATCCCGGAGGAGTTTACCGGCGGTCATATATTCTCCCGCGTCAGTCCCGCCCAGAAACTCGCATTAATGACCTGGTACCAGGAAAAGAACCTGGTGGTAGCCATGACCGGAGACGGGGTGAATGACGCGCCTGCCCTCAGGAAATCAGACATCGGCATTGCCATGGGTATCCGGGGCACCCAGGTGGCCAGGGAGGCGGCAGATATGATACTCCAGGACGATTCCTTCAGCGCCATTGTAGGGGCTATCGAGCAGGGCCGGGTGATCATCAATAACATCCGGCATTTTGTGGTATATCTGATCTCCTGTAATCTGACGGAAATCCTCGTCGTAAGTGCAGGTGCGTTCCTGTCGGTGCCACTACCACTGATCCCGCTACAGATCCTTTTTCTGAACCTGGTTACCGACGTGTTCCCGGCGCTTGCCCTGGGCATGGGAGGTATGACCGGGGTGCTGATGAAAGGAAAATTCCGCGGGTCCGGTCAGCCGCTGCTTGACAGTGCACGATGGCGTACCATAGCCGGGTATTCGTTCATTCTGACACTCTCGGTGATGGGCGCTTACCTGTACAGCATATTTGTTCTGCATGCCACCGACAGGGAAGCCAATAACATTGCTTTTTATACACTTGCTTTCGGACAGCTCGTCCACCCATTCAGCCTTATCCGGGGAGATCAGCCATTCCTCCGGAATGAGATTGTTCGCAATAAACACCTTTGGCTGGCCATCCTGTTTTGTACTATTCTGCTGATCAGCGTGAATTTTCTTCCGGGAATCAGACATGCCCTGGGACTTTATCACCTGACCACCAGTGAGATCTGGCTGATCATTGCAGGCAGCCTGGCTCCATTACCCGTAATCCGTCTTTCCAAAGTGCTTTTCCGGTCGAAATCAGTGTAACAGAAGTTACCGGATATCCTAACATTTATCGCCTGTTTCCATGACCTTAATCACCCCCCGGGCAATGGAATTATCATGGTTTTTTGGATTAATAATGTGGAATTTCAGTATAAATAAAGCTTAAAGATCATGTTACTCGTTTATGAAAAATCACCCAAAACCGACAAGCCTGTCGAAAGGGTGGCCGAAGATAAAAGGCGTAACAAGTACGCCTACATGGATAACCTGCTTGAAAAGAAACAAGCCGGAATTAAGAATAAGAAATCGTTGACCCGGTTGTATGGTAGCATCGGATTATTCCTGAGTTTGCTTATTGTAGTTGGTGCATTCAATTGGAAGGTTTATGACACGAAGGAAGTTGAGTTGCTGGCAGTACAGGAATCTGTAGATGAACTGCTGGATATTCCGCTGACCGAGCAGCCTCCTCCGCCTCCTCCCAAGAACACCGTACAACAGCCCTCCATTATAGAGGTTCCCGATGAGGAAGAGATCATTGAAGAGATCAATGTGGATTTTGATGTGGAGATCACCGCGGATGAAACTCTCAGTGAGGTGGATTATTCAGCTGTAGAGATGCCACCAGAAGAAAAAGCCGATGAGATCTTCACGATTGTTGAGCAGAATCCGACGCCAAAAATGGGGATGCAGGCATTTCTTGAGTTCCTGTATGAGAATATTCATTATCCGCAACGGGCACTGCGGGTCGGTATCCAGGGGAAAGTGTTTGTTCAGTTTGTGGTTAACGCAGACGGCACCCTGACAGATTTTGTTGTCATCAAGGGTATAGGTGGTGGCTGTGATGAGGAAGCGATCCGTGTGCTGGAGATGGCCGAACCATGGAACCCGGGTAAACAACGAGGCAAACCCGTCCGGGTACGGATGGTACTGCCGGTACATTTTGTATACAAAGACAGAGTTTAGATCAGATAGATTAGAGTAAAAGTAGTAGCAGACAGGTTACCAGGCCTGACAGACTGAGCAAAAGTGTTGTAAGACTGAAACGGAGATATCCTTGCCGGACTGTCAGGCCTGAAAACCGGGTGACCACCCAAAAGAAGGAGTCATTTGCATGGGATACCGCCATGGATCCCGAGCCTATTGCACCAATCATTAAAGCCGTTTCCCAGGGAGACAGTTCTGCCGTCAAAATAAGCGGGAACATGATCGAGCTGGTTATTACCAGCGAGGCAGTACTGGATCCCTGGGCGGTTTTTAAAATCAGCGCCACAAGGTAGCCGATAATAAAAAGTCCCGCCACCGTTCCCCCCGTCTCCGCAAATGTATTCTCCAGGATCTCTGCCATACTGCTCTTCTTAAGCACTGCCCCGAAGGCACCACCCATGGCGGTTATTACGATCACCGGCACGGCGCTCATAATACCTGATTTCAGCAAACCAGTCTGGCGTTCAGGCGAAGGTACCTGGTACCAGGCGATCAGGCAGGATATCAGCAAGGCTGTAACAGGGTGGGTCAGGTAGGTGATGACGGTAGGAACAGAATCGAGCAACAGAGACAGGACTGATCCTGCTGAGATAATCACAAGAGCGAGAACGATCGGCAAAAGCAGGTTGAGTGATGGATTTTTAGGAGAATGCAGGACGACATCCTTTTTTGGAGATGCTTTAAAGAGCAGCCGGCTAAGGAGAATAAGCGTTACTACTATAACCGCGCTGATAATCAATCCAGACAGAATGACAAGTCCGAGCTGGCTGCCCATACCCAGGTTGCCGGCGGCTGCCACCGGACCAGGGGTAGGAGGGATCAGGGTATGTGCTGTGTATAGTCCGCCAGCCAGGGCCAATGGGGCTATGCCATGTTTCAGTGAAAACTCGTCTTCAATGCGGTTTGCCGTGGATGCCAGGATAATAAACCCGGAATCACAAAATACAGGTATCCCCACGACCAGTCCGAGTATGGCCAGGGCGGTTACCGGTCGGTCCTTTCCAAAGGTATTGAGGACTGCCAGGGTAAGGACCTCAAGTGCGCCGGAGGCTTCCATGATCTTTCCAAGGATGGCCCCCAGGGCGATAACCACACCTATGCCTGTGAGAATTCCTATGGTGCCATCCAGCATGGCCAGTCCGATATCCGGAAAGGAGAGTCCGAGAACCCATCCGCTTACCACCGCCGCGATGGCGAGGGTAACGGCCGGGTGGACCTTCAGCACCGAAATGAATAGAATGATCCCTGTTACCAGGGCAGCCAGGAAGAGTAGAAATTCTGCCAGAGGACCCATATGAAAAGAATAAGCCGGTAAGGATGCTTTTCAATATACTTATTTGGTGAGATATTGCAAGGACGACAAAAACAATGGGCGGGATAATCGTTGTGCTCCGATCATTTTCCCGCCCCAATTTATAAACTCGTGAATTTATAAAGAGTCGGATTACAGTTATTGAGCTTCATTTTCAGGGATTGCCTTCAAAATCTGGCTGCTTATGTATCGCTGCGTTCCCTGATGATGTCTTGACAACCCCATCATTTCACGGGTAAATATATAAGCGGCCGAACATGGTGGTTCGCTTTTTATCTCTTATCCGATGTATCAAGATTCTAAAAACCCTGCGTTCACCCAATGATAAAAGTCACGATAAGATTAAAAAAACATCATTGATCAGCCTATCCGCATCCGGTCAAAATCATGGGCTTCCTGAGGAGTAAGGTATAAATTGGCCAGTGAATATATGAGGGCCTTGCGGGCGGAGTGGAGTTCCCTGTTTACAGTAAGCGTTGTTCCAAGCTCTGTTTCCACCAGTTTTTTCCGGAATCGCGTGTCGTTCAGCTGATGAATACCTTCATCGTAGGCGGTCTCCACCTTCCGGTAGAGGGTCATAATTTCCTCAGTATCTTTTTTCTCATCCTCCATCAGCACAGCGATCTCCCGGCAGATTTCTTCATCACTTTCCTTAAAAAACTGGTAGAGGTCATTCAGTTCCTGTTTTCCGGAACGGTGAAATTCCTCCAGGTTGTTATGAATGTCCTTGATACTCTTGGCCGAATGAATACTGTTTACAATTACCTGGATTAGCTGGTGCAGCCTGAGGGCTTCATTCTCCTCCAGTTCCTGCTTCTGCAGTTCGGTGTAGAAGGAGAATATTTCCCCTTCGAGGTGCTTCATAAAACGGTATTGCTTCAGAAATGCATTCTCCCGCGAAAAGAGGCCCGAATCAAAGCGGAAGGCGAGCTGGTGCAGGTCGAGAGATTTCCTTAGCAGGCCCTGCGTCTCTTTCTCCAGGCCTTCCAGTGCTGCTTCCGGTATATTGATGGATAAAGTATTGATATAAGTGGCTACATCGTCCTGATCCCCCGGGAACCGGTTTTGCAGGAATCGGGTGAACAGGTTGAGAAAGGGAACAAAAAGGAATATGCCCAGGATATTGAACGTGCTGTGAAAGACCACCAGCCCCATGATCTCGTCATGGACCCCAAACACTTCGCGAACCAGGTATATTAGCGGGGTCAGGAGAATAAAAGCGATGACATCCACCACCAGGTTGAAGGTGAAATGGCCCATGGCCACCTGCTTTTTCTCGGATGCTCCGGGCATACCGCCGATCAGGGCCGTGATGGTGGTGCCCAGGTCGGCCCCGATCACCATGGCCGCGGCGGATTCAAACGGTATGATGCCGGCATTGAGGGCACTCAGGGTGATGACCATGGTCGCCGAACTGGACTGGATGATGGCCGTCAGGATGAAGCCGATAATGAGAAATGCCCACGGACCGTATGCCATGTATTCCGTCAGATCGACTGATTCGGCCAGAAAGTCAATGCTTTCTTTCATATAACCAAGTCCGAGGAACAGGAAGCCGAATCCGGTGAGTGCTTTGCCCCAGGCGGCGAGTCGTTCCCAGCGGGAGAGGAGGACCATGATCAGGGCGCCAATGGCGATCATGGGCAGGGAAAGTGTTTCAAAATTAAGTTTGAAGCCAAGGGCGGCAACGATCCATCCTTTCAGTGTGGTTCCGAGGTTGGATCCGAAGATAATGCCCAGGGCATTGCGGAGTGACAGGATGCCGGCACCCACAAACGCCAGGGTCATCAGGGACACAACCGAACTGCTCTGAAGCAGGGCGGTGATCAGGGTTCCGTTCAGAATGGCTTCAAAGGTGTTCCGGGTATGCTTTCGGATGAAGCGCTTAAATGTGCGCCCGGCCAGGCGCTTGATGGCCTCTTCCATAAGGAACATGCCGAACAGGAAAATGCCCAGCCCGGCCAGGAATTTCCAGCTGTCAAATTGTTCGAACATAATTTTGAGCTCTTCCGTCAAGTACCGGATAAATTTTGAAAAACGGGCTGACGGGCCTCAGAAACAGGGGTGAAGTTTGTCAGACAGGGGGATTTTTTGGGGGATTTTACTCCCGCGAACCGGAATTTTTTCCATTTGATCGGGGGATTGTCTATAATGAGAAGTTAACTGATGTTCCACTCTTACCCATTTGAAAATGAAACACCTATACCTGATTGTAGCTTGTCTTTTTGTGGCTTCCGCAGCATTCTCCCAGTCTTCGGTTCCTAAGGAAGAACTGGAGAAGATGGATTTCTGGGTTGGAGAATGGAGCCTGACCTGGGAGGGAGGCAAAGGGTCTAACCGGATTGAGAAAACGCTGGACGGGAAAGTGATCCAGGAGAATTTTGAAGGACTGGAAGGGCAGTATGCGGGGTTTAAAGGAACCAGCATCAGCGTGTTTAATCCGCAGACAAAAATGTGGCACCAGGCCTGGGCCGACAACAACGGCGGATATATTAATTTCATCAGCGATATGGAAGGGGAAAACCGGATATTTCAGACGATTCCCCGGGAAGGGCCCAACGGGCAGACGATCGTTTCACGGATGCGGTTCTATGATATTACCGGCGACAGCTTTACCTGGGACTGGGAAAGGTCTACCGACGGCGGGGAGACCTGGTCGCTGAACTGGCGGATTTTTTATGAGAGGAAGTGACTAATATGATGTCCCCTCCAATGCTATTAAGTTAAGGATTCTTAGAAATCAAAAGGGCCGGTCCTACCATGGAACCGGCCCTTTTTTGTATATTGTAATTGTCTAGAAAACAATATCAAATGAAGATACAAAGAAATACGGAGGCATCTTCCGGGCCTTCGAAAAAAAATCTTTGACTTTATACATTTTCGCCCCAATCATGAGCGATTCAGGTGCTCTGCCGCTGATTTTACCCGTTCCTCACCACTCAGTTTTCCAGTCATCGCCACTGCGATTCTGGGATTATTCAAGGAGTCTGTGGAATTCCGGTTATCCAAGTTGTCTGATGCTTTGTCTATTGATCAGGTGAGTGGCAGCGCCTTTACACAAGCCCGG
>JAUILA010000022.1 GCA_030432655.1 Bacteroidia bacterium
GGGACGCCAGCACAAGATTGTGACCCTAAAAACAAACGCAACCGTGCCGGTCACCCGACTCTCAATCATGGGTGAGATCGTCCCCTCAGATTAAAACTGAAAGCCAGTTTTGATTACTAACGGGCTGTTGTACATTTCATCCTGATTATCATAGAGAAAATTATACAGCACAAGGACTTGCATGGTCATCTTTTTGCTGACACCAAATTCACGACCTATACCGAGAAGTAACCCCTTGGTCCAATTAACCATTGTGCCATTTTCGGTCTTTATCCTCGAAGCCTTGTTCTCACCTTCGATATACCCAAAGAAATTCCTAAATACTTTATGGGAAACATAAAGGCTGTAGCCATACACCGTTCCGTCCTCTTGCTGAAGAGATAAATTCTCCCGATCGAATTGTGCCCTATACGTACCGGTAAGTCCGGCTGAAAAAAGCTTATTGAACCGATACCCAAGTAAAGGCGAAATATCCAGACTAAATGGATCCACCCGCCCTATTCCTATATTACCACCAAATTGCAGCCGCTCACCGAAGGATGATTCTTCCAAGGAGGTATGTTTAACCGCTGATGAGAGATCTTGAGCGCTCGGTACTTTTGCATAAGTCTTTTTTAATTCAGACAAATCAGACTGTGCGGCTGAAATCTTGGATGCATTCTGTTGAACATATTCCTTTGCTGCTGAGGTGAGCTTTTCCCGAGCGGCCTGCTGATTCATGTACTGTTCCAACCTTGCTTTTTCAGCCTCTATAAGTGCATTCTGTTGATCAAGTATCGACTGTCCATTGCCTAGTGATTCTTGTAACTCTTTGAAATATTCCGAATTCTCAATTTGGTTTTGGATAAACTCTTCACTTTGAGCTAGAAGCTGTTCTTTGGAAAGCGAATCAAGTTCTACATCGGCCCCCGTCTGCTCTTTAAAATAGGATTGTGCTTCGCTTTTAGCTATTTCCCTGGCCTGTCGGTAAGTGGTGGAATCTAGCGATACTTGCCCTGCCTCAATACCTGTTTGTTCTTGCAGGTATTTTCGGGCTGCCTCATTTCCCTTGTTCACTGCCTGGGAAAGAAGTGTTGAATCTAGTTCCAATTCATTAACCATCTGAAGTGATTGTGCATCAACCTGTAATTCATCCAGTATCTCTTGTTGGACGGTGCCGGCTATTTGCGCACTATCCAGATCCAGCACTTGATTGATTTCTGGTACGATGCTGCGTAAAGAATCTTCCGCTATATCAGAAAGCTGCTGTTTGAGGCCGGTCGTGTCAGTAGGCAAGTCTTTAAGTTCATTGGGAAGGATTTGATTCAATGAATCAGTAACAAGCTGCTCAGAAGAATCTACTTGCTGTTTGCCGTCTGTCATTGACTCTTTGGCAGATTGAGATAGCTTGCCGGACTGGCAACCTATTAGGAAAACGATAAAAAGAAAAAAAAGAGGAGAGCAAGCCTTCATCAATTGCAAAGTAATAAAAAATATTAGGGTATTTATACTTACCGATTGCTTTTAAGCGCTGAGCATACCCTTTGCATATTACTTGGGAATAACTTTCCCACAGAAAAGAGGAATTTCGGAAGCATTATTTATTGCTAGGCGCCCGGCAAATTCACCTGTAGATAGTTTGGCAATTCTGGATGCTGGAATGGCGTAATCAAGTTGCTCGAAAACGCTCATTCCGTACCTGTTTCTGTCCAGGTTAATTCCACGTTTGAGTTGGGTGATTTTTCCAAAAAGCCGCTCGAGCCAGTCCAGGGTTTCCTTGTTCTGTACCTGCCCGGCAATTACGTTGGCTATGACCGCGCAAATGGTTTCAGCGGCCTGCCGGCCGTATTGCTGCCGAAACTGCGGAAGTTCCTGCAAGCCTAACAGAATCGCCACTTTGTTACTGCGAGCCGTAGCTAGTAGATTCTCCAGGCGGTGAATGTAAAGGGTGGGCACTTCATCTATTATAAGTGCCGAAGGAAGCCGGCGCTTCTGATTCATCAGTTTAATCAGGCGATTAATCAGCAGCGCATAACAGGCACTGTTAATTTCCTGAGTTTCCGGAGAGCTGGCAAGTATAAGTATGGAAGGGCTATCCAGATGATTGATGCGCAGGTTCACTTCATTTTTTGAAAACACCTGATAAACTTCACTAGTGGCGAGGCGGGCCAGGTTAATCCGCAGCGTACCGAGCTGACCTTCGAGCTGGTCCATCGCTCCTTTTTTATAAGCGCTGATAAACGGATTGATCAGCGGCAGCACTTCTGGCACCTCTTTTAATCGGACAAATTGCTCCTCATAGTCCAGTTGCAAAAAAGATAGTACCCCTGGAAAATGGCTGTGGGTGCCACCTTCATGTTGAACCAGGTAATAGATCACTGCAGCGAGCATATTGATCGCAGATTGAGTGAAAAACTGATCAGACCCGCCTACATTATCTGATTTTTTTAGTGCATAAATTAATGCTTCGGCCGTTTCCACGGCTTGTGGTAACGTAGAGATATAAGCTGGATCCAGGGGATTCACCCGAACGCTCAGTGATGGATCTGATAGATTGACCACATGGAATTGGTGGTTTTTAAGCGCGCCGTTTCTATGTTTTTGGTAAGAGGCATACGCGAGCTCTGTTAAATCCGGATACTTAAAATCATAGATTACGCACGAGAAACCTTTGGCCAGCACCTGTTTCATATAAGGCACAATGATGCTATAGGATTTACCTGATCCCGGGGTTCCGATGACCATGGTGCCGCGAAAGGGATTGGTAATATTGACCCATCCTTTGCGGCGTCGCCCCTGATAATAATACTTCAACCGAAAATGCACCGAATACTTGCTTGATATACGGCGCATGCACTGCGGGAAGCTTTCGTTCTCCCGGTTCCATAAATCCTGGCGCAGCCGGTGCCGGATGGATTTCTGCAGGTTATCCAAGCCCACATGAGTCAGTATTATACCGGCAAACGAACTGATGGCATAGCACTCCGAACGAAGAGTCTGTACCACCACTTGAAAGAATTCCCCATATAGCAAAACCGACATGCCCATCAAACCTAATCCGAACAGAAGTACTCCAGCAGACTTCAGCATCGAGATAGGATAAAGGCTGCGCCTGGGTTTACTCCCGGCAGTGACAATGAGTACCAGGAGCACGCTGAATGCCTTGCTGTAGAACAGGTTTTGAAACAGCGTAATCCTGCGCAAGGTCACTTCCAATTCATTAATGAAAGGTGGGATTTCAAGTTCAAGCCAATTCGCGAAAAGCAGTATTTCCAGGCACACGTAGGAATACACGAGCCCTTGAAAGAAAAAGTAAAGGCGCTGTTGCTCCCGGGTTTCTTCCATGTTTCAGTAGGCATCTGCTGAAAGCAGCAACCGGTAGGGAATAGGTAGCGAGATGAGGCGTCCGCCCGGGTGCTCCCGGGCTGTTACCTGAAGCTCATGGCCTGAAAATAATTCGCTTGTCTGAATCGCGAGAATCGTACGGTATTGCCGGATAACTTTTCTGGGAGAATGCAAGCTGAAGGATGGGGTGATGAGTACCTGCTGCACGTTGGTGCGCCTGGTAAGGCGTTCGGCCTGACGACAGAGCGTGAGCGCCTGCATATCAAAAACCAGGTCCGAATCATTCTGTATTTCTATATCGAGCAGCAATACCTGATCCACCAGACGCAGCGCATTGAGCCGCAAGGTCAGCCCCAGCTCTTTGGATTTTACTACCGGCTTTCGGATTTTTTCTGAGATCATCTGCACGGAGAGCTGCTTTAATTTCTCATTACTCAGCTGAGACGAAAGGATAGGTAAGCCTTGAGAATCTACCTGTACATAACGGTCGGCTTTTTCTCTTTCTGAAGACAGCACTTCCCATTGATACAAGGCCGTTTCTCCAGTTAAAGTCAACACACCCACGAACTGCACTTCATCGCTGAGTGGTTTAATTAGCAACAGGTGATCATTCACCTTGTGAACCGCTAAGCGATCGGTACTCACATCCACGTGCCGGATCTGCTCTGCAAGCACCACATGGGTCGTGACCTCCGGATGCACGTTTATTGTTTGTTCCTGGGCAAAAGAGAAAAAAGGAAGGACGAAAAGAGAAAAGCAAACGAAGTATTTCATGTTAGTAGGGAGTTAAATAGAGAATGGTACCGGCCTTGATCAGCGCTTTATTCTTTCGGGCCGCTTTAGCCAGGACTCGACTGCTCGTACGTACACTGTTTTGAATCATACTTTGGGCCAGGTCCTGAAATAAGGAAGGATCCCCTCCCGAAGAAATGGTGGGAAATGATTGCAGCAGACTGCTTTCTGCTTCCTTTCTGATCTCAATAAAATTCCCTTGCGGTACGTGCAGACCTTCCCCTCCATCTATGTCCCGGATGCGTAATTCAATCGGATAAACGACTCCATTCATGTATATCGAATTCACCAGCAGTTGCAACCGATCTGTAGAAAAGGCTTGCACCTGGGCATAGACTATGGTTCCGACAGGTGCCACACTCCCTTCATCAAGCGGCAGCCGAGTCGTAAGCTGAAGCATCAGACGATCTCCCTGCTGGACCCAGGTGTCCTGTAGGATTATTCCTTGCGGAAAAGGCATCGCTTTTTCCTGGCTATGAAATACACCGGGCGATCCACTGTTCCCTGAAAAGAATACAGCAGGCGCCAAAGGTTCCTCTTTTATAGCCAAGTTCACAGAATCATTTACTTCCGACCGCAAGGTATCCTCCTTAATTTTGACTCCCTGTTGATGACTTGCGGCCGTGGCAACTCGTTCGTAGGTCCTTACAGGCATCGTCCTTCTGGGCGGATTCAACGCTTCTTGCCAAACCACTTCCAGCGAATCCAGCTGCATTTGTTCTTGCTCAGTATAACGCGAAGAATGCTGCGGTATCGCTGTTTCTTTTTGATCGAGCTCCTGGATAAAGGTCTGATCTCCTCCATTTCGATACACCCTTTGAAACGCTTCGAATTTCCCGTCAATGGTTGCCTCCTTCGGCTCAGGCAAACTGGCCACAATTCCTGATGGAGGGTCAAGATTGGCTTCTTCTGATTTGGTTTTCAATACCAGGAAGTTCATCCCAGCCAGCAGTGGTAACAGCAGTGCCGGTGCCCACCATTTAATCTGTTTTTTCATTTTGTAATTGGTTTAATTCCGTATCAATTTCCTGCAGCAATTCCAGCGCCCTGCACGAATCCCTTTCTTGTGATAGAGCACGGAGCTTATCGTAGACCTGTAAAGTTTTAAGGATCTTGGTTGAGGCAGGTCGCAAGTGAATCTGCCGGATCTGCTGCTGTATGCCTTGTTTAGACGCTGGCTCCTGGCAGACCAACCAGACCAGCGCCAGTGCCAATACCACGCCCAATCCGTATATTTTTTGTTTCATCAGTAGGCGCGTTTTATCTCATCCCGAAGCACCTGGTTGTCCAGGGTCTTCCAGCCCGTAATCAATAGTCCGTGAGGATTATTCTCACTTCGCGGTACCTCCTGCAGGCGCCCTGTAGTAATCAGGCGTCGATACTGGATTCGGCTGCCACGTTCAATACGCTGCAGCCCGTAATAAGTAAAGCTGTTTTCCTGCATTCGGACCGAATCCATTTGAACTGAAAGCACCGCACTACTGGAAAGAATCTGGTTGTAATAGCCTTTCTCTTTTAAGGTATTGTATTCACGCACCCCTGATTCATCGATCAGGTACATCGCCCGTTCCAGGCTGCGCTTTATAAAGGCATCATCAGGGGGCAGGCTAAAAAACAGTTCATGATACCGCTCCACATGAGCAGCGTATTCCGCCGGCCGGTTTTCCGGCATGCGGCTCGCTCGAAGCGGCGTGGTTCCATCCAAAACATAAATACTCTCCTGCGCCTCTCGCACTAGCAAACCGGCGGAATGCATGGCATACACCGCAATGATTACTGAGACAATCAAACTGCACAGCGCTACAGTCAGCGCCAGTTTTATTTTATTTTCAATGGATTCAAGTAATCTCATAAGACATAGCGGGTTAATCGGCCCACAATTCTTGTGGCAGTGCTTACGGCATGTCCCACCCCGCCGGAAGTAATAATCCAGGTACTCAGCACCGGAATCGTAAGCATCGCGATGGCGCCGACAATCAATACAATCAAATACATGTTCGAGGCCCAGGCGGCCGAAGACACATAGGCATAGAAAGCCAGATCATCTTCGAGGATATAATCCAGCACGGACAATTCCTTGAGCAGGGCGTATTTAATGAGCGTCATAGAGAGCGACATCACCAAGTACCCCAGGCCTGCGTACAGGCTCACCGAAACGTACCTGGCTATCCAGCGGGAATAGCTTTCCCGGAAAGCCGGGAGCACGCTGACTGCAAAAGAAAACGGCCCCAAGATCATCAGGATCGCAGCGAAAATGATCTGGATAAAAAAGATCAGGTATGAACAGGCCTGAAATACGGTGAGTACCAGCATTTCAGCAACTTCCATCAGCAGCCACCGGAATTTGGACATCACCAGCACATAGTAGCCTTTGATCTGATCGAATACTTCGGAAAAATCAATTCCAAGCGTACTCATCCAGTCCTCTTCTTTTCCCTGATCAGCGAACTGCTCGATCTCGGCACTCTCTTCTGTCAGGCGCCGGGAAACTTCAGCCAGCTTCTGATAGCGTTCGAGCTGGATCGCGTCAATCTCATCAATGCGGTCTTTGAGCAGCACCCGGGTGCGGTCCGAGACAATTTCTCCGGGAACGGCGATCAGCTCGACGAACTGTGGCCAGAAAATGATCACCATCCCCAGAGCAAAAGGGCGAAGCAGCGTCATCACTTCCAGGCGCTCGTCTCCGGAGAGCATGGTATAGGACTTCATAGCAAAATAAAGGAGCATACAAATGGCGCACAGGGCCTGCGCATCAGAAAGAAATACCGAAAGTTCGGTAGTCAGCATTCCGTACAACCCTTCAAGAAGTAGCAGCATTTCCCGGTCAATGATCTCGCGCATGGTTTATGGAATTTTTGGTAAAGCGTAATAGCGGGTAAGTACCTGCAATCGCCCGATCAATACTTCCCATTCGCCGGTCAACCTGCGCAAGGATTGCTGCAGGTCGCCAGGCGCCATATAGCCATTTACAACGAGCTCCTCAGATTGGGTTAAGCCAATGGCTTCCTGCTGCAGGATCTGGAGGTAGGGCGCGGGCACCCCGGCGAGGCGCGCTGCGTGCTGCTCGCGGGTAAAACGCGCATGATACCTTTCCAACTGCTGTTGAAAATGCAGCCAATAGGGTAAGGGCGCTTGCCGGGAGGCTGCATCGGCCAGCTGCTCAGTGGTTACTTGTTCCAGCTCGGAATTTTCCTCAGATGCCTGATCGCGATTGGCTTGCATCGTGGCGAGCGTGGGCGTCAGCTGCCTAATGATCCTGCGGTCTTCGCCCTTTCGGTAGCGGTTATGAAAGAGCACAAAGTACCAGCGAGGCCGGAACTTTTCCCAGCGCTGATGGGTCAGCCGCTGAATCTGACGCCGCGTATTATGATCACGTACCACGGTTTGGGCTGGCGCAATTCCCGCCGTAAACAATATCATCAGGATCATCAACGAACTTCTCATGGTTTTTCGGCTAAGATTTGAGCAACTATTCGACTATCATAATCCGGGAATTCCAGCGGGGCGCCAGAGCGTTTACCTCGCTGCAGTAATTTCAAACGTCTTCGTACCTGAAAGCACATTCCGCGCATCAAACGCAGCTCATTTTCCACATGAGATAGCAATTCCAATCGCTGTCCGGCATGCAGCAGGTTTTCTTCACCGGTGCCCAATACCCCCTGCTGAAGGGCTATCGCCATCGCTGCGGTGCGTTCGGCCAGCGCCCAGCTAAGGCCAAGAGAGACGCCGGACAGTGATGGATTATCTTGCGTAAGCTCCAGGATCTCTTTTTGTAAGGCATAAATATCACTTGCCGCCTGGGCGCAGTTCTTTACTTTCTGACTCGCTGCCAATCCTTCGGGCAGCTCAGAGAGCGAGCGATACAGGCGGGATTGAACCGCATGGATCAGGGTCGTTTTCCCTGCCACCTCTTCGCGGATATCTTTCAAAGCTTCGCTTTCGTTTTCTCCCTGCTGAAGGGCGGCAAGTAGCACCACCTGGTTTTCAGTCAGTTCCAGGAGTTTGGATTCATCCACGACGATGCCTTGAGCCAGCACCGTTTGGAAAAAGAAGGTTGATAAGAGAATAAAAAAAATCGTTTTCATAGCTATTTGAATTCAGATAAAACTTCAGAAACTAGGGCCGCATCCTGATCAGGAAAGGGCACCGTAAAGGGATTGAGCGCGGTGAACACCCCTACCCGGGCAGCAAACCGCATCTTTCGCTGCACCCCGTAGGCCATTCCCCGCATCAGGCGCAGCTCTTCAATCACGTGCTCCAGGATTTGTTGGCGCTGCCGGTTATCCAACATATTAACTTCGCCCCCCACCAATGCGCTGTACATATAGATCATCAGGTTCGCCGTTCGATCTACCAGGGCTTTTTCGGCCTGATAGGCTACCAGCAGCAAGGTCGGGTTGCTGGCCGCCAGCTGAAGCATTCGCTCCTGGTAGCGGGCAATGTCTGCGGCAATCTGCGCAGCATACCTAAGCTCTTTGGTGTCTTTAATAATGGAAGTAACTGTAGTAAGGCGCGAATGCATTTTCTCATTGATCTCCCGGATCTGCTCCATTTTTTCAGAGATGTAGATTTGGGCGGTAAGAATGCGCGATTCGTTCGAGCGGATTTCTTTGAGTTTCTCCTGCTGCTCGGTATGCTGAACCACCAGGGTACTCATCACCAGCGGATCCCATACGAGCTGCTGGGCCTTACCCGTGAGTGGGAATAGTAATAGGAGTATCAGGTATCGTCTCATACGGGTTGAGAGGTTACGGATTTGCAGAATGCTGAGAGGGTTACACCTGACTCATAGAAATCAGTCAGGAACGCCTCGAGTCCTTTCTCATAGTTTTCATAAGCGGCTACATACGACCAGAGGGCATGCTTTTCGGTGCGCTCAGTGGTATAGGTCATGTATTCAGCCAGTGATACTTCCACCCCATACACTTCCCCTTGCTGGCCTCGCTTGATATAGACTTCTTTATAAGGGCCACGATCCGGATCCCTTGTTTTATTGACTGAAAAGATCTTGGCTTGCTCTACTTCATTAAGGGAAAGTAGGGAAGCTATTCGATTAAAGTTATCCCGGAACTTGGCCTGGTCCAGCAGGCACAGGCAGTCCGAATTAGCCAGGATACTGTCTTTGACAATCGGATTGCCAATGATATCATCCACTTCCTGGGTGACAATGACCGCCTCTCCCCGGAACTTGCGCACCGTCTTATACAAGTACAGAATGTAGGAGGCCATGATGGGGGACGCAATGGCCTTCCAGGCTTCTTCAATAATCAGTGCCTTCCGGCAGGTTTTCTGACGCATCTTTTGCAAAAACACGTCCATGATAATCAATGTAGTGATCGGAAAGAGCACTTTGTTTTCCTTGATCGCATCGATTTCAAACACAATGAACGGCTCCTCAAACAGGCTCTCATTCATCGGGGCATTCAGCACGTTGCCATAGACCTGGCCGCTGACAAACCGGCGCAAGACAAACCCATACTCTGCAATGTTGACGTGCAATTGCTCAGCTTCCACCACCTTTTTGAACCGGTGAAGCGAGTAGGCATAAAAGCTGTCGAAATTGAAAAAGTCTGCCGGCTTAGAGGTTAGGAATTCTGAAAAGTAGCTATGGATCACACTGCCCAGCAGGGTATCTTCTACCTGGGTGAGCTGCCCGTCGACTCCTTTCCACAAAAGCCCAATCAGGCTTTTTAAAAACATGCGTTTCTCCTCGTTATATTCATTTTGGCTGATCCGGAAAGGATTCATTGTTATTGGCGCTTCGTCCGAATAGCTGATGTAGGTGCCACCAACATAGGCGCATAATCCCTGGTAGCTGTGCCCGGTATCAATAAGCACCACTTCTACTCCATGCTCAAGATACTGGCGCAGCAGGTGGTTCATGAAAAAGGACTTCCCGGATCCTGACGGGCCCAACACGAACTTATTTCGGTTGCCAATGCGGCCGGTCTCCATCGGCAGCTCATTGGTGTCAATGGCCACCGGCACCCCTTGTGCCCCTGTAAAATAAAGCGGGAAGGTGGTGTGTTCTGAATCGGATAGCCGCTCGGAATACAATAAGCACGCTGCTGCCTCGCTGGAAGTGAGCAGGCGGTCATAAGCTGCCAGGCTCGGCGCGTTGCCTGGCAAAACTGAAGTAAATAATTCCATCTGATTGTACGCGGCGCGTGAGGGCAGAATACCCTGTTGAAACAGCGCATTTTCAATAACGCCTGTTACTTGGGAGAGTGAGTCTTTCTTAGTTTTAACCAGCAGGTTAAAGTGGGATTCGGTAAGCAGCACGCCACGCTCGGCAATGTCAGCAAGTGCCCGATCGATATCGCGAACAGCCACCGTATTGGCAGGATCCGGAATGGACTCGTGGCGCTGTTTCTTTCGTTGCAAGCGCCCGATACATGCCCGTTGATCAGGCACATGAATGACCTGATGATAGATCAGGGTATCCGCGCCTGCCACATTCGAGAGAAAAGAAAGCGCATCCTTGGCCAGGCCGGTGGCTTTGTCAGCAGTCCAGACCGGAAGTTCTCCTGGCAAGGTCAACGATTCTGTATCAATGAGCGGAATGCTTTGCAGAACGTCTTCTCCTTGCTCAAGGAACTGAGCATCTGCCTTCCAGTTATTCATGCTGAAGGTCTCATGAGTAAAGTCCATGGCGATAAACCGGGCGAGTAACTCTCGGATTTCTTTTTCTTCCAGGATATGTGCGTTTTTAGGGGCGAGCAAGTCCAGAATTTTCTTGACGCTTGTTTCAAATTTCCGGGACTGCTCCTTGGAAGTAACAAACAAACCCTTGCGTCCTGAGTGAGTGGTCAAGACCAAATAGGTTAGCAGCTGGATATAAGGCCGGCCGCTAAAATGAGCGTGATACGCGCTTGAAAGATATTCCTTAGTAGTTGGCTGCCCTTTATACTTGACAGAAGAAAAAATATCCAGTTTTTGCAGGTAGGTGTTTTCTCCCAGGATGGACAGCATCTGCTGGTAGTGTGCGTGGGCCTCGTTATAGCCTAGGGGATCTCCGCTTCCCTGCACGACCGGATTCTCTATTTTAAGAACCACCGAGTAGTGCCCACTGCGGGTATATAGCATCGGGAATAATCCGGTATCAATGCCCAGGTAAGGCGAGGAAAAGGCGCGGCGTTTCATATCAGCTTGGTTAAATGGACGATGCCCTGGAACCGGGATTTCTGATACAAACCTTTTCGTTGCACGTGCAGGGTAATACCCAGGCCCACCCCGCTTATGAGAACGCCTGCCATAAGGCCGGCCCAAAGAGAGATGAGTGCAGAAAGTAGCATGGTAAGTAGCAGTCCGGAAAGCAGGCACCCAAGACCATAGTAGATGAAAGTTCCTTTGAGCTGACGAAATATCAGTGGGGCCTGCAAGCCTTTATGGACGCTATGGTGTTCGGGGATTTTCATACCCCGAAAAAGGCTTTGATCACAATGCCTACTGTCACCAGGAACAAGCAGGATCCCAGCCATCCCATCAGAGCTTTTTGCACATCCTGATCACCTGAATTCCATTTGATAAATACCCGGACCCCGCCGACCAGGCCGACAATGGCGCCCAGGATCAGGATCATGTTACTGACCGGATCCACGTAGGTGACAAGCTCCGATGTGGCCGCATCAATGCCCAGTGATCCCTGGGCATTGACTACGACCGGAGCTGAAAAAATGAACAACCAACAAAAAAAATGCTTTATCATCGCGTGATATGTTTAGTGGTAGAAGAAATAGATCGCTTGGGTCCGGAAAGCTTCCGGGCCAGCTGCTGATCTGTTAAGTCAGTGGAAGGAGCTGGAGGGTTTTCTTCGGATCTGTGCACTTCCCAAGGCCTGTCCTGATTGGACTCATTAGCTCGCTGCTTGTTGCGGCGCCTGAGTAAAATCAGTGTGCCGTAATAGCAAATAGTGAGCACCCCTGTGAATAGAAAAAATAATGTCCAACTCATGAAAGCAAGTTGGACATTTCAACTATTGAATAAATCAACTAAAAGGACCTATTCTCTAGTACATAGGGACTTTACTTAACTAGTATGACATTCGTTACAACAGTAATAGCACCCATTGACGTTATTATACGTTTCTGACGCTTTAGCGACAGCACCATGGCAACTCGAATGATATCCGAGGTCATCCTGGTTCGACGGTAATGGCATGTGTTCGCAACCCGCATCAACTTCGTGCACTTCATGATCACCATTGGACTGGGCATTTCGATTTACAATAAACCTTGGCATAACTTTTTATTATTAACCTAAACTTTTTAATGAATTTTGCATCCCTATTACTAGTGATTTCCTTATCGGATAGCAGTGAGAGAGAACCCTGCAAGAATGCGAAATAACTCAGTCCGGGAATGAACCTGGTATTTCTCATATATGCGCTGAAGGTGATTTTTGATGGTATGTATAGATAAAAACAGAGATTCGGCTATTTGTTTATTGGTTTTGCCCTGCAAAAGTAATTGCATGACTTCGGCTTCTCTTCGGGTCAATTGCTGGTGCTGATGGTTGTCAGGCATAGCAATCGACTGAAACAGTTCCACCGGCCCTTCGAATTCCAGCTGAATACGAATGATCCCCTTTTTCCCGGTTTCTGAAATCGTCAGCTTCATCGCTTTCGCTTTTTGTTTTTCTCCTTTTTCTTCCCTTCTTCCATTTCTTCCCCTGGCGCGATAAATAGTCCTTCCATTCTCACAGGACTTTTCTTTTCCTCCTGTTGCGGTTGCAATCCCAGTAAGCTTCGCATCGAATAAACACTCGATCCCTTCAGCACTTGTTTATAAGGCCGGTCAATGATCGTGTAGCCATAGGGAAGTTCATGACCCGCGCCGTAATGAAATACCAACTGAATATTATCCTTTTTAAGTGCATCGGTTATTTCAGGTGCCGGTATTCCCTGGTGAGCATGCAGAATCTCTCTAAGCTGCTTTTTTCGTTCCGGCCAGGGGCTGAATCGGCGCATCCGGTCTTCAAGCCGTTTAAGATCAAGTTTATGTTGCAGCTTCCCGTACTTGATGATTTCCAGGTGTGGTTCCTTCTTCCTCGTGCGGTACCCTTGCTCTTCCAACAGCAGTTTGAACTGGGCAAGTGTTGAAAACTCGCATTGCAAGACCTCCCGCAGGGTTTGATCAGTAATGAGAGAAAGATCCTTTTCCAGGATTCGCGCAATGATTTCTACCGACCGCTTTTTCTCAAACGAATCATTCACCTTCTTTCCCTCCCGGTCTACGCGCGAGGCGACAATGTGCACGTGATTATGCTCCGTATCAGAATGACCATAGATCAGGTAAGGAGATTTCTCAAAACCCATCTGTTGCATGTAGTGGACAGCCACTGCCTTTAATGTTTCCAGGGAATGGGATTTGCCCCGGGTAGAAAGAATCGCATGAAACTGTTTTTTCTTTACCCGTGGGTTCAGTCCGGCATGCATCTCCAGGTATTTTTTCTTTTCACCAGCAGATGCTTTTTCCGGATCCATGAGCAGTCCCTCAAATCCATAGGAATGCATCAACGTAGCCGTGCCTTCCTGGCATTTCTGCTCGTTATAACGGATGCCCGCAAACTGATAGGCCGAGGGAAGGATCTTCACAATCATGTGCGTTTTAAAATTTGCTGAATAGTATCCTGTAACTGCTGCTGCAGCCTGACATGCTCAGCCATCAGCTCGTTGTACCGGACAAGCATTTTGGGATTGAACCAGCCTGCTTTCTTGCCCTGGTGCACGTAGCGGGCTAGCTGGTTCAGGTTATTTCCGGATCGGGCTAATTCCGAACCTACCTGGTACAAGGCGTTCAAAGCGCCAGGGGTAATCAAGGGTACCGGACGGGTGGATATCAGACGCTTTCTCGCATAGCCGCTGAGTGATCGGTACCCGCTTTTCTGCATGTGCCTGGTCAACCGCTCCCGCTCAACTTGGGTCAAATACACCTGCAGCTTACAGGAGCGAAGGCGGTTTTCTTTACTGGTTTTTTTCGGTGTTCTTCCCATGATGGTTTAAAATCAAGTTGCGCCGATTTTCGTTTTTTGAATCAAAAAACACATCTTGCTATTCTCACTGCAGATTTTTCTATGGTCTGACTTTTGTTCTTGGTTTTAGTTTCGAATCCCGGGTCAGCGGATTCGCTTCCCCTGGTAGTAAGCGGCCAGTTCCTTGCCACCATTCTCATAAATTACTGCCGAGCGCCAGGTGCCTTTAAAGGTGATGGTAATCAGTTTGATCATGTGGCGAAAGGCGCGTTCTCTTTCTTTCTCTTCCCCTCGTTTTGAGGGGGCCGGCGCATAAAAAGTCCGGACGTTTCCATCGTAAAACCAGAGGATGCATTTCATCAGCGGCTTAGCTCGTGTTCCCATGATCCAGGTGGTTGATACGCTCGTTCAGTAGTTTCAGGTAAGCGGTCTTGATCGGCTCGGGTTGACTTTCGATTTGCTGTTGCTGCCTTCTGAGCAGCTGGACCGGGCGCTGATTTCCCTCGCCCCTGTCGAGGCTTTGCCACTCGATCACATATTTTTTCATCGTGACCTGGGTCGAGAGTTTCTGCTGCAGGGTAATCGCCTTCAAATACCATTTCCAGGTATTCGCAAAGCTGTTGGTTTTATTAAGCGGATCGAAGTAGATCTCGGCAATGGGTACCCAACGGTTGGGTTTGCGGTGCAGCCACCGGTGCACCATCCCCAATCGGCGGATGGCGATTTTGTGAAGTTTGTCCCAGTCCCTGTCTCCCTGGAACTTCAGATATACCGTCTCCCAGATGAAGTTCAGAATCGCCCGGGTGCGCTCAGCATCAAAACTCTCGTGTGGATAAAGTGCTTTTTTCGCGCGCAACCAAAAATTTTCGACCATCCAGAGCAAAGAACAGGACGGGTGAGGATTCCCTTTTTGGGTTTTTTCCTCTCCCAATCCTGTTTCCTTGGTGTTCATGATTTTTTTCTCGTCCTCCCAATTCTTTATCCACTTATCCACATTGCTATTTTTATTCTTAAGTTCATGATGTTCATGAACTAAACCCTGAAAGTTTTTCATAGTAGCTATTTCCTCAGGGTGTCCTGATCCCTCATTTTTTTGGCTGGTTGAGCTTGGCATTTCCAATAAATACCGGGCGGTGAGGGAAGGATGAAACCAGATCCGGATGCCTTTATGCAGCCGGATATGTTCATGGGTGATAAGCCCGGCATTGACCAGGCGCTTGCGGTGATTGATAATCGTACGCGCGGTGCATCCCCGCAGCTTGGCAATCGCCTCGTTATTGGTATCAAAGCCTGGAAGATCCGTGCTGCCCGGGGCAATCCGCACCTTGCCGGATACCTGTTTGAGGTAGAGGCGAAGCATGGTTTCAGCCGTAGCGCGCATGGCATTCGGAATTTGCTCGGACTTTTCTGTCGTGTTCTCGTTATGGCGATCGATAAAGACTCGTAATCGATCAAAGCAGGTGGAGAAGTCCAGGTGCAGTAGGGCTAAATCCATATCCGAATCGATTTTAAATGAATTAATTCTTTCAAGGATTCGCTGAGGGCCGAATACATCCGGATTTTTTCGGTTAGCTCCGAGCATACTGCCTTGGATCCGGAACTGCCAAATTCCTGCTGCAGCCGGTTGAAGGAATCCAGGTGCTCCTGGTACTGCCGGCGGGTAAAGGTGAGCTGTTCATTCAGCTCTTTGAATGATTTAGTAACGATACGTGGGCACATGGGAATCCAGGTAGTCTAGAATGCTTTTTTTTGAATAGCGGATAATCCGGCCGTGTTTGGTATACCGGATGGCATCCATATCACGAAGCTGCTGCATCCTGGTTTTGCTTTTGATGCCAAGCAGTTTCATGGCTTCTGAAGTAGCAAGCCAGTCCCGGGCGGGATCGGCTTTATCCAGGGCTTCCTCTTTGGCTTTCTTAACCTCGCTCGCCATCCGCTTCAGCAGGTCATGCTGCAGGCGGTAAAAAGCTTCGGATTCAATAACAATGACTTCCATTTTTGTCTTTTCATTTAGTGATAAGACAAATAGAAGTCATTTAACCTTGCCAAAACAGGTTGCAACCCCTTGTGCAACCCCTAAAAACGGCGATTCTAGCTTATAGAAGGTATTTTCACAGTGAAGATTTTTTGATTTGAGCGAGTGAAAAAATAGAAATGTGCCTTTAAAGCGAATTTAGGCAGGTGGGTCTCTGCGATTTGCAACCCTTTTGCAACCCCCTATTTTCAGATAATCACCTAAATATTACTTAAACCAGAGGACGTTATTTAAAAATCTGCTTGAGTTGACTGTCATATTTAAAGGATTCAATGATATTTCACCAGGGCTTTACCAATTGTAAGGATCTGACCGTAGACGCAATTGTATCATTTAACAAATTCACTCTTGATACATTTTAAAACTCCAAACAACGAAAGGGGTGGACCTGGTGATGCGAAGCATCGCCTATTTCGGTACAACTATTATAGAATTAGCAACATTTCGCTCACCATTGTGATCAAATCTGTTATTGTCCGATGGATAATTAACTACACCGTCGTATTCATTAGAATTTATCCACAGGGTAGATGAGCCGCCACCATCCAGATTAATAGCATCTTCACATCCCAAATTATACATTAATAAGGCCAAATCGGCCATAGTCATACCACTTGCTGATTGATTATAGCCATCTACAACCACTAAGAATAAGGTCTGATTATTTATTCCAAAAGCTGACCTGGCATGAGAATCTGACATAAACTCAATATCCTCTTGAGGTAATATTTCTCTATCTTTAATTAGCAATGGACCACTGCTCATAATTGATCGATACCCATCATTCAAAGGCCATCCATTTATTGGTTTCTCTACAATCATAACATCTTCTGCCTCCAGACCAATGGCTCCTTCATCTAGCATGGGTAAAAACAGTAGTTCTTCTTTATCAGGAATTGTCGCATTAATTAATTGATTGTCTACCCGCAAAAAGCATACGGAACCACCCTTTTCCGGATTGAAAAAGTTTCCGTTTATCGAAGCAATTGCATTATTATGGCGACCTCGATACGAGGTTTTTTGCAATTCAATACTGTCGTAAGCCAACTGTAATTCACAATCACAGGCTGTCAAATCCACAGTAAGCACATGGATCGTTTGCTGATTTTCATTAAAGGACTGATTAATTAAGCTTCGATACTCAATCCCTTGTCGAATTGTAACCACCTTCCAATCTCTCGAAGATTCAATTTTGGGGTTTCGCCCATGGCAGGAAGAAAGTACTATAATCAGAATGCACAATGTGCATTTATTAAGAAATGCTATGCGTAACATGGTATTTTAAGAGTAGCTGTTTTGATTTGATAATTTGCCATAACTTTATTCAACCGGCAAATGTTCGTCGCTCTATTTTACTCGACAATAGCTGATATACTCCAGCTTGGGCCAGATAATTTAGAAAACGACTGCTGGCAGAAATATTAAAAATGTGTATGCGTGATGGGTCAACCACCTATATAGCGGATGTAGATTAACGGCTATAGTAATCATGCATTCGGCTCAATGATCTCAATCATTTTCTTTAGGAGCTTTCGTACCGACTGGCGGGTTCCTGAATCAACGCTGTAATACTTATTTCGCAAATTGTCTACCGAAATCTGATCCTGCCGCTCGGTGCGAATTCCAAAGGCAAGGGATTTGAGCAGTTCCTGCTTGTCTTCCTCAATCAGTCCACTTTCCAAACAGGCTCTCGCGATCAGGGCCAGCTGTGAGACCGATACCTTGACCATCTTCTTTTTTCCTGTTGCAGGTTGCAAAAGATCTGTTTGTTCCAAAAAAGTCAACTCTTCGGAAAGATAGGTGAGCATATGGTCAGTTAATGAGGTTGTGGCAGCCTCATAGGGTGCCGGCATGGTGGGACGAATTTGTTTGATCAACTTCTGGTAATAGAGCAGTCGTAAGCGCTTCTCGGAAGTCTCATGAATCTTTCTCTGCTCAGCTTTAATTCGTCGCTTTAAAAAGTGAAGAAATTGGGGGCTGTTCAGATTCATACGCCACAGAAATAGAATCCATCGCTTGGTGGAGTGAGCTGCTGCTTGCATAAATACTTCCAGCTCCTTTACATAGTTTTCTATATAGCGTGCCTGCGGATAGCTGCATCGGTTACGGTATTTCTCCAATGGCTCTGAAACAATATCTGGCCAGGGGGATTCTAGTTCTCGAGAAATTCGCTGAAGCGTATCGAGTCGTTCCAGCATTTCAGGATTGGCAGGTCTGGAAGGGGTAAAACTGAAACTGGGCTGCAGAAAATCAGAAAAGTAACTGGCCAAAAAGGAAAGTAGCTTTTCCAGAGTGTCTCTGATTAATCCCCGTACGTGACTGAAAGAATAATTGCGTGGATACGTATACGAAGTGATTGGATATCCTTTCATCGAATCAATAATCCGGAGCGCCACCCGGGCATGATTTTGAATCAGGCACCGAAGCGCTTCTTCGTTGTTTTGAGCTAAAACATCGTCGAGTAGAGACCTTTGTAGATTATTTAAGGAGACTTCAAGGTAGGTGTGAAAATAGTAATATAGTACTTGCTCCCGGGAGAGCGACGTATAATTCCCAGGAAATAAAACCGAAACCTTCTCCTGACTGCGCATTGAATAGCTCTTGGTATAAACTATCTCATCGGGCTCTCGATTCAATATTTGACATAGCATCTTTACATGCCTGTCAATTAGGATATGATCTTTGACCATTTTATGTTTTGGCTCCTGAAAAGCGGTATGGGTGATTCGAACTAAATCACCCGTGTCCCTATCATAGGTGGCTTCAAACTGTTCGGTAAAATCAGGATGATGATCTTTGAGGTAACGCACGCATTCAGTGAAAGAACGTTCCTTGTTTTCAGGGGTCGACTCGCCAAATACCATGGCGTACAAAGCCTCCAGGTTTTTCATAGACAAAGTAAAAATGAGATGTGGGGTGGCAACCTACCACCTCCAACGGACATTGCCTTCGTAAAAATTTCCTGCTCACGTTTGTCCAGGCTGGTAACGAGTCTTGAATATCTCCTTAGCAATCAACAATAATGCCACTTGAAAAAGGTAGGATTTTTGTTAGGATTTTATGAAATTCTAACCACTAACCATTACTATCATGAAATTACTCTGCTTGCTGGCTACCTTTTGTAGCACCATTCCCCTGTTTTCACAATCTATTTCTGATGTAAATATTGACCAGGCATTGCAAACCCGATTATCCGAAGTGATCCCTGCGGATGTTGAGAATAATACCGATTCCCCCCGCTGGTCGAAGGATGTTGTCACCCTTGACTGGCGCATTTTACCGGAAACCATCTCCATACAAATTGGTGATCAATTCGAATCCTCGGATCCGGTGCGCGCCATCTCCCAAGAATATCAAAACGTTAACTGCTCTGATAAGCCGCGTAGCTGGATCGAAACCTTCTCAGTTTCAGTAAATAAGTTTTCCAGCGTATCATATTCAAAAACTGTCTCCTCTACTACTTCTGAAAACTCCTCGGTGGACCTAAAATTCTCTCTTCAATTTGGTCCGCTCACCCCAACCTTTGGGCACAGCACAAGCAAGCAGCTCTTAGAACAGATTTCCCTGGTCAATCAACAGAGTAAAACCCACACTGAATCACAGACCACACAACGCTCCATAGAAGTAAGCGCCGAACCGCATCAACAGTTAACCGTTACCGCCACCCAAGAGATTTACACTGCGAAGGTTCCTTTTACCATCTCTTTTCAAGTTGACGGAGAAATTACCTACAAGCACGTAATCACCGCCTCCAAGCTTACCGGATGGACTAATAATACCTATGCCATCAGTGAGTTTCTTTCTGAACAAGACAGGACCTTTACTATTTCCGGGTATATTTCTGAGAATGAAACTTCGAAGCTAAAAATACAATTTGACACTCTAGAAGTTACTAGTTGCAAGGAATAAAAAAAAGGCCTACAAGAGGCCTTCATCTGCGAAGGAGAAATATCCTTCCGAAGAAAGGATCAAGTGATCCAGCAGTGGAAGTTCCAGAAGTTCCCCGGCTTTTTTCAATTTACTGGTGAGTGCGATATCCGCTTTTGATGGAGTCAAATTACCCGATGGATGATTGTGGGCAGCTATGATAGCACTCGCTTTAGTAGTAAGGGCAATGGCAAATACCAGCTTGGGATCCACCACAGTGCCACTGTATCCTCCCTTGGAAATCAAACTCTGACCTAACACTTTGTGATTCCGGTTCAGAATAAGAATCTTAAATTCTTCGACAAGCTCCAGTTGGCCCAAGTCCCAATTTTCGCGGAATAATTCCTGCGCCTGGCGCGAACATGAGATTTTAGGAAGTTCAGATAATTTGGCCTTGGAAGAAAAAGTAGTTTTGATTTCCGCGACATGATTGGATAAAATTTTCATGGCTCATTCAGTTATAGTGAAACATTAATCATGTTCCATGTCTCAATGGGCCCCGTGTGAAAGCGATTCGGACAAATCCGGGTCGGCGCGCAGGCTAAAGATTTACGGCGCGTGGATTTGTCAGGATCCCCTGGGCTCCATTACCTTGAACCTGATTGATGTCTCACAGAATTGAGCCTGGTAGATTTTGCTATGTCCGGCAGCTACAGCAACTTCAGTCTATGAAAAAACAAAAGATTATTTCGATTCCCATTCACATTGATAATGCGATACTGGTCCGAAGCGATGTGCATGCCAGTTATTGGATGAAGCGGAACTGGATTATTTCCTGGGATCGGTGTTCTGTGAAATACTCATTAATAAATGTTAATAACGAAAATAGCGTGTGCTTATAAAATTCCAGGTAGTAATTAGACCTGGAACTGGACATTTTGTAGTGGCAGAATAATTTATGTGTGCTACCGGTTAAGAGTAATACGCTTCTTTAAAAATTTGCAGCGCATCGTTTGACTCTTTATTAAAAGTCCGGTATTCCAAATAAGCAAATTGTTCTTCTTCGCTCAATTCCATTGGAAAATGAGGATCTCTTAAAATATCCCTTGCTAAATCACCCAGCTCGAACTCTTCCTGAGCGCATTCCCTGGCAAAATCAATAATTCCTTCCATAACCTGTGTTTAAAAAATAGTTAGAACATATATTATATACGATTAAAAATTTCTGAGGTATAAACTTTTGCGAGAAAATGTAAAGAGCCAGGATAAGAATCCTGACTCTTTAAGATTTTACTTGTGGATATCGATTTCATTTACCTCGATATAGGCATCCTTGTGCCGAATGGATTTCTTTCCGACGACTTCTTCCCATTCATTGTACATCAGGGTTCCGGAGACAAGGACGCTGGCTCCCTTTTCGAGCAGGTCCACAAGCTTCTGATTCACTTCCTTGGTGAATTTTTTGCAGGTGTGCCACTGGGTATTTTGGATCCTCTCTCCGTCTTTATCGGTGTAGAAAGAGTTGGAAGCCACCGAAAATTCAATAACGGCTCTGCCGTTGTCAAATTCTTTTACCGTTGCATCCTGACCTAATTTTCCTGGAACAAATACTTGCGCTTTCATAATCTTAGTGTTTAAATGATGATTAATTTATGTCCAGCAATCAGCCAGGAGTGGAATTAAAGAAGGTGCTGTCGTTAAGGAAAAAAGGGAGAGGCTCTCCGTTGGAAACTGCCTTTTTTCTAGACCCTTCTGTATTGAAAACGACCGGCTAGCTTAGGATATCAATTAATAGATCAGTTCATTTAAATCGCGAAGATGAGCGTAAACATTTTGGGGAAATTGGGGGATGCAATGGAATTTGACAGACGGAGCTCATTGATCGGTAGCTCGTAATTCATCAGTTAGAAAAGAGGACTAACAGGTAACCGTGAACGGGGCTGATATCCTTGTAGGCACGGATATCATCTCTATCCGCAATAGTACTATAACTAACTAATAAAATAACTTCAAGAAAGTAGTATTAAACATAATATAAATCGGCGGGAAAAAATGAGATTTTAATGATACACAAATTAAAAATAAAAAAGTGGGCAGAAACTGGGCAGAAATGAAAAAAGCACTTACAATTTTCATCGTAAGTGCTTGATTATCAGTGTGGGCCCTGCTGGATTCGAACCAGCGACCCCCTGCTTGTAAGGCAGGTGCTCTGAACCAACTGAGCTAAGAGCCCTTTATTGATCGGCATTACCAGATAAGCCAGATGCCTTGATCAAATTGGGAATGCAAATGTAGCACTTGTTTTGATTTGCACAAATAAAAATTTCACAAATGATTAAATATTATTTGCTCACCGTAAATCCCTCATCCAGCAACGGCATCCGGAAACGCTCCACTTCCGCTGTCTCATGTTCGCGCCGTATTATGTCCATCCCTCTCTTCATCAGGTCCGGCCGGTCCATCGCCCGGTTTATTTTCTCCTCGGGATCCTCTGCTACGTTGTATAACTCCAGCGTCACCGGCTCATCGTTCAGCAGATTCCGCCGGATCAGCTTCCAGTCCCCCATCCGCACGGCGACTTGTCCGCCGTACGAAGGAAACTCCCAGTAAATAAATTCGTGTTGCCGCTGCACTGCATCCCCCAACAGGGTCGGCGCATAGCTGATCCCGTCTGACCCCTCTGGCGCCGGCACCCCGGCAATATCCTCCAGGGTCTTTGCAAAATCATAGTGCACCGAGACATGGTCCGATGTCGTTCCGGCCGCGATGTGTCCCGGCCAGCTGGCAATCATCGGCACCCGGATGCCTCCTTCATACACATGCCCCTTGCCACGGCCTTCCTGCTCCTGCAACGGCCCGGCACTGTTAAACCAGCCCGCATCCACACCACCGGCGTAGGTCGGACCGTTGTCCGAGGTAAAGATGATCAGCGTATTCTCATAGATTTCCTCGTCCTTCAACTGCTGAACCAGCTTCCCGATATTTTCATCCAGGTAGGAGATCATTGCCGCATACGCCGCCCGCGGAAATCGCTGAGGCGCGTAGCCCCGGTCGCCTGTATACGGTTCTTCGTCCCCGAATTTATCCGTGTAATAATCAATCCATCGCTGTGGCGCCTGTAAACTGACATGCGGGATAGCCGTCGCCCAGTACAGGAAAAACGGTTCTGATTTATGATCGTCCACAAAGGCCGTCAGCCTCTCAAACATCCTGTCCTCCGAATAATCTCCCTGGTGAAAGCTTGCGTAGGACTCCGGATCATATGGATCTGCCTCCTCCGGGAACGGCATGTGCGGCGGTACGGTATCATTCTCCAGGTAAAAGCGGTGATCATTCTCATACAAATGAACCGGGTAATAGGTATGGGCGATCCGCTGGCAATTGTAGCCGAAAAAATAGTCAAACCCCATCTGGTTGGGCACCGAATGCGTATGCGGAGCTCCCAGCCCCCACTTGCCGATCATCCCGGTCGCATACCCATTCTCCTGCAAACGCTGCGCAAACGTAACTGTCCCATCCGGCACCGGGTGCTGCCCCTCCAGGGTGGAATCGGCAATCATCGCCCGGTAATTCCAGACTTCGCCGCGCTCCCCCCATTCGTGATTCCCGCGGATATAGGAATGACCTGCGTGCCGGCCGGTCAGAAACATGTACCTGGCCGGGGCACACACCGGGGCGCTCGAATAATGCTGGGTAAACAGCATCCCCTCACCTGCCAGCGCATCAATATTCGGCGTTTCAATTTTTTCCTGTCCGTATACCCCGACATCACCATACCCCAGGTCATCCGCCAGAATATAAATAATATTCGGCCGCTGAGGTGTATCCTCCCGGCTGTCCTCCTGCGGCTGGCAGCTAAACAGCAAGCCGGTTACACAGATCACCAGCAACCTGATGCACTTTGCCGACGTATGACTCATAGTAAATAATTTTTTGAATGAAGCCGAAATTTAAATTAATCGCCTTCGTTTGATCTTTCAAAGGGTTTACCGTAGTTTGTTATACATTAATTTTTTCAGGCAGTGTCGCGTGTAGTCAGGAAGATATTTTTTTCGCTCCTGATCCTGTTGGGCGTGCTGCTGGTCTCCGGTCTGGTCGTTACTCGTTTTTTCAAGGACCGTCTAATCCAGCACCTGGTCACAGAGATCAATAAGTCGCTGAATACCCCCGTCAACGTGGAGAAGATCGATATGTCCCTTTTTCACCACTTCCCGCGGGTATCCTTCCGCTTTCATGATATTGATATCCGGGACAGTTTTCCCGGAAATGACTCATCCCTGGTCAGGGCAGAAGTCCTTGATATGTCGTTCAATCCGCTCGATGCCGCTTTTGGCGATATGGTCGTCGACCGGATATACCTGAAAAATGCGACCATCATGCTGCGCATGGATAAAGCCGGTGAGATCAACTACCGGATATTCAAAACGCCTGTTGACAGTACTGCGCAGAAAAAACAGGTCCGTATCAATCTCGCCGGAATTCATCTCAACGATGTCACATTCCGATACGATAATGCCTACCGGAGCATGTTCCTTGACTTTAAAACGACTGATCTCGATGCTTCGGTCATTGCGCTGGGCAAACAATATGACATTACTGCAGACGGAGAGGTATATACTAAAAATGTGACGACAGGCGGAAAGTCTTATTCCTGGAATTTTCCGGTGCAGGTTCAAACCTCCCTGGCCTACAACGACTCATTAAAACACGTTTCAATTGAGCCATCCACGCTGTCTCTTTTCGGATCTGACTTTGACGTAGCAGGAGAATATGTCTTCCTTGAGTCGTCCGGAATCGACCTGACTGCCTCTAGCGAATCAACCAATATACAGACGCTTCTGGCCCTTATGCAAACCGGAGATGCGGCAAAACTGGCCGATTATTCAAGCACCGGCGAAGTATTCCTTACACTCGCACTCAAGGGAGAATGGAAGGACAACAAGGGCCCGGCCCTGCAGGTTGATTTCGGACTTAAAAATGCGGATATCCTTCATGAACCCTCCGGGATCCGGGTCCGCGGTGCTCACCTGGCCGGGGCATTCACCTCCTCGGATATCGCTCAGAATTCAACCTATCTCCTCTCCCTCCGGGATATCCGGGGCCAGCTGGGCGAACATGCATTCTCCGGCAATCTGAAGTATAAAAATCCTGATAATCCCTGGGTGACGTGTAATTTCAGCGGGAGAATAGATATGAGCCAGCTCTTGCAGTTCATGCCGGTCACCGGGATCAGCAGCGGGCGCGGACTGGCAAAGGTAAATGTTTCCTTCGACGGACTTCTGGGAAACCTTAAGCAAAAAAGGGCATTGTCAAAGATCAAAACTTCCGGTGCCTTTACCCTCGAATCCGTTTACCTTGAATTCAGCGAACTTCGGACCGGACTTCGAAATGTGAACGGGGACCTGCTTTTTAATAACAACGACCTTTCCCTCAGCAATGTCTCCGGCAATTTCGGCCGAAGTGATTTCCTGTTGAACGGGGATTTCAAAAATGTGATCGCCTACCTGCTGTTTGAAGAAGAACCGGTAGGGATTGAATCTTCGTTGAAATCGAAACGGATCGATATGGATGAACTTTTGAGCCTGAGTGAATCCACCGGCGATGACCAGCCTTATTCATTCACCATTTCCAACCGGATCCGGCTGAATTTTGATTGTGAGATTGATCAGCTGCATTTCCGCCGTTTCCATCCCAAAAATATTAAAGGCGACCTGAAGGTGAAGAACAAGGTAGCCTTTACCGACCGCCTTGAACTGGAAAGCCTGGGCGGCGACCTGGCGATCTATGGAATGGTCGATGCGTCAAAGGATGGCCTGGTGCGGATCAGTTCGCATTTTGATGGCAAGAATATCGCTATTGACAGTGTGTTCTATGTATTTGAAAATTTCAACCAGGATTTCCTGGTCGATGACCACCTGGAAGGAACCATCAACGCTTCCATTGATGCAAAAATGATATTCAGTGACCGGCTTAAATTATACCCCGAGACCCTCTCCGCACATAGCTCCTTCTCGATCAAGGACGGTGAGCTCAATAATTTTGAGCCTATGCAGCGTTTATCCAAATACCTGGACGAACGCAAGCTGGAACACCTGCGTTTTTCTGAGCTTAGAAATGAGGTCGTTATCAAGGACAGGACCATTTTCCTGCCCCAGATGGAAGTTGGCTCCAATGTAACGGATATCCGGATCAGCGGCACCCATACCTTTGACCAGAAGATCAGCTACAACGTAGTTGCCCCCCTGCGCAGTAAACCGAAGTACGACACAGACCGTGCCTTCGGAGCCATTCGTGAAGACGGGCAGGGACGCAGTATGCTTTACCTGAAAATACTCGGGACAACGTCAGACTATGAAGTTCTCTACGACCAGGAAAGGGTGAAGGAAAAAATTGCCAACGACATTAAAAAGGAAGCCACAGAATTAAAGGAGGTGTTCAAAAACAAAGGGCAGAAAACCGAGACGCCAGTACTTACCGAAGATGACTACTTTGAATGGGACAACGAAGAAGGCAATGAGTGATCAGCGCTTGATATATTTCTCAAAGGTATTATACTCTTTTTCGAATAACCTCTCCTCCGGCAGTGATTTGAAGTAATCATAGGTGATCTTCAATCCCTCCGAGCGGCTTACCTGCGGTTCCCAGCCGAGGATCTCCCTGGCCTTGGTTATATCAGGCTGCCGCTGCATCGGATCATCCTGCGGTAAAGGCTTATAAATTACTTTCTGGCTGGTTCCGGTAAGCTGAATGATCTCCTCCGCGAAATCACGTATGGAAATTTCATCCGGGTTACCAATATTTACAGGTTGTGCATAATCGCTCATCAGCAGGCGGACAATCCCTTCTATCAGATCGTCGACATAACAGAACGAGCGGGTCTGGGAGCCATCGCCGAAAACAGTCAGGTCTTCACCCCGCAGGGCCTGCCCGATGAAAGCCGGCAAAACACGGCCGTCATTCAGGCGCATACGCGGACCATAGGTGTTGAAAATCCGGACGATACGGGTTTCCAATCCATGAAACGTGTGGTAGGCCATCGTCATGGCTTCCTGGAAGCGTTTGGCTTCGTCATAAACACCACGCGGGCCCACAGGATTAACATTCCCGAAATACTCCTCGGTCTGCGGGTGTACCAGCGGATCCCCGTACACTTCCGAAGTAGAAGCAATCAGCATGCGCGCTTTTTTGGATTTGGCCAGGCCAAGCAGGTTATGTGTACCCAGTGATCCGACCTTCAGCGTCTGAATAGGTATTTTCAGGTAGTCGATCGGACTCGCAGGTGAGGCGAAATGAAGGATGTAGTCAAGTTTACCAGAAACATGAACGAACTTGGAAACATCGTGATGGTAAAACTGGAAATGCTCGTTCTGAAACAGGTGCTCGATATTGGTCAGTGTCCCGGTGATCAGGTTATCCATACCGACTACTTCAAAACCATCTTTCAGAAACCGGTCACATAAATGCGATCCCAGAAATCCGGCTGCCCCTGTAATTAAAACCCGCTCTTTCGCCATGTGTTACTTCGTAATATATTCTCTCCCTACGCTAAAATAATCAAATCCAAGCTCTTTCATTTCTTCCAGCTGATACAAATTCCGCCCGTCAAAAATGACCTTGTTCGACATACTGTCACCGATACGCTCAAACTCCGGAGTACGGAAAACAGGCCATTCAGTGGCAATCAGCAAGGCATCTGCTCCATCTACTGCATCATACGCATCCCGGGCAAAATATATTTTGTCCCCCACCCGCTTTTTAACATTCTCCATGGCCTCAGGATCATACGCCCTGACTTTAGCCCCTGCTTCGAGCAGTAGATCAATATTATAAAGAGAAGGAGCTTCCCGGATATCATCCGTATACGGTTTAAAAGCCAGACCCCACAAAGCGATCGTCTTACCATTCAGGTCTCCTCCGAAATATTCCCTGAGTTTAGGAATAAGTTTTGTTTTCTGGGCTTCATTGACATCCATGACCGACTTGAGAATACGGAAATCATATTTGACCTCCTCGGCTGATTTGGCCAGGGCCTGTACATCCTTTGGAAAACAGCTGCCCCCGTACCCGATACCTGCGAAGAGGAAGCGCTTCCCGATCCGGGTATCCGTTCCGATACCTTTGCGGACAGCATCCACATCGGCTCCCAGTAATTCGCACATATTGGCAATCTCGTTCATGAAAGTGATTTTCGTTGCCAGGAATGAATTGGCCGCATACTTGGTAAGTTCGGCGGAACGCTCATCCATAAATATGATGGGGTTACCCTGACGGACAAGCGGCGCATACAGGGTTTCCATCAGTTTCCGGGCACGGTCAGACCTGGTCCCGATTACCACGCGGTCCGGCTTCATAAAATCTTCAACGGCCACTCCTTCGCGAAGGAACTCCGGATTACTGACCACATCGAATTCCACCTTTGCATTTTCCGCAATCTTCGCCTGCACTTTTTCCGCTGTTCCTACAGGTACTGTGCTTTTATCAACAATCACGGTGTAATCCTGCAATAAATTGCCAAGATCATCTGCCACCTTCAGGACGTATTGCAAATCTGCGGAACCGTCTTCCCCGGGAGGAGTCGGGAGGGCCAGGAAAATTACCTTCGCATCCTTGATACCCTCTTCCAGGTTGGTCGTAAAATGCAAGCGGTCCTGGGCAATATTCCGGTCGAATATCACATCCAGACCCGGTTCATATATAGGAATCTTGCCATTACGCAGGCTTTCAACTTTCTTTTCATCAATATCCACACAGGTCACGTAATTTCCGGTCTCTGCAAAACAGGTTCCGGTCACTAATCCTACATAACCTGTACCGACAACTGCTATTTTCATGGGGCTAAGTTTATTGAAGGTCAATTATTTCGCCGACAAAAATAAAGATTAATTGAAGAATTGCTCCCTTTCATGAATTTTTCATCAAAACTTAATGATTCCCAAACTAACATTCGTTTGGGTGGATGGGAGGGATGATGTATTTTTGGCGCACTTAATTAGAATTTGATATGTCGACAGATACAATACACGCAGGAGATGTGACGAGTGAAAATCAGAAGATGATCGCCGAAATGGTTCGTGACTTCAGTGAACGCGAAATCCATCCCAACATTATGGAATGGGATGAAGCCCAGGAAATTCCTTTTTCACTGTTCAAAAAGCTCGGTGAGCTGGGGTTGATGGGTGTCCTTGTGCCTCATGAATACAATGGTTCGGGGTTTGGCTACCATGAATATGTAACGGCCATTGTTGAACTGAGTAAGGCAGACCCCTCGGTCGGCTTATCCATGGCTGCACATAATTCATTGTGTACAGGTCATATCATGCAATTCGGATCGGAAGAACAGAAGAAAAAATATCTGCCGGGCCTTGCCACCTGCGAGCACCTCGGCGCATGGGGGCTCACGGAACCCAATACGGGATCGGACGCCGGCAATATGAAAACGGTAGCTGTGAAGGACGGCGATCATTACGTCATAAATGGCGCGAAAAATTTTATAACAAATGGCAAGACCGGTGAGGTAGCCGTTGTCATTGCCAGAACAGGGGAGAAAGGCGACAGTCATGGGATGACGGCTTTTATCGTGGAGAAAGGAATGGCGGGATTTAAGCCTGGCAGAAAGGAGAATAAGCTTGGGATGCGTGGTTCAGAAACAGCTGAACTAATCTTCGAAGACTGCCGGGTGCCCGCAGAAAATGTCATTGGCGAGGTTGGAGAAGGGTTTGTCCAGTCACTTAAGGTACTGGACGGTGGCCGTATCTCCATTGCTGCCCTGAGTCTCGGGATAGCACTGGGAGCCTATGAAGCTTCGATCGCCTATTCAAAGGAAAGACAGCAGTTTAATCAGTCCATTTCCAAGTTCCAGGCCATCTCGTTCAAACTTGCCGATATGGCCACTGAGATCGAATGCGCAAGATTGCTGATCTCACAGGCGGCGGAGTTGAAAAACCAGGGTAAGAAAATGACCAAGGAATCTGCCATGGCCAAATATTATGCCTCTGAGGTGGCCGTGCGCTGCGCCAACGAAGCAGTTCAGATTTTTGGTGGATACGGGTTCACCAAGGATTATCCGGTGGAGAAGTTCTACCGGGATGCCAAGCTCTGCACAATCGGTGAGGGAACATCTGAAATTCAGAAACTGGTTATTTCCAGGGAAATTCTGAAATAATATAATTGCTAAAACCCCTGGCTATTGGATTATCGAATTATTTAAGCTAAATTTGCGTTCCATTTTTGAAAGGAGGTGTAATTATGATCGTAGTAAACGTAAAAGAAAACGAAAGCATTGAAAAAGCCCTGAAGAGGTTCAAGAAGAAGTTTGAAAAAACCGGAGTTCTTCGTGAGCTCAGGTCTCGTCAGGCCTACGAAAAGCCCTCAGTATCAAGGAGAACCGAGATCATCAAGGCAAAATATCGTCAGAAAAAATACGCTGAAGAAAATTATTAAGCGTCTGTTTTTTCGACCTTAAAAAATGTATATTAGTACTACTCACGAAAGCGGGTAGTACTTTTTTTTTATGCGGGAATCGTTCCTAAAATACCTTCAGTACGAAAAGCGTTACAGCCACCACACTATTAAGGCCTATAATAATGATTTGACCAAACTCGAATCATTCCTGGCTCCTGATGATCCCGGGGGCATCTCATTTGAAAAAGCGACTTCTTCTGATTTAAGGGCCTGGGTCTATCAGCTGAGGGAGGATGGAAACGATCCCAGGTCCATTAACCGGCGGATTGCCACTCTCAGGTCTTTCTATAAATTCCTTCTCAAAAAAGGCACCATTACCAAAGATCCGTCTTCAAGGCTCCGCGTGCTGAAAACCAGCAAAAAACTGCCTCAATTTGTGAAGGAAGAGGAAATGGTCCGATTGCTGGACCAGGTCACATTTGAAGACTCCTTTGAAGGTTTCCGAGACCGGTTGATCATGGAGCTTCTATACGGAACAGGAATGCGGCTGGCAGAGCTTCTGGGACTCAGGCTCCGGGACATTAATCAATCGGATTATACGGTTAAAGTACTGGGTAAGAGAAATAAGGAGCGTGTGATCCCTGTTTCCAAATCACTAAGCAACCTGATCAAACAGTATTTAATCTACAGAAATAACGAGCTGGTAAAAGATTCTGACTATCTCATCGTTACCAGTGAAGGCGAGCCGGGGTACCCAATGCTGGTGTACCGGACCGTTAGAAAATATTTGGATTTGTTCACCACGTTGGATAAAAGGAGTCCGCACGTATTGCGCCATACGTTCGCTACTCACCTGGTGAACAAAGGGGCGGAACTTAATGCGGTTAAAGACCTGCTGGGCCATGCCAACCTGGCGGCCACCCAGGTCTATACGCATAACACCTTCGAGAAACTGAAGGCCGTCTATGACCAGGCGCATCCTAAAGCATAGTTTCAATAAATAAAAGTTCAGATTATGAAGTTACAAATGCACTCCATTCACTTTGATGCCGATCAGAAATTGTTGGATTTCGTCCAGAGAAAAGTTGATAAACTCGAGACGTTCTATGACCAGATGATTGACGGAGAAGTATTTCTGCGATTGAATAATTCTAAAATTGAGAATAAAACGGTGGAGATTAAGTTAAATCTTCCCGGCGACCAAATATTCGCTAAGGAGCAAGCTAAAACGTTTGAAGAAGGAACTGACCTCGCCTGTGAGGCTTTGAGACGACAACTTCGTAAGAAAAAACCTAAACAAAATGCCTATTAATTTATTATCTTGATAGTAAGATCGAAGGGTTCGGGATTTTCGAACCCTTTTTTATTATCCAACAGACTCAACGCTTTCAGCCTATGATCCCTGATGAAATTCTGAGTTTACATCCGGCCCTGGCACTGGTCATTTTATTGGCAGGTTCTTATATAATTGCTATCCTGTTTCGGTGGGTATTCTTTGCCATTCTGAAATACTATTCCAAAAAAGATGACAATGTAGTTGTTGAAGCACTTCAGAAACACCTGAAGGGCACTGTTTTTTTATTCATCCCCCTCATCATTCTGCACATTGCAGTCGGAGCGCTCGATTTATCTGATGAAACGATCAGCAAGGCAAGGGATATCCTTGTGATACTGATCATCGTAAGTGCTACCGTGGTGGCTATTCGCCTCATTAATGTGGTCCAGGATGTCTTGTTTCATCGCTATGACACAGCTTCAGAAGATAATCTCCGTGCCCGGCAGGCCCGTACGCAGATCATATTCCTGAAGAAACTGGCTATCCTGGTTGTAGTGATTCTGGCAGTTTCCATTGTATTACTCAGTTTTGAAAGCGTCAGGAAATACGGGGCGACCCTGCTCACTTCCGCCGGTGTGGCTGGTATCATTATCGGTTTTGCCGCTCAAAAGACCATCGCCAACCTGCTTGCCGGATTCCAGATAGCATTTACCCAACCGATTAAAATTGATGATGCCGTGATTGTCGAGGGAGAATGGGGCTGGATTGAAGAAATAAACCTCACCTATGTGGTGGTGAAAATCTGGGACCTGCGCCGTCTTGTTGTTCCGATTACCTATTTCACTGAAAAGTCTTTCCAGAACTGGACCCGGACCTCCGCCCAGATTCTTGGCTCTGTATTCCTGTACACCGATTACACCTTGCCGGTCAACGATTTGAGGAAAAAATTTGATGAGGTTCTGGAGAATACGGACATGTGGGACAGGGAAGGCAAAAGTGTACAGGTAACTGACACTTCAGAGCGGACCATGACCATCCGCCTCCTGATGACAGCCAAGAATTCTCCCACTGCCTGGGAACTACGATGTCATGTCCGCGAACAGCTCATCGAATGGATCCAGCAAAACTATCCGCAATCGTTACCCCGTACCAGGGCCGAAATCAGTGGTTTTCCAGAGTTAAAGGAGAATAATTAAGATAGTCCGAAAGCCTCCTTAACCGCATCGACGAAATCCAGCTTTTCCCATGGAAAAAGTTCAACTTCCAGTTCCCGTTCTTTACCATCAACGGACCTGAAAACCTTTTTCACGACTTCATTCTTGCGCCCCATATGCCCGTAGGCAGCTGTTTCGGAATAAATCGGATTACGCAATTTCAGGCGTTTCTCAATGGCATAAGGCCGCATGTCAAATACCCCTTTTACAATCTCAGCGATTTTACTGTCGTTCATATCCACTTTGGCGGTTCCGTACGTATGCACATACACACCCATAGGTTCAACCACCCCAATCGCATAAGAAACCTGAACAAGCACTTCGTCCGCCACACCGGCAGCTACCAGGTTCTTTGCAATGTGGCGGGTGGCATACGCCGCCGAACGGTCCACTTTCGAAGGATCTTTGCCTGAAAAAGCACCGCCGCCATGGGCACCTTTGCCCCCATAAGTATCAACAATGATCTTGCGACCGGTAAGACCTGTATCGCCATGAGGACCACCAATCACAAATTTGCCGGTCGGATTGATATGATACTTGATATTATCATTAAACAAGGCGCTGATTTCCGGCTTGAGTTTTTCCTTTACACGCGGTATGAGAATTTCCAGGATATCATCCTTGATTTTCTTTAACATGATTTCCTCCGTATCGAAATCGTCATGCTGTGTTGACACCACGATTGCCTCAATCCGCTCAGGAACATTGTCATCGCTGTACTGAATCGTCACCTGTGCTTTAGCATCCGGACGCAGATACGTAATATCCTTATTCTCCCTTCTCAGTGCTGACAGCTCCTGAAGTATTTTATGTGACAGGTCAAGGGCCAGTGGCATGTAATCTTCTGTCTCCTTTGTGGCGTACCCGAACATCATACCTTGATCACCAGCCCCCTGCTGCTCCGGGCTTTCCCGGTCAATCCCCTGGTTAATATCCGGCGACTGTTCATGTATGGCGGAGATAACCCCGCAGGAATTCCCGTCAAACATTAATTCACCACGTGTATAGCCGATCCGGTTAATCACATCCCGGGCAATCTGCTGAACATCGAGGTAGGCTTCGGATTTTACCTCACCACTCAGTACAGTAAGCCCCGTGGTTACCAGAGTTTCACAGGCAACTTTGGAATTAATATCAAAGGCAAGAAAATTATCGATCAGTGCATCCGAAATCTGATCGGCGATCTTATCAGGGTGACCTTCGGATACTGATTCCGAAGTAAAGAAATATGACATATTGCGGGTCGATTTTAATACGGCTCCAAATTTAGTCTAAATCATTCAATTTCCCGAACCTGCATAAAGAAGAAAGACAGCGGGAATCTTATGCAGGGAAATTTCACTCTTTTTCCATTCTGAAACAGGTGCTGACTTCACAAGTTCCTGTTCACCTGTGACATCCCGGGCCACACAAACACGTGTGTTTCCCGCACAATTTTCAAGAATAGCTTCCAGCATTTGCATATTTCGGTAAGGAGTTTCAATAAAAATCTGTGTCTGATCATTTTTCCTGCTTTCAAGCTCCAGGCTCTTAAGTGCCCGGGCCCGCTCCTGCTTCTGAATGGGTAAATACCCGTGAAAAGCAAACTTCTGACCGTTGAACCCGGAAGCCATAAGAGACAGGAGAATGGAAGAAGGCCCGGGGATGGGAACCACTCGTATGCCTAAGGAATGCGCCCTGCTAACGAGTTTCGCCCCGGGATCCGCGACCCCGGGACTTCCTGATTCCGACAAAACGCCTGCAGAAACTCCCTCCTGCAAAGGTTTCAGCAAGCGGTCGATTGTTTCATGTGAAGTGTTTTTGTCAACCACCTCAAACCTGAGCGCACTGATATCCAGGCCGAGGTTCATCCCGCTTATGTACCGGCGGGACGTGCGGATATTTTCCACAAGAAAATAATCCAGCTTTCCTACCAGGTCAGCGGTAACGGGAGGAATCACTTCAAAGCGCCCCTCCGAAAGAATCATCGGCAGTAAATATAATGTGCCTTTCCCCTGCATGGGGTAAAAGTACGTATTTACTATTTACCCTTTTACGAGCTGACGCAGTTCATTCCGGTATTCCGAAGGATTCTTTCCTGTAAACTTTTTGAACTGGCTGTTGAAATGGGAAAAATTGTTGAACCCACTCTCAAAGCATACCTGGGTTATACTGATCGATTGCTCAGACAGGAGTTTGATCGCCTGCACCATACGGCATTCATTTACAAATTGGGTAAATGTCTTGCCGGTTATCTTCTTGAAATAACGGCAAAAGGCCGGTTCGGTCATACTTACTTTTTCAGCAATAACACTCAGCGGGATCGACTCCTTGTAATTCTCCCGGACATAGGCATAAATAATATTCATGCGCTGACTGTCCTGTGGCTCGATTTCAACCCCCACCCCGTCGGCGTGCAGTAAATGGTATTCGTTGCTCTCGGCAAGCTGGTATAGAATATTAAGCAAGGCCAGAATCCGCTCAAATGAGTTTTTCCTGGGCAGCTGCTCAATTTGTGCCCCGATCTTTCTTTTTACGGATCCATGAAAGGTAATTCCCACCTTGGACCGGTCAAACAACTTCCGTATCGACGCCATTTCCGGAACGTCCAGGAATTCCGGACCAAGGAAATCTGCTTTCATCTGTACGACCGTTTCAGACCTGTTGCCGGTCAGCCGATCAGTAAACCCAAAATGAGGCAGGTTGGATCCTATAAATATTAAATCACCATTTTGATAATAGGAAACCTGGTTCCCAATGTGACGCTTACCACTCCCGCCGTTGACATATACAAGTTCGAGTTCCGGATGAAAATGCCACAACGGCATCTTGTCCCGGCACGGATCAGCATACTGACGTACCAAAACGGACTGTCCGAACTTCGGTGTGATTTTTTCTAACGCTGGTTTGTTAATTCTCATTCTATATTCATTCTCCACTTATATGCGAAATTACAGGCTGCAATTCTGCCTGTATGGCGCAAAATTAACCATTTTCTGTGGTATTTTAACGTTATCATATTGTTAAGGCTATATTTTCGACAATATAGCACAGATAGTGGCGAAAATCGTAGTGGAAAGGCCCTGAATCCCACCCTAGCTTTGGAGTATATTTTTAATCTTAAACATTTTCAATGATGAAAAATCGTTTGTACACACTCATGATCAGCGCTATGATCCTCTGCTCAACGAGCCTTTTCGCACGTGAGCCTGAGGTCAGTGTCATCTCCCAGGGAGAAGACAAGCTGGCGATGAAGCTTTTTACGTATGAAGCATCTGCCGTTGTCCGGATTCTGGACGAAAAAGGCTATCTGCTTTTTAGTGAGAAAACAGGACAAAATCCTCAGTATTTCAAGATATTCGATATGGCCACTCTTCCGGAGGGAGCTTATCGCTTTGAGATCGAAGGGGAAAATGCATATAAATTGATCGATTTTGAAGTTCATGACAAGAGAATTGCCCTGATTGGCAAAACCGATACAATTTATAAACCTGTTATTCTCCAGAAAGGGGATACAGCAGATCTTCAGCTGATGAATGCCTCTGAGCAATCAGTAAAGGTGTCTTTCAGCGACGCAGAAGGCAACGTCCTCCTCATGGATAAACCAGATTCATCCTTGCGGATTGAGAAACGTTTCAACCTGGCCAAGCTTGAGCGCGGTATTTATACCATGACGGTCCAGGTAGGAAGCAAATTTTACCACAAAAAGTTAGTTGTTAAATAAAATAGTTTTTAGTAGTTCTACCCTTGGGCCTGAATGCTCTTCAAGCGAGCCGGCTCAAGGGTTTTTTTTATATCTTTCCGCGACTTTTCCTACCTTTAGGATATGGGAAAATGGCTGATTATCGCGGGAATCGTGCTTATTGTCGCGGGTGTTATCCTTCATTTCGGGGTAAAAATTCCCTGGCTCGGCAAGCTTCCCGGGGATTTTCATTTCAAAAGCGGCAATGCCACCATCTACATTCCACTCGCCACCAGCATTGTCCTGAGCCTGTTACTCTCTTTGATCTTATATCTTATCCGGATCTTTAAGGGTTGATGTTAATCATGAAGGAAATCCCGGACCAGGGTAAATAACTCGTCCGGCTTTTCAGCATGAACCCAATGACCCGCGCCCTTCACTGTTTCAACCCGTGCATTTGGAAAATGCTGATTAATAAGAATGATATCTTCGTCGTCCACGTAATGTGACTTTTCTCCCCGTATAAACAATGCGGGCTTTTCTGTTGATTGCCTAACTTCCAGGCCCTGACCGATAGCTTCGATATTTGCCGCAATTACCTCCAGGTTCATTTTCCAGGAAAATCCACCACCGGACTCACGTTTCAGGTTTTTTAACAAAAATTGCCGTTGCCCGAAATCACTTATATCCCTGCCAAGATCCTCTTCCGCCTCACTGCGTGAGGAATAGACACCCAGGTCAAGCCGCTTCAGGGCATCAATGATCTCCTGATGATGAATTGGGTAGGCCCTCGGAGCAATATCCACAACAATGAGCTTTTCCCAGTCACCAGCGTAGCGCACCGCGTAATTCATCGCTGTCTTCCCGCCCATGGAATGCCCCATAATGGCAGCCTCATGAATATCGTGCTGCTCAATAAATTCGTGGAGGTCTTCCGCCATTACTTCAAACGAAAACGAATCATCATGAGGAGAACCCCCATGATTTCGCTGATCAACCAGGTATACTTTTCTGAATTCCGCAAATCGCTTTCCCAGTGTGAGCCAGTTATCAAGCGATCCGAATAGTCCGTGAAGAATAATTAGTGGTTGTCCCTCTCCAAGAGTTTTGTAGTTCAGCTTCATAAGGTAAAGATACACAAGGGAAGGCAAACACAGTTCCTTAAGCAGATTTCCGGAAACCTGCGGCCGGTCTAAAAGAAATGGTTACCTGCTTTTTCTGCACTTAATCGGCCAAAATCTGTCCTCCGAAGACAGGAAAATGATTTTTGGCGCGTTATATGTATATTGACCTTTTTAAATGAACACAGGTATGTCCCGTACAATTTTTACTGCCCTGTTCCTGACTTTTCTGATTAGTGCATTCGCTCAGACAAATGTCAGGCCGCTGCCGACAAATATTAACCGGCCCTCTCTTAACTTATTTGCCCCCTTTATCAGCGGGGACGGAGAAACGCTGATTTACTTATCAGACTACACGGATGATGGTCACCATTTCATGTACTGGACTACGCGACGGGGAGTGGCAGAATGGACCGACGGAAAGGAAATTAACAGGCTCATTAACCGTCCGGGTTTGAATTTCAGAGGTGGTTACAGCCTTAGTTTTGATGGGGATTTGCTATTGTTTACTTCACGGAAATCTGGAATTGGTGGTTTTGATCTATGGTATAGTGAACGGAAGGGCAACGACTGGCTTGCCCCGAAGAATTTTGGAAAACCGGTTAACAGCGCGTCAAATGACGGAAGTCCGTCCTTGTCTGCAGACGGAGAATACCTGTATTTCATGCGATGTGAAACCATGAGTGAATATGGCGGGGCCACTGGCTGCCGGCTGATGGTCACCCGTCGCAATCACCGCGGGTGGGATGAACCGGTACCATTGCCGGATAATATCAACACAGGTAATTCGCAATCTCCCAGAATCCTCGCCGATGACCAAACACTTATTTTCTCCAGCGATGCCATGGGTGGAAAGGGGAACCTGGATTTATTCATGACCCGAAAAACCGATACCGGCTGGTCAGACCCCGTACCCCTGGATTTTATAAATACTGAATTTCACAATGCCTTCATCAGTATTCCCGCCAAAGGAAGATACCTCTACCAATCGGTCAAAGGCCGAAGGGATTTCCAGCTTGTTGAAACACTGATCCCCGAAGAATTCAGACCCAGACGGGTGATGCGGATCAAAGGGGCTGTTACACATAATAAATACCCGGTGGAAGATGCAAAATATGTGGTGTTTGATGTGGAAAACCGGAAACGGCTTTATCAGCATGACATTCCTCCATCCGGAGAATTCAGTTTTGTACTCCCGGAAGGCAGTAATTATGACCTTGCCATTACCTCGAGTGACCCGTCCCTCCTATATTTTGCCAAGCCTTATCTGCTGACCAATATTGGCAGACGTGACAAAGAGCAGCTCCGGGTTGAGCTTAAGTCACTTTCCCCGGGTGAGTTGGTTTCCTCCTCGATCCATTTTGTGCCGTTTAAATCAACGCTGGATAATGCCTCGGACTTTGAAATACGCCGACTTACCAGGCTGGCCGGGGAACATAACGACATGAATATCCGCATTGAGGTCATGCAAACGGCCTATCGTGAAGATTCCGTTTTTAGTGATCCCGATCTTACAGAGATCATTACTGATACGTTATGGACGCCGCCGGCAGATACACTGCTCATGAATCCCCTTGATTCTGATACGCTTCGGATGTCATTTTTTAATGCAGATTCCGTATTCTTCACGCACGCCGACAGCCTTCTCTCAGACAGCCTGAGCCTGGCATATCCGGCGAATTATGTCACAATCAGGCATACCTTTCATAATGATCGTACTGTCCGGCAAGCAAAGAGCATTATTGAAGCATTAACTGAAAAAGGTATTGCAGAAAGCCGTATTACCTGGAAAGCAGTAATCCGGAGGGAAGAGTTGACAAAAACGCCAATGTTGAATACCGGCGCTGGTGAAATGACTGGGGAGGACCCACCTGCAGACGAAGATCCGCCTGAGCAGGTCAGAGTGTACCTGGAACGACCTTAATCTGGCATCACCACGATCGGTACCACCGCCATGGTCTGGTCCCACATAATGATCAGTTCAATTTCTTCGTTCATGTCGTCGAACGTGATGGTAAATTGTTCGAAAACTTCAGACGTGGTAATGGAAGGTACGGTAATTACCAGTACATCATTTTCTGAACTCCGGTTGGCCTGTCCATTAAGTGGTGAAATCCCCCATTGCCCGGTCTCAGAATTAAAAATAATATCCCACGATTCCTGTTCCGGACGTACAAAAACCGAATATTCTCCGGCAGGGAGCGCTTCTCCATTAATTTGTAATGGTGCATTAGTTCTGAATACCGCTGCTTCATTGGCTCCTGTACGCCACACTTCTCCGTATGGCACCAGGTCTCCGAAAATGACCCGGTCATTTTTAAATGGCCGGCTGTACGTCAGGCTCATGTTTATGCCCGCTTTATCATAGGTTACCGTTTCCTGAGGACTGAATGATTTGGTATACATGCGCATGCCTACAAACGCGATTGCGATGAGGGCGATGATAACGACAATAATGATGATTAGTCTTTTCATTCAATTAAGTTTGTTGAAGGAGAATGCTGGATTTTTTCACGAACATCCCCCCGAGGGTTATAATAAGTCCACTCGCCGGACTTCTCTCCTCCTTCATAATTTCCTTCGGATTCCTTTCGCCCATTTTCGTAATAGGTAACCCAATGGCCGTCCTTATTGCCGAGGCTGAACGAACCGGATTCAGCAATCGTGCCATCCTCGTAAAAATAGGTCCATTCGCCATCCGGAACTCCATTCCTGAATTCGCAAATAATCTCCTTTTTTCCGGATGCATAGTAGTTAAGCTTCGTGCCTGCTCCATCGTTCAGTGTTCCGGCATCCAGCGTGTCCCCATCGGCCGTAACGTACGGACTGATATTCCATAGTTTACCGTCAACCCACTGCTCTTCCTGCATTATTTGCCCGTTTGGATGAAAAATGCCCCACAAGCCTTTTTCCATACCATTTTCAAATCCCCCTATCATCCTTAGTTTACCATTATCGTAATAGGTAAACCACCGACCGGTTTGCTCGCCGTTATTATAGGGGCCCTCCTCTACGAGTACCCCCCGGTCATTAAAATACTGCCAGTTACCTGTCCGGACTCCATTTTCATACTGGCCCTGGGCGGCAATTTTGCCGTTATCAAAAAACTGGTAATAGGTACTGTCCTGCCACCCATCTTCGAAATAACTCCATTCTGCCATTTGGCCGTTCGGATAATAGCTGGTCCATACTCCATTCTCGTTTCCCTCCTCGTATATTTTCCTGCTGGCGATTTTGTTTCCCTGGAAGTATTCCGTCCACACCCCGTCCGGTTTGCCATCCTTGTAATTTTGTTCCGCAAGCAAGTGTCCCTGCTCATCCACAATACCATAATCTTCAAATTCTTTCCATGTACCGATCTTTTTATCGTGATCGTACTGGCCGCTGACCAGCACGTGGCCATAGGAATTCTTCTTTACATACTCCCCGTGCAATGAATCCTTGTCGTAAAACGCCTCAATCTGAGACCCGTCTGTCGGGTTCAGGAACTTGTAATCCCCCTGTTTCAGGTCTTGCTCGTAAGTGATTATTTCTGTTGGAAGCTGGTACCGGTCATTACTGTACCTTTTCCATTCGCCCTCCTTTTTTCTGTCATTAAGTTTTCCCTCCAGCAGAAGCGCTCCGTTCGGATAAAACTCCTTATAGTAAACCGCCTCCCCGTCGTCAAAACGCACCTCCATGGACTTATAACCATTACTAAAGGCAGTCCAGACACCTACCCGTTTACTGTCCTCATAAACACCTTCTTCAATTTTCTCGTCCTTGCTATTGTAGAATTGCCACTTTCCCTGTTTCAGGCCATTGACAACATCGCCTACTGCATATGATGAGCTGTCAGTGGTATAAACCATTGTTCGCTGGGCGAGAAGTCCGGCGCCTGCAGGCATGATTAACAAGAAAACAATTACGAAAATGGATTTCATCGTTTTATTATGCGGTATCCCTTTATATATTTGCACAAAAAATTTCTGACACATGGGTTTTCTATCACTTGTTCTGGTACTGGTTTTATTTGTTCTGGCCATTCTCTCTCCTAAGCTTTTCCCTAATAAAATGGTCAGTGACAACAAACATGACGTAGACGGATCTACCCGAGAAAAGCAGTAGCCTCTATTTCGATCATAAATGCCGGATCTATCAGACCGGACACTTCCACCATGGAAGTTGCCGGTTGAATTCCAGCAAAAAACCGGCCATGCTCGGTAGCCGCTTCTTCCCATCTTGTTATATCCGTCACAAACATTCTCGTTCGAATTACATCTTTCCTGGATGCATCCAGGGAAGTCAGGCTTTCCTCAATAATTTCCAGGATTCGACGTGTTTGCAGTTTTATATCTCCCACGCCATATGGCTCCCCGTTTTTCAGTGATACGGTGCCTGACACTTCGATCAGGGAACCTACTTTGACGGCACGCGAATAGCCAACAATTGGCTCCCACTTTGCGCCAGTCAAATGATTTTTGCGTTTGGACATATTTATTTAAATATACGTAGCTTTAAAAAATACGTGGCTATTTATGACGAATATATGTGTCTTTTGCGGATCTTCCACCGGAAACCGTCCTGAATACAGGGAAAATGCAGAAAAATTGGGCAGGCTGCTGGCGCAGAATGACTGCCAGCTTATTTACGGTGGTGGCAAACTGGGCCTGATGGGTAGAATCGCCCAATCGGTCCTGGATGCCGGAGGAAAAGTTACCGGGGTTATCCCTGAATTTATGATGCCCAGGGAAGTAGCACATGAAGGTCTCACTCAAATGATCATCACGGAAAGTATGCATTCCCGTAAGGCAGAAATGGCGCGACGGTCGGACGGATTTGTGGTAATGCCGGGAGGATTTGGAACCCTCGATGAAATGGCCGAAATTCTCACCTGGAACCAGCTTGGAATAATCCAGAAGCCGGTAGTACTTCTGAATACCAAAGCATATTTCAAGCCATTGATTTCCATGATAGACCATATGAAATCAGAGGGGTTTTTAAGGAACTCCGCGGCACTGCATATCGTTTCAACACCGGATGAAGTTATTCCGGCCATAATCAATTATCAGTCCAGCGAACAGAATATCTGGGATCACCTGGACAAGACCTGAACAAAGAACCTTTGCCCGTTAAAATCGTTCAGATTTTTTGATGGCACAAGGGCCGGAATCCCGGCATTTTACTTAATTTATAAGGTAGCAACCGGCGTTTTCGCCTAAAGCAATTGTTGAAAACACTATTTTTCATACTAACCATTATTGTCAGTATAAGCTCCTCCAAAGCTCAAATTCTTGGCTTTCAACTTGATAACAATGCCAAAAAAGTTGAAATCCCTTTTGAGATATACAATAACCTGATTGTGATCCCCGTGGTGATCAATGACAGGCTTCCATTGAAATTCGTGCTTGATACCGGCGTACGAACGTCGATTCTTACCGAAAAAGCCTATGCCAGCCTGATCGGACTCAGTTTTACCAAAGAATATACTATTGGTGGCCTGGGTGAAGGACGCTATATCAAAGCCTATATTTCAAACAATATTTCACTGAAACTGCCCGGGGTCAGCGGAAGGGGACATTCACTGCTGGTACTGGATGAGGATTACCTGGAACTCAGGAATTACCTTGGCGCTGAAGTAAGCGGGGTCCTGGGTTATGAATTATTCAGCCGGTTTATTGTCAAAATTGACTACGACCGCAAACAGCTAACACTTTATAAACCGGAACGTTTCAGGGCAAGGCGATCATGGCTTACGATTCCTATGTCTGTGGAAGATACAAAGCCCTATGTATACGGAAAAGCCATGTACTACGGAGGCAAGGAAGTGGATGTGAAATTGCTAGTGGATACCGGCGCCAGTCATGGATTAATTCTTTACGCGGATTCAAGCGAGCATGTTACAATTCCTGAGAAACACATTCAGACATCGGTCGGGAGGGGGCTTGCAGGTCGGCTGGAAGGACGTCTCGGAAGGCTTAGGGCATTCCAGATGGGCGGCGCGTGCTGGGAAGATATTGTGACCACTTTCCCGGAAAGTGACCCCTGGATGGACAGCCTGATGATGAGTACAATCGACCGGGACGGATCGATCGGCGGTGACCTTCTCTCACGCTTCCGGGTCATCTTTAATTTTCCGCTCGAAGAAATGTATGTCAAAAAAGGGCGTACCTTCCGCAAAGATTTTACTTACAACCTCAGCGGCATCACGGTCAAGGCAATCGGCAGTGAACTGAATACGTACGAAGTTGTTGAAGTCAGGGAGAATAGTGTGGCTGAAGAGGCAGATATCAGAGTCGGGGACCGGATCGTCAGTATCAATGGCAGAAATGCCGCAGATGTTTCGATGGATTACGTCATAGGTTTGCTTAATTCCAAACCGAAACAGACACTCCGGCTGAAGTTACTACGCGATGAGGAGGAAATTTCGAAGCGTATTGAGTTAAGAATGGAAATTTGACCAGCCGGCAGCCAAACTGAGCAAATTGAATCTATAGCATGGAGATCATAGTCATTGGCGGGGGTATGGCGGGACTAACAACCGCTGTTTTGTTACAACGTGCAGGCTGCGGGGTCACGCTGATAGAAAAAAACCAGTACCCGTTTCACCGGGTTTGCGGGGAATATGTTTCTAATGAGGTGATTCCTTTTCTTCAGAAAAATGATCTCTGGCCCGCCGATGTTGGTCCGGCCGCTATCTCAAAATTCCACCTGAGCGATACTGAAGGCAATGATTTTACCATGCCCCTTGATCTGGGCGGATTTGGGATCAGCCGGTATGCATTCGATCAGTTTATGCTCCAAAAAGCCCGGAATGCCGGTGTCAGTATTCTGGATAACACCCGCGTGGAATCAATAGAATTTACTAATGATAAATTCCGGGTGGAAACCCGTTCGGAAACAATGCATGCTGCTGTTGTGATCGGCGCATATGGTAAACGATCCCACCTGGACAAACACCTCAACCGGTCCTTCATGAACCGGCGTTCGCCTTACCTGGGTGTTAAATACCACGTTCGAAATGCGCCGGGAGATATAGATACCGTTGCCCTCCATAATTTTAAAGGCGGCTATTGCGGACTCAACGCGGTTGAAAACGACACCTTTAACCTCTGTTACCTCAGCCACCGGGACAATCTCAGGAAATACAAGGATGTCCGGAAAATGGAGGAAAAAATACTGTATGCCAACCCGCTTCTTAAGAAAATCTTTACTGAAAGTGAGCACTTATGGGAGAATCCGCTGGTGATAAATGAAATTTCATTTGAAACAAAAGATCCGGTTGTAAGCCACGTATTAATGTGCGGAGATGCGGCCGGAATGATCACTCCACTTTGCGGCAACGGGATCGCCATGGCTATTCATTCGGCCAAGCTACTTTCCGATACGATCCTCAACAATCTCAGCAACGCTTCGTTTGACCGGCAGAAACTCGAACAGGAATACACCAAAGCCTGGCGCAGGAAATTTGCATTTCGCTTATCCTCCGGCAGGAAGATCCAGCGCCTTTTCGGAAGGCCCTTTTTTTCCAATCTCGCCGTTCATGTCGGATCGATATCCAGGCCTGTCGCAAGATACCTGATGAGCAAAACACATGGCGAGCCTTTCAAATAATCTAAAGTTTAAGGGCGTCCAGTATATGTGTGTGATCCAGAAAGAAGTAGATAAAAAAAGCATTAAGACATAATGCCGATAAAAAATTAAGTGCCATGGTCCGGCCAAAATCAGCATTGCTACGATTCTTCCTTACCTGTAGGTACCAGTAAAGAAAAAACAGGAGTACCGGAGAAAGGGCAAGCAGGAAAATCCATGCGTATTTCGATGAAAAATTCTCCGTGAAATACCAGCAAAACATCAGGACCCCTGCCATAAAGAAAACCGCTGTGAAATGAAACGTACCAAGAATCCCCAATTTAATACTTAGGGTATTATCACCTCTCCGGCTGTCTTCCCCATGCTGATACACCTGGGTCATCGGATAGGATCCCCACAGGATCATGGATGTCAGGAAAGCCGGAACCAGCACGTGAGGCTTCCACAGGACGTAGAACGGGAAATCATTCAGACCGAGATACGCCATAAGAAAAGTGAAAAGTCCCTGAAACAACCCGGCGATAAACCAGCTCCACCAGGCATACTTTTTAAGCCGTATGGAAGGATGGCTGTAGGCTTTTGATACCAGCCCGTAAACAAACAGCATCAGGGTAAATTCCCAGCTGATCAGGCTGCCCAGCAAAAGGGCCAGCAGGTCAAAAATCAGTGCCGTATAATAAAGTCCTTTCGTCACTTTCGGCGGATTCTTAAGTCCGCCAATACTTTCTTCATCTTTATCAAAATAGCTGTTGTAGCCATTTGAAGCAGGATATAAAAATAAATGCAGCGCTGCAAAAACAATCAGCAACCGGGATTCATTAAGATTAGGGGTCAGCGAAACTGCAAACAGAAAAACCGGTAGCAGAAAAAACGAGAAGGGGATTCTGAGATGTAGCCACGTCGATCTTTTAAACATTCACCTGCAATTTACCGCTGAAGATATCAAAATTTACCTATTATTAATAAATGAATCCCTCCATCACGGCTATTGGCACCGCTGTTCCCAGGCACAGGATTGAACAAAAAGATGTCCTTAAGTTCATGATCCGGGCCCATGGGCTGGAGGAGGCTGAAGCAAAGCGGCTCGAGCTCCTCTACAGGGCATCCGGTATCCGTCACAGGTACTCCGTTCTGTCTGATTTTCAAAAAGCAGGTGATTTTACATTTTTCCCGGATAATGAAAACATGGAACCGTTTCCATCTACCAGTAAACGCCAGGAAAAATACAGAAACGAAGTCCTGCTACTCAGTGTTCAGTCAGCAGAAAAATGCCTGGCTCATTCTTCCGTCAAGAGGGAAGAGATCACGCATCTGGTTACCGTCAGCTGTACCGGCCTGTATGCACCCGGACTTGATATTGAACTTGTGTACAAGCTGGGCCTGCGCCCCGATGTTCAGCGAACGGGTATTAATTTTATGGGATGTTACGCAGCATTCAATGCCCTTCGTGTGGCTCGTTCTTTTGTCGCGGAAGATCCGCAAGCCCGGGTGCTTGTGGTCTGTACGGAATTATGCAGCATCCATTTTCAGAAGGAGCCGAGCGAAGATAACCTCCTCGCAAATGCCCTGTTCGGAGATGGGTCGGCCGCTCTTATTGTTGAAGCCCAACCCGGCGATAAACTGTCATTGGAAATGGTCCGCTCAAAATGCACACTGGCACCCAGCGGAATTAATGAAATGGCGTGGGATGTAGGGGATACGGGATTTGAGATGAGGCTGTCGGCGTATGTCCCGAATATCATTCAAAGCGGTATCAGCCAGCTTATGGATGACCTCACAAGGGACCGTCGTGAGCCGTTTGATTATTATGCGGTGCACCCGGGAGGAAAAAGAATTCTTCAGGTAGTGGAAAAACAGTTATCCATTCCGCGTGAGAGAAATATACATTCCTGGAATGTCCTCAGGAATTATGGCAATATGTCCTCATCCACGATCCTGTTTGTGTTTCAGGAAATCCTTAAGCACGTCGGTCAAAAGGACCATGGCAAAGAAATTCTCTCATTTGCTTTTGGACCAGGACTCACCATGGAAAGCCTGATTCTCACTATACACAATGGATCATGACCAGCCGGTATCAGTATCGGTCACAGGAGATTGAATTAATGGATGACCTGTCCAGTTCAGGCGCCGTGATCGAACAGACCTTACGCGAACTCAACACAATCAATAAATGGCTGGGGGGTGACCATGTGACAATTGATGGCCTGAAAAAATTACTTTATGGAAGAAACCCGGACCAGCCGGTACACATCCTGGACATCGGATGCGGTGGCGGGGATATCCTGAAAAAGATTTGCCTGTGGGCCCGAAAGAATTCAGTGAAAATCAGCCTGACCGGGGTTGACGCAAACCCCAATATCATTGCTTATGCGCAGGAGAATACCCGGGAGTTTCCCGAAATTTCCTACAGGGCCGTAAACATCTTTTCCGACGAATTCAGAGCTATTCAATGCGATGTGGTTACTGCCACCTTATTCACCCATCATTTCACGTCAGAAGAGCTTGCCAGTCTCTTTCGTCAGCTGAAGGACCAGGCCCGGATTGGCATGGTCATTAATGACCTTCACCGCCACTGGTTTGCCTACCATTCAATCAAATGGCTCACTCACTGGTTTTCACGATCCGAAATGGTGCGTAACGATGCCGCCGTTTCCGTCCTGCGGTCTTTCAGGAAACCGGAGCTGGCGGAGATCATGGAGGATTCATCCATCGACAAGTTTCAAATCAAATGGTTCTGGGCTTTTCGCTGGCAGTTACTGGCTTCCTGGTGACTAGCGTTCCCACCGTACTTTATCTTCCATCCCGCTGCGCCTGCCTTCTGGCCATCGGTCTGATTTAGGCATTCCCAGATAAAGAAATCCCAAGAGCCTGTCTTCAGGTCCCCAACCAAAAAAATCATTCACTCCCTCGTAAAAAGTAATGCCTCCGGTACTCCAGTAACAACCGATCCGATGAGCCGAAGCAGTTAACCACATATTCTGTACTGCACACGCCACGGAGCATATCTCTTCCACTTCCGGAACTGATTCCCGTTCATCCCTGTGCATACCGATCGCAATGACATGGGAGCACTCCAAAGGTTTCTCCTGTAATTTCTTCTGCTTTGCCGGGTCGGCTTCGTCTCCTTCACGCTGCAGGTAGGCCTGTGCCTGAAAATCGCCAAGTTTCGCCAACCCGTCACCGGTAAATATCACAAACCTCCACGGTTCGGTCAGCCGGTGAGTAGGAGCCCAGCGCGCATTCTCCAGCATCTCTGAGACAATGCGGTCGTCCACTTTTTCCCCGCTGAACATATTCGTATAAATGGAGCGCCGTTCCCGTATTATTGTATTGTGGTCCATAATTTGAAATCTGTAATTTAGACGTGAATTCAAATCTACGCGTAATGAAGAAAATTCTCCCGGCCCTGCTGCTCCTTTCTTTTACCACTGCTTTGGCACAGATGCCTCAAACCACCTTTGAAAAGTCTGATGGAACGCAAACCGGCACCTATGAGGAAGTGATAACCTATTACAGGCAGCTGGCGGCTTCTTCCGTCAATGTCGAAATAAAGACCATGGGGCTTACCGACAGCGGCGAGCCACTTCACCTGGTCACCATTGATCTTACCGGAGCACACGACCCTGCGGCCGCCCGGGAGAATAACAGGACGGTTATACTTATCAATAACGGAATCCATCCGGGCGAACCGGATGGCATTGAAGCTTCCATGATGCTGGCCAGGGACTTGCTGGAACCGGACAACCAGGGTTTGCTGGAGAATGCATTTCTGGCGATCATCCCGGTATACAATATTGGAGGTGCACTCAACCGCAACAGTACCTCGCGGGTAAATCAGTCCGGCCCGGAAGCCTACGGATTTCGCGGCAATGCCCGTAATTATGATCTGAACCGTGATTTTATTAAAGCGGATACCCGTAATGCCCGTTCTTTTCATGAAATCTATCACTGGCTGAAGCCGGACCTCTTTATTGATACCCACGTGAGCAATGGCGCGGATTACCAGTACAAAATTACCCACCTGGCAACGCAGCATAATAAGATAGGCGGAGCGATGGGCGAATACATCTACAAAGAGTTTACCCCCGCACTGGAACAGAAAATGAATGAAAAGGATTTTCCCATCACCCCATATGTAAATGTTTTTAACAGAACGCCCGAAGAGCGTGGCTTTTCCCAGTTCCTGGACAATCCCCGGTATTCAACCGGCTATACAGCGCTTTTCAATACCCTGGGTTTTATGATTGAAACGCATATGCTGAAACCATTTAACGATCGGGTGCTGGCCACTTATGCATTCCTTATGGCGTCTCTCGAACTGGCCAGGGATGATGGCGACATCATCAGGAGCCTTCACCGGGAGGTGCCGGTGCCCCGGCCCGGGGATGAGCATCCGGTTTCATGGACCACTGACATGGCACTGGCAGATACCATAACATTCCTGGGATATGAAGGATCAATGACGGAAAGTCAAGTCACGGGTCAGCAACGGCTGCTGTATGACCGGCAAAAGCCATTTGAAAAAGAAATTCCCTATTTCAACCATTTCAAGGCTAAGGAAACCATTATAATTCCACGGGCCTACGTCATTCCCGGCGGCTGGCATGAGGTTATCAGTCTCCTTGAGGCAAACGATGTCAGCTTAATTGAAATCGAAGCTGATACGACCATGAATCTGGAGGTCTATCATGTCGGCGAATATGAAACCAGCCGGCGCCCGTACGAAGGTCATTTTATGCATTCTTCAGTAATGCTGGAAAAACGGATGGAGAATGTTGATTTACATGCCGGCGATCTGATCGCCTGGGTGAATCAGCCCTCCGGCAGATTCCTGGTGGAAACCCTGGAGCCGCAGGCGGCAGATTCATACTTCGCCTGGAATTTCTTTGACACTATCCTGCAGCAAAAAGAAGGATTCTCTCCGTATGTGTTTGAAGACCTCGCCCTGGATCTGCTGGAAAAAGATGATGCCCTGCGCATAGCCTTTGAGGAAAAAAAGGAAAGCGATCCTGAATTTGCGGGAAATTGGTACGCCCAGCTAAACTATATTTACGAGCACTCCGATTATAAGGAAAAAGCCCACCTTCGTTATCCCATTTACCGGCTGCCTTAGGGTTTTGCGATCCTGTCATCCCGCGGATCCACATCTGTCATCCCGGGGACACGGACGAAGGACGTGTAACCCGAGATCCAGCAACTACGAAGACTACTTTTCATAGCCCCGGGATCCCCGGTCTCGCCAACGCTCACCGAGGATGACATGTAGAAGAGACACGACATTGCCCTTCCTGTCATCTCTGGGACACGGACGAAGGACGTGTAACCCGATATCCCGCAACTACGAAGACTACCTTTCATAGCCCCGGGATCCCCGTTCTAGCCGACGCTCGCCGGGGATGACATGTTTGAAAACCTGATATGTCCGCCACAGCTACTATTATGAACCAATGGGGAAAAACGGATATGTCTATATCATGTCAAATCCAAGGAGAACGGTCCTGTACATAGGTGTCACAAGTAACCTTGAGAAACGGGTTTATGAGCATGTGAATCGACTTGGTTGTGGTTTTACCAGGAAATATAATTGCATCCATCTGATTTACTATGAAGTGTTCCAGGATATTCGTCCGGCTATCGAGAGAGAAAAAGAATTAAAGAAATATCATAGAAAGTGGAAATTTGATCTGATAAGATCTGTCAATCCAGAACTGAAGGATTTGTCAAATGAGATAGGATGGTTTTCATAGTTACGGGATCCCCGGTCTCGCTGACGCTCGCCGGGGATGACAACCTAATCCTCCTGACGCTCGCCGGGGATGACTTCCTACGCTCAACCGGGTTGCAATAAAACCGATTCGCTCTCCAGGTGTTAATGGTGCATGGAAATAACCTTGCTTTTCCCTCATCAGCTTTTCAGGGTTAACCCGGCAACTGCAGGAGACCGGGATGTCTTTTTCTTTGAAGACCCGCTGTTTTTTACACAATACCGCTTTCACAAAAATAAACTGATCCTTCATCGGGCAACCATGAAATACGCCGCATCGTATCTGGAGCAAAACGATTTCAAGACATATTACCTCAACTGCCAGGACTACCCTGACTTGTCTACGGTTTTTGAATTGCTCAAAAAAAAGAGCGTAAGCCACATTCATACGTTAAATCCCACAGATTACCTTCTTTCCAGGAGACTTCAACGGCTGGCCAAAAAACAAGAGATCGAATTATCACTATATGAATCGCCACTTTTCCTGCTGGACGAAGAGACTGTTTCCAGTCGAATGAGCGAAAACAGAAACTATCTCATGGCCCGTTTTTACAAGAAACAACGTCAGGCTATGAATCTTCTTATGGAAGACGATGAGCCAGCAGGTGGTAAATGGAGTTTTGACAAGGAGAATCGAAAAAAATTACCGGAAGGGGAAGATATCCCTGATATCTACATTCCCCGGGAAAATGAATATGTACGGGAAGCTCGCGAATATGTGGAAAAAAATTTCAGTCAAAATCCGGGTGATACAGATCATTTCATCTTTCCTGTAACTTATTACCAGGCAGACAAATGGCTGGAAGACTTTCTGGAAAACCGTATGCTTAAATTCGGGGATTATGAAGATGCCATAAGCACCACCCATGATTTCCAGTTCCATTCCGTACTAACTCCCGCCCTGAATATCGGTTTGCTTACCCCCCGGCAGGTGATTGAAAAAACCATGGAATGGCACCGGAAAAAAGACTATCCAATAAATTGCCTCGAAGGATTTATTCGCCAGATCATCGGCTGGAGGGAATTCATGCGGGGCATTTATGTCATGGAAGGTGTTTTCCAGCGAACCAATAATCATTTCGGGCACTCAAGGAAGCTCCCGCCATCTTTCTGGGACGGTTCGACCGGCATACAGCCAATTGATGACGTGATTCAAAAGGTGCTTAAATATGGATATGCCCACCATATCGAACGATTGATGATTCTTGGCAATTTCATGCTGCTATGTGAATTCGATCCGGACGAGGTCTATCAGTGGTTTATGGAATTGTTTATTGATGCGTATGACTGGGTGATGGTCCCGAATGTTTATGGCATGATCCTGTTTGCCGACGGCGGACTGTTTGCCACCAAACCATATATTTCAGGTTCAAATTACCTGAGAAAAATGAGTCACTATAAAAAGTCGGAATGGTGCGATATCTGGGACGGTCTCTACTGGCGTTTTCTCCATGTCAACCGGGAAGAAATGAGCAGGAATCGCCGGATGAACATGGTGATGAGCCTCCTGGACAGGATGGACAAAAATACCCTTGAAAATCACCTGGAGAATGCTGACAAATTCCTCAATTCAATGAGTCAAAACAAGGATTAAAGAATACCAATTACCGAAATTAGGTTGTATCTTACCAGTATTAAACAGCTGGTGTTGTGCGTATTAAATTAACTTTGCTGGTTATTTTTTTACTTGGATCCGGTATATCGGTCAGTGGCCAAACAGGACATTACTGGACGCAGCAATATGGAACCAGATCTATGCTTTTGGGCGGTTCGGTGATTGGGGGCGTGGAAGACCTGGGAGCGGTTTATTATAATCCGGCCCGGCTTGGATTTGTGGAAAACCCCGCCTTTTTACTTAGTGCTGATGTCTATCAATGGCAGCAAATAAAATTCGATGATGCAGTTGGCGAAAATCAAAACCTGAGCAAATCCGAGTTTGATGGAGTCCCTTCGCTGGCCGCTGGTACCTTCGGCATCAAATTTCTACCCAATCACAAATTTGCCTATGCCATTCTCAGCCGCAACCGGAGTAATCTGAATTTTGGCTACAACGAAGAACTGGACGGTGACGTTTTCCCTGAGTGGGAAGGGCAGGAACTGTTCGAGGCAGATGTAAAACTTGGGTCAAGCATCAAAGATACCTGGTGGGGCGTCTCCTGGTCGCATGCACTGAACGACAAAATCAGTCTTGGATCATCATTCTTCATAAGCAATCTGAAGAACGAACGCACCGCTGCTCTTAATCTCACAGCATGGTCCTTCCAGTATAACACACTTGCTACCTACGATTTCAGCCGTTCCTTCGGATACGAAAGCTACGGTCTCCTGGCAAAGTTCGGAGCTGCCTTTGCGCTGGAGAACTGGAATCTCGGCATTACCCTGACCACGCCCAGGCTTAACATTTATACGAATACCGATTACAATTATCAGAATTATTTCGCCGGTATCCCCGGAGTCACCGCCTTGGACGACTTATATGCAAACAGTTATCAGACAGACATGGACCTTAAACTTAAAACCCCGTTTTCGCTGGGGGGAGGTGCCACCTGGCTGATTGGCAGCAGCAAGCTGCATTTCAGCGCGGAATATTTCGGAGGGATTGATCAATATGAATTATTCAGCGCAGAATCTCATGAGGTCCAGAGCAATCCTGATTCCGTTGTAAATTTCAGTCTGATCGATGAAAATAAACCAGTCGTCAATATGGGTTTAGGAGCAGAATGGTATATCAGCCAGCATGTTTCAGCCTATTTAAGCTTTAATACAGACTTCAGCTCGGTTCCGGCTAATGCCGTTAGCTTCCTTAAAAATGAATCGGTAATCAGTAATTCAAACCTGAAGAACAATAATTATCACGTCGCCGGTGGTGTTGTGCTTAACTTCAAAGGAGCGGATATAACCATCGGCTTATCCAGAACAGGTACCAAACAATCTTTACCCCGTCCGGTTTCACTGCCCAGTGAATCAAATAATACCGATGATATTTTTGACCCGAATGAAAGTGCTCAGTTCAAATGGAGAAGATACATCCTCGTCTTCAGCTTCTCCGTACCATTCCTTGAAGACTATGTTCGCAATAAACTGGATGGCGGAGACAAAGAGTAAATCAGCCTTACTCGCGATGTGAACGGGTCAGTCCGAACGAATAATGTACCCCCAGCTGAAGCCCCAGTGTAAGCTGCGCCTTTTCCGCGAACAGCTGGCTGGCATTATTCTCCAGTATCAGGTTAAATGCATCCTCGTTCGTCATGTCTGATATACGGTAATTAACACGCATAAGGGTTGAAAGCACGAGGTGCTTGCTGAGGTCAATACTCAGTCCCATTGCCCCTGCTATCTGAAATTCCGTATTCCTGAAATCATCTGCTTCACGACTCAGTAACTCCGTAGAATTGATATCTGAGGGAATGGTATATTCTCCGCTGGCAGCCTGTTCTCCATCCTGTGTGGCAGACGGATACGAGGCCTGGATATCCGCGAAGGACGTTCCATCCGGAATTTTATAGTTTCCCGCTTCCACATAATAGCTTTCAACAGCTGCAGTCAGCACAGATAACTGGGATCCCAGTGAAAAATTAAACCGTGTAGCCGCGTTGCTTCCATTCATGAAATTCAATAACAAAGGAAGGTGAACATATTGCAGGTCAATTTCCTGACCCCCCCTGATCTGATTGGCAACATCAACGATCTCGTAAATCATCTCCTGGTTTGACAGGATGGATTCCAGGGAAATTCCAAATCCCGGGGTGAGATCATACCCGACGTTTAAACCTATCGGACTGGTCGCCATGGTGAGGGTGGAATTATACCTGGGGTCTTCGCTTAATCCATTATCAAGCAACAAGGTCGTGTTGACCCCGGTAGTTACCCCTACATGCAATCCTTGCCCAACGGCAGCCAGCGCTGCAAAAAATAAAACAGCAATACTAAAAATCTTCTTCACGGCTAAATCAGTTTTTTTAATATGAATACCCGTGAAAGGTGAATGTAACCCTTAAACTGATGTAAAATCAGCCATATTCTTACATCCAGGCCTATTCAATAAACATTGGAGGATGCTTATCATCATAATCCGTAGCTGCCTGGAATGCCTCACCCAGGGTGATCAGTGAGGCTTCATCCATATATCCGGAAAGGAAGGTGATACTGGTTGGTGAACCACGGTCATTAAACCCATTGGGCAAAACCAGGCAGGGATGTCCGGTCAGGTTGGTCATGACCAGCTGCCTTGAGAAGCTCGGGGCGATGATAACATCATACTCTTTGAATATTTCATCCAATGCGCGAATCAGCCGGGTGCGGATCCGGTTGGCATTCACATATTCGGCAGCAGGTATGAACCTGGCGGAGCGAAAATAATTCGGCCAGGCCCCGGCATCCTGGCGTACCATCATTGAATCCCTTCCCGACCGTGTAAGCTCATCAAACGCAGCGGATGACTCAGACGCAAGAATGATTGACATGGCCCAGAGGGGAAAATCTTCCGGCAATGTCACGGGATCAATGGTCAAACCAAGGCTACGGATCTCCTCCAGTGTTATGCTGTCCTGTACCCGGCCTTCAAAAGCATCAGCCATATAGCCAATACGCAACTCTGTAAGTGACCTGGAACCATAATTGAATGCGCTTGCGCGGGTCGAGGGGTCCCCGGTGTCAATACCCCGGATCGCGTCGAAAACGATGGCCGCATCCGTGGCACTGCGTGTGATTGGTCCGACTTTATCCATGGACCAACTCAATGCCATTCCCCCGGTTCTGCTCACCCGCCCGAAGGTAGGACGGAGTCCGGTCGTCCCGCAGCGGGTGGAAGGAGATACAATCGAGCCGAGTGTCTCTGTTCCGATGGCAAAGGGAACCAGTCCTGCCGAAACGGCGGATGCTGAGCCGGCAGACGATCCGCTTGACCCTTGTTCAGTATTCCACGGGTTGCGGGTAACGCCGCCATACCAGACATCTCCCATCGCCAGCGCCCCCAGGGTGAGTTTGGCAACAAGTACTGCCCCTGCATCCCTCAATTTCTGAACCACGGTTGCGGTCTGATCAAGTTCCTGATCTTTGTAGGGCATTGCTCCCCAGCTGGTAATCGTTCCCTCCACGGAAAACAGGTCTTTTAACCCGTACGGTATACCGTGCAGCGGACCTTTGTAAAACCCTTCCACCAGGGCCTGATCGGCTGCTTTTGCCTCCTCCAGTGCCTCATTCTCCAGTAAAGAGACCACACACTCCAGCGTATCCCCATAGGATTTCAGGCGATCAATGTAAAACCTGGTCAATTCAACCGAGCTGATCTTCCTGCTCCTGATCAGTGAGGCCAGCTGCACGACTGAATAAAAGGCAAGCTCCTCACGTCGCTCGGGCAAAGCCACCTCCTCAGGAATATTCCAGTCGATCTCCGCCTGCTCTGCCGGAGTAAAACCGACCATTGCAAGCGGATCAAAGACCAGCGCCGGGACCACATCATTGGTAAGGCCAGCCTGATGCAGCTCATGAATCCTGGACGCCATTTGCTGCAGGTTGCCCTGCATGGAATCACGTTGTGCGCGAGTCATCTTCAGGTCATAGAAAGGTTCTAAATAACTGGTTGAGTCGAATTCCTGCGCATAAGTTTGCCCGCTCATTACGCAAAAGAGAAAAATGATCAGTAGTTTAGGATACGTCATAGTAATGTGCATGGATTTTCCGGAAGTTACGAAATTTCCCATGTGCCGAACATACCGTTAATGTAGAATCGTCACCATGAAAAAGCACTTTATCGATCTATTCAAGTACAATGACTGGGCAAATCAGCGAATTATCATTACGCTGGAAGAGAACGAAAGTGATGACTACCAGATGCTGCTTCTTCTGAGTCATCTGATCTCCTCCCAGATAGTCTGGCTAAACCGGATCAAGGATCTGCCCACCTCTCCCTTTCCGCTCTGGGAAAAATACAAGTTACGGGAGCTTAAAACCATGAATGAGGAAAGCACCAGCAACTGGCTTAACTTCATAGCCAAGCACAAGGTGGATACTTTCACCGAACTGATCTTTTACAAGAACTCCAAAGGGAAAAAGTTTGAAAGCACCCTGAGGGAAATTATGACCCATGTGGTAAATCACAGTACCTATCACCGGGCCCAGATGGTAAACATTATGAAGCAGAAACAGATTCAGCCGCCGGTTACCGATTACATAGCCTACAGACGGCTGCTCTAAACATTCAGGCCGGGATACACGTTTTATCCGTATACCTACAAACAACGTGTACCAATGAAAAACCTACCTGTCTTCCTGATTCTCCTGACCCTGACTTTTCCTGCGCTGGCCCAGGATGGAATTACAGTTTGCCACACACCGGCGATGGAGAGCTTTGCACTCTTTGCTTCCAATAAAAACTTTAACACCGACCACCGGCCGCCGCAGCCTTATGTGCATCAGTCAGAGGACGGCAGGATGATCACTTTTGATACGCCGGATGGTAAGACCGCAACCGGATTTTACCTGGAGCCAAATGTTGATTCAGATGAATATCTTTTCGTCTTCCATGAATGGTGGGGGCTGAATGATTATATCAAACGGGAGGCCGAACGCTATTTCAATGATCTTGAAACGGTACATGTCATTGCCCTGGACATGTACGATGGAAAAGTGGCGAGTACTCCGGAAGAAGCCGGCAAACTAATGCAGGCAATGAACCAGGAGCGAGGAAGTGCGATTGTGAAAGGGGCTCTTGACTTTGCCGGCATCAACGCGGAGATTGCCACGGTAGGCTGGTGTTTCGGTGGCGGCTGGTCATTGGAGGCAGGTCTGATCACTTCCGGACCCGATGAGGGAGCTGAACTTGTGGGCAGCGTAATGTATTATGGAATGCCTGTTAAAGATATTAACCGTCTTGAATTACTCGAAGGCCCGGTGCTGGGTATTTTCGGAAGCCAGGATGAGTGGATAAACCCGGATGTGGTTGACCAGTTCAAAGCTAATATGGCCCAGGCAGGAAAATCTCTGGAGGTCGAAATGTATGACGCCGTACATGCCTTTGCCAATCCCAGCAATCCCGATTATAACAAAGAATATGCGGATGAAGCCTATAGAAAGTCACTCGCATTCCTTCAGCATACGTTGAAATAGTCCTGAAAAGCAATTAATGAAAGTCTCTTCTCCATCACGAAAAGAGACTTTTTTATGCCTGCCCCAATAGGTGATTTTTCGTAACTTAGGGGCATGTCAAAACCGGAAAAAAAACTTTTCCTGCTCGATGCCTATGCGCTCATATACCGGGCGCATTTTGCCTTTAGCAGGAACCCTCGCATTAGCTCCAAAGGATTGAACACCGGCGTGATGCTTGGGTTCACCAATACCCTACTGGAAGTAATCCAAAAACAGAAGCCCTCCCATATTGCCGTCGCTTTCGATACGTCGGCGCCCACCTTCAGGCATAAGGAATTCGAGGAATACAAGGCAAACCGCGAGGAAACTCCCGAAGATATCCGGATCAGCATCCCTATTGTCAAGGACATTGTCCGTGCTTTCAACATCCCGATCCTTGAGATGGACGGGTATGAGGCCGATGACATTATCGGGACCATTGCAAAACAAGCCGCGTCACATGGGTATGAGGTATTTATGATGACGCCGGACAAGGATTATGGTCAGCTCGTGCAGGACCATGTCTACCTTTATAAGCCATCCTACATGGGTAATGCTGTTGATGTCCTGGGTGTTCCGGAGGTCCTCAAAAAATGGGATATCGAACGCATTGACCAGGTCACTGACATGCTGGGTTTACTAGGCGACTCCTCCGATAATATACCCGGAATACCGGGCATCGGGCCTAAAACTGCTTCCAAACTTCTCAAACAATATGGATCAGTGGAAGGCATTATCGAGCATTCGGATGAGCTCAAGGGTAAACAAAAGGAGAATGTGGTAACCTTTGCCGAGCAGGGCCTGCTTTCCAAACGGCTGGCCACTATCCATACCGAGGTTCCCATTGGTTTTGACGAAGATGCGCTGATTTATGACGGACCGATCGAAGAAAAACTAAAACCCATTTTTGAAGAACTTGAATTCCGAACCATCAGCAAACGGGTTTTCGGGGAACAACCTTCCGCACAAACCAGCGAAGACGGGCAGCTTTCCATGTTCAGCCAGGCAAGCAAAGAAGCACTGGAGATTGATGAATCTTCAGAACCGCCAGAAAAAGAAACTATACGCAGTGCGGCCCACGACTATCACCTGGTAACCAGCGCGGAGGACCGCGAAGAACTCATCAGCTTCCTTGAAATACAGGACAGCTTTTGCTTTGATACGGAAACCAACAGCATCGATGCCAATGAAGCGGAACTTGTCGGAATTGCATTTTCCTATGTGGAAGGCGAAGCGTTCTATGTTCCCGTCCCTCTTGACTTTGAAAAGGCTTCGGAAATTATTCAGGAGTTTAAGGAGGTACTGGAGAATGATGCAATTGAAAAGGTCGGACAGAATCTGAAATACGACATCCTGGTACTGAAAAAATATGGCATAGACGTTGGCGGACCGATTTTCGATACGATGTTGGCGCATTACCTTGTCGAACCGGAAACCAAGCACAGCATGGACGCCATGGCTGAACAATACCTGAATTACACGCCGGTTTCAATCACTGAGCTCCTGGGTCCGAAAGGGCGTAACCAAAAAAATATGAAGGACCTGACCCCGGAAGAGGTATATGAGTACGCCGCCGAAGATGCGGATATCACCCTTCGGCTGAAAGACAGGTTATCCGGTGAGATCCAGTCCGAATCCCTGAAAAAGTTATTGCACGAAGTGGAACTCCCGCTGGTGTATGTGCTGGCGGATATGGAATTCGAAGGCGTAAAAATTGATCAGGACGCTCTGAAAAATATGTCCTCGGAGCTACAGGACGAATCCCTCCGCGTACAGGAAGAAATATTTGAAATCGCCGGATGCGAGTTTAACATCGCTTCCCCCAAGCAACTGGGTGAGATTCTTTTTGAGCGGCTCAAGCTCATGGATAAGCCCAAAAAGACCAGGACCGGCCAGTACGCCACCGGTGAGGAAATCCTGAGCAGACTGGCGGGAAAACACGAAATCGCGCAGAAAATCCTTGATTTTCGCGAATACCAGAAACTTAAATCCACCTACGTGGATGCACTGCCCCGTATGATCTCCCAACGTGACGGGCGTGTGCATACAGATTATAACCAGGCCGTCGCGGCGACCGGTCGATTGAGTTCAAATAACCCTAACCTGCAAAATATTCCAATCAGAACCGCCAAAGGAAGGGAAATCAGAAAAGCATTTGTTCCCCGTGATGAAGGTCATCTGCTTTTGTCTGCCGATTATTCTCAAATTGAATTGCGGATCGTTGCTGCCCTGGCCGGTGATAAGGAAATGATTCAGGCGTTTCGTGAAGGACGTGACATTCATACCACCACGGCGGCCAGGGTCTTCGGAGTTTCCATGGAAGAGGTAGATCCCAATATGCGCCGGAAAGCCAAAGAAGTTAATTTCGGCATCATTTACGGTATTTCAGCCTTTGGTCTTGCCCAGAACCTGAATATCTCCCGGACGGAAGCATCCGACATTATCAAAGCCTATTTTAAGGAATTCCCCGGGATCAGGGCGTATATGGATGAATCAATCGCCCGGGCCAAGGAGCAGGAATTTGTCGAAACCATCCTGGGGCGGAGACGCTATCTGCGGGACATTAATTCCAGGAATGCCACGATGAGAGGTTATGCAGAAAGAAACGCGATCAATGCCCCCATCCAGGGAAGTGCGGCCGATATTATCAAGATGGCCATGATCAATATTTATCAATGGCTTGAAACGGAGAATCTGAAAACCAAAATGATCATGCAGGTGCATGATGAACTTGTTTTTGATGTCCCCGCTGATGAAATGGATCGGGTCGAACCGAAAGTGATTGAACTGATGGAGAATGTGGTGAACCTGGATGTCCCTATGAAAGTCGAGGCTGGCAAGGGCGAAAACTGGCTGATTGCTCACTAGAAATGACTGAGTTATACACAAGTTCAGACATTGCCGCCGCGCATGACCGGATACGGCCTTATATACACAGGACGCCGGTACTTACCTCAGAAAGTCTGAACCAGATAACCGGGGCATCCCTGTATTTCAAATGTGAGAACTTTCAGAAAGTAGGTGCTTTCAAGGCCCGAGGGGCAATAAACGCGGTTTTTTCCATGAATGAAACGGAACGTAGTAAGGGCCTGACCACCCACAGCTCCGGAAATCATGCCCAGGCCATCGCCCTGGCGGCAAAGCTGGCCGGTGTCCCTGCATTTATCGTGATGCCATCCAATGCGCCGAAAGTGAAAAAAGCCGCTGTGGCCGGCTATGGTGCGAAGATCATAGAATGTGAGCCTACACAAAAAGCCCGTGAGGAAGGGGTCATTAGGGTAGTCGAGGAAACCGGCGCTGCCTTTATCCATCCGTATAATGACAGGAGAATTATATGCGGACAAGCCACTGCGGCCAAAGAATTACTGGAAGATCTTGAATTATCACCGGATTTCCTGTTGGCGCCGGTTGGCGGCGGCGGACTCCTGAGTGGCAGTTCGCTGACGACCCATTTCCTTTCTCCTGAAACGAAGGTGATCGGATGTGAGCCTTCCGGAGCTGATGATGCGTTCCGCTCCTTCCACAGCGGCAAAATTGAGCCCCTCGATAGTCCCAATACAATTGCAGACGGTCTAAGGACTTCGTTGGGTGAACGTACGTTCGAGGTGATCCGTGAGTATGTCGATGATATTCTCACCGTTGATGATGATGTAATCCTCAAGGCCATGCGCCTGATCTGGGAACGAATGAAAATCATCGTCGAGCCTTCCTGCGCAGTACCACTTGCTATCATCCTGAAATACCCTGAAAAATTCAGCGGCAAACATTTAGGAGTAATTTTAAGCGGCGGAAATGTAGACCTGGAATCGTTGTCTTTTTAACCGGTATTTTCTAAATATAATTATCTCTGAATTCTTCCCGTTTGCCTGATACTTTCCTGTATAGATTAGACTAAATAGAAATTAGACAATGCACATTGATTCTTACTCGCGCCTGCGGTAATTTAACCCCTGAATCAATTGACCAACCAAACCTGTCTAAATGAAAATCACCGTTTTACTGGTTGTATCCGCGCTTGCCTCCTATCTCTGTAATACACCGGCAGCAATTAATAAAACAACTGTGCCTTTTACAGGTAGCGCTGAAGTACAGGTTCAGGATTCAGTGGTCCTGGCGTTTTGTTATACCTGCCACAATCCGAAAGTAGCCTCGCACGATGAAATGCTTGCACCGCCCCTGGCAGGTATAAAAATGCAGTACATCAGGAATACAGGCACGCGAGATGAATTTATTGAGCGAATGAGTGGCTTTGTGAGTAATCCTACGGAAGAAAATGCCATTATGAAAGGCCCGGTCAACCGGTTTGGACTTATGCCCAAGCCAGCTCTGAGCAAGGAGCAGATTAAAGAAATTGTTGAATTTATTTATGACAATGACATTCCTCAGCCGGAATGGTATGTGGATCATCACAGAAAAATGCACGGGGACCAGTAAAAAGCAGCTTAACCGGCATGCCCCTAGTAATCAATCGCTTTTAAACAAAAAAACTCATGGCCCGGAAAGACCATGAGTTCTTTATTTAATGGGAGCCGGATTATTCCCTTGTCCCGCTCATATCAAACTCCCCGTACCCGGGAATATTCATAGTTCCAACGAATTCATCCTCCACAATAATCAGATTCTGCGTAATGTCAAAGGACTGACCCTGTACGGACAGGTTGAATCCAAATGACAGTTGGTTTCCGTTGAGTTGAATATCCTTCAACGAATATTCTCCGCCGGTCATTTCAAGCGTAATCTTTCCTTTGTAGCCATCTCCGTCCCTGGAAATGTTGATAACGCCTCCTGTGGCGCCGTCAGGGGTATCGGTTGTATACTTCCAGGACCCTTCTGCATTTGCTGAGGCAGCTTCGTCTGCTTTCGCTTTAAATGCGTCGAACTTAGTGGCCTTGTCCACGCGGGGAAACATGTTATCGTTAAGTTCGGCATCCCCGGTAAGCTCTTCAGGATCCAGGTTAATACTTTCCACTTCTTTGTCAAACATGAACACTTTCGTAACCTCCTGCTCATTATACCTCCAGATCTCTGCAGGTATCTTTTCGGTCGATTTTGTTCCGTCTTTAAAGGTAAATTCAAGCAACAAAGGCGTTACCAGTCCACCGTTGTTTGCGAAAGTGACTTCATAATAATTCTTGTCAGCCATTTTCTGCATGATCGCCTCATCATCCACCCGGTTCTGGAATTCTCCGTAATACCTCGGGGCGGTAGCTATAAGTGAGAATGGCTCAGGTCCGTCTGAGAAATCCATTGTGCCCGCCTCATTCGCAGATATTTCACCCTGCTGAACAGTCCTGCCTTTATTCTCCACGTCTCCCTGTTCATTTCTCATCCGGTACCACCTGACATCCTTAACAGCGACATCCACATAATCTACGCTGTAGAACCAGCCTCTCCAGAACCAATCCAGGTCAACCGCTGAAGCATCTTCCATTGTCCGGAAGAAATCTGCCGGTTTGGGATGCTTGAATTTCCAGCGGTTGGCATATTCCTTAAAAGCCGCGTCAAACAACTCGGGACCCATCACGACTTCCCGAAGTGCCGTAAGCGCTGCCGAAGGTTTGCCATACGCATTGTATCCAAACTGAACTACCTGCTCGGAATTTGTCATGATCGGGCGGATATTCTCCTTATCGCCTTTCATATATGGGATCACCGATTTCGGGGTTCCCCAAACAACATCCAGATCGGGATATCTTTCACGCTTCGTTTCCTTCTCAAGGAAGGTGTTCAGTCCTTCATCCATCCACGTCCACTGACGCTCATCCGAATTGACGATCATCGGGAAATAATTATGCCCCACTTCATGCACGATCACGCTCACGTTGCCGTCCCGTGTCCGCTCCGAATACTGGCCATTTTCATCCGGCCTTCCATAATTAAAACAGATCATGGGGTATTCCATTCCCTGATTCGCAGCGTTGACAGAAATCGCCACCGGATAGGGATAATCAAATGTACGTTCGCTGTACACTTCAAGGGTATTTTTTATTGCCTTGGTAGACTCGCGCTCCCAAAGCGGATTACCTTCCTTAGGATAGAATGACATGGCAAGAGGCGCAGAACTTTCAAGCTGCACAGCCTGTGCATCCCAGATGTATTTCCTGGAAGTGGCAAAGGCAAAATCCCTGACATTCTCCGCCTTGAATTGCCAGGTGGAAGTTTTGGTCGCCTTGTCTTTCTCGTTTGCCTCCGCTTCCTTCTGGGTCACAATAAACACAGGCTCATCAAATGTTTCCCTGGCTTTTTCCAGGCGCGAGAATTGATCCTTTGAAAGAACATCCTTCGCATTCTGTAGCTCACCGGTGGCAGCGACAATATGATCTTCAGGAACAGTAATATTCACTTCAAAATCACCGAAGGTAAGGGCAAATTCTCCCCGTCCTATAAACTGTTTGTTCTGCCATCCTTCGTAATCATCATAAACCGCCATTCTGGGATACCATTGCGCACAGGTAAAGGCATAATTATCATCCTCCGGGAAATATTCATAACCTCCACGGCCGCCGATAACCATCCTGTCGTAAATATTGTATGACCAGTCGATGCCAAATGTAAATTGTTCACCTTTCTTCAACGGTTGAGGAAGGTCAATCCGCATCATCGTCCGGTTGATCATATAGCTGAGGTCCTTGCCGGACGCATCTTTCACCGCGGAAATCTTATACCCTCCATCGTAATCAAAGTCGCCCATCCGGGACTGGAAGAATTTCGCGGCGACGGAATCTGATACACGATTGGTACTTGTCTGATCACTCAGGTTACCTTTCGCCCGCACGTTCTGGTCCAGCTGCACCCATAGGTATTTCAACGGATCAGGTGAATTATTATAATAGGTAATAGTCTCAGATCCGGTAAGGACCTGGGTTTTTTCATCAATTTTTACGTCTATCACGTAATCAGCCTGTTGCTGCCAGTAATTCACGCCCGGAGCACCGGCTCCGTTACGGTAGCTGTTGGGAGTCGGAAGATCTGTCCCAAGCTGCTCAAATTTTTCACCCCATTCCTGGGCATGAAGCACTCCGCCTGTCGCGAAGAGCAACATTGTCATAATTATTTTGAATGTTTTCATAATAGTGTTGCTAAAAAAAGAAGGAGCCCCGTTCAGGGCTCCTGTAAAGTTAAGAATTTAAGGCGATTATCGACCTTCATTCTCACCGGCAAATTCATCAAACCTGCTGGCTTGTTTCACACGCGGAAAGACGTTATTATCTGTATTGGTATCTGCCGTTTCCTTTCCGGGGTCAACCGAAATATTAGAAACCTGCTTGTCAAACATAAAGACTTTGGAAACTTGCTTTTCATTGTATCTCCATATCTCTGCAGGTACTTTCACTGTCTCACTGGTTCCGTCGGTGAAGGTGAATTCAACAATGATAGGCATGACCAGTCCGCCTTCATTCTGAAACGTCAGCTCATAATAGTTCTTGCCTTTCATTTTGTCCATGATAGCTCCATCGTCCACCCGGTTCTGGAATTCTCCGTAATACCGCGGATCGGTAGCTATAATGGAGAATGGCTGGGGCCCGTCCGAGAAATCCATCACTTCTCCTTCGCCATCCTTGGCTGTGAGTTCTCCCTGCTGAACTGTAACGCCTTTATTCTCCACGTCACCTTGCTCATTCCGCATCCTGTACCATTTCACATCATCAAGGTTAATGTCAACATGGTCTACACTGTAAAACCATCCTCTCCAGAACCAATCCAGGTCGAAAGCAGAAGCATCTTCCATGGTGCGGAAGAAATCGGCAGGCTTGGGATGCTTGAATGCCCATCGCTGTGCGTACTCCTTAAATGCAGCATCGAACAGCTCAGGACCCATCACTGTTTCCCGGAGAATACTGAGTGCCGTTGCAGGTTTTCCATATGCGTTATTTCCAAACTGCAGGATCTGCTCTGAATTGGTCATGATCGGACGAATGAATTCCTTATCCCCCTTCATGTAATTCACGATATTTTCTGCAGGTCCGCGGCGGGAAGGAAAATTATCATAATTCTCAACTTCCGTACGGTACTGTACAAATGAATTAAGTCCTTCATCCATCCATGTCCACTGGCGCTCATCAGAGTTGATGATCATCGGGAAAAAGTTGTGCCCTACTTCGTGGATCACCACGCCGATCATTCCGTATTTGGTGCGGTCAGAATAGGTTCCGTCCGGGTTCGGACGACCAAAATTGAAGCAGATCATAGGGTATTCCATTCCGATTGATGCAGCGTGAACGCTGATCGCCACCGGATAGGGATAATCGATGGTGTACTTCGAATAAGTCTCAAGGGTGTATTTTACTGCCTTGGTAGATTCGTCTTCCCATAACGGATTGCCTTCTTTGCTGTAGAAAGACATAGCAAGCGGGGATTTGTCACCAACCTTCACAGCCTGTGCATCCCAGATGAATTTCCGGGAAGTGGCAAAGGCAAAATCCCGTACATCGTCTGCATGGAAAACCCAGGTAGCTGTTCCATTGCCTTTTTCCTTTTCGTTGGCAATAGCCTCTTCTTCCGTTACAATAAATACCGGTTTATCGTAAGATTTCTGTGCATCTTCCCAGCGTTTCTGCTGATCCTTGTTCAGCACATCTTTGGGATTCTGCAGCCATCCGGTGGAAGCGACGATATGATCATCAGGCACCGTGATTTCTACTTCAAAATCACCGAATTCCAGTGCAAACTCCCCGCGTCCGAGGAACTGCTTATTTTGCCATCCCTCGTAATCATCATAAACTGCCATTCGCGGATACCACTGTGCAATTGTGTAGAGGTAATTATCATCTTCCGGGAAGTATTCGTAGCCACCACGGCCACCGAGTTCCATCCGGTCATTAATATTATACCACCAGTCAATGGACATCACAAACTGCTCACCAGGCTTCAGTGCCTGAGGCAGATCAACGCGCATCATGGTTTTATTGATTGTATGTGGCAGGTTACTGCCGGAGGCGTCTTTGACCGCTTCTATCTTGAACCCACCTTCATAATCTGAAATCCCCAGTCCCTGGGCAGCAAATTTTGCCGGAAGGCTATCACGAATTCCGCTGCTCTGTGTCTTCAGCGTATTCGTTCCGGGTTCCCTCACATTCTGATCCAGCTGAACCCAGAGGTAATTCAGGTTATCCGGCGAATTATTATGATAGGTGATGGTTTCAGATCCCGTGAGACGGTTGGTGGCTTCATCGATTGAAACCTTAATTTTATAATCAGCCTGCTGTTGCCAGTAGGCTTCGCCCGGAGCGCCGCTTCCGGTACGGTACTCATTAGGGGTAGGCAGCGTCTGACCGAGCTGCTCAAATTTCTGTTCCCATCCTTCGTCCTGTCCAAACGCAACAGGAACGATTAGAATGCTTAGAAAAATTATTAATACATGTTTCATAACTAAGTGGTTAGGTTTTGCCAAAATGATGTTTCGCTGATCAGGTAAAGCGCAGTTCCTCCCACACCTGCCGATATGACCAGCTTCCAGTCTCTCCGGCTGACTCCGAAAAGATCTACGAAAATTGTCGCAATTATAAGGAATATCGCAACGATTATTATCTGACCAATTTCCAGGCCAAGATTAAAGGCTAATAATTGTGATAAGATTTCGTCCCGTCCCATGATTGACTTGAGATAATTGGAAAATCCCATCCCGTGAATAAGCCCGAATCCCGCTGCAAAGATATAATTGGTCTGCAATTTGCTCAACTGAACCTGGGATTCTTTCCGGAACAGGTTGGCAACCGCGGTAATTAATATGGTCACAGGAATGAGGAACTCAATAAGGTCTACATTAACAGGTATTATATTCAACGTCGCCAGCGCCAGGGTCAGTGAATGACCGATTGTGAAGGCTGTAACCAGCAGAAGGACTTTTCTCCAGTCGGAAAGCAGGTAAACTGCCGCGAGAGCTATAATAAAAAGCTTGTGATCAAGGCCGTCAGCTCTCAGAATATGATCCCAGCCAAGCTCAAGAAAAATTTTAAAGTCACTCATTGTGTTATCGTAAGGAGGGGCAAAGATTAATGATTACTTTTGACAATCCGATAAAATTTTGACGTATGCGCATCCTTTTTATATTAATGGCAATATCCCTGCTGTCGTTTACCATGCACCCGATACATGTGAGTGTTTGTGATGTGGAATTCGATTCGGACGAACGACGGCTGGAAATGACCATGCGCACATTTACCGATGACATGGAAAAACAGATCCGGGAAGAAACCAATAAACCGGATTTGGATATCCTGAACCCTCCTGCTCCTCTCACCTCTGACGAGCTGTTCGAAGACTATTTCAAGCGCCATCTGAAGTTTTATCTGAAGGATCAGGAGGTCTCGTTTAAATATCTCGGTCATGAAGTGGAGGCTGCTTCGGTGTATTGCTACCTGATGATTACAGATATCGATGAAGTAACGGAAATAAGTGCCTTTAACGATGTACTGCTCCGGACATACGATGACCAGGTTAACCTCATCCATGTTAAAGTTGGGGAGGAAACACATACTATGATGTTCCGCAAGGGCCAGGTCAGGCAATCACTTGCCTTTTGATAGCGGGAATTCCCGGTAAATTTCCCAATTTGACCCATTGTGTTTAAGCAGCATAACCTGCCCGGCTTTCCATGATCCTGAGAATACTTTGTCCCGGAATTCATTCCATGCTGCTTTAAATAAAGGCTTCTTAAGGTCCCGGAAAGCAACGGTCAGGTGCGGATGAAATCCTCGGTTTTTCCAATCCGCATTATCCATATGGAGAAACCGCTGCATTGTTTTCCTGACCTTGTGGTATAAGCCGGAAAGAGATTCTGTTTTTTTAACGTCAATGTAAATTACCCTGGGCTCAAATGCTCCGTATCCGTCAAGGTGAATTTCAAAGCTTTCAACTCCCTCAACAACCTCTTTCAGCTTTCCTGTAAGTAATTCCTCTTTGGCCTCCTTCATCCTGAACGGCATATGAAGGGTGATATGGGGAGGTGAGTTGAGTGCTGCTTTCGTCCCGTATTTTTCCGCCATCTCCTGCTTCACAGCCAGAGCCTCAGAAAAGACCGGCTCAGGGGGAACCAGGGCAATAAAGTACAATTCACCGGCCGGATGAGATGGTTTCATCAAAGGTTTTCTTCCAGCCAGTTCGTCATCAGCCTGTAAAGATGAGGCCGTGCATTCCCCCGGTAAATTCCGTGGGCACGGTCCGGATAGTAAAATGAATCAAATTGCTTGCCTTCCGCAATCAATGCATTTTGCAGTGTTACAGCATTCTGAAAATGGACATTGTCATCGCCTGTTCCGTGAACAAGCAGAAAGTTCCCTTCCAGTTCAGCTGCATAGCTCGTGGGAGAATTGTCATCATATCCTGACCCATTGTCCTGTGGCAAACCCATATAACGTTCGGTGTAGATAGTATCATAATAGCGCCAGTTAGTTACCGGAGCAACTGCAATTGCCGCTTTAAATACATCAGCGCCCTTCAGAATAGCAAGCGATGCCATATAACCGCCATAGCTCCACCCCCAGATTCCAATCCGTGAAGCATCCACATAAGGCAATTCGCCAAGGAATTCAGCCCCGGCAATATGATCTTCCACTTCAAACTTTCCAAGCTGTCCGTATGTCATTTTCTTAAATGCAGCCCCCCGGCCCCCGGTTCCCCGGGTATCAATAACGGCAACAATGTAACCCTGCTGGACGAGCATCTGATGCCAGTAGTAATGGCCTCCGCCCCAGCTATTGGTCACGTTCTGCGAACCGGGACCGCTGTACTGATAAACCAGCACAGGATATTCCTGACCCGGATTCATATTGGATGGCTTGAGCATGTATCCGTTCAACTCAGTGTTGTCCGTCGTTCTGAACGAGAAAAACTCCTTCGGCCGCAAGGCATACTCCTCCGCTGCCTTCATAAGCGCTGTATTATTCTTCAGCACATTGATCTTTTTATTGCGTCGGGTTCGATACAAGGTGACGGTCAGCGGCTGGTTGGCATTCGAATAATAATCAATGTAATACTTCTGATCCGGACTCATGTTGATCCGGTGATACCCTGTCTCATTTGTAAGCTTTTCCTTTTTGTCCCCGTCAAGATCGGTCACGTACAGGTAGCGTTCCAGGGGAGATTCTTCCGTAGATGTGTAATATATGGTTGCCTTACTTCCTTTCTGGGATATTCCTGCAATATCCGAGACTTCCCAGTTTCCGCTGGTAACCTGTTTTTCAAGTGACCCATCCATGGTATACAGGTAAATATGCTTGTACCCATCCCGTTCGCTCGTTATCAGGAAATGTTCCCCGTCTTCAAAGTAGGTGAGGTCATCTGCGAAATCAATATCAATGTAGGTGTCATATTTGTCCGTATAGATCACCTTGCTTGCTCCGGAGGAAGCATCTATATGCAGGATGTCGAGTTGATTCTGCAACCTGTTGAGTCGGACCAGGGAAAATTCATTATCATTTTTTGTTCGCCGGATACGTGCAACATAATATTCCTGATCTGTCCCGATATCCGTCTCTTGAATGTCGCCAGTCTCCAAATTAAAGACCGAAGCTGTTACAAGAGAATTTTTTTCGCCTGCTTTGGGATATTTGAAGGTATAATTTTCCGGGTATAATGCTCCGTCATTCCAGAGCTGCACGGTATATTCAGGCACTTTTGACTCATCGAAAGAAAGGAATAAAATGCTCTTGCTATTGCCAGACCATTCGAATGCCCTGGTAAAACTGAGTTCCTCTTCGTAAACCCAGTCGGTGCTACCGTTAATTACCTTGTTGAATTCTCCATCAGAAGTCACCCTGATTTCCCGCGCAGAAGCAAGATCTTTGTAATAAAGGTCATTCTCCCTGACCCAGGCTACTTTGGCTCCATCAGGGGAGAATGTTGCGTAGGCTTCCCTGCCATTTTCAGACAGCGATGCCAGCTGGCCGGATTCAATATCGTAAACATAGTACTCAGCGGTAAAAGACCTCCTGTAAATCTGTTGCCTGTCGGTACGCAAAAGTATTTTCTTCTGATCAGCGCTGTATTGATATTCATCAAACTGAATGGCTGGTTCAAGCGTGGAGCCGTCAAGCAGTATACTCACAACTGTACCTTTTGTAACATCATATTGCACGATGTTATTATTTTCCAGAGCAGTGTAATACCTGCCGTCATTCATCCAGTTAATCCCGTAAACAGATTCCTGACGAAAGGCAGGCCTTGAAACCAGATCGTCAATGGTAATCTGTTTCTGAGCCAGGGATGGAAAAATGATCAGGAAAGTAATGGTTATTGACAGTATTCTCTTCATGTTCAGCGCTTCAGTAAAATCAACTAAAGCAAAAATACACAATACAGAACATCCGGAATAGCCATTAAAAAAAACCTTGTGTTTTCTATCCGTCGCTCAAAGTCAGGGGAATTTCAATCCGCATACTTGTGGGTTGACCTTCTTTTTCTGCCGGGCTCCATTTTGCCTCAGCATTTATTATTGACTGAAGAATCCTCGAGCTGACAGAATCGGAAGGCATTTTTGTGGTTGACTCTTCCACTATTTGCGCGTTGTCAATTGAACCATTCTTGTCAATTAATAAATCCACAAAGACAGTTCCTTCATATGTCAAATCATTTAGCGAAGATTCAATCCGGGACAGGTATTCCGGGTAACCGGCTTCCGGTGCTGCTGGCTTGTCAATTCCCTCATTGAAGACGTTCCGGTCCGATAACCTATTGTCATACTTCATGCGAAAATAGTTGTAGACTTCGTCCTGATCCTGTTCGTTGGCCACGTTATCAGCCACTACGGTGTAATTGCCAGCCACTGTATTAAAACTGCCAGTGTCAGCCGGGGTAAAATGAAAGGTGATGTCCGGGTTGGCACTGATATATTCATTCATCCATTGCTCGGTTTCATTGTATTCAAGCTGTCTGACAGAATCATTAGGCATGTCGGTGAAATTAGTGGCGGCTACCTCTTTCCGGTCAATTTCTGACGCATTATTGCATGAGTTTGCCAAACCAACCAACAGTACTAATAATAAAGGTGTATATAATCGTAACATAATATCTTTTACCCTGATTAATGAAAAAAGCATGCCTGCTACGGAAAGTGGCGTTAAATGAAGTATGAAGGGGTTTTCAGGCAGAAGGTGTGGAACAACTTCCACTAACCACAATCAGTCGGCAAATCGGCTGACAATTTGTTTTACCTGTGCAAAGTATCCGCCGCCAAACAGGTTGACATGGACGAGAAGCGGATACAGATTGTAAATATCGATACGGTCTTCCAGACCGCTTTCCAACGGGTTAACTTCCTGGTAAGATGAATAAAATGATTGAGGAAATCCGCCAAACAAGCGGGTCATGGCAATATCCATTTCCGGGTGACCATAGGCAACCGCCGGATCTATAAGTACAGGATTTTCATGCTGATCCACCAGGTAATTACCCCCCCAAAGATCTCCATGTATAAGGGAAGGTCCACCTGCCACAAGCAGTTCCGGCAACCTGCGGTACAGCTTTTCCATAGGTTTCCGAAAGGACGAAGGTATGCTGCCATTGTCCAGGGCAATACTTAGCTGAACATCCAGGCGCTGATTAATAAAAAAATTGACAAGATCTTCTTCCTCCTTGTTATGCTGAAACAAGGAGCCCATGTAATTATCTTCCGGCAGACCGTATTTTTCCGCTTTATTACCATGCAAAGCGGCCAGCTGCCGACCGAGCTTTTCACCAGCGCGCGGAGTGGGCCGCCTCGAATCGATAAATTCGAGCAGTAATCCATCATGACTATCCCCGTGCAGGATTTCTATGACTTCCGGAATCCTAATGCAATCCGGACCAGCAAGCCTGCGAAGCCCGTCTGCCTCCGCGTCGAACATGCCGGGAAACCGGTTCTTCTCATTCCATTTAATGAAATACACCTCTTCACCGGAAGTGATCCGGGCACCATTATTTATACAGCCCCCGCTTACCGGTTGAACATCTGTAATATCACCAATAATGTTCCGGTAACCTTCCGCGATATCCCCTGGCAGAAAACTCACAAGCCGAGGGCCTGGTCCAGGTCTTCTTTGAGATCATCTGCCTCTTCAATCCCTACGGACAGTCTGAGCAGATTGTCCCTGATTCCCGCTTTCTGTCGTGCTTCCGGTCCTGGTTTGGCATGTGAAGTTAACCTGGGGGACGTAACGGTAGATTCCACTCCGCCAAGGCTCATGGCCGGTGCGATCAGCCTCAGGCGGGAAACGAATTCATCCGGATCCCCTTTCACTTCAAAGGACAGCATGGCTCCGTAATCCTTCATTTGCTTCCTTGCCAGCTCATGACCGGGATGTGTAGTAAGACCAGGGTAAAATACTCTTTCAACCTCCGGATGTTCATTCAGAAATTCCGCGATTTCCATGGCATTCCGGTTTTGCTGGCGGACCCGAACGGTAAGGGTTTTAATACTTCTTTCCAGCAAATGACAAACCTGTGCATTCAGGACCGCTCCCGTATTCACGGCCGTATGGAGCACCTTTTCCATAATTCTTGCGGAAGAGACAACAGCCCCAGCCGACAGGTCACTGTGCCCGCCGAGGTATTTGGTGGCACTGTGCATAACGACATCAATGCCAAATTCTATCGGATTCTGCACGACGGGAGAAGCAAATGTATTATCAATACAGGAGATGATACCGTGACTTGAGGCCCATTCCGCCACCAATTGCATATCAATTATGGTGAGCAGCGGATTGGAGGGTGTTTCTATATACACCAGCCTGGTTTTCTCATGCCTGGCATTCTCCAGCGAATCCTCATCAACCTTGTCAACAAATGTATAATCAATCCCCATTCGTTCGAGTTCTGAGGTGATCGCGTAATGGGTGCCTCCGTAAAGGTCATTCTGAAAAATTGCATGGTCACCCGGGGACAGCAGTCCAAGTAAAACAGTAAATATGGCCCCCATTCCTGAACTGAAAACCAGGCCCTCTTCAGCACCCTCCAGGGCGCATATCTTCTCAACCAGCACTTTCTGATTGGGAACATTAAAATTTCGGGGATAGGCGTAATCATCCACGTCCAGGTACGCAAAAGCCGTGGCCGGGTACAACGGAGTGACCAGTCCTGTTTTCCTGCTGTCGGTCAGGCTCCCGCTATGCAGGCATCGTGTCGAAAACCCCCATTTTCTATCGCCATCGGATGGTTTCATTGTTCTTTGTAATATTTAAATAATCAGGTATAGAAGCCTTGACCTCTTCAAATAAGGCTTCTGCTATTCGTAATTTAAGGTAATTCGAATGCATCACCATACTTACCTCTCTTGTTGGCACAGGTTTTTCAAAATACCTTAAATGATTCCTTGAATTGGCATCCATATCCAGTGTCGCCAACGCAGGCAAAAGGGTAACACCACCGTGCTTATCAACAAGTCTTTTCAGTGCTTCCAATGAACCACTCTCGTATTTGAACCTTGAATCACGCTCCTGGTAATGCTGACAAATATTCAGCACCTGTTCGCGGAAGCAGTGTCCCTCATTCAATAAAAGCAGCTCTGAGGTTTCCAGATCCTCGTAAGTCAGAATTTCCTTTTTAAAGAGGGGGCTCCGGTGCGAAACATACGCCACAAACTCTTCATTAAAAATGGTCATAAGACGCAGAGACTTATCGTCGAGCGGACTCACAAGCAGTCCCACGTCCAGCTTTTCATTCCTGAGCCGCTCCAGCATCTGTTCGGTAACCATTTCCTCCACATTCAGCCTTATGTCGGGATACTTGTTGAGGAATCTGTTGATGAACAATGGCAGCAGGTAAGGCGACAATGTCGGTATGATGCCGATTGTGATCTCGCCCGTCATTTCACCCTTCTCTCCCTTGATCATTTCTTCAATCTTCCTGCTTTCCAGCAATGTCTTTCGGGCCTGCTCAATAATACGACCGCCTGTTTCCGTCGGCTCTACCGGCTGCTTCTGGCGATCAAAAATGGTGACCCCAAGCTGTTCCTCGAGTTTATGGATCTGCATACTCAGCGTTGGCTGTGTTACATGGCAGCTTTCGGCAGCTTTACCAAAATGGCGGTAAATATCGACTGCGACGATGTATTCGAGTTGGATTAAGGTCATGGTTCGAAATTAGAGAAATACACGGAATTATTCCCGGTCATTTCAAACTCCTGTTCACATACCTGTTAATTATACTGTACGTAGTGCCGCCACTTATTTAATACCTGTTCAAAATCTTCAGGTAGTGGAGCTTCAAATTGTACTCTTTCGCCACTTACAGGGTGAATAAATCCCAGCGTCGCTGCGTGCAGCGCCTGTCCGCGAATCAGTTTAAATGCATTCTCCACAAATGATTTGTACTTGGAGAATATGGTGCCTTTGAGCACTTTGTCACCTCCATAGGTCGAATCATTAAACAGGGGATGTCCAATATATTTCATATGTGCCCTGATCTGGTGGGTTCGGCCTGTTTCCAGCCGGCACCTGACCAGGGAAACGTAGCGCAGTTTTTCAACTACTTCATAATGGGTCACTGCCCTTCGGCCGGTTTCTCCGTCTTCAAACGGTGCAGTCACCCGCCGGTCTTTAGGGCTCCTGCCCAGGTTGACATCAATCGTTCCCTTTTCCGGTTCAGGAATCCCCCATACAAGGGCCAGGTAGGTTCGCTCAATGCTATGGTCATGAAACTGCTTTGCCAGTTTATTCATTGCCCGTTCTGTCTTCGCAATGACCAGCAATCCCGATGTATCTTTGTCGATACGGTGTACAAGGCCTGGTCTGCCGTCATTGCCTTCCATTTCAGGCAAATTATTGAAATGATAGGCCAGCGCGTTGACCAAAGTACCTGTCCAGTTTTGATAAGCCGGGTGAACCACCATGCCGTCGGGTTTATTGACGATCAGGATGTCATCGTCTTCAAATACGATATCAAGAGCAATATCTTCCGGTACCACTTCCGTGTCCCTCGGAGGCTCGGGAAAAGAAACCACCACCACATCTCCAGGCTTCACCTTGTAATTAGGTTTGACGGTTTCATCATTGACCTCGACAAAACCGTCGCGTATTCCCGACTGAATTTTATTCCGCGTTACATTGGACAGTTTATCATTCAGGAATTTGTCGATACGTAACGGAGCCTGCCCCGGATCAACAACTATCCGGTGGTGCTCGTACAGTTCTTCTTCGTCAATATATTCTTCGTCGGCCATTTTACCATTCACATGAGGCCCCAAAGATAACTCCAATCGGCGATCCATCCGGAGGATTTAATGCAGAAGGGACGGAGAATTCATCCGGATCCTCCAGAAATTGATCAATTTTTCGCTTGATGTGCGCATAATGGGCGACATCAGCGGAGGCTGACCCCTTTCCTTCCGACCAACCGGATAGCCCGGAAAGAGCCTGCAGGGTCAGAGCGCGGACCTGGTTTCCGGAGCTGCCGTTCTTTGCTAATTCGATCAGACTGTTAACAATTACCTCATCGACTGCCCGTTTGGTTTCTCCGGCAAGTCCGGCCGGCGCATTGGCCCGAACCGTATTCTGTAAAACCTGTTCAATGACGCCATCCAGCCCGGGTTGTTGGGCGTTGCGGGCATGAAATTCAACCAGACGCTGTGCCCGTGCAGGATGGAATAGCAGGGAGGCCGTCATCGCAGCAGCACTTTCTGCAGCTCCCAGCGGATCAAACGTCACCCCGGTGCGTACACGGATCATCTCACGGTCGCGTCCGCTTCCGATAGGCTGGGGCGGGAGAATTTTCAAAATGTCCTCATCCAGGGTAAGCACTTCCGGATCCAGTGTTTTTAACAGCTGATCCAATGCTTCCTGCTGAATGGACGGATCTACCCATTCCGTCACCGGCTGACCATCTCCCCGCAGCGCGTACCTGTAATTCAACCCGCCGATAAGTTTCACCGCGGCCTCTGTCTGATATCTGTGCAGGAAATAGACAGGGACCAATACCGATTCAAGTTGTCCGTATGCCACTCCCGGACGTATATTATTCTCCCCGAATTGCAAGAGCGCTACTTCACGAACTTCAAGAATGTGATCCAGTTCCTCCACAGCACTTTCCCCATTGTCCCAAAGATGGGCGTAGGGGTGCGCACCTCCGACCGGACGCGCATCCTGGTCGGAAATAAAAGTAAGGCCGGCCGAAAGCGAGTTCTGAATAATTTCGTCCAATGCCTCCTTTTCGTCCGCATTATCCGGAAAGTCCTGGTAGCCGTAGGCAATGGCCACCTTGTCCCAGGAACCAATTTTGTCATCATAAGCATTACTGAGGTCGATACGGCCGTTGTTCAATCCGATCATCGGATGCGGGTAATCCATCACGGATGCCCTGCCCTCACCGCTGGAAGCATAACTGTGGGCAAGCCCGAGTGTATGACCTACTTCATGAGCCGATAACTGCCGCAACCTGGCGAGGGCCATCTCTTCCATTTCGGGCGGGACTTCAGAACCATTGGTATAGGGGGCAAGCAGACCTTCTGCAATCAGAAAGTCCTGCCGAACCCGAAGGGACCCCAGCAAAACGTGTCCTTTAATGATTTCACCGGTTCGCGGATCAGTGACGCTGGAGCCGTACGACCAGCCCCGGGTTGAGCGGTGAACCCAATTGATCATATTATACCGTACATCCATGGGATCCGCATCATCAGGCAGTACCTTCACCTGGAAAGCATCCCGGTATCCGGCGGCCTCAAAAGCCTGGTTCCACCAGGAAGCGCCTTCAATCAGTGCCGATCGGATCGGCTCCGGTGTTCCCGGGTCAAGGTAATAAATGATTGGCTCAACAGGATCGCTGACCTCTGCCCCCGGGTTCTTTTTCTCCAGCCGGTGCCGGTTTATAAATTTCTTTTCAAGAGGCTCACTTATCGGAGTGGCATAATCAAAATAAGATGTGCCGAAATATCCCGCCCTCGGATCAAAGGTCCGTGGTTCATACTCATCATCCGGTAGCTGAATAAAGGAGTGGTGCTGGCGAACAGAAAAATTGTCATCCGCCGGACTGACCGAACGAAGATTATATCCGGCACCTTTTCCGGTAAAAGTCAGAATTGTTTCGAATTCCGTGTTTTCAGGAAAATTCCGTGTGCGATCCAGATAGAATGCAGAACGGGACTGATCGACCGACCAGGTTCCCTGATTTCCTGATTTAAGCCTTTCAGCAACATTATGGGCATCCTGCATTAGAAAATCGGTAGCATCAACAAGAATTTTTCCATCCTCCTCGGTGATCAGTTTAAATCCCCAAATCACGCCGCGCGCAAAGGCGTCCGCCACGGCTTGTTGTTCCTTTACATTGTCACTTACCGCCCGGTACCGGTAATTTTTTTCGAAAAGCAGGACCTTCGGACCATGCCTTTCGAAGTAAACGACTTCCGTACCACCAAGCTGATTTTTGTCAAGACCGATGTCATTCGAACCTATTCCTGCAGACAGGGAATGGACATAGAGAAACTCCTCGCCAAACTTGTCGATGACAAGCATGATCTTATCGGATTTTGAATCATAGTAAAAATCGAAAAACCCTTCATATTTCTCCATTCCTACCGTTTTTCCCTCGATTCCATCCGGTGCTGTAGGAGTTGATTTTTTCTTGTCATTCTTTTGTCCCGAAACCAGGAACGGAAAGATCAGGAGGAAACAGAACAGAAAGGATCTCATGGTCATATCAAATTTTTTTTTAAGAGAAGCTAAAACTAGATAATAAGGCCGGATGATACAACCTGCTTTAACAGGACCGCTAATTATTATATATTTCCTGTGACTAAAGTCATGTAAACGGTTATATGGACAAGAACCTTGAATTTATCCCTTTGAAGAATAACGGACATATGACCGAAGAAGAGATCAGGGGGGAAAATGAGTTGATTCAGGCATCCCGTCAGGATCCGGCTCAGTTTTCCAGGATCTACGATCGTTATTTCGAGGGTATTTTCTATTTTATTTTCAGACGTACCGATGATGAGGCCATTGCCTCGGATATCTGTTCGCAAACTTTCCTGAAAGCACTTCAGAACCTGAAAAAATATGAATTCAGAGGATTGCCTTTTTCTGCCTGGCTTTTCAGGATCGCAAGTAATGAAGTAAATAAATACTATAACAGGAAGAAAAAGAGAAAGGTATTCAGCCTGGAGGAGGAACGTGTCATGGAGCTCTTTGATGAGCCGGAGAAGGAATTCAGCCAGCAGCATATTGAGACACTGATTACCACGCTGAACGAACTGCCTACGGAAACCGTGGAAGTACTGGAACTTCGGTTTTTTGAAGGCCGCAGCTTTAAGGAAATTGCCTATATTCTTAATATTGGAGAGAGTGGCGCGAAGATGCGCCTCTACCGGGCAGTGGAAAAACTGCGTAAATATTTTACTATTAACTGGGAGGAAGAAGACCAATGGGACGACATGAAATAAGGCTTCGGCGTAAGAGGATGACTTCCCGTCGCATCCAGAGTCATAAAGACTACCGGATGCTTATGGAGAAGCATAAGCGTACCAGCCGCGGTCGCAGACTTCTGCGATCCCTTATTTACATTCTCATCTTTTTGGGATTGATCCTCCTTATCTATTATGGCATGCAAAAGCTGTCACCGGCAGCCTCTGACGAGGGGCAAAAGCCGGCCAGCACTGAACAAATATCCCGGCCGGGTTTAAAACACATTGTTGAATTTAAACCCTGAAATGATGAACCTGCGTAAAAACCCGGAAAAGGACCTTCGACGACTAAGCGGACTCTTTTTCCAGACAGGATTACTATGTGCCTTGTTACTTACTGTTTCTGCTTTTGAATGGAGTACACGGCAGGAACCACAGGTGGTGGATCGCCTTGATGATCTGCACGGTTCGGAGGATTTTGTGCCTCCGATCACAGTAATCGAAGAGAAAAAACCTCCAAAACCGAAAAAGCCGGTGTTTATCGAGGTCAAAAAAGAAGAACCTGACCTGCAACCGGAAGATATCATTAAGGACTGGACACTTCCTGAAGTAAAAGGACCCGAACCTGAAGTCTTACCGGAAATTAAGGAGGAATTGCCGGATGATCCAGTTGATTATACTGAGGAGATGCCCACTCCCGCGGGCGGGTATGAAGCTTTTTTTAAATACGTGGCTGAAAACATTAAATACCCCAGCCGGGCAAGAAACATTCACCTCCAGGGGAAAGTATTCGTCCAGTTTGTCGTGGAACGTGACGGCTCGGTTACTGACGTGAAAGTACTTCGAGGATTAGGCGGAGGTCTGGACGAAGAAGCGTTACGGGTAATTGAAAATTCACCTGCCTGGAATCCCGGGAGACAGGGCGGACACCGTGTAAAAGTAAGAATGGTTCTCCCCATTCATTTTCGGTTAGAGTAGATTTGGATTAAACAGGTGTGTACCAGCGCCGTAACGTCAAAATGACAGGCCCAGGGCCACTTATTATGTCAAAATTTCATTTGCCTCCCTCTGGTATACTGTTTGCTTCTTTATTAATGAAAATATGTAGAATCATTAAAAAAGGAGGAAATTATGACACTTATGAAAAGAACAGGCGATCTGATGCCCGGTTTCTTCTTTGATGATTTCTTAGGAAGAGACTGGTTTAACCAGGATACAGGTGCTACCATGCCTGCGGTTAATATCTCCGAAGACGGGGAGGCCTATCACGTGGAACTTGCTGCTCCGGGGATGAACAAAAAAGATTTTAATGTAACCCTCGAAGATCAGAAGCTTACCATCGCCTATGAAAAGGAAGACAAGGCAGAAGAAAAAGAAAGCGGTTATACTAAAAGGGAGTTTAATTATACTTCATTCCGCCGGAGTTTCATGCTGCCCAAGCTTGTGGAACATGATAAGATCAGGGGAGAATATAAAGATGGTATTCTCCATCTGAACATTCCGAAAAGGGAAGAGGCCAAAAAAAAGCCCTCCCGTCTAATTGAAATTTCATAAGAATATTTAACCATTTAAAAACAGGGCGAGCCATTTGCTTGCCCTGTTAAACGTTTACCCCCTTTCAAACGTTATTTTTTAAAGTGAAGTTGATTTCTGTTTGAACATACTTCTGTTGTCAGCCAGCTAACAGTAAATTATTAACAGAAAAGAGTAAAAAAGATGAAGAAATTTAGTGCATTAGTAGCAGCTGCCGTTATGGGCAGTGCGCTTACGCTGGGTTCCATCGAGATTTTCGACCTCGGAACCGGTGATAAGGAAACCCTAAAAATAGAACACATAGACGGAACCCCGGCCATCAGTACCGCGTATAACGAAGATGGTGAAGCAATTCCTCTGGACTTTACAGCGGCCGCCGAAAAAACGATGCCGGCCGTTGTGCATATCCGGTCAACCATTACAAATTCAGGCGCAGAACAAAGAAGATCTGAAATCCCGGAAGAACTACGGGATTTCTTCGGACCATTCTTTCGCCAGGATCCAGGCCGGTCAGGACCGCGTATGGGCTCAGGATCAGGAGTACTGATCAACCAGGACGGATACATTGTGACTAATAACCATGTGATCAGGGATGCGGAAGATGTGGAGGTAACGCTGAACGATAACCGCAGCTATAAAGCCGATGTTATCGGTACAGACCCTACTACAGACATCGCCGTAATAAAAATCAAAGAATCCAACCTGCCCCATTTGTCCTTGTATAATAGTGATAAGGTGAAAGTGGGAGAATGGGTGCTTGCGGTAGGTAATCCGTTTAATCTGAATTCAACGGTTACTGCAGGTATTGTTAGTGCAAAAGGAAGAAGTATTAATATTCTTGCTACCTCAAACCCGGGTGACAGCATAAATAATGCGATCGAGTCCTTCATCCAGACGGATGCAGCCATTAACCCGGGTAACAGCGGAGGCGCACTGGTAAATCTGAATGGCGACCTAATCGGGATCAACACCGCCATCGCCAGTCCGACCGGCTCCTATTCAGGATATGCTTTTGCAGTACCTGCGAATATTGTAAGCCGGGTGGTGGAAGACCTGATCGCATACGGTGCAGTACAGCGCGGTTTACTCGGTGTTCAGATAAATAATATTAACTCAGCTTTTGCGGAGGAGAATGATCTTGAGGTAAATGCTGGCGCCTACGTGGCCGGTGTTGGCCGCAATTCGGCCGCAGATGAGGTGGGTATCCGGGAAGGTGATGTCATTACTTCTGTGGACAACATGGAGATCCGAAATACCGCACAGCTTATCGGGTATGTAGGAAGTAAACGTCCGGGTGACAAAGTTAATGTTACGGTTAACCGGAATGGATCGGAAGAAAACTTTGTGGTCACTTTGAAGAACAGGGAAGGAAATACTGAGATAATCAGAAACGAACGCCCTGAAATACTTACCGCACTTGGCGCCGAACTCGAGGCAGTTGACAGCGAAACGCTTACCGAACTGGGAATTAAATCCGGGGTAATAGTTAAAAACCTCTACGCCGGTAAACTTCGATCCGAAACGGAGATCCGTGAAGGATTCATCATTACTAAAATTGACGGGGACCAGGTGAAATCACCTGAAGATGTGGTGAAAAAGCTTGAGAACCGCACGGGCGGAGTCTTGATCGAAGGACGCTATGAAGGTTCAAACCGTACATATTATTACGGTATGGGTCTTGATTAAAAGATTTTTACGAAGGTTTCGTGTTTTTTATTACACGGAACCTTCATTTAAAAAAATAAGTGATATACTTAAAGACATTTTTTGATATATGTCTAACCTTTTTAATGGATAAAGGCTTATGAAGAGACTCTTTAAGAAAGGAGAGCGCGTAAGAAGCAGACGGGATGGCAAGGTGATGGAAGTCTTAAAATACATCAAGAACAAAAGCGAGTATTTTGTGGAATGTGCCTGGTTTGATTTAGAAAAGAAAGAAATGAGGACCAGAGTACTGCAACAGGAAAACCTGTTGAAAGCAAGCTGATATAATTGCCCGGTTTGTACCGGGTTTTTCCATCTAAAACCACTTACAGAAAAATTTTCTGCGGGTGCATCAATGTATAAATACCACTTCTTAATTTTGCGGCACGCTTTAGCTAAATGTCGCTCTATAGAAAAGTCCGCGCGGTCGAAAAGGTTTTCGGCCAGCTGGAGAAGGAAGTAGCCACCTTTCAGAAGGCTACAGGAATGCATTGTGTTAGTGGATGCGGATTTTGCTGCCGGAAACCTGATATAAACGCAACCCCTCTTGAATTTTTGCCCCTGGCATGGCACCTCCACATGGAAGGTACCTCCCTGGAATTCTATGATTCACTTAAAAATGAATCAGGCACATCACTCTGTGCGCTGTTCAGACCATTCGAAAATTCTGATACCGGAGGAAAATGCAGTAATTATTCCGGACGAGGACTGATCTGCCGCCTGTTCGGATTTACCGCTGCGCGTAATAAACACGGGGAAGCCCGGCTTGTAACCTGCCGGATAATCAAGGAAAACCAAATCGGTGAATATAATCGTGCGCTTGATTTATTGAATACAAAAAAAGTGGTTTTTATGAGGGATTACTACTTTAAACTAAGCTGCATTGATCCGGAACTCGGACGTACCATGATGCCGGTTAACGAAGCCATAAAATCTGCTCTTGAAGTGGTAATGGCCTATTATGCATACCGACGGACCCGTAAGTCTGCCTGATCAAATGGTAAACGATTCATTTCGTTGTGGTATTTCCGTATGGAATCCATTTTGACTGAGCGAATCGGCTAATTGCCGCATACTTCCCGTCTCGCCATGAACCAGAAAAATTTTTTTTAGTTTATCCGGCTTTTGAATGTTTACATATTCCAGCAACCCGTTATGGTCTGCATGGCCACTCAGTGCATCGGTGCGTGCTATCCTTGCGTTGACCGGGGTAAGTTCGCGACCCAGGCGAATTGAAGACCTGCCCTGCAACAGAGAATGACCCAGTGTACCCTCGGCACAAAATCCAATGAACAGTATCGTACAAAAAGGGTTCTGCAGGTTCATCAGGACATGGTCCTCTGATTTTCCTCCACTAACCATGCCTGAAGAGGTCAGAATGATACAAGGTTCGTGATAATTCTGAATCTGCTCCGCACTGTCCATATCGGCGATGTAGGTGACCTGGTCAAAATCAAACAGTGAACCATGGTCATCTCCAAACTCCCTGGCGGTATCGTTAAGGTAAGGCCTGAAGTCCTCGTATATCGCCGTGGATTTTCTTGCAAGCGGACTATCCGTAAAAACGGGAATTGGCGGAAGGTCTCCTGCCCGCCTGAGCCGGTTAAAAAGGTAAAGGAACACCTGGGTGCGGCCAACACTGGAGGCGGGAACGATCAATCTGCCTGGTTGATCGACACATGTTTCCCGTATCATCCGTAATATAATTTCTTCGGCATTGCCAATATCCTCGTGGTATCTGCCTCCATAAGTACTTTCGCAAACCATGAAATCCATTCCCCCTGGTATTTCAGGATCTTCGAGCAAAGGGTCATCGTTATGACCAATATCCCCTGAAAAAAGAATGGACTTTACCTTATTTTGTTCAGTCCAGGTAATGGTTATAGCAGCTGCTCCAAGTAAATGTCCATTCGGATGAAATACAAAACTATTTGAATTGCCCAAAGGATGCTTTATTGAAAAGTCAACCGTTATGAATTGATCCCAAATTCTTTCCACCATTTTCTCATCATAATAATCAGCGGGCTTCATTCTTTTCTTTCCAAACTTCCTGACATTTAACCGGGCCGCATCACGCAGCAGAATTCGAACCAGCTGATACGTCGCATGGGTACAATAGACCGGTCCGTCAAACCCGTTCTCCACCAGCAAAGGCAATAATCCAGTATGATCAATGTGCGCATGTGTGAGAATAACCACATCAATAGTGACCGGATCTGTTATGAAAAGCTCCTTATTTCGCTTTCGGAATAACTCCATATCTGTCCCGCAATCAACCAGGATACGAGTCCCGTCCGCCAATTCCAGCAAATGCTGACTGCCTGTAACCTGGTGTGTTGCCCCGAAAAAATGTAATTGCGCCATGATCTTAAGCCAAATCTCAAAGCTATAAATATTCGACTTAAATCAAGCCAGTCGACCTGCTGTATTAATTGTGAATAACTTGGTGCATAACTCAGAATTTAGGGTGAATAACTCTGTGATTTCAGCACAAGAAAAATGTGCAAAAGTTGTGAATAACTTTCGAATTTAAATGTTGTAAAGTTGGCCGAATAGCGCGTACTTAGATTCATCAAGTGAGGGATATTCCTCGTCGGAACAAACGAGTTCCGGGCTAGTATTGAAACTTTCAACAGTAGTGCGATGAAGGGGCCTTTAAAGGTCTGAAACGGCTTTTGCCGCAGTTAGTTGCACACTGATAGGACTGGTCAATGCCACTGCGCCTCGTGCGTGAAGGGCATTGGTTTCTGACAGGCCAATGAATGATCTGGAGGCTGAAATGCTGACAGTTTTGAGAGGATGCAAGTCCCAGAAATTGACGTGTCAGAGCACTTAGTTGTTTTCATTTAATTCGTTAACTGATTACAGCTGATATGTTGTTTGAGAGAGATTCCTGAACGCCAGACTCTGAAGTCACTTCGGTGAGCGCAGAGAAAGCAGGATAACAGTAACTTGACATGGCTTCAGCGATGTTGCCATGAAATGGGGATTTTTCGTAAAGAAAAGTCCCCATTTTTGTTTTAAGGCCCGCCTGGTCTGGTTTTATTAAACCTTCGCCCTACCTTTGTGGTTATCCACCAAAAAGGAGTCTCTATTAAAAAGTTTGACATACCAGCATATTATCGTTCCTCCCTCACGGGAAGGATTAAATCCCTTCGGCGGGAAGCCGACCCGCGCAAGAAAGACCGACAGCCGGCGCTTCTTGATCTCGGACCGGTAAAGTTTCTGATCCCCCGGCACTTCGGATTCTGCTATGGCGTTGAAAATGCTATTGAGATCAGCTACAGGGCACTCGAGGAAAATCCTAACAAACGGGTTTTTCTGCTAAGTCAGATGATCCATAATCAGGAGGTTAACCGTGACCTGGAAGAACGGGGCATTCATTTCATAATGGACACCGATGGCAAACAGTTCATCCCGTTCTCCGAGCTCACCCCGGATGATGTGGTTATTATCCCTGCTTTCGGCACTACTCTGGAAATTGAAAACCTCCTTAATGAAAAAGGCCTGGAAATCCAGCGTTATAACACAACCTGCCCGTTTGTAGAAAAAGTCTGGAAAAGATCTGCCAAACTGGGAGAAGACAAGTATTCGGTAATAATCCATGGCAAAGCGGGCCATGAAGAAACAAGGGCCACTTTTTCTCACAGCATGCAATCCGCTCCATCGGTAGTGATCCGCGATATGAAGGAGGCACAGATACTGGGTGAAATTATTCTCGGAAAGCGTGATAAGACTGATTTCTTTGTGCTTTTTGACGGAAAATATTCTCCCGGGTTTGATCCGGCCACCCATTTTGAAAGGGTAGGAGTGGTTAATCAGACAACCATGCTCGCCAGCGAAACACAGGCAATCGCCGACTATTTCAGGCAGGTAATGAACGAGAGATATGACGGCGGCGATCATTTCGCAGATACCCGCGATACCCTATGCTATGCTACAAATGACAATCAGGAAGCCACCTATGCACTGCTTGAAGAAGATGCGGATATAGCGTTTGTCATAGGCGGTTACAATTCTTCCAATACCTCACATATTGCAGAATTGTGCGAACGGGTATTCCCCACATATTTTATTAATGGCGCCGGAGAAATACTGTCGGACGAGAATGTCCGCCATTTCGACCACGAGCAACATGAAATGAAAGAAACGGCCAACTGGTTACCTGATAAACGACCCCTCACGGTTATCCTCACAAGTGGTGCATCCTGTCCGGATACTATTGTTGACCAGGTAATGAACAGGATAATTTCCTTTTTCCCGGAGGCCAGGGATCCTGAATCTGTTCTTAACGAACTGTCAGAATAATCAGAATAAACGTGTTTAAAGGAAAGAAATCGGACACCGCCTGGTATGAGTTTCTCCAGGAATTCTATCAGCATCGCAGAGAGCATATATTATTCATAATATCTATCCTGATTGCCGCAGCTATTTCCGCGGTGCTGTTAAACTATTTTCTTGATCTGACCCAGCAACTTGAAAAAGGTCAGCTGAAATCACTGGATGAGCGGGTTACTGACTGGATGTTTGCCTTCCGGTCTGATGAAATGACTTCCTATGTGAAATTTATCACCGATTTCGGAGATGCCATGGCCTATGTAATCCTGATTCCCTTAGTAGGTTTCCTGCTTTATTTACGCGGCCACCGGTGGTCACTGACGATTCAGGGAATTATAGTTCTGATTTCCACTTCACTACTGAATATCTGGATAAAAAACCTGATCAGCCGCCCCCGGCCGCTGGAAGATATGCGTCTGGTTGAAGCGTATTCATATAGTTTTCCAAGTGGCCACAGCATGAGTGCTATCGCCTTTTACGGATTCCTGATCTACCTTTCCTATAAACTCGTACGCAATCCCTGGCTTAAAGTATTCCTTATCCTGCTTAATTCCATACTTATCTTATCAATCGGATTGAGCCGGGTTTACCTTGGGGTTCATTATCCCAGCGATGTACTCGCCGGATTTGCCGCTGGTTTATTCTGGCTACTCATCTGTATTGCACTGTTCCGGGCAGTTAAATTTTACCGCGGATCGTCAAATCCCTTGAAAAAAGAAGCATCCTGATTTTCTCATTTGTTTTTCTATCTTAGAGGTTTATGGAAGAAGTGCTGAATTCATATCATGTGGTGATCATTTTCTCGCTGATCATCATCATCTCCTACTTTTTCAATATCATTTCGGAAAAGACCAACATCCCGAGTGTACTGTTGCTGATCCTTTCCGGTGTTTTGATCAAGCTGGGGATGGATTACTTTGAAATCGATACAGGCGACCTTGAATTCGGCCTTCTTGAAATACTTGGGATCATCGGTCTGATAATGATTGTCCTTGAAGCCTCCCTTGACCTTGAGCTCACCTGGGAGAAATGGCCTGTGATCTGGAAATCCTTTACAGTGGCCCTCTTGTCCCTGATTGCATGTTCTTTAGTTATCGCGTGGTTTATTCAACTGGTTATCATTGATGATTTCCTGACAGCGCTGGTCTACGCAATACCTCTTTCTGTCATGTCCAGTGCCATTGTAATTCCAAGTGTTGGAGAATTATCCGAGGAGAAGAAAGAGTTCATGGTTTACGAAAGTACCTTCTCCGATATCCTGGGGATCATGTATTTCTACTTCCTGATCGGAAATGTGGATAATGACAATGTCAACTCCGTCGTATGGGTGGTCATCTCCAACATCGTTATTACTGTGGTCCTGTCCGTGGTGATCAGCTACGCACTTGTTTTCATTTTTCAGAAGGTGCAGACCCAGGTCAAGTTGTTCCTGCTGATCGCTGTTTTACTACTGCTCTACTCGCTCGGTAAACTTTTTCATCTCAGCTCCCTGCTTATTATCCTGATCTTCGGACTGGTCCTGAACAACCATAAATTATTTTTCAGGGGAAAGCTGAAACAGCTAATACACGTGCCATCCCTCAATGGCATTCTGCATAATTTTCACCTGGTAACCATTGAGACGGCCTTTGTTGTCCGAACGTTCTTTTTTGTCATTTTCGGTCTCACCATTGATCTCAGCACCCTGCTGAATATGGAAGTGCTCGTCGTCAGCATCGTGATCGTCATGATGTTATTCCTTGTGCGGGCCGTCTTCCTGTTTATTTTCAAGCGACACAGCCTGACCCCGGAAATATTCATTTCACCACGCGGATTGATCACGATCCTGCTTTTCTTTGCTATCCCTGTTTCTATGCAGTACGAAGACTTCAATTCAGGTATTCTTCTTTACACCATACTGATCACCAGCGTGGTCATGGCCCTGGCCCTGATCGCAAAAGGAAAACATATCGAACCAGTCGATTATATTTCCTCTCAATACTGGAAAGAAGTTGACAAGGAAATTGATTCAATCCCCCAAAAGGAGAAACATATTGAACCTGGTGAAAAAGAATCAGAAATGAGTGAGGCTACCGAACCAGCCGGTGAAGAGGATAAACCTGATTCTGACCGCGAAATCCTTTAACGGGCCGTCTCCAGCTTAGCTTTAAGATCCCCTACGATCAGCTCGGCATGAACTCTTGAATTTTCAATAAACCACTTATTGGTCTGTAATCCGCCGCATACAACACCTGCCAGATAAACATTCTCCACATTCGTCTCATTGGTATCCTGGTTGTAAAAAGGTGTCCGCATTTCATCATCCCGCATATCCACACCAATCATTTCCAGGAACCGGAAATTCGGCTTATAACCGGTCATCGCCAGCACAAAATCATTCTCCAGCGTCAACGGCCCGTCAGGTGTAATTATATCTGTTTCATGCGCCCGGATCTCTTTGATTTCCGAATTAAAGTAGGCTTTGATCGAGCCTTCCTTGATCCGGTTCTCAATATCGGGCTTCACCCAGTATTTAACGGTGGGTAGCAATGCAGGCTCCCTGATAACCATCGTCACTTCGGCATCCTTGCGATATGTTTCAAGCGCTACATCCACCGCCGAATTTGCCGCGCCAACAACAATCACTTTCTGCCGGTAGTAGGGATGGGGCTCATCATAATAATGTTTGACCTTGGACAATTCTTCGCCCGGAACGTTCATCATATAAGGCAGGTCGTAGAACCCGGTGGCAAGCACAATAGCCCGGCTGTGGTAATTACCTCTTGATGTATTTACTGAGAAATCCCCATTCTCCCTGACTACTTCCTTTACCTCCTCGTATAATTTGAGCTTCAGGTCCCAGCTGGAGGCAACCCTTCTGTAATATTCCAGTGCTTCGAAGCGATTCGGCTTATTTCCGTGTGATATAAACGGGACACCGCCAATCTCGAGCCGGTCCGAGGTGGAAAAGAAGGTCATATTCAACGGGTAATTATAAATTGAATTGACCAGGCAGCCTTTATCAATGATAAGATAATTCAATGAAGCTTTTTCGGCTTCAATTCCACACGCCAGTCCGATCGGTCCGGCTCCGATAATGATCAAATCATACATATTCGTTCAGGGTTTTACGGAAAAGTAACATCTTATTCCTTTTCAGGTTATATTTATGATATGACACATGTCCAGCCTGCCTCGCCCGGTGATATTTCATCCATCGTGGAGTTCCAATGTAATATGGCCCGGGAAACAGAAGATCTGAAACTAGATCCTGCCATTGTTAAATCCGGTGTTGAAGCTGTTTTCAACGACCCGAACAAAGGTAGGTATTATGTGGCAAAAGAAAAGGATGAGACCATTGGCTGTTTGCTGACCACCCCGGAATGGAGTGAGTGGCGTAATGGCACCGTCCTTTGGATACAGTCGGTATATGTCTCTGCAGCCCACCGCGGTCGGGGAGTTTACCGGGCTCTATACTCTTATATTCAGGATCAGGTCAGGGAAGATGAGCACCTGCGCGGAGTTCGCCTGTATGTTGACAAGCGCAATCAGATAGCGCAAAAGGTATATGCCTCGCTGGGTATGGACAACCAGCATTATGAATTATTTGAATGGATGAAAAACTGATTTTATGAAATACCTATTACTTATTTTACTTATTGCCGGCCCATTTTGCATGAAGGCGCAGGATTTTGAAACAGATTCTTTCGAAACATCTGCAGGCCCGCTTACCATTACTTTTATCGGACATGGTTCGCTTATGATGGAATGGAATGGAAGCATTATTCACGTCGATCCGTCTTCGCGCGAAGCGGATTATTCACAGCTGCCCGATGCCGATCTCATCCTTATCACCCACCATCATGGAGACCACTGCGATCCGAGAGCGGTCAAAGAAATTACCAAAGAAGACACGCGCGTTATCCTGACTGCACTTGCCCTGGACCAGCTTGGAAGCGGCGACGTACTTTCAATCGGTGATAATACCTCGTTCGGACCGGTGAATATTGAAGCGTTGCCCGCATACAACCTGGTGCATAAAAGGGACAATGGAGAATTTTTCCACCCCAAAGGCTGCTGTAACAGCTATATCCTGGAAGGGGGTGATATGCGGATCTTCATTGGTGGTGATACGGAAAATACCCCCGAAATGAAAGCTATGGAAAATATAGATATTGCCTTCCTGCCTATGAATCTTCCCTATACTATGACTCCGGAAATGGTGGCTGACGCGGCAGCGGCATTCAAACCCGATATTCTTTACCCATACCATTTCGGTTCGACTGATCCGGCAAAACTCGTTGAATTGCTGAAAGACATGCCTGAGATCGAAGTAAGGGTTCGCGATATGCCCTGATAACTATTCTAAAGTTTACATCGTATGTGCTGTTTAGGGGTTCTCTTTATTTCAAATGAAGTATGACTAAAGATCTTACACGGTGTTTCTGGGCCGAGGGTCAGTTTCCTGAATACGTTACTTACCATGACAAGGAATGGGGTGTTCCGGTCCATGATGATAACAATCACTTCGAATTTCTGATCCTGGAATCAGCACAGGCAGGCTTAAGCTGGGCAACCATCCTCAAACGCAGGGAGGGTTACAGAAATGCTTTTGCCGGCTTTGATCCTGCCCGGGTAGCCGCATTTCCGGATGATAAGGTGGAAGTACTGATGAAGGATGCCGGCATCATCAGGAACCGTCTGAAAATAGCTGCTGCCATCAATAACGCACGCCGGTTTCTGGAAATCCAGAAGGAGTTCGGCTCCTTTGATAAATATATCTGGTCATTTGTCAACCATGAAGTCATAAACAACCAGCTGCAGGCCGAAGGTAATTACCCGGCTACATCACCGGAATCGGATGCGCTCTCCAGGGACCTGAAAAAAAGAGGATTTAAATTTGTAGGTAGCACTATCATGTATGCTCATATGCAGGCCTGCGGACTGGTCAATGACCATGTCACAGCGTGTTTCCGGCATAAGGAGGTCAGTAATTCAGGATAAGCTGTTTCCGGCTGAGTTTTATTGAAACCATACCTGTCAGGGAATCCATTTGAATCAGTGGATAGGTGTAATACAAATGATCCGGATAATCACGCTGCACATTATCATCAAGTGTCGCGCCATTTTCCCATCCCGCCTGGTAAGCCTCCCACAATTCCCTCTCCAGATCTGTCATCTCATCAGGGGAACGGTAAACGCTGACCTCCGCCTCATACCTGCTGCCCAGTGAATCAGTCGGTTTTCCATTCTCCAGCAACTCCCGGAACAAACGTCCTTTCTCAAGAGCTTCCTGAACGATCTCCTGGTCAGTTATCCGTGTGATCTCCTGTTCCTTACGCGCCTCCTGCATTTCCCTTCGCTGCTCCTCGCTCAATTTACGCCGGCACGATGCTGATAGCACTAGCAGGACAATTAAAATCAGCGGTAACAAATGCTGCCTCATCATTCTCATATGACTAAATTAGGAAAGCAAAGATAAATTATCCCTATTTCTTATTTTTGCTATACTAACGGAGCAAGTATGATCGAGAAATTAGAAGAAATTAAGGACAGGTTTGAGGAAGTAGGCCAGTTAATTGTCCAGCCGGATATCATGTCCGACATAAAGAAGTATTCACAGCTCAGTAAGGAATACAGCGATCTGGAAAAGATCGTGAAGAAATTCGATGCTTACAAAGAGATTTTATCCAACATCTCCAATGCAAAGGAGGTAATTAAAACAGAAAAGGATGAAGAATTCCGGGATATGGCCAAGTCAGAGCTGGAAGATCTTTTGCCCCTGAAGGAGGATCTCGAAGAAGAGCTGAAACAAATGCTTATTCCCAAAGACCCCAATGATGATAAAGATGCCATTCTCGAGATCCGCGCAGGGACCGGCGGGGACGAAGCAGCTATTTTTGCCGGTGATTTGTTTCGGATGTACCAGCGTTTCTGCGAACGGGTCGGGCTGAAACTCACCGTGCTTGACCTGACCGAGGGCAGCAGCGGCGGGTACAAGGAAATAGTAAGCACGGTAACCGGTTCCGAAGCTTATGGCACGCTTAAGTTTGAATCGGGCGTGCACCGGGTTCAGCGTGTTCCGCAAACGGAAACACAGGGACGGGTACACACCTCAGCGGCCACGGTAGCGGTTTTGCCGGAGATGGACGACGTGGAAGTGGAGATAGATATGAATGATGTGCGCAAGGATACATTTTGCTCGTCCGGACCGGGCGGCCAATCGGTCAACACCACCTATTCTGCGGTTCGGCTCACCCATATTCCGACCGGGCTCGTAGTGAGTTGCCAGGATCAGAAATCCCAGCTGAAAAACTTTGACAAGGCACTGAAAGTATTACGGTCACGACTTTATGAGATTGAGCTTGCCAAACACAACGAAGAAGTCGGTGGAATGCGCAAATCCATGGTGGGAAGCGGTGACCGTTCAGATAAAATACGTACCTACAACTATCCGCAAAGCCGGGTAACGGATCACAGGATCAATTACAGCCAGCACAATTTGCCTGCGGTTATGGATGGAGAAATTGATGAATTCATTGAGCAACTGAAGCTGGCAGACAGTGCTGAAAAAATGAACGAAGACCATTGATGCCGCAATCCTGGATTCGTAAGGGGAGCCTTGCTTTACTGTTGTTCCTGATGATCCTGACCTCCTGCTTGCCGGAGCAGGAAGAGCTCAGCTATGACAGCAATGCACGGCTCAGGTTCTCCGCCGATATGGTAGTGTTTGATACGATCTTCACGTCAGTTGGAAGCGTAACGAAAAGGTTTCGCGTATACAATGACGCAAGGAACGCTGTAAAAATCAGTGATATTTCACTTTATGGAGGAAGTTCCTCCTCTTACCAGGTGGCGGTGAACGGCGAGGTGGGTGATCGCTTCTCCGATGTTACCCTGCTCGGCAATGACAGTATGCTCGTGTTGGTTGAAGTATTTATTGATCCGGCCGACCAAAACCTTCCTTTCCTGGTCAGTGACAGCCTGCTTTTTAATACCAATGGCAACCGCCAGCATGTCGACCTGGTTGCTTACGGACAGGATGCTGTTTTCATTGACGGGGAAGTACTTGACTGCAATGCGGTCTGGACTGCCGATAAACCTTATGTAATCTACAATTCGATCCTGGTGGACACCTTATGTACCCTGACAATTGAACCGGGCACCCGCATTTATTCACATATCAATTCGTACATTTTTGCAAAGGGATCGATCCGCGCAGCCGGTACAACTGAAAATCCGGTCTTGTTCCGGAATGACCGGCTGGAAGATGATTATGAGAATGCACCAGGTCAATGGGGAGGGATTGTGTTTCTACCGGGCAGTAATGATAATCTGCTGGAGAATACCCGGATCCGAAATGCTAAAACAGGTATCTACCTGGGCACCCCGGATGAAGATGAGGAGCCTGACCTGGTCCTGGCTAATACCGTAATCGAAAATATAGGTGGCGCTGAGGGAGTTCCCGCCGGGGACTTTACCGTACAGCCCGGATTCGGCCTGCTGGCAATCACCTCGGACGTGTATGCGTTTAATACCCTGATCAACAATTGTGAGGTAAGCACACTGGGCAATTTCGCAGGAGGGACCTACAGATATGATCACTGTACTTTCGCCTCTTATTCATTTGACTTTTTCCGTCAGAATGCTTCGGTGATCCTTGCCAATAATGTGATTCTGTCAGATGAATCGGTCATTACCGCCCCCATGGATGTTGTTGTAAACAATTCCATTATCTGGGGCAGTCTTTTGGATGAATTAATAATCAGCGAAGATCCGGCCAGTCCGTTTACCCTGGAAGTAAGTCATTCAGTGTTGCGGTCATCTGAATACAGCGACCTTCTGAACGTGAATAACAATATTCTAAACCTCGACCCGGAATTTACCAATCCCGAAGAATCCGATTACCACCTGGAGATTATTTCCCCGGCCATGGATCTCGGATCAGCCGTAGGTATTTCAGAGGACCTTGACGGGAATGCAAGGGACGCGAGCCCTGATGCGGGCTGCTATGAAGTAGTAGAATGAATTGCTGTATCATTCTCCTGCCAAATATTTAGTATCTTTTCAGAAACTCATAATCGCCGTTATGCAAGTCGTTCAGAAGAAACTTACACTGCCTTCCTATTCCCGCGGATTTCACCTTATCACGGATGAGGTGATCAATCAGGTCCCGGAAATCAGGAAGATGTCAAACGGGATTCTTCATGTTTTTATCCAGCACACTTCGGCGAGCCTCACCCTCAACGAAAATGCAGACCCCACGGTAAGGAAGGATTTTGAAAGCCATTTTAATCATATGGTGCCGGAAGATCAGCCATATTACCGTCATACCTACGAAGGAAGTGACGATATGCCCGCCCATATCAAAGCTTCTTTGCTAGGATCATCCGTGTCAATCCCGGTAACGGAAGGGAGCCTGAATACAGGAACCTGGCAGGGTATTTACCTTTGCGAGCATCGAGACCATGCGAGTGGCAGAAAGCTGATCATCACCCTGATGGGAAAATAAAATTCGGTTAAACTATTTTGCTTTATGCCGGTTTTTATGGCATGAAAAGAGGTTTGGTTTGGCTACGGAATGACCTGCGATTAAAGGATAATCTTCCCCTTTACAACGCCGCTCATGATTGCGATGAAGTATTCCCTGTTTATGTTCTGGATCCGAGATTGTTCAGGCAACTCAACGTCGGTTTCAGGAAGACGGGCCCTTATAAAACAAGATTTTTACTTGAAGCACTTCATGACCTGGACAAAAAATTAAAACAGGTGGGCTCCGGTTTGATTTTCCGTCAGGGAAACCCGGAAAACATAATCCCGGAGTTAGCAAAAGAATGGAATGTCCAGGTAGTATATACGTCAAAGGAGACCGGAACGGAGGAACAGAACGTGGAAAACGTACTTGAAAGAGAGCTGACAGGTCATCGCATTATGCTGGAAAAATACTGGCAGCATACCCTTTTCCATGAAGAAGATGTGCCGTGGCCAATTCGCCAGGTACCTGAAGTTTTCACCTCATTTCGTAAGGAATCGGAAAAAATGGTAGACGTGCGGCCGGAGGTACCTGAACCTGCTTCTTTAAAAACTCCTCAGCATATTATGTACGGAGCAATACCGGAATTCAGTGAGCTGGGACTGGAAGAGGAAAAATCAGACAAGCGTAGTGTTATTGAATTCAAGGGTGGTGAAACAGCAGCCTGGGAGCGGCTTAATTATTATTTCTGGCAGGAAGACCTGCTGAAGAATTACAAATTTACCCGCAACAATCTGCTGGGGGGAGATTATTCCTCCAAGCTTTCACCCTGGCTTTCCCTGGGTTGTATTTCTCCCCGATCAGTCTATTTTGAGATTAAGCGTTACGAGGAAGAGCGCAAGAAAAACGTTTCCACGTACTGGTTATTTTTTGAGTTGCTCTGGCGGGACTTTTTCCGTTACATGAGCAAGAAACACGGAGCTGCTATTTTTAGGTACGAAGGCTTCAATGGGTCTCCTCCCGATTATAATGAGGATCATGAAAAATTTGATGCATGGCGTCATGGTGAAACAGGCGAGCCGTTCGTGGATGCCAATATGAAGGAATTACTGTTAACCGGATACATGTCAAACAGGGGTCGTCAGAATGCGGCAAGCTATCTCATGTATGACCTGGGCGTGAAATGGACATGGGGAGCTGCCTGGTTTGAAAACCGGCTGATTGATTATGATCCAAGCAGTAACTGGCTTAACTGGGCCTATATTGCCGGTGTCGGAAATGATCCGCGTCAGGGGCGACAGTTCAGTATTGAAAGTCAGTCAGCCAAATACGATCCTAAAGGTGAATATACCGGCTTGTGGCTTGAACGTGATGCGATCTCCTGATCAGAAAACTCTGGTGAGCCGGTAATAGTCTGACATGGTGATCCTGAAGGCTTCCGAATGTTCCCGCTCGTTAAATAAAGGAACCATCTGATTACCTTTTCGAACCATTATGCTGTCGCCTGCTTTTAGGTGTTCATATAGTTGTGAGGCAAATTCAAGATTTTCGACGCGGTTAGGGGATGAGAGCCGCACGGTATCCCCTCCGGCAATTGTTTCCCAGATTTGCTCATTTTCGAGCGCCGGAGAATGTTCGATCAGAATATAAGCCTCATCCTGCATATAATTCATTACGATCACGGGCATAATCCAGGCCATGGAATCATTTTGCGGACGATCTTCGTGGCGAAAAACATTAAATTTAGCCGCCTCATTCACTTCCAGATCATAGTCACTCTGCCGGACATTTTTGAAAAAGAGTTCGGTATCATCACCGGTTTTGAACGTAAACCGGGAACGGTCCGGTGCCTTGTCCCCGTCAAGCGTACAACCACAAAGTATACAAAGCGTTACCAGGATTGCGGGAACACTTAATTTCTTTCTTCCTAGTAGTGTAAGACCGCTAAAAATTTTAATTTTATTCATTAATACAAAAATACATTAATGTCATGAAGAAGATTCTTGTAATTGCCATAATCGGAATACTCATCCTGCTGGTATTTTGGGGATTTGGTGCATATAACAAACTTGTTAACCTTGATGTTGCAACCGAGACCCAGTGGGCACAGGTGGAAACATCCTATCAGCGGCGGGCCGACCTGATTCCCAATCTGGTTGAAACCGTAAAAGGATATGCCGATTTTGAACGTGAAGTCCTGACTGAAGTGACCGAAGCCAGGGCCAGGGCATCGTCCATCAACGTGGATGCCGGTGATTTGGATCCACAGGCAATTCAACAGTTCCAGGAAGCTCAGCAAGGGTTATCCGGGGCTTTATCAAGGTTGCTGGTGACAGTGGAGCGTTATCCTGAACTGAAAGCCAATCAGAATTTTCTTCAGTTGCAGAGTCAGCTTGAAGGAACCGAGAACCGGATTGCTGTGGAACGCAGAAGATTTAATGATACAGTGGGAGAATATAACCGGGCAATCAGGGTTTTTCCGGGAACGATCGTGGCAAGCCTGAGTGGATTT
>JAUILA010000023.1 GCA_030432655.1 Bacteroidia bacterium
TTGTGCCGCTTAATATCGTCCTGTACCTTTTTCTTAATCAAAAGGGCGCCTAGTGTGGCGGACATAATTTTGAGCGTATTTTTCAGTTCCTCTATATCTTCGATCTCTTCGCTGGAGAGGAAAACTGCAATCAATAACACTTCTCCCTCAAAGACAATGGGAATGGCAAACAACGACCTGTATCCTTTTTCTATCAGAAATTCCCGCCGCTGTACCTGAACCGAATCTGCCTTGGATATATCCGGAACATATACCATTTCACGGTTCAAAAGGATATTATTCACAATCCCTTCCCCCCTGGGCATTATGTAGGGGTCCTCTCCCAGCTCATTTTTTCTGGAAGGATCGAATAAATACTGACTTAAAAGCCGTACATGACTGTCTCCTTCCGGAACCCACACTTCCGTGGAATCCAGTTCATATCGTTTACCGATCTGGTTAAACACCAGTTTGGCGGCGTGATTAAAATTCTCGGCATTGGTAATAGAAACGTTCAAATGGGCGAGGAATTCATTTTCCTCCTGGGCCCAGTGGAGTTCAGTAAGGTCCCTGCCTTCAAAAAGAATCCGTTTTTCATCAATTCCGGGCACGCGGGTACAGGAAAGGTCAAGATATCTTTCTTCCCCTTCCATATCTATCACCAGCATCTCCTGGCGCGCACTTCCGGATTCCCTGGCCCGGTTGATCATCTGCTGAATAAGCTCCTTATTCTCGCCCTTCCAAACGTTCAGATTAGTCAGATTATTACCAACCGTATTCTCGGATTTTGACTGAATGAACTCAAGAAAAGACTCGTTAATATCCGTGATTTCATTATCCTCATCAATAAGTGCAATAAACTGATAGGCCTGATGAAATAAGGTGGAGAATTTCTGATTATTTTCCTGAATTTCCTTTTGTACACGAATCTGTTCGGTAACATCGGTGGAAGTAATAAGGACGCCATCGTCAAGGGGCAACGCCCGAAGATCGATGTATATATGAATATCATCATAATCATAAAGAAGCTCCCGGTGAACAGCCTTCTGATCTTCGAATGTGTGCTTATAGTCTTCAAACAACCCGGTATCCACGACACCCGGAAAGAGTTCCAGTAAATTACCTCCCTCAAGGTCCTTCTTGGACATGCCGGTTTGTTTTTCAGTCTGCCGGTTGCATTTGACAATTCTGAAATCAGTTATTTCGCCCCCTTCATTTTTATATACGGGACGGATAAGAAGAATCGAACTATGTGAATTGTCCAGAATTCTCTCCATAAGTAACTCCGCCTCCTCCCTTTCCTGTATTTCCTGACCTAGCTCAATCAGGTTCTTTTCAAGCTGGATTTCAGTGGATAAATTGGATTGCAGTGATCGGTAAAGGTGTGAGTACAAAAAAATGATCGCTGCGATAGCCACCAGGAACCCGATTATTATGAACATCGGGGTAAAAGTTCTGGAAGTTATAAAGTTTTCACCGGGCCGCAATATGGTAACCAGGCTGTCATTCATACTTCTGATGCCTTTCATGCGGTCTTCTGCTGCACGAAGTATCCGGTACATATCATCGCTGAATACACTGTCCCGTTCGAATATACCGGCAAGTGAATCCATCTCATTCAACTGTGTGATCGTTTCATCACGCATCTGCTGGTATGTCTCAATGACATCCGCCTCTTCGGCCAGCTCTTTGTTCAGGCTAGTTACCCGATCCTCTATATCTGATTTGGATCTCTCCAGCGATTCACTGTAAAAAGAATCCCCGGTGATAAGGTAACCGCGGATATCGGCCTCTGCTTCCTCAAGCCCATACATGAGCCGTTCAAGATCCGAATGAATGGATTCGGTCCGGGCCAACAAGAGATATTCGTCAGACAACTGCCTGTAACTGTAATAGGTGACCAGGGAAATGATCACCATAATGGCCATGATTGCCAGGAAAAGTGTTCTGTAAAACCTCATTCGAACGGTCGACAGGTTATTTTCAAATATTTATTTCATATGCCTTCAGCTTATTGTACAGCGTTTTTCGGTCAATATTCAATACTTCTGCCGCTTTTGTTTTGTTATAACCTGTCTTTTCCAGCACGCTGATAATGGCATTGCGCTCCGCATTTTCCGACACAGACTTCAGATTGGTGACATCCTGTGATGATTCAGATTTGGGTTTCAGACTGGCTGGTATATAATCCGGAGAAATGATCTCTGCAGGCAGGCACTCCATATGAATCTCGTCCTTCTGACAAAGGAGTACAGATCGTTTTACAACATTCTGCAACTCCCGGAGATTACCATGCCAGTAGTACTCCTTGAATTTCTTAACCACTTCCTTTTCAAAACCTGAAATATTCTTACCCAGCTGATCATTGGCCAGCTTCAGAAAATGCTCGGCAAAAACAATGATATCAGGCTTTCTCTCGCGCAGCGGACTCAGTTCAATTTTAAACTCATTAAGACGATGATATATATCTTCCCTGAATTTCCCTTCCCTGACCGACTCCTTAAGGTCTTCATTGGTTGCAGTAATCACGCGAACATCGATGGGAATGTCCTTGACTCCTCCGAGACGCTTGATCTTTCGTTCCTGCAGAACCCGAAGTAGCTTTATCTGGTTGTCATACGATAAATTGCCGATCTCGTCCAGAAATAGTGTCCCGCCATCAGCCAGCTCAAAGCTTCCCTTCTTATCGGCCAGCGCTCCGGTAAAAGCACCTTTCATGTGTCCGAACAACTCGGAACCAGCCAGCTCTTTGGGCAAAGCACCGCAGTCGATCGCCACAAACGGATACTCTTTACGCTTGCTTTTGTTATGGATTTCGTTAGCGACAAATTCTTTTCCCGTACCGGTTTCTCCAGTAATGATTACGGACATATCTGTCGGGGCAATCAGGTCTATATGTTTCTGGACAATTTCTGATTGATTACTTTTTCCGGTGATAAACCGCTTCCTGCTTAAGCCGGAACTGCTTTTCTTAGCAGCAGGCTGGGAGCGCTGTTCCGCCTTTTCTTTTTGAGCAGTTATGGCATCTTTAATAGTAACGAGAATTTCATCCGGATAAAGCGGTTTCGTAACATATTCGTAGGCCCCATGCTTTAACGTCTGAACCGCTACCCGGACATCGGAATACCCCGTGATCATAACCACTGCGGTTTCCGGGCTCACTATTTTTATTTTCTGTAGCAGGTCAAGGCCGTTTTCATCGGGGAGGCGATAATCGCACAGGACCAGGTCGGTCTGGTTCCTCTTTAATTCTTTAAGCCCTTCCTCCCCGGTATTCACAAATGATGCTTCATACCCTTTCTTCTTGAGAAACTTTGTAAGAAGAAGACATATATCATTATCATCATCAATGATTAATATTCTTTCCATCCGGTATATTAATTTATTCTGTTTAGTATTTAATTTTCAAGGATTTACATCCGTCAACGCCTGATTTACCATATTTCGGTTAAATGGTTTGGGAAGAAAATAATTGACTCCCTCCGATTCCGCACGCTGCCGCTCAATATTTCCATCATAAGCGCTGATCACTATTACCTTGATCTTCTTGTTATGTGAACGGGCATCCTCGATGAAATGAAAGCCAAGTCCATCCGGCAAGTTCAGATCGAGGAACAAAAGGTCAAATTCATTATCAACCAATGACTGACGGGCATCCTGTATGGTATGAACACAATTAACCATATACCCCTTTTTCTTAAGCATGTTTGCCAATAACATGCAAATCTCAATTTCATCATCCACCACAAGGACCGATTCATGATTATTCATATCCAGCTATAAGTTCTCCGCAAATTCTGTTACGTGTTATGTTTTTTTATGATACGTGTGCATATCTACTTTATCAAAAAGCAGATGAAGCAGTTTTACGCCGAGCCACATTATAAAAATGTAGGCGGCGATTGTAATCAGTATCAATTTTAAAATCCACATTATGAATCTGGATGAAAAAATTGTACCAAATAATTTTCAGTTAACTGCGTCCGTGCAGCGTCCCAAATACAAATTTGTAGAAAAAATTCCACAATTGGTAGTGCGATTATTCCTCAGCCTCCACAATTTTCTCTCTTGCCTCCTCAAGTTCCTCCTCCTCCGCGGCTGGCTCATCCTTTTCTTTTTTCAATGGATTCAAAATGAGCTCGGCTCCCATGGGAAAGTGATCGGATCCCACGTGCGGGTGTCGTTTAATATCAAGCAATCCAAAATGGGCGGAATGGAATATATGATCCAGGGGCCAGCGCAATAACGGGATATTTGCGTTAAAGGTGTTAAAGAATCCTCTGCCTTTCCGCGGATCGCGAAGTCCGCTCAGCCGCTGAAACATGCGCGTGCTGTGAGACCAGGCCACGTCATTCAGGTCTCCGGCTACTATCACCGGTGTTTCAATATCCTGAATTTCAAGTGCTATTTTATACAATTCTCCGTCACGGGATGTGGAGAATTCATTTTCCGTGGGACTTGGTGGTTTTGGATGGACACTGTAAAGCTTTACCTCTCTGCCACCAGGTAATTGCACATCACAAACAAGTGAGGGAACATCTTCCTGAATAAGATAACGTTCCTGTATATTAGCGAGCTTCAGACGTGAGAACAGGTGCATCCCATACATATTTTCAAGTGGGATCTTATGGTTGAACGGGTATTTCTTTTCCAGTTTGTTAAGTCTTTTTTCCCATTCCTTATTTGTCTCAAGTGTTATTACAATATCCGGATCCTCGTAGTCAATCAGCTCCAGCAGTTTGGCGTATTCCTCATTGTTCTGATAAACATTGGACACCAGGATATTGATTTTATTGGCCAGATCGGATTTGTTGGAAAAGGACTTTGATTCTTTTCTGGCTATCGTGGTATATGGGTAAATCACCCGGATATCGTTCAGTATGCACAGAGCCAGGAGAATAAAAAGAATGATTTTTAACACGGTCCACTCTTCCACCACCACAGAGTAGCCAATCAGAATGGTGGTATTCAATAATACAATCTGAACAAGCGGAAAATCAAAGAACCGGATGGTCCAGTGGTCCTGGCGGATGAGCTTAAAAACTGTAAAACAAATGCCCAGGATAACCAGGGCGATAAATACTGCTTCCATTTACTTAGCTGACTTTAGGGCTGATTTTCTTTATTAATCTCCTCTGCTTTCAGGTCTTCCACTTTGTGTGATGGTTTCCGGCCTGCATCTTTTTCCCTCTTGCGGCGAATGAAAAACATAATCCCGAAGATGACCACAAGGGAAATAATCAAGTACAATAAAACAATTGGTATTATATCCATAATTATCAAATTAGAAAAAGAACCCGGTGCTTAGAACAAAATAGTTATCCTCGCTGGAAATACCATACGATGCCCGCCAAATAATGCGATCCATTAGCTGGACGTACAGACCAGGTCCGTAACCCGTGTGGAATTTACCTGAAACTCTTTCGCGGTCCCAGACCTTTCCCTGATCAAAAAACCCGATCAGGCCTGCGGTTCCGTGTATCAGGTCGTTTCTGAATGGAATAACTTTTATCCGGATTTCATTATTAATAAACAACATCGATTTCCCTGCAAAACGCGTGCGACGATATCCGCGAAGGTTTGTCAGCCCGTCCAGAAAAGCTGACTGGTAGAAATAATAATCACCAGAATTTACCTCATATCCAACTCTCGAAGCAAATGTTACTCTTACCGGGAGATTGGGTGTGACAAACAAACTCAACCGTGCATAAGAGTGAACAAAATCGCCCGTACCATTATGCAGTTCACGGTTCCACCGCGCACCTGTGCTGAAAGCAAAACCCTTTTCCGGGTTATATGGCTGATCAAGGACTTCCAGATCAAGCTGCAAGCCTAAACGCGCGAAATCTGCGGGAGATGGAAAATTAAAAACATCCGGAGGTAGTTCCCCCGTTATCGATTCACCCGGATCAGGCTGTCCGACTGAATAACCGGAATAGCCCCCGGATATCCCTATGGTTAAGGCCTCGGAGAACCTTCGCTGTAAACCAATGTCTATCATCCCGGTGCGAATAGGAATCCGGTAATAGTCTATGGAAAAAGCATTGACCGTATTATTGCCTTCCCCGAAATAGTTAATCACATACGGATCACTAAAACTTGCCTGAACGGTCAGGTCATTCCTCTCGCCAAATAACGAATAAAAGGACGCATTCAGCTTAGCGGTAAAGGCATCTGTTGCTGTTGCATAGTAGGCCTTAACGTTTCCCGCCACACTCCACGGGCTTCGGCGAAAACCACTTTTCCGGAAATCTATTACGGCCCCGGCAAGAAGGCCATCGTCGGGGTTTACACGTAAGGAAACAGCCGGGGTAATACCTCCCTTCTGGTCATTGTCCACATCCGCCCAGTAGGTATCAGGCCAATAGCTATTATGCCGCCTGACATTCAATTCTGAGGTTTCGGTGTATTCATCCTTTTCATACAAATGAACATCGCCGGCCGTAATTCTCCCCGAGAGCTGGTCGTCACCCGGACCCGGCATTATCCGTATCTCCATGCCCTGCGGAACTTTATCAAACCGGAATTCATCGTTTCCGTCCAGTCCGTACATTCTTATTTCCCGGGTTTCCGACGGATCTATAAGGCGCGAATAAATGAGCTTGTTGTCTGATCCGGACCTGAGCATTAATTCTACTTTATCTCCCCCTGAAGACATCAGACTGAAGAAATCGTCTCCATTTGTCCCGTTCAGGCTAATTCTCTCATTCAGTTCGAGATAAAAGCTACGGAGATAGTCACCCATATCCTGCCACCGTGCCATAAGCTGCTTCGCCAATATTTCAGATTCCTGCTCCCTTAACTCTTCGGGTAGCTGATCAACGGCAGACCTGATGGACATGGAATCGATCTGGTAGTTCATTTCAGACAATACCTCTTCCCAATCCTGCCAGGTGAGCTCCGATAAGATCCGCTGATCCAGACCAGCCGAAATATGGAGAAATGGCCTTATATCCCGAATAGTATCACTGAAAGAAACAATACGGTCATTATTCCAGCTTCTTGATCGCAGCCAGGACACCAACCCGTCATATTTTGGAAAGAGGTCCGGCCTCTCGAGAGAAACCGGAACAATAGTCCAGGCGGAATCCATTTTCAGCGGGATCCATTGCCAGTCGTTTCTATCCCGTGAAAAATTCCCACTCCACAGATCAAAGATCCGTTCTTTCAGATAAGCCTGCGCATCCGGCCGGATACCAGGATCTTCCTCTATTCTGCGAATCATACTCCTGGTGGTGAGTATCGAAGCGTATGGTGATTCGTTCTCCGGATTATTTTCCGGCAACGCCCGTTCGACTGTGGCGATGCTCCCACCGAATTCATCCATATACTGTCCGAAAACGGGTGATACCGGAATATAATATAATTCAGGTACAGCCTGCGAATACCCAACATCACTGGCCAGGGATCCTATGACCAGATCGCCAAATGGATGATTGGCGCGATTCTGCTCACTGACTCCGTCCGCCAGCCAGGTATCGAGAAACCCGCTTGAAAGCCCCCTTACAGCATATTTCTCGACCGGCCTGATCAGGTAGGTCCTGCCACTGTTTCCCCGGACCGACAGACTCAGGGAATTACGTGCCCCGCTTTTGGTAAGTACTTCTATACCACCGTCAAACAAGGCAGGATTAAACACCGGAACCGTCACCGGGGTTGTCCATTCATTAATTCGCCCATTACCAAATAACAACTTTCCGGGAAAATTTCGCCGGCTCCATGAAGAAGCGGGTGCCTGGTAAATGCTGTCTTCCTGCATTTCCGGACTAACCTCCTCCGCAACTGTCTCATTCTCCAGTGCATACAAAGGCTTCCTGAAGGAGAGCAAACCATCCGGGTTCTCGTCATTAACTATAAAGTACTCCACCCAGGCTTCTCCGTCATCAAAATACATGACCCGGGCAAACCCTTTCTGCTGGTGCACGTAATCTGCGCCAAAACCACGTATCGCAAAGGCAGTTTTTGAAGAGGACCCGCTGATGATATGGTGCATTTCCCCCTGCTCGTTCAATTGAAGATTATGATCGTGACCGGTCGCGTAAACGACATTCGGCCTCTGCTCAATAATTGCCATCAGGCCATTTTTGTACGTTTGAAATTCCGTGTTTGGAATGTCCTGGGGAGAGACACCCAGTTTACGTGCGACAGGATAAATTGACCCGATCACCGGCAGCGGAATATACAGGTTGTCCCGTACCAGCCGTAAAGGGAAAATGTGATCCACAATGTTATAATGTCCACCGTGATTGCCATTGCTGATGACCGGATGGTGTGCTACGATAAGCACATGTTTGTCATCATTGGCGCGTACCATCGCATCGAGGCGAACCATAAAATCGGTTTTGTCGACAGTCGTACACCCATTTTCCGGTGCTTGCGGGACCTCGTAGGGATGGACCCACCATTCACTGTCCAGGACTATCAGTACCACATTTTCATTAACACGGACCAGGTCCGGACCGGGACATCCGTTGTCCGGCATAAACACATCAGCCCCGTCAAAATATTCCTCCACAAACCTCTCCTGGTAAATAATCCGTTCAAGGCCATCGGGGCCGCTGTAATCCCAGTCATGGTTACCCGGAATGAATATGACATTCCCGTTGTACCCGGCTGCCGCGTCCATCTGTGCCCGGATCACCGCTTCCTTCTCCTGCCGGTCTGTGGCTCCCTCCTCCGGGAGTCCGTGGAGGTAAATATTGTCTCCCAGAAAAACTACGCTGCTGGCTGAATCCGCTTCATTCATCAAAGAATTATGGAGAACTTTAATCAGATCATCTTCACTTGACATATCTCCCCCGTCACCGACCAGGTATACCGTATGCTCCAGGCGTGAACTGTCGGGCATTGTGTAATCCTGCCAGTCCCGGTAGGCTTTCCCATAAAATGGCTGGAGGGTATTACAGGAGAATGCAGTAATTCCTACAACCAGGGCGCAGCATAAGCGAACTGCACGATTGAGGTAAGTGGTAGTGCGATGTGCTGATTTGGCATAGGAATTCAATGGAAAAGCTGCATTGCTCATTAATTAAAGTAAAACAATTATTTATAGAATATGATCCCCGGCCCGGGTTAATCCGATTCAATTTCCATGATTTTTATGCGTACGGCATTGCTAGCGGGTTGGATCCTTTTACCACTTTCACTGCTGTGGACCTGGGTGAAAAGTCCGCCAAAAAGAAAAATGACAGAGGAATAATAGACCCAGATCAACAGCAGTACAAGTGAGCCGGCGGCACCGTAAGCACTGCCAAGGGAGCTATTACCTAAATAGAAGCCCAGCAGGTATTTTCCGATCATGAACATCACGGTAGCCAGCAGGGCACCCGCCCAGACATCTTCCCAGTCTACCTTGGCGTCTGGCAACACTTTGTACATGAGGGCAAATATGACTGCAATGATGACCGCCGAAAGGGTAAAATTGATCACCTCAGCAGCCAGCAGGTTTACTCCGATTAACTGTTGAATGGAATTGCCGAGCAAAGACACTCCCGCGTCGAGAACCAAAGTTACAAGGAGTAAGAAGCCTATAGATGCGACCATGGCAAATGACATGATCCGGTCAATAATGAGCTTGACATATCCGCGTTTGGGCTTAGGCCTGATCCGCCAGATATGATTGAGTGCAGCCTGAAGTGAAATAAATACGGTAGTGGCACTGAACAGTAACGTCCCGATTCCGATCCATTGGGCTATCAAATCGGAATTTCCCGGTCCGCGTGCATTCTCAAGTATCTTACGCACCTCCGCAGCACTGTCTGGCCCAATCAGGTAGCTGACCTGGGAAATTACTTCCCCGGTAACAACCTGCTGGTCATACAACGTTCCCGCAATACTGACTACAACAATCAGCACCCCAGGCATGGAGAAAATAGTGTAAAAAGCAATCTCCGCGGCTTGTCCGAATGGATTTTCCTTATAGAAGCCTTTGGCAGCTTTCCAGAGTGCCCTGCCGTATTTATTAAATATCTCCTTAATATGCATTATCAGTTAACAATGCATAATTCCAGCCAGAAATAAAAACGTGGTGGTATACAGCTGTAAAACCGGTACCCTAAACCCTGTGAAGGTTCACGGTGAGAACCGGTGTATCCGAGTCCTTGCTTAATTCTTCAGAAATACTTGAACGGAAAATCCTGAAAAACCCTCCCTCAGCGTGGGTCAGCACGGCAATGATCCCGGCATTGACCTTATGGGCATAATACATAATGCCTTTTTCCACATCATTGGCTTCTGTTACGGCAATCGTAGCATTTTGCAGGTTGAACCGGTCGGCAAACTGTTTAAGCATCGCTTCTTTTTCCTCTTTGTCAGCAGCTCCTTTATTGGAAACATGGACGAGGTGTACGTGTGTTCCGATCGCCTCGGCAAAATCCTTCAGGTACCTGGTGGCATTTCTGAAGTTGTCTTTGTCGTCCTCCTCAAGTTCCAGTCCCAGTACCAATGTATCCAGGTGGTCGGGATTCTGATCTTCGTGAAGGGAGAGAACAGGGCATGATGCATTTATAATAACCTGCTCGGTATGATTTCCGGTAAAAAATTCAGACACATTTTCCTCGCCGGAAGTACCCATGACAATGAGATCAATGTTCTTTTTGCGAATGTAGTTGTCAACCCCGTCTACCAGATCTTCATTGAACACCTGATAATATATTGTACGGCCCGATCCGTATTTATTCGCAGCTTCTTCCAGCAGCCTGGTATTACGGCGGATTAATTCAATGGTAAAGATGGTTTCCTCATCATCGTATTTGGCACGTACATCCCCCGTGGCAGAGAATGACTCATCAAACGGATGACGGATAAAATTAACAAGGTAAATTTCTGAAGATGTTTTATCGGCAATAGCGCAAGCATAACGAAGGGCATTTTCCGAAATTTCAGATAGATCCGTAGGTACTAGAATTCTGTTCATCTTTGTGGGGTTATTTCTTTAGTGATGTCTCACGATAAAATTAGCAAAATAAACTTAACTATTAACTCCGGTAGGAAGCCTTCGCCAGTTCAATGATCTGTCCGGCTGTTTCGAGCGTAAGGGGTTTGGTAAAATAATGCTTTACTCCAAGCTCGGCACACCTGTTCTTATCCTCCCTGTTCTCCGATGACGATAGAACGACAACCTCCGTCTCACTGCGTTGATTATCATTGCGCAGATCCTTCAAAAAATCCTTACCATTCAGGAATGGCATATTCAGATCCAGGATAATCAGGGAAGGTATACCTTCCAGCTCCTCGAGAAATCGTTGCGCCTCCAGTCCGTGACTCAGCCTCTCAATGGCCAATCCGGGCCGGCACTTTTCAAGTAGTGTCCGGGCAATGAACGCATCTGTGTCATCATCCTCAACAAGCACTATTAAATCCCTGTTATTCATTTGTTTAAACCTATTTTTCTAAATTAAAATAGCGAAGGGTAAGATTACAAACTTGTCCGATAAATTGCTAAAATACCAGTTATAAATATATTAATGCCGCGCATTACACAAGCGGCAAGGAACCGAAGATTACACATTAGGGATTAACATCCTCTGCAAAGACCGCGAATTTCTTACATATGCATCTAAAGGTGAGAATTCACAACGGATTCCAGTTCGTGAAGAGGTCGCGCACCACTTTCCCGCCATACGGGCTGTCCTTCCTTGTATAGAATGAAGGTGGGGACTCCCCGTACGCCGAGTTTCCCGGCCAGGGCCTGATTGCGGTCCACATCAATTTTGATAACAGACAGCTTATCGCCAAACTTCTCCTTCAGCTGCTTAACGACAGGCTCCATCATTTTGCAAGGTCCGCACCAGGAGGCATGAAAATCTACCAGTACAGGCGTCTTCTTGTTAACAAGTTCAGAAAATGAGGCCATGAGCTAGGTTATTAACGAATTCATAAATAGGTTTAAACATATAATTCCTCCATGCGTTTTTTTCTTATATGGAAGAGATTACAAAGATACCTCAAATGAATAAGAGTGCGAATACAGAATATGTGATACATGAGCTTCTCCGCGACCGGTGGAGCCCGAGAATGTTTTCCGGCGAGGAGATAACTGATGACGACCTGAACACCTTGTTTGAAGCAGCCCGCTGGGCCCCGAGCTCGAATAATCTGCAGCCCTGGCGCTTCATTTGTTTGCGACAAGGAACGCCCGAATATGATAAGGCATTTGACTGCCTGGCTGAATTTAACCAGCGCTGGGTGGGTAATGCCCCGGTACTCATTTTGACGGCTTACAAAGAAAAAACGCCAAAGGGCATGGATAATTTCCACGCGCCCCACGATCTTGGACTGGCAGTTGCCAATCTTAGCATCCAGGCACAGGCGATGGGAATTGCAATACATCAGATGGCCGGGTTGAACTGGAAAAAGGCACAGGAAGTTTTTAATGTCCCGGAAGGGTTTCACATAACCACGGCCATTGCCGTAGGTTTTTACGGTGGCGATCCAGACGAACTGGATGATGAATTGAAAAAATCCGAGTTGAAAGAGCGAAAAAGGAAACCAGTTTCAGAATTTGTGGGGAATGGCCAGTGGCCTTCCTAAATTTACAGCGAATGACCTGATTCATCCCGGCAGGACCTGTTCCTGCCGGGATATTTTTATTTCCGAATGAATAAAGAAAAAGTATTATTATTCATCCTTGCTTCAGCGATGTTTACCCACATCATGGACTTTATGATCATGATGCCCCTGGGTGCTCAGCTGATGCGTACCTTTGATATTGATCCTCAGCAATTCAGTTTCCTGGTTTCATCTTACACCTTCTCGGCAGGAGGTGCCGGTTTTCTGGCGGCATTTCAGATTGACAGGTACGATCGCAAATCAATGCTCCTGTTTGTATATGGTGGGTTTACGATAGGAACTATTGCCTGTGCCCTGGCGCCAACCTACCATATTTTGCTTGCCACCCGCTGCCTCACGGGCGCTTTCGGCGGTATACTGGGAGCTCTTATTCTCTCTATCCTGAGCGATGCCATTCCTCTCGAACGGAGGGCTGCAGGAATCGGCCTCGTCATGGCATCCTTTTCTGCCGCCTCGGTCTTTGGAGTTCCATTTGGCCTTTACCTTGCAACCATTTTCAGCTGGCATGCCCCTTTTCTGTTCCTGGGAGGAATGGGGGTAGTGATCCAGGCACTTATATATTTCTTTGTCCCCCGAATGCGCGATCACCTGAAGGAGAAACATGAACAGGAAAGCCCCTGGGTGGTTGTAAAGGGAATACTCGGCCGCCGGAATCCCCTGATGGGTTTGCTGTTTACCTCGGTCCTGATGTTCGGCCATTTTACCATTATCCCCTTTATCGCACCTTATATGGTAGGAAACGTAGGGTTTACCGAGCAGGAGCTTTCATATATTTATCTCGTCGGAGGAGCACTGACCATTTTTTCCAGTCCCCGCGTTGGTAAAGCCGCGGATAAGTACGGACGCCTGAAAGTATTTACTATTTTTGGCTTTCTGGTATTGATTCCGATACTGCTGATCACGCATCTCCCGACTGTCCCGCTGTGGCAGGCATTGGTGGTCAGTGGATTGTTTTTTATCCTTGCCAACGGGAGAATGGTTCCTTCCACCACGATGGTCACCTCTGTGATCCGGCCGGAGAACCGTGGCAGTTTTATGAGCATCCGAAGTTCGGTTCAGCAGATTTCCAGCGGACTCGCCACGTTGCTTGCTGGCCTGATCATTTCGGATAAGCCTTCAGACATTCAGGAAAATGCCACTGCATTGGTTGGATATGAATATGTGGGTTATGTGGCGGTATTTTTCAGCCTGATCGCCATCTACGTTGCGCGTAAACTTCGCGTGGAAAAAGGCGCCTAGTTTTCGATGTATGCTTCCTGAAATGAGGTGTTTTCCAGGATCCTTTCCACCCATAATGAATATTGTATTCCACTGGGATGCAATCCGTCTGAAGCGACCAGTCCGGTATTTGCAAGACCATTCTCTGAAATATCTGTAATATAGATATAACGTATCCCGGCCTTTTCCGTGATTTCGCGGTTGATCCGGTTATATTCAGCCAGTTCTGATGAGATCGTTTCCTGATTGGCCGACCCAAATGGCGTGAACCCGTAATCCGGAATGGAGAGTACCATCACCTGTTCTGGTTTACCCCCGGCAAGCTCAAGCGCCTTGTCCAGCAGGATCCCAAATTCGCTGATATAGGTATCGAGGGGTTTACCCTGGTACTGATTGTTGACACCGATAAGCAAAGTGACCAGATCATAACCTGCATCAGGGTCAGCATCACTGATGGCAGCGATCAGTTCGTCTGTACGCCAGCCGGTTCGCGCAATAATTTCAGGGTCATCAAAAAGAATTCCACGCTCATTAAGGCTGTCAGCCAATTGAACCGGCCACCGATCATCCTCTTCCACTGATTCTCCAATGGTGTAGGAGTCGCCTAATGCCAGAAATGATTTTACCTCTGAAAAATCAGACATGACTGTATCGGGAACAACGGTTTGAGGATCGGGACCACCGGGTGACTGGCAGGCTGCTAGGGTACATATCAGGAGCAGGCTGTAGACGAGCCGCATTATTCATCGAAATAATACTGACTTACCCAACCGACTATCCCGGACAACATCACTACTTTCTTTTTGATGTTGTTATAGGAAATCTCACTTTTATGGGCAATTTCCATTGGGCATTCCGTATCACATTGAGTAATACCCGGAGATGAAGTCATACCGAGTGACAGAACACTTATACCCCAGAGAGCTACGATGGCTCCAAGGATTATGGTTCGGATTTTTTTGGTTGAAAACAACATGGTTGTTAAGTATTTCTGTTGTTAAGACTGTATTTACAGCCAATAGGTTACACCGAATTGTAAAAAAAGTTCTTTTTTTTTTAAAAAGCGTAATAATTTACCCGTTATCGACACTATATAAGTAACCGAATACCCACATTGACCTCACAGGAAAAGGAATTTATCGATATAATCAAACGGGAACGACATCGGATCACAAGAATTTGCGCCAATTACAGTTCCGAAAAAATGACCAGGGATGACCTTTTCCAGGAGGTGATGTATAATTTGTGGAAGGGATTTGAATCGTTTAGGGGAGAATCTACCAGGGAGACCTGGATATTTCGGGTGACGCTTTACACCTGCATGCAGCATTACCGGAAGGTCATGCGAAATGCAAAAGCACTGGAATCATATATCCCGGAGAATGATCCGAACGATGCGGAAATGACTGACAGCATCAGGGATTTACACAAAGCGGTTAGAAGCCTTGATGAAAGCGATCGTGCAATCATGATCCTGTACCTGGAGGACAGGTCATACGCGGAAATCTCCTCAATTATGGGAATCAGTCAGTCAAATACGGGTGTCCGGATCAGCCGGGCCAGGCAAAAGATTAAGAAAATAATGAAGTCGTATGGAAACCGATGAAGTGAAACAACTTTGGCAGCATGATATTCCGGATCAGGCAGCGGACAATTCAGGAATTGAAACTGCTTTCCGGTTTTCCCTGGAAGTTGTATCTGCACGCCTGCAAAAAAAACGATCACTCGATATCAGTCTCGCCGTGTCTGCCGGAGTGGTCATGGCTCTCGTACCCTGGATTTTGGGCATGAAATATCAATGGGAACCTGCTCTGTTGATCTTTTCCTTTACGATTATTATGTTAGGCATCCATCTCGTCCAGGGTCGGAGGATGCGACATATTTCCCGACAAAATAAACCGGTTACAGAGAACCTTTCCGAATCAGCACAGCTCATCGTATGGCGGATCAGGGCTTACCGGTATCTTATGCCGCTGTTTGCAGGCGTTCTGTTTACGTGGTATTCATTACGGTTTGATATGATCTCCATAATCCACCTGGTCTGGATACTCCCGGTCGTGATACTGGGAAACGAGATTATACTAATTGTCATGTATAAAAACACCCTGAAGGAAATCCGATCTCTCATTTTTCAGATTCAATCAGCACCATGAAACCAGTAAAAGATCTGTTTTCTAATCATTCCGGGGACTATGCACGTTATCGTCCCTCCTATCCCGAAGAATTGTATAACTATCTGTTGAGGGAAGCATCCGGAAGAACGCAGGCATGGGATGCAGGAACCGGCAACGGTCAGGTTGCTTTTCGGTTGGCCGAGGAATTTGAAAAGGTCCTTGCCACAGATGTCAGCAGTGCACAACTGCAGCAGGCACCTCCTCACGCAAATATTAACTATCTCAGCACCCGTGCCGAGAGCTGCCCATTACCTGATACGAGTACCGATCTTATTACAGTCGGGCAGGCACTTCACTGGTTCAGCTTTAATGACTTTTTTAATGAAGTCCGTCGTGTGCTGGTCCCTGACGGACTGCTTGCCTGCTTCGGTTATGGATTGCTGACAGGTCCGCCTGCCCTGAACCCGATCATAGAATACTTCTACCGGGAAACACTAAAAGGATGCTGGTCACCGGAAAGGTCCCATATTGAGACCACTTACACACACACGGGCATTCCTTTCAACGAATCGGCATTTTTTGAAGCCCGGGTAAACTGGGATTATGCTGACCTCCTGGGCTACCTGTCAACATGGTCTGCAGTGAAAACCTATGAAAAAAAGTACGGACAGGACCCGCTGGAAACCTGCAGAGAAAAGATTGAATCTGCCCTTCCTGAGAAAAAAGAGATCGTTTTTCCTGTCTTTTTAAAAACATGGCGGGCAGGTTCAGAAATCTGAATTTCTCTTAATTTTACGGAATGGATATACTTCTTGATCCTTCTTCATGGGTTGCGTTACTAACGCTTACCTTTCTGGAAATCGTTTTGGGAATTGATAATATTATCTTCATTTCGATAGTTTCGAATAAGCTGCCGGATAGTCAGCAGCAGAAGGCACGCACCTGGGGACTCTCGCTGGCGCTGCTTATGCGTGTCGGCATGTTGCTGGCCATTACATGGATCATTAAGTTTAAAGAACCGGTATTAACTGTATTCGAAACCGGATTCAGTATCCGGGATATCATCCTCGCTTTGGGCGGACTATTCCTGCTATATAAAAGTACGATGGAGATTCATCAAAAAATGGAGGGTGCCACTCATAAAGCAGGTTCTTCAAAAAAGGCGTCGCTGCAAAGTGTCATTCTCCAGATTATCATGCTTGACATCATATTTTCCTTTGACTCTATATTGACCGCTGTGGGCCTGACCGAGGAGTTGCTGCTGATGATCATTGCCGTGGTCATATCCATCGGTGTGATGCTTTTATATGCCAAAAAGATCAGTGAATTTATCGGACAGCACCCTACGCTGGAAATCCTTGCACTATCATTTCTGATCCTGATCGGTTTCATGTTGCTTATTGAAGCACTTCATTATCATGTACCGAAAGGTTATATCTATTTTGCCGTATTTTTCTCTCTAATGGTAGAGCTGATCAATATGCGGATACGTAAACCGAAAAAGCCGGTGAAACTTCATAAACGTATTGAAGAATGATAAAGTGGATCAGGGAATTATATGGGCAATACAAGGAATATGTGCGGGTAGACCTGCTGATGTACGGCGTCCTGATCCTGATGATCCTGATTTATGTTGTAATCAGTGCACTCACATCCTGAAATTAGATCATACACTTTAATCAGAGAAAAGTTACCTTTGAGCCTATGAAAACTATTATTTATACAGTCGCCTTGTTATTTGCTGTTACTCTTCCGCTGCTTGCTCAGGATGAGATCACGTTGGTAACAGGAGAAACAATAACAGGAGAAATTCAGATTTTAATGCCGGATGAATATTATGAGGAAATTTCTTTCGATTCCGGTGACGATAAGCAACGTTACAGAGCACATCAATTTACTACATTCACCGCCGATGGCAAAGAATACCGTACGGTAAAATTTGCTGAAAAATACAGAATTATGGAAGTGGTTAAAGACGGGTATCTTAGTCTGCTGAAATTCCGGTCAGATGAATCCTATTCATTTAATGCAGATTTCCTCCATAAGATGGATGGTGAAGGATCCGAGGTTCCAAGTTTCTTATTTAAAAAATCGATGAGCAACTTTCTGGGAGATTGTGACCCAATACGCCGGGATATTGATGCAGGCAATTATCGCAGACGGGACCTTGAGCAACTAATTGATGATTATAATTCATGTATGGCAGATCAGACTGATTACAGAATTACAGAACAAAAAAAGGAAGTTGCCCGGGAAAAATCGTCTACGCTGATCGAAGAAATTGAAGGTCTAAGCAACCAGGCCTCGGCTGCGGAAGATGAAGAACTTGTGAACATGCTCAATGACGTGCTGGATAAAGTGAAAGGCGGGGAGCAGGTGCCCAACTACCTGAAAAATGCACTAACAGATCATGTGACAGGAGACCATGCCCTCAAGGATGCTGTGGAAGCCATGATTGCCCGTTTATAGATCAACAATATTCTCCCAGTCGCTGTTGAGATTAACCACTTCGTGGTGGGCAGTCAGGTCAAACTGGCACGGAACCACAGAAACATAATTGTTGGCGATTGCCCATTCGTCATTGTCCTCTCCCTGGTCATGATTCACAAAATTACCAGCCAGCCAAAAATATCTCCGGCCATTCGGATCAAACCGCTGATCAAACTCTTCCTGCCATTTGGCACGTGCCTGACGGCAGACTTTGATGCCTTTTAGTTTTTCATTTCTTTTTGGCGGGAAATTAACATTGAGGGCTACTCCTTTCGACAATCCCTTGTCAAGGACCATTCGGGCGATCCGGTCTACATAGTCCCTGATATGACTGAAATCCGCGTCGGAGGAATAGTCACAGAGAGAGAATCCGATGGCGGGCATCCCTTCTATGGCACCCTCTATGGCTGCCGACATCGTTCCGCTGTAAAGTACACTTATGGAGGTATTGCTTCCATGGTTAATACCACTCACCACAAGGTCCGGTTTACGATCCTTCAGAACAAAGTGCTTGGCTATCTTAACACAGTCTGCCGGTGTTCCGGAACATTCATAGGCAGGTATTCCTTTAAAAATATCTGTTTCCTCCAGTCGAAGGGTGTTTCCAATCGTAATGGCATGTCCCATGCCGGATTGCGGACCATCAGGTGCCACCACGACCACTTCCCCGATATTACTCATTATTTCAACAAGCAGACGTATCCCCTTTGCAGTGATCCCGTCATCGTTAGATACTAAAATCAACGGTTTTTCCATTATCCGGATCTATAGAGAATTATAAAATGAACAAACATTCATCAGGTCCCGAAGCCGGTCGACATCCAGGTTATTATCCTTGATATAGGCACGTATTTCACCCGATCTGTCAGCCATTACGCGGTAAATATCTGATCGTTTCCCTGAGAATTCACGGATTTCCCCGCCAGGTTTAAGAAAATAATAGGTATAGACCAGTTCAATACTTGAATAACTGCCTCCGTAGATATAGGGGGTGTTTCTCACTACCGTTTCAACACTTTCAGTCCGGAGCAGGGAAATTCGTTCGCCGGTAAAAAGAACTTCAAAGATATAGGGAGTGGTGTAATAGCCATTTGCTTCATATGGCAGGATATAGAAAATACGATATGCACCGATGATCTCATCGTAAATATCAAACGAGATAAGTTTGCGGGGGCTGAATGTCTGAATGGTTTCTCCGTTCCCTGAAAACTGCAGGGTTTGTGATTCCATATTATACTTGACCCTGCCGGAAAGGGTATCGCCTTCCAGGAGGATAACTTCGCCATTGTGCCAGACTTCGGATGAGAATTTTTGCGCCTTCACCTCCTGCTGGCAGGCAGCGACTATCATTAAAAGCAAACCAAGACGTAGAATACTATTTCGCATTTTTTAAAATCTGGTGCCCCATTTTATCACGTTTCGTGGTCAGATATTTCTCGTTATACCTGTTGGGCTTAATTTCGATTGGAACATTATCCACAATTTCCAGGCCGTATCCAATGAGACCAACTCTTTTTTTCGGGTTATTGGATATTAACCGCATTTTTTTCACACCGAGGTCCCTTAAAATCTGCGCTCCGACACCATAATCCCGCTGATCCATGTCGAAACCCAGTTTGATATTTGCCTCAACCGTGTCAAGTCCCTCTTCCTGAAGCTTATAGGCCATTAATTTATTGATCAGTCCAATTCCCCGTCCCTCCTGGTTCATGTACAACACAACTCCTTTGCCCTCCTTTTCCACCATTTGCATGGCCGCGTGAAGCTGTCCGCCGCAATCACAACGGCAGGATCCGAAAATATCACCGGTCACACAGGAAGAGTGTACCCGAACCAGTACAGGCTCGTTTTCATCCCAGGTCCCTTTCACAAGCGCAAGGTGATTATCGCCGGTATTGGTTTGTTTGTACGCGATGATCTTAAAATGACCAAAATCGGTTGGCATGTCCACATTATCCACCTTTTTCTCAATAAGGCTTTCCTTATCGATCCGGTATTGAATGAGATCCTGAATCGATACCAGTTTCATATCAAAGCGGTCAGCCACGTCCTTGAGGTCATTCAGGCGTGCCATACTACCGTCTTCGTTCATGATCTCCACCAATACGCCTGCCGGGCTAAAACCGGCCAGTCTGGCGAAATCTATCGCTGCCTCGGTATGGCCGGCCCGACGTAATACACCACCCCTTTTTGCTTTTAACGGAAAGATATGTCCCGGCTTGCCCAAGTCGTCTTTATCAGTCTGCGGGTCTACCAGTGCCCTGATGGTTTTGGATCGGTCATGCGCCGAGATCCCGGTTGTACAACCATGGCCAAGCAGGTCAACTGAAACAGTAAAGGCGGTTTCATAGGCAGCTGTATTTCTGCCTACCATCATATCAAGCCCGAGTTCATCACAACGGTCCTCGACAAGAGGGACGCAAATCAGGCCACGCCCGTGGGTGGCCATGAAATTGACAATCTCCGGCGTAATGGATTCTGCCGCGCAAATAAAATCGCCTTCATTCTCCCGGTCCTCGTCATCCACGACAATAATCACTTTGCCATTTCTGATGTCCTCTATGGCCTCTTCAATTGTATTCAATGGTCTGTTACTCATTCTTTATAAGCCGTTATTTAAACCGGTTCTATTTATCTCTAATTCCAACAATCTGCAGGCCCTGTAGGTTCCTGTTATTTCGGTACCACAATCCCCAGCAGATCTGCCAGTTCGCGTTCAGCCTTTTTCAATTCCTGCTGAACATGGAGCAATTGATCAATTTCTTCCGGATCGGTTACTCCTTTCAGCTTTTCCTTGTGCTCATCAATCAGCTTCTGAACAATGGATCGTTTCAGCCTGGCCATATTGGTCATGAACATTTTGTCCAGGAGATCCTCCTCGGCCGGTACAAAAATTTTAAATCGTTTGAACCAGTTTTCACTTGCTTCATGTCGATCAGCCAGCAGATCAATCACATCCTTTCTCAGGTCGTCCCCGCAATTCCTCAGCAGAAACTCAGTATCCGGAGTATTTCCTTTCGCAATCTCACTTCGATAAAGACTGAATATCTGCTCATACGAAGGTGTTACAAATTCCACTTCCTCCAATTCACCAAGGCTGTACTGGTACATAGGTGCCTCACTGTCGTCTTTCCTGGTACCGTAGCGGATCAGCAAACGAAGGCATTCACGTTCCTGAATCGCAATCAGCTCATCATGTGAACGGAGAGCCGACTCGCCGGAATCAGGAATATCCGGGGTGAAATCCGGAGGCGGTGTGAAGTCCTCCCTCGGTTGTTTTCGCCGCTCACGAACCAGGATCTTATTTAGTTCGGTGATCAGCACCGACTCATCCATTTCCAGTAAACCCGCACTTTCCTTTATATAAAGTGATCGTTTAATTGAATCTGGTATCTTACTGATTGTAAGTATAATATCTTTAATCGCCGAAGCTTTCTTAATAGGATCTCCCCCTGCCTCATTGACAAACATTTCCACTTTGAAGGAAATGAAATCCCGGGTGTTTTTCTCCAGAAATTCAGCAAATCCGCTCGATCCGAGTTTCCTGGAATAGCTGTCCGGATCATGTCCTTCGGGAAAAACAAGCGTGCGCACATTCATGCCCGATTCCAGGATCATATCAATCCCGCGCAGCGACGCCTGTATTCCTGCAGGATCACCGTCATAGAGCACCGTGATATTATTTGAGAAACGACTGATCAGCTTGATCTGATCGTTGGTCAGGGAAGTACCGGACGATGCCACCACATTTTCAATCCCTGCCATATGCATGGATATTACATCCGTATATCCTTCAACCAGGAAGCAGTTGTCCTGCTGTCGGATGGCTTGCCGTGCCTGGTAGATACCATAGAGTATTTTGCTTTTGTGATATACCTCGCTTTCGGGAGAATTCAGGTATTTTGGTTTGTCGTCCTTTTTCAGTGTACGCGCGCCAAACGCGATCACTTTTCCGGAAACATTGTGTATCGGAAACATGACCCTTCCCCGAAACCGGTCGTAGACCTTCTTTTCATCCTTACGAACGATCAGCCCTGCTTTCTCCAGCAAGTCGTCTTCAAACTGATTCTCCAGTGCATAATCATGCAGGTCATTCCAGGATGACAGCGAATAGCCCAGCTCAAATTTCCGGATGGTCTTCGGGTCAATCCCTCGTTCCTTCAGATAGCTCAGTCCGATCGATTTTCCCTCCTCCGTTTCCATGAGGTTTTTCATGAAATACTCATGGGCAAACTTCAGAATAATGTAGAGACTCTCCTTTTCGTTCTGCGCTTCCTGCTCCTCGTCGGTCTGATTCGTTTCCTCAATTTCAATCCCGTATTTCGATGCGAGGTAACGTATCGCCTCGATATAACTGAGACCATCATGTTCCATAATAAAGGATATGGAGTCCCCTGAGCGGCCGCATCCAAAGCATTTATAAATGCCCCGGTCGGGCGTAATGGCAAAGCTGGGCGTTTTCTCATCATGAAAAGGACAACACGCCCACAGGTACTTACCGCTGCCTTTTCTTTTCAGCGTAACGAAATCACCAACGACTTCCTCAATATCCATCCGGTCCCGGATCTCCTCTATGGTGGACTTCTTAATCACAATGTAAATCTAACGAGGTTCGGCAGGATTACCAACAAATAGTCCTCCGCGGGTTCAGGTATGTGCATGGCCCCGCAGTTGTATGACTGCGTCATATTATCTATTTTACTCTTCATAAACCACTTACCACATGAAAACCACACTACTTATTCTCTTCCTTTCACTATTTATATTCCCGGGCTTTTCACAGGAAAATCTGGAGAAACTCAGAAAAATGGAAGGCACCTGGCGCATTGACCTTTCCAGTTATGAATCTGCCGACTCTTCCGCTCCGCCACCACCGGATATACAAGTCCGATGCGCCCCTGTTTCAGCGCAGAACGGCGTTTACTGCGAAGTGGAGGCAAATGATGGCAGCGGCAATTACCAGGTGATTTCCAGCGAATTGCTTGCCTACAATGAGTCTACCGGAAAAATCCACCTGATGCTGTTCAATGGTCCGACGGTAAGTTACGGTATGGGAGAATTTGAAGGAGATGTGCTCAAATACACCGATTCGGATGTCAACGGGGTTGCGCTCTACGACGGTGAATTACACCTTGGAAATGAGGACCTGGTCCAGGTCGTTAAGATGCCGGGCGGATCCAAAGAGCAAATGCGCGTCACCTATCGGAAAGTGGAATAGACTCCTCACTGAATAGTCAAAAGAAATCCAAATAAATTGCCGCAGGGGAAATTATGCCGTAATTTTGTTCACTAATCAGCGCAGATAAGAACAACTTATGGATTACGGAAAAGAGGACGTTTTAAAGGCACTTTCCACAGTACAGGACCCGGACCTGAAAAAGGACCTGGTAACACTTGGAATGATTAAGGACATTGAGGTTTTCAGTGACAGCATCCGCTTCACGGTAATTCTTACTACTCCTGCCTGTCCCTTAAAAGAAATGATCCGCCAGGATTGTGAAAAGGCTATAAAATCGCACCTTTCTGAGGATTTACGTGTAGAGATCAATATGTCTTCCCAGGTCACTACCACGCGGGATAATACACCTGTGCTTCCGGATGTGAAAAACATCATTGCTATAGCTTCAGGTAAAGGCGGCGTGGGTAAATCTACCGTTGCAGCCAACCTGGCCGTGTCACTTGCCCGCCAGGGAGCCAAAGTCGGACTCATCGATGCGGATATATTTGGTCCATCAGTCCCGGTTATGTTCAATTGCGAACATGAACAACCGGGAGTACGCCAGGTCAATGGCAAGAATGTCATCATCCCGCTGGAACAATACGGGGTAAAGATCATGTCAATCGGATTTCTGGCACCGCCGGAGAACGCGGTGGTTTGGCGGGGTCCTATGGCCAGCTCGGCCCTGCGCCAGTTTATGAGTGACGCAGACTGGGGAGCCCTGGATTACCTTCTAATTGATCTTCCTCCCGGTACCAGCGATATTCACCTGACCATGGTGCAGACCGTGCCGGTGACCGGGGCTGTAATCGTAACTACTCCGCAAAAAGTAGCCTTATCGGATGCACGCAAAGGCGTTGCGATGTTTCAGCAGCCGCAGATCAATGTTCCGGTGCTTGGCATCGTGGAAAATATGGCCTATTTTTCTCCACCGGAACTGCCTGACAAAAAATATTATATATTTGGTGAGAATGGAGGTGCGAACCTTTCCAAACAACAAAATGTTCCCTTGCTGGGGCAATTACCCATTGTTCAGGAAGTTCGGGAAAGCGGGGATACGGGGTATCCTGTTGCGCTGAAAGAAGGAGAGATGGGCGAAGCCTTCCGCAAACTGGCAAGAAGCGTCGCACAGCAAGTGGCTATTCGCAATGCAAACATGGAACAGACAAAGAAAGTTGAAGTAAATTAAGTATATGACATCGGCATTATCAGACCAGGAACTGGTCGGGAAAGTGGAAGAGGCCCTGGATTTGATCAGGCCTTACCTGGAAACAGACGGAGGAAACGTTAAAGTCCTGGAAGTTACAGAACAACGCGTAGTCAGGCTGGAACTTTTAGGCGCATGCGGAAGCTGTCCTATGTCTACCATGACACTCCGCGCCGGTGTGGAAGAAGCTATAAAAAAAGCCGTTCCTGAAATCACCGGGGTTGAAGCAATCAACATTACCCGTCCCGGCGACCCGAATGCCAAACTTCCAGACAATTTGATGTAAGGTGCCGGGCTCTCCTATCATTACCCGGTATGCCCGTCTGATCACGGCAGGTTTTCTAACCCTCATTCTCCCTGGCATCCTCTGCGCACAGAATGCCCTTCCTCCTGAGAAATGCGGGATCGAGCAATATGAAAAATGGCAGCAGGATCATTTCATGCCGGTCGAACGTGATGAGATGTTCGAAACCTGGATGGCCCGCAAAATAGAAGAACGCCGAAACAGCAGGTCCGCACTAAAAACTTCAGAAGTTGTCACGTTACCCGTGGTTGTTCATGTTGTACACCGGGGAGAAGCATACGGCCAGGGGGTGAACATCCCCGACGAACAGATTTTATCACAGATTGAGGTGCTCAACGAGGATTACCGCCGTATGAATGAGGACCGCATCAATACGCCTGATGATTTTCTTGCTGTAGCAGCAGACACGGAGATACAGTTTGTGCTGGCGCAGCGTGACCCGGAAGGATTGCCAACCAATGGCATTAACCGGGTTGATGGTGGACAGGACATCTGGGAACTATCCGAGAACTTCCGGATGAAGCAATTGAGTTACTGGCCGGCGGAGGATTATATTAATATTTGGGTAACTAACATGGGCAGCAACTACCTTGGCTATGCCCAGTTCCCGGTAAGTCCCCTTGAAGGCCTGGACCTGGGCAGCGCCAATGCACTTTCCGACGGGATTGTGGTTGATTATATGGTTTTCGGGTCGGAAGCCCTTTATCCCGACGCCAATCTTATTCCTGCCTATAACCTTGGCCGTACGACCACTCATGAGATTGGTCATTACCTGGGATTACGGCATATCTGGGGCGACGGAAATTGTTCCGAGGACGACTTTGTGGATGATACACCGGTGGCTGCCAATGATCACGGCGGATTAGGCCTCCCTTGTTCATATCCCGGCCCCAATACCTGCGGACTGGGCAGTTTGGATCTTCCTGACATGTTCCAGAACTATATGGATTATACAAATGATGTATGTATGAACCTGTTTACTCAGGGCCAAAAAGACAGGATGCTGGTAGTGCTGGAGAATAGTCCGCGCCGGGCCTCACTGCTCAATTCCAGCGGAGGCATTCCTCCTGTTGCCTATACCCTGGATGCGGGGATCAGGAGTATTCCCAATGCATCGGGGTACTTGTGTAATGAAGTGTTTATACCTGAAACGGAGCTGCGCAATTATGGCCTGAATACTATAACTTCAGTTACTTTACGTTTGCTGATAGACAACAGCTCCGTGGAAACACGTACATTCAACGTTAACCTGGATGCCCTGGAGTCGGCGATCGTTTCCTTCTCTCCCGTGACAGTGAATATACCAGGCGAACATGAATTTGAATTTCTTATTGAATCAGTAAACGGCACTGCCGATCAGAATACAGACAATGATGTTAAAGCGGTTTCCTCCATCCTTTTGCCGCAAACTGAGGGCAGTCTGACGGTCGATTTTCAGAATGGTATTCCTGCAAACTGGACTGTTGTTAATCCGGACGGACTTATTGAATGGAGAACCAGATCTGCTTTTCTGGAAACGGCCACCAACCGGGCGCTCTTCATGAATAATTATGAATATGAGATTGAAGGAGAACCAGACCTGTTTATCAGTCCGGTGATCGATCTGTCTGATGCCGCCGGGCCAACTCTCTCGTTTGACCTTTCACACGCGAGATATCCGGGAAATGATGACGCTTTACTTATCACGGCAACCAACCTTTGCGGAGATCCAATTTTTGACAGTGATACGGTTTTTTACAAGAAGGGTGTGGACCTGGCTACCATGAGTGAAACGACTACCTCCCCGTTTTTTCCTGAATCAGCGGCTGACTGGAGAAATGAGACCATAGATTTGTCTGACTATTCCGGTTCACAGGTCCGGCTTTCCTTTATTGCAATTAATGGATATGGTAACAACCTTTTTATTGACAATATCCATTTTGATCCCGGCTCAGTCATTTCCCTGGTCTCTCCGCGCCTGGTTAGCTGCGGACCCGAGGTGCCATTAACATTCTCCATTCAAAACAATTTCTCCGCTCCCGTTTCGACCTTTGACCTCGCCTTGTCCATCGATGGATCACCAGCAACTTTTCAGGTTACTCTCACTCCTCCCCTTGCACAGGGAGAATCCAGAAATATTACCCTCGATCCGGTTAACCTGGCCGATGGAAGCTACCTGATTGAAGCCTCAGTGGTAAATATCAACAACAGTGGCTCAGACCCACCGGGAAACAATGATGTCAGTGAGATTATCTACATAGATTCAAGTTCGGATATCGTTCCGTTGCTTCAGGATTTTGACGCAAACGACAACTGGCTGCTCGCTAGCCGCGACGGAATGCCTGCATGGGAATTAACTGGAACCAACTACGACAACTCCATAAGCATTGATTTTAATTCACTTGGCGAAGATCTTCCGCTGCAGTGGATCGTTAGCCCCGACCTTGATTTTACCGGTGTTCAGCAGCCCTACCTTTCATTTGAGTACTCCTACATTAAGGAAACCAGCCGGCAGGACCAATTGCTGGTGTACATCAGCGATAATTGCGGACAGACCTATGAGCCGCTGACCGCCATAGAAATGGAAACGGAACGCACACTGCCTGCCAGTGCGTCTGACTGGACACGTGTAATCCTTCCGCTGGAAAACCTGGCCGGCCAGTCAGACATCCGGATTGCCCTGGTAGCCGACAGCCGCGAGTCCGGACGGTTATTCCTTGATAACATCCAGCTTTTTGTTAATGAGCCCGTGGTTTTCGCAGAACAAATCATCTACCCAAACCCTGCGATTAATGGCCGTTTCAATATCACCGTAAACCTGAAAGAAAGACAGGATGCAAGGTTGCGGATCATGAATATGCAGGGGCAGGTGATTGAAGAAATATTGTTGCAAAACACCCTTAACCAGACCTATCCGATAGACCTTTCAGGGAAAGCCCAGGGGATTTATTTGGTGGAATTACAGGGTGAGACCTTTTCCTTAATAAAAAGAGTGATGAACGCGTACTAAATTCATTGAAGTACGTTATCTTCATGTTTTTAATCAGGGCTATTTTTTTAAACGCACTACTATGAACCATACCATGCGTGTTGCCATTCTTTACGGAGGGAAGTCCGTAGAACACGAAATATCAATCAATTCAGCCAGGAACATTGCAGAATATATTGACAAAGAGGAATTTGAAAGTATTCACCTTGGAATTTCCAAGCAGGGCACCTGGTTCCTGACCGACGGAGTGGTCAGTGAAATCGAAGACGGGGATCCGGTCCATATTGATGTATCTGTATCCCCGGTCAGTTTCCGGACCGCATCAGGACGGGAATTTAAGCCTGACATAGTCTTTCCTGTCCTCCACGGAACTGACGGCGAAGACGGCAGTATTCAGGGAATGCTTCGTGCACTTGAATTGCCGTTCGTCGGGAGCGGTGTGCTTGGCTCCTCCCTTTCCATGAATAAACTGTATGCAAAAAGACTGATGCAGACGGTTGATGTTCCGGTGGGCAATTATGAATCCTTCACCATCGATGAAAGGGAAAAAATTCATTTCCCTGACCTTCGGGATAAGCTGGGTTTACCTTTTATGGCCAAAGCGGCCAACCTGGGTTCCTCCGTGGGTGTCTTTAAAGTCACTTCTGAGGAGTCATTTGTGAGCGCGCTGAATGAGATTTTTACCTATGACCATATTCTCATATGTGAGGAATTTGTGGACGGAAGGGAACTCGAATGCGCCGTTATGGGGAATGATAATCCTGAAGCATCACTACCCGGGGAAATTGTGGTGAGCAGCGATTATGACTTTTACACCTACGAAGCGAAATATCTTGATCCGGATGCAGCTAAAATAGTCGTACCGGCCGAGATTCCGGGAGAAACAGCCGGGATGATCAGAGACCTGTCAATCCGCACGTATAAAGTCCTCCATTGCCAGGATTTTGCGCGGGTAGACCTTTTTCTGAAAAAGGACGGCACCATTCTCATCAATGAGATCAACACCATCCCCGGGTTCACGAATTCAAGTATGTTCCCAATGATGTGGAAAGAACGGGGTATCTCGTTTACCGCACTGATCACCAGGCTGATCAGGCTCGCGGAAGAGCGTTACAAGAAAGAATCGGCAATCGTAACCTCCCGAAAATCTTGATTTTTTCAAATATTATTACGTTTGCTCGTATAATCGGACAGGAACCATTTATTTAGAACATAATGAAACTTACTTCCGGAAACTTAAAGGGATTTTTACTGAACATAGCCGTTGTGCTTGTACTGCTTGCCGGAGCTGTATTGTATTTCTTTTTTGGCTACCTCCCCAGTAAGACAAACCATGGGGAAACGATAACCGTACCGGACCTTCAGGGGCTTTCCGTGGATAATGTGGAATCCTACGTGACACAGCGAAATTTACGCTATGAGGTGGACGATTCCACCTACTCGGAAGATTTTCCCCCGCTGACCATTCTCAAGCAATACCCGCCGGCAGGGTCCAAAGTGAAAGAAGGCCGGAAAATATTCATTTCGGTTAATCGTGTCGCTCCTCCATCAGTGCCGATTCCCGACCTGGTCAACCAAAGTTCACTTCGTAATGCCGAAGCAGTACTGAAAAGCAATGAACTGAAGCGGGGCCAGATTGATTACAAACCCAGCCCTTTCCTGAACCTGGTGCTGGAGATGCATTTCGAAGGCAAGCCGATCCAGGCAGGCCAGCGGGTTCCGAAAGGAAGTACGATCGACCTGGTTGTCGGGAACGGATATTCCCGATCCAATATTCCCACGCCGGATCTTATCGGACAGGATTTTGGTGATGCCAGTTTCATTATTCTCGGTTCCAGCCTGAAAATCGGACAAGTTACGGTCGACGGTGATACTACGGGTCAAAGTTCAATCGTTATTCGTCAGCAACCTGAATCCGGGCGGGAAATCAAAATTGGTGACCCTGTCGATTTATGGATCATGCCGTCCAGTGATACGGTGATCACGCGGACGCAGGCACTGCTGGATGAGTAAATGATCAAATTAAACACCTTATTCCTCCTTTTCTTTCTGTATGGCGCTGTTCTGCAGGCACAGGTAAGGATCATTCCTCTTGTAACACAGGAAAAACCAGGTAAAAGCCATCGGAATGTCTCCGGAATCTCGTCGGTATCTCTCCCCTTCTGGGATGATTTCAGCACCCCGGGACAGCCCGACACCAATTTCTGGCAAAACAGTGAAAACGTTTTTATAAATTCCGGATTATCTGAAGACCCTCCCAGTTTGTACGTGGCATCTTTCGACGGGCTTGATGCAAACGGCAACCCATACGCCCAGGGCAGTGCTGAAGGTGTCGCCGACAGTCTGACTTCCGTCCCCATTGACTTGTCATCTTATTCTGTTTCCGACAATATTTACCTCAGCTTCTTTTATGAATTTGCCGGCCTTGGCGACAAGCCGGAGCCAAGCGACTCACTGGGCCTCGAGTTTCGGGATACTACCGGAGAATGGGTTTCCATATGGCCGGCGACAGCACAGGATCTTGACCGCAGCGGAGAATTTAGGCAGGTGCTGATCCATTTAAACCGGGCTGAATGGCTACATGCAGGATTTCAGATGCGGTTTACGTCCTATGGCCGCTTGTCAGGTTCCTTTGACCTCTGGAACATTGACTATGTCTATATGAATTCGGGCCGTAATGCACTGGATACCTCCTACCCTGACCGTACAATCAGTGAACCGCTGTCCAATTTCCTTGAACCCTATCGTCAGATTCCCTATTCCCACCTTACTCCTGAGCAGATCACCATGCCCGTTTTCCGGGTTAGAAACATGGTGATCAGTTCTTCAAACCAGAACAAAGCCTACAACTACTACTTCAATTACTCAATTGATGTTACCGATACCCTGGGAAATACCAGCAAGACCTCAAATTCTGTATTTATCGAACCCCTTGAAAGTCCGATTGCTGCCAATTCCTCGGAGGAAGTAGTCGTACGCGAACCAATTCCTGATTTCAGCGGAAATGAGGCGGCTGACAGTGCCCGTGTATTCCTGGAAATTATCCTGGATGCAGATGATAACGAAAGCATCAGCGAAGGTGGTGATTATGATCCCGGAAAATATGCGCCAGTGGATTTCCAGGAGAATGATACGCTTCGGGAAGAATTTATTATATCCGACAGCTACGCCTACGATGACGGATCGGCAGAGTTAGGCGCCGGTCTGAACGCAGCCGGTGACAGGCTCGCTTATCAATTTACGCTGAGAGGCGTGGAGAGCGATTTGCTTACTGGTATGGACATTTATTTTCCATTTACCGGCAGCAGCCCGGACGGCAAACAACTCGAACTGACCGTGTGGCAGGATGAGGGCGGCGAGCCTGGTCTTGTGCTCTTCAGGCAATTGGTCAACGCGCGTCAGGCAGCCGGTAAAAACGAATTTGTCCGATATGAATTTGCCCGGCCGGTAAATGTAACCGGGACATTTTACATCGGATTCCGTCAAAACTCTCCCGGTTCGCTTGCGGTCGGACTGGATGTAAACACAACTTCCGGCGACAGACTGTTTTTTAACCTGGGAGAATTATGGGAGACGAATTCGCTGGTTGACGGCAGCCTGATGTTACGGCCGGTATTTACACGAGTAGATGACATTATTGTGAGTACGGGAGACGCTCTCACCCCATCGGTCAGACCCTATCCAAACCCTGCGGCATCGGGTGAATTCTATCTTCATACACGTGAAGAATTTACCATTACCGACCTAAGTGGCCGGAAAATTCCGTATAATATAACCGATGAGGGGTCCCGCGTCAAAGTGAAGCTGCATTCTCCGGCCTCCGGAATTTACCTGATCCGGTCTGCCGAACACAGCTGGCGGATTATCATTCCATAATAAAAGGCTGAGGGCTGAATGATATCACAAAAATGATCAGCGCGATCCAACCCAGTAGCTGACGTTTCCAGTCCAGCGGCTGTTCAATTTCCGCTTTCGGGTGCGCTACTCCCAATACCCTGCTGATGATAAAAGCAAAAAGCAACCAACCACTGTACCCCTCAATGCCCTTATATACCAGGGGCATCAGGAACTGGAGGGCAAACATAATTGTGGCGTACATGAGCGTTGTCTGCCGGTCCATTTTAAAGCTCCTGAACATTACATAAAGAAAGTAAAGGTAGGGCACCGCCCAGATCAGGGTATTCATGTCATCCTGAGGAGTAAACAGCCCGTATCCGGCATAGAACAGAAAAGCAGTAAATATGATCCGGCTTATCAGAAAATGCCATTTATACCCGAACAACCCGTATAGCACATGTCCGCCATCCAGCTGACCGATTGGTAACAGGTTAAGGGCGGTAAAGAATAACGCCAGGAATCCCGCGAAAAGATAGGGATAATGAATAATCTCGTACTTATTCGGCATGCGGGACGGGTCCTCCACCAGTGCCTCTTCCATTACCGAAAAAAGTATATTTTTTCCAATGGCCAGGTTCATGGTTGAATCGCTCTGTACTTCCAAACCATAATCCTTCCCATGGCCGGCATACTCCGGATGAATGTCGTAGATATAATCTTCGGCCGGCAAATGCGTAAATCCGTAGAACAGGGAGGCAAACGCGATTACAAAGCCAGCAATGGGACCTGAGACCCCTATATCAAAATACTGCTTCTTTGACCATATCTTTCCTTTGATCCTGATAATAGCGCCCATGGTGCCCACCAGGAAAAACGGGGGCAGCGGAATATAATACGGCAGGGTGGTTTTCACCTTATGGGAAACCGCCGTGAAAAAATGCCCGAATTCATGAACTGTCAGAAATAAAAGAAACGGAAGGGAAAATTTAAGTCCTTCCACAAAATCAGGCCATTCGTACGGGCCCGCAAGCCACATTTTTCCGCGTATCCAGAATTCGCCCGATAAAGTAACCGTAGCAAACGTTGTGAGAAAAAAAGCGAGCTGGATAATATGTATTCGTCTGATCTTAGGCATTGAAGATCTCTCTTAGCATCTCAGGATCCGTCAGATGAATGGTCTGAAGCCCTGTTGATTCTGCTCCGGTAATGTTATCAGGATTATCGTCAATAAACAACGTTTCTTCAGGGAGAAGGTCATTCTCGCTGATGACCTGTTCGAAAATGTCCCGGTTTGGCTTGCGCTTATTCATCCGGTGAGAATAATACGCCTTGTCAAATAATTCATCGATTGACCTGATCCCGTCAGGAAGCCGTTCTTCGTTTACTTTCTGCAGGTGAATGTCGTTGGTGTTGCTGAGAAGAAATACGCTGTGATCATTCCGGAGGCGCCTGAGCAGTTCAATTCTCCATTCAGGGATGTCAAGAATCATGGCATTCCAGCATTCATCAATCTCCTCATCGGTTAGCCTGGGAGAAATAAGTCCACGGACCTCGTCCCGGAACTGTTCATCGGATATCAGTCCCATTTCATAATTAATCGGGGTTGAATGATGCAGTACTTCCGGGGTGAGGGCCGGATTATGCCGGAGGAACGCCCGATATGTGGCATTCGTATCCAGGTTTATTATTACCCCTCCCAGGTCGAAGATCAATGTCTGGTACCGGGAAATATCTTTTTTGACTTGCATGGAGCAAATAACGTCTGGACTATACTGAAAGCCAAAGAGAATGAGAAGAAATTAAAACGTAAGCCAGTAATTCACTTTTAGAATAACGGCCCGGTTGTGGTCTGGTCGTGCCCAGTCAGCCGTCCAAATCAATAACTCAAACGGATAATTATTAAAGTTATGTAACTTAGAATCACCCCATGAAAATCAGTTCTGCCTTTCTTTTGTACCTGTGGACCTTATTTACTGGTTCGGCTTTTTCCCAGCCGCCGGAGCAGCAACGGTTTTTACGTTCAGCGGCCTGGCAACTTGATTCAGGATTTTTAGTGGCGGGTGACGGCGTTCTCACTTCTATAGGTGACCGTCGAATAGTGCTGATCGGTGAATTTAACCATGGCAGCCATGAGGTGTTTGCTGTACAGGATTCCCTGATCCGGTTTCTGCACGAAAAGCTGGGATTTACACACGTTCTTTTTGAAGCCGGACTCGGGGAAGTCGGTGTCATTCACTTATCCATGCATGACCGAACAGAAGAACAGCTTACCTACGGTTTTTTCGGAGGTTGGCGAACGACGGAAAGACAACACCTCATGGGTTACCTTCGGGACCAGCAGATGCCATTCGGAGGTTATGATGTGCAACGTACCGGCTCTGTGTTCACGGACCACCTGAGCAGCCGGCTGGATGAACTGGATTATTTTGAATCGCTCGAATTACGGTTCCTGGAGATAAAGGGTGAACTTGCCCGCTTCCAGACCATTTATGATTCAGTGGCTCCTGAAACCATTCAGCTGATCCTGGATTACCGGGAACTAAAGGATACATTGCCACCTGAAGAAACGCTGGAAATCAGGACCCTGGAAAACCGGATCACCTACCTGCAATATATGCTGGACTTTGCCCGGACGAAAGACTGGAATGAGCGCTGGAAGCAGCGTGACCTGGCCATGGCGCAAAATATCAGGTGGTGGATTGACAGGATCCCTGAACAGGAAAAAGTGATTATCCTCGGTCATAATTTTCATATAGCCAGGTATAATGCCGGGGAAGAAGTTATGGGAGAATTCCTGGCAAACGATTATGGCAGTGACATGTACAGCATAGGCATTTTTGCAGCAGGCGGGAACTACCTGGATAACTCAGGAACGATTAAACAAATGACCCCGGCCGATAGTATGGCCAGGGACCTTACATCGGTCATTCAACAGATACGTGCTGAAACGATATTCCTGGCGATCCCGGACCAGCCGGTACCCGGATCTGACTGGCTCTTCAATGATATCATTATCAATGATACCTTTATTGACTTGTCAGGAACAAACCATTTGAACTTATCCGAATCATTCGACGCCCTCATCCTGCTTCAACAGGTCTCTCCGGCTCATAAACCCGAAAACTGATGCAAATACATATATTGAATGGCGACGCGCTGAAGGAGCAATTTCCTGATATCCCGGGAGAAGTACTGGTGATGCGTGAATGCCTGATGGACGGCCCGGTAAAAAGTCAGACGATTGAACAGCTCTACCACCTCCGGTCTGATTATATGAGCGGCCATTATGATGGAATATCGCGGGAAGATTATTACCGGATGACTGTACCGGAACTTAACAGAATCCTGGAACTTGACGGGACCTCCGGGGAAATCAACCTGTGGTTTGAAGATGATCTGTTTTGCCAGGTCAACCTTTGGTTCCTTCTGCATCACCTGAAGAATTCGGAAAAAATATACCTGGTCCGGCCTCCGGCACTTACCGGCTATGGCTTCGGTGGACTGACCAGCGAAGAATTGTTAGCAACTCTGGAGCAGCGAACGGCCTTATCGCTGTCAGGCCAACTGGAAGATCTATGGCCGGCGTATCGGGAGAATGATACCGGACGTTTACAATCGCTTGGATCGGAACTTGAGGAACAATATCCTTTCATTACGCAAGCCATTCAGGCCCATATTGAAAGCTTGCCTACAAGCGCGGATGAGGGACGTCCTAAGCGTGTGATCAGGGAAATTATCAGTGAACTGGGCACCACCTCCACCGGTCCTGTGTTCCGGGAATTCTGCCGTCGTGAGCCGATATACGGGTACGGGGATTTACAATTCATCCGGATCCTTAATGAGGTTACACAAGCGTCCGGGGCCGACAAGCCGTAGCTATTCAAATATAATTCTCAACAGTATCCTGATATAGCTGTTTCTTAAGTACTGAAAACAGGAACGTCACGAAAAGTATTATGGACTTAGAATTAACTGATAAAAAAGCCCTGATCACCGGTTCGACCGCCGGGATAGGAAGAGCCATCGCCGAAAGACTGGCGGGTGAAGGTTGCGGAGTGATTATTAATGGAAGAAAGGCCAAGGAAGTGGAAACCGCAGTCAACGAAATAAAGGAGAAATTTTCGGAAAGTGAGGTCAGCGGTGTAGCTGCAGATTTCAGTAAGCCGGCTGAAATAAAGAATCTGATAAATCGGGTCCCTTCAGTGGATATCCTGGTTAACAATGTCGGCATATTCAACCCGGTTGAATTTGAAGAAATAAGTGACGAAGAGTGGCAGGAAATGTTCGAGGTGAATGTTATGAGCGGAGTCCGGCTTTCCAGGCATTATCTCCCGCTCATGCTGAAAAATAACAATGGACGCATCATTTTCATATCAAGCGAATCCGGTTTGAATATTCCTACGGAAATGATCCACTATGGAATGAGCAAAACCGCACAGTTATCAATATCAAGAGGATTGGCCAGGCTGACTAAAGGAACGGATGTTACGGTGAATTCCATTCTCCCCGGTCCGACCTGGAGCCGGGCAAATGAGCAATCAATTAAAGAAGCCGCGGAAGAGGAAAACCTTTCGGTGGATGAGGTGATTGCCGTATTCTTCCGTGACCGCAGACCCTCTTCGCTGACCCAGAGGTTTGCTGACCCCATGGAAGTAGCCAATATGGTCGCATACATCGCCAGCCCGTTGTCTGCCTCTACCAACGGAGCATCATTGCGCGTAGATGGTGGGATAGTTAATTCAATAATATAATAATAGAATTATGGAAATGAGAAAATTAGGGAACACGGATCTGAAAACGGCTCCGGTTGTTTTTGGGGGCAATGTGTTTGGGTGGACATTAAACGAAAAGGAATCACTTCGCATGCTGGATGAGGTATTGGACAATGGGTTGAATACTATCGACACAGCGGATGTTTACAGTCGCTGGGCCAATGGAAATGAAGGCGGGGAATCTGAATCAATAATTGGCAAATGGATGCAGGATCGCGGCACCCGCGACAAAGTGACTATTATAACCAAAGTGGGTTCCGACATGGGCCAGGGGCACAAGGATCTGACGGAGAAATACATTCTGCAGGCGGCAGAAAAATCACTCAAACGCCTGAAAACCGATCGTATCGATCTGTACCTTACCCATTGGGATGATGATAAAACTCCGGTGGAAGAAACACTGCAGGCGTATGAAAAATTAATTAAGGCGGGTAAGGTCAGGTATATCGGAGCGTCGAACCTGTCAGCGGAGCGCCTGCAGGCGTCGTTGTCCGCTTCTGAAGAGCTCGGCATTCCCCGGTATGAAGTTTTCCAGCCAGGCTATAACCTGTATGACCGCGAAGAATTTGAAAATGGCGTGGCAGGTATTTGCCGGGAGAATGGCCTGGGTGTAATCCCTTACTTTTCCCTGGGCAGCGGGTTTCTGACTGGAAAGTACCGAAGCAAAGCTGATCTGGAGGGGAAGGACCGTGCCCCGATGGTCAAAAAATATCTGGATGACAGGGGCACCAGGATCCTGGAGGCGGTGGATCAGGTTGCTGAGAGACACAATATCTCTCAGGCCTCAGTTGCGCTGGCCTGGCTCATACAACAGCCACTGGTCACCGCCCCTATCGCCAGCGCTACGCAAAGCAGGCACCTGGCTGCATTCCAGGAAGCACTTAGCGCTGAACTGAATGAAGAGGACATCTTGCAGCTAAATGATGCTTCGGCATATTCTCCGGAAGAATGATATTGAATCAAAAAATAGCTACGACCTATAACGTGTCTTTATAAATTTTCCCATCCTTAATTATTACGACCATATTGTTCTCGGGATCGGCCAACACCTCGAGGTTTTCCAGGGGATTCCCGCGGATAATCAGTATATCGGCGTACGCGCCTTCTTTGATCACCCCGAGCGGTGCGGCAGAATACGGATTCCTGGGACCAGAAAGCGCCAGAAGTTGCGCATTGGTTGAAGTGGCCATTCTCAGTATTTCATAGGGAGTAAACCACCGCTCCATTCGTAACAGATGAGAATTCTGGCGGGCAGCTGCCTGGGCACTAAACAGGATATCAGTGCCAAAGGCCAGTTTCACCTGGTATTTTTTGGCTAACGCATAGGCATTGTCCGTTCCCGAGTACATTTGCAGTTGCTTCTGTCGATTTGGGCTTCCTTCAGGAAAACGTGAGTCGCCTTCGTCAATAAAGGGCTGCATGCTAAGCCAGGCTCCCTTTTCCGCAAGCAATTGCATCGTTTCCTCATCAATAAGCTGTCCGTGATCAATACATCTGACGCCTGCATCAAGGGCTGTCCGGATAGCCCGCGGTGTATACGCGTGCACAGCAACATACGTGCCCCAGTTCTCCGCGGCTAATACCGCCGCACGAATCTCCGGTTCGGTGTATTGGGCGACATCAATCGGATCATAATTGGAAGACACCCCCCCTCCTGCCATGACCTTGACCTGACTGGCGCCCTGGCGTAACTGCTCCCGGGCCCTCATTAAAACCTGATCAGCACCGTCAGCAATGATCGTCATACCAGCCCGCTCCACATAGGACAGCTGTCCGCCAATCTGCCTGGGCACATCAGTAGGCAGACCAAAATCCCCGTGACCACCTGTTTGCGAAATGGTGGCGCCGCTGGGGTAAATCCTGGGGCCGGGAAAAAGTCCCTGGTCGATGGACTTTTTTAAACTGAACGACGCCCCTCCCATATCCCGGACGGAGGTAAATCCCCGCATCAATTGCTTTTCAGCCTGGCTCGCCGCAACCAGCGTGACATATCCAAGATCAGAACTAAGGCCGGCCAGCATCGGTATTCCCTGGAACATCGTATGAACATGCGCATCAATCAACCCGGGCATCAGGAAATAGCCCTGTCCGTCGATCATACGCGTTTCCCCTTCCGCAGGTTCGGGGATGGGATCCGAAGAAACCGTTGTAATCAGGTTACCTGAGATTAGAATATTGGCCAACGTAATTTCTTCGTCAACGCCGTTGAAAATATTCACATTGCTGATAAGAATATTTTCCTGGCCAAAACCATTCAGGCTACTAAACAACAGTATGAACAGTATAAAATGCTTTTTCATGTTACCTGGATTGAGAGTTATCAAGAGTTGATTATCAGTCTTTTAGTGTCAAACAGAACAGCCGCACCAGTGGTTTAAATAAATTTTGAAGAACAATTTGTTACTAAATAGAAGAACAAATGCGTATGTTTGCCGTATATATGTTCTACAATCAAGTAACAAACTATGAAAGAAACGCGTCTCGGAGAATTTGAAGAAGTCATCCTGCTGCTGGTCGGTATCCTGGGTGAAGAGGCTTATGCTTTTAAAATTGCCGCAGAATTCAAGGAGCAAACCGGACGTGCCGCGTCAATAGGTTCGGTGCATTCTACCCTGAACAGGCTTAGTGAAAAAGGATTCGTGGATTCAGCCATGGGAAATGCCACATCGGAACGGGGCGGCCGAAGGAAGCGTATTTACACGATCACTGCTTATGGCCAGCAGGTGCTTAAAGAAGCCAGGGATTTCAAAATGTCCCTGTGGAACCAGCACCCTACCCTCTCGCTTGATAAATTCAGTATTGCCTGATGCCGGAAACCCAACATACTCCTCCTCCGGCGGCACGTCGCTTTCTTCAATTCTTCCTTCGGAAGGACTTGCTGGAAGAAGTGGAAGGCGATTTGGAGGAAAGTTATTACGCTAAGCTTGAGGAATCGTCAGGTCTCAGGGCGAATCTTCATTACTGGTACCAGGTCATCAATTACCTGCGGCCGTTCGCATTATCTGAAAAACAATTCAATAACAACAACTATACAATGGTCAGAAATTATTTAAAAATCGGATGGAGAAATATGTTCAGGAACCTGGGCTATTCACTTATCAACATTGGGGGCATGGCACTTGGCCTCAGCACCGTAATTCTCATCGGGCTCTGGGTCCATGACGAATTGACGTATAACCGGAATCATGTCAATTATGAGTCGGTCGGACAAATAATGCGTACAGGAAACCTGAATGGTGAAAAATATACGACCAACTGGCTTCCGTATGCACTTGCACTTGAGTTAAGGGAGAATTATTCACACTTGTTTGATCATGTGGTCACGGCGTTTTCGCCTGGCTCGGCGATCCTCGGGCTTGGGACGGAAAGCTACAGTAAATCAATGATACCTGTGGACCCGGAATTTATAGAAGCCTTTACATTGCCCATGATCTCGGGAAATGAGCAGGCGCTGGAAGACCCCTATTCGATTGTACTTAGTGAATCGCTGGCTCAAACCCTATTCGGGGATGAAGACCCATATTTCAAATCCATCCGGTACAATAACAAACATGATCTGAAGGTCACCGGTGTCTTCAGGGACCTTCCCCACAACAGTCGATTCAGGGATGTCGAATTTTTCATCTCTTCTGAGTTAAACCTGATCGACAACCCCTGGATGCTGGAGCAGGGTTATACCAACAATTTTCTCCAGATATATGTCCAGCTGAACCCACAACGCAGCTATGACGAAGTTTCCGCCGCAATACAGGAAGTTATCTTTGAGCAGGTGAAAGATCAGGAACATTATACAAGCGTACATCCTCAACTGTTCGTACACCCAATGGAAAAATGGCACCTCTATGGTGAATGGGACAATGGCGTTAATACCGGCAGGATCCGCTATGTAAAACTTTTCGGGACCATCGGGATTTTTATTCTCCTGCTGGCCTGTATTAATTTCATGAACCTGAGCACGGCCAGGTCAGAAAAACGCGCCAGGGAAATCGGGGTGCGCAAATCCATCGGTTCGGGCAAAGCACAGCTCATCTTCCAGTTCCTTACCGAATCACTGCTTATTGTATCGATCTCTTTTGTGGCATCTTTGCTTATTTCTGCCCTCCTGACCGGCGTGTTTAACCAGCTGGCGGATAAACATTTAGCTATTCCCTGGACCAACCCGTATTTCTGGCTGATCAGCATTGTCTTCATTCTGGCAACCGGATTGCTGGCCGGCAGCTATCCATCGTTTTACCTGTCCGCATTCAATCCAGTGAGAATTCTCAAAGGAACTTTCCGGACAGGCAGAAACAGTTCACTCCCGCGAAAGATCCTCGTGGTGATCCAGTTTACCGTATCAGTGGTTCTGGTGATCGGAACTATTGTGGTCCACCAGCAGATTCAATATGCCAAGGGCAAGCCAGTGGGATATGAGCGTGAAGGACTGGTCATGGTGCCTATGGCCACGGATGAATATTACGAAAAATACGAGTTGATCCGCGACCGCCTGGTTGAGACCGGGTATGTAGCGGATGTGGCGCAGTCCATGGGCCCGGTAACCGATGTGTGGTCATCCAACGGTGGGTTTACCTGGAAGGGGCAGGAACCGAATGAGGAAGGCGATTTTGCCACAATTTCTGTCTCTGCCAATTTCGGGGATGTGGTCAAATGGAATTTTGTGGAAGGCCGGAACTTTTCGGAAGATATGGCAAGTGATTCTTCCGGAGTCATATTGAATGAAACGGCGGTCAAACTGTTTGGCATGGATCAGGCCGAGGGTGAAGTTATTATCTGGGACCCGACCTGGGCAGAGACGCAAACCTACCGTGTTATCGGAGTGATTGAAGATGTGGTGATGCGGTCCCCCTATTTCCCAAACATGCCAGCAGCCTATTTTCTGGATGGTCGTGGCGTCTCGCATTTGAATATCCGTATCAGGGAGGGCGCATCACTGACCAGTGCCTTGTCCGCCATGGAAGAAACCATGCGTTCCATATTTCCCAATGTGCCTTTCACTTACGAATTTGCCGATGATGCCTACGCCAGGAAATTCGATATGGAAGAGCGGGTCGGACGGCTGGCAACCGCTTTTGCCATCCTGGCGATCATTATCAGCTGCCTGGGACTGTTCGGACTGGCCGCGTATGTCGCCGAGCAAAAGACGAAGGAAATAGGTATCCGCAAAGTGGTAGGTGCTTCAACGATCAACCTGTGGGGCATGCTTACAAAAAACTTCATTATCCTGGTTTTCGTATCTTCCCTGATGTCCATCCCGCTGGCTTATTTCGGCATGAATGAATGGCTGCAGGACTATGAATACAGGGTTAGTATTGGCTGGTGGGTGTTCGGCCTGACCATCGCCGGGGCATTGCTGGTGGCCGTGCTCACTGTCAGTTACCAGGCTATTCGGGCAGCCCGGCTGAACCCGGTGGTAAGTTTAAGGTCAGAATGAACATCACGATGAAGTTAATCTTAAGCCTTCTTCTCCTCTGGATCTGTGCTCCTGTACTGGCACAGCAATTTGCCGACACCCTCTATCAACCCGCCATTACTAACCCGGCCTACCATGAAGGTGACGGACCACTTGTCTGTATTGACGAAGGCCACCAGAATTTTCATACCAGGGAAGGTCGCTACCGTCCGTTTGCGGAAGTGGTTCAACGGGATGGTTTCCGGGTCGCAAGTTATTCAGGAGAATTTATCATGGATAATTTGAATGCTTGTGACATCCTGGTCATTGCCAATGCCCTTAGTCAGCAAAACCTGGGTAAGTGGTTCCGGCCTGTTTACTCTGCCTTTACGGAAGAAGAGGTAGAGACAGTGCATGACTGGGTGCAGGAAGGCGGACGGCTTTTCCTGATTGCCGACCATATGCCCATGGCGGGAGCGGCATCCGAACTTGCCAAAGCCTTTGGATATGGCTTTAACGATGGATTTGCATTGGTGCCGGCAAAGAACGGGCCTGATTATTTTACTCTTGAGAATGGCTTGCTGGTGGCGGGGGACCTCACCAGGTATGATGCACATGCCCTGGATTCCATCATGACATTCACGGGACAGGCCTTTTCTATTCCGGAGAATGCTACCCCGGTGCTGAAACTGGGGAAGGACTGGATAAGCCTGCAGCCCGATACCGCCTGGCAATTCCACCCCTCCACGCCACGCATCGCCGCGGACACCTTATACCAGGGGGCCTATCAGGAATATGGCAATGGAAAACTGGTAGTGTTCGGTGAGGCGGCCATGTTCTCCGCACAGCTGTCGAAAACCGCGAACGGGACTTTCAAAATGGGAATGAACCGACCCGGGGCTGAGAACAATTACAAGCTTCTTTTGAGTATACTCCGCTGGCTTGATCCTGGTCCGTAGGATTCATTGTTCTCAGGCCATATTCACTGATGACAAACCTGTTAGTTTTGCTTCCCGGATTACAATTCCAGCACGATAGTGGTAACGCTTTTGCGGGTAAAGCTGACAATGACCTCATCGTTCGTTACTTCCAGCTGATTCGTGTTCCAGCTAATTGACGAAGAGGAAGTATAGGAATTGGCCGATGATATGGCAGACCCCTCAACCGACAAAGCAATGTTGGGCACCCCCTGTTCGCTGTCATTTACTGCCACTACCACTATTTTATTTTCTCCCATGTAGGCAGTCATATCCAGGCCTGTATTTTCTTCCGCCTCAAAATCAATTCGCTGGTATCCGGGGCGAATGTATTTGGAGAAATGGGAGAATGCCACTCCCCTTTTCAGTATCTCCCCGCTGGTCGTGCCCTGGGTACCGTCTCCAAGAAATGAATAGTATCGTTTCAGGTACCACCAGATGTACGCATTCCAGTTAAACTCCATGGCCTGATGCATAGAAGTCAGCATCCCGAGAGTCTCATCCCATATTTCCTCTTCGCTGTAGGTAGACCAGGCCGGTGCCCCGGCGTTACCCGTGTTCAGATTCATCAGGTATTCCGTCATCCAGATTTCCTTACCTTTTTGTTCAGCAAGCGGATACGACGCCAGTCCGCCCCCGTAAATATGTCCGGCCACGATATCGAAATTATCCACCGCATCCGTACTGCCCAGCAGTTGGTTGGTGTAACTCTTATTGAAATTAAAGGATTCTGATGCCATCACACGTGTGTTGATTTGATCGCCGTAATCCCGGATAAAATTCAGGATTTCTGTTTCACTCCAATCGCAGGATTCGTATGAAACCTGGATATCAGGCTCATTCTGAATGGAAATGGCATAGATATCCACGCCATTGTCTGTCATGTAGGCGAGGTAATCATTCAGGTGCTCAGCAAATGCGCCGTAATTCTCCGGCAACAACCTTCCACCGATCGGATCATTATTTGTTTTAAACACCGGCGGGGGCGACCAGGGTGACGCAATGATCTTCACATCATCATATTTCATGGCTTCCAGGGCCGGATCAAGGATACCCGGCCAGTCAGCCGGATTATAAGGTACTTTTATCCTGAATACAGACATCCCCAGCTGGTCGGTACCGGTACCAAAGGCTTTTGCTGCATCGCTTGCCGTGGGATAAATTCCGTTAAAAATGCCGCTTGCCCCGCCAAATCCGGCGATGGTCTGGAAGGTGACTGAAGGCATCAGGGTCACCGGGTTTGCCGATACAGGCGGCTGTTCGCCACCTTCATCCTCACCGCAGTTTGTGAACGCCAGAAAAATAAATAAAAGGAGTATATATCTACTGTATTGCATTTTATTCAATAATTGTTTGTGATTTTTTAGTCAACTGTTTCTATCCGTAATTCTGCTCCTTCAAGTCCTTCAGAAGACACATAAATTAATACCTCTCCCACTTCATGGGTTGATCCTATAATCCCAAGTGCCAATCCACTAAACGCTTTCCTATCCTGAGAAGGGAAAGGGGTAAGATCTGTCGGATCCCCATTGTCGGTTGCCACAATCCTCCCGGGACCTTCCAATTCGAAAGTCACAGTATTATTGGCATCAGGAACTGTATTACCTTGTTCATCCACTATCCGAACAGTAATAAAGGCAAGGTCCTTGCTATTTGCATTTATTCGACGCCGGTCCACACTAAGCTCCAGGCGAGCTGGCTCACCGGTAGTTCTTACACTATCTTCCGCCCAGACCTCATTGTTCTTATACGCGACTACCTTTAATTTTCCAGGGTCATAACGCACATCATCCCATCTTAACCTGTATTCATATTCACCCTTCTTTTTCCTTCCCAGGGACTCGCCGTTGAGAAACAGTTCCGCTTCATCACCGGAAGTAAAGACGTGTACCGGGGTAATTTTACCTATCCGATCCGGCCAGTTCCAGTGAGGGAGAATATGCGCCATCGGATGATCCGGTCTCCAGCGGGCCTGGTACAGGTAATAACGATCTTTTTCAAAGCCTGCCAAGTCTATAATGCCATAATAGGAGCTTCTCGCACCGTAATAAGGCGTAGGCTCTCCCAGATAATCCCATCCGCTCCAAACGAACCCTCCGGCGACATAGGGATGCTTATCAATACTTGCGAAAACTTTATCGGCCGATGATCCGAAGTCTGCGGTATATAATTCATAGGAGCTGACATATTGATTTTTGTCATCTCCTCCGATCCCATCGCGGATAGGTGAACTTATCCCTTCCGAAACCGGAAATATGTATGTTCCCCGGCTACTTAGTGCGGCTGCATTTTCGCTACTAATGATCATCTTGTCCGGGAATTTCTCATGAAATGATGGATAGGCCGGGGTGGTGGAGATTCTGCCTTCCCTAAGATGTACATATTCCGGAGCATCACGGATTCCTTCCCCCTGATAATTAAGGTTAAGAACATCCACTTCCTCAGGCATTTCCATCGTTGCCTGTGCGTAATTCATGGATGCACTTGTTGGACGAGTCGGATCCTCCTCTTTAACAATAGTTGCCAGCTTTTTCGTAAGTGCAGCCCCTTCTTCCCCTGTATATTGCTCTCCTACTTCATTGCCTGTACTCCAAATAATGACTGAAGGATGATTCCTGTCACGACGCACCATGGCGCGCAGGTCCTGTTCGTACCAATCTGGAAATATCAGGTGAAAATCATGAGGTGTTTTTCTTCTCTCCCACGAATCGTATAGTTCGTCTACAACCAGAAAACCCATCTTGTCTGTCAATTCCAACACCTCCGGAGCCGGAGGATTGTGTGCCATTCTAATGGCGTTGGCACCCAGATCCACTAATTTTTCAAGCTGGCGCTCAGCGGCACGCAGATTAAATGCCGCACCTAATGCACCCAGATCATGATGCATATTGACCCCTTTGATAAAAATGTGCTCTCCATTCACAAGGAGACCCTGGTCAGGATCAAATTCAAGAGAACGTATTCCGAACGAAGTCGGGTACACATCAATAATTTCGCCATCCACGGTGACTGAAGTTTCTATTAGATACATGTGTGGTTGTTGCGTTGGTGGAGGACCCCATAGTTTGGGATTTGACATACGTATATGACTGGCAACCTTTGTTTCCTGTGAACCTGCTAAAGTAGCGGTCACTTCCTTGAATCGAGCAACCTCATTGCCTTTTGTTCCAGATTGATCAAGTTCGTATATTACCGAAATCAATTCTGCAGAAACACGTTGTTCTGTATCATTAACGAGTCTTACCTCCAGGTTAATAATAGCAGAGTTTTCAGAAATACTGTCCGTGGTAACAAAAGTGCCCCAATTACCAACATGAACTGCATTTGTTTTGACCAGCCAGACATTCCGGTAGATGCCTCCACCAGGGTACCAGCGCGAAGAACTCTCCGGATTGTCAAGGCGTATTGATAACTGGTTTCTTTCTCCAAAATTCAGATAAGGCGTAAGATCCACTCTCCAGGAGGTATAACCATATGGCCACCCACCAACGAGCTGGCCATTTAGCCAAACCATTGCATAGGACATGGCCCCGTCAATATCGAGGTAGATGGACTTACCCCGGTCTTCTTCGGGAATTTCAAAATTCTTACGGTACCAACCCACACCCGGACTGGGCAACCGGCCCATGCCTCCGCCTACAGGTGCAGGATAACCTTCATAAAAAGGCCCTTCAATAGCCCAGTCATGAGGTAGTGTAATTTTCTTCCAGCCGGAATCATCAAAATCTGATTTTACAAATGGATGGTCTGAACCAGGGTTCCCTTCTGGTCGCTTATAGCGATTGTTATTATCTTTTATAAAATCATTTCCCGTTGGCATAATCCAGGGTTTCAGGATGGCGGAATCTCCGGATGTCGCTACTGCTTCGGTCGGCTTTGAATCCGCCTGTTTGTCGTCACGACGGTCACGGATTTCGGGACGAATATCATAAATGAGATTATCCACTTCTTGCGTGGAATCATACTTCATAAAGCGCCAATTATCGTTAAAGGAAATACGCTCTCGTATTTGATCGGACCCATCATCGGAGTCTGATACTTTTTCGCAACTACTCGTCATTAACAGAAGAAAAAGCAGAACGGGCACTGCATTATGCTTCATTTGTCTTTTTAGTGTACCGATAACCTCCATAAACAGCGATTTAATTACTTCAGAATAACTTTACTCAAAGTCATCCCTTTCTCATTAATCAGTTGAATTAAATACATCCCTTTTTTCCCGGTAAGTTCAATATTTTCCCGAATTTCTGACGATACCTTTGACTTGATGAGATTTCCATTCAAATCATATATAGTTATTTGTGTTCCTGGTAACAGGCCATCAATAGAAATGACTCCGTCGAAGGCGGGATTTGGAAAAATCCGAATCCATGCTTCTTCATTAATGCTGGTAATTGTATTCTGATCCGTAATAGTTAGTTCCAGGGATCCTGTTACCCCGGATCCGTCAAGTGCTTCTGTATTAATAGTAACAGTACCATCCCCAACCGGAGAAACAAGACCATTTTCATTAACCGTCGCCACTGAAACGTTATCACTAGTCCATTGAATATTATGTAGTGTAACGTTACCAGGTTGTATATCTGCAATAAGTTGCAATGTTTCTTCTGGTGTTTCAATAGTTGTCTTACCACTCTCCGATCGAACATTGATTTCCGAAAATTCAACAAAATTACCCTCCACCCAGGCCCGCAACCAGATAAAGGAAGGTCGCAGGCTGCCATCCGGATTGATCAGGTAGGCTCCTTGGTCGGCTCGCCAGTGATCTGATGCCGCATAACCCCAGATAGTCACACCTTCCACATGCTCATTCTCCCAGATTACAGGGAAAATTCGTTGGTACCGCTGAAGCTGGAGGTAATCATCAAACCCATCCAGGTCGAGCTCCGTGACGAAAACAGGCAATCCTGTATTTCCAAGTATGTTAAGATTAGCATTCACAATGGCAGGATTCGCTGTATTCAAATTGAACGCATGTCCCTGCACTCCAATTTGATCCAGCAGTCCCCTGTCAACAAGCAGATCGACAAGCTCTTTGTACTGACTGGTGGCATTGCCGTCAGCGATAATCCCGTAATCATTGATCATCAGCTTCACTGATTCGGGAAATATTTCCCTGGCCATCTCGAAACTCGTTATCACCCAGTCCCAGCCTGTTTCGCCGCTCCCCCCAAGCGCTTCGATGTATTTCCCCTCATGCGCCGCATCCGGTGCCTGATGAAGTGGTTCATTTACTACTTCGATGGCATCCAGGTCAGGGTACCTTTCGGCGACAGCCTCAAACCACTCACGAATTTCTTCAAGCTGTTCTGCCGGCGGTAAATCCTCAATCCAGTCCGGCTGCTGAGACCCCCAGACGAGTACATGATATTTAACATACATATCATTCTCCTTGCCCAGCTGATAGGTCTGATCCATGACCGTCCAGTTCATTTCATCGCGGGTACCTTCCACACTTCCCCATTTACCGGCATTCCCAGGGGTGATCTGGTTCCAGTACCAGTCAAAATTGAATGACGCTGGTGTATAGCCGCTGCCCAGGAATTTGTCCTGTCCGGCTGCGATCGGGTCAGGCATCTCTTCCTCCGGAACTTCCGCAACGCCCGCTTCCCCGTTCTCCAAGGCTGATACTGTATAGAACAGATTTGCGTGACCAAAAGCGATTTTGTCTATATCCAGGCCATTTTCCCTGGATCCAACCTGAAACGTTCGCGTCAGATCACCTTCTTCTACGGTAAATAAGGTTCCTCCGGCATCACCTTCCCCCGTTTCTGAGGCGTTGATCCATTTAAAGATTTCATTACCCACCAGGTTTTCGGCTGGCGAAAGGACGTAGCTATCCGGTGCGGATGACCCGTTTCCGATATTATTCACCCGAACCCAGTCATCATCATTGGTGGCATTTTGTTCACCGAAGGCCACAGCATAATAAAAACTGTCATCATTAGCACCTTCCGGTCCAACCCTGAGTTTCACATACAATTCATAAGTCCCGGGAGCCGTAAACGAAACGTCAAAGGTAAGTACCTTATCACTGCTGCCTGGATTGGTTCCACTGGCAAAATCAGTTGCCGGTGTAACGTAAGTCACCCCCTCCTCCGTTACCACATTAAAATCAGCGCCGATAACCGAAGCATCCTCTGCTTCCATGGGTATTGCGTCAACCTGACCGTTTGAAAGGGTGACGAACGTCAGAAGTAAAATCGCTGAAATTAGTGTGATTTTCATATTTCCTGAATAGCTACCAAAAGGAAGGCCACTACAATGAGTGGCCCTCTATTCAAATTGCGCAAACACTTTCCTTAGTTATATCCCGGGTTCTGTGCATACTCACCGGTCACGGCATCTATGGCCGATTGCGGTATCGGGCGTAACAAGTGATATGGCTCGGGTTGTGGTGCCAGCTGGCCGGCCGCCGGCGCCCCGTCATTGTACTGTCTATTGTATACAGCCGGTGCACCAGAGGCGTCAAACCGGACCCGCTCGAGGAGTTTATTCGTCCGTTTCAAATCAAACCAGCGCATATGCTCCCCGGCCAGTTCTCGGGTTCGTTCATCAAGAATGAAATCGTATTCATCGCCGTGGTCGCCGGTCAGATCAGACACATCTATCGGTAAGGCATTCGCCCTGGCACGTAATTCATTTATAAAATCCACTGCCTGAGTCTGCTGCCCCAAACGAAGTGCTGCCTCCGCGGCTACAAGAAATGTTTCACCAAACCGATAAACAATATAAGGTCTGGTGGAACCAATATTAGGATCATCCTCAGTACCCGCTATCGGACGTGCCACCCTGTTAAATTTGCTTAAGCTAGGGTAGTGTTTATTCTGATAGTTAATTCCTTCTGCTTCGAAAAACCCGCTCGTTCCGTAATCCGGGAATGTTACCTGGTAACCTTTCGATAGTGCCCAATCCCTTGCGGCTGCTTCCGTGGCAAACTGATCCTGAATATGTTTCGGAGCATGCCAGTAAGCGGTATCTCCTAATTCAAATTTCTGTTCACCTACCATGGAGGCATCCACGTAGCCTGCATCGGCTTCGGCCTGGGTCCAAACCGGATAGTTCTCCGTTGCTTCGTCATTGGCATACCAGACTGTCTGGAATGAGCCATCAAATCGCTCATCATTTACCTTATCTTCAAAGGCCACGTCCAGCATCCAGGCGGTCGGACTGTACCGGATCCATGGACGGCCGTTTTCGACGTCTCTAACCATTCCGGGAATATCCTGTACGTAAAATTCTCTGAATAAGAAATTCTGAATATTGTTATTAAATGCCCCGGCATCCGTAGCATTATTGAACTGTTGATTGCCATTCCATTCTATTGTAAACAAGACTTCTGAACTCCATTCATTACCCTCTTCAAACACATCAGCATAAGGTGCTACAAGGCCAACTCCGTAGGAACCTGCATTATTTATTAATTCGGAAGCATTATCCAGAGCAGACTGAAAATCTGCCTGGCTATTTGGAGAATAATCCCTCCAGCCTCTCCATAGATATGCCTTGGCCAGCAAGTGCAATGCGGAGCCTTTCCACACTCTGCCCGGTTCAGCCGGCCGGGAGTCAGGAAGTTCATTAACGGCGTCTTCAAGATCATTAATAATAACTTCAAGAACTTCTGATTCGGAAGCCCGTGTCATTTCTGTAGTCGGAGTTTCGTTGAATGCAAGGGGTCCCGACCCAAGGTCAATAGTAGCCCCACCGTAATGACGTGCAAGCAGGAAATACCATTGCGCCCGCAAGAATTTTGCTTCTGCAATTAATTGGGTTTTTTCAGCTTCAGTTAATCCGGTAGCCTCCGGGCCCAGCTGAATTATCCCATTACAGGTATTTATCGCCGGATATGCATCATTCCAGGGAGTTCCTGATATTGCGGGAGTTATCCCTACATAAGTGGCTTCAGGAGGATCGCTCGTCTGCTGACCCTGCAGAAATTCATCGGAGAATACTGTCCAGTTACTTCCGGACTGATATCCATAATATGGCCTGAACAACGCATATGCTGCTACCAAACCATTTTGCAGTCCGGTTGCGGTTTTAAACGTTTCGGGAGTCAGCAATGTCCTGGGTGTTTCTTCCAGCAGATCGCTACACCCAACGCACATGGAAAGTGCGATGATTAACGATAATGATATTTTTAAGAATTTATTCATCGTAGTCAAACTATTTAGAATTCAATATTTACACCCAAAATAAAGCTCTTCATGATCGGTGAATCCGGTGTAATCACCAGGTTATTTCCGAATCCTTCTGTTGAAGTATTGCCCCGTCCGTTAGGCTCCGGATCAACCGCTCCGGCATCTACCACATCAGAAAAGAATGCTTTAAACGGGTTATTGGCTGTTACATACACCCTTGCTGAGTTAATGCCAGCACCTTCCAGCCATCGCTGTGGGAACTGGTATCCAAGGTTAATGCTCCGTATTTTCATAAATGTGCCGTCAAAATATCCCAGCGTTGAACCATAGGCCGGATTTTGTAAACCCGGGCGTGGATAATCATTTGTCGGATTATTAGGTGTCCAGTAATCCGCGCGAACCTGATTCCGGCGGCCTTCCATGGTAGCGATCGGATAAGCTACATTGGCCTGGTGTAATCTGCTTACTACCAGTCCCCCTACCCGTGCATACATCACCACGGAGAGATCAAAACCTCTGTAATAGAACCGGTTGGTCATACCTGCGAGCCAGTCCGGGTTAAGACTTCCAAGAACGGTCCGGTCTTCGGCATCGCGTATTCCGTTTCCGTTCAGGTCTGCCACTTTAATGTCTCCGGGCAAACGTCCGTCAAAATTGGCCGCTTCATCTGCTTCATCAAGCTGCCAGATTCCTTCTTTCTGGTAATCAAATACCACGTTGATAGGCTCTCCGACAAACCAGCCGTTCCCGACATTACGCTGTGCATCATCCGCCAGTTTGGTAATCTCCTCGCGCCATGTGGTGAAGTTCGCGTCAACTTCCCAGCTGAACCCTCCGGGCGAACTGGCTTCTACAACTAATGCGTTGATAGCCACTTCAAGTCCGCGGTTCTCAGTTTCGCCAATATTCTGGTTGAAACTACCGTTTATACCGGACATGATGGGCAGGGCCCTGGCCTGGAGAATGTCTGACGTATATTGCTTATACACGTCAATCGAACCGGTGATCCTGTTGGTCAGCAATCCGAAATCCAGTCCGAGATTAATATTATCCGTAAACTCCCAACCCAGATCTTCGTTTGGTAAACGGTTTACATAATACCCGTTCTGACCGCCGTCAGGACCGAAACTATAAGGAATATCAATAAGCAGGCCCAGTGAGGCATAAGGTGAAATCGCCTGGTTCGATGTGGTTCCATAACCCACCCTTAATTTCAGGTTGGAAACGAAATCCACATTCCAGAAACTTTCATTTGTAATATTCCACCCCACTGCTCCGGCGAGATAGTCAAAGTATTTATTTCCTTCGGAAAGCCTTGAGGATCCGTCCCGTCTCCAGGTAAAAGTAGCGAGGTAACGGTCATCATACCCGTAATTGAAACGGGCCATGTAAGACTCCAGTCCCCACTTCTCATAATAGGTATTCTGGGCGATAGGCTCATTGGCCAGCTCAAAATTGTAATACTGTAACTGGTCATCTGCAATACCTGTAGCGCTGAAACCCTGCTGATGGTATTCATTCTGCTGAACACTAAACAGACCGGTAAATGCTACATTATGCACATCAGCAAATGTCTTCTCATAGATCAGCAGGTTCTCAATGGTGTAATTGACCCCGGCATTATTGGAGACACTGGCGCTGTTCGCACCACTGCTTCCCAGCAATGCACTGGAAAAATTACCGCCCTTAGAGAAACTGGCGTCGAGACCTACATTGATGCGGTATTTGAGGTTATCAATAATGTCTACTTCTCCGTAAAGACTGGTAAATGTCTGAAGGGTCCGGTTATTCGATTCCCAGAGATCCTCATTATATAAAAGGAGCGGGTTGATCGCAAAAGGCGCATCAATATGTCCCCCATCCAGTGGCAATCGATTGATTTCCCCGCTTTCGGTATAAGGATTGACCAGAGGACTTAATGTCAGCAAACTAAAGAAAGGATTCTGACTCTGTCCTTCCGTAACACGATAGGTGGTCATGGTACTGATTCCAAAACGAACCCGGTCACTGATTTCATGATCCAGTGACAGCCTCAGCGAATAGCGTGAGAACTTCTGGCCAGGCAGTGCATTGGTCTCCTTGAAGAAGTTGGCAGATGCCATGTATTGTGTTCTTTCAGATCCGCCTGACAGGCTCAGCTCATGATTGGTAATGTAGCCGTTCTTCAGCATAAGGTCCTGCCAGTTGACCTCACGTCCTTCCAGGAGGTTGGTTGTTTCATTCGGCGTTAGTGGCTGAAACTGGGAGTCCAGCACCAGCGATGCATATTCCTGCCCGTTGAAGACTTCATAATTGTCTAATGGAGTGGAAATACCTGCATACCCATTATACGAAACCCGCATATCTCCTGCAGAACCGCGCTTAGTGGTGATCAGGATTACACCATTGGAGCCCCTGGAACCATAAATGGCCGTTGCTGAGGCATCCTTCAATACTTCCAGGGATTTGATATCCCCCTGGTTAATACTGTTCAGGCTTCCCAGGTAGGGAATTCCATCCAGTACGATCAGCGGATTGTTTGCCCCGCTCATGGAACGGTTACCCCTGATCCGGATTTCCATTTCGGCGCCTGGCCTTGAAGAGGTTGGCTGAATCTGCACACCGGCAATCCTTCCCTGAATTGCCTGGGCTACGTTGGGCGCAGGGACTTCCTCGATGGTTTTCTCCCCTACTGAGGAGATCGCCCCGGTTACGTCACTCTTCTTTTGAGTACCGTAACCAACAACAACAACTTCTGACAACGTTTCAGCACTAAGGTTCATCCTCAAATCAATGGTACTCTGGCTCCCGACGGAGACTTCCTGGGTAGCATATCCCACAAAACTGAATACCAGTACGGCATTATTGCCACTGACAGAAAGTGAATACTGCCCGTTAACGTCGGTAACAGTTCCCTGGTTGGTACCCTGTACTAATACGTTGACACCCGGGAGGGGCTGTCCCACCTCATCAGTAACTTCACCACTGACGACCCTGTCCTGTGCCAGAACAGAACCGGATGCCAGGAAAACAACCAGAAGCGCCATTTTCCATGCCAGCCAGATATTCCGTCGGCCAGGCTCGGTGCGATTAAAATAGTTTAGTAAAAATGCATGTTTCATATGGCGTAGATTTTTTCAACAGAGAGATTTGCGATTAATTGGTTCATTTCAACTATTGGTCTGATATATGATTCGGCTATTAATATGTAAGCTAGAAATATTTTGAAAATTATGCAATCGATTGTGTTAGTTTCTTGCGCAGAATTACAGTTTTTTACAAAAAAATGTTATTTCTACAATTATTTAATTTTTTTACTCTCCTCCGGGCCGAGGTAACTGGGCCTGAGTCCGCCTGCATCGATCACAAATTTCTGGAACACCACTCCTGGATCAACCATCCAGATTTTCAATGTATGTTTGCCCTCACCTATTTCCTTATGTTCTGATTCCCTGATCCTGATGTGATCAGTTACAGAATTATTCCACCATTCAGGGTATTCCCAGTCGGGAATGCTGTCTCCTTCGTGAATATTGATGATTTTAGGGGTTTCATCGTCAATAGAAACCGCGAACTTCAATCCTTCTTCTTTTTTGTAATTAAGTGTAGGAGACAAGTAGGTGTGTACGGTAAGGTCGCCACCGTCAAACAAGGTAAATTCGTACTCAAGGTAAGGAGATTCCGGCGGCATCACCTGATCTGCATTCGCCGGTTCGATGGTCATTGACGACGCTGTCCTGCCCAGGTTTGGAACCTCCGTCCATGTCAAATTCTCCGCAACCGATTTATTAGAATAACCCGATGCCTCGATCGACACCACTCCATTGTTCTCTATATAGCCTGCAGCATCCGGATATTCCATTCGCAACGGAACCTTAATGGTAAACTCCCTGCCGGCACCGGAAAGCACCAACTCACCCTCCTTCACTCCTTCCGGCACCTGGTCCCAGACGATGGAAACTTCTATTCTTTGTTCGTGTTCAATGGTTCCGCTTTCCTCTGCGACCTGAATCCAGTCAGCCTGCGGGTCCAGCGTGTAATTCAGTGCAGTCTCACCGGTATTGAATATCTCTACGTAATAATGCTGATCATTTAACGGATCAAATGGAGAAAAGCTGCCGCTGAACATTCCGCTCTGGTCCCAGGGAAACCTGCTATGTCCGTATTCCACCACGTATCCCAGTCCTGCCTCTTCCGGCGCCTGGATGTAGGTTATCTCGGGCATTCGGTTGACTGGCGGATTATTCCAGCTCATATAACCTATATGCGTCTGTGACATTATATGGTTCCATTTTCCATCTGCCAGCTCTTCATGATACTCCCTGGTCAGCTCTGCATCTTTTTCAAAATACTCCTTTACCTTTTCGGCGTAATAATTGGCCGATGCCCTGCTTTGCAGGCTGTACAGCCTGTTCTTACCAGCCGCGATGTACATATCATTGAGGTTGGCGCTGATCAGGATGGGAAAATGTACCAGTTGATAATAGGCATCCCGGCGGCTGTCTGCCAGGTTATCATAAACCGCCTGGCTCCGGTCCAGTAACTGGTGATATTCCTGTTCTATACGGTCGGCTTCCCGGTAATTACTAAAGCTGTAGGTATCAGGCTTTATCATTTCCGGGGTCCGCCGTGCACTGTATTTAGTATAAAGTGCGGTGATGTCCGCAATTTCCCCGGACTGCTCCGGTCCGAATTGCTCCAAAGCCCAGTCATCATAGTAAGCGGGAAGATCCGCCGCCTCCATTTCTGTATCCCAGGCAAAATCCAAAAAAAAGCTGATAGGAAACTCCATAGGCTTTATATCCCCGACATTCACAATCCACAGATCTTCCACCCCCCATTCGTATGCCAGGTTCATTTGTTCCCATACGCGTTCGATCTGGGTAACATTGATCCATCGGTAGGAAACCGGACCTCCCACGAAATCAAAATGGTAGTATATGCCGTACCCGCCTTCATGGTCCAGGTCTTCTTTTTTCGGGAGAATGCGCAGGTTTCCCCAGTTATCATCACAAAACAATACAAGAATATCATCATCCACGCGCATTCCTTTATCATAATAGTCCTGAACTTCTTTGTAGATGGCCCAAACCTGTGGAGTCTCTTCCGCCGGTTCGCCGGTCACTTCTTCAATGATCCCCCGCTGATCGGCGATAATTCTTTTCATAAGTCCGGTGGCAGTCTCTTCACTCATGGCCTCATCGCCGTCACCCCGCATACCTACGGTCACCACACTTTCATGATCGCCCATCCGCTCGATCCCCTCTTTCCAGAATTCACGCAGTTTCTCTTTATTGGTCTCATAGTTCCATGCGCCCCCGTTGTACCGGCTCCATTCTTCATGATAGCGCATCATTGGTTCGTGGTGTGTGGTAGAGATGACTATACCATACTCATCTGCGAGTTCGAGGTTCTTCGGGTCATCCGTGGCAAAGACACTCGGGCGCCACATCGCCGGCCACAGGTAGTTGCCCTTATTCCTGAGTATCAGCTCATAAACCTTTTCATAGAATTCATGATTGAAGTCACCAAATTTTTCCTGGGCCCAGTTGCGCAACGCCGGTGCTTCATCATTGATAAAAATCCCGCGATACCGGACATCCGGCTCGCCGAGCGTATGATTGCCGTCTTTCACATAAATATTCTCCCGCTGCTTGACCGGAACGTCTGCCCACCAGTACCAGGGAGACACTCCCATCTGTTTGGACAAGGTAAACATCCCGTAAATAGTGCCCCGCTTATCGCTTCCCGCAATGACCAGGGCGTTATCAATCCCGTCCATTGGCTTCCTGACCCGGGTAATCATGAATTGTTCCCATTTGCCATCAAGTCCCGACACATCAATTTTTCCGGAGGCACTTAACTGATCAATCAGTGGACTTTTCCCCGCGGTCCCCACAATGATCACCTGATCGGAAACTGATTCCTCTCCTTTCACAAGACTGGCTTCACTTCCGGACACAAGGCTCAGGTCCTTCCTGAATATTTCAGCTATTCTTACCACCCCGGCATGATCGGAATTGCTGACCAGGATGGCTGCGGGAGTCCCGTTTTCCACCAGGGCAAACTTTCCCTGCCTTTTTTCCGACGTCAGAATAGAATTCTCCGGAAATCCCGCTTCAGTCCTGACCGTTCTGATGTCGTTCAAGGCATCCTGGGCATATGTTGAAAATGTCAGCATGCCTGAAATGACCAGTAAAGCTGTATATCTGAATAAATTGCTCCTCATATTGTTAATTGGCATAGTTGCTCTATTTTTCAGTGGTTTCAATTACGGCATGGTAGGCAGGCTTGGGTTGCAGTTGCCGGTCAAACAACAGCGGGTAGTCTGTGCGTCCGCGAATGGGAAATCCATTTTTCCAGGACACCCCGTCATGAAGCCCCCAGAATGTCACCCGGCTGATCTTGTCCCTGTGTTTATTAAATAACTCAAATATTTCCCGGTACCGCTGAGCCAGCTGCTCCTGAACCGAATCCGGCAGTCCGTCTGTGTATGGGTTCATCCGTTCATTATTACCAAAACTGGTACTTACATCCGCGGTAGGCATTCGCCACGGACTCGGAAGTACCGATACATCCAGTTCGGTAAACATCACCTTTACCCCCGTCGCGGCATATTTTTCAATAGCTTCTTCAATCTCGCTGATTGGCGGATAGTTCAGTTCCCAATGGGCCTGGACCCCTACACCATCAATTTTTATCCCCTGGCTTTGCAGCTTCCGAACGATCCGGATCGCTCCGTCCCGTTTCTCTGCATTCACGAGGTTATAATCATTGTAGTACAGTTCGGCTTCCGGATCTGCCTTCGCTGCGGTCTGAAAAGCAAATGGAATGTATTCAGCGCCCATCACTTTTAAAAAGCCCGATTCGCGCAGGGTTCCGTCTTCATTCAGGGCTTCATTGACCACGTCCCAACCATCGATCTGTCCCTTGTACCTGCCCACGATGGTTTCGATATGATCCTTCATATAGGTTCTGAGGGTTTCCCGGTCCACCATCAGCGTATCCTTTGCCGGGTCCCCTACCGGTTCAGGCTTAAGGACCCAGGGCGCAAGCTGACTGTGCCAGACCAGGGTATGACCCACCACAAAAAGGTCCATTTCCTTCTTAAGCTCCACGAGCCGGTCAGCCACTTCAAAGTTGTACTGATCACGCCGCGGATGAATATTCATCCACTTCATATCGTTTTCCGAGGTAAGGCTGTTGAAATGCTTTTTAATCAGGTCCAGTTCGCTGCCGTCGCGGAGAAAGCGGGACGGAACCGCAGCACCGATACGATAGTACCCGTCAAAATAATCCTTAAGCCCCTCTTGTTCTTTGCGGGCGTCGTCATCAACGGGGAGAAACAGGGCGGCGCTAAGCAACACAAGGGCAGTCAGCGGGAGAATGATATAAATAGTCTTTTTGAAATCCATCGTTTATTTCCTGATTAGTTTCTGAGTAAATTCTGACGTTTTCCCCGTCAGTTTCATAATGTACATTCCCTGTCCCAGCCGGCTGAGGTCAAGGGTGGCCATACCATTTACTGGTCTTACTTCCTCTTCAAAAAGAGCAACGCCGCGCACATCAAAGATTGATACGTGAATAAGTTTATCTTTTCCGGGAATCCTGAAGTTTAACTGATCCTGGTCAAGCGGATTAGGGTACATAACCAGTTCATCGGAAAAATAATCCGGCACTGAGGTAACTACTTCCTCGGTGAAAAATGAACGTGCATATTCAAAGGCCTCAATCCCGATATCCTTCCCGATTTTCCTTCCCGGAATGTCATCGATCGGCGGATGTATCCCTCCCCATATCCTGGACAGGCTGCACTGGTCTGCAGCATCTGTATATTTGGCCCATTGCAGGACCACATCGGTACTCGGACCTTTTTCAAAAACCAGGAAATCATCTTTCGGGGCTACGAATTCACTCATTCCGCCCGGAAAATATTCGTCACCGGTGAGCCTGGTCAGAATTTCCGCAGCAGCCCTGGAATAGGTCGAATGACCCGACACGTATCCGGCAAAGGGCGGTGTGACAAAAGAAGGCCGCTGATACGGAATCCAGTCATCTCCAAGTATCCAGCCGATACCGGCTTCATCAACCCCGGGGTCGGTAATCTCATTATGTCCCCGCCAGGCTTTTACTTTTATTTTACCCACATGCTCATTGTCAGCTCCTGCCAGCGGGTCGCCGGGTGATATCATTTCAATATATCCGGGGATCAGCTCTATCCCCGCTGGATGGTAATTGGGCTGTTCCGGATCCGAACTTTGCCCCATACTGCACATATACCTGATCGCAGAAACGGGCCGTATGTAATCGTAGTACCCTTTGATCCCCCAGGAGGAAATCGCCACATCGTGCATGGCCCCTCCAAGTATAAAATAGGATTTAATATCCCACTCCAGGTCCTGAACGATCCGGCCTTCTCCCTGGAAACGTTTTTCCAGATCCGGGTGATCATTGATATAATTCAGAATGGTAAACCAATGTCCGGGAGGTGTTTCAGAATCCGGGCCATCCGCCCAGAACTCGGCCAGAACGCGCGTATAATCTCCACGGGGAACCAACTGGGTCTCATAAGGTGCACCGGTTACCGGATTTATCTCATACCCCTGACCGGGGTCACCACCTTCTGTCAGCCTGTAAAACTGATCATATTCATCCAGGGTCCCGGGCAACGTTTCAATATTTCCCTGTGAGGCCGGTGATATATCCCACATTACACCGTCATAAGGATCCAGGTGGGACGACCAGACCGACACCAGTTCAAATCCCCATTTATAGTATTCGGAATTCCCTCCCCCGGTAGACGGATCCAGGTATGCCGGCGGACCCGGATCGTGATATACGCGGTATTCATGCCCGTCCCGCTCATGGATTGTCAGATCGCTTTCATTCAGTGAAAACGGTACCAGGTCACCCCATTCCGGACTAAGGAAAGAGGGCGATCCCCCGGGGATGACATTTCCGCTTTGATCTATAAAGGTTTCGAACGTGAGGGGCTGCCAGCGGTTGGGGTCCATGATATCCCCGGCTCCAGAACCCAGCGGGTACATCGGCGGATTTACCGGCTTATAATACCGGTTTTCGTAATTACCACCCTCGTTGGACCCATCCTGTAAGCCATAGGCAATGATCTTTTCGGCGATGTAATTCCCGAGAGCTGCGGGAGAACCATCCGTATAATCGACCGAGGTATTGGTCGCATCGTAGCCCAGGTAATTGAACAGGATATCAATCTGATCAAGAATATCAGGTGCGCCGGGAGAATTTCTGAAGCGGTACTTCATCAGCCGGTAGGCGGCATAACTGATTGCCTCTTCCTGTGAACGTTTCGGGTTTATGGAAGAAGGAATTCCTTCAAATGGAATAAATAAATTGCCGCGGGTATTCCCCAGAAAATACGGACGGGCCTCTTCGTCAAAGGCTGCCCAGGCATCGTACATGGCCGCTGATATATGAAACAGGTTCCTGGCGTGTACAGTCGGACGGGCGTAATCATTCCGTATACATTCAAGCAACATTTCATTCCAGATCCGTGCATGCGACTGTGTTCCTCCGATTGCCGGTATGTCCGGCACCTGATAATCAATGTAATTCTTAATAATGGAGAATGGACGTTCCATCCGGTCAGTATATCCGGCTTCCGTGCGAATCTCCAGGAAAAAGTTATTTCCGTTAAGCGTGTCAGGCACCACCCAACTATACAATCCGTCGTTACTTACCGATTCGGCTACCTGACCCAGCTCTGTTTCCCCGTTGAACAACACCAGTGAAACATTACCGGTGGCATTTGCTGCTCCCCAGGTAATATCAACCTGCTTATTATTCTCCAGCAGAGCCCCACCATCAGGTGTCTCAATCCAAACATGAGCATCCGCTGCTCCAGTAATGGAGAATAATTCAGAACAACCGGAATCATCTGCGCTGGTGGTACTGATAACCTGCAACTGATAATGCCCGTTTGGCAGATCAATTGCGGGAGTCCAGGTAAACTGGCCGTCATTTACTTCAGATTCTGCGATCAGCCACTCCTGACTGTTCGAATCTTTCAGAATAATCCGAACGTCTTCGCTGAAAGAAGCTTTCCAGCGGATAGTATACGGACTGTCTTTTTTCAAAACCGAATTTTCTGCATCCAGTGTCACAAGGACAGCAGGTTCCTTAACACGCAGTCGCTGATTGGCCTGTTGTGCTTTCATCACCTGGCGGATCCCGGAAGGCCAGGTAATTTCCAGGTCGAATGTCTCATGACCGGCCAGTCCGAAATAAGCAGCAATATCATCGCCGCCTCCCAGGCTGGAACCACTGTGTACTTCATGAAATTGTGCCACGTTATCAGGTGTGATCAGCCGCACTTTGGCACCGATACCATTCCGGTTGCTCAGGGGTGCCCCGGCTCCCTGCAATTCCAGTGCAAACCAGTGATTACCATTGTTATTTTCATTACGATACAGGGAGGAGACATCATTAAAATTCACGGTGAACAAGTCCGGATCTCCATCCATATCGTAATCTGCCATCACCATGGTCCTGGTACTTGCTCCATTGGCGATTCCTGATTCATCCCGGCTGACCTGCCGGAAGCCCGGGATTCCGCCGGTTTCCGTATTTTCATTATGAAAAAGAAAATTCGGCTGGTACACGTCACGCAGCGACCCCCCGGCAACTGCCAGGTCCTGCCACGTATCCAGGTCATAATCCAGGAAATTTGTTCCCCAGGTAAACAGCAGCCCGTTTTCCGGCTTGAAATTAATTTTATCCAGTCCGGCTGGTCCTGATACATTAAGGAGGTTTTGCCCGTTATTTTGCAGGAGTACGGAATTCTCCCCGTATACATGGACATTGGTCATATGATAATCCAGCCAGCCATCGTGATTTGGATCGCCCCGGGGAATCCCCATGACATCCGAACATTCGGGCGTGGTGATTCCCCTGGTAAACGGACCGATCTCCGCAATGGACTCTGTAAATGTGAGGTCTCCATTATTGATCCACAATTTATTACCTTCCGGGCCGAGCGGACAATCATTCGTCGCGAAGATATCTGCCCACCCGTCGTTATTGACATCGGTAATGATCCCGATAAAGCCAAAACCATTGAGGTCATCCGTCCCGTCTTGATCAACATCTCCTGCCAGCAGGGAAGATCTGTTTTCAAAGGTTACAGGTGAACCACCATTGCTGATAAACAAAAAGTCAGACGGGGCGATTGTGGAATCCACGTGATCATAATTGGAAACATACAGGTCGAGCCACCCGTCATTATTGAGGTCACCCCAGGCGGCCGACGAACCAAACTGAGGCATTAGCGGGGACAGACCGGGAAAGGCACGTGAAGTGACATCGGTAAAATTTCCCGAACCGTCATTCTCCAGTAAAAGATCGTCTGAATAATTGGTAAGGAACAAGTCCATGTCCCCGTCATTGTCATAGTCTGCCGCAGCAGCCCCGCAACCGTCCCGTCCGGCATCGGCTATTACCGGGGTAGTGATATCCGTGAAATCAGGTGTACCATTCCCAATACGGTTATTCCGGAATAAATGATTGGCGCCCCGATTGGAAACAAATAAATCCAGGTCTCCGTCGCCATCGCAGTCAAACCAGACCGCTCCGGTTCCGTAACTCGGATCCTGCATATCGTGATGGTGGGCGACCTGCACGCCTTCCTGCGCCGCAACTTCGGTAAATTTTGTCTGACTACATACTGTACCTGTGGCTGTCGCGATAATCAAACCAACAGCCCCAATCTTTCTAAACAGTATTAATATACCCGCAGGCATCCAGGTGTTCCGGTATAATTCTTAAGAATTTAAAATGCGTATTAACAAGAAATTCGCCGGGCAACCCAACGAATTTCTCTCACTTTAGTTATCGCTGTGTTGCAGCTCTATTGCTGGTAGTCACCGATTACCACCATTCTGAAATCATCAATGTAGAATTCACCTCCGAGGTTTTCTGAAAAGTTAAGGTTCACCTCCATGGCCGCATGCACATCATTTCCTGCATCGTGGTCTCCGGTACTGTGTTGTACTTCCAACTCAATTATATTCCAGCCCTGGTTAAGGGTAATGGTTTCCCCGCCGGCAAATCCTCCACAACAAGGCGTTCTTCTGGCGCCATTGACAGCCGCGGTTCGTCCGCCCTGATCAGACCATATTTTACCAAGGATAGCAAAACGACTGTTGGCAGGAACTTCATATCCATCCAGGTCACCGAACGCAGGTTGGTTGTTTACCCACTGGATTCTCCAGGAATCAGTTCCCCCGTTCTGCAATTCGTTAATTGTAACTTTCAATGTCAAATCTCCAAGGCCGGGTGCTCCTCCGGGACTTTCGACTATTTCCCACTGGGCACCGGGTGCACCGGCAGTAAAGGATCCGCCGCCAATATCACCACCTTCACCAATAACTCCTATCGTACCGTCCTCAAATCCACCATTTCCGTTCAGCGGATCCAGGCAGTAGTAATTGTCCGGCTCTGTATCACATACGGCAAATTCGTAAGGGCTGGTGCCGTTTCCGGCTTCAGTAATCAGTTCGATCGGACCGGTCTCCGCGCCGGAAGGTACCGTTACAGTGACCGAATTGTCAGTCACATTAGAAACAGAGGCTGCCACACCTCCGACATTGGCGCTTTCTACAAACCCGAAATTATTACCATACACAGTTACTTCATCGCCTTCCGTGCCTTCCTGTAGGTCAAACCAGTTAACAACCGGAAGCGAAACCATTTCAATGGAAGCTGTCGCACGATCCGGTCCCTCGAATATGAAAACGATATCCTGCATGCCAAGGGGAACGGTTACAGGGACTGTAAAAGAAACTTCGCTATCCGTTGCAACCACGTTACTGGCGAAATCTCCGGCAATGTAAACTTGCTCCACCCCGGAAAGATTATTCCCCTGGGCGGTAAGCATTGCTCCGGCACCAGAACGGTTGGCGTCAAAACCGGTTATTCGTTCACTTACATCGTTCGTGTTGCCCGACGGATTGGATCCGGTGAGCCTGTCTTCCGCTGCTTCCTCTTCACAACTTACAAGAAGCAGTCCGGGCAGTAACACCAATAGCAGAAGTATTAATTTATTCATGGGTAATTTTTTTGTAAGAGACATAAGTTCTTAAGCAGATAGAGTTAGGCAATTAATTTATTCCAGGTCGGTAATGTCGACAATCTGATAATTTGATATCCAATATAAAAAGCTTTTCTAAAAATTACGCAATCGATTGTGAAATATTTGAAAATATTTGATGGATTTCCCGTATTTGGGTGCATAACTGATGTAATAAATGTGTAAAGTGCTATATTTGATTTTAACCCGAAGTAAAATTCCCGATAAAAATTTTCTGCTAACGCGGTTAAATACAGGTGAATTTGCGCAATCGATTAAGTCAGTATCCATGAGAAAAAATACCACGATCCTGAATTTGTTTTTACTCGCCTTCCCTGCCTGTCTTATTGTGGCATGCCAGTCCGGGGAAGAGCTTGTTTCGGAAAATACTGATGATCAGAAGGCACCGAAAGCGATCATGCAGCTGATCAGTCCGGAACAAAGTGGCATCCGCTTTACAAATACGGTGGAGGAGCGCTTTGAAAACTTCTTTGACTTTTTCGCCTATGTATATAATGGAGGCGGTGTCGCTGTTGGAGACATTAATAATGATGACCTGCCCGATATCTACTTTACTGGAAATGAGGTGCCCAACAAACTTTACCTCAACAAGGGTGACATGGAATTTGAGGATATTACTGCTGCAGCAGGCGTTGCCGGGCCCGGCGGATGGGCCAATGGTGTGACCATGGCGGATGTCAACGGGGACGGATACATGGATATTTACGTGAGCCGGGGCGGCTGGATGGATGAGGAAGAAGACAGGACCAACCTCCTGTTCATCAACCAGGGTGACCTCACCTTTAAAGAGGAAGCAGCCGATTATAACCTCAACGACAGCGGATATTCAAACCATGCGGTTTTCTTTGATATGGATAACGACAATGACCTGGATGCCTATGTCATTAACCGCCCGGATTCGTTCTACCTGCCTCTTTCCGAAATGGAGAAGCGTCAGTACAATTCTCCGGACAAGAACCGCGATAAGCTTTATGTGAATGAGAATGGGAAGTTTGTCGAGCGTGGCCGGGAGTCCGGGATCACCAATAATTACGGATACGCCCTGAGCGTGGTGGCTTCTGACGTCAATGATGACGGATTCACCGATCTTTTTGTATCCAATGATTACTCCATTTCAGATTACCTCTATATCAACCAGGGAGACGGGACTTTCCGCGAGTCTGTTAAAGATGCCACCAACCATATCTCGCTTTATTCTATGGGCGCGGATATTGCGGACATCAATAATGACGGACTGGAAGACTTGTTTGTGATGGAAATGAGGCCGGAGAATTACCAGCGCTCAAAGATTTCCATGCCTTCGATGGATGTTAAGGGCTTCTATGCGATCCTTGATGCCGGGTATCACAAACAGTATATGCACAATATGCTCCACCTGAACCAGGGCGGACTTATGTTCAGCGAAATCTCCCAGCTGGCAGGGGTGGCCAAAACCGACTGGAGCTGGGCCGTTCTCGCATCTGATTTTGATAATGACGGGTACCGCGATCTGTTTGTTTCCAACGGCACACGCCGGGATCTGTTTGACGGGGATGCCCAGAACCGGCTTACAGAGTTTGCCATGCGGATGCGCGGGAAATACAACAGTCCGCTGAAAATGTTCACCGAGAATTTCGATGAGATTATCAACCTGTACAACCCGGTCGAGGTACGAAATTACCTGATGCGCAATACCGGGGAGCTTACCTTCGAGGATGTTTCGGAAGAATGGGGATTCGAAGAAACCAGCTTTTCCAACGGAGCGGCCGTAGCCGACCTGGACAATGACGGGGACCTTGACCTTGTGGTGAATAACCTGGATCAGAATGCATTCCTGTATGAAAACACGATCGACGGGGCCAGTAACTTTCTGAAACTTGATCTGCAGGGACCTGAAAGTAATAACGACGGACTTGGTGCCAAGATCACACTTTATCACCGGGACGGCATTAAGTTCTTTGAACAGAAAACAGTTCGCGGCTACCTGTCTTCCAATGACCCGGTTGTCCATTTCGGACTGGGAGAAGTGAATACACTTGACAGTGTGGAAGTAAAATGGCCTGACGGTAAAACCACCACCCTCAGGGAAGTGGACGCCAACCAGACCCTTCGTCCTGCCTGGAGCGAGGCAGTCCGAAAAAATTCTCCAAAAAAGAAACCTTCCATGCTGTTCACGGAGGCAAAAGCACCAGATTTCAAACACAACGAAAACAACTTTAATGAGTACGAGAAGCAGATTCTCCTGCCCCACATGTTCTCGAAAAACGGACCGTTCATCGCCAAGGGAGATGCGGATGGTGATGACCTCGAAGATTTTTATGTGGGAGGAGCAGCCGGACAAGCCGGCCAGGTTTTCGTACAGAAGGGCAATGAGTTCGTTGCGGTCAGCAGCAAGGTATTTGCCGACGACCGTCAATTTGAAGACATGGGGGCATCCTTTGTGGATATTGACCAGGACGGCGATCAGGACCTCATTGTGGCCAGCGGAGGCAGCGAATTCCGCGAAGGATCAGAATGGTATCATACCAGGATCTATATAAATGACGGACAAGGGCGCTTTACCCGGGGCCAGCGACTGGCAACCGAAAGCAGCAGTTCGGTGGTAGCACCCAACGACATCGACGGGGATGGTGACCTGGATCTGTTTATCGGCGGACAGGTCATCGCTGACCGGTACCCCCTCCCTGCCACGAGTTACATTTTTATTAATGACAACGGAGATTTCACAGACCGTACGAGTGAAATGGCTCCGGAGATTGCCCGCATTGGTATGGTGAATACGGCGGAGTGGGTTAACGTGCAGGGCGATGACACCAAAGAACTTGTGGTAGCGGGAGAATGGATGCCGGTAACCGTTTTTGAAGTGAAGGACGGAGTCTTCACAGATATCTCCAACCGAATGGGGCTGCACATGACTGAGGGATGGTGGAACCGTATCCAGGCGGCAGACCTGGACCAGGATGGCGACATGGACCTGATTGTCGGAAACCTGGGTAAAAACTACAAATTCAAAGCAAGTCCGGAAAAGCCGTTCCAGGTATATGCCAATGACTTTGATATGAACGGAACCAATGATATTTTCCTGGCAAAATATAATGGAGGAGAACTGGTTCCGGTCAGGGGCCGCGAATGTTCCTCCCAGCAGGTGCCCAACATCGCCCGGCAGTTTCCTACGTTCACATCCTTTGCGAATGCCACGATTGATGAAATCCTTGGCCCTGGCAAGGAGCAGGCGTATCATCGCAAGGTTCATATCCTTACCAGTGTGATCCTGGAAAATGATGGTGGTAAATTCAATGTTATTGAGTTGCCTAAAGAAGCTCAGTTCTCTACCCTGAACGCCATTATCGCCGATGATTTTGACCAGGATGGGATAACGGACCTGCTCATTGCCGGAAATAAATTTGATACGGAAGTAGAGACGACCCCGGCGGATGCCTCTCCCGGTTATCTCCTGAAAGGGCTGGGTGACATGAATTATGAAGCAATTCCTCCGCGTATCAGTGGATTGCGCATTCCCTACAATGTCAAGGATGTGGTGACAGTGAGGTTAGGCGGGGAAGAAAAATTACTGGTCGCAGCCAACGACGACCCATTACGAATGTATTCAATCAATAAAACCAATATTACCGGTATTTAAACTCCAGAAACCAATGCAAAAATCGTTCACAGCTATTCTTCTGTTAATCACAGGCGGCTTTATGGCCTGCAACAATTCCCAGTCAGAAAGCGGGGAAAGTACGGCAGCGGATTCCACTGCCTCGGCAGAAACTGATTCTCCAGAATCTAATGAAATTCAGCCATTGATTACCGATTTGTACACGGCTGATCCGTCGGCCCATGTATTCGAAGGTAAACTTTATATCTACCCTTCCCACGATATTGAATCAGATACGCCGGAGGATGACCTGGGCGGACATTTCGATATGAAGGATTACCATGTCTATTCCATGGAGGAAGTGGGCGGTGAAGTGACCGATCACGGCGAAGTTTTGCATGTGGATAACGTTCCATGGGCTTCCAGGCAAATGTGGGCACCGGATGCTGCCGAAAAAGATGGTACTTACTACTTGTATTTCCCGGCAAAGGACGAGGAAGGCATTTTTCATATCGGAGCCGCCGTGGCGGATAATCCGGCTGGTCCGTTCGAGCCCGAAGAGAATTACATTGAAGGCAGTTTCAGTATGGATCCGGCGGTCTTTAAAGATGACGACGGAAGCTATTACATGTATTTCGGTGGAATCTGGGGCGGTCAGCTCCAGAAATGGCGTACAGGCAGCTACGTATCGACCGATGACAGTCCGTATGCCGACGAACCTGCTGAAGATGAGCCGGCTATCGCGCCCCGTATTGCTAAAATGAGCGATGATATGCTGCAATTTGCCGAAGATCCTAAGAAAATCGAGATACTTGACCAGGATGGTAATCCTATCCTGGCCGGGGACCATGACCGCAGGTTTTTCGAAGCAGCGTGGGTGCATAAATACAATGGAAAATACTATCTCTCCTATTCGACCGGGGATACCCATAATATCGCGTATGCCACAGGCGATTCACCTTACGGACCGTTTACCTACCAGGGAGTTATCCTGAAACCGGTGCTTGGATGGACCAACCATCATTCGATTGTGGAATTTAAAGGAAACTGGTATTTATTTTTCCATGACAGTTACCTGTCCGGCGGTCAGACGCACTTGCGTAATGTCAAGATGACCGAACTCAACTACAATGAAGATGGCAGCATTCAGACCATAGACGCGCTCGTGGAGCCGGAAGAAGGTATGTAACAGTACGCCACAATCCTGGATCATTATAAATTCTTTAAACCCATTTTCATGAGAAATATACCCATGAAGTTCATTTCCCTTGCCGCAGTGTTGTTCATGGTTTCCTGCACGGCTGACAAACCAGTCGAGGAATCGGACCAGAGCGCTCAACAGGAAGTTAAAACTTTTACCAACCCCATTCTCGCCGGGTTTAACCCTGATCCGAGCATCACCAGGGTGGGTGATGATTATTACATGGTGAATTCGTCTTTCGGGTACTTTCCGGGTATCCCGGTACTTCACAGCAAGGACCTGGTTAACTGGAACCAGATCGGTGCGGTACTGGACGAAAATCAACAGATGAACCTGGACGAGCAACGTATCTCCAGGGGATATTTCGCCCCTGCGATTTCCTACAATGACGGATACTTTTATGTGATCTGTACCCTGATTGATGGGTATGGCAACTTCATTTCAAGGTCAAGGACACCGGAAGGGCCGTATTCAGAACCCTTCTGGTTGCCTGAACTGGCAGGCGGAATTGATCCTTCCCTTTTCTTTGATGACGATGGAAAAGCGTATGTGGTATATAATCACGGGGCGCCTGATAATAAACCGCTTTACGGTGGCCATCGTACGATACGCCTTCGCGAACTGGACCTGGAAACCATGAAACTGGTTGGCGAAGAGCAATTGCTGGTTAATGGAGGTGTTGACATCTCCCAGGAGCCGGTATGGATTGAGGCGCCGCATATTTATAAGATAGATGGGTTATACTATCTCATGTGTGCGGAAGGTGGAACCGGCTACAATCACTCCGAAGTTATTTTCCGATCAGACAGTGTAAGGGGAGAATATATTCCTTACGAAGAAAATCCTATTCTCACCCAGCGTCACCTCGACCCCTCCCGGCCGGATCCGATTACTACCGCCGGTCATGCAGACATGGTACAAACCCCATCAGGTGAATGGTGGGCCGTTTTCCTGGCAGCCCGGCCCTACGAAGGCGGGCATTTCAATACAGGCCGCGAGACATTTCTCGCCCCGGTGAAATGGACCGACGGGTGGCCCGTGATCAATCCGGATTTTGAAGAAGTTCAGTATGAATATCCAATGCCGGACACAGGAGGCAGCACCGAACCTGATGTTCCGTTAAGCGGTAAATTTGATTACCGTATTGATTTCGACCAGCCACTGGACCAGCGATGGATGTTCCTGCGAAATGTCAGGGAAAAGTGGTACGAGGCAAATACGGATGAGGGAATGCTTACGATGCAGTTACGACCGGAGGTGATCAGCGAATCCGGAAATCCTTCCCTGGTTTTGCGCCGTCAGACACACCTGGAAGGCGAGGTAAGTACGTACCTTGAATTTGAACCGGAGGCTGAGAATGAGATGGCCGGACTGGTCATTCTCCAGAATGAAAGTCATTACTATTTTGTCAACAAAACCGCAGACCGGATTCAGCTGCTGAAGCAAACGGAGAATGGATTTGAAACTCTCGCGGAAGTGCCGTACGACCAGGCGGGAGTCCATATTAAAATTGAAGCACGTGGCAACAAGTACCACTTCTATTATGGCCAGGATGAAGAGTCCTATCAGGCCTTGCTTCAGGATGTGGATGCCACCTACCTGAGCACTGAAACTGCGGGCGGATTTGTGGGTTGCATGTACGGAATGTATGCTACATCGGACGGACAGGAAAGTTCAAATACCGCCAGTTTCGATTACTTTGAGATCCATACGTCAAAATAATGAGCAGACCATTCATTTCTGAAAAGATATTTGCATTCGCACATCGAAGTTTGTTGTCAACGGCCACTGCATTGCTTTTTCTCGGAGCTATGTGCTTTTCCTGCGAACAGCAGGCAGCGGAAAGCAGCGAATCATCTGAACCGGCCGCTTCTGAGAACCTGGTGAAAGGACGAAACCCGGTGATATGGGCCGATGTGCCGGACGTGTCCATGATCCGCGTTGGGGATAATTATTATATGAGCAGCACCACAATGCACATGAGCCCGGGGGTGCCGGTTATGAAATCGAATAACCTGGTAAACTGGAAACTGGTCAATTACGCGTACGACACGCTCGCGGATATCGACGCGCTGGCCCTACGGAACGGACAAAAATCCTATGGTCGCGGCTCCTGGGCAAGCTGTCTTCGTTACCATGAAGGAAAGTTCTACCTCAGTACATTCTCCGGTACCACTAACAAAACCTACATTTTTGTCACTGAAGACATAGAGAATGGTCCGTGGGAAACCATTTCGTTTGCCCCCTCCTATCACGACCACTCCATATTTTTTGATGACGACGGAAAAATTTACATGATCTGGGGAGGCGGCGAATTGCGCATGGTCGAACTCAGGGAGGATCTTTCCGGGGTTAAAGAAGGAACGGAACGCGTATTGATTGAAAATGCCAGCGCCCCTTCCGGTTCGGATATCATGCTGCCCGCCGAAGGGTCACAGCTGTTCAAAGTGAACGGAAAATACTACCTGTACAACATATCCTGGCCACGCAATGATATGCGTACCGTGATTGTGCACCGGGCTGATCAGATCACCGGTCCGTACGAAGGCAAAGTGGTGCTTAAGGACCGGGGCATCGCCCAGGGCGGATTGGTGGATACCCCTGATGGCGAATGGTATTCGTACTTGTTCCGCGATTACGGGGCTGTCGGCCGCATACCCTACCTGGCACCCACCAAATGGGTGGATGGATGGCCGGTGATTGGAATGGATGGTGCCGTGCCGGATACCCTTAATATTATGGGAGCTCCACAGGATCTTAGCGGCATTGTCGCTTCGGACGAATTTGACCGTGAAGAAGGTGAGGCAGATCTCCCCCTGGAATGGCAGTGGAACCATAATCCGTTGAACGATTACTGGTCACTTGATCAGCGACCAGGGTATTTACGACTGATCAATGACCGGGTGGACACGAGCTTTTTGCGGACGAGAAACACGCTTACCCAGCGGACATACGGACCTGTCAGCTCTGCAAGTGTGGCGCTTGATGTTAGTCAGCTTAAAAACGGGGATGTAGCCGGCCTCGGCGCACTTCAGCTGAATTACGGTTATGTTGGCGTTGAGAAGAAGGAAGACGATTTACGTATTGTTATGGTCAATGGCACCGGCGGTGAATTCGAGGAGATTGAATCAATTGACTTGGAGAATGAAACAGTATATTTCAAAATAAGTATGGACTTCCGGGACCTGACGGACAAGGCTTATTTTTATTACAGCCTGGATGGAGAGTCATGGGAACGGATTGGCAATGAATTGCAGATGCGTTATACCCTTCCCCACTTTATGGGGTACCGGTTTGCGCTGTTCAGTTATGCCACTAAGGAACCCGGGGGAATTGCCGATTTTGACTGGTTCCGGACGTCAAGTAAAATCTAACAGCTTACCAGGTGAAAAACTTCAAAAATGCCACATTATGCCTTGTCCTGATACTCGCGGCAGTGTATAATTTACAGGCACAGGAGGATCAGAAAATCTTAATTACCATTGATCCGGAGAGCGATGGTCCGCAAATAAGCCGGCACATATTTGGCCAATTCGCAGAACATTTAGGACGAGGTATCTACGAGGGTGTATGGGTGGGACCCGCATCGGCTATTCCGAATACGCGCGGGATTAGAAATGATGTTGTTGAAGCTCTCAGGGAATTGAACGTTCCGAATGTCCGCTGGCCGGGAGGCTGTTTTGCCGATGAATATCACTGGCGCGACGGCATTGGAACGCAGGACGAACGAATGGCGCGAATAAATGCCAGCTGGGCCGGACGACCGGAACCTAACACGTTTGGCACGCACGAATATTTTGACTTTCTCAAACAAATTGGTGCGAATGCCTTTATCTCCGCCAATGTAGGTTCAGGTACAGTCAAGGAGGCCGCGGATTGGCTGGAATATCTAACCGCGGAAGGATCATCCCTCGCCCTTGAAAGAAGCCGGAATGGACATCCGGATCCTTATCCAGTTGCTTTCTGGGGAATCGGAAACGAATCCTGGGGATGCGGCGGTCCGCTAACCGCCGAAGAGTACCTGACTGAACTTAAAAAATTCTCCAATTTCAGCACAAATTACAATCCGGCACTGAATACCAGGCATATTGCCGTCGGGCCGGACGGAGCCGATTTTGCCGAATACACGGAAGTGATTATGAATGCATGGTCAACCAAAAGCTGGGCCTGGAATATCGGGGGTATTTCACTTCACAGGTATACCCGGAATGGTTGGCCTCCGAACATACCCGCCTCCGGCTTTGACAATCAGCAGTATGCGAATGTGCTGGCAGAAACCGTTGGTATGGATAGCTTCATCTCGGAGAATGAGAAAATCATGAACCGGTATGATCCGGAAGGTAATGTGGCAATCTTCGTTGATGAATGGGGTACCTGGTATGCCCCAACCGAAGGAACAGATCCCGGATCACTTGAACAGGAAAATACGATCCGCGATGCGATCGTCGCCGCATTGAATTTTAATATTTTCGTCCGTCATGCCGAACGCGTCCGGGGAGCGAATATCGCACAGATGATTAATGTTCTCCAGTCACTTATCATAACGAAAGAAGAGGAGATGATTCTGACCCCCACCTACCATGCTTTTCGGCTGTATGTCCCCTTCCAGCAAGCCAGGCGTCTTTCGTTGGCGTATAATTCCGGTATTTATGCTGAAGGCAACGTTGAACTTCAAAGACTGGATGCGATAGCGGCCAAACAGGAAAATGGTCATATAATCCTTGCGCTGACAAACCTGGATCCTGTTCGATCGGTAACTGTAGAGGTGATGATGAAGGACCGGATGTTGAAACAGGCAACTGGTGAAACACTATCTGCTCCATTTATGGATTCGCAGAATACCTTTGAAAATCCTGAACAGGTAAAGCCACAGGTTTTAAACCCGCGTATGCAAAATGGAAAAGCAGAAATAACACTTAAGCCACATTCAGTAACTGTGATACTTCTTAATTAATATCAGGGGACCTTCTTTCTAATTACGCTTGTAATGGTCATGCATACCTATCCCCTTCATGATATTTCCGATATGTTTTTCAATCCGGGCTACCCGCGTGGATGACTGTTTTGGCTGGGAAAAATAGATGATATACCCTCGTTGCCTGCCGGGGGTGAGTTTTTCAAAGGCCGCCTTAAGTGCCGGGGATTCATCAAAAAAGGCGGTCAGTTCGTCCGGGACAGGCTCCGGCCGTTTCTTCGTCTTTACTTTTAGTCCGGCTTTTTCAATCTCAATGGCCTCAAAAATGTAGGCTGTAATATGAGCTTCAATCTCATTGATGCGTCCGGTATCGGTAAATTTCAACAGCCGGGCCGACTGGGAATTCTCGCCAGGTTTTTCCAGGATTTTATCCTTGTCCATCAGCAGCGAGCCCTTGAAAAAACTGATGAAGCAAAAGTCCTTGAAAGCACTTAGCATCAGAATATTCTTTCCTTTGTGGGTATAACAGGGCACCCCCCATTTAGCCTCCTCCTTCAGGCCGCTGCTGAGAATAATTTGCCTGAGCAGACGTAGCTCGCCGGTCCACCGATGCACCTTGCACTCCGGGGTACCACCGAGCGAACAACGCCCGCAGCCGTCGGTGAAATAAGTATCCGGATTTTTTGTCATTTGTGGCATAAGGCTGTAATTCATCAAGCGGTTGGTGGTGGCGGTGGTAATTGAGGGGGCATAAACTGCTTCAGAAAGGAAATCATTTCTGAAGCACTATCGACTACCTTGATTATCTCCCCGTTTGCATCCACCACAAGATGCGTTGGATAGGCATTCAGTCCTAATTCTGATACAATTAATTCCTTTTGTTTTGCAACAACCTCATATTTGAATGGCTTTTTGCTAAGAAAATTTTCCAGGTCAGCTTCAGAATGCAAAGCCAGGCTGATAAACAAAATATCCTCATCCTCACTATATTCCTCCACCAGGTTATTTAATTCCGGAAACTCTTTAATACATGCCGTACTGCCGATAAACCATGTCTTTAAGACTAAAACCTTCCCTTTAGCCAATTCATTATTATAATGATTGCCATTCAGATCGACGAGGTCAAAATCAGGGAAGGTCATACCCTCCATCTTAAAATGAAATTGAGTGGTAAACGACTCATCCTTAATGGTCTCACCTATGCTTTCAAATTCAGTTACATTGAATTTAAACAATTTATATATTTCCCTGCCCTGAGCAGGTTTAAGACGCAATGGTATATAATTTCCTGACGCTAGTTGCTGTAAGAAAATTTCCTTACTCAGCGTATCGGATTGACTGCTAAGACCAATAAAATCAGATGATAAGTTTATGAATTTGTTGTGATAGCCCCACCAGGTTTTAAAATCTGATAAAAGCATCTCAGGGTTAACTTGCGGATCAAGCGTCCCTGTATTTTTCTTACTCCCATCCTGGCAGGAAAAACTATGAAACCCAATAAGTAGAAAAATAATTAGCTTTTTACGCATCTTTCAATTTATGCCCGAAATTTTATATTACACAGGAAATCATGGAAAATCCAACAAACTGTTTACGCGAATTCGATAAACTGACTAACTAAAGGCCCCGTTTCTGCACCACTCAATCATCAGATCATTCACGGGCAATTTTAATTTTGAGATAAAGGCCGTAGGATTCAGGCCCGTTATTTTCCGGCACTCTTTTATAAAATGCGACTGGTCATAATACCCAAAGTCCAGCGCCTCGATCAGCCTGGCGGAGGGATCTGTTTTCAAATATTCCGACACCTGCCGAAAGCGCACCAGGGATAATAATTCCTTCGGGCATAGATTGAGATACTTTCTGATCGTACGCTGGAGTGTTTTTTCAGACATATGCAACCGGTCGGACAACTCCCCTATATTCACGTCAAAATTTGACTCAAACTGGTTCAGGATCTGCTGGTAGCGTGAACCGGATTCGCAGGAAATGAGCAGGCCGACCAGCCAGTCATCCAGCAATGACACATCCACCTCACCATCAAAATCTCTCCTGAATTGCTCAATTTTCCGTACCGTATTCTCCGGTAAAAAAGACCGGAAAGAGGTATTGGGCGACGGAATTGAGGTCAGATAGCAGGAGAATAATTCAAGTATTGCCGGCTTACCTTTTATATTCAGACAGATAAGGTCATCCGGCACATAAAAATGCGTCAGCTGGTTGGTTGGCGGATGAATGGCCAGGTCTTGTGCAGGTTGGTATTGGCCGGAATTATAATCATACAAGTAAAAACTGCCTGAAAGGATGACCCACAGCTCCACCCGACCATTTGGAATAGCAGTAAATCGAACAGAATCAGTAAACTGATACAGCTGATAACAATCAATGTAATTCGTCAATAGTGTGTTCTTCGTGGAATACGTCTCCAGCTCCATATGTCTGATTTTTACAATGAACACGTTTTCCGGGAGCTTAGATTTGACCCATCAACATGCAATCCTTACTTCAGAGACGATCCGACATGAAAAAAGTAACAACACTCCTCCTATTTTTACTGGGCTCCCTTTATACAACAGCACAGACCACCCTCCCCATCACCATCACGGATGACGGATTCATCCTTGTCCGGGCCAGCCTGGGAGATTCGGTACAGGGTAATTTCATACTGGATACCGGCGCGGGCCTAACCGTCGTGGGTCAGAAAATACTGGACCAGCTGGGGGAAGCTCCGGAAGAAGACGGCATATTTACCGGATTCCGCCATGACGGGGACCGGCTGGACGGACTCCTCTACCGTATACCTGAACTTTCGGTGGGAGAATACAGGACAACTAATGTCAAGGTCGGATTATTTCCCCCGCTGGATGATTATGGAATAGACGGCCTGCTGTCCCTGCAATTTTTCGGGGATCATGCCTTTACCATTGATTTTGAATCCGGCCAGCTGATCATTCATGAGGAACGTCCTGATACCAATGCAACCGCCATTCCCCTGGTGATCAAGCAGGACCGGAATATCTCCCTGGACGTGTTTATTCCTGTCTGCCTGAACGGGACGGTAGAGGTCCTGGCTTTGCTGGATACGGGACATGGGTACGGTCCGGCTATCGTTCACCCGTATTTCATGGAGCACATGGATTCTTCTGCCGAATTCGAGGAAAGTACGTATACATCACCATTCTCCGGCAAGAAAAGTACGGACCATATTGCTGATGTTAACTCGCTTGGTGTTTGTAACGGGCAGGATGCCAGTGTGGAAAATACCCGGGTGATCTTCAGAAGCAGCCTGATCTACGAAGGGTTGATTGGCAGCGAATTTTTCAAAGGCAAAAGAGTGACCATCGATGTCGCTTCCGGGAGGATATTTTTGGAGTGATTAAATCACAAACGCTGATAATACTTACTTATTACAAGGTACAATACACCACAGGTAATCCACGCCGGCAGCGTCAGGAAAGAAAGGAATATGCCGAAATACTCTGAAATGAAATAATAGCCGGCAAAACTGATCAGCCAGGCAAGAAATACAGCCGTATTGAATTTGACCGAACGTCCTTCTGCGTAGAATTGCTGAATGCGAAATTTATCTGCGAAGAAGTATTCAAAGACGATAATCGCACCGATCGGGGCCAGGATAAATCCATACAAGGCCACAAATCCGAGGAGCTTCATGGCGAAGGCCGGAAAAAGCCCGGCGATGGTGGCAATCGTTCCGGCAAGGATCGTTACCCAGAAGGTGGATAAACGGGGCATTATTGCCTGAAAGGCAAGCCCTGCCCGGTAGATCGTAGGATTTGCGGTCGTCCATCCTGCCAGCAATACCGCGATGATCCCGAAGATCCCGATTGCATTGTACGCGAGCGGCCCGGGCGCTACCGGCGGAGCCTCTCCATTGGCCAGGAAGGCCTGTGCTTCCGGACTCTGAATATAAACTGCATAAAGCAGGGCGGCGGCAATCCATGCCATATAATGCCCAATGTACATCCCCGCAGCGGTGGTCCATCCGGATTCCTTGCTTTTGGCAAACCTGAAAACCGACAGATCCGACATACCGATGTGCATCGCCGCGTTAGCAAACCAGGACCAGAAGAACACATGCCAGAAAGTATATTTTATCTGGCCCGGAAAGGGTTCGGAGCCATCTCCCCAGATATCCCAGAAGTCCGAGAAGCTTTGGACGCCAAGCTGTCCCAAAGCAACGATTCCACAGACAAGAAAGGCCAGTACAATAAACGGACTCATCCAGTTGGCCGCCTTGGCCACCATGTTATATCCTTTTGCGGCAATGAGAGAGATCACTGCCCCGATACACAGGACGACAATCACCCAGGTAAGGCTGTTCGGATTCGTATCAGTCAGTTTTGGCATTTCCATATCAAAGGGAATGCCCACCGCTGTGGCCGAGACGGTAATCATGGCGCCGGCCAGGAAACAGAATAATATGCCATTGGCAATATTGTAGATCGTCACCAGGTTGATCCCGCAAATTTTTTCGAGCTGGTAGTAGAGCGTGTACCTGTATTTCACGGCTATCTCCGCCGTAAGGAACCGCCAGCAGAGCACTGCCATTAAATTCCCCAGCAGCAGCCCGATGATCAGGTCAAAGGCACTGACACCAGTGGTAAGGAACAGCGGCCCGATGACAAACTCGGTGCCCGCAGCATGTTCTCCCGCGTACATTCCCAGGAAGCTCTTCCAGTCCTTTAGCTTTGAATCAGGCACCCGTTGCCTTTCAAATTCACCGGAGGTTTCTTCGTAGAGAACTTCCTGTTCAACTTCAGATTGACTCATATTTGATTTTTAGCGCGTAACATATGTTTAGGCAGGTCCGAAATCTGCTCACAGCAAACCTGTTCCATGACCTGCTGCAATTGCATTTTCAGCATACTGATGGTGTGATCGCCGCCTTTCGACCCCAGGGCACCGACCCCGTACATGAATGACCTGCCCATAAAGCAGAAATCCGCCCCGCTTCCCATCACCCGTGCAATGTCTGGCCCTGACCGGATCCCGCTGTCCATCATTACCGTGATCTTGTCCTTGTATTTGACAATTCGCTGAAGCGGTCTGACCGACGATTCGCCCGCATCAAGTTGCCGCCCGCCATGATTGGAAACTATGATCCCGTCAAAGCCGAGACGAATCGCCTCTTCCGCATCCTCCTCTGAAGCCACCCCTTTTAGTACGAGTTTACCTTTCCATTGATCCCTGATAGGTTTGATCCTTTCCGCATTGAGCCGGCCGGAGAATGTTTCATTCATAAATTTCCCCAGCTGTTTAATACTCATATTGCCTTTCATATAGGGCTTGAGTGTTGCAAAATTGGGCGTACCATGGTAAAGCGTTTGCAGCGCCCACCTTGGTTTTCCCATCACCTGGAAAATATTCCGGATATTCAATATAGGAGGCATCGCCAGTCCGTTCCTGATCTCCTTCGGACGATACCCGAAGGTCGGCACATCGCAAAGGATCACAAGCACCGGACAACCGGCCGCCCCGGCCCGCTTGATAATATCCTCCCTTAGCCAGTCCTCGGCCGGATTGTACAACTGGAACCAGGCCTTTCCTTCGGTGAGTTCGCTGGCCCTTTCGATACTGGTCGTGGTCACCGTACTCAGAATAAAGGGGATATTATGCTTATGAGCTGCTTTAGCGAGTATTTCGGGAGCATTAGGCCACATCAGACCTTGCAGTCCGACCGGGGCAATACCAAACGGTGCACTGTATTTGATCCCGAAAATTTCCGTTCCGAGATTCGACTGTTTGTAATTCTCCAGGTACCTTGGCACCAGCTGTATTTCACGAATTTCCTCTGTATTCCTCCTAATATTAATGTTCTCGTTACATCCGCCATCGAGATAGTCAAAGGCAAATCCCGGCATACGCTTCCTGGCCCGCTCACGTAATGACTCGATCGTTGGATAATCCGTATTAAAAGGAAATGACATACATCTTTTATTTAAGAACTGGTGGTTGGTGCTGCTTAAACCGGTAATTTTCTTTCAGTACATTATAGTCAGTTTTGTCATCGGCGATCACCATGGCGGCTCCGAGCGCCGAACCCAAAGGAAATTCGGTTGAAAGCACAGTATAATCACTGAAGTAGTAAGAAAGCATTTGCATGAATACATCGTTCCTGGTAAAGCCGCCATCCACAAATATTTTCCGGATCTCCGACGAACCTATCGCATCCCGTATCTTCTGCTGCTGAATCGCCATTAACTCAAGTAACAACTGATGGTAGGCCTCTTCAAAGGAATTGAACCCCTGCAGGTCCGTATGATCAGGCATCTCCTCTCCGGCTGAAAATCCGTCAAACCTGAAGTACCGGATAGGATCCGCCTCCCGTTTCAGGAAAATCTCAGGATCAAACCTGACCTCCCGGTGATAGCCCGATTTCTTTCCAAAATGCCGCCTGATATGCTCTGTCTGAATTTTATATTCATTTCCCATAAAAAACCTTGTCGCCTTCACCCGGTGGCCGTCTGTCCGCATATAATTCAGGCAATTGTCACGCAGGTCCTGTTCATTAAGCACCTCGCGGCTATATGGGTTCAGGCTGATACTCCAGGTGCCGGTCGAAACAAGCAGAAACGGCTCCTCAGAGATCAGAATATAAGGAAGAAGTGCCGCTGAACTGTCATGAATCCCCACACCCACTTTCATTCTCCGGCCTTCGTACTGCATATTGATGCTGGTGGCGGTGGGCACGATCGGACCGAACAGCCTGTCCAGTCCTTCGGCATTTACCCAAGCATGATATTGATTCAGCCGGAAATCCCAGAGGTTGGTGTGACAGCCGATGGACGTGTATTCACTTACCGGAATGCCGGTAAACATCCAGGAGAGGTATTGGGGCAAATGCAGGGTGGTTTTAATCCTGGAGAATGTGTCAGGGTGTTTATTTTTAAGCCAGTACAGCCGAATTCCAGAGTTCAGCATGCCGGACTGAGGGGAGGCTGTCTCGACAGAGATCTTCAGTCTGTCCCCGTATTTCTTATAATATTCGTCAAGGACTTCCTCTTCCACCGGCTTGGTGTAATTGTACACGGGCGTGAGAATATCGCCGTTGTGACCAAGGTGCACCAGTGTTGCGCCGTAGGTGGAAAAGTTTAGCGATTGTATTTCATAACTGGTGTTATCCAGCGCATCATGAAAAGTACCCCGGATCCAGCTTCGAAGCAAGGCGATATTTTCCGTTGGGTGACCATCTTCGTCCTCAATAAGGGGCAATTCGATTTGTTTCTGATCGATCAGCTGGAAATCAGAATCAAAAAGGAAGAATTTCTTGTTGGTCTTCCCGATATCAAATACGACATTAACTCTTTTTCGAGACATACATTATAAACCTGATGCCCGTGAATTCGCCCCTCTTTCCCTGATCAGATGCTCCCTGACCCCTAGTTCACGATAATATTTTAGCGGGTGGATGGCAGCCCCTGACTGCAGCCGGGCTGCCCGTAGCAACGGCCGTACATCCGTCCGGTACGCTTGCTGGAGAATCTCCTGGCAGGCAGTAACATCATAGGTCTGCTGTGCTTCTTCCAGCGAATTTCTGTCAACCAGTAATGCCTGGGCATAGGCCAGAAGGATCGCTTCAAGGGATTGTATCAGATCTTCCAGCGGGTCCTTTATGTTATGACTGGCATCGATCATCCAGGCAGGATGCGGATTGCCGGTATTATGCTCCATCCCGTACACAAGTTCATTAAAAATGAGGAAAAGTGCATAGGGTCTGATGGAACCAACCGTAAGATCATCATCGCCGTACTTGCTGTCATTAAAATGAAACCCGCCCAGTTTTCCCTTCATCATTAGGGTCGCAACGATCTGCTCGATATTGGTGTTCGGCAAGTGGTGTCCCAGGTCAACCAGGGTATAAGCGCGTTCGCCGCAGGCATTGGCCAGTGCAAATGAGGTGCCCCAGTCAGGAATTGTGGTGCTGTAGAAATTAGGCTCGTATGGCTTGTACTCAATAAATAACTTCCAGTCCGCCGGCATGGCTTCGTAAATCTCTGCAAGGCTCTTCTCTGTATTCCTCAGCGCTTTCTGAAAATTCAGCTGACCGGGAAAACTGGAGCCGTCCGCCAGCCAGACCGTCAGACTTTTTGAACCAAGCTTCTCCCCGATACGGATAACCTCTTTGTTATGTTCGACCGCATGGCTGCGTACCGATGGATCATTGCTGTTAAGCGATCCATTTCTGTAGCTGACAGGGGCATCAGCCTGATCCTGGAATGTATTGGAATTCATTGCGTCGAACAGGATCCCGTGACTCTCTGCATGCTGTTTCAACTCGTCATAATTTTCCGGAATATCCCAGGGAATATGAAGGGAAACGGCGCCAGCGGACTGCGTCAGGGCGTGAAGCAGACCAACATCATCAAGTTTTTGTTCCAGGGTTGCCGGTTCACCGCCGAACGAAAACCTGCCAAACCGGGTGCCTCCGGCCCCTAACGCCCAGCTGGGAATGGCCACCTGGAATTCGGCTATTTTATTGATGATGGCAGAAACCTCAAGCCCCGGCAAGGCCCGGCCCAGCTGTTCCAGCTCATCAGCGACTGTGTTTTCGTATTTTTGATTGAATTCAGCAATCTGTTCCTTTTTAATTCTCATTGGAGGGTTAACTGGTTGAGACGTGGATTATCGGACAAAGGCATTGGCGACGCCGCCATCTACATTGATGGTATTCCCCGTACTCTTCCTGAGTACAGCCAGCACGGCGAATACACCATTGGCTATATCTTCAGGGAGAATGATTTCATGCAGCAAATTACGTTTGGCGTAGTGCGCAGGCAGGTCTTTCACTTCAATACCATAAGCTTTGGCACGACCTTCCGCCCATTCTCCTTCCCAAATCTTGCTGCCCACAATCACCCCGTCCGGGTTTACCGTGTTCACACGAATTTTATCAGGCCCGAGCTCGGCGGCCAGCAGGCGCGTCATGTGCTGCTGGGCTGCTTTGGCGGTACCATAGCCGACATTGTTGGGTCCGGCCACCAGTCCGTTTTTGCTGGCAATATTTACAATATCTCCACCCAGGTCCTGCATCCGCATGATCTCAACCCCTCTTTTGGAAAAAAGGAACTGCCCTTTCACCAGGACATTTTCCAGTTTGTCCCAATCTTCCTCCGTGGTTTCCGTCAGCGGTTTGGAAATGGCAAGTCCGGCTGAATGAACCACAATATCCACGCCGCCAAACTCAAGAATGGCCGTTTTAAATGAATCCGTTACTGATTTGGCGTCTGCCACATTACAATGCGCTATGGCTGCCTCGTCTCGTTTGAATTCTCCCAGTGCTTCCTTTAGTGAATCCTCACTAATATCTGTCAGTACTACCGTGGCTCCTTCGGCCACCAGTTTTTTGGCAATTGATTTGCCGATACCACCACCGGCACCAGTTACCAGGGCAATCCGCCTGGAAAGGGGCTTCTCAGGAGGCATCCGCTGCAGCTTTGCTTCTTCCAGCAACCAGTACTCAATATCAAAAGCCTCTTGACGAGGAAGCGCGGTGTAGGAAGTGATCGCTTCAGCGCCACGCATGACATTGATCGCATTAATATAAAATTCAGAGGCAACCCGTGCGGTCTGTTTGTTTTTAGCAAAACTGAACATCCCTACTCCTGGGTAGATGATTATCACCGGGTTCGGGTCACGCATCGCCGGACTGTTGGGATGCTTGTGCTTCTCATAATATTCCTTGTATTCCTCCCGGTATTTTTCGAATGCCGGCTCAATGGCCTCCAATACTGTTTCAGGGTCCTGCAGGTCTTCGTCCGATGCCAGGGAAAGGACCAGCGGCTGGATCTTTGTGCGCAGGAAGTGATCGGGACACGACGTACCCATCGGGGCAAGTTTCCCCAGGTCATGGCTGTTGATAAATTCCAGCACCGTTTCACTGTCATCAAAATGACCGATCATCCTGTTTTCCGAGGATGCCAGCCTTCTTAATAAAGGCATCAGCTGCACGGCTTTTTCTTTTCTTTCAGCCGGAGCGAGCGATTCGACTTTTTGTCCGCCGAAAACTTCTCCGTTCTCACTGATTTTCTTCTGGATATATTCAGAGGCGGTCTCGATGACCTCAAGACTGTTAATATAGCATTCATAGGAAGTATCTCCCCAGGTGAACAATCCGTGTGAACCAAGCACGATTCCGCGGATCCCCGGGTTTTCCTCCAGGCATTTTTCGAGCTGCAGCGCCAGGTCAAAACCCGGTCGCTGCCAGGGCACCCAACCCATCGAATCGCCCCAGATCTCACGGGTAATTTTTTCACTGTCTTCGGCCGCCGCAATGGCAATCAGGGCATCCGGGTGAAGATGGTCAATGTGTTTAAAAGGCAGGAGACCATGCAGCGGGGTGTCGATGGAAGGTGCTTTGCTGTCAAGGTCATAGATGCAGTGATTGAACAATCCGACCATCCTGTCCTCGTCATCCAGGCCCTGGTAAACGTTTTTCAGGTCCCTCAATCGCCTGGTGTAGAGACCGGCAATCCCTTTACGTGTCAGCGTACCGATATCCCCGCCAGACCCTTTCACCCACATGACCTCCACTTCTTCATTGGTCAGGGGATCTTTTTCCTGGGTTTTACAACTGGTATTGCCTCCTCCATAGTTTGTAATACGCAGGTCGGCGCCAAGAATATTGGAACGGTAAAGGAACAATGCCACTTCATCATCACCGAGTGAAGCGGCCTTCTTATCGTCCCATAAATAATCAACAAACTGAAATGTTTTTGTATTCTCCATCGATTAAATCCTGTTAAAATGTAATCAAAAGTATTGAAGCGTATTCATGAAGCCATCCTGACGTGTACTGCTTCACTATCGCCCGGACGAATAATTACTTTTTTATAGATGAGCATGATTAAAGTAATGATAATTGTAGATTTATCATATTGAAAGACTAGCAAAATGCAATGCACTGATATTCAGATTAATCCGGATTCCAGGATTCCAATATATAAACAGATAGCTGATTCGGTCATTGATGACCTGGCACATGGAAAACTAAAATACGGAGAAAGGATCCCATCCATCAACCAGTTGAGTGAACACCTCCTTCTGTCACGTGACACCGTTGAAAAGGCTTATAAAAATCTGAAGGAAAGGAAGATTATAGAATCAGTTCAGGGAAAAGGGTTCTATATCCGAAAAACCGAATTGATCTCCAGAACCAACGTATTTTTCCTTATCAATAAATCCAGCACGTACAAAATGATGATCTATAATGCCTTCGTTAACGCCCTGGGCATCAACGGGCATGTTTCCCTATTCATATATCACTGTGATGAATCACTTTTCCTCAATTACCTGGAAATGAACCTGGGAGAATATGACTATTATGTCATCATGCCCCATTTCAGGGATGAGAACCTCCATCATCGAAGTTCTTCATCTGCAGTAGTAGAAATACTTGAAAAGATCCCCAAAGATCAATTGATCATTCTTGATAATGACAAACCGGTGATATCGGGCCAGTACGGTGCGGTCTACCAGGATTTTAAAAATGATGTGTATGAAGCCCTTCATGAGGCCCTGGAGAAGCTGAAGAATTATGACAAAATAATCCTGGTCTATCCTGATAAAATCGTCAATCCCTACCCACGGCGCATAGTTGAAGGTGTTAACAAATTCTGTTCAGAGCATAAGCTGAAATTTGAAATTATTGACCAGATCTATGAGGGCATGGAATTGCAGCGCCGGGATGTTTATATCACTATTCAGGAGCGGGACCTGGTCAACCTTGTACGACAGATTCGCAAGAAACGACTGAAGCTGGGCCGGGACATCGGTATCCTGTCCTACAACGAAACCCCGCTGAAAGAACTTCTGGGGATTTCCGTGATCAGCACCGATTTCGAGGCAATGGGGGAAACTGCCGCGTACATGGTTTTAAAAAAGCAACAGGAAAGAGTAAAGAACGTTTTTAAATATATTGCACGCAGTTCCATCTGATCTGCCAGCAGACTGAGTTTAATTTCCGCGGAAACAATTGAATGACGCTTATTTTCCTAAATGTATGGCCGTTAAATTTTCCGGGCAGGAGGATGTTTTTTTTCAGAATATGGTATTGATCAAATTCGAATGATTTATAAGGTAATCTGTCTCATTTTTCTGACCCTGATCCCGTGGGCAGCCATATGTCAGGATTATGATTCGGTCATTCTAAAACATATCGATAAATTTCCTGAATCGTGTGAGATCATCGTCGGTGTAATTAACGGCAAGGAGGAATATAAATTTGGTTTTACAAAACGTGGCCGACTTGTCAAAAAAGCAGACCATACCAATACCTTGTTCGAAATTGGTTCACTGACAAAAACATTTACCGCCGCTTTATTGATGAGGGAGGTTGAGAACGGGAGAATGTCACTGTTTGATCCGGTACAGGATTACCTTGATTTTAGGATCAGGCAGGATACTCTTGAAGGTCAAAGACTGAGAATTGTTCACCTCGCCATGCATACGTCCGGACTAAAAAGCCGTCCCTTCATGTCCTATTCAAGATATGCCAGGTACCTCAAACGGTTTACACCTGAATATCCACCCGGAACTTCCTGGCAGTATAATAACCTGGCCGTAGCGCTGATGGGTCATATTGTGCTGGACCTGAATGATGCCACCTGGAATAAATTACTGCATGAGAAACTGCTTTCTCCTCTTGGAATGAAAAATACCTATTCCACTGCCGCCGAGGCTCCCGGGAAAAACCGCGTGCAGTGTATCGACAAACGGGGAGCATCCAACGACTGCCGGTTTGAAGTAAATGATCCCTTCATCTGGCCGAGTGGTGCAGTGGTTTCGACCCTGAACGATATGATGGTCTGGCTTCGGTCCAATATATATGCAGACCGTCTTCCATCCGGTTTATCGTTTGTGGAAATGACCCATCAGGTTCCAGTGGACAGCATGGCAAATCCGTTTTTTGAAAGTGCAACACAAGGAATTATTTGGTGGCATGTTCAGGACGGCACAAACAGTTATTTGGCTCATGGTGGAACCACCCCCGATCATACCTCCATTCTCATATTTGATCCTGAAAAGAAAAAAGGAGTTTTTGTCTATACAAATAGTACCTGGCCGGAACTTCGCAACGACAATGGCGAACTTACCACCAATTTGCTGGCGCTGTCACTAATGCGGCATCTGGAATGAACCGGCACTTACTGCCCTGGAATGCTTAAGCGGTCGCACTGTGATCATTATCGGGATTCAGCCAGTCGAGAGAAGACGTTGCCTGCCTGAAACCTGTCAGTAAATCCATATCCCTGACTTTGTGCAACGGGGTGTACGAGGGATGATGCGATTCTTTATACGGTGTATTGGTCCTGGTATTGTAGCAGGAAATCAATGCCCACCGCGGCTTGTCCGACCGGTTCCGGTCAGACCGGTGCAGCAGGTTACTGTGAAAAAACAGCGCATCCCCCGGCTCCAGTTCGACATACCTGTGCGGCAACCGTTCCAGGGCAGCCTTTACCACCTCCCTGTCCGCTCCTGCCTGTTCGCCCGAAGTCACATGATTCACCCGGCCCATTTTGTGTGAACCTTCGATTACCTGCAGGCACCCATTCTCCCGCGTAGCCTGATCCACTGCAATCATCACGCTAGCCACCTGGTCCGGGAACAGGAGGCCATTCTGATACCAGTAGCCATAGTCCTGGTGCCAGGTCCAGGCGCCCCCGGTCTGCGGATTTTTCTGGACCAGCTTACTGTGATAATGATACACTTCATCGCCCAGCAGGTCCTCCATGCGATCAACCAGCCGTTCACTCCGGGGGAATAAACCGAATATGCTGTCATCCGCGTTATTCCAGAGCGCCAGGTCCACTTTGCCGCCTTCTCCGTCATCGCGACTGAATGTGGCGGATTTAAGGTTTTCACTGGCCACTGCGGCCTCACGAAGAGCCTGCATTTCCTCACGGGTGAACAGGCCCTTTTGCAGCAGATATCCCTGCTTTTGATACCTGGCCATTTCGGATTCGGATAACATATTCATTATGATAAGATACAATTATTTGGGAGGAAAAGGAATAAGCAGGATTAGCCGGAACGTTGTTACAGAAAACCATTATCTTGACACATGCGTTTCTCCCTTTTCCACTTATTGCCTTCCGGTTTTGTATTTGGTTTGGTTTTAACCATCCTTTTTTGCATCGATGCTGAAGCCCAGGATGGGATCCGGTGCCTGAATCTGGAACAAATTAATCTTGAGGCGTACGACGAATTTGATAAATCGGTCCGGGCCAAAAAAATCATTCTGCTGGGTGAATGGCACTACATGTCACCCAATTCGATCATTCAGGCGGACCTTTTAATGTACCTGAACAGGACGACCGGTCTGCAGGACCTGCTGCTGGAATTCGGACATGCCGAAGCGTACCTGATCAATAAATACCTTACTACTGGAAGGAAGAAATATCTGAAGCATACCTTCGGTGGTGCGAAGGGATACGTAGAATACAGGGAAAGCCTTGAAAGGCTGTATCAATACAACAAAACGCGTGAGAACAGTGAAAAACTGGTCGTGCATGGCCTAGATCTTGAGCGTGAACCTGGGTTGACGGCAAGTATCATTGACCTGGTTTCTGGAATGCCTGGCAAAAAGCAATACAAAAGCTTGCTTGATTCATTGCAAATACGCCTTGACACCATAGGAATTGACCGTAACCCGATGGAGTTTCTGTTATTCCTGAGGGACAGGTTGCCAGCATCGATATATGAAGATGATGAGGATGGAAAAATTCTGCGGAACATGGTCTTTAATGACGCTACTATAAAATATATGCATCAGCGGGACGGGAAAATGCTGGAGGCCTTTATGAAGCTGGATACGACAAATGCCAGGTACCTGGGGCAGTTTGGCACGGCTCACACCATGCTCGACGCGCCTAATTCGCTGGCAACGAAGCTGGCCAGTAAGGAAAAATATAAAGACGAAGTATTGGTGATCAATATGCATTACCTGGAGGACGACGATAAAGATATTTTTAAAGAGGTAAGTGATTGCGCGGTATTTATGTTCAGGATTGACCCGGAGAATGAATCAATTGGCTGGCTGCACAAAAGGCAGCATTGGTTTATTATATTGCGGGATCAGGAGATGTATGAGGTCAGAAAATGATCAAATTATTTTATATTAAACATCTTACTCAAATTCTTAGGTATGTTATTGATGATGACGCTTCTGCTGAAAAGCATGCATCACTCTTTTTCTCACACTCAAACACCAACTCGCACTAACAAAAAAAAGACAGTCGAAGTGACTGTCTTTTTTTTGTTACCGTGGGCCCTGCTGGGCTCGAACCAGCGGCCACCTGATTATGAGTCAGGTGCTCTAACCAACTGAGCTAAGGGCCCTCCGCTGCGCGGTGAAGTAAGCTCTGCTTTACTTCACCGCAATTTTACGCATTCCTTCCATCTTCTCCATACTTTCCCGAAAAGTTTTCATGGTTCCCGCGTCTCCATCCGCTCCATAAGTACCAGGTGAATGCCGTCGGTCCAGTAATGATTCTCCCGGCGCACAACGTCAAACCCGAATTTGCTGAAAAATCCTTCCGCCAGCTGGGAGGTCCATACTTCCGTCCGTTCCACCCCCTGCCTGTTCAATTCGCCCAGGTTGTGCTCAACCAGCTTCCGGCCTGCTCCGCTGCCCGCCATCTCAGGATGCACCAGGTACCAGGAAAGCCGTCCCCAATTCTCCTGTAAATGATGTCCGCCACCAGCCTTTATCTTCCCATCCATCGTAATCACAAAATAGGTTCCCCCATGCTCCGCCAGGTAGCTCCGGAAATCTGCCAACTCACCGGCTCCAAAATACGCGGGCACTAGCATCTTAAAAATCTCCTCCAGCGCTGGCTGATCTTCCTTTTGGTACTTACGCAATACCATTAATTCGCAGATTCTTTATCCACCTCCGCCAGCCTGTACTCCACTATCCTTCTGATCAGGTCTTCGGGAAGGGGTTCACCATGTGAAAACTGGATCGAACCCTTGCCGGTCTTGTAATTCTTAAGCTCCTCACGAAATGCCTCATTCCCCGTTGGGGTGGCATATAACCCGATATGGCCGTCATAGGCAGCATAATACACCACTATTTTTTTCTTTTTAACCGCCGGCATATTATAGCTGATTACCTCCTCCACCCCAGGTGCAGCGTCCAGGATACATCTGCGTAGTTGTCCGCAACGTTCCAGGGCCATTCCCTCCAAATCCGCCATGTACTGATCCACGGTCTTGTATTTACCCATGAGTTGTTTTTTGAAATAAGTTACACAAGAATTCCCGTATCACACAAAACCACTGCCCGAAGGCAGTGGTCTGAAGGTGAGATGCATCCGGCATTGCTCCCCTATGAAGCCAACTTAATATTATGGTGATGCAGATCCTGCAATGTCAAAGACTTATTCTCCTGCTTAACCATCTTTTCCGACGATTCATATCGCACCTGAAGTTCATATATTGATTTTCGGGTCTGGTAATGATTCCAGGCCCGGGAAATAATCATTCCCAGGAGAGTAAACAGTAAAAACAGCGCTAAACTGGTCAGAACTCCAATTCGGGCTACAGGCAACAGGCCACTCAGCATGATCAGGATAAAAAGGTAATAGACCACCGCACCTGCCACCCTGCCGCTCCGGCAGGAACTCCTGGCAAGCAGGCAGGTCAGCTGATGCTCAAGCCGCTCATTTTCCCGCTGCGTAAGCTGCCGGATCCGCAGCCTGAACCGGCGTTGATTCCTGTGAAGGAAACCTATGTCGCGACGTAACAGACTGAGCTCTTTGAACTCTCGGATGGTATGTTGCTGGAAGTCTTTCATGACAGTAAACATCATATACCTAAGGTACATGCTTACTGTTCTCCAAACATCCCCATCGTTAGTGATTTTACATTGGGAGAATGATCCTCAGCTTGACACCTTTTCAGGCGCTTCATAAGGCACCCGGTCCAGCATGATCTGCATGGCTTTGAGTCGTGCCTGGGTCTTTTTGTTGGCCTTGATGATGGTCCAGGGGGCTATTGCCGTATTTGTATGGTCAAACACCTTTTGCTTATATTCCGTATACACGTCCCACAGCTCCTGGGCTTTCTCATCCACCGGCGTCATTTTCCAGCGCTTGAGAGGGTCCGACTTGATGTCCTCAAACCGCCGCTGCTGCTCTGCCTTGTCAATGGACATATAAAATTTGATCAGGATAATACCGTCATTCGTGATCATTTCCTCAAAATGATTCACCTCGTTCATAAACCGCTGGTATTCCTCCGCCGTACAAAACCCGTTGACCGGTTCGACCACCCCCCGGTTATACCAGCTGCGGTCAAAAAAGACGATCTCACCCGGGTTGGGCAGGTGATTGATGTAACGCTGAAAATACCATTGCCCTTTTTCCTGCTCCGTCGGCTTTGGCAAGGCCACCGTTTTATAGTGACGCGGGTTCAGGTGGTGATTGATCCGCCGGATCGCCCCGCCTTTACCGGCTGCGTCACGCCCTTCAAAAATGACACACACCCGCTTCTTTTCCTTAATAACCCAGGTCTGCAGCTTGATCATCTCTACCTGAAGCCGTTCCACTTCCCGCTCGTACTTCACATAATTCTTAACCTTCAATGGTTGCACCTTATCGCCCCCCTGCAGCATCAGTTTAAGGGCCTTGTTTGAATTGAGTAGTTTTAATTCCTTCTCCGTCAGCTTTTTCATCATCATTATTCTACGTTATAAATGGAACGGTGAAACCTCATGACCACATTGGGGTCAGGCAATACATGGGTATCCGCCTCTTCCTTCCCGTCATATTCAAACTGCGAAAGGACATACCGCATACTTTCCAGCCTGGCGGTCTTTTTCACATTTGTCTTCACAATGATCCATGGACTGAACGAGTTGTGGGTCCGGCTGAACATCTGCTCCTTGTAATAGGTGTATTTATCCCACAGCTCCTGCCCTTTCTGATCCACCGGACTCAGCTTCCACTGTTTCAGCGGATTGGCATTCCGCGACGAAAACCGCCGCATCTGTTCGTTCTTTGTAATGGAAAACCAGAATTTAATCACATGCACCCCGTCTTCGTACAGCATATGCTCGTACTCGGGAACCTGGCGCATGAAGCGCTGGTACTGATCTTCGTCGCAGAAACCCATGACCGGCTCCACCACCGCCCGGTTATACCAGCTGCGGTCAAAAAACACAATCTCACCAGCTTCCGGCAATACCCGGATATACCGCCTGAAATACCATTGCTTCATTTCCTTGTCCGTCGGTTTGCTGAGCGCAACCACGCGCATGGCCCGGGGATTCAGGTGTTCGGCAAAACGCTTGATCGATCCGCCTTTGCCCGCAGCATCGCGCCCTTCAAAAATGACCGCCACCCGTTTTTTTTCCTTAACGATCCACGACTGCAGCTTCACAAGCTCTGCCTGCAGTTTCCTGAGCTGTTCTTCGTATTCGATATTAAAGAGGATCTTCTCAATATTGCGCCCTCTCCTTTCCAGGCAATTGATCAGGTCCTCATTGGTTTTGATTTGATCAAAATCTTCCTGCGTGAGTAATTTTCGCTCTTTGAGCCGGTTCTGAACCGCCTTGTCATGTAATATAAATTCGCCCATAGGCTGTTATCTTTTGATTCCGAAGCATACAATTTACAAAATAGATCGTTTGCGAAATCTATATGAGGAGATAAATCATCTTAAAAACTGCCATTCCGCAGGTGAACAGGGATTTTACTCAACTGTGATTCTCCCGTGATCTTTTCGTGACCTGGTATGGCAAGATTTACATGGAATCAATTCCTAACCAAATCTTAAGACGATGAAAAACTACTTCAAACTACTTATGTTATTTGTTCCTGCCTTGCTGATGACGGCCTGTGATCAGGATGAAAACCAGCTTGTGCCGGAGAATGATGATCTTCAGGCAGGCGAACAAAATTATCTGTTAGAAGAACAGGAGATCCTGGATGTCCTGGAGCTGGAGAATAACCAGGCGGATGCCCGCCGGGGTGTTTCCTCTTCCGTCGTATACACGCTGAGCAACGAATCTTCCGGAAACCGCGTGATTGCTTTCCAGATGACCGGCGAAGGCATGCTGGAAGAAATGGACAGCTATCCAACCGGCGGATATGGAACGGACGGCGGACTGGGCAACCAGGGTGCACTGGCATTGAGTAACTCCGGACGCCTGTTATTTGCTGTCAATGCCGCCAGCAATGAGATCAGTGCATTCTTTGTACGCCGGGATGGCAGCCTGTACCTGATCGATACCGCTCCCTCAGCCGGGGAAATGCCTATCAGTATTACTTCTCACCGCGGGCTTATTTACGTGCTGAATGCAGGTGGAACCGGAAACATTGCAGGATTCGCATTCAACTGGCACGGCGAACTGGTCAACCTGCCCGGATCCAATCACGGGCTGAGCAGTGATGCAGCTGGTGGTGCACAAATTTCATTTGCACCGAATGGCCGCTCCTTGATCGTCACCGAAAAAGCCACAAACATGATCACCTCGTATCCGATAGGCAGGTGGGGAATTGCCCGCGCAGGGCAGTCGTATCCTTCTGCAGGGATAACACCATTCGGGTTTACATTCGGGAACAGCAATGTATTCTTTGTTTCGGAGGCTGCCGGCGGAGCTGCTGAAGCCAGTACGGTTTCTTCCTACACAGTTTCCAACGACGGTACGGTAGCACTGGTCGACGGCCCCTTCGCCACGAACGGCACAGCTGCCTGCTGGGTTGCCGCCACAACAAATGGAAGACAGCTTTTTGTGACCAATACAGGCAGTGATGATATATCCTCACTAAAAGTGCAGGGACGCGGAATGATCGGCTTCGACAATGGCGGGATGACGACCCCTTCATTCGACGGACCAATCGACGCGATAGTTGACCGCGGCTCCAAATACCTGTTTACACTGACAGGCGCTAATGATGCCATTCACACCTATCGCATCGGAGCCAATGGTTCGCTTACCGCTACCGATGTTGATGCCGGACTCCCGATAGGAACCACAGGATTGGTGGTTAGATAAGTTCCCCCCTTGAGGGGGGCGTAGGGGGGTGTACACCCCTGTAGTCCCCTCAAGGGGACATTATACGAGTCACTGTGGGCGTAGGCGGGTGTACACCCCTGTAGTCCCCTCCAATGTCATTAAGCTAAGGAGATAGGAGATTATATTTTGTAATTTATCTGCGCTTAATGACAGAGCGAGTTTGGGTTTGAGTGTGAGGATACAGTCGAGTAGCCTGAAAAATTCATTATAACGTATGGCACTAACTGCCCAAAGGCTGATTTATTGGGAAGAAGGCATACGCTTCCCTGACACTTTTAGCAAAGCGTTGCTATTTTACTTATAAATCGGATTCAGTGTGTATCGTTGTCGATGCCTCATATCCCGATGGAAGCTTCGGTCTGGTCGGATCGCAATGATTGAGCGCTTTATTTTATTCAGCAGCTCCTCGAGAATTTGGTTGGCTTTTTCCCACCATAAAAACTCGGTGATTACTTCTCTGAAGTAGCGATACGCATTTTT
>JAUILA010000044.1 GCA_030432655.1 Bacteroidia bacterium
GCATCCCAAAGTATTTGGCGGTATCCTGTTCAAGCGCGAGGAAGATTCACATTCCCAGCAGGCCAGGCAGTATGATATTCCTGAAATCGATATGGTCATTGTCGATCTGTACCCGTTCACGGAAACAGTAGCTTCGGGCGCTGATGATGCGGCGATCATTGAAAAAATTGACATCGGGGGAATTTCCCTGATCCGCGCGGCCGCGAAGAATTACCGGGATGTGTTTATTGTATCTTCCAGGGATCAGTATGAGGAGGCCACGCAAATCCTGGAAGAAAACGGGGGATGTACTGCCGGCCATCATCGCAAATTATTTGCTTCCAGGGCATTCCAGATCAGCTCATCCTATGACACGGCGATCTATCACTATTTCAACGAAGGACTGGAGCAAGGTGATTCGCAGGCCTTCAACAAGAATTATTCTCCCGCCAGAACCCTGAGGTACGGGGAAAACCCTCACCAGGAAGGAACCTATTACGGCGAACTGGAAGCCATGTTTGATCAGCTGAATGGGAAGGCCCTTTCCTATAATAACCTGGTGGATATCGACGCCGCTTGTTCGCTGATAGAAGAATTCCCGGATGATACGGCTTTTGCTATTCTTAAGCATACAAATGCATGCGGGGTGGCTACCGGAAAAAATGTCCAGGAGGCGTATGAGAAGGCTTTTGAGGCAGATACCCTTTCGGCCTTTGGCGGGGTGCTGATTACCAATAAGCCGGTGGATAAACTTGCGGCCGAAAAAATGCATTCCCTGTTCTTTGAGATATTAATTGCCCCGGAATTTCATGAAAATGCGCTTGAAGTGCTGTGTTCTAAGAAAAACCGCATTATATTGAAACAGAAGGCCGGGCTGAAGGAAAAGAAGCAGTTCAAAAGCCTGCTGAACGGTGTGATCGAACAGGACCGGGACCTGCATACGGATAGTATGGAAGACCTGAAAGTGGTGACTTCGACACACCCTGGTGAAGAAGAGAAGGATGCCCTGTTGTTTGCCAGTAAAATCTGCAAGCATACCAAGTCCAATGCTATTGTCCTGGCGAAGGCCGGGCAGATGCTGTCAAGCGGGGTCGGACAAACCAGCCGGGTTGATGCACTGAAACAGGCGATTCAGAAGGCAAAGGTCTTCGGGTTTGACCTGAAAGGTGCGGTCATGGCCTCGGATGCATTCTTCCCTTTTCCGGATTGTGTTGAGATTGCCCATAAAGAAGGTATTCAGTCGGTTATACAGCCGGGCGGCTCGGTTAAAGACCAGGATTCCATTGATTTTTGTGATAAAAATGACATGGCTATGGTATTTACGGGATTCAGGCACTTTAAACATTAAAAAATAGTAAACTTGTAAAGTTTAAAATAAAACAATTTGTAAATTCCCGTTTTCTATAAAACGGATAACTTTTTTAGCACATTTCTATGGGATTGTTCGATTTTTTCTCCAGCGACATCGCTATCGACTTAGGCACCGCCAACACTCTCATTATCCACAGAGACAAAATAGTAGTAGATGAACCATCTATTATTGCGATCGACAAGCATAGCAACAAAGTACTAGCAATTGGGCGTCAGGCCATGCAAATGCATGAAAAGACGCACGAAAACATTAAAACCATACGCCCGCTGAAAGACGGGGTGATTGCTGATTTCCACGCAGCCGAGCATATGATCCGCGGGATGATCAAAATGATCGACAGTGGCAAGCGATTTTTCCCGAGCTCGCACCGGATGGTAATCTGTATTCCTTCGGGAATAACGGAAGTTGAGAAACGGGCCGTCCGTGACTCAGCTGAACATGCGGGTGCCAAGGAAGTCTACATGATCCATGAACCGATTGCCGCGGCCATCGGGATCGGGGTTGATATCGAACAGCCGGTGGGGTCGATGATTGTTGATATCGGGGGAGGAACCACCGAGATTGCGGTTATTGCGCTTTCGGGTATTGTTTGTGACCAATCGATCCGAACAGCTGGTGATACATTCAACCGGGACATTCTTGATTACATGCGTCGTCAGCATAACCTGCTGATCGGTGAACGTTCAGCGGAAAAAGTAAAAATTGAAGTGGGATCGGCACTGACGGAACTGGATGACGGTCCGGAAGATTATGAGATCCGGGGAAGGGACCTCATGACAGGAATCCCAAAAGTGATCAAGATTTCCTATTCAGAAATCGCCTTCGCCCTTGACAAATCAGTTTCCAAAATTGAAGAGGCGGTTTTAAAGGCACTGGAGATTTCACCTCCGGAGCTTTCGGCAGACATTTATGATAACGGTATCCACCTGACAGGAGGAGGAGCACTTCTTCGGGGTCTTGACAAGCGCCTTGCCCTTAAGACCAAATTGCCGATCCACGTGGCGGAAGATCCGTTACGCGCTGTTGTGAGGGGTACGGGACATGCGTTGAAGAACCTCAACTCCTTCAAGGCAGTGCTAATGACCTAGCGGCAGGCTGGTATTTTTTCATTCGGATTGACAAGAATAAATGCAACGATTATTTCTGTTTCTTTATCATTACAGAGCATTCATAATATTTTTATTCCTGGAAATCCTGTGCTTATGGCTTATCGTTCAAAACAATACCTACCAGGGCGCCAGTTTCTTTAATTCTTCCAACCGGCTTGTTGGTGGTCTTATGCAGACCAGTGGCAGTATCTCTGATTATTTCCGGCTTGGGGAAGTCAATGAAACACTGGCCGAGGAGAATGCCCGACTGCGACGGGAATTGAGCCAGATGGAACAAAGCGTTATCGGACTTGACCTGACACGCCTCAAGGATTATGAGTTTCTGAACAAGTATGACTTTATTGCCGCCGAGGTAATTAACAATTCCACGAGAAGGGCGACAAATTACATTACGATTAATCGCGGAAGCCAGGACGGTATCAAGCCAAATATGGCCGTGATTGACGATTACGGAGTTGTAGGCCAGGTGAAAGTGGTATCCAAACGATTTGCGGTGATCACCTCCATTCTTCATACGAATGTTCGTGTATCTTCCAGGCTCCGGAGAACTGGTGACCTCTGTACCACCCAGTGGGATGGAGTGGACGGCGATAAGGCCAAGATTGAATTCCTTCCAAGGCATGTTTCCCCGCAGGTGGGAGACACCATTGTTACCTCAGGGTATAATGCCATATTTCCGGAAGATATCCCGGTGGGAATTATCTCAGAGATCAACCTGGAAGAGAATAGTCTCTGGTATGACATAACGATAGATCTCAGTGCAGATATGAATGCCTTGTCGTATGTCTACCTGATAAAAAATAATTTAAAGATTGAACAGGACTCACTGGAAATATCCGCGGGGGCACAAGTAATTAATGAATAACCGGACCATTATATTTCAAATAGGATCTTTTATTGCCTATATCCTGATCCAGGTAATTTTTTTACGAAATGTGGTTCTGTTTGATCGTGCTTTTTGTTTTATTTATATAGGATTTTTGTTGTTCCTGCCTGTAGAGACCAACCGGCCGCTTCTGATGGTCATGGGTTTTCTGGCAGGGCTTCTTGTTGATATTTTTTACGACAGTTTGGGAATTCATGCAGCGGCCTGCGTGTTAATTATGTTCGTAAGGAACTTGTGGCTGAATCTACTGACGCCGCAAGGCGGTTTTGACCCCGGGGTCATACCATCACTGCGACTCAATGGTCTGCGCTGGTTTGTCATGTATGTTACCCCCCTGATCGTTTTACATCATGCAGCACTGTTTTTTGCTGAAGCCTTTGGGTTTCACATGTTTGGTTTTACAATGACAAAAGTGCTCATGAGCTCCTTGTTTACGTTGGTGGCAATTGTTATTGCTCAGATTTTGTTTTATACCACGCGGAAAGGTTTATGAATGATTCAAGAAAGTTGGTTATCCCTGCCGTAATCGTCCTGATTGCGGTCATATACCTGGTGAAACTATTTTCTATCCAGGTACTGGAAGGAAAGTATGCAGATGCCGCCAAGGGTAATATTATCCAGCGTGTAATTGAATATCCGTACCGTGGCCTGATCTATGACCGGAACGGTAAGTTAATCGTTTATAATACTCCCGAATACGATCTTACCGTCGTGCCACAGCAGGTGGAAGATCTTGATACGGCCAAATTCTGTGAAATATTTTCTATAAGCAGGGAAGAATTCACAGAAAAGATGACCGCTGCGATGAAGTATTCAAGGGTTAAACCCAGCGTGGTGATCAAACAGCTCTCAAATGAAGACCTCGCCAAAACCGAAGACTTCCTGGTTGATTTCAAGGGTTTCAACATCCAGGCAAGGACCACACGTGCGTACTCTGAGCCGGTCATGGCCAACGCCCTTGGCTATGTATCCGAAATCAGTAAACGTCGCCTGGATCGTGATACGACAAAATATTACAGGCAGGGGGATTACATAGGACAGAGCGGTCTAGAGTCCTATTACGAGGAAATTCTCCGGGGAAAAAAGGGTGTACGCCTTAAGATCAGGAACGTAAGCGGCATTGAAAAGGGAGCGTGGCTTGATGGTAAATATGATACACTTTCACAGCCGGGAGAAAACCTTCATACGACCATTGATCTGGATCTGCAGAAATACGGTGAATGGTTAATGGAAGGTAAATCCGGTAGTATCGTGGCGATCGAACCATCCAGCGGAGAAGTGCTCGCGATTGTCAGCGGACCATCCTATGACCCGGCTCAGCTGACGGGGCGTAATTACAGTGAAAATTTTACGCAGATCAGCCAGGATACGCTGAATCCATTATTCAACAGGCCGCTGATGGCGCAGTACAGGCCCGGGTCCATTTTTAAAGTGATTCAGGCCATGGTGGCATTGCAGGAAGGTGTGATTACTCCCAACACGAGAATTGCCTGTAACCGCAGTATTATCGGCTGCCATGGTCCGCATTCCAATGAAGACCTGGTCGGGGCCATCAAGCATTCGTGCAATCCGTATTTTTATAATGTCATGAAACGGGTGGTAAACCGGGAAGTATCCCCGGATCCGTTTGAGGATACCAGGATCGGACTGGCCAAATGGAACGATCACATTGAAAGTTTCGGGCTGGGTTCTCCCCTCGGAATTGACCTGCCGAATGAAAAGTCTGGCATGATCCCGAATGTGGGTTATTACGACCGTGCTTATAACAACCGCCCCTGGAAGTATTCTAACATTTACAGTATTGCAATCGGGGAGGGAGAAAATCTGGTTGTTCCGATCCAGATGGCCAATTTTGCCGCCATCGTGGCGAATCGCGGATTCTATTACGTGCCTCACCTGGTGCGCTCTATCGGCGATACAGGAGAACCACTTCCCGTTTACCAGGAAAAAAATTATACGACGGTTGATCCGCAGTATTTTGATATCGCTGTGGAGGCAATGGCCAAGGTGGTGGATTCAGGAACCGGTCAGTACCGTGCCAAACTGAAGGATATTGTTGTGTGCGGAAAAACAGGAACCGTCCAGAACGATCCGCTTCCGGATCACTCAGTTTTTATCGCATTCGCGCCGCGGGAGAATCCGCAGATTGCTTTGTCGGTGTATGTTGAAGATGCAGGACAAGGAGCCAGGGCTGCTGCTGCCATTGCAAGTCTTATGATCGAAAAGTACCTCATTGGCGAAACTGAACGTCCTTACATTGAAGAATTTGTGAAGAAAGGAGAATTTTTATTCTGATGACCAGAAGGGAAGACATAACCAGCAAACTGGATTGGGTAACCGTCGTATTGTATTTCGTAATCGTCATACTCGGTTGGCTCAATATTTATGCAGCTATTTATGATGCATCCCTCGACCTGAGCATATTTGACAACAGCCTCAACAGCAGCCGGCAGCTATACTTCATCGGTGGCGCGGTTATACTTATTGTGGTTATCCTGGTGATGGATTTCCGGTTCTATGAAACCTTTGCCTATTTTATATATGGCGGGGTCATATTCACACTGATTTTCGTCCTCCTTTTCGGAACAGAGGTAGCCGGATCACAATCCTGGTTCCAGCTCGGACCTTTCCGGTTCCAGCCCTCCGAATTCGCGAAATTCGCCACGGCCCTGGCCCTGGCCAAATATATAAGTACCCTGGGATTCCGGATGGATGAAGTGAAAAATCAGGTCTTTTTGTTTGCCATGATAGCCATACCGGCTGTGCTGATCATACTCCAGGGTGATACCGGAACGGCCATGGTATTTGCCGCTTTTATGCTGGTATTGTACCGGGAAGGTATGTCCCCTTTCCTGCTGATCCTCGGCGTTATTATGGGGTTCCTGTTCGTGGTGACCTTGCTGGTGGAGGAAAAAGCCTATCTGTTCATCGCCATTGGTGTGATGGCAGTTGTGGTGATTATGATGGGTAAAAAAACCGTCAAGCGGATCGCCATGATTGTGGCAGGGGCGGTGATCGTTGCCGGATTCATCACGAGCGTCGATTACATAATTGAAGATATTCTTAAGCCACACCAGCAAAACCGGATCAAAGCCCTGATCAATCCGGAAGCCGATCCGCAGGGGGCCGGTTGGAACGTGATCCAGTCGAAGATCGCGATCGGCAGCGGCGGATTCAGCGGCAAAGGATTTCTGGAAGGTACCCAAACGAAATATGATTTTGTTCCGGAACAGAGTACGGACTTTATTTTCTGTACAATCGGGGAAGAACATGGCTGGGTGGGCAGCCTGATCCTGATCGGATTGTTTGTCGGACTGATGCTGCGGGTGCTTTACCTGGCTGAAAGACAAAAGTCGCGATTTGCACGGGTCTATGGATACGGAGTGGCCTGTATTCTATTTTTCCACTTTTCCGTGAATATCGGGATGACGATAGGGTTGTTTCCGGTAGTGGGAATCCCGCTTCCATTCTTTAGCTACGGTGGTTCATCACTGTTCGCTTTTACCATTCTCCTGTTTATTTTCCTTAAGCTGGATGCACACAGGAGTCAGGTGTTGACGCATTAGGGAGACTAAGACTAAGACTAAGACAAAGACCAGGACCAAGGACCAAGGACCAGGACTACATCTTGTCACCCCGGGGCTGAGAACAAGGTGAGCAGAACCGGGGGGCTGTGAGAAAGATTAAGACCAGGACGAAGGAAAATCAGCTCAGTCGTCTTCTCACGATCATAAAAAATTCTTCCACTTCTTCGCTTTGGCGGTCCCATTCTCCAAAAGCTGCGTGCAGGTAATGTATGGCATCATCCGGATTCTCCTGCCGTTCGATATGATCGATGACTTCATTGAAACGCTCCGTGTTCCCTTCAAACAATGAGTTTACAAACATGAATCGCTGATTGATGCTCAGGTAGGATCTGATGTCTTCAATTTTCTGATGTTGATGAATGTCGGCAAGTGTTTTTCTTTCCTCGTTGATCAGGTTGTCGTTAAGTGTCCGGAATGTTGAATCCGGTTCTATCTCTTCTTTTGGCTTATTCTCCTTTACCACCCCAAATAGTTCATCGGAAGTAAGTGGATGGATTTTGTTGAATGATTCGATATGCGGTTCCACATCGTCTGGTTCGCCGTCAAGCTGTTCAACCACCGCGTCCAGCATCTGTTCGGCACGGGCATGGTTCAGGTCGCCGATCTTGTCCTCCTCCAGCTTGCTGATAAGGGCTTCGATAATGAATGGGTTTATTTTAATATAGCGTGCCGTCGCCTTCAGGTACGTACTGCTGAGTAATTCCTCATCAACACTTATCAGATCCTTGTAATAATCATAGGGAGACAGGATGATGCGGAGCGTCTCTTCGACCGATTTTTCCAGAAGTGGCTGGTATGTTTTCCGGTCCATCCTGATATTTCTCGATAAGGCATTTTTCAAGGCTTCCATCGCTTCGGTAACCTTTGGAGCTTCATAATCGAAATACGGACTTTTCAATCGCCGGATCTCATGCTGCCACTGATCAAACAGGTTTTTGACCACGAAAAGATTCACCTGCCTGATGGCCTGCACCTCCATAATATCCTCATTGGATACCACTGAATGCCTGCTGAAAAACTGATCACAGACCAATTCTGCAAAATCCCGGCTGTACCGTCGGATGTGCTTCTGATTAAGATTATTTTCCATTAATTTATGCCTATTTTAGCGATCCGAACTGATTTGCAAGTTAGGGAATATGGCGAAGATCATTATCACGAATTTACAGAAACGGATCATTACCTTTAACGGAGAATCAATGACGATATTGGAAGGTGCCATGGAAAACGGCCTGGACTGGATGCATGCCTGCGGGGCCAAAGGGCGATGCACTACCTGCGCATTCACGCTGATGGAAAAGGAAGGCGAATTCAGTCCGCTCTCCGAGCCTGAGATCAGGTTCCGGAACCTTGGAAGGCTTGGTGAAAAGCACCGCCTGGCTTGCCAGACCCGTTTAAGCGGTACGGCCGTGGTGAAAATCCCCCGGGCAAATCAGCTGCCGCACCTGACATACGACATTTAAAGCTGTAACCACTGATGTTTGTAGAACCCAATTTTGGAAAAACCAAGAAAACCGGTTGGATCGAAGTGATTGCCGGCTGTATGTTCAGCGGAAAAACGGAGGAGTTGATCCGCCGTCTGAACAGGGCCCTCATTGCCGGTCAAAAGGTGGAAATATTCAAGCCGGCTATGGATACACGATATGATAAGCAGGATGTGGTTTCTCATGATGACCGGAGAATCCGATCGACCGTGGTGGATTTCTCAGGGGATATTTACCTTCTGGCAGGTGATTGCGACGTAGTGGGAATTGATGAAGCTCAATTTTTTGACGGGGAAGTCGTTCATGTTTGTAACACCCTGGCGAATCAGGGGAAACGTGTGATTGTTGCCGGTCTGGATATGGATTATGAAGGAAAACCGTTTGGTCCCATGCCTAACCTGATGGCGGTGGCCGAGTTTGTAACCAAAGTGCACGCCATTTGCGCGCGGACTGGCGAACTGGCATCCTATTCCTATCGCCTGACCGACGAAGAAAGCAAGGTACTGCTTGGCAGCTCAACACAGTACGAAGCGCGAAGCCGGGGGGCTTTCAATGAAGGAATGAAGAAGAAAGACAGATGATGCGTTCCGGACTCCTGTTTATCACGTTGTCGCTGGCCACTTTCACGGCAGCTCAGGACATACCGCTCGGAACCTGGCGTACACATACTTCCTGGACAGAGACCACTCAGCTGGTTGACGGGGGCGATAAAATTTTTGCGGCGGTGGAAAGCGGAATTTTCTACTATGACCGGGAAGACAACAGCATTAACCGGATCACCACCCTGGACGGATTGCTGGGAGAAGGGATTACGGCGTTGGACTACGATAATACCCGCGATATATTGATAGTGGGGTACTCCACCGGAAATGCCGACCTGGTACTGGCGGATGAAATAATTAATCTTGACCTGACTTCAGAATCTCAGGTCATTGGCAGCAAATCAATTAATGCGATCCTTGTTGCCGGGGCATTCGCCTACCTCGGGACAGACTACGGGATTCTTAAATTATCGCTGGAGTCTGGTGAAGTCAGGGAAACGTACCGCGATATCGGGCCGGATGGCGATCAGCTATCTGTGACGGATCTTGCGTTTCACACAGACAGCCTCTTTATAAACACACCGGTTGGTGTCCGGGCAACCTCGATTGGCGAGAATACCAATCCGGGCGACTGGCGCTTTTGGGTGAGTCACCCGATGCCGGTGACTCCTGTTCAGCTGGCATCTGCCGGTACGTCGCTGTTTGCTTCTGTCAATAATGAAGGAGTATTTGAGTATGCTGATGGCAGATGGATAAACAGCGGCATCACCCCGCTGGCGGAATACCGCGGTCTGAACGGAACAGCGGGCAGGCTGGTGATTGCCGGAGGAGAGCAGGTTCAGGCATATGCTGTTCCCGGGCTTACTCTGGAACAGGAAGCATCTGATCCACTAATTTCCTTGCCGAATGAAGGCATAGTGGATGATTCGGGTAACTGGTGGATCGCGGACAATGCCAATGGATTGCTCTCTGATCAGTCCGGATTTTTTGCAGGTTATTCTCCCTCGGGACCAGCCTCCCCCTATGTATTCACGATGACCGGTACGGGTGATTCATTGTTTGTCCTGACCGGAGGATACACTTCGGGCATACAGCCACTTAATCGCAATGCGGGCGTCCATGTATTCTCCAGGGGAGAATGGACCAACCGTTTTGGAGAAGAGGATGAAGTGAACTTCCGCGATATCACCGCGGTGGCGGTGATGCCGGGGACGGAAGCGAGGTACTATGCGTCGGCCGGGGACGGACTTATGCGGGCGCTGGGTGATCAGGTGGAAGTTATCGATGAAAATTCTCCCGGCTCACCCCTGGAAAATACGGATTCACCAGGCAGGGGATTGATCATTCCTGATCTGGCTATTGGTACAGACGGGATCTGGATGATCAATTACAATGCGTCTCAACCAGTGCACCGACTGGCTCCGGACGGTACCTGGTCGTCGTTCAGTATTCCGGTCGGACTGGCCCGCTATGCAGTTCAGATTGAATTGGTAAATGATCTGGTTTGGCTTCGGGTCGCACCGGCAAGAGGAGGCGGACTGGTCATTTTCAGACCTGAAACCGGGGAGGCGAGATACCTGAATCAACAGGCAGGTTCGGGCAGTCTTCCATCGGCCAGTGTCTATGACATGGCGCTTGACCTGGACGGATTTCTCTGGCTTGGAACTTCGGCAGGGGTATCGGTCATTACCAATCCGTTTGTTATTGAAGGAGACATCAACGCGATCGAACCGGTATTTGAAGGAAGGCCCCTGCTGATTGATGAAGAGGTGAACGCCATTTATGTGGACGGCGGCAACCGGAAGTGGATAGGCACGGATAATGGGGCGTGGTTGTTTGATCCGCCTGCAGACGAATTGCTGCTGAGGTTTACGGAAACCGGCAGTCCGCTTCCTTCCGACGAGATCATTGACCTGGAAGTCGACGAGCGAACCGGGGAAGTATTTATAGGAACGTCACGGGGAATCGTTTCTTACCGTTCGGATGCCACGCGGGCTGAACCGGAGCACCGGGACGTCCGGATTTTCCCGAATCCGGTAAGGCCGGATTTTCAGGGAGTGGTGGGGATTTCAGGGCTGGCCAGGGACGCAGAGGTGAAGATTACCGACAGCAGCGGGCGGCTGGTATTCCGGACACAGGCGAATGGCGGAACCGCTTCCTGGGATGTGAGCGCCAGGAATCTGCCTGGTGGTATGTACATGGTGTTCAGTGCGACACCTGACGGGCAGGAATCGTTTGTCGGAAAGATAGCCGTAATTCGCTGATGTTACACAAGACCGATGGCATCGTATTCAAAGTATTCAAGTATCGGGACACCTCGGTGATTGCCAAAATATTCACCTCCGCCTTCGGATTGCAGACCTATATTATAAATGGAGTTCGCAGCAGCGGGAAAGGCAAGGGAAAGATGGCCCTGTTGCAGCCGTTGACCCTGCTGGATATGGTGGTTTACAGAAAGGAGAATTCAGAAATTCAGCGCATTTCGGAATGGCGCTGTGCGGCGAGCTATCACAGTATCCCCCTTGATATCAGGAAAACGACCATCACGCTGTTTTTATCTGAAGTTCTGTATAAGAGCGTCCGGGAGGAGGAAGCGTCGGAGGAATTGTTTTCCTTTCTCGAGCATTCCATGAAGATTCTGGATGAAATGGAGGGTGGATTTGAGAATTTTCATTTGCAGTTTCTGGTCAAGCTGTCCCGGTTACTGGGGTTCGGGCTGGATGCATCACCACATTTCATGATGAGTTTCCAGCCGGAGGAGGAGCCCTGGGTACGTCAGCTCCTGGCAAATTCGTATACTGATCACATCCGGATCGGCGGGTCACTGCGCCGTGTGATACTCGATCATATCATTGATTTTTATCGTCAGCATGTGGAAGGACTGAAAGAGATAAAATCGGTGGAAGTGTTGAGGGAGGTGTTTTAGGAGGGAGATGGGTTGAATGAGAAAGAGAGTGAGAAAGGGAAGAGAAACAGATTCAGAAACTGAAAATTGAAATGATGATCACCTGGATTTTCATATTTCCGCGGGAGGAGTCTATTTCACAGAGTGTTTGCATTTCAGAGATTCGCGGCCTACGAAAAGGCTAAACAGTTATATCTGGAGATGACAGAAATCACCAGGAAAAAATCCTTAAACTTATCTACACGGGATCAGTTGCAAAGGTGTTCTTTAAGTATTGTGCTGAATATCGCGGAGGGGTCCGGAAGGAATTCATTCAAGGACAAACGAAGGTTTTTCAATATAGCCCGCAGCTCGATATTCGAATGTGTTGCAATTTTGGATATGCTGCATTCTTCAGGTAAAATTGGAGAAGCCGACTACAGCAGATATGAGAAACTGGCAGATGAAATATCTCGGATTCTTTATACCGTGATGAAAAAAAATAACACGGGGCTATGAGGTGATTTTGATCTTTCTCACTCTGATCTTCTGAACCCATTCTCTGTCACCATCTTTATCTCCCTCTGAGAGGTAATAAATTTTACCTCTACTATTTGCTAACAACCTTTTAGTTACTATCTTTGCAGTCCTTTTGCAGAAAAATTGTAGAAGGGTTAGCAAAACTACGCTTATAAATAAAAGGAAATGTCTGGTATAATAGGAAGAAAAATCGGGATGACTAGCGTATTTAGTGCCACTGGGCAAAATGTCCCATGCACGGTTATAGAGGCTGGTCCCTGTGTAGTAACACAGGTCAAAAATGAAGAGACTGATGGCTATACAGCAGTTCAGCTTGGCTATGGTGAGGTCAAGGAGAAGAATGTGCCAAAAGCTATAGCAGGACATTTCGCGAAAGCTCAGACCACCCCGAAGCGGGAACTGGTTGAATTTCGCGATTTCCGTATTGAATTTGAAGGAGGTATTCAGCTGGGCCAGGAGGTATTGGTTGGAGAGGTATTCAAGGAAGGTGATTTCGTGGATGCTGTTGGTACTTCAAAAGGAAAAGGATTTCAGGGCGTAGTAAAGCGTCATGGATTTGGCGGTGTGGGACAGCGTACCCACGGTCAGCATAACCGTGAACGTGCACCGGGATCAATCGGTGGTGCATCCTTCCCTGCCCGTGTATTCAAAGGAATGCGCATGGCGGGACGTACAGGTGGTAAGCGTGTTAAGATGACCAACCTGAGAGTAATGAAAATTGTGCCGGAGAAAAACCTGATCCTGGTTAGCGGATCTGTTCCCGGAGCGAATAATTCAATAGTAATTCTAGAGAAATAATGAACGTTTCAGTCGTAAAATACACTGGAGAAGATACCGGAAGGAAAGTCTCGCTGTCGAAGGAGGTTTACGGGATAGAGCCCAATGATCACGCCATTTACCTTGATGTAAAACAGTATCTGGCAAATCAGCGTCAGGGAACGCACAAGACCAAGGAGCGCGCAGAGATTAGCGGATCAACCAGGAAGATTAAAAAGCAGAAAGGTACGGGTACGGCCCGCGCGGGTAGCATCAAGTCACCTATCTTCCGTGGTGGAGGAACTGTTTTCGGGCCTCAGCCTCGTGATTATTCTTTCAAGCTTAACAAAAAGTTGAAGCAGCTGGCGCGCAAGTCTGCCCTTTCTTACAAGGCCAAAGACAAGAGCATTGCCATTGTGGAGGACTTTACACTTGAAGCTCCTAAGACCAAAGAATATCTGAAAATGCTGAGTGCTCTTTCACTGGGTGATAAGAAGACCTTGCTGATTTTGGGTGATGTAAACAAGAATGTGGTATTGTCAGGAAGAAACCTGAAGAACACGAAAGTGGTTGCAGCAGAATCCATCAACACGTATGATGTGCTGAACGCAGATACCCTGATCCTCAGCGAGAGCTCTGTAGAGAAGATTGAAAACCTTTTTAACAAGAAATCATGAGCGTATTAATTAAGCCAG
>JAUILA010000045.1 GCA_030432655.1 Bacteroidia bacterium
ACATGTAGTTTAAAATCATATTTCTTCCAGTATTCAGCCACTTCCTGATCGATCACCCCAGATTGCGGATCGAATACGGGTTTGGGTAATCCGTCTTCACCTTTCGGACTGTATAATGCCGTATGCGCACTGAACTGTCCGCCTGACGTGACATACGAATCACTTACCCCCAAGACATTCTCATACTGAATAAAATCACGCAGGGTAAGCATAGGCTCGCCCAGCACATCCCGCATGACCGGCCGCTCGATTCCGAATTCATTGACATACGCATTGTCATCTTCATAAATGTTAATCAGCTGGTAATTGGTGAATTCTATGGCATCCGGACTGTAGGAGAATACGCCATCAAAGACATCCGGGTAATAAAGCTGCAGGCCCAGGGATACCCATCCGCCGGTCGAACAGCCATCTACGAACCGGTTCTCGTTCGAAGTGGTACCACGGTACTCATTTTCTATCATCGGGATAAGTTCGTGGATGAGATTATATCCATACGGGCCGCTGTTGTCCGAATCCATCTGGTAGGAATCGCCGTATGGGCCTTCCCCGTCCAGGAATACATTGATCACCTGCGGGGCATTCTCCGAATCCCACCACTCCATAAATCCCTCATCTCTGAGCAGATTATTGATTCGGGTGTAGCGGCCACCGTACCCGGAAACGTTGTACCTGATCGGATAGGTTTTGGTAGCATCATAATTATGGGGCAGCAAAACCGAAGCCATCACATGCACATCCTTGCCCCACCAGGCCGAGAGCGTATCGCTCTTCTGATCCACGAGCCTGGCCAGTGGATGTTCCGTAATGATGTGATCAGGGAGTTCTGCATTGAGCGCCAGGGATACCTGCTGGTCAGAATCAATCGTAACCGGGAGTACTTTTGAATACATATTGCCAGGAGCACCAATTCGTGATTCCTTTGTATCCTGGTCCCAAAGGACCTGTACATAATAAGTTCCCCGGGGCACCTCCTCCAGTGACCATTCTGCCGTACCCGACCAGGAATCGTCAGGGGACAGCGTAAAACCGGATTCAGGGTAAATACCGGAAATGTTTTTAGCAAAAACATAGGTCCGCCGCATAGGATTAGGCCAGATCTGTGTACGCGGTTCGGGCAACGAATCGGAGCCCAGGAAAATGAACATCCGGCCGTCCGGCTTAAAATTCTCCTGCAAGGCAGGATCAATTGTGACATTGAAGGAAAGAGAATGGCCGGATTGGGCGAAAGCAGCTATGGAGAATAGTAATAGCAGACTTAGAATGAAAAACGCTCTGTTCATGGGTAAGGGGTTGAGTTCAAATACCATGATAAATTAGGCATAAATTGGTTAGGAAGGAAGGGGATATACTTTACTGTCACCCCCGTCCGCTAACCGGAATGAGTGCAAAATTTTCCAGACGGGGGTCTGGGATCGGCAGATCCCTGGTAGTATTGAAGCGTACGTCTCCATAGCCACTGGACCTCGGGTTACACGCCCTTCGGCCGAGTCGAACAAGATGACAGGCAGGTCATAGCCACTGGATCCCGGGTTACACGCCCTTCGGCCGAGTCCCGGGGATGACAAGCAGATTGGGTAATACACCCCCCTACGCCCCCCTCAAAGGGGGGATGTATCATTTTCCTTCCAGGATCACGCGGGCATAGCGGGTCATGGGATGTTCGGCGTCGTCCTTCACTTCCAGGATCAGGTGGATCGTCTGACCTGCTCCCAGGTCTTCCGGAATGGTGAATGAAATTTCGGCTGCTTCATTCTCCGGTAAATCAAGACCACCTTCATACGAATCCACTTCGGAATAACGCCACCAGTTATAGGACAAGCTGTTTCCGTCAGGATCAGAAGCCATCCCGGTCAGCACCAGGGTCTCCCCTGCGGCAACCGTCCTGTGCGTGCCCTCCTCGACGGAAACCAGGGGCGCATGATTGGCCTCCTCATAAGGCAACACACACCAGTCGGCCCTCGCTGCAAAATCCTCCTGTATTGCCGGAACCCACCGGGTCTGGGCAAAGGTGGCATCCAGGGTATCGCGAAATGGATTGAAGTCACTGGCCTCCGGCCCGTCTTCCCATCGGTTGTCAAGCGAATCCGACGGATTCAGACGGCCACCCCAGCCACCAAATTCCGGATTTTCAAGGTTGTCGAGTCCGACATCCACCAGGTGCAGATAAGCAGGAGAATCACCTTCTGAAATGAAATCATACGGATCAAACGGACCCCAGTTTTGTCCCAGCGGACGCTCATTAAATGTTTCCAGGTCGATCCCATGAATGTGCTCCGGATCTCCTGCCTGCTGCTGTCCGTCGCCGTAAGTATAGTATTTTGCCAATAGCGGCCCGTGCCCTTCCACGATATACTCCTTCATAAATTCGCCCTGGAGATAGTGGTGCCACGGTTCCGGCACCGCCCGTTTCCATGGATAGGCAAAGCACCAGAATTGATTGGCATTATAGAAAATTTTCACATCCGGCCAGTTTGGCGCTATGTATTTCCTGTAAGTCGCATCCTGATCAAGAATGGCATAGATCACCGCTTTCTGCGTGACCCGGTCATATACCTCCTGCCACTGGTCCGTGTCCTTATACTCTTCTTCGATGGATTTCAGCGCCCGTGCGATCGTATTCGTCCCGCCCCACACCTGCAGGTAAAGCGGCGACAGATCATCATCCAGAAGTTTTGATTTGATAAAGTCAGACCCCTCTGTATCATTCTCCATGGCTCCCTCAAAATCAATATTCCCCACATGTATAAGTCCCGTCAGGTATTCGGCCGTTGGAAAGCTCTCATCATGCAATACCAGGTTAGGATAAACCTCTTCGTAAGCCCCGATCAGTTCCTGCATCCAGTCAGTGCCCGGCCAGCGCAGGTCGGTACGTTCGCCATACATGTCACGCGTCATAGCCATCTCGGAGACAAACGTGGTACCACGGCCGTCCCCTTTATAATGCCACATGGAGCTGCTGTAGATCAGCCCTTCAATGCTGAATTCGTTGGCATAGAGCAACATCCTGATGAACGAATCCACATCATCAATCTCCCCGTCCGTCGTGACAATGGTGCGCAGCTTCGTTTTGGACTGCTTTTCTGAAGTACTGTCAGCCGATTCAACCGCTTCCATTTCGCTTGTGCTTGTACACTGAAACAGGGAAACCGCAGCAGCGAGAAACAACAGCTTAAAGAGTTTTATTTTCATGGGAGAATGATATTATTCAAAATCTGCCGGATCCAGGTTAAAGAAACGAACGGCATTATTAAAGAATATATCACGTTTTTGATCTTCTGACAAATAATTAGCATTCTCAATTACGCCAATCGATGTTTCCAGCAACCTGGGCCACATCATAAAATCTGTTCCGTACAGTATGCGTTTGCCAAATCCTGCCTGCACAAGCCGCTTCAGGTACATATGGATTTCTTCCTTCGGATAGCTCCAGATGAAACCGGCCAGGTCAACGTAGACATAGGCATTGGCACCCATCAGGGCGATCATCTGGTCGATCATCGGATACCCGGCATGCATCACCCAGATCTTAAGTTTCGGATGCCGCGCCAGCATATCCTCCAGCAGAAACGGCTGACCCAGGGAAGCCCGGTAGGCAGGGTTGTTAATATTGATCATACCATTCCCGCCGGTTCCCATGTGAATTCCCACCGGGATACCGAGTTCTTCGGCCACGGCGAAGTACGCGTCAAGCGTCATGTCGCTCGGGGACATCCCCTGGTACTGGGGCGCCACTTCGCCCATCACCTTGTAGAAGCCCGATTCAAGGGAATCGCGGAACGCCTCCACACTCATCTGGTTGGCATTGCTGATCCCCAGTGAAGGAATGACACGGTCCGGCGCCGCATCATACCAGTCATGGATCACCCCGGCGTCACCACTGACCACCATGGTTATATTCATCCGCTCGCAGGCCGCCAGCAGTTTTTCCTTCATCTCAGCGTCCGACATTGCCGGTTGAAGCGGATCCACGCACATGTTATTGATAAATGAGGGAGGGTCCTGTTCAGGACCACTGCCCGGCATACTGCTCAGGAACCACGGGCACATTTCCCTTACAAAATCAGGATTGACCCGCATGGCGTGTACGTGAACATCAATAATCGGCGGACGTTTGGCATCCTCCTGCGCCTGAATAGAAGTGCTTAAAAGAACACAAAAAACAATGGATAAGGAAAGGAAGAGCTTAAGAAGGGTTTTCATTGGAGTAGTATTATTGGTTTCAGGCTACAAGATAATCGCTTTCGGAGAACCGTCAAGTTTCATTATGTGTTTTTTACACAGAGAGTATTATCAAACAATTCGCGGGTGTATAATTCTCCGAAAAAATAAACTGACCCCTTCAACAGGGTTACCAATTCCCGGTGGGGGTTATCCATGATGAACATATATTATCATGAAAAAGAAGCAGTTAGAAAAACCCAAGCTTACGAATAATCAGGACGAGAACATTGAAAAGGCCTACGCGCCTGAGTTATATGAAAACTTCTTTGACCAATCGGAACAGGAAGTGGAAGAATTCTGGACGGAAGAATGGTATGACAACGACGATGACGGAGTGGACGAAGAGGAGAACGAGGAGAATGTCTGGCGGGATGATTGAGGGATTCGGCGTCGGTCGTGTCCCCAGGGTGATAGCGGACCCGTTTTCTGTCACCCCCGTCCGATAAATTTAACGAGTGCTACATCTTCCAAACGGGGGCCTGGGGTCGAAGATCCCCGGCAAGTTTAAAGAGTACGTCTCCGTAGCTGCGGGATCTCGGGTTACACTCCCTTCAGTCGTGTCCCCGAGATGACAGCTGTCACCCGCCTACCACAATTAGGATGCATGACACCCCCCTCCAAGAGGAAATTACGTCCTTGGTTCCGAATGATTTCGTATAAACTCTTTCAGCACCGGCCCCATAAAGCAAAAGTCATTTTTATCCGGGGCATCTTTCCTGTCTATTCTCCCGAGAATCAATATGACCTGATCCTTTTCCTCGTACGGGACCATAATCGTGCTGAATAATTCATCATTCCCGATTACATAGTCCAGGGCTACGCCATCAATGCGGAGGATACCCCGCTCAAATATAAGGGTGGCAGTACGCTTATTCAGTGACCGAAGCATGACCCCCGGATTCTTCCGGTAGCCGTTTACAGACGGAAACTGGATAAACCCGATACTTTTGGTAGCCACCGACGAGGTATCTGCCGATGAGACCAGGATCGAATCCCCGTTAACCTGGTCGATGCCTGTCTGCCAGGAATCGGGAAAACTGAAAGAAATAACGGCAGCCGGATGTGAAAAAGACTTCAGTCCGTACTCATCACAGGAAGCAAATTCCAGGCGCTCATTCCGGTTACAGGAAATGAGAGAAAATACCAGGAACATACCCAGGCAGTAAACAGTCTTTTTCATCGTTTGATGAATTTACAAAATTGTTCCGGCAGATGGGATACCCGTGATAAATTAAGGTTCACCATATCCATGTAAAGGTAATTTTACTAACTTATCAGCCACTTATCCACTTTAATCGCTAAATAGTAACCAATAAGCCAACCTTAAGTTTTCCAATCATGAAATATGTCTTGCTCCTGATCACCTTGCTCGGACTGGCAAGTTGTTCCTCCTCACCTTCCGGTACGGCAGAATCGGAAGCCATTGTTGATTCAACCCAACAGAATCCGCGTCCAACCCGGGACGACATTATTGCACGATTTGCCCAGATGGAATCCGACGCAATTGCCGAAGCTTTTCAAGGGGTGCGGACCGACGAAGGTATCCGGACCGGATTATACAGTATCCGTTCGACCGGGGTCTCCACCAAACCAATTCTTGAGGCGGCCGAAGCCTACCTCGGAGTGCTTACTCCGCAGCAGCGGGAGAATACCTTGTTCCCTGTAAATGACATCGAATGGCGCAAGTGGTCGAATGTGGATAATGGCATTTATTTAAGGCAGGGAATTTCGCTGAAAAACATGAATGAGGAGCAAAAAGAGGCTGCATTCAATCTGATGCAGGAATCACTCAGTGCCAAAGGACTCCAATTAAGCAGAGATATCATGAAAACGGATCATACCCTGAAGGAAATCCATGATGATTCTCCTGACTTCGGTGAAGAGCTTTATTTCTTTACGATAATGGGCGAACCCTCTGAAACCGATCCGTGGGGCTGGCAGATCGACGGGCACCACCTGGTAATCAATTATTTTGTCATGGGTGATCAGATCGTCATGTCACCTGTGTTTATGGGAGCCGAACCTGTGATTACCACCACCGGAAAATATGCCGGCAACACCTTGTTCCAGGATGAGCAGAACGAAGGCCTGGCCCTGATGCAGTCATTATCACCTGAAGAACAGGAAAAAGCCACTATTTCCCGCGAAAAAACCAGGAACAACATTCAGGCAGAAGCCAATAAGGACAACCTGATTCTGAATTATGAGGGTATCAGCCTGTCAGAACTCCCGCAGGACAAAAAAGCAGCGATTATGAAGCTGGCCGAACAATACATTAGCAACATACGGGAAGGACATCAGCAGGTGAAGATGGAAGAAGTGCTGGCGCATGAATCAGAAACGTGGTTTGCCTGGGCGGGCGGAACGGAGGAAGATGCCATCTTTTATTACCGGATTCATAGTCCGGTCGTGCTAATTGAATTTGACCATCAGCATGCGGTCGGCGTGCCGGACGATTCGGATCTTCCCACCCGTAACCATATTCATACCATTGTACGGACACCCAACGGGAATGATTACGGGAAAGACTTGCTGAGGCAGCATCTGGAAGAGCGGCATGGGGGGTGAGAGACTTGGACCAGACTAAGACCAGGACTAAGACCAGGACTAAGAAGGCGGCGAGCAGGGGTCTGTACGCAGGTCAGCCGAAATAATTTACTATATTAATCCTCCGTTCTCTTATCTCTGACTAATCAATTCATGAAACCAACTCAAAGTTACGAACGCCACGCCATCCTTGACGTTGTGCGTGGTTTTGCCCTTTGCGGGGTGCTGATCGCTAACATGGCCACCCATTCCGGGTACTACTTTCTCACCGAAGATGCCCGTCAGGCATTGCCCTTTGCGGCGGCCAGTGACGAGGTATTCTGGGGAATTCATTTCATCACCGATGGCAAATTTTACAGCATATTCTCCCTGCTCTTTGGCATTGGCTTTGGCCTCCAGATACAGAGGGCAATGGAGAAAGGTGAAAAATTTGGCGGGTTATTCAGCCGCAGGCTGGGAATCTTGTTTGTGTTCGGCTTGTTGCATGCGGTTTTGCTTTATGTCGGGGATATTCTCATGGTGTATGCTTTGCTGGGATTTGTTCTGATGCTTTTTCGACGTACGTCCACCAAAAACCTCCTCAGGTGGTCGCTGGCGCTGCTTATTCTCCCGGTTATTCAGTACGCCATTATGTGGTGGCCCTACCAGTCGGCCGGTCCGCTCGAAATCCCGCGCAACCCTATGTTAGACCAGCTCCTTACCGTTTATCAGTCCGGCTCATTTGGTGAGACTGTTTACATGAATATAGGTGGTATTATTTTCGGCAGGTATCCGGAACTTATCTTTACCGGACGCTTTTTCCGCGTGCTTGCCATGTTTGTACTGGGATTTTATGTAGCGCGCCGCGCCTTGTATGCCGATCTTACCGGCAATCGCCGGCTATTCAAAACAGTCCTGATCTGGGGAATGATCATTGGTATTCCCTGCAATATCGCACTGGCCTTCCTGATGGAGACGAACTGGTATATGACATACGCACCACAGGGCATTCTCGAACCATTGGTCTATGCTTTTGGCGTGCCCGCCCTTGGACTGGCATACGCGGCCGGACTGGCATTGCTCTACCCCTCAGCACGTTATCAGAAAATACTGAACATTTTTGCGCCATATGGGAGAATGGCACTCACCAATTATCTCATGCAAAGTGTCATTGCCTGCCTGATCTTTACGGGCTACGGGATGGGGTATTACGGACAGGTCGCTCCGGCTGTGCTCACAGTTCTTGCCGTTATCATTCTCGTTTTTCAGATCATTTTCAGTGCCTGGTGGCTGAAGAAATTTCAATACGGCCCTATGGAATGGCTTTGGAGGTCAATGACCTACCGGAAATGGCAGCCTATTCAGAAACCGTCTGATAAAGCGGTTACCCAAGAAGCCTAATTTATTCTCCGCCATGACTTACCAATAACCGTTAAATTGTCTCATATGAAATTCATTATTCCCCTCCTTTGTTTTTGCGCATTTTCAATTTCCTGCTATTCCCAGGCTTCCAGTCTGTTTGAAAAAATGGAAGGAAGCTGGATGCTGGATACAGCCACCTATGAAGCGACCTATTCTCCGAAACTTAACCTGCCTCCTATGCGCATGAATTGTGAGCGGACTACCCAGGAAAATGGTCTTTACTGTACCATGGCCATCCCTGCTGAAAAGGGGGACGACCATATTATTGCAGGTGATTACTACGCGTGGGATGGTGAAAGCAAGCGGATTATCCTGTTGGCGACGGAAGGTCAGATAAGTCGTGTCACGTACGGACAAATCCTTGAGGGCGATGTCATTTCCTATCGGATCAGCGAAGGTGAAAAAGTGGTGTTTGAGGGCAATCTGCATATCCGTGATAAGGAAATTGAAATACGTGCCACATTGCACGAATACCAGGGGCTGAACGGTTCCTCGACTATGACCTTTTATCGGGAATAGTTAACTACTCAACGGAAGATTTATTTTGAACAAATACTTGTTTGCGGGATTACTTAAGGAAGTATCTTTACGCAATCAATACATGAAAATATTTCACTGCGACAATTGCCGGCACACGGTCTACTTTGAGAACACGATTTGCGAGCGATGCGGCGCAATTCTTGGCTATGTGCCCGGCCGCTCGGTTTTCCTTTCTCTCAAGCAGGACGGAGAACTGTTTCAATCCCTGAAGGCGTCGAACGGTAAATTCAAGTTTTGCAGGAATCACCAATACGATGTATGCAACTGGTTGCTCCCTTTTGATGCACCTGATTCGCTTTGTCCTGCCTGCAGGCTTAACGAAACTATTCCCAACCTGGAAACCGGCAAATTTCTGCCTGCCTGGAAAAAACTCGAATTTGCCAAACACCGGCTGATCTACAGCCTGAACCGATTCGGACTGCAGCTCATCAGTAAAAAAGATTATGCTGAAAAGGGGCTGGCGTTCCGGTTTCTATCCGAAGAACTTCTCCCGGAGAATGAACAACTCTACACGGGCCATCAGGGCGGACGAATTACCATTAAGGTGAGCGAAGCTGATGCAGTGGTAAGGGAAAATATCCGCACCAATCTGAACGAGCCCTACCGGACGCTGATCGGGCACTTCCGACATGAAGTGGGACATTATTACTGGGACCGGCTGATTGGAGACTCTGATGAACGGATCGATCAGTTCAGGGCGCTCTTCGGTGATGAACGGATGGATTACGCCAACGCATTGCAACGTCATTATGAAAACGGCCCATCAGCGGACTGGCGCAATAGTTTCATCAGCGCCTACGCCAGCTCCCATCCGTGGGAAGACTGGGCCGAAACCTGGGCACACTATCTCCATATCGTGGAAATTATGGATACGGCGCACTCATTCGGAATCCAGATCCACGCGAATTCCCATGGCGGGGAAAGTATTGAGCTGTCAGAACCCTTTGATCCATACAAACACGATAATTTCAGTCGCCTGTTCAACAATATTCTCCCACTGATCTTTGCGGTGACCAGCATGAACCGGAGCATGGGACAGCCTGACCTTTATCCTTTTGTATATAATGAGTCTGTACGGGAGAAGATGAAGTTCGTTCATGACACGATCTGGTTACAGAAATACTGATGAAATAGTGATCTCCAGAAATTTTGCAGTACCCCCGCTGTAAAAAGCAGGACCATGGACCCGGTTTATAAGAATCTCCGGAAAATGATACGTATCCATGGTAAAGTATTACAAAAATTTATTCGTATCTTATTTATCCGTTTCCTTTTTGAACTGTTGTCACCTTTAATTTTAAACACTTCAAAAAGTACAACGCTATGAGATCTTTAATCACACTGATTTTGTGCCTGATCTTTGCCTGTTCTGTCCGGGCCCAGTATGATGACGTCTGCCAGGGGGATGTTATTCTGACCACACAGGCAGATGTGAATGCCTTCCGATGTGCCGAAATAACTGGTTCACTTATCATTACGGGCCCTGATATTTACAGCCTCGCCTCGTTAGAGTTTCTGGAGAAGGTGGACGAACACCTGATTATAACCGACGCCCCGAATATCCTCAGTTTAAACGGACTGGAAGGTCTCAGACACGTTACTTGTTCATTCGAAGTAAGTCCAATGAAAATCTGTGGGATATCCGGGCAGTCAGTAATCTTAAGCGGGTAGGAAGGAACCTCACAATCATACGAAATCCGGAGCTGCGCTCAGTAGATGGAATAGGGCAAATAGACTCCGTCCTGAATCTGCAGATATTTGAAAACCCATTGCTGGATTACTGTTGTGAACTGTCTCCGATCGTTCAGAATGGCGGGGTGTATGGTAACATTAACATTTATGGAAACGGAGCAAGCTGCACGCCGGAAGCAATCCGGAATTGCAGCGAAGGCGGACTCGACTGTGTAGGGGATTTCATCCTGACAGGCAGAGAGGTAGCTAATTTTCAATGCCGGACGATTGACGGGTCACTCACAATTATTGGTGGAACCCTGCTTGACTCGCTCAAAGTCCTTCAGTCAGTTACAGGTGACCTGACTATTGAGGGTACCAGTGCCTACAACCTGAATGGCTTGCAGAATCTTCGTTACGTGGGTGGTACGGTCACTATTCGTAACAATCCATTACTGTTCAATATTCAAAGCCTGCTCAACCTTCAGAACGTAGGAGGCGATATACTGGTGGAGAATAATGAATGGCTGAGTTCGGTCCGCGGTATTGAAACAATAGAAAATCCAGGGGGTGACCTGGTTATTCAGGACAATCCGCTGCTTGACTACTGCTGTGAGCTGGATGTGCTGTTGCCGCGCATTCCCGGAACTGTTCTTATTGTAAATAACGGTTCACAATGCACCCCGGATGGAATTTCCGTATGTGACCCTGAAGAGGGAGAATGCATCGGTGATGTATATGTTAATAACCAGGAGGAAGCAGAGGCTTTTGACTGCCAGACAGTCACAGGCGACTTTACTCTTATGGCCTCTGCGCCTTTCGGTGCCGGGAATCTGCCCATGCTGAAAAATGTTGAAGGTGATTTTTACTTGCGGATTGATTATGAAGAGTTCACCGGATTGGAGAATGTGCAGTCTGTGGGAGGAATTCTGGTACCCGGACCGTATTTTAATTCAGGCGCCAGCATAAACCTGGATGGTTTCAGTGGACTGGAAACATTGGGAGGGTTCAGTAGCGGACTGGTTTTTTATGACGGGCAATTATCTTCGGTAACCGGAACCGTTCATTTCATCGACCTGGGCTATGCCACGAGATTTGAAAATCCGGACTGGATCCCACAGGTCAATCGTATTGATTCGCTGGTACTTACCGTGATTGATGAAAACGTGGATACCGATGATCTGTTTCGACGGGTTCCGGAAGATGGTGATATTTACATTTCTTCCCCGTTTTTAACAGACCTTTCAGGATTATCGGGAAAGTCACAATTAAACTCCCTTGATATAACATCCGGTCAATTAGAATCACTGGCAGGAATGGAAGATCTGCGCATGCTTAATAAATTCTCAATGAGATTTGTGGACGTGGATGATTGTTGTCCGCTTTACGGTCTGCTTACAGAAGGATCCATAACTGACTTTACGTTTGAAGGGAATACCTGTACTATTGATGAGATCCTGGAGAATTGTGCACCACCGGAAGTGATGGAATTCAGCGTCTACCCGAACCCGGTCAATTCAGGAAATGTGACCGTCGACTGGGAAGGAGATGAAAAAGCCTCCACAACCATTCAGGTTCTGGATAATTTTGGCAAACTGGTATACGAACAGACCTTGTCGGCCATTCGCGGCAGGCGAACGGCCCAACTGGAGATAGACAATCTCCCTAACGGGACTTACCTGGTCCGGATTATTACCGGCGAGCAAGTAGAGTTGCGAAGAATGATCAGGGAGTAACAGGAATTTCTCGTAGATTACGCGGATAATTCTTTAATCAGCTATGGTCCGTTTCTTCATTTACCTGCTTATTCTGCTGTTCCCGGTGCTTCCCGGTAGGTGCCAGCAAACCGGATTTGTAGAATCCGACGGTTTTCGGTTGAATTATATCATTGACGGAGAAGGACCTCCCCTTCTGGTGATCGGTAGTTCCCTGTATTACGACCGGACATTCTCCCTTGACCTCCGGAGGCATTTCAAAATGATTTTCATTGACCACCGTGGATTTGTGCCCCCAAACGGCGAACGGGATACATCAGACTTCAGCCTCAGTAAAATAACGGCCGATGTAGAGCTGATCCGACAGAACTTGTCGCTCGGAAAAGTCATAATTCTGGGTCATTCCGGCCATTCATACATGGCCCTGGAATATGCCAAAAGATATCCGGAGAATGTGTCACGCCTTGTCATGGCTGGAATTGCGCCAGACCTGGGACCTGAACATACAGGCATGATCAGCCGGTACTGGGAAGAGTCGGTGGACAAGGAACGGAAACAGGCATTGCGGGAGAATATGAAAATGGTTACAGACGATGACCTGGCCGCGATGATTCCCGGCGATGCCTTTATCGCGAATTATGTGCGGAGCGGACCAATGGCCTGGTATGATCCGCATTTTGATGCTTCGGAATTCTGGAAGGGCGTCCATGTTAATACGCAAATGCTGGATTACGTCTGGGGAAAAGTCTTTGCAGAAATTGATATCACGTCCGGACTCGATGAACTGGACATTCCCGTTTTTCTGGCCCTGGGGAGATATGACTACCTGGTAGCGCCTCCGGCTTCCTGGGACCCCTACCGGCAGTACTTCAATGACCTCACCATCCGCGTATTTGAAAAAAGCGGGCACACCCCTTTTTACGAGCAACCGGAAGACTTTGACCGGGAGTTGCTGGCGTGGGTGAACCAATGAGGATATAAAATTTCCCCCCTTGAGGGGGGCGCAATGGTATTAAGTTAAGGACTCCTAGAAATCAAAAGGGCCGAATCCATAGTAGGAACGGCCCTTTTTCGTATATTGTAATTGTCAGAAAACAATATCGAATGAAGATACAAAGAAATAAGAAGGC
>JAUILA010000049.1 GCA_030432655.1 Bacteroidia bacterium
TTCGCTACGACATGTGGAACAAGCATTGGTCTTGGCGTGGACGCTAAGACCATCTTAAATCACTGTCACCTCCGTCCGTAGGAGGACTACCCTTCCTCAAAGGACATAAAAAAAGCCGGATCACTCCGGCTTTTCAAGTATGTTAAACGAATTCTAAACTTTTATCTTATCAAGCGTATCCTGGGAAAGTGGCTTGTTAAGGTATTGCTTTACGTAACTGTATTTTTTGGATTTGTTAACATCCTGCGGATTGATGGAAGAAGTCAGCATGACGATCTTGCATTTTGACCTGGTCTCATCTGAAAGTTTCTCAAATTCATCGAGGAACTGGAATCCATCCATCAGGGGCATATCAATATCCAGGAATATCACATCGGGAAGTACTCTTTCACTTGCCTCCAGACGCTCCATATTCTTCAAAAATTCCATAGCACTCTTTGCGCCGGTATGTGTAAAAATATGGTCAGCAATATTGGCTGCTTCGATCATTTTCTGATTTATGAGATTATCAATCTCATTGTCGTCAACCAACATTACCGTATTGAACTTCTTCGTATTATCTGACATAGATTGCTGTAAATAATCTGGGCTAATATAGTCTTTACATGGATAATTTACAAAATTATCCTTCCGGTTGCCAATTAATTTAAATAAGTGAAATTTACTTGATTTGAACGGTTTGCCGCTCGCTATTAAAGATCAAATTTAATTCCCTGTGCAAGAGGCAGATCGGTACCGTAGTTAATCGTATTAGTCTGTCTCCTCATGTAAATTTTCCAGGCATCGGATCCTGATTCCCGGCCACCTCCGGTTTCCTTTTCACCCCCGAACGCGCCGCCAATCTCCGCTCCCGAGGTGCCGATATTTACGTTAGCGATCCCGCAGTCAGATCCGTTAACGGAAAGGAAATATTCTGCCTTTCTCATGTTTGTGGTCATCATAGCAGACGATAATCCCTGAACTACATTATTCTGCATATTCACCGCTTCTTCAACGGTTTTATATTTCATTATATAGAGAATGGGAGCAAATGTCTCATCCTGAACAATCTCCATATCATTGCTGACTTCGGCAATAACCGGGCGGACATAGCATCCGGACGCGTATTGTTCTCCTTCGAGTACACCTTCTTCGGTAATAACCGTACCACCCTGCTCTCTTATTTTATCAAGGGCGTTCAGGTACATATTTACTGCGTCTGTATCGATAAGGGGTCCTACATGATTATTTTCATCCAGTGGATTCCCGATGCGCAGTTGTTTATATGCATTCACCAGTTTTTCCTTCACACTTTCATAGAGGCTTTCATGGATGATCAGCCTTCGGGTGCTGGTGCAGCGTTGTCCGCAGGTTCCCACCGCCCCGAACAATGCGCCGGTAATGGCCATTTCCAGATCGGCCTCTTCGGTAATGATGATCGCATTATTACCTCCAAGCTCAAGCAAAGACTTACCCAGTCTTCCGCCAACCGCAGCACCTACTTTTTTACCCATACGAGTGGATCCGGTGGCGGATACGAGAGGAATGCGTTTATCATTAGAAATTAATTCGCCAATCCGGTAATCTCCGTTAACGATACAAGAGACTCCCTCCGGCACGTCATTCTCCCGAAAAACCCGGGCAACAATTTGCTGACAAGCCACGGAGCATAAAGGTGTTTTCTCCGAAGGTTTCCAGACACAAACATCTCCGCAAACCCAGGCAAGCATGGTGTTCCATGACCAGACGGCAACGGGAAAATTAAACGCACTGATAATCCCGACAATGCCCAGCGGGTGATACTGTTCGTACATCCTGTGCTGTGGTCGTTCGGAGTGCATGGTAAGTCCGTGCAACTGGCGGGATAATCCAACAGCAAAATCGCATATGTCGATCATTTCCTGGACTTCACCCAGTCCTTCCTGGTAGGATTTACCCATTTCATACGAAACAAGTTTTCCCAGATCAGCTTTGTGTTCACGCAGTGAATCACCGATCTGGCGGACTACATCACCACGTTTCGGAGCCGGAATCGTACGCCATTTCCTGAAAGCCTCCTGGGCGGTATCGATCACCTGCTCATATTCCGCTTCAGTCGTAACCGATACCTGTCCGATCGTACGGCCATCAGCCGGTGAAACTGATGTAATCAGATCATTTCCCTCGTTCAACCAGACAGACCCGGTCGAAGTGCCGCTATTCAGTTCTTTTACTCCCAGGTTATCCAGTGCTTCACGGATTCCGAAAGTATCTTTCTCCATTGTTGTACTTGATTGTGTAGCCATGCTGTAAAGGTAGGGAAACGGGAAGAGAAACGGATGGGAAGTCAGAAAGAGAATGAGAAGGAAAAGGAGAATGTGAAAGCCGTTGATGGTCATCTGATGGTGTCAGATGGTTTTAGCGTACACACTTAGACTTATACTAGTTCCACAGTGTCGTAGCGGA
>JAUILA010000024.1 GCA_030432655.1 Bacteroidia bacterium
GTCCGATCATAACCGGCCCGATCATATCAAATATTCCACTTTTTTCTGCCATATTTAGGTCTCTCTATTTCAATATTACTAATATTATGATGGCTCTCTTAGGGATACATTTTGAATGGTTAATTTCCCTTGTGAGGTCGCAAAAACTGTTGGCGAAATAACAAAGAAGTACATGGAATTGCTTTTTAACGGTAATCTTATCGAAGATCCTATCCCCTGGTCATCGGCCGACCGGGCATTTCAATACGGAGACGGGTATTTCGAAACGATGCTTTACCGGAATGGAAAAGTTTCTTTGCTGTCACAGCATCTCGACCGTATCCATAAAGCGGCCGCTGTATTCCGGTTTAAACTGGAAGAAAGTGAATTCCGTTTTCTTGAGGAAAATATTGAAACACTTGCCCAGGTAAATGAAATTGAATCGGAATTTGTCCGGGCCAAGCTTATGATCTGGCGCAGATCCACAGGGCAAAAGGGATACCGGACCAGCGAAGATCATGTCAACCGGGTCCTGATGGTTTTTCCACATGACACCCCCGTGTTGCAATCAGGGGTACGAATCGGGGTATCACAGGAGGCCATGGTAACGGTGAATAAATGGTCTGCACTGAAGACCATCAACGCCCTGCCATGGGTTTTAGCCGGAATGGAATGTCGTGAGCGGGGCCTGGATGATCTGATTATGCTCAATGCATCCGGACAAATTTCAGAGTGTATCGAGAGCAATATCTTCTGGTCATCGGGGAGTCAGTGGTATACTCCTTCCCTTTCTACGGGATGTACAGAAGGTACTATGCGCTCCTTTGTACTTGATCAGTTCCGAAAACGCGGGACACCTGTAAAGGAAGTAAATCATGCTTTGGCCGAAGTACAACCTGATATGGCTTTTACCTGCCGCGCCAGTGGCTTTGGCCTGGTCAGCGAATGGGATAAACGCGCATTGAAAAGTCAGCCACAGGAACCCGGGGAGTGGCTTGACACGCTGGACTGGAAATAAAAAAACCCTGTAGCGAGTACAAACTCTACTACAGGGTACAGATCGGTTATTTCTTACTTTATTTTACTTTATTCACAATGGCTTCAAAAGCCTCAGGGTGATTCATTGCCAGGTCGGCCAACACCTTACGGTTCAGGTCGATATTGGCTTTTTTCAAATTACCCATGAACTGTGAATACGACATTCCGTGGGTGCGTGCCCCGGCGTTGATACGCTGGATCCAAAGCTTACGGAAATCCCTTTTCTTGGCTTTCCGGTCACGGTATGCGTAGGTATATCCTTTTTCGACCGCGTTCTTTGCAACGGTCCATACATTCTTTCTGCGTCCGAAATAACCTTTAGCGGCCTTCAGGACTTTTTTTCTGCGCGCCTTTGAAGCGGCGTGATTTACTGATCTTGGCATTTTCTTGTTTGTTTTTTGGTCACAGGTGATTCCGGAGAATACTTAAACCCGTACCCTGGTGTAACATGTAATAAACCTGGTGCGATGATTAAATATTCAGCATCGCTTTGACATTCGGCTCATCTGCTTTGTGAACCAATGTCATTTTTGTAAGATTTCGCTTCTGCTTGGTTTCCTTCTTGGTCAGGATGTGGCTTTTAAACGCATGTTTGCGCTTAATCTTGCCTGTTCCTGTAAGCTTGAAACGCTTCTTAGCTCCTGCTTTCGTCTTTACTTTTGGCATAATTATATTATTTACCGATCTGTTCTACTTCTTTTTTGTCTTAGGCTTGGGTGCGATGAACATCGTCATACGCTTACCTTCCAGCTTAGGCATTTGTTCGACTTTACCATACTCCTCCAGCGCCTGTGCAAATTTAAGAAGAAGGATCTCACCGCGTTCCTTGAAAACGATTGACCGTCCAACAAAATGCACATATGCCTTCACTTTGGCACCGTCATCCAGAAAGTTCATGGCGTGCTTCAACTTAAAGTTAAAATCATGCTCCTCCGTATTCGGACCAAAACGGATCTCTTTGATCACCGTTTTCTGAGCATTCGCCTTTATTTCCTTCTGCTTTTTCTTCTGTTCGTACTTAAATTTGGAGTAGTCAATTATCTTGCAAACAGGCGGATCAGCTTTGGGTGATATTTCCACCAGATCAAGGTTTTGCTCCTTTGCCATCTTTAGTGCCTGCTCCAGCGGATATATGTCCACTTTCACATTATCCCCGACAACCCGTACTCTGGATGCCCTGATCTTTTCATTTACTTTATAAGGCTCTTCTACCCGTCCCCGGTAGCCTCTTCTGTTGTACCGCTGTTTACTAATTGTTACCTCCTTGGTTTAAGTTCCAAAAACAAGTTGCAAATATCGTGATATTATTTCTATAATTCAAACGATAAAGTATGTTTAGAGTATTAATTAATCCGTTTTACGGCGTAATTCCTTGCTCTTTTCCTCTTCAATATAACGAACAAATTCTTTCAAATCCATACTGCCGAGGTCTCCTTCTCCGTGCTTTCTTACCGAGACCCGGTCTTCAATCATTTCCTTTTCTCCGACAATGATCATAAAGGGTACTTTCTGAACCTCTGCATCCCGGATCTTTCTCCCGATTTTTTCGTCACGGTGATCAACGAATCCACGTACGTCATTTTCAGACAGCAAGGTATGTACGCGCTCAGCATAGTCATGGTACTTTTCTGATATCGGGAGAATGGCAATCTGATCAGGTGCCAGCCATAACGGGAAGTTTCCACCGCAGTGCTCAATCAGTACGGCAACAAAACGTTCCATTGAACCAAATGGAGCACGGTGAATCATCACCGGCCGGTGTTTCTTATTATCTGATCCGGTATACTCCAGTTCAAATCGTTCCGGCAGAGTGTAGTCGACCTGGATGGTACCAAGCTGCCAGCTTCTGCCCAATGCATCTTTAACCATAAAATCCAGCTTGGGCCCATAGAATGCCGCTTCCCCTTTAACAGAAACCGTTCGCAATCCGCGTTCATCGGCAGCTTCCTGGATTTCCCTTTCGGCCCGGTCCCATAATTCATCCGCCCCGATATACTTTTGTTTGTTTTCCGGGTCCCGAAGGGAAACCTGGGCGGTATAATCGTCAAAGCCCAGGGCCTGAAACACATAAAGTACCAGGTCAATTACTTTTATAAACTCATCCTTCACCTGGTCCGGACGACAGAAAATGTGAGCGTCGTCCTGGGTAAACCCACGAACCCGCGTAAGTCCGTGCAATTCACCGCTTTGTTCATAGCGGTAAACCGTTCCGAACTCGGCCAGTCTCACGGGCAGGTCCCGGTATGACCTTGGTTTCGCGGCATATATCTCACAATGGTGCGGGCAATTCATTGGTTTCAACAGGAATTCCTCACCCTCATTCGGCGTGTGAATGGGCTGGAAACTGTCTGCTCCGTACTTCTCATAGTGGCCCGATGTCACATACAATTGTTTGGAACCAATATGTGGTGTCACTACCGGATCATATCCTGCCCGGACCTGGGCCCGGCGCATAAAATTCTCCAGCCTTTCCCGGAGAATGGTTCCTTTCGGAAGCCATAATGGGAGTCCCATGCCTACTTTTTCAGAAAAGGTGAACAGCTCCAGTTCCTTGCCCAATTTCCGATGATCGCGTTTTTTGGCTTCTTCGAGACGATGCAGGTATTCAGTCAGTTCCTTCTGCTTCGGAAATGTTATTCCATATATCCTGGTAAGCTGGTCCCTGGTCTCATCACCCCGCCAATAGGCACCGGCAACATTGAGAAGCTTAACCGCCTTAATAAAACCTGTATGTGGTATATGCGGACCCCGGCATAGGTCTGTAAAGTTACCCTGGTTATAGAAGGTGATGGTACCGTCTTCAAGGTCATTGATTAGTTCGATTTTGTATTCATCCCCTTTATCCTTGTAATAATCAAGAGCATCGGATTTCGAAACGGCCTTTCTGGAAAATTCATTCTTCTCCCTCGCCAGTTCAATCATCTTCTTTTCAACATCCGCCAGGTCATCTTCGCCGAAATCACGGTCACCAAGATCGATGTCATAGTAAAATCCATTTTCAATCGGCGGACCAATCCCGAATTTTACCCCGGGGTACAATGCTTCAAGGGCTTCGGCCATAAGGTGTGCCGATGAATGCCAGAAGGCAGATTTTCCTTCATCATCATTCCAGGTGAGCAAACGGATATTTGCGTCCTTTTCAATAGGTCTGAAAGAATCCCAAACATTTCCATCCACTTCCACCGCCAGCACGTTCCTGGCAAGTCCCTCACTGATATCCCGGGCGATGTCCATCCCGGTTACCGGGGCGTCAAATTTTCGTACAGACCCGTCCGGGAGTGTTATATTGATCATATTTTAATTTCTTTCCTGCTTTTATTTCCCTGAAGCAAAGATGCACAAATAATAGAAATTAGCGGAATGGCAAGGTGTTAAATACGTCTCTTAATTGCCATCAAACGGATTGATTGGCTGCAGATCGATGACCTCTTCTTCGCGTTTTTTCTGTTCCTGTTCCCGGAGATACCTCAGGTAGTTTTCACGACGGTCAATTCGTTCATACCCTTCCTGTGCTTCCACGATGGACGAATCCGTTGCCAGCAAAGAAGAATAGGCTTCTTTTGCTTCATCGAAAAGGCGTTGATTCTCCAGGGATCTGGCTTCAATGACACGCGTATCAATATCTGATTCATCCAGCACCAGCGCTCTGCGAGCCTGAATAAGTGCAGAATCGTACCGGCCCTGCAGGAAATACGTCTTACTGTGCTGCTGCAGGTAATAAGCATTTCTGGGAGCCTGTGCCATGAGTCCCTCATACACCTTCCGTGCACCCTCATAATCTTTCCGGCTGATCAGCAACTGACCTTTACGGGCACTCATTTCCTGATCTTCCGGATATCTATTGATATACCTGTTGATCAGAAGGGTAGCTTCATCATATTCCCTTCGGTTCATAAACACAGAGATCAGTTCGTAATAATTGTCCCGGAGACTGGAATCCTGCTGCATAGAAGTACTGATCAGTTTCACCGCCTGAGCCGTATCCCCCAGGGAAAGCAGCACCTTTCCTTTCAGGCTTTCATTATCCGGTGTACGGTCCATCTCGAGTAAACGTTCCGTGGTGGCCAGGGCCCGGCTGGTATATCCCAGTTTCACATAGGTATTGGCCAGGAGCTGAAACAATTCAGGCTGGTTAAATCCGAGTTCAAGGGCGTCACGCAATTGTTTCTGAGCACTCTGATAGTCTTCCTGGAGGCAACTTACTTTACCCAACAGAAATGAGTAGCGGGCGTCAACAGTCCGTTGCATCAACTCCGAGGTAAGTTCGCGATGAGCTGCATCGAGCTGTCCAAGTTCCACAAATGCCTTGGCGCGGAGATACTGGTTTTCAGGCGTACCGTATGACACGTTGGAAAGCACATACTCCGCCGCATCCTTTTGACTGATATTTATGCGCTCTATCGGATCATTCGACACATTAACGCAGCCAGTGCAAATTATTAATATAAAATAATAATAATTTAAAACCTTTTTCTTCAAAAATCCTTTATTAATAAATACAGCAGACATAAGTTTGTTGAAAAATAACAAGTAAAAAGTAATCTGTGCAGTATAATATATTTATGTCGTAACGGGTTACAATTGGTATACGTAAAAGTATATATATAGTGTTAAAATCTGTAATAAAATCAACCTAGAATGTTTAATACAAGGTATCCATTAATTAAAACCATCCATACCTTCCTGACAGTGGGAGCGTTAGGTATGATCTTCACGCTGAGTTCATGTGGTGATGACGGAGGAGGAGAAAACCCTGACCCGGGTATTGATGTAGAGGAGCTGAAAGCCAGTGCTGTTATTAATCTGTCTGATGCAGACGAATTAAATCTTGTCGGAGTTAGTAGTTTTACAACAGGACTTGGTACAGGCTACACATTTGACCAAAGTTCAGAAACCACAACCTGTGGTGTGGAATCCAGCTATATCGGAGCTCCCGATGTTGCTGCGGTATGGGACAATGGTTTAACAATTGCCGGATTTATCAATTTTGGCGATCCCCGGAAATTTGAACGAATCATCGATCTTGGTAAAGACGTTGAGATGAATATTGGTGACAATATTGGAGAAAACGGTGGAATGAATATCACATTTTCACGCAGGGATGTTTCCAATGACCTCGTTCTCACAAGCTGGATCAGCGATGATGGGACAGTGAATAAATCCACCGGACGTCTGACGGCAACGGATGTCATTGTCAATAATTCTACGGAATTTTACGTGGCAACTATATCACCAAGCGGCGAAATGAAGATCCAGGTAAATGGAGTTGAAGTAGCAAGTAAGATGGATGGACATCCGGTTACAAACATTGAACGCACCAGCAACTTTATTGGTCGTTCCAACTGGTGTTTTTTCGATCTTGATTTCTCCGGATCAATGAGTGGATTGTGGGTTTTCAATAAGGTACTGAGTGCAGAAGAAATCAGTGCGTTGCAGGAAGACGGAGAATCCAAATTATAACGAATTAACTGAGTACTTCTGATAGTATTCAAATAGCCCTGAAGTACAGAACAGCTGACTTCAGGGTTTTTTTATGCCATTACAAGCCAGCTTGCTTTAACAGGTTTCCAGCCAATCACCCCCCTTAGCCCCACCCGTTCCCGGGGATTCACTGAGCAGCTTTACCTTGATTGTTCTTTAGAATGGGAAAATTGAGTGATGTCCGTAATCTTCCCGGGTAAATACTTGTGTTTTAACCGGAAAGTCTAGAGAATGAACTGAAAACTGATTTTCACGCCAAAATTATTAGCCCCGGGGTTATCCAGGTACGACAGCCTGTGAAAAAAATCCACCCGAAGTACCTTGAAAATATTCTCCACTCCATAACCCAGTTCGATATAAGGATCACGGCCGAGTGCCCCGATCGGCAGGGTCTGGTTTCCATCCGGAGTTTCGGGTGGAAGAAGCTGCTGATTCTTATCAGAAAGCCTGCCATATAATACACTTGCAGTTGCCAGAAGCCTCCATTTGAGTTTTTTCATCAGAGGTATTCGGTTCAACAGAAACCCTTCAAAGTGATGATTGTAACGGAACGACATATACTGATCACTCACGAATTCTGAATAATTCATCAGGTTGTAAGCAGCGGAAGTATAAAAAAGTGATTCATTACCAATATGGTTGGCCAGTAAAGGATATGGCACCGATTCAAATATTTTTTCCGCGGTAAGTGAAAATGTACTTGTGCCAAGCAATCCCATATTGATATCGTTAAAGATATTTATCCCCAACCGGTTATAGCTAAAATCACCACCCAGGAAATTCTTTATTCCCCGGGCATACCTTATGGTAAAAATGGGCCATTTCTGTGTTCCAAGGGAAACCCGTTGGTTTTCGTCCTGAATATGCAGCTCATCTTTGGCAAAACGGATCTGAGCGATGGCCTCTGTCGTCTGAAAATCCACCCCCAGTTCGTTTGCTTCAATATCATTATCCTTGTAGTAAGCAAAGTCAAAAATCGGATCATATTGTTTGTGCCGCAATGAGATGCGCGGGGTAATACCTTTAAACAATTCACGCTCAAAAGTAAACGCCGTGGTATTATGATAATAGGGCCGGTTCAGGTCGCCCCAGCGTGTAGCGGTAAGGAAAACAATATTATTAAGGAGGTTCTCCACCTCCAGTCCGACCTGGTCTATGTCATGGGTATGTTCAAGCCGAAAGGTGGTCCAGCGATACCGGTCAAAAATGTATTCAGCGAAAGCTCTGTATTTAACTTCTGAATCTTTAAACCCATATCCAATATATCCACCCAGTATCCATTTATTGCTGAAGTGAATATTGGTCCGCCCACCCAGGTTGATCCGGCTGCCTTCTACTGAGTTATTGGTATACAGCGTCAGGTACGGGCCAAAGTCAAACTTTCCAATCCGTTTGTAGCCATTCACCACCACTTTGAGAATGTCTGTATAAGTTCTGACCACGGGGATATTGTTGAGCGTATCGATCATTTCATAAACGCTCATTTCGGTAGGTGACAAAGGCTCATGTCGCATTTCGCTCCAGAATTTATCGTCCGAACCGATCATGAAATCCTCCGCCACTTCGATTGGCCGCACATAAAACTTCAGGTCTTTTGGATCATTTACCCTGACATCCTTGTTGGAAGTATAGAATTTGGCCAGCAGACCTGCCATTCCTTCAGTGATTTCCCCGATATCCAGGAGTACACGGTTCTTTACGGGGAGCCAGGGGCCCGCTTCTGTCGGGGCAAGTTCCTGTTGTATCTTGATCTTTTCTATGTAATTAAGATTGGCAGTCCTGGCCACGGTGGCATCTATCTGCTTAAGGGCGTATTCGTCACGCGTGATCCACATACTGCCTGTAAAAGCCAGATCCTGTTCGCTTTTCGGGTAAAAATCTAACCGGTAGCAATAATCATCACCGACATACGCACTGTCGATCAGGTCATAGTCATAGTATACCTTCCAGCCATCGGCAATAGGGGAAACGAACTCCTTGCCGACGATATTCAGCCAGTTCTCATAAAAGTTATACTGCTGAAAAGATGATCCGATAAACTGCGAAACGAGCGTTCCATCTTCCACGCCCACTCCCTGGATATGCGTTTTGAGAATACGTTCATGTTGTGACCGTGGTGCCTGCCGAAAATAAAACCTGGAGAGTGATTCAGAAATGAACATGGGCAGGATGGGTTTTCCGTCTTCCCCTGCGATCTGGTCCACACTATCCATCACCCTGGAAATCTTCTGCATAAATTTCTTCTGCCGGAAATTTTCTGAAATATTATCGACATCAATCTCGATCTTTGTATACGTTTCGTATTCGTAGGCATCCAGGTTACGCTTATCATTGATCCGCTTATTGTCCACCACGTTGCGCAGGATGGGGAACGCTGGGTTCTCCCCTGCCACAAACACGACTTCCTCCAGGCTGATCACATTCTCCTCCAGCTGAAAATCAATCACCACCTGTGTTCCGGGAGGCATTATCTTAGTGCGGGTAATATATCCGATATAGGAGGCTGAAAGAGAATCAAGCGGGTCTGAGGTAGTGAACTCATACAAACCCTCAAAATTGGTCGTGGTCCCTGTGCTGGTTCCCTGGAAATAAACATTCACAAACGGGATCGGGTCACCGGTATTCGCGTCGGTGACTTTTCCGGAAATAGTAACGGATTGTGCCTGCGCATTCAGGCAGAGAACAGCAAGTGCCACCACGGCGAAATATTTGAGGAATATGGGTTTCACAGGTTGTCTGACGAATCAGTTAAACTGAAAAAATCAAGATAGGGTTTCCTTTTTACCCAAAAATTTAGGTTCCCTGTGGATCAGGTATAAATCCCATACAGCCAGTGTTCTGGCAAGGTATTCCCTGAACAGGACCTTCATTTTACCATAGGAAGTCGAAGGAGCAACATATGCCCAGGACTTCATATCATAATAATCACCAATAAACAACGCCCTGTAGGAGTGAAAGGATTGCGTTACTATGATCACTTCATTCTGCCCGAATACCTTTTTGCAACGTACAATGGAATCAAGTGTTCTGAATCCCGCATGATCGAGTGTTATAGCCTCCAGTGGAATGCCATGAATTTCCATCAGGGCGGATTTCATCTTTTCAGGCTCATTGTAGTAAGGTGACCCGTTATCTCCGCTTACGAGAATATGGCTTACTTTGCCCGATTTATATAACCGGGCAGCGGCTTCCATCCGTGCAGAAAAATATGGGTTGGTCCCGCCACTGATCTTATTCGGACTGGTTCCCAGCACAAGTGCCACCCTTGCATTCGGAACCTCATCCATATCAGTCAGTACCCTGTCTTTTGTGCTTAAATAAATCCATAGATTACAAAAAGCGATTAACACTATCCCGGCAACAAGCAGCCATCCCGATATCGTCAGTACTCGTTTCAATTCAAGTCAACTACAGCTATCAATATTATTCATTCCCCGAGGTTTTTCATAAACTCGCGCTCTAAAATATCAGCGCGGCTGACGGAATGTTTGTACCATTTGAGGCGGAGTTCGTCCTTTTCTTCCCGGGATAGCGCCCATTCAAGTCCTGAATCGTTCAGCTTATCCCGAAGAATACTCGTAACCAGTGAGACCGAAACGGAAAGATTCAGACTTTCGGTAAATCCGTACATCGGGATGGTTAGCTCCTCATCTGCGAGCTGAAACGCGGTTTCCGACAGGCCAGTGAGCTCAGTCCCGAAAAGTACAGCCGTTGGCTGATCAAAGGTGTAGTCATAAACCTTCGGAGCATCCTGCCTTGGAGTGGTGGCAACAATCCGGTATCCTTTTGCACGTAATGATTTAATGCATTCTTCCGTATTTTCTTCAGCAGAATTATAGGAATGTACAGTAACCCATTTCGATGCCCCGTGGACGACTTTCGGATTGACCTTGAACGTGTTTTTATTTTCCACTACATGAAGGTCCTGAATTCCGAAACAATCACAGGTACGGATTACCGCACTGGCATTCTGGGATTGATAAATGTCTTCGAGTACCACGGTCATCGTTCGCGTCCGTTTTGCCAGGATCTGACTTATCAGGATTTTCCGGTTATCCGTAACATATTCTCCGATATACGCCAGCAGCCGAGCGTCCATCAGAAATCAAATTCGATAGTCTCCCCTGGATTATACCCCGGCTTTCCCCCTCCTTTTCCATCATTTCCTTTTTTAGGAGAATCAGGCACTTCCGGTTTTTTGGATTCGGACTTTTTGCTGTTTTCCTCCGGCGCTGGCTTTTCCGTCTTTTTCTCCGGATTCTTTTGCTTTTCTTTCTCTTCTTTCTGCTCTTTGTCCGTTTCTACTTCGTCATCATTATCCGATTTATCTGAAGACTCATCAACTTTTTTTACTTTCTTCACCTGGTAGGTACTCAGCTTGTTTCCCATGGCCTTCCAGCCTTTAACATCTATGATTTCTTCGAGTACAACCTCTTCCGTCTCCTTACCTTTGCCACGCCCTTTCGAGTAGGTAACCTCAGCAACCACATGATCACTGGTGGATATTAACAACAGTTTCGAACCGCTGCTCTCACTGATGAATGGAAAGCGTTTGTTAAGTGTAGAGGTCTCTACCTGGAAACGCTTTACATAATAATTCTTACTTTCCCCGTCCAGGTAAACCGCCGTTATTACTGTATCCGGATCAAAACGCTCAATTATTTCAATTTTGTTGTATTCGTAACGATTGGTCAGTTCAAATGAAGTAAGCTCATAGGAACCATCCTTGTAAAGCACAAGAATGCTGTCGTCGCCGTTAAACTTGCCAATATGTACACCACGGTCATCGGTATTCAGTCTTCCTACAGATTCATCGTACCAGATATCCAGGCCGCTTAGCGTACTTACTCCTTCCGTTTTCAGTTCGATACGACGTACGGGATATTTTGTGAGAATATTACCTCCTGCACCACGGCCCTTGATGTCTATTTCGGCAAAATCAAAGTCGAAAACCTTTTTCCTCGCCTTCGATCCTGATGTCAGCTTAACCGTTATCACTTCCGCTTCGCCATTCGGGTTGGCGGTGAGGTAATGCACCTTCGAACTTTTGTGTCCCTTGGTCAGGTCATATTCCTTATCACGGGTGACAGCAGTAACATTGAACCGCTTGATCATGGTCCGCCCGCTTTTCCCGTCCAGGTAGATCATGTTATAAGTCATCCGCTCATCTCCCTTTTTCCATACCCCGACATGAAGAATGTCTTTCCCCATAAACGTTTTCTCGGAAATCCTGGATACCATGAACTTGCCATCTTTGCGTATTACAATGATGTCATCAAGATCTGAACACTCGCAAACAAATTCATCCTTGCGCAATCCGTACCCCACGAAACCATCCGTCCGGTTGACGTACAGCTTCTGGTTGTTGGCCGCGACAATCGTTGTATCAATCGTATCAAAGTTGGTGATCTCCGTTTTGCGCTCCCTTCCTTTGCCGTATTTCTCCAGCAGTTTTTCATAATAGGAAATGGCATAATCCGTAATATTAGCCAGATGATGTTCTGTTTCCTTCAATTCCTCTTCCAGATTCTTCAACAGCTCATCGGCTTTAAACGCATCGAACTTTGATATCCGTTTGATCCTGATCTCCGTGAGACGGATAATATCGTCCCTTGTTATTTCACGATAGAATTGCTTTTTGTACGGATCCAGTCCCTTATCGATCGTTTCGATGACGCCCTCCCAGGTCTCACATTCCTCTATATCCCGGTATATCCTGTTTTCAATGAATATCTTTTCAAGCGAGGAGAAAAGGATCTTCTCCATCAATTCACCTTTCCTGATCTCCAGTTCACGGGTTAGCAGGACCACGGTCTGGTCAGTGTTAATCTTGAGAATCTCATTTACGGGCATAAAATGAGGCTTCTCATCAATGATCACACAGGCATTGGGTGAGATGCTGATTTCACAATCGGTAAAGGCATACAGGGCATCAATAGTGATATCCGGCGACTGCCCTGAAGCCAGCGTCACGAGAATTTCAACGTCACGTGCCGTGTTATCCACTACCTGTTTTATTTTGATTTTCCCCTTGTCGTTAGCCTTAATGATAGAATCGATCAGCCCGGTGGTGGTGGTGGAGAATGGAATGTCCCGGATGACCAGTGTCTTTTTATCATATTCCTCTATCCTGGCCCGCACCTTCACCTTACCGCCGCGGAGACCCTGATTATACTCTGAGAAATCAGCCATACCGCCGGTGGGGAAATCAGGATAGATTTTTGCCTTTTTGCCTTTCAGAATATCGGTTGAGGCCTTGACAAGTTCGCAGAAGTTGTGCGGGAGAATTTTTGTAGACAGGCCAACGGCGATTCCCTCCACTCCCTGGGCGAGTAACAAAGGAAATTTAACAGGAAACGTAACCGGTTCTTTCTTTCTGCCATCGTAAGAAAGTTGCCATTCCGTGGTTTGCGGATTGAATATTACCTCGAGCGCAAACTTGGACAATCGCGCTTCGATATACCGCGGGGCAGCCGCACTGTCGCCTGTCCTGATATCCCCCCAGTTTCCCTGGGTCTCGATCAACAGGTCCTTTTGCCCCAGGTTCACGATGGCATCCCCGATGGAAGCGTCTCCATGAGGGTGATACTGCATGGTAGACCCGATGATGTTGGCAACTTTGTTAAAGCGGCCATCATCCATTTCCTTCATCGCGTGCATGATCCTTCGCTGGACCGGCTTAAAACCGTCCTCTACCGCCGGCACAGCCCTTTCCAGGATCACATAGGACGCATAATCCAGGAACCAGTCCTCATACATACCGGATACCGGAAGTATATCATGAATCTGATCTTCGTCCCCGTAGTTTTCCGGAGACCCGTTTTCATTGTTCTTATCCTTCTCTTCCACGCGTTTATCTTATAAATTCAATAGGTTTTTCAAAATGAGTGTGTACATAATGGCCAGGGAAACTGAAATCAGGTTACCTACAAGGTAATAATCATTTGAGATCCTGTCATCATCCTTGATGCGCGTAGCGATCTTCAGCGCTGCAAAAAGGGTCAGGGCCTGCGGATATCCCGAAATAAGTGAAAAGACGATGAATGAGCGTTCAAATATGCCTTTAAATATACTGCCCGGGCTGACCTTCTTTTTGGATTTACTCACTTTGACCAGGGTGATGAAAATGGCAATACTGAGTAACTCAGTCCCTGTAATAATGGCTATGCAGATTAATAAGTCAGTCATTGGTCAGCATGTTGATCAGTTCCTTCGATGCATTGTACTCCCTTATTTTCAGGCTACGCTCCTTACGCCACATGGACGAGTTATCACGGTCATGCATCGAAGCGACCTTTTTATAATCCCCCACTTCAAGTAAATCATAGGCCGTCTGCCGGTCCTTTTCCGGCCAGTCGTTGTAAAAAGCACGGTACAATTCAAACGCCAGCATCATTTTTTCCTGCCTGGTTTCCCCCAGTCCTTCAAGTAATACTTCACGATCACTCTTTTTCATATTCTCCAGCATCTTCCTGGCTCTTGTCAGCCCTTTGCCCAGCATTCCGTGCGCTACGTCCCGGTTAAGCGGTGTCTCAATCTCACCGTATACCAGAACGAACCGTAACCGGTAGGGCTGCCGGGATGTGAGAACACCTTTATCTATGGCAAATATTATCTCGATCCCGGTCATCAGCGAATCCACCACTCCCTGAAATTCGTCTCCAAGGGTGATGGTAAGTGGCGAAAGAAGCTTATTACCAAACCGTTGGTTCATATCTTCCACCACACTTCGGAATGAAGACATCAGTTTATTGGGGTCCCTGTCGGAACTGCCAATTACATCTGCCATGAGTATATATGCTTTCATATTGTAATAATACTGCAATTATTTAATATTTGCAATTAAATTACAACAACTGTATTATTGCAGAAATCAGGCCGATTCTTCTCCCACCAGGTCTTTTTCCACCCGCAGGTTATCCACAATGAAACCCTGCCGTTCCGGTGTATTCTTACCCATATAAAACGAAAGGAGTTGTTTCAGGGTGGTATCCTTTTTTATAATGATCGGATTCAGCCTGATGTCTTCTCCAATAAAGTTCTCAAACTCTTCCGGGGATATCTCTCCGAGACCCTTGAAGCGTGTGATTTCCGGATTCTTACCCAGTTTAGCAATGGCTGCCTGTTTTTCCTCTTCAGAGTAACAATAGATGGTTTCTTTCTTGTTACGCACCCTGAACAGCGGGGTATCCAGGATAAAAACATGGCCCTGTTTCACCAGGTCAGGGAAAAACTGCAGGAAGAACGTCATCAGGAGAAGCCTGATGTGCATGCCGTCCACGTCTGCATCCGTGGCAATAATGATTTTCCGGTACCTAAGGCCATCAATACCGTCTTCAATATTCAGCGCATGCTGAAGCAAATTAAACTCCTCATTCTCATACACCACCTTTTTTGTCAGATTATAACAGTTAAGTGGTTTACCTCTCAGACTGAATACGGCCTGCGTCTGTACGTTACGGGACTTGGTGATTGAACCGCTGGCAGAATCACCCTCCGTAATAAAGATCATGGTTTCCTCGGCCTTGTCGGAGTTCTTGTCGTTTAAATGAATCCGGCAGTCCCTCAGTTTTTTATTGTGGAGGTTTGCCTTCTTTGCCCGTTCATTGGCCAGTTTTTTAATACCTGCCATTTCCTTGCGCTCTCTTTCTGACTGAAGAATCCGCTTGAGCAGCGCATCTGCAGCTTCAGAATTACGGTGCAGGTAGTTATCCAGTTCTGTCCGGACGAAATCATTTACGAATGTCCGCAAGGTTGGACCGTCCGGTCCGACATTCTGGGAGCCCAGTTTCGTTTTGGTCTGCGATTCAAAGACCGGTTCCTGAACCCTGACTGCAATAGCTCCCACGATACTGGCCCTTACGTCTGTCGCGTCAAAATCCTTTTTATAAAAATCCCTTACGGTCTTTACCAGCGATTCGCGAAAAGCGGCCAGGTGCGTACCCCCCTGGGTGGTATACTGTCCGTTTACAAACGAATAATACTCTTCCCCGTATTGATTGGCATGCGTCATGGCAATCTCAATATCATCGCCTTTCAGGTGAATGATCGGGTACCTCAGGCTGTCCGGATCCGTTTTACGCTCAAGCAGGTCTCTCAACCCGTTCTCACTATGAAACTTGCGGCCGTTAAAGTTAATTGTAAGGCCTGCATTCAGGAACACATAGTTCCAGATGAGGTCATTCAGGTATTCAGGGATGAAGCGAAAATTCTTAAATATAGTTCCGTCTGGTTCAAATACAACCAGCGTACCATTGCGGCCGCTGGTCTTTTGCACCTTCTGGTCATCGATGATATCCCCTTGTTTAAATTCCGCAAGCTTGGTCTCTCCTTCCCGGTAAGACTGGACTTTGAAGAAATTGGACAAAGCATTGACGGCTTTGGTACCAACGCCGTTCAGTCCGACCGACTTCTGAAACGCACCGCTGTCATACTTTCCACCCGTATTGATCTTGGAAACACAATCGATCACTTTACCCAGCGGAATTCCACGGCCATAATCTCTTACTTCAACCCGGTGATCCGTGATCTTTACATCGATGGTCTTGCCGTATCCCATCATATGCTCATCAATACAGTTATCAATCACCTCCTTGACCAGGACATAAATCCCGTCATCCTGCGCCGAACCGTCACCAAGTTTACCGATATACATACCCGGCCTGAGCCGTATATGTTCTTTCCAGTCTAATGATCTGATGCTATCCTCGGTGTAGGCCGTACTCTTACTTTCTGCCATACATAAAAAATTAGGGGAATATACTCTACGGGCGAATAAACGGTAATTCGATCACTTAATCAAGAGGTAGGAAAAGAATGCATCCGGCTAATTTTTAAAGCTTAAATTCAGGTTAAATTCATTAACCTGCTGTCTGATAAGAAGATAAACCTGTCAATATCAAGTCTCTCTCACCGGACGGTTCCTGGAGATCACAAGGGGAAGTGCGATCACCCAAAGCAACAACAAGCCAAGCGCCACGTAGATAAGGTACCCGAAATTGCTGTAGTTAAATTTCTCGCCCGAATTGAAAAGCATGATAAACAAGGCCCCTGCCATAAAGAAAAAATTAAGCAGGGCGGCCAGTCCCAGCTGCCAGCCGATCAGTGCTTTTTTCAGCGCATAATTTGACAGGTGCATATTACGTGACAGGGCGTAAAATGTAAAATTAAATATCACCAGCAACCCGAGCCCCGCATAAAAATAAACTTCACGTGAAATCGTCCTGAACCCGGAGGTATCATTGGAAAGAACTACTTCCTCACCAAGGGCGGCATAGGTATAAAGCAATACCCCCAGTCCCGAGAACAAAGAAATGATCCACATGAATTTAATTATCCTCGCCATATTCATTAATTTTATCGAGTGCGAAGATAGAGATTTTATAACTAAACGGCCTGTCTGCGTCAGAAATCCTGAAAATGGACTTTAATCCAATCATATTATCCATCCCCATCTATTTCCTCCTGATCGGAATAGAGTTGCTGATTCAGTTTTTTGCCGACCGGAAACTGTACCGGCTGTCGGATGCCATAACCAATATTTCCTGCGGGATTACCCAGCAGCTGACTGGAATATTTCTCAAGGTGCTTGGGGTGGGAATCTATGTGTTGATTTTCACCCACCTCCGCATAACCGAAATACCTGTGACCTGGTGGAGCTGGATACTGCTGTTTGTGGCTGCAGATTTCTGCTATTACTGGGCTCACCGGAAGAGCCATGAAATCAACCTGTTCTGGGGCGGACATGTTGTCCACCATCAAAGCGAGGATTATAATTTCAGCGTAGCCCTGCGACAGGGCTCGTTCCAGATCATCTGGACCTTCGGCTTCTACCTGCCCCTTGCCATCGTCGGATTTGACCCGACACAGTTTGTTATCGCCTCTGCCCTGGTCACCATTTACCAGTTCTGGATCCATACTGAAACTATCGGAAAACTCGGATGGCTTGAATACGTATTTAACACTCCCTCTCACCACCGCGTACATCACGGACGTGATCCGAAATATATTGATAAAAACCATGCCGGGGTGTTTATCATCTGGGACAAATTATTCGGAACGTTCCAGCAGGAAGAAGAAAAGCCGGTCTATGGCATAACGACACCGGCTAATTCGTGGAACCCGGTATGGGTTAATATTGATCATTATCACAAAATGTGGGGCGACATGCGCCGGATGCAAAACTGGAAAGACCGTATGCGCTATATGTTCTTTAAACCGGGCTGGTACCCTTCTTACCTGGGAGGATACCAGGCACCAGGGCATATTGACCGGGAGCAATACCGTAAATTTGAAACTGCCTTTCCACTTACCACCGGATATTACGTGCTTGTACAATACGTCATTATCCTTGCACTGACCGCCTGGTTCCTGTTTCAGCTCAGTTCATTCAGCATTTCTGAACAAGCCGGGACCATCGGTTTTATTATCTGGACCATTATCAATTGTGGTGGTTTATTTGAGGGGCGCGTATGGGCTGCCTGGTCTGAATACCTCAGGTTAATTGCCGGTGGGTTCATTGCCGCCGCCATTGTTCTTTACGTCATCCAGGTCACATGGTTGTTACTCCCCGTTATCTTTCTGGTCTTGTTTTCCATTATATGGATGATCCGTATTTCCGGACCGGCCATTCAAAAATCGTCCTCTGCATGAAAATCTTTATACTGGCAGTGTTTCTTGTATTCATGGCAGGTTGTACCGGAAAGCCGGCTTCACTGGAAAATTTCGATGAAAAAGCATGGCAAAATGACAAGAACGGCTGCGACAATGTACGGGCAGGAATGATGGATGAGCTCGAGTCATCGCTTGACCAGTTAAAGGGTTTGTCGGAGAATGATATTCTGGACCTGCTCGGCGCTCCCGACCTGAACCAGCTATATAAGCGAAATCAAAAATTCTACATTTACCAGATAACACCATCACTTGAATGCGGGTCAACCGGACAGGCGTCCCAGTTTTTCCTGGAAATACGCTTTTCTGCCACCAACCTGGCCACCGAGATAATGATCAAGGAGTCAGGCCGATAAAAGTCATTTATTTGCCCCTTTCTTTTTTGTATATTCTGGAAATCAAAACGGAGATATTATGCATTTTCATCCAAACGAGATGTATTTGTACTATGATCCGACCACAACCACCGGTAAACAGGTGCGGGCTTACGCCAGAACGATCAATGATCATGTCAATGACTTTGACATCAACCATGTTTCCATCACAGAAACCATGTGGGAAGAACTGATCGAAATGCTGAACCTGGCCCCCAAGGAATTACTTGATAAATCTAAAGAGGAATACCAGGAGAAAATCCGTGGCAACAGCTTTGATAAGGATGGCTGGTTACATGTGCTTAAATGTAATCCGCATCTGATCAAGGCTCCTATTGCCATTTACCGGGACAAGGCGATCATGTGTACAAACCCAAATGATATCTACAAGCTGGACCGCCCGCGAAGTGTCCAAAGCTGAAGCAGGGATGGATATCAAAAACAACAAAGACCTTCAGACGGTGGTCACGGGCAGACTATTGTTTATATTGAGCTGATAAATCATGACCAGGCAGGAACAACATGACCCGTAAACCTCTTCTAGTGTGCATCCTGCTGATGATCATTCTCCCGGTAATCAGCCAGGGCCAGGATTCAACGCGCCAGAATATAATTCGCCGTGCAATAAATGAAGGGATTGATTTGATTAGTGTGGGCACGCGTGATACTATTTTCAATGAGAATAACGCGGCAAGGTTTGAGCTTTACAGCGGAAAGATAATCCGTAATATAGATATCGAACATATTGGATTTGACATTTCAATATATGATGAACAAGGCAAGTGGTCATTGGCGCGGCTCGCCGACAAACTTCATTACGATACCCGTCGTAAGGTACTTCTCCGCCATTTATTTATTAAAAAAGGGGATCGCATCGATGCCAATAAGCTCGGGGATAATGAACGTTATCTTCGGGACAGGGATTTCCTGCTTGACTGCCGGATTGTCCCGGCAGAAACCGCTCATGCCGATTCGGTAGACCTGATTATCATTACCAAAGACATTTTCCCGCTCGGGGGGTCGGTGGGCGGAAGTTTCCCTACGGCCCCACGGTTTTCAGTTTACGATGTGAATATTGATGGTCGCGGTCAACGGATCGCACTGGACATGTTAATTGATACCGACAGATCACCCAACTTCGGATATGGTTTATCTTTTCGTCAAAGCAGCATTCTGGGCTCCCTGGCCGATCTGGAGTTGGGTTATACGCAGCTGGATGCCGGCCGCAGTTTGGGCACAGAAAGAGAATATGCTGTTTATGCACGGCTGACCCGTCCGCTTGTTTCCCCGTTCCTTAGGATGGCCGGCGGCATGGAGGTTAGCCGCAACTGGTCCAGAAACGTAACTGAAAAAGAAGATTCCCTCTTCAACTCATATGAATACAACCTGATCGACTTGTGGGCCGGTTATAATATGGGGATCAAATCACTTAGTACGCTGAAAAGGCATTTTGTAGCCTTGCGGTACGTAGATTCCTTCTACAGTGATGCGCCAACTATCAGAAACAATAAAAACCAGGAATTAAACGACAACTTATACGGATATATCGGAGAATATACTTTCTACCGACAGGTCTATTTTAAGACGCGTTATGTATTACGGTTCGGCGTGACAGAAGACATTCCTTACGGATTTTCCGTCGGTGCCGGGGCAGGCTACACCCGGATTCTGAGAACGGAAAGACCTGTAGCCACACTTAAGATGAAGTATTTTCAGCCGAACAGAAGTGGTGATTTCTATCAATTCAGGTTACAGGGGCAGACGTACTTCCGGAATGGCACTGCGGAAGATCAGATTCTGGACGGTTCATTTACCTATTATACCAGGGCGTACCAGGCAGGTAACAAACGGCTGAGGGCAACTGCCGGTGCCGGGTACACTCAGCTGTTTAATATGAATACCAACAGCCCGCTCAGAATTGGACGTGATTATCTCACCGGTTTTTCTTCTGACAGTCTTCAGGCTGATCAGCGGCTAACCTGGGGGGTGCAGTCGACTTTGTACACCGAATGGTCGGTTCTCGGCTTCCGAATGGCTCCATTTGCCGCCATAGATGGAATTTGGGTCAATTGTATCGAATGTCCGACAGATAAATCGATTTATTACGCACTTAGTGCCGGCATACAGACAAGAAATGAAAATCTTATATTCGGTACGCTGGAATTGCGATTCACCTATCTGCCCAGGGATGAATACGGGGATCCTTCATTCTCCTTCAGGTTTACCCAGCGTTTCAGGATACGGGAACAGCAATTTATAACTGCCCCCACCCTGATTAGGTACAACTAGGACAAAAGACGGATTCCATTCTCCTCCATCTTCACCTTACGCGCCTTATATAATCCGCCAAGGGCTTTTTTAAAGGCCTTCTTACTCATACCAGCCAGCCGCCGGATTTCTTCAGGGGTGCTTTTATCGTTCAGGGGCAGATATCCGTCATGTGAAAGCAGGAGCTCTTCCAGCTCGCTACGGCTTTGCTTAATTCCTTCCAGCCCTTCTTTTCTTAGAGTGAGGTCGATCTTTCCATCTTCACGTATGTTTTTTACATACCCGGTCATCTGATCACCGATCTCCATATGACCAAAGACATCGGAACTGAAAAGCAGTCCGCTGCAGGTTTTATTCACCAGCATTTTAATGCCCAGGTCCGTTTCGTCATAGACGATGAGGCTCACCTCCTCCCCTTCTGATAATGTCTCAGCTGGATTCTTACTGAGGAATGACTGAAGTTTTGAAGTGCCCAACAGGCGGTCGGTGGAATAATCGACAGCGATCCTTACCGGCACCCGCATTCCTTCCGAAAAGGGAACGTGTTGTTCAGCCCGGGGAACAAACAAGTCTTTTTCGAGACCCCAGTCCATAAAAGCCCCATGACGGGTGATGTCCTTAACCCGAAGAACGACGATATCCCCTACTTCCCCGGCAGGCTTTAGCGTGGTGGCCAGCAAGCGGTCTTCCGAATCGCGGTGTATGAAGACAGAAATAATGTCTCCCGGTTTTGTATTCTCCGGAACATACTTGGAAGGCAGAAGGATTTCACCTTTTTCCGATTCCATGTAAACCCCGAAGTCAACTTCACGGGAGACCTTAAGTTTATAGGTATGTCCTATTTCCATAGGACGAAGGTACGTAAAACGAGAGGAAGATCAGTTATTATTTTTCAACAGGTCCCTGATCTCCATAAGCAGTTTTTCCTGGTTGCTGGGTGCCGGTGGCGCTGCAGGCTCAGGCGTATCCTCCTTCTTTTTAAGGAAATTGTTATAGGCTTTGACAACCAGAAATACAGCGAAGGACACGATGATAAAAGTGATGATTGTATTAATGAAAGAGCCGTAGTTAACGGTCACTGCTTCAATCGTACCATCATCAAGTGTTTTTTCACCGATAATCATTTTAAGGTCGGAGAAATCAACACCTGCAATTAATTGTCCGATCGGCGGCATGATAATGTCGTCTACGAAAGACTTAACGATCGCGCCAAAATAGGTCGCCAGTATAAGACCGACTGCCAGTTCGAGCACATTTCCCCTGGCAATAAACTCTTTAAATTCTTTGATCATTTTTACAAATTTTAGGTTAAAATCGGCTCAATATAAGCCGTTTAGCTAAATTTTCCCATAGCCGTTTCAGTGTTCCCTGAAATTTCCTAAAAGTTTTATCTTTGGTCACATTAGTAAATCAAACAGAAGGAAATATTATGAAGAATATTGCGGTAGTTGGTTCAGGAACAATGGGGAACGGGATCGCGCATGTCTTTGCACAGCATGGCTACAAGGTTGCACTGATCGATATATCAGAGCAAGCCCTTGAAAAGGGGCTGTCCACCATTGGGAAGAACCTGGACAGGCAAATAAAAAAAGAACTTATCACCGAATCAGATAAAAAGGAGACACTGGATAACATTTCGACATTCTCCGATATGGAAAAAGGCGTTCAGTCTGCCGACCTCGTGGTCGAGGCAGCCACTGAAAATGTCGACCTGAAACTGAAAATATTTGCTGATCTTGATAAATTCAGTCCGCCTGAAACCATACTGGCTACCAATACCTCTTCCATTTCAATTACCCATATCGCCTCAGTGACCGGCCGTGCCGGCAAAGTTATCGGAATGCATTTCATGAACCCGGTACCGGTCATGAAGCTCGTGGAAATCATTCGGGGGTACAATACAACTGATGATGTCACCAAAACAATCATGGAGGTTTCTGAAAAACTAAACAAGGTGCCGGTAGAAGTCAATGACTACCCGGGCTTTATCGCTAACCGCATTCTGATGCCCATGATCAACGAAGCTATCTCATCGTTATACGAGGGCGTAGCAGGGGTCGAAGAGATAGATACCGTCATGAAACTAGGAATGGCCCATCCGATGGGCCCCCTTCAGCTGGCTGATTTTATAGGATTGGATGTATGCCTGTCTATTCTTCGTGTATTGCATGATGGATTTGGCAATCCGAAGTACGCACCATGTCCGCTGTTGGTGAATATGGTCACTGCCGGCCATAAAGGGGTGAAATCCGGTTCAGGTTTTTACAACTGGTCGCATGGCACCAAAGAACTCATTGTCTCATCTCAATTTAAAAACTGACTATGTCATCCGCTGAAGAATTCGCGTCCCTGATCGGTGAATCATATACTTTTAAAGGCCCGTCCCTGACGATTGGCGGCGCGATGCTGGAGGGTGAAACCCTGACCGGTAGTATTATCAGGGCGCCGCTGAAAACCATGAATCGTCACGGGCTAATCGCGGGTGCCACGGGAACCGGCAAGACAAAGACATTACAGGTAATGGCTGAAGGACTGGCTGATGCAGGGGTTCCGGTGCTGCTGATGGACATCAAAGGAGACCTCAGCGGCCTGGGCCAGCCAAGCCCCGGGCATCCAAAGATTGACGAGCGACATACCGCGATCGGCACCGAGCACGTCCCGTCGGCGTATACGATCGAACCATTGACGATCTCCCGGGACAAAGGGGTGCGCATGCGTGCTACTGTATCCGAATTCGGACCAGTACTCCTGGGAAAGATGCTGGAGCTCAATGACACCCAATCAGGCATTCTTTCCATGATCTTTAAATATTGTGACGATAAAAAAATGCCACTGCTGGACCTGAAGGACCTCAAAAAAGTACTACAGCACGTAATGGCAGACGGAAAAGAAGATATAGAGAAAGAATACGGACGTATTTCCACTGCCTCTATTGGTACCATCAACCGCAAGATCATCGAACTGGAGCAGCAGGGAGCAGAAGAATTCTTCGGAGAAAAGTCGTTTGATACGGCCGATCTTTTGCGACAGGATGAAGAAGGCAGGGGGATTATCAGTATTCTCCGGCTGACGGACATTCAGGACAAACCTAAGATGTTCTCCACATTCATGCTATGCCTGTTGGCTGAGATTTATTCTACATTTCCGGAACAGGGTGATCAGGACCGCCCTAAGCTGGTCATTTTCATTGATGAGGCACACCTTATATTCAAGGAAGCGAGTTCTGCCTTGTTATCACAACTTGACGCTATCGTTAAGCTGATCCGTTCGAAGGGGGTTGGCTTGTATTTCTGTACCCAGGTACCGTCGGACATCCCTGAAAACATACTCAGTCAGCTTGGCTTCCGCGTTCAGCATGCACTGCGTGCCTTTACGGCGAAAGACCGGAAAAAAATAAAGCTGGTGGCGGAGAATTTTCCTCCAACAGATTATTACGATGTGGATCAGCAACTTACTTCCCTGGGAATCGGGGAAGCCCTGGTTACTGTGCTCAATGAAAAAGGGATCCCGACTCCGCTGGCGGCGACCATGATGGTTGCTCCCAGGTCCCGGATGGATGTACTTACCGCTAAAGAGCTTAATTCAATCCTTGATGCCAGTGAGATCGCGGAAGAATATAACGAAGAAATTGATCGCGAGAGTGCCTACGAACTGTTGCAGGAAAAACTGGTGGTAGCTGAAAAGAAATCAGCCGACCCGGAAGTCATTAAAAAGCGACAGGAAGAGGATTCCCTGATTGAGGAATTATCTAAGAATACGATGGTGAGGCAGCTGGGCCGCACATTGGTTCGTGAATTGAGCCGTGGTCTGCTGGGAGCCCTCGGCGTAAAACCTCAACGAAAAAGAAGAAGCTCATCCATCTGGTGATGAGCTCTGCTTTCGATTAGTTAAAGAAACCCCTCAGTGTATCGCCCAGTCCGGAAGCTGAGCTACCGCCAAGGACACCTTTGAGCATTTCATCAGTCAGCCCTGATGAAGGCGTATTGTTATCAATACTGCTCAGAAGGGTCGGGATAAGCATTTGGGATACACTTTTTGCAATATCCGGGGATATGCCAAGCTTGCCCGCAAGCTGACCTGCATAATTACCAATGAGATCACCGACGAGTGAACTGCTTCCAATGTTCTGTTTTCCGTTGAAAAGGTCCAGCATTCCTCCCAGGTCTCCTCCGGTAGCCTGCGATTTGAATGTATCAGCAATACTCCCTTTGGCCAGTTCCAGGGCATCACCTGTTTTTTCAGCAGGTACTCCCAGGCTGGCCAGTTGTCCGCTTAATTCGGTGATATCCAAATTCTTGAGTAATGTATCAAGCATGATTAGTAAACGTTTAGTAAGCCGCTAAAAATAGCCACTAACACTTTAATAATCAATACGTTAAACGATATTATGCGATCAGTCGCAGTATTTGGAGATAAGCTCGTCCGCACCATCAGCTCCCAGGGACTTTGCCATCTGGAAATCGGTACAGGCCCGTGACGTCTGGTTCTGATAAAGTCTCAGAGACCCTCTCGACACATAGGCATCCGCATATTGATCATTTACACTCAGCGCATTGTTGTACGCTTCCATAGCTTCGGTGAGTTTACCCAATTTTTGAAACGCCTTACCCCTGAGATTATAGGCCACCTCGTTATCCGCATCATAGTCTATGACCTTATCAGCGTAGAAGATGGCATTTTCAAAATCCTTTTGCCGGTAATAAAAATCATTAGCCAGGCTAAGCAGGGCATTTGTGTTAGTTGGTTCTTCCTTGATCACCGCATTAAAATCGGCCAGTGCTTTCTCAAATTCTCCAAGCTCCTGATAAGCCCTGCCACGGTTGTATAATGATTTGATATGAGTAGGTTCCAGATTTAAATATTCAGAATAGGCGTCTACGGCCTTTTTATATTCACCTTTTTTATAATACGAATCACCGACTGTTGATTGTTCATCCCCGCATCCGGTCATTAACAGTATTGCAAAAACAGTGATTGCAACTATATTTTTCATAAATGTATTTCGTCTTACTTAAAAAAATAAGTGGCAAGCAGCCACTTTGGCACAAAGATAGGGCTTTTTAACGGGATCAGATATGTTCAAGAAAGCTTTTCACCGCCTCCCAGTATTCTTTCGAATCGGGAAATTTGGACCAGAGTGCCCGTGAACCGTGATTACCGGTTGAAGAAGGCCAGAAAAACTGTTTCTGACTGCCGGAGACTGCCACATACATACCCCACCAGTTGCTTTTCTCATTATGGGCCGAAGTGAAGAACACCGGCTGACTGAGTGAATACATACTTGAGGTGATATAATCGCGCGGCTTTCCCTGGGCGGTGAAATACTCCCCGGGAGAAAATGCCAGAATTGCGTCAACGGCTTCCGGCATTTCAGAACCTACCTTAAGTACAAGGGAGGAAGAATAACTGCTTCCCCACAGGATAAGCTTTCCGTTTGCCAGGTTCTTCTTTGCATACTTTACTGAAGCAATAATATCGGGAAGGGCATCCACATACTGGGTGCTTTTATATTTCGCCAGTGCGTCATTTCTGGTTTCGTTGGTAATATTATTGATTTTACCGCCGGACCTCAGATCAACGGCCAGGCAGTTATACCCCATGGCATTCAGTTTAGGCGCAATTTCCTTGTATTCTCCACGGCTCCAGTTGGCCTGATGGAACAAAAGGATCATAGGCGCCTCTTTCCCATGGGGGGCGTACAGGTCTGCGGTAATCGTGACCCCGTCTGAGGAAGGAAAAGTAATAACCTCCGGTTCCTGGCTGAAAAAGGCAAAGGCAAACAGCAACAAGTATTGCATACGCTAGTATACTAAATTCCTTCCATTAATTTATCCTAAAAATAACCGGATATCTTACATTTTAGAGGTAACGGGGTTTCTAAGCCGTTCGTAATCAGCCAGCTCAATGGCCGTTGCGCCAATAAACATTTTGGCTTTGACGAGCAGCGGAATATGGTTTTTATCGTCTGATATCCATACATGAACAGAACGTTTTCCGTCGAATATTCCACCTTCCGGCATAATGGGGGTAAGTTTTATTGAGCGAAATTTACCGGCTTTGGTCTTGATTGTTTCACGACCTTCAAAAACCAGATCCATATGGTACACGGTATCTTCCAGAAATCCCTTGATCGCAAAGGAATCCCCGATCTCCATGTCATCATAGTTCTGGGCACGCATATAGAGAAACCCTGCGAGAATATCCCGTATATCCCGCGGTGTATCAAATACTTCCGGCTCCTTGTATTTTCCTGTTTTCTGATCAATGGTCCGTGTTTCCGCTTTGCCGGCCTGGTGATCGAATTCCGTCACTTCATTCTTGCGGTATTTACCCTCCTTAAGGTTACGAAAGCTCACGTGCGGCACCAGGGCTACGGTATCTACATAAGCACCCCAGTGGTCATCGACCTGGGCCAGCCAGTCTACCATACCGGTTGTCTTACCGTACACATCAATCTGGTAAGCAGGACGTCCATTGACATATTTGAGATCCTCACGAATGATGGTTTTGGCATCACCAACCGAAAACCAGCCGAACTGGACGCGGTAATCCAGCTGTTCGCCGCGGGTAAAACTGTCGTGGGTGACCTGCCTGAAATAGGAGGACCCGTAAAAACCGGATATTATGAAGCCGGTCAGAACTATAAGGATACTTGCTATTCTTGTCATTCCAAACATTTGTATACCTGAATAACAAAGAAAGTGCCAGTATATTTTATACCGCTACGTTATTTTGCCTTAAAGCGTCGTTAAGTGAGGTCTTTTTGTCAGTACTTTCCTTGCGCTGACCTATGATCAGGGCACAGGGTACCTGGAATTCACCGGCCGGGAATTTCTTTGGAATACTGCCGGGAATCACAACAGAACGGGGTGGCACATAGCCTTTATACTCAACAGGTTCGTCCTGGGTCACATCGATGATCTTCGAGCTGGCGGTTAGCGTTACATTCGCTCCCAATACTGCTTCGCGTCCGATTCGCACCCCTTCCACCACTATACAACGGCTCCCGATAAAGGCATTATCCTCAACAATTACCGGGGCTGCCTGGACGGGTTCGAGCACCCCTCCTATTCCCACACCGCCACTGAGGTGAACATTTTTCCCTATTTGCGCACAACTTCCAACAGTCGCCCAGGTATCCACCATGGTGCCTTCATCAACGTATGCGCCAATATTGACATAGGATGGCATCATCACTACGCCAGGGCTTAGGAATGAGCCGTACCGGGCAATGGCGTGAGGAACTACACGCACACCGAGCTTATCATAATTCTTTTTAAGGCCTATTTTATCATGAAACTGAAATGGCCCCACCTCGATCAGCTGCATCTTCCGGAGCGGGAAATACAGAATTACCGCTTTCTTAATCCATTCATTAACCTTCCAGTCTTCCCCATCCGGCTCAGCTACCCTGCGGCTGCCGGCATCCAGATCACTGATTATGGTTTTGATTGCGATTTGAACTTCTTTTTCTTCAAGCCGGGAACGGTCTTCCCAGGCGGATTCAATAATTTCTCTAAGCTCCATCCGAATTTTAATGTTAATCAAGTATACTTAACCCATGAAGCGGCCTGTCATTGTTCTCGTTTCCGTACTCAAGCCCATTGATGATACACGTATGTACGAGAAGATCGGCCTATCACTGGGTCAATCAAACAAATATGATGTAAATATCATAGGATTCCGGGCAAATAAACCGGAGTATGCGCCCAATATCAACTTTTTCCCCCTTCCTTTTTTTAAAAGGCTGTCTTTCAGGCGTTTTTTTTGCCAGTGGACCATTCTCCGCCAGCTGATACGGCTCCGTCCTTCCCTGACTATTCTGTCTGCAGCCGAACTTCTACCCCTGGCATTCTGGTGTAAATTATTAGGTAGTAAGGTGATCTATGATGTACGGGAGAATTATGCACTGAACCTGAGGTCGCAAAAAAATTATTCATCACTTGTACGGACTATCCTCTCTGCTGGCATACGTTTAACTGAGCGCATTTTCGGTCTTTTTGCAGATCATTTCCTGCTGGCGGAAACTGTTTATGCAAAGCAGATGTATTTTCCAGGTCCTGTTTCGGTACTGGAGAATAAATACACGGGAACGGCGCCCGCCGGGCATTCTCCCGCAACTTATCAAACCATCTTGTTTTCCGGAACACTTGGACGACACACGGGCGTCCTGCAGGCTATCAGGTGGACGGGGAAATTACATGAGCGCGATCCGTCTGTGCGTTTACATATCTGCGGATACGCGCCTGATCAGGAATTCAGGGACGAATTGGTTACACTGGCATCTGAATCTCCCTGGGTCAAGCTGACAGGGGCTGATAAGCTGGTGCCCCACGCAGAGATAATCGAAGCTATCCATAATGCTGACGCGGGAATAATCTGGTACAATGATCATCCCAGTACGCGGGGCAAGGTTCCAACGAAATTGTACGAGTACCTTTCGCTGGAACTGCCGATAATTATGGAGCCAAGGGACGAATGGCTGGCACTAACCACAAGCTATAATGCCGCCATTCCGGCGGATCTGAAGAAAGATCCGGAAACTGACTTCATGGAGCGGTGGAAATCCTCTGTATTTTATACTGAAAAACCAGGGCAGGAAGTGCATTGGGCGGGAGAAGAAGAAAAGTTAATGACCGTTGTAAATAACGTTTTGAAGGAGAATTGAGGCGTTTTTAATACATTTTATTAACTCGGGTTAACTTTTAAAACAAGCGTTAATCATTCCCTTATTTAATTCCATCTCCTATTTTTAGATTAGTCTAAATAATGTAGTTTTGCTTCATGTCAAAAACGCAGCTGAGCTTCGTAGAAGAGAATTATCTCAAGGCAATTTATCACCTTACGACTGAAAGCAAGGATCCGGTGAGTACCAATGCCATTGCTGAAAGTGTACAGACCAGGGCTGCCTCGGTGACGGACATGTTGAAGAAGCTGGCAGCGAAGAAGCTGATTGCTTACAAAAAATACTACGGTGTCAGCATGACCGGCCCGGGGGAAAAGGCGGCCCTTGAGGTGATCCGCAAGCACCGCTTATGGGAAACGTTTCTGGTGGAAAAACTGAATTTTACCTGGGACCAGGTGCATGAAGTGGCGGAACAACTGGAGCATATCCATTCTCCTTTGCTCATTCAGCGTATTGATGCCTTGCTCGGGTACCCTACTCATGATCCGCACGGGGACCCGATTCCAAGCGAACAGGGTGAAATAACCGAACAATCACATATCCTGTTATCAGAACTAAAATCAGGATCCGAAGGGAAGGTCGTGGCGGTCAATGACTCCTCCCCGGATTTCCTCCGTTACCTGGACCGCCTGGGTATTGCTATTGGTACCAGGGTGACCATCATTGAAAAAGTCTCCTTCGACGGATCTATTGAGCTAAAAGTGGAGAATGAAGTAAAGCCACTTTTTATCTCAAAAGAAGTATCTGATAATTTGTGGATTACAAAAGTTACCTAAAGTATTAATTTAAGACAAACATCTGTCTTGCCTGCCAGGAATACTTGTTGGACTGGTCAGTCTTCGAGAAGAATTTTCCTTACCACCACACCCTTTGGCGAACTCAGCCTGTAAATATACAAGCCTTTTTCCAGGCCATATTCGGCCGGACTGAAGGCGACCTCATAGGGCGTGTTTATCCGGGCCTGATCATCATAGAGCCGGGCCACTTCTTTCCCGTCCATGGAATAGATCCGTACCTGTACAGGCATGGATTCATCGACTTCAAAGCGGATGGCGACCTCATTGTTTACCCTTGCAGGATTTGGATACGACTGCCTGTGCGCAATTCCTGATTTTTTGTCAAGCCCGAAAAGTCTCCGAACCATCCGGACAAATCTTGAGCTCAAACCAAAAGCAGACTGATTAAGCGTATTCTGGGAGCCTGAATATATTTCAAGATCAGAATAGGCATCGGTATTCAGACTCACTTCAACAGTAGCAGCGTCGCCAAATACTCCACCGGGTGTGGTTCCAATGTAGTTATGAAGTCCGCCCTGCCCTTCATCCATCAACGACACTTTATTGTTAAACCCATCCGTATGCCAGTTCCCGATCAGGTGTCCTATTTCATGGGCCACAATATTACCAATGGCCGTGACAATCAGGTCTTCTTTGGTCACAGATGGATCGAGAGGTACCTGATTTAGAGAGAATGATTCCATCGACCCGTCAGCCGGTGCACTTAGTTTATCCAGGAGCACCAATGCCGTCTCTCGCGGATCGAAATTTCCTACATCATTTGATTCCGCAATTCCCACCGTATTGATCCCTGATTCTGCGCTGGTGCCCCCGATGATCACCTCACTCACAGGTAAGAAATTCTTGAAGAAGCCATATCCCCTCACGTGGGCGTACTGTTGCCTTGTGGCAGCGTCCATATTCTTCCGGTCCACTTCCGGCAAGTCATCGGCCGAGCGCACACCATCCATATTTTTTCCGAAAAAGGATGTTCGACCGCTGTTATTAAGAATCAGGACAGAAAAGTCAGGGTTAATACCTGACTGGTAAATTTCATGGCTGATTTTTTCGCGAACCTGCGCTGTAATGCGGCTGGTAATGCGGGATATAGTCTTGTCATCATTTGAAAGTCCCCAGGCATTTAGAAAATCCCTGAACGGAGAAAGTGTTTTGATTTCTTCCCCTTCGCGTCCGAAGAATTTATTCAAGTCGAATTGCGCCCCGTCAAAATCAAGATAGATCACCTGGGTACCATTTACAAGCTCGGTTCCCGGCCTCGAGACGAAAAGCTCCAGTTCATATTCGCCGTAGTTATTCTCAATGCCGACCGAATGCCACCCTGAGACTTCTGCGAGGTGATAAACGGTGGTAACTCCCGGAATTCGGACCGGACTGGATTCAGGATAAAATGAAGTATTGCTCGTCGAACTGATTTTAAACAATCCGTCAGGGTCACGTACCTGAAGTCTAGTACTATCATTCATAGCACGGATTCCGGCACTGAAAACGTCCCCTTTTTCAAGGAACACCCGATAATAGTCTGCATCCACTGAAATCTCCACGAGAGAAATGGTCAAGGTGTATTCTCCTTCTGAACCGATATTTCCTGTAGTACTCCCGGAGCGTGAATCAAACGGGTTGCTTGGAAGAAATGCATCAAATCCGCCCACCACAATAAAATAATGTCCGTCTGTCCGCACATCGAAAACCAGCCGGCTGTCGGTGCTGCCGGGCATTTCATCATCATTCATGGCGAGAACATTACCCTGTTCATCCAGGAGGGAAACCACAGGATCAAACCCTGTCAGATCATTCCTGGTTTCCACATCAATCACCAGCCTGCTGCCCGCAGCAGCATCCACCTTGTAAAAATCAAAATCACTGACTGTTCCATTCGGACCATTCTCAACTTCCGCTTCATATACAACCCCGGTAAAAAGGGATTCTACATTTGCATTGTTTGCCAGGAGAATACTTCCATCATCTTCCAGGGGAATGCCGGTTGTGAAATCCACTATTCCGCCACGTGTTCCTGAAGTACCATGAATAATCGCTCGATTCAGGTCCCGGCGACTGCTTCCCAGCCGGTCGATTTCCTGTCCGGTAAACGGATTATCATTGGCGCCTGTAAACGACTCTTCCTCCATAACCGTTAGCAAACCTCGTCTTCCCGACATGTAATTGAGTGACTTACCCATTTTGACAGCGTGCGCACTCCCCCACTTATTCCAGGCCTGGTAGTCGACAGGTACGCCCGGGGGCATAAGACTCAGGTAAGGATTTGGATTTACAGGGGCACCAAGCATTTCAATCGCTTTATCAAGGTACGCCTGTTCTATGCTTTTGGTAATATCTAAATCCTGGGAAATGCTTGCGTCGAAACTTCCTGTTAATATCAGAATGAAGATTGCCGTAAACTGCCTGCACAACATAGTTATCGGGGTGTAAATTAGTGAGTTGACCGCTGACAGAATTTACAATTTTTAATCTGTAACACCATGAAATTCACAGGGTATTATTAAAGTGATATGAAAATAATATACGGTCTGAATTAATTGAGTAATTAACAGGCATTTATCCTGTTATGTTCCGGAGCAGGCCAACATACTCGTTATTAATCAGAATTAAGACGCTGAACCGCAGTGAGAACCGGTCAGAAGTTCGGATTTGATTTGTACGTGGGACAACTTTTAATGCAATTAATCACCGGCAGGGAGAAGACTGATTGTCAGTTGACAGGAATCCCCTTATTTTTGCATGCATGCAAACTGATACCATCATTGCGTTATCGACACCTCCGGGCGTGGGCGCCATTGGCGTAATCCGCTTATCAGGTCCGGATGCCATCACGCTGACCAACGGGGTGTTTCACGGGGCTGACCTGTCCACCAGGGAAAGTCACACCATTCATTTCGGGACATTACGGGACGGGGATAAAATCATTGATGAAGTATTGATCAGCCTGTTCATTGCTCCACGTTCTTTTACACGGGAGAATGTGGTGGAGATTTCGTGTCACGGATCGCCTTTCATTCTTCGGCAGGTGATCCATTTATTGCTCAAACAGGGCGCGAGGCTGGCGAAGGCTGGCGAATTCACCCAGCGTGCTTTCCTTAATGGCCAGTTTGATTTGGCCCAGGCCGAGGCAGTGGCTGACCTGATCAATGCGGACAGTGAGGCATCACACCGGGCGGCCATGCAGCAGATGCGAGGCGGTTTTTCCGAACAGATCAAGGCCCTTCGGGAGGAACTGATCCATTTTGCGTCCATGATCGAACTGGAGCTGGATTTCGGGGAGGAAGATGTGGAGTTTGCTGACAGGGACGATCTGAAGAATTTGATTGGCAGCCTGCTGAAGGCGATCAATCCGCTTATCGACAGTTTCCAGCTCGGCAATGTGATTAAGAACGGGATCCCGACGGTGATTGCGGGCAAGCCGAATGCCGGGAAGAGTACCTTGTTAAACGCCTTGCTGAATGAAGAGAAAGCAATCGTTTCGGATATTGCCGGTACGACACGGGATTTTATTGAGGACGAGATCAACCTGGGCGGAGTGATATTCCGGTTTATAGACACTGCCGGCCTGCGGGAGACCGAAGATGAGATTGAGAAGATAGGCGTGGCCCGGACCGAGGAGCAGATGAAAAAGGCGTCGCTGATCCTGTATATGATCGACCTTGCGAATGATACCGTGGTCGAAATGAACCGGGCGCTGAACCGGTTGGAGAACCTGGGTATCCCTTTTCTCCTGATCGGTAACAAGGAAGACATTGCACAGCCTGACATGCTGGAGTCAATCGGAAAGATACCGGGCAGCATTCTGATCACTGCCGACAAGCGGGAGAATCTGGAAGCGCTTAAGGACCGGATTCTCGAAGTAGTGCATTTTGAAGACTTCAAAACCGGGGAAACGATTGTTACGAATGCCCGGCATTACGACAACCTTTTCAAGACGAAGCAGGCGCTGCAGGACGTCCTGACTGGCCTGGACAATAACGTCACCGGCGATTTCCTTGCGATGGACATACGCCAGGCGCTGCATTACCTGGGGCAAATCACCGGTCAGATCACAACCGATGACCTTCTGGCTAATATTTTTTCAAAGTTTTGTATTGGGAAATAAGCGAGTTAAATCCCATCACAAGAAAGTACAAGAAATCACTATAATCGCCCTGCATTAGCTTTTTAGGCCGTTTTTTATTACTTTTATTTAATGGCATTTAACACGGAAAAATACAATTTTTGTACCTTCTCCTGTACCCCGGGTATAAGGTACAAATGAGGTACAAGATAAATGACCAGAATGTCCGTCTTTCACCTTTACTTCAGTCCACATGAGTACACCTCAAACCGTCTCCCTTCGTGAAAAATTATTAAAGTCCGGAAAGCTGAGTTTATACCTGGACTACTACCCTCCTGTCTTCATCGCTGAGTCTGGAAAAACAACCCGGCGCGAATTTCTTAGCATCTATATTTACCGGGATCCGGCAAATCCAACACAACGGGAATACAACCGGTTGTGTCTGGCCAAAGCAGAGAACATTCGTTCGGAACGTGAGCTACAGCTGATCAACCGGCGATTCAACTTTGCCGATAAGGAAAATGAAAAGAAGGATTTCCTGGCTTACTTTGAATCGCTGATCCGGGACCGGGAAGATGCAGGAATAAGTACTGCCGGGTGGACAGGCGCATATAAGTACCTTAAACTATATACGCACGGGAAGTGTAAGTTCGGTCAGGTAAACGAACGGTTCTGCGAAGGGTTTAAAGAATTTCTTGTCCGGACTAGGTCGATTAAATCAGAAGCAGTCAGGCTGGCACCAAATTCGAGGAGCTCCTATTTTAACAAATTTAAGGCAGCATTGAATGAGGCTTATTATGATAAGTACTTCGTGGAGAATCCGGCAAAGCGTGTTAAAGGATTTCCGATGACGGATACCTTCCGGGAATATTTGACCCTGGAAGAACTGAAAGCGCTGAATAATACAGATTGTGATCCGCCGGTATTGAAGCGGGCAGCAATATTCTCAGCCCTTACGGGATTGCGCTGGTCAGATATCATCAAACTGAGGTGGCAAGAAATCTATAAGTCCGAAGCAGACGGATACTATATTCGTTTCATTCAACAGAAGACGAAGGGATCCCAGACCCTTCACATTTCTGACCAGGCATTTCAGTTGCTGGGCAAAGAAAAAAAGTCAAAGAAGCGTATATTCAAGGGATTGAAGTATTCTGCTTATATGAATCTCAAACTTGCCCGCTGGGTGTTATCCGCAGGGATTACCAAGAAAATCACTTTTCACTGCTTTCGGCATACCTATGCCACCCTGCAGCTGAGCCTGGGCACTGATATCTATACCGTATCAAAATTACTTGGCCATAGAAATGTGAAGACCACGGAGATATATACCAAAGTGATGGACAGGCAGAAAATTGAAGCTGCTAATAGGATTAAACTTTGAATAGCCTTAATATAAATTTCTATAAACAATTTCACCTAAAACGAAATGGCTAAAAGTAATTTAATGAAACCTGATTTCACTGAAGATCTTGTTTCATTTATGATGCAATCCATGTTAACGATTCTTCACTTTCCCAATGCACCCTATGGACTAATACCATTAAATAAGTTCGATGAAAGAAAAACTGGAGGAGATCTTCTAATTGATTCAATAGCGCCTATTTATATTCAATGCAAAAGGTCCTTTGGTTATCCGGATTTTAGTAAAGCCCAAATTATTAAAGATAGAAAATTCTTAGGGCTTCAAGTGAATCCCCATTCTTTATATTTTGAATTAAGAAAAAAAGACGAATCACATGATGATTTTCAGCACAATAAGCTTTTACAAACTCGGAACACGTTAATCCAACAAGGTATAGGCGAGGCAATTTATGTAGCTCCACTATTTTTGAATAGAACAGTTTATAACAATGCAATACATCTGAGCTCATACATTGACTGGATCAGTAGATTCTTTCAATTCCGGAGAAATGTTTTCAGGCAAAGGGAGATAGAGATCATCTCCTCTAGTGGGGCAATTCGTTTTCAAAACTGTCCAGTAATAAGAAATCATGTATGTATTCCACCCCATGAGGCTGTAAAAACTCATTTACATAAATATAGTTATACGGAATCTGGCAAACAGATAGCTTTTCATTCACCGTATCAAATTCAAGAATCCTTTAATCTTGGCGAGTTTCTTTACAATTTTATGCAATATAGAAACGGTCAGCCGACGACTTACCTTATACCTTTGTTAGAATCAGAATTTTTATTAAAAGCACTTATTGACAATTATTATGACTCCAATTCTAATGATATTGATTCTAAGAATTCTATTCTGGATTCATGGACATATTTTGGAGAAAGAATTCGCACAGACTTTGGCATTGAACAATATATGTTGGTAAAATATGACGCGAGACATTGAGGTTGGCACCAAATCTTCATGTTCCTCTAAAGAAAATACGCCATATATCTTCAATTTGTCCGTGAAACTGGCTTTTTTCTCCCGGCACCATAATTGTTAGACTAATAACCATACGTCTGGCTTGTTAATAAAAAGTTGAAAACGGATGAATTCATACTGTCTCTGAAAGTATGGCAATATAGTGCCCTGGAAATGATAACCATTTTTGACAATGACAGCCTTGAACGCCGTGCACAAACCTTTTACAATGGTTTAATATTATTTAAAATGAAAGGCCTTACCCAACTGGATTATGTTGACTTTCATTTTCAAAGAACCAGCTGGTCACGAAGAATTTTAATTACCTTGATTGTAATATTCTTTCTGCTTGGAGCAATTTTTCTTTTTCATGGTATATGGTTTCTCGGAACCCCTCTCCTGATCATCCCATTTATTCTGATTTCTCTTTTCGAAAATCGACAGGTACGTAAAAACCGTTTTTTAATGCTTGAAATTCTAACCAGTGAGCAAAACAGACACAGGTTCTTCAATGCAGATAAAAGAATAATCTCAGACCTGTTCTTAAACCCTGGACTTGCAGAAATAGAAAATACCGCTGAATCCTTTAGTTTAAATTCGGATTCACCATTCGAATCCGAATTATTAGCCATCATGCAATGTGAAAACAGATTCAACAAAATGACCATGAATGAAGTCGTGGAGATCTTCTCCTTGATGTGTCGTCCCGAGGTGAAACGAGATTGCCCACAAATTTCAAAGAAGGACTTAGTCTATTTTCTAAAAATCGCTTTTCTGAAGGAAAAAGTTGCCGATGGAAAGAAAAAGATATCATTTATTTCGAAGACCAATGAAAATACCCGCGGTCTTTTCTATCATTTTTATTTCCAGTCGAAACAAAAGGGTTATGTTTTGCGAGACCAAACACGTGATGATTATATTCGGTTGTTGACCGATCACTTTCTCGGATTTAATTATGAACAGGTTTCTAAGAATTTCCGAGATAAAAGGAACGGGAAATCATTTTTAATTTTATCAGCTAAACACTAAGCTGTCATTTCTTATTGTTAGGTTATATTTTGCTTAGTAAAGACAACTAATTATATATCGACTGGATAAAATATGATAATTGAAAAAGTAAATAGAAAGGCTCCAAGTAAACTAAATCACTACACAAATTTAGATTCATTAATTGGTATAATTTCCAATAATGAGCTTTGGCTTTCGAACTTATTTTTTCAAAATGATAAGAATGAATATGAAGTTGGAATGTATATTTTCCGTCAAGAACTTAAAAGGAGGAAAACATACTACATCAAGAATAAAAAGGAGACTGTCTTTTTAAACTCTTTAGGTTCAGCTTTAAATCATCTTCTCAATATGCAAGCCTATACAATATCCTTTTCAGAAGAATCTGATTTGTTGAGTCAATGGAGAGGGTATGCAGATAATTGTAGGGGTGTCAGAATAGAATTCACAAATTTAGATTTGCTTAAAACCCAAGGAATTCAACTTCTCCCTTGTATTTACAAACCACAGGACCACGAAGCATATATCAAATATTTGTTTGATAAAGCACTTGAAATATTTCATATAACTAAAGAGGAAGGAATTACAAACAAGGATGATTTTTTAAAAGATGAAAGGCCTTATAGTGATGCGATTCAAGCAGCAGGAAGCTATTTCATTTCTACATCTAATGTTGCATGTTCTATAATAAAGGACAGTGCCTTCCGTGAGGAGTGTGAGTGGCGGCTAATAAATTTTAAAAAGAATATTGCATTTTATCGTGCCAAGCATCATTATATCGTACCGTACATTAAAATGAAAATTTCAAATATGACTGAGATTATAACGAACATTATGTTGTGCACTTCGCCTGAAATCGAACTTTCTAGTAGATCTGTAAAATTTATGTTAGAACAAAATCGATATCTCAATACCTCAATTTCACAGTCTAACATTCCATATAGATTATAAATAGCAAAGGTTTATTTTTCCTTCAACGCTGAGGGCTGATTAAGCTCAAGTATGAACAGAAGGCAATAACAGATATCATCAACATCCTCGAGCACAAATTGCCATTTATAAAACATAGAGTTGTACAATTCTCCAATACAAAATTGACATAAATGACAAGTATACAATTCTGATTAGCCGCTATCAATACAATTGTGTCAGAACTAAATTCTGATTACAATGAATTACATAACTAAAAAAGTGCTTCAGCGCATCGACGACCTGGAAGCTACCATTCTCTCAAAACTTAAGACGGCTAAGATAGATAGCCCTGATTCAGAACCTACGGAACTGATGACCCTCAAGGAAGCCTCATCTTTCTTAAAACTCGCCAAATCAACCTTGTACAGCTTCAGCCGTGAAGGTCGAATTCCAGCAATCAAAAAGTCCAACCGGATCTATTTCCTGAAAACTGATTTGATGAAATGGCTTGAAGAAGGCCGGCGGAAAACCACCATTGATGTCCACCGGGAGACGAAAGATTATCTTTCCAAAACCCCTACCCCACAGATTAAATAAAAAGCGAATCTGGCAGGATTCGCTAATCAAATTTTGCAGAGTGGGATTCTCTTTGACAGGACTAATATACTCATTCTGCAATTAATATTAACCCTTTTAATTGCTAAAACATGAAAACCCTGAAAATGGATTCTACTGACCCCATGATAAAAATGATTCGCTATCTGATGAGCAAATACGACTTTCGGAATAACGAGATTTTAAACGTTGTTCTCGCTACTGAAAAAGGAAAAGAAAATTACGAAGCAATCAGACCAAGTAATTTATATATAGAAGCAAAGATGGCTGGCTACAGGTGCAGCCTTCAGGACATACACATTTTCCTGACCTCGGATTATATTCCAAAGATTAATCCATTTCAATCCTATTTCGATAAAATTGAGAACTGCTATTCGGAGAAAGCCGATGGCGATTATATCAAACAATTCAGCCAGTATATTCATGTAATGGATCCGGAGCGCTTCGAGGTCCAATTCAAGAAATGGCTGGTTCGCTGTATCGCCTGTGCCTTAGAAACAGATTACTTTAACAAGCAAGCCCTCATCTTTGTCCAAGACAAGCAGAACAGCGGAAAGACCACCTTTACGCATTTCTTAGTCCCTCCAGTCCTGGATGAATATAAAGCAGAAAACATCTCCACCGACAAGGACAGTTTAATTGCTCTGACAGAGAATTTTATCATTATTCAAGATGAGCTTTCCACCTTAACCCGAACCGAGATCAATGCGCAGAAGGCACTCATGAGCAAATCAAGTGTAAAGGTGAGGCATCCTTATGAACGAAAAAGCACCAAGAGTCCCAGGCGAGCTTCGATTATTGGATCTACCAACAAGGCAGAATTTCTAACAGATGAAACAGGAAGTGTCCGGTGGTTGTGCTTTACGGTTATTGACATTGACTGGAAATACAAATCTGAGATTGACATTAACAAAGTGTGGTCACAAGCTCATCAACTGTACAAGTCCGGATTTAAATACCAGATGACCACCGATGAAATTCAGGAGAATGAAACATTCAATAGCCGGTACAAATCATTGTCGGCGGAAGCGGAATTGATCCAGCGCTTTTACGCACCAGGATCCAAAGAAGATAATAGCCAGTTTAAAACGGCGACAGAGATGAGTGAAGAATTAGCCATTCTCACGAGTTCTAAACTTAAAATATCACCTAGCGAAATTGGCAAAGGACTGGCATTACTGGGATTCCCTCAGGTCCAGACCCGAAGAAATGGCAGTCATATTCCTGTCCGTGGATATTATGTTAATAGAATAAAACCTACTACATAACTACAATCTATTTAAATAACTGAAAAACAGATAGATATGCGAATTAAGTTGACTAAAATCAGAAACATAAAGCTAACTACACCCTGCTCAGGCTGTAGCATGAAAAGCGCCCACTATTTTCAATTTAACGTTTAGAAAATGAATGCAGAACAGGCAAATCGCATCCCGATTCCGGACTACCTGGCCAGCCTGGGCATCCAGCCGACCAAAACCTACGGAGGATATCTGATGTACAGAGCTCCCTGGAGGGACGATCATCGTCCTTCCATGAAGGTAGACTTGAAGAAGAATTTATGGGTGGATTATGGAGACAGCAAAACCGGCGGAAGCCTCATTGACCTGGTACGTAAAATGAAACCAGAGCTGGACGTAAGCGGTGTGCTCAAAGAGCTATCCTCTTTTTCTTTTCAAGGGCAAAAGTCTGTTGATAAACCCGAAGTAGCAGGAAGAATCCAGATAGAATCCATCCGATCCATTGGTAACAATAATTTGCTGAATGCCTATCTGAACGAACGGGGTATTGATCTGAAACTGGCGGATAAATTCTGTAGCGAGATCCATTTCAAATCGAATGGCAACACCTATTTCGGGATTGGTCATGAGAATGAAAAGGGCTGGTCCATCCGGAACAAATACTGGAAGGGATGTTCCGGCCAGGGTGTTACCCACCACCGGACCGGCTCTCACCAAGTAGCAGTCTTCGAAGGCATCTTCGACATGCTTAGCTATAAACAACTGGCCACCTACAGCAGCAGACAATCCGATCTGTTGATCCTGAATTCAACGGCTAATCTTAAGAGGGGAATCGAAGCCCTTCAGGGATATGAGAAAATTAACCTGTTCCTGGACAATGACCCGGCCGGAACTGACGCTACACAAAAGATTAGGGAGGAATATCCATACATTAAGGATAAGCGGTGGATCTATAGCGGATTTAAAGACTTGAATGAGTTGCTTGTTTCAAAACTTGCACGTGAAAAGAAATTAGCCAACGCGCCGGAAGCAAGCCATGTTTTGGTAAGACCAAAACGCTTGCTTCCGTAGCCTATGGAAGGACTGTTCACTTCGTTCACAGGTCAGGAAAATGAGTCGCCCGAGGAAAAACAGAAAAGACAAGAAATCGATAAGGTTCACCTTCCGGATGACTGAAGAAGAATTCCGGATGCTGGCGGTGATGGCAGAATATTTTAATACGTCTGGCGGAGAAGTCATCCGGGCCTGTGTATTCAAACCCAGATCACTGAGACCTGTGAAGCCCCTACTCGACCGGCAGGCGTATGGTGAGTTAAAACGAATTGGCAACAACATCAATCAGATTGCCAGGCATCTGAATTCCGGAATAAAAGCGGATGCTGGTGAAATAAAAAAAATAAAGGAAGACATGAACAGACTTCTTGACCAACTACTCCATGATCGCTAAACAGTCCATTGGAAAATCATTCATGGGAGCCCTGGATTACAACCTGAAGAAAATGGAGCATCAGGATCCCGGTAAGCGAGCGACCTTGCTGGAAACCAACAGTCAGTCCATGGACCGGAACCAGATCCAGGCCGAACTGGCCATGATGAAACAGATGAATCCCCGGCTGCAACGAAACACCTGGCATACCAGCCTGAATTTTCCAAAAGAGGATCAGCTGTCGGATAAGAAGATGCTGGCTAATGCAAGGGAATACATGACGAAAATGGGATTTGACAATAACCTGTATTTCATCTTTCGCCATCACGATGCTGGCCATTCGCATGCACATATTTTAGCATTAAGAAATCGGTTTGATGGATCAGTAGTTTCGGACAGCAATAATTACCGGAGAAGCGAACAGATCATTCGGGAGTTAGAAAAGAAATACAATCTCAAGGAAACCCAATGCAGCAAGAAGGCCATGCGCAGAGCTTCCACCAAGAATGAACTTGAAATGATAGTCCGGACAGGTCAGCCATCGACTAAATTGGAATTGCAGGATAAAGTGGCATTGGCGCTCCAGCATTCCCGATCCGTTAGCGAGTTCATTCGGAATCTGGAGAGACAAAATATTCATCCCCTGTTCAACCAGGCTTCGACTGGACGTGTATCCGGTATCTCCTATTCATACGGAGACTTCTTAATCAAAGGCCAGAAACTTGGCCGGCAGTTCACATGGGGAAACATCATCAAACAAATGGATTATGAAAAAACTAGAGACTGCAAGGAAATTAGCGAGGCAAACGATCGAACAAGGAGTATCCTCGACACTCAGGGAAGGGCTGCAGGCAGAAGAGCTTCTACAACAAGTCGAGGAAATGAAGCTGGCGCTCGAAGGAGTCAATCAGCAGTTCATGGAGAATCAAAAGTCAATAAAAACCAGCATAGAAGAAATGGCAAGAATTCTCGGGAATCAGCATATTTTGCATCAGGAAATTCAGGATCTAAAAAAAGTGATTCTGCAATTCAGGAAAGCCAGGGACATCGGCAACTGGATTTTGAGAATGGTATATTTAGGTCTGATCATCGTGGTGGCAATCAATTTGGGGATGTTGGTAGGATTCTTAATGAGTTAGGGGCTGGCGAAGAAGAAATTGATAAAAAGAGAAAAGTAAAGCGAAAGTATGGTAACCGACGATGAGGTTTTACAATTGAAGGACACATTATATAGTCTGAAAATAAAAAACTAAAGTATTATATTTAATCTTTAATAATTTAAAAATGGCTAATTCATTATAATCAGTAGTTGCACTCCATTTAAAAGAACGACCTTTCCTCGTTTCATGAGAATTCTAAGTTATTTGATTCTTTTCCTAGTTCCATACTTTTCGAATGGTCAAATAACCATTTCTGGACAAGTTGTATCAAAAGAAGAAGGCGTACCAATTCCTGGTGCAAACATCAGAGAAAAAGAAACAATGAATGGTACAGTTGCCGATTTAGAAGGAAAATTCTCCATTACAGTTAACGAATTACCAACTATTTTAGAGTTTTTTTGGATAGGAGCAATTCCAAAGGAGGTTACAGTGGATAATCAGGAGAATCTCATTGTTGAATTAAAATATGACTGCATAAGACATACTTTCGACCACCAATTAATTGGATTTTACATAAATAGTGGTGTGATAAATAATCCTTATGGAGGGGAGTTTCATTTAACCTTTCCTGCTTTTTGGAGAATGACGACTTTAAAAGGTAAAGTTGGTTTTCAATCAGATTTCGAACTTAATAAAAATATAACGGGACAGATTGCTTTTGATCATATTATATTCACCTGTGATTATGATTTAGACCTTAAAGCCGATTACCAACGAACAATTTTGGAAGACAAACTAGACTTTGAAATTAAATCAATAGAAACTCATTTTAATCTAGATAAAAACTTTTCAAAAATTAAATATGCAAGATTTATTTTGGGAGTTGGCAAGATAGAATTTAAATCAAACCAAGATCTAGAAATTATATCCAATGAAGCACCAATTTTTGGATTCGGAACCAGACTAGGAGAATGGTGGAGATTACTTGTAGTTGGTAAAGTTGCATTTTATAAAAACCTTTTTAAATACGACCTGGAACTGAGCAGGGAGTTCCGCAGAATTAATACATTCGCAAGATTTCAAAAGATAGAAGATTACATTGAAGTGTCTTTTGGAATAGGAACTAATATTGGCTATCGATTGAAGAAAAGAGAAATGTAAAAGGAGTACCAAAAAAGAATCAATTTGCGGTTAAGTGGGTTAGATGATTTCTGTGTTTATATTTACTGTGCTATTTGGGGCAGTGCTTACCTTCGATGGACTTAGCATTTTAAGCCAGAGCGTTATATGCAATTGATAAGAAACATCAAACTATGCTGGAGGAAATAATTAAAGATGAAGCTAAGAATTTCTATGATTATGGAGATTGGAAACAATATGATCATACACCAAGTGGATTCAAGGACGGTCTGGAACTTCAATTATACAATCATAATAACTCGACGAGCAAACTCTTCTATTTATACGAAGTGCTTCGATTAATAAGAGAGGAATATCATAAGCATTTAAAAGTTTGCAAATCAAAAGACGAACCAATGAAATGCCATCAAAATAAAGTATGGCTAAAAATGATATACTATACTGAACAGATAATTGAAAATCTCAATCCGGCGTTTGATTTTCAGATTTTACGACCTGAATTAAATACGGATCTAATTCACGAGAATTTAAAGAAACTATCTAACTATCCTGAATCGGCTAAAATATATCAATCAGCTTTGGATAAATTAAATGAGGGAATAAATGAACGGAATGTATTGGATGATTTAAGGTTATCATATGAATTGTTGTTAAAGTCTGTACTGTCAAACAATAAATCGTTAGAAAACCAAAACTCAGAATTGGGAAAGTATTTGAAAGAACAAGATGTTTCTGCTGAATGTAGAAACATGTTTCAAACACTAAACAATTACTTTCAAAAGTATCAGAATACCTATGTAAAGCATAATGACAAAGTCCTGACCAAAGAAGTCGACCTAATTGTAAATTTGACTTCATCATTGATAAACTTTATAATAAACAACAGAACATAATGCTATAAGTAATTACTAGTTCTCAACTTCTGAAAATACTCGTGAATTTTCATCTTAGAGTGTACCTGCTAAAGAAAGTGCAAAAAAGCCAATATTCAGAGCCATTAGGTTGCCTAGAATAGAATAAAATGAGCCAAGAACTACTAGTCAAATACAAAAACCACTTTCTCGTAATTATTACTGGAGAATGCCCAAAAGAATGTCGCTACTAATAATTTCCATGCGATTGATAAATGAATAGAAATCAGAGGATACCAACAATAATGAGAATATTAAAAACGATTCTTCTCATGGCATTTATCTCAGGGTGTTTAGGTAATTCAAATGATGGTAGAAATGAAATAGTTGAAGAAAATGATCTTAAAAGGGAATTTGATTATTACAAGTCAGGAGAAATTAAGTCAGAAAAATGGCTGAATGGCGATAAAATCGATGGCAAACTCATTTTTTATTTTGAATCCGGAGACACTATGGAAATTCAGACTTGGAGTGACGGAGTAAAAAATGGCCCGGCAGCAAAATACTATCAAAACGGAAGGCTAAAATATCTGGCTAATTATGGCAACAATCGCCTGAAAGGTGAAGCTATATCCTACAGAAAAGATGGATCAATTCTCTATAAACAATTTTATGATGATGATGGAGGAATTAAATACGAATATCATTATGATCAAGAAGGCCAAATATTAAATGCCCAGCCTTTCCTTATTCTTTTACCTGATACAGATACTTTGAATTTCAACCAGAAAAATCGTATTGAAGTAAGATTTGTTAACGTTGACTCTTTATATGATGTCGGAATCGATTTAGGAATGATAAAGGAAAATAAGAATGGTCATATAGAACTAACTGATACCATTGATATTATTGAAACGAAAAATGATCAATTCTTTATGATTATTAATCCCAAGAACACAGGAACATATTCTATATCCGGATTGTGGTATTACACCGATAATTCATTCAGAAGTGGTAGTAACGTTGATACAATTTCAACTACAACGTTTAATCAGGTTGATTTTACATTTTACGTGAAGTGAAACTTTTTCTTACTAAAAATTTTATCCTAGGATTTGATAATATTTTTTCGAAATGTAATCAGGCCCATTTGTACCTCGAGCAAATTATTGCTATTAAATATTTGATTATCAGATAGTTAAAAAATTTATTTTCCTTCGATTACATTTTGTATTGGGAAATAGCACACATTACATCCCCCCTCCGAGGGGGGCGTGAGGGGGGCGCGGGGGGTGTGCTATTTCAGACCAGGACCAAGACCAGGACTAAGACCAGGAACACCTCGTCATCCTGGGGATGCGAACATCGTGAGCTGAGCCAGGGGATCTCAAATATTCATTTTAAAAGCTTAATACTAGTTCTGTGATGCATAATTAGTAAATTATAAAATGAAGTACTTTCTAAAAAGAGTCATTTCATATCTTATTGATTGTCTGATAGCTTTTGCCGCTATAATGCTAATAGTTCAATGGGCTATTCTAAGTCATGTCAGGGGTTCAATTGGAATTACTGATGATTGGTTTACCAGTAGCTTTAATATGTACCTGTATGTACTCACAACCATTTCTCTTCCTGTTTGGCTTTATTTCACATATTTTGATAGCAAACAATCCAAAGGCACACTCGGAAAAAGAATATTTAAATTATCTGTTCAGGAAGAAAAATACAGGACCAGGATATCAGTTAGTAAATCCTTCGTAAGAGCGGTACTAAAATTATTGCCCTGGGAAATCGCCCATTTGGGAGTCATTTTTCCTACTCCACTTTACTATGAAGAGGAGCCGGAAATACGCTTACTTTCCTACATTGGACTTGTCCTATTAACGATCTATGTCGCAAGTATATTTTTAAGTTCCACGAAACAGACAATTTATGATCGGTTATTAGGAACAATAGTTTCTGAAGATTACAAACTTGGCTAAACAATGAAATTTTTTCAAAAAATACGACGTTCACTGCTGTCCGAAGGAAAAACTGCCGGATATCTTAAATATGCTATTGGTGAAATTGCACTTGTGGTGATCGGAATCCTGATCGCATTACAAATCAACAACTGGAACCAATCCAGAAAAGATGATTTGGCGCTCAAAGAGTATCTCGTAAAAATCAGATCACACACCCTGGCAGACCTACGGGAATTAGATACTCTCACTACTGTACGAACTCAATTCGCCAATCTATGTAAAAGAGCAAGGGTTCGGATATTGGATAAAACGGAAAACGAAGACCTTATCCTTTTTATGCAGTGTGGTGTCGTTTTCGCTGACTACTATTTCAAGCCTAGTATCGGCGGATACGAAGCACTAAAAAATTCCGTGTATTTCGGTAAAATCAATAACAGTCCGCTTGATTCCCTGCTTACTCAATATCATAGACTGGTGGCTGCAATTGCAGAAAACGAAAAAAGCTATAACGATTATGTGGTTAACCAGGAAGCATATCTTTCCACACAGTATGATCGGTCACTTATATTAGCCTCGGCATTTTTACCCCCTGACTCGCTGGCACTGAGGGCTACCACTCAATCAGAATATTTCGATTCCTTTAAGGAATATACGTCGACCCTGCCTTACCGGAATGTAATAAGTTTGGCTGCATTTCAGTTCGAGACCATGGTATATGAATATGGTCTGTTAAGAGATGTTGGGCAAAATGTTATTAAAGAAATTGATGAGTTCACCGATGAAAATTAAAGTATCCTTAACCAATTTTGTTATTTACTTGCCCTTCAAGCTTAGACAAAGACAAAGAAAAGGACCAAGAAGCCTGTCTTCACGCCTATGACTCATACTTTGGCGCCCGGAGACATGCGGCGGACTGGAATGTGCTCACCAAAGAACTATGATCATTTATATAGAAAGGTTGTAATTTAGAATACGTTCCAATGTATCGGTTTTATATTTATCGTAATAATTTCAATGACTTTCATATTGCTGATACCCTGGGCAATACGCTGGGAACCATGACTACCCTGTTCTTACTTCTCGGTATATTCTCAAATTCGTATATTCCACAAGTGGGCTTCCTAATACGAATTGGCACCTTTAGCGTGGTTGTTTTCGAGCTGGTGCATCCCCTTCTTGGCAAACCGATTGATATCTGGGATATTATAGCTACTATTCTCACCGGGTTCATCTCCCACTTCATTTGTAAGGGCCTGTTCAAAAAGCCTGGAAATAATACTGCGTCTGTGAATTCATGAGTTTGGTTCTCCACAAGGTAATAAAATGGATCAGAAGGAAATTGATACGATTGAACAACTTGCCAGCGATATGGACTTACAGGCAATTGAGGAGAGCACGAATTATCCTCTGGGTGATGTTCAGGAATATTCCTTTCAACTAGGACCAAGAATACAATTAAGCTTTATAGAACTCAGGGCACATGCTGCTTCTGCCTACAGGCATATAAGGACTATCCTCAAGACATCCATCCCTCCAGCCAATTTACAGATTGTGAAAGTCAGTTGGATTAGAAGGATTTTTAAATATAAATCCGGAAGTCCGTACAGGATACAAGGGATGAATAAAAAGCTGATTGAAGAGGTTGGCCGTAACAAAATTCTTCAGAGATTCATTATGGATAGCGATGATAAATTCTCGGTCAGAACAGTAAATAGAGAGAATCAGTCAATACTTGAACTTCGGTATGATGATTTCATTTTCAGCACAGATTCCATCCTGAAATCTGCATTGTTCATGGAGGAGTTACGGGATATTATTTCAGCTGAAGAAGAATAGTTTCAGCCCTTTATCGAATTTCTTAATACTCTGGTTTACATTGGCGAGATCACTCTAATAAACCGATGGAGAATAAACTACCTTGTAAGGCGCTCTCGTACCCAGAGATACTAACAAGATAAGTCAAAATATAAAGATGGACTTAAACAATCCCATTTGGAAAACACTGAAAGGTGGATACGGCAGTATCTATGATGCTTCAATTGTACTTAGAAATCTTGAGGAAACAGAAAGTCCTGAATCAATTGAAGAAATCAGTAATGAGCTCTGGCAGGAATTACATCATCAGGGCGATGTAGGACTGGCAAGCTATTATTCTCTTCCACATATTGTGAAAATATTGCAAGAGAAGAATTTGAATAACTGGAAACTAACTGGTTTGTGCAGCGTCATTGAGCAACAAAGACATACAGTTGATAACCCAGACTTGCCTGAAGATTTAATAGATGATTATACTACTGCAATTAGTAAGCTGAAGGCACTTGCCATTAAGAGCTTAAATGAAGTAAAAGACAAAACGACTTTGATCGTTTTGCTTTCGACCATTGCAACATGCAGCGGACATTTTAAACTTGGGATAGCAATTTCTGAAATGGAGAATGATGATTTGATTGATGAATTTTTAAAGCAGATTTAAATAATACAGGTGGAGAGTTCATGAAATGCAATAAAAACTATCCATGGTCCTTCTGCACCAGCCTGCTTGCCGACTAGTTTTTCTAGGCATTGAAAGAATACTGGTTATTTTTTGAGTCGGCTTAAATTTTTTGTAAAAAGGCGTACAGGTTAGCGGCTACATCTTGAGCGTTAAAGTGCTTAAATGCCACCTGCTTTCCCCGTTTCCCAATTTCATTCCGTTTACTCTTATCTCTTAAATTCCGGATGGCTGCGCCAATTTCTTCACTGGACTCCGGAGTAACAAAAGCACAGTCTTCTTCCGACAGATACTCCTTTATACCTTCCAGTCTGGAAACGATGACCGGTTTACCTGCAGCCAAAAATTCTCCAAGCTTAAAAGGAAAGCCTGCATTGGCATATTTAGAATTCGGCCTGGTCATACATAAAATATCTGCTCTTCCTAAGACATTACAGTATTCGTCGTACGACAGAAATCCATGATTAATAATTCGCTCAGGTGCAGGTGACCTGGCGATATACTGCTCCAGTTCATCCATAGCCGCCTTCGAACCTTTGCCCGTCATATGCAATTCAATGGTTGGCATTTTTTCCGCGGCTTTTCCAAATCCGTCCACCAAAAATTCAATACCATCTTTCTCTCCAAAGGATCCACCATAGAACACACAAAGTGCTTCTTCATCCTCCTTTTCTATGGACTCAATAATATTACCCGGATCGAAAGTGATTGGTAAATGCGCAATTGGCTTATTCTTATAATGTTTTTGAAGAAATTTTACCAGGTAACCTGAAATACCTATGGCTCCATCCGCAATCCAGGACAAGTGCTTTTGAGTAAAGCCGCAAAACAGCAATCGGAGATTTCCTTTAAGGCCCAGATTCAATGTTTTGGTATTATAATCTTCGACCACATCCACCACAGTGGTATATCCCCATGAGTTTTTAGCCGAATACATCACATCGACATGAAATGGGGTATGTGGAATATCATAATAATACAGAATGTTCTTTGCCTCAGGGTCATACACGTCTTTCAGCGCTTCCTTAACCAGTTTCCGGCGAGACATCATACCTGCGTTCTCAATGTCGAGATGCATAATCGTCACTCCAAGGTAATCGTAGGTTTCCGTATGTGAACTAAATATAAGGTTGGTTATCTGTAGGTTCTCCTTAGGTAGGAATTTTATAAAATTTCGTAACCTGGCAGTGCCCGCCATCCCTTTATCAACAGGAGTGGGCATAATCACAAGGTTTAATTTAGACTCTTTGGTCATAGCACTTACTTATAGTTTTTTTCCAAACTTCCGATGAATACGTTCGCCGGCAGTGACCGAGGTTTAGAGTAGCCTCTGCTATTGTTGCGATCAGTACGGATGAAATTTCTCATAGTCATAATACTGGTTAAAATTAAGATTTCCGGAGAATATTCCGCAAGGCGGACAGAAAGTTTAACCTGCTGCAAGTTAATAACTTAAATGAAAGACAAACGGAGCTTTATACAACCTTTAGAGTCAAAAGACAATTTTCTCCAATTGGTCTCTACAATAAATGATCGTTACCAGTCGGATTAGACTTTATGGTAATTTTAAAATATTATTACACCAATCCCTCATACATCCCGTTATTGAGTATACTTACTGTTTATACCTTCTACAATGAATGAAGTATTCATAACCAGCTCGGGCACTTTTTTACCCAACAATCCCATTAATAACCACGAAATGGAAGATTTTTTAGGGCGAATTAACGGCAGTGCCAGCCGGGCCAGGGAGCGTGTACTGAGGCAAAACGGAATCAGGACAAGGTATTACGCAATTAATAAGGAACAACAAACCACTCACTCTAATGCGATGATGGCCGCAAGCGCCATTCAAAACGCTTTGAGTAAAAGTTCATTACAATCGAAAGATGTGCAATTGTTATGTACAGGAACTACACAGGGGGACTTACCTGTCCCGGGTTTCGCAAGCATGGTGCATGCCCGTCTTGATTTTAACAAGTGTGAAGTTGCCAGTTTCCAGAGCGTATGTGCAAGCGGAATTATGGCATTAAAAAATGCCTTTGCTCAAATCAAAAGTGATGAAAAGCAAAATGCGATTTGCACGGGAAGCGAATTTGCAAGCAGATTGTTCAAGTCTTCCCGGTTTGAGGCTCAAAACGTAGACAGCCTGCCTTTCGATGCTGAGTTTTTACGGTGGATGCTTTCTGATGGTGCCGGTGCATTTGTTCTAGAGAATAAGCCAAATCCGCACGGCATTTCATTCAGAATTGACTGGATTGATATTAAGTCACATGGCAATGAATTTCCGGTTTGCATGTTCACCGGCAAAACGAATAACAAGAATGAATCCGAGGAAACATGGCTGGATTATCCAAGTTATGAAGAAGCTTCCCGGGCCGGGGCAATTAACCTGATGCAGGATACCCGTCTGCTGGATAAAGTGCTCAAGGTGGGTGTCAGGCATTATTTTGACTTAATAGATGAGGGTAAAATAGTCAGGAATGAAATAGACTGGCTTTGTTGTCACTATTCATCAGAAGTATTTAAAGCGCCTATTAAAGAATTGATGCAAAAGGGTGGTGGAGAAATTGCCGATGACAGATGGTTCAGCAATCTTTCCACAAAAGGCAACACGGGCGCCGCTTCCATCTATATCATGCTGGACGAACTAATGTATTCAGATAAGCTGAAAAGTGGTGACCAGATTCTTTGCATGGTACCGGAAAGCGGACGGTTTATAACCTCATTTATGAAGCTTACCGTGATAGAAAGCCAGCGAAGAAAGAAATCATATGAACAAAGGGTGATCGAATCACCCGAATTAAACATCAGTAAAAATCACACCTCAGAATGGTTGATTCGTAACCTGACCAAGGTGTGGATCGACTTTGAAACCGAGTTGTTAAATGTTCCGGTGATCGTAAAGATCCATTCCGGTACATTCTCCATGGCTGACTATAAGTTACTGCTTTATGACCTCAGACAACAAGTAATTGACGGATCCCAATGGATATCCAGGGCGGCATCAAATATTGACATTGACTTATTTGAATTGCGATCTGCCTTTATAAAGCATTCTGCAACTGAGCATAAGGATTTTCAGTTACTGGAAAAAAATTTCGAGGCGTTAGGCGAAAATGCAGAAACCATCCGCAACGGGTCAAAGAATATTGGATCTTTGGCATTAACATCCTTTATATTTCAGCAAGCCAGCAAACCAAATCCTGTTGATCTTCTTGGATCCATGTTTATAATTGAAGGCATAGGGAAACGCCTTGCCGGCTATTGGGGGAATATGATTAAAGATCAATTAGGTCTTACAGATGATCAGGTTTCTTTTTTTACCTATCATGGGGTAGCAGATGAAAATCACTTCCATAATTTGGAGCGGGCATTAGACCATCCAAAAATGAACATGAATATAGCTGAGCAAATTGTAAAAACTGCTAAAACAACTGCCCGGTTATATCAAATGCAGCTGGATGAATTAGGCAACTATTAATCAGAAGTATGTCGGAGAATAAAATGGATATTTCAGCACACGATGACAGGGATCCAAATCCGTGGCTCGCATTGTACCTCGACGATAGTATTCCAATAAACTCAACGACCAAGCTGGCCTTGATGAGGGACAATGCATCCAGATCAGCCAGGTATCTGCTTCCCATAATTCAGCTTTGGTCAAAACTGTGCATGTTCTTTATTCATGTTTTTAAATTCTTTTTCCCACGATTGATCAATTCTTCAAAAATTTTACACCGGATACTATCCTGGGGGCTTAAGCGATTTGTGAGTCCGGATGCCAATTTGTTGATATTCAGACATTTTCATGTGGGGACTGAAATACTACAGTTTATCGCAGGCAACATTCCCAATGTGGAAATTGTGGGCAATCCGCTTAAACCGAGAGATTTTGAGGACATCAAGGATGATTTATTTCTGAAGCATGACCTTAACCTGTACAATTTCGTGATCCGGCTGAATAGTCAGCTCATGGCAAAAAAGATAACTATAAGTCCGCCCGATAAGCTTAATCTGGAAATGATCTCAGAAGACCAGTTTGAGCATATTGAATTTCCCAGAAAGTGGACCAATATTCTTGATTTAAGATCTGCTATCGAACTCTTCACTCCCTTTTATCAATTATTTTTAACCTCAAATGATTTTCTCAGGGCTTCAAATTCATTGCAGCTCGATGAAACAATTGCCATTTATTCCTCTCAGATTTTAAACACCCCCGGGCATCTGGGTTTAATTAATAATAAACATCCCATGGTACCGCAAACCACGTACAGTGTGGCTTATCGATTAGTATTGCATGGCCTGGCGGCAGAAACACTTCATGAAGTGCTTGTCAAAATGAAACACAATGAAAATCGGGATGGCGTGGTGACACCGAGATGAACTGAATATGAATCAGTCGAGTTGCGCACAATTGGAGATATTAATTGGTCAATAGAATAAAATCTGATTTAGTCTACTTATCTTTCCGGCGTGAAGCTTATTTATTTTTTCAGCTCGCGGCTGGTTCTATTTTTTTTATTTTTCCTGCTGCTTTTGTCGTGCCAGGATGCTTCGGCACAATGGGTGGACAAGGCCATTGAATTTTTTACCATTCATCCCAATAAACAGAAGTTCAGCGAGGACTCAACCCTCTACCCTTCCAAGATCGTACTCGCCCCCGTAATTATCTACACCCCGGAAACCAAACTGGGACTTGGCGTGGGAGCCAAATACCTGTTTAAACTGCGAGGATCGGGAGATGAAACACGAACTTCCAACATGCCGATGTCCGTAATTTATACGCTCGAAAACCAGTTCGTGGCCTATTCCGGTTTTGAAATATTCTCCAACCAGGAAAAATGGATGCTAACGGGAAACCTCCAGTTTCAAATCTTTCCCCAGTTTTATTACGGAATTGGACGCACAACGCCGGAGACTAATGAAGAAGAATTCACCTATAACCAGGTATTGATTGAACCCATTCTCCTCAAGCAGCTTTTCGCCCGCCACTTGTTCTTAGGCGGCGGGATTCGTTATAATCGAATCGGCGGGGTGGAAACAGTCCCTGATGGTCTGCTGGAAACAGACAACTATTCCGGTTCACAGGGATCAACATCTGTTGGAGCAGAGCTGGCTATCGTTTACGACAGCCGGGATAACCTTCTTAATGCGCATAAAGGCTGGTACGCTGAATTCACGCATGGCATGTATGGTAAAATTCTGGGTGGAACCCACAAATTCCAGCTGACCCGGCTGGATTTACGACATTATTTCAGGCCCTTTAAAAACCGTCCATCCGTTTTGGCATTCCAGCTTGTCACGCATTTCAGTTTTAACGATGTTCCCCTGAATGAACTGGGAGCGCTCGGTGGCGGAGAGATCATGCGCGGATATTATGAAGGGCGGTACCTGGATCGTAATATGGTGGCCATGCAGGCGGAATATCGCTTCAACCTGACAGGCCGGCTCGGGGGCGTGGTATTTACCGGTGTCGGTGATGTGGCGCCCTCTGTACAGAGCTTTCGTTTCGCCAATCTGAGGGGATCCGTCGGGTTTGGAATCCGTTTTCTGCTGGACAGTCGCGAGGATCTTAATATTCGGGCGGACTGGGGTTTTGGCAATCGCACCAATAATTATTACCTGAACATTGCCGAGGCATTTTAGTCCGGTCATATTTTAATTTTCTGATTATAATTCTGCTGGAGAATATCAACCAGTCATTCACTCATATTGAATATTTCGGGAGTCAGGTAATTAGTTGCCAGAACTACTGATTTCTGATAAGTTTGAACACAAACTCTTTAGTGGCATCTCTCCCATTTAAAACATCGTTCAAATCCGGCATGACCGTATAGTCAGGAATAATGCCCCGCCCCTTCAATTCTACCTCAGGAACTGCCATCTGATATTTAACCAGAGGTGTATTGACATGTATTCCTGAATTCGGAAGAGTGAAAGCAATAAACGAACCCCCGTTCCCCCCTTCCATGGCTCCGCCCGTTTCGTTGCCGACCAGGACCGCAGATTTATTGGCTTTTGCAATGGCTGTAAACTCCGCGCAGGTAGAAGCGCAACCTTCATCCATAAGGATATAAACATTACCCCTAAACCGATTTTGCTTAGGTTTTACCGGCAATAGTGTCACATTTCCCGCAGGCTCCATTTTATATGTTCCATCTTCCATCAGGGTGAGATACTCTTTAGAACTTTCAAGTTCTTCTGCACTGAAATCAGCATACTTAAGAAATTCTGAATCAATCGTAATGGTCGACTGTCCGGCATAATACCTGACCTCCGAATCCGATTTCGCCAGGTAACTAAATAACTCCTGGCCCTGAATGTCCCAACCGCCCCGGTTTCCACGAAGTTCGATAATCAGGTTTTCGATATTTGACTTATGTATTTTTTTCATATTTCGGTCCATAAACTTTCGAAACGCATCCCGCGCCTCATCCTCATCATGAATTCCATTAGAACCAAAGCTTGAAATACTGATGTAGGCAGTGGATGGCACTTCTTCAAGGATCTCCATATCCCAGTTCTTCTGTTTCTTATTATAAAATGCCATCATCTCTTTATTTAACGGGTTATTCACGTAATTCTTTTCCACGTATGAATAGTTCATGGCCGGAACTTTAACTGCTTTTTCCTGCCCTTCCAGATCCTTCAGCACAAGGTCAAAATTAGTCGGCCGCTCAACATACAGATAGTAATAAAGTGAAAACATACCCCCTTGAAGGTATTTACGCAGCACTTCGTTGTTATTGCCATCTCTCACAAAGTAATTCTCAATGATTTCCCGGATCTCTTTAATTGATCTTCCGTTTATGGAGATCAATTCATCGCCCGGCATTATAGACTCCCCCTCAATACCAGTAAATAATACATACAGACGGCTATCAATAGGATACAAAAACAATGGGAATACCTTAAAGGAATTCTTCAGGGAGACCATGATATCTTCCACGGGAAATACCTGTGTGTGCGCACAACGGATTTGAGCACTGAATTGGCCGAGGAGATTATAAAATCTGTAAAACGGAAGAGCCTGGTCAATCTCTGTCTCAATAAGTCTGTATGCCTCATTAAATTCCGCCTTCGTTTGATACCTGTATAATCCGGGATGGGTTTCAGTGAGCAGCTGTCTGTAAAGAGACAGGTCTTCCCGCATTTGTTCCGTTGTCAGGATTTTAGATTTCAGAGAATCAGCTTCCTGACTGTAAAGGGGTAACATCGGAATGCTGGTCAAAAGGAGAATAAACAGTAGTTTCACCATTCAATAGCAATTTTAATATGTCACATTTAAGATGACATCCGGAAGGTACAATAATTAAATTTTTTATTCTTTTAAGTTTGTCCCAATAACCAGCTTTAAGCCAAACCATTAGATTGTCAGCTACGGGGATAAAAAAAGCCCCGGGATGATTCCCGGGGCTTTCCATTTTTAAATCCACCACTTGATGGACCATTCAATCTTAATTCTGGTTTCCTTCATTAAGATTCGGATTCGCATCAATTTCAGCCTGAGGGATTTTCCATATCCAATCATCATTCACAGAAGGTGCATCCTGCATGAACCCGTCTCCGTAATAGCCGAGATCGGCCCCGGAGTTGGTCAGGTCAAGAGGCTCATCCCAGCGAATATGGTTTTCATATCCGAAGCCTTCACCATACAACTCCACATACCACTGAAACTTGATCTCATCGATCAATTGATCCTGTGTAGCAAAAGCGGATGCATCATAATTGCTGTCCCTCTCTCCTACCAGTGCCTGCAAAGCGTCCTGAGCCGCTGCGATATTATTCTGCATTGCCTCTGCCTCAGCTTCGATCAGGTACATCTCTGAAGAACGCATCAGGATTATATCATCCGGATCGATGCTACCCGGGTTCTTGTTTTTGAACTTATAGTGCATATACGGATGAGTATTATGACCTGTATCATTCGTTCCGTATACGGTTCGAATCGAATCCCTGACAAAGATAAACCTTGCCTGATCATCATAATTCGGATCCGTTTCAGCGCTGCCTCCCTCATCATTGTTTGCAGACGGGTTGGTATTTGGTGCTAAGGGCAGAACTACGTCCTTGCGATAATCCGTATCCGGAATCATGTTATAAATCTCCGCATTGAAAATCTTAGGATTACCCCTGTTCTGACTTCCGTTAAACGTATTGGAAATCAAATAGAAATAAGAACGGAAGAAAACCGTTTCCGTGCTGATCACATTACTTCCCCAGATTACTTCAGGGAGATCAAGTGTATTGAATCCCGATTTCCAATCTGTTTCATCCATTAACGGGTAACCATCACGTGCCATTACCGCTGCTGATGCAGCCGTAGACCAGTCACCACTTGATAAAGCAATACGCGCTTTAAGACCGTAGGCCACATTGATATTCAGGTTAGACTTACAAAATGCAGAACCGGAACAACGCGGGCTTGCCATTTCAAAATATCCGATTGATTCATCAATATCAGCATTCATCAAATCATAAATTTCCTGAACAGATGCTCGCGGTCCGCTCGTATAAGGAGGCTCTGTTCCTGTTTGTAATGGTACACCCGGATCTGAAGCCGGATTTCCCACCAGGTAGCCTTTGGCGAAATGCGTGATAAGATCATAGTAGGCATAGGCGCGGTATGCGTAAGCCTGACCTAATATGTCTGCCATATCATCATCAACCGGGATGCCTTCATCAATAACTTTATTAATGATGGCACTGGCACTGGCAATCACGTGATAACGCTGATACCACCTGTGGAAATTTATTCCGTCAGTTGGCAGGGTGTGAGCATTCCACTGAAGCTCGGCACGGAGCCATCCGTTACCCGGAGCGGAATGGATTACATTCCCTACAATAGCATCATCTGCTGAAACCCAGTAATGCTCACCTGAAAATGTTGATGAACCGCCGGGCAGAATCACCTGGGACTGGGCATATAATAGACGGTGAAGTCCGTTAATTACAAGCCGCATGTTTGCAGCGGTTGACAGCGCATCGCTTGCGGCAATTGCATCTGTCGGAGTGCGCTCCAGAAATTCCTCTTCACAGCTGGTACTAAAGACTAGCAGAAAAGGGAGTAAGATATATATTATTTTACGTTTCATATTTTCCAATTTTAAAGACCAATATTTAAACCAACTGAAAAGATCTTATTAGGATTATAGTCATTTCCAGCGCCGGTTCCGGCAAGGCTATACTGCGGGTTCAATCCCTGTCGTTCAGATTTGAACCACAGATTTTCACCTGATACAAATACGCTCAGGTTGTTCAGGCCAATTCTCTCAAGTAAACTGCGGTTAAATGCATATGAGAGATTGATGTTACGTAAAGACATCCACGATGCATCTGTCAGGAAACGGGTCGATTGTGTCTGCACCTGCTGTGCATTTCCATTCTCCAGACGCGGTACACTTGTGATATCCCCAGGCTGATTCCATGCATTCAGTTGGTCAACGTGGTGTGATTCACCAAAATCTCCACTGCTCATCATCGCTGAATAGCCGTTATCAAGTATCTTTCCACCTTTAGAGTATGCGAATAAAATATTCAGCGTAAATCCTTTGTAGTTCAAACTACTGTTAAATGACCCGATAAGATCAGGAATTGAGCTGTCACCGGTAAATGCACGGTTCGCATCTGCCCAGTCATTCGTTGTAACCTGGTTTCCTTCTCCATCCAGTACGGGCACGCCATTTCCGGTTTCCGGATCATCCTCAAAAACATAATAAAGCTGGTCTCCTGTGGCAGGATCCACACCTGCTGTATGGTAAATATAAAAGTCATAACGTGTGCGTCCGGCATCCCATCTTTTGGATCCATTCTGAAACGGATCAGGAATACTCGTGATCTCATTGTTCAGGGTAGATGCAAGGGCTGTGACATCCCAGTTAAATCCATTAGGATTTCTCAGGATATGTGCTGTCAGGGACAGTTCCAGACCACTGTTATACATATCTGCCACGTTTCCAGGAATTGAATTCAACCCATTGGAAATGGCAATAGGAATATTGTACAACAAATCCGTAGAGTTACGCTTGTAGTATTCCACGGTACCCTCAATCAGAAAATCAAACAAGGCAAAGTCCAGAGCTACGTCAAAACTTTCAATGGTTTCCCATGTAAGTGTGGAGTTACCAAGGTCGGACAAGGTAATGGCCGGATTTCCGGCATTCGATGTCAGAGCATACCTTGCCTGCCAGATATAAAAATCACCCAGGTTGTCATTTCCAACCTCACCATACGATGCTCTCACTTTCAAGTCATCAATAAATGAGATGTTGCTCATGAAGCTTTCTTCGCTGATTCTCCAGGATACACCTGCTGAATAGAAATTACCCCACCGTACATCCGGTCCAAAAACCGAGCTTCCATCCCGGCGTCCTGACACGGACAGATAATACTTGTTATCATAGTTATAATTAACCCTTGCGAAGTATCCTTCCAGACCTTTATCAGTAGTCGCACCACCAATACTTACAGGAACCGAAAAGTTATCGAACTCGTAAATACCTTCAGCCACCTGAGTAGTAGCGAAAGTAGAGTTATCTTTAAACTCCCGGTCAAAGCTTTCATGACCCAACGTCACATCCAGTGAGTGAACATCATTGAAGCGGTTTTCATAAGTAAGTATCTGGTTAAAGTTTTCAACGATTCTGCGTGACCACGTTTCAGCATAACGGGCTGTCGGCTGTCCGTCACCCACTTCTGCGTTCTCATAATCCTTAAGTGTACGATCCTGATAATCTCTGCCATAGGTAAATCTGGCTGAAAGTCCTTTCACCCACGGAATTTCGATTTCAGCATAAGACCTGAATCCATAGCCATTCTCCCGGTCAAAAATATCGTTCAGGATAGCTTCTTCAATACCATGCCGGCCCGGACTCTGAGGTCGGGGTGATATTCCATATTGGTCATACCCTTCTCCCCGGTCAAAAACTCTGTTACCTGCAGCATCCGTTACAATTTGGCCGGTCGCATCGTCCACCAGCCATACAGGATAAATAGCTCCCATATTCTTGGCAAATCCGAACGGATTCACAATACTTCCAGTACCTGCACCTCCGACACCACTTTGGTCAGAAAGCGACAGGTTTATATTACCACCAATAGTCAGCCAGTTATTGGCTTCATAGTCAACTTTAAGTCTGCTGGTTAATCTTTCGTAATCACTTTCAATAACGTACCCTTCCTCTTTCAGATATCCGGTAGAGAAGAACATTGACGTTTTTTCATTTCCTCCTGCAATACTCAGATTATGGTTTTGCCTGTATCCTTGTCTCTGTAAGGCATCAAACCAATCCAGACCCGGATAACGTACCTCAGCATTCGGATTAATGTTTCCCTGTGTATCAACAATTTGATCATTCGCTACATTAAACGGGTTATAACCCAGGCGGTTGTAAATGGTGGCAGATGCCTCACCGTCCGGATCCGGATCGCCGTCAGCAATTAATGAATTCCTGTAGGCTTCCCACATTACCTCATAATACTGCTGAGGATTCGTGGCCTCATACTGATCAATAGCAGGCGACATCCAACCAAACTGGGTAGAAAAATCTATCTGAGTAGGTCTTCCTTTTCCCCCTCCTTTTGTCGTGATAATCACCACGCCATTCGCTGCCCGTGATCCGTAAAGGGAAGTTGACGCAGCATCTTTGAGAATGGTCATTGATTCGATATCATCCTGGTTGATCAGGGAAAGCGAACCTTCAAACTGAACTCCGTCAACAATGTATAACGGATCAGTTGAGCCGCCATTAAGCGTTCCAACTCCTCGAATTACCAGGTTAGGAGAAGAACCGGGAGCTCCTGAAGAATTGATAAACTGAACACCGGTAGCATTTCCCTCAATAGCCGAAAGAGGGTTGGTTGCCGGCCGCAGCTCAAAATTCTCCGCACCAATTGTCGATGCAGATCCTGTAAAATCTCGCTTCGTACTTGTACCATAGGCAGTAATAATTACTTCCGCCAATTCCTCAGCATCCTGGCTCAGTGATACGTTAATCGTAGACCGGTTGTTTACCGGGATCTCCTGGCTGGCAAATCCGATAAAGCTAAATACCAGTGTCGCATTGTTACCTGGTACTTCGATGGAGTAATTTCCATCAATGTCGGTCACCCCGCCTGTGGAAGTCCCTTTGACTACCACGTTTACACCTGGGAGAGCAGATCCGTCATCTGCGCTTGTCACCTTTCCGGTGACTCTGATATTGTCTTGTGCCCATGTGTGACCAAAGGCAAAAAAGAGCATCAATGTAAAATAACTCAGTAGTTTTTTCTTCATTTTAGCTTGGTTTAGGTTAGAAAAACTATTTGATAGTATAAAAATAGAATAAGGGGTTAAAATAAATAGGCAAATAGAAAAAAAGAGAACATTTTTTGATGACTTTATTTCCTACTTGTCAATTTGAAGACCAATTTTTACCCTATCGGTAATCATTTTTATGCATTTCACCGGTATAACACTCAGAATTCATGGTCAAATTGATCTGAATTTATTGTGGGAGAATAATTTTTTGATTTTATATAAGCGGTAACTGCCAGATAAACCGTTTGGTACTAAATTTTATTAGCCCGCGATATCAAAACCTGAATACCATATTATCACGATAATCAACTATGCTAAAAAAAGAGGTAATTTAAAGTGACTGGAACTACCTGAATACAACCACCCTGAAGAAGTCAATATCTTTTAAAAATTTCAGGGTATAACCGATTTGTTCTGGCCGCGGGAATGAAACTACTATTTACGGTTTATTTATCAGGCGTCTTTCTTGGCTCCGCTTTCGCTCAATCTCATTCAGAAAAAATTGACGCGATAATGAACGCATTTCACGAGGTGAACCAATTCAACGGATCTGTATTGGTAGCGGAACACGGGCAAATTATTTATAAAGGCGGGTTTGGCAATGCCAATATGGAGTGGTTTATAGCTAATAAAGCCGACACTACTGAACAATTCAACACAAGCCATTCTCCGGGAAGAATAAAAAGAATGCCTCCAAACCAATTCAGTCTTCCGTAACAAAATAGGTAAATTCCTTTTCGATAGCTTTTGTGATGCCTTCATCATTTTCAATCAGCACCGTAATCAAGCCAAACACCTTCGGACCCGGCTCTGATGTGACAAATGATATATCCACCACGCCCTCTTCCACCAGAAATTCACGACAGGCGGGTTCACTGGATTTCCTGAATTGAAACTGATCATTCTCCCCAATGGGACAAGAAAGAAAGGCCCTTGTAATGCGCCAGTCGGGAGACACCGAATATAAATCAGCATTGATCCTCTTTCCGGTCGGAAAACTGTCTGGAAAGTCATGCGCGAAAATTTCTTCAATATTTCCTTCAAACCTGGTAATTGATTCACCTGCATTTTCCGGATCAGGTGCTGATTGAGTATCACCCGATTTGTTTTCTGAGTTTAGAGTACAACTAACCAGTCCGATACTTATCAGAATTGCTTTAGAAATTGAAAAAAGGATGTTGGGCTTATTCATTGATTCATAGGGATTTATTCATATCAGGGTATCAAATTCCTACTCAAAGTCCTCCGAATGGATATAATATTCATAACTCCATGCGACATTCCTGCAGATTGTATATAAGATCACTACTATATAAGCTCATTTATTAATACTTCCAAATAACGGAACTATTCACATCACCATCCGTTCCATTAGTCTCAAAATAAATCGCATTCTATCAAAAACTGAGTAATGAAGAAAAAGATCATCATTCTCCTGCTGACCATTTTTGTTGCATTCCTGTCCTACCAAACGGGCTGGTTCCAATATCTGCTGATTTTCACCCTGCTGGCTGGTGTTCTGTTCCTGCTCATCATCACCCTGGTTTCATTTTTTAAAAAGCTGAAACGCGGATTTTTTCAAATCCCGCTGTTGATCATAGTCCTTTGCCTTATTGGAACAATTGTATCCTTTTTCCGGCCTTATGAAAAACCTGTTATTTGGACAGAAAATATTAGTGAAAACCTGGAATACGCTTACAAAACTGATCAGAGCGATCGGACAGAATGGCGTTCCTTTATCGGCTTTTTGAGCAGACTTGAGGAAAGGGACAGCATCCGGCTGCATCAGGCAAGGAAGTATTATACTGACGATGCCCTGCCTGCTCCCATGGATAAATTTCATGCCGCGTTCATTTTTCATCACAGCGACAATAGCCAGGATTATAAAATAGCTTCCGGGCTGGCCGCTGAAGCTGCGGGTAGTGAAAGTCTTAAGGACAATTATACAGTGCAGTGGTTGCGGAAAGCAGCGTATGACCGCTATATGGTTTCCATTGGACAACCGGAAAAGTATAATACGCAGGATAAATTTGAGTTAGAAGTTAATTAATTTAGGACTAAGACTATGACTATGACTAAGAGGGCTTATAGCAGATGATTTTTATTTTCAGACAGTTACCTTTTCACTCAAAAAAGAATTTACCTGAGACCATTTAAAACCGGTGATTTACAGGCTTTTCGCAGATCGGATTGGTCATTTACCAAGGCTGCAATAACGAAAAATTTCTAAAGGCATTGGTTTCAGGTAAAACCTTATAGATTTGTCTAAAATTTTAATTGAGAGATAGTTAAAAATGTTTTCGAATAAAACCCTACTTATTACTGGCGGAACGGGTTCATTCGGCAATGCCGTATTGAACCGTTTTTTAAATACCGACATCAAAGAAATTCGCATCCTGAGCCGCGATGAGAAAAAGCAGGAGGACCTGAGGATCCGGCTGAATAATTCCAAGGTAAATTTTTACATAGGTGATGTTCGTAACTATGACAGTGTACAATCAGCCATGGCCGGAGTAGATTATGTTTTCCATGCGGCAGCATTGAAGCAGGTACCCTCCTGTGAATTCTACCCTATGGAGGCCATTCGGACCAACGTACTTGGTGCGGAAAATGTGCTGAATGCAGCACTGCAACACAACGTAGAGAAAACCATCTTCTTAAGTACGGACAAAGCCGTTTACCCGATCAATGCCATGGGGCTTTCCAAAGCCTTAATGGAAAAACTCTTCGTCGCCAAGGCAAGACTCACCAAAGAAGGCCCGGTATTTTGTGGCACGCGCTACGGAAATGTTATGGCCTCCAGGGGAAGTGTGATTCCGTTGTTTACCCAGCAAATCAAGGAGAACAAGCCCATCACGATCACCGATCCCAACATGACACGTTATATGATGACCCTCGACGATGCGGTGGACCTCGTTTTATTTGCTTATGAGAACGGCAACCAGGGAGACCGTTTTGTTCAGAAATCTCCCGCTGCCACAATCGAAACCGTGGCGATGGCACTGAAAGAGTTATTCAATTCGGATACTGAGATAAAGATTATCGGAACCCGTCATGGTGAAAAAATGCATGAAACATTGCTGACCAGAGAAGAAAAAGCGATCGCGGAAGATTGCGGCATGTATTTCCGCGTACCGCCGGATATCCGGGACCTCAATTACAACAAATATTTTGTTGAAGGGGAAACGGAAATCAGCACGGCTGAAGATTATAATTCCTCCAACACAACCAGGCTTAACGTAGAGGAAACAAAGGAATTACTTCTGAAACTGGATTTCATTCAGGAAGAATTAAAGCACGGCTGATAACGTCATCCTTTGATACAACATCAAGCAGATAGAGATACACCTGAATTAATAACTGGTGGCGTTCATACAGATGGCCGCGGGCAACTTAAGTTTGTAAATGACTTCACTTTTCAGGATGTAAAGCGATTTTACTGCATTACACATCCCAATACGGAAATAGTCAGGGCCTGGCAGGGACACCGGATCGAGAAAAAGGCATTCTATGTTCTTTCCGGATCCTTTCTGATTTGTACGGTGGAAATTGATAACTGGTCAACCCCATCACCTGATTTACCGGTACTGGAATTCAAATTAACAGGTACAGAAAGTCAGGTACTGGTACTTCCGGCAGGGTATGCTAACGGTTTTCGTGCGTTAGATAATGATTCTCAGATTATGGTATTTTCATCACTGGATATTGACGAGTCTCAACAAGATGACTATCGATTTCCTCAGGAAAATTGGTATACTTGGAACTGATGAGAATGATTAAATTGAACAGGTATAAAACAATGGTTCTAAATGATTAAAATAGGTATTACGGGGCAAAATGGTTTTGTGGGAACCCATCTGACCAACTACTTCAGTATTAATAAGGAAGAGTATAAGCTGGTAAACTTTGAGAAGGACTTTTTTAGTGATGAGGATAAGCTGGACCAGTTTGTTACGGGCTGTGACGTCATTATTCACCTGGCCGCGTTGAACCGGCATAACGATCCGGAGGTAATCTACGAAACAAATACCGGCCTGGTTGAGAAACTCATTGCTTCATTTACCAGGACAAACAGTAAACCACATGTCCTGTTTTCGTCCTCTTCCCAGGAAGAGCGGGATAACCTGTATGGCAAATCAAAGAAAGACGGCCGGGAGCTATTCGTTAAATGGGCCGAGGAAAATGATGCGGTATTCACCGGCATGATCATTCCAAATGTTTTCGGACCGTTCGGCAATCCTTACTACAACTCCTTCATTGCTACATTCTCCCACCAGTTAACACATGGTGAACAGCCAAAAATTGATAACGATGCGGAGATCAAGCTCATTTATATCAATCAGCTGGTAAGAGAATTTGAAAAGGCCATAAACGAAAAAATTAATGACGGGGGGTACTGGGTATCTCACCAATATGTAATTACTGTCAGCAGTGTTCTGGAAAAACTGGAGTCTTACAAGCGTGATTATTTTGATAATCAAATGTTCCCTGAATTCAAAGACTCTATCGATCTGGATTTATTTAACACCTTCCGCAGTTACATAGATCCCAACTATTTTCCCCAGAAACTAAAGCTTAACACCGACGACCGGGGATCATTCGTTGAAACCGTTAAAAGCCTGGGACAGGGCCAGTTTTCATTCTCAACAACTGTTCCTGGCATCACCCGTGGCAATCATTTCCATACCCGGAAAGTGGAACGTTTTGCCGTCATCAAGGGCAAAGCGCTTATTGAACTGCGGCGTACAGGTAGTGATGAGGTTTTATCGTATGAGCTGGATGGCGAACAGCCTTCCTATGTGGATATGCCGGTCTGGTATACCCATAACATTAAAAACACCGGCTCTGAGGAGTTGCTGACATTATTCTGGATCAATGAATTTTTTGACCCGGAAGACCCTGACACCTTTTATGAAACTGTCTAATGAATAAAAAGATAAATCAAGTGCCGTCAAAATCAATTAAAGTCGCTACTATCCTTGGGACTCGTCCGGAAATAATTCGCTTATCAAGGGTCATGGCATTGCTGGATGAATATGTCAATCACATCATCATTCATACAGGCCAGAACTATGACTATGAGCTGAATGAAATATTCTACAACGATCTGGAGATCCGTAAACCTGATTATTATCTGGAAGTGAATACCGGTTCGCTCGGAACCGTTCTCGGTGAAACCCTGATCAAGAGCGAGGAAATCCTGCTTAAGGAAAAACCAGATGCCGTACTTATACTCGGGGATACAAACAGCAGTATTGCTGGTATAATTGCCAAACGATACAAGATTCCTGTATATCATATGGAGGCTGGAAACAGAAGTTTTGATTTCAATGTCCCTGAGGAAATTAACAGACGGATCATTGATCATACGGCAGATTTCAATTTGGTGTATACTGAGCATGCGCGTCGTCACCTGCTTTCGGAGGGACTACCCCACCGGCGAATTTACCTCACCGGATCCCCCATGTATGAGGTACTTAATTACTATAAGGATAAGATCGACAATTCTTCCATTCTCCAAGAGCTCAACCTTACAGAACAGCAGTATTTTATGGTGAGCACCCACCGGGAAGAGAATGTGGACAACCGGGAGAATCTGAAGCAGATCCTGAATATTCTGAACGCGCTGGCGGAAAAGTACCAGTACCCGGTGATAGTTTCAACGCATCCCCGGACAAAGAAACGACTGGAAAGCCTGGGCGATGAAAAGAACAGTGATCTCATACAATTCCTGAAACCATTTGGCTTTACCGATTATGTAAACTTGCAGAAAAACGCGTTATGCACCATTTCTGACAGTGGCACGATCAGTGAGGAATCTGCAATGCTATCGTTTCCGGCAATATCCCTGAGAAGGTCCATGGAGCGTCCGGAAGCACAGGACGCAGGCTCGATCATTCTGACCGGTTTTGACGAAGGTGTAGTGCTGGATTCGGTGAAACTGGCCATAGATGAGATGGAACAAAAAATGAATGGTGACATCCCGTTTGAATACAAAATAGAGAATACGAGTTACCGTGTTCTTAAGCTGATTCTGGGCACCTCCAGGTTAAGCAACTATTGGGCAAACATTAACACCTTTAGACAATAATTCTCCAATGTCTGAAATTGTTACCAGGAAATATCTGGGATTGAAATTTTCCATATTCAAGGACGAAGATTTATTTCGGGAAATAGGTTCGACCATCAGGTCTAACCGGAAAAAAATCATTTTTGGGTACAGCTTATCCATCCTGCCCAAATTCAGGGAGTACCCGGAAATGTATACCTACTCTGACCAATTTGATATTTTCCTTTCAGACGGTCGGGGAATTTACAACCTGTTCAGGAAGCTTGGATTTGAACTGGACTCCAATATTTCCATTCCCCGGTTTGTCCTGGAACTACTGAAATATGCGGATAAGAATCAGCACTCCGTCCTGCTCCTTGGAGCCACAAAAGAACAGAACAAACTGGCTGTGGATAATATTCAAAAGCAATATCCGGGCATTCCTTCCTGTACCGGAATTGATGGCTATTTTTCAAAAGACGACCATGATGACATCATAGCAAAAATCAATGAACAAAAACCAGACATCCTTTTAATAGGTATTTCCTCCCCTATCAAAGAGACTATTGCGATCAACTGGAAGGATAAGCTGGATACTAACATCATTGTGCCCTGTGGCGGCGTGATTGATGTTTTGGCGGGTTATAAAAAAATCACGCCCAACTGGATTAAAAGCCTGGGCCTGGCCTGGTTTTACCGATTTATCCAGGAACCTGTAAGGCTCTTTAAACCCGTATTTATGAACGTTGTGAATATCATGATGTTCCTGGTCCCGGTGGTGGTTTACAACGTTAAAATCAGGAAAAACCGGGAGTTTTCCATCCCACATTTTTATAACAAGGAGCTGGATTAGGGCAACATTACTCTTTGCCCAAAAGCTTCTTTACCATCTTCACCAAGAATAACATCAGAAACCCTGCGATCAATCCGGCGGCTATTTCAACAAGGATGCCCGGAACACCCGGGAGAATGTCATGCATGAAATGAAGATTGTGCACAAAAATACCGCCGGAAACAAGGATAAGTGCAATAGTGCCAATAATTGTTAATCCCTTTATCACCTTAGGAAGGGCGCTTACAAAGAACCTTCCGATTTTGTCAGAAAAGCTATTCTCCTTCTCATTCATATTGATCAGGCTCACCCCGAATTCATCCATTCTGACAATTAGTGCCACAATGCCATAAACGCCTACGGTAGCAAGCAGCGCAACCACAGAAACTACAATAATTTGAGATAGCAAGGGCTCGTTCATGACCGTCCCCAGCGCGATAATGACAATTTCAATGGAAAGAATGAAATCAGTCAGAATGGCCGATTTGATTTTTTCTTTTTCAATCTTAAGAATCTCTTCCTCATCCAGGTTTGCCTGCCGCGGATCGATCTTCGCCGGCGCATGGTGAGGAACGATAAATTCGTAAATCTTTTCCGCTCCTTCATAAGCCAGGTACAATCCGCCAATGATAAGAATGATGGTGATGGCTACAGGCACGTAGGCACTGAGCAGGAAAGCAACCGGCAAAATGATTACCTTATTCAGCAGTGACCCTTTCGTGATCGCCCACAAGACAGGTAATTCACGTTTAGATGCAAAACCAGAGGCTTTTTCTGCATTCACGGCAAGATCATCACCAAGAAGACCGGAGGTTTTTTTGGTGGCAATCTTGCTTAATGACGCTACGTCATCCAGCAGGGTTGAAACATCATCTAATACGGCAAAGATTCCAGAGGCCATGTATATGTAAGACTAAGACTAAGACAAAGACAAAGACAAAGACGAAGACGAAGACGAAGATCAGGATCAATAAGGTATTGACCGGGATCTGATTAAATAAAAACAGTTATTATTCACGGTTGTTATGCAATTCGATGTACATGCTGTCCAGTTCCTCTGAATCACCATATTTCTCTCTCAGTTTTGCCAGCTGAAGGCTCAGGTCGACCACCACCTCTGAGTAATCCGGGTCATTATAGACATTATTCAACTCCTGCGGATCATTCTTCCTGTCATACAATTCCCATTCGTCTACATCGTAATAAAAATGAATAAGTTTATACTCCTCCGTGACAATGGCATAATGCCGTTTTACCATATGCACAGCGGGATATTCATAGTAATGGTAATAAACGGCCTCCCGGTCCCACTGGTCCTCACGGCCCTTCAGAAGTGGCACCAGACTTTTCCCCTGCATATCTTCCGGCGCCTCAATCCCTGCGATCTCGAGCATGGTCTGCGCAAAATCCAGGTTTTGTACCATGACCGTGCTTTTGCTGCCCGGCACTGTCACTCCAGGCCAGCGGACGAGCAACGGCGTCTTGAATGACTCATCATAGACAAACCGCTTGTCGAACCATCCATGTTCGCCCAGGTAAAATCCCTGGTCCGAGGTATAAATGACAATGGTATTTTCAGCCAGTCCGCTTTCCTCCAGGTAATCAAGCACCCTTCCGACATTATCATCCACCGAAGAAATAGTCCCAAGGTAATCCTGCATATACCGCTGGTATTTCCATCGCATCTTATCTTCCGTACTTAACGTGGCCCAGTTATTCTGAAACCAGTTGTTGATAGAATCAATTACCGGGTCATAAAGGGCTTTCTGCTCGGGGGTTGCCCGGTCGTACGGACCGTAAAAACCGTTCCAGGCCACTGGTTCCACCCACGGTTGCACGTCATCTCCCATTGCCTCGAGTGTTTCCGGACGAATCTTCGAATCGTGACTGTAACGCTGATGAAGGAGAATATTCATTTCCGCTTCCTTCGCTGCCGATCCACGACCCTCATAATCGTCAAACAACGTCGGTGGTTCGGGGAAGGTCTTTTTTGTAAACTCGGCGAACTTATCCGGTCGCGGCCACCAGGGCCGATGCGGCGCTTTGTGCAGGTACATCATCATGAAAGGCTTTTCTTTATCCCTTTCATTCTCCAGCCAGTTAAGAGAAAGATCAGTAATTATGTCCGTAACATACCCCATGATGGTGGTATCCCCGTCCGGCGTAATAAAATCCGGATTGATATAATTCCCTTGTCCAGGGAGAATCATAAAGTCGTCCACCCCCTTCGGATTATTACCGAAATGAAGCTTTCCGTACATCGATGTCTGGTACCCGGCCTGCTGAAACAGTTGCGGGAAAGTGACCTGTGTAGTATCAAATGGCCTGATATTATCCACCTTGCCATGAATGTGCGTGTGTTTTCCCGTGAGAATGGTTGCCCGCGAAGGCGCACAAATGGAATTCGTCACCGAGGCATTGGTAAACAGTATCCCGCCTTCGGCAATCCGGTCTATATTAGGCGTGTTGATCAGGTGGTCAGAATACGCGCTGATTGCCTGGTAGGCATGGTCGTCTGACATGATGAATAGAATATTGGGACGTGTATCCTTCTCTTCGCTTTCTTCGGTGGAGCAGGATGAAAGGACGATGCTGATCAGGAACAGAAAATAGACTCGGTGTAAAGACATGGAAGGTTGTTTAGGTTTAATTTACCACAATCCTGTGTAAAACTTGAGTGATCAGGACTAATACAGTTTAATAGTTTTTTGATTCTCCGGGCAATTTAAACTCCATATTGAGATTATCATAATTTCTAACTAAATTCAGAATACCCGCTAGCAGATTACGCAAATTAACATACCACTCTCCGGAACATGAAAAGAAGAAAATTCATCACACAGACCACCGCAGGCCTTACCGCGGTGGGAATGCTTTCCCATATTCCACACTCCCTGTTTGGCTCCATGAAGATACCCATGCCCATCGGATTTCAGTCCTATGTGCTGCGCGAAGACATCGGTAAGGACATCACCGCCACGCTGAACAAGATGTCTGGCATGGGGTATGAATACGTTGAAATGTGTTCACCCTCCGGATACAAGGGCCCCTTTGAGCCTCTGGTAAAGTATTCAGGTTCTGAACTTAAAACGCTTATAGAAGATACCGGCATGAAGTGTACCAGTTCGCACTTCACCTTTCCGGAATTAAAGAATAACCTGGATGAACGAATTGAATTCTCCAAAGCACTCGGGCTCAATGACATGGTGTTGTCTTACGGACTTCATGCGGATACCATCGATGAAGTAAAGGCGAATTGTGCGTTGCTTAATGAGATTGGTGAAAAAGTGAAAAGCGCCGGAATGACCGCCGGATTTCATAATCATGACCAGGAATTTAAAATTAAGTTCGACGGACGTCCTGCGTATGATATTATCCTGGAAGAGCTCGATCCGGACCTGGTCAAAATGCAATTTCAGACCCAGGTGATCACCCTGGGGTACAAGGCTTCGGATTATTTTAAAAAATATCCCGGGAGGTTCATCTCAGCGCATTTACAGGATTATTCCAAGTCGGATAATTCGAAGGAAATCGCCCTGGGTAATGGAATTGCTGACTGGCCCGATTTCTTTGAAGCTGCCGGAACGGGGGGCATAAAGGTGGTATATGTCGAGATGGAATCAAACCCGGCTACTCTGCGGGATAGTGCGAAGTACCTTACGAATTTCAACATGTAAATTCAATCGGCCTGCATGTAAAGCATGCAACAGATATTATAATGTAAACATGATTATTGCATACCACCATGAGACCCCTTTCATCACTCCTTATTTCAATTCTTTTACTCACGATTGTTTGTTGTCAATCAGAACAAGCATCTGAGGATACCAATGATTCTATCGTCTACAGCGGAGGAGATATAGTTACCATGAGCGGAGATACTCCCGAATATGTGGAAGCCCTGGTGGTAACGGACGGTAAAATAACTTTTGCTGGCACTATGGAAGAAGCCCGGAAAGTCGCGGGAGAAGGACCTGAAATTCGTGATTTAGCAGGTCAGACGTTATTGCCCGGTTTTATTGACGGGCACGCCCATTTTTCCTCTTTTGCTGCCCAGGCAATTGGTGCCCAGATATTGCCCCCTCCTGATGCAGGAGCCAATAACATTCCTGCGCTTATCACTATCCTTCAAGAATGGAATACAGCTGAAAACAGGGCGCTCACCGGCTGGATATTCGGATTGGGATTTGATGATTCTGTGCTCGAAGAAAACCGCTTTCCGACCAAACATGACCTGGACCAGGTATCCACGGAATATCCGATTATGATTATCCATATCTCTGGTCACTTCGCCAGCCTTAATTCTAAGGCCCTTGAAGTACTTAACATAACGGCGGATACGCCTAATCCGGAGGGTGGTATCATTAGAAGGGAAGAGAATAATGAACCCAACGGGGTACTGGAAGAATTAGCCGCAATACCTCATTTTTTCACTGCCCTTACCCCATCCAGCCAGGAGGCGGCAGATCAGTTTTTTGAGGCTGGTCAGGATATGGCTCTTTCCTATGGATATACCACTGCCCAGGAAGGCAGAACTATGGAGAATCACGAACAACTTGTCAATGCCGCTGAAGCCGATAAACTAAAACTGGATGTGGTTAGCTACATAGACTACCTTTTTGCGGATCAATACATGGATTCAAAATGGAACGGCAAGTCCTATGATAATCATTACAGGATTGGTGGAATGAAACTAACACTGGATGGTTCGCCACAGGGAAGAACAGCCTGGCGAACGGAACCTTACTTAATTCCTCCGGATGGTGCAGGGCCTGATTACAGGGGTTATCCCGTCATCCCAAGTGACAGTATGGTTATCTCAATTTATATGAAAGGATTTGAGAACAACTGGCAGATTCTGACACATGCCAACGGAGATGCGGCAATCGATCAGATGATACGATCAATGAATGTTGTCGCAAAGCGTTATGGAGACGACGGACGAAGGGATGTATTGATTCATGGTCAGTATATTCGGGAAGATCAGCTCAACTCGCTCAAAGCATTAAACGTAATTGTTTCTTTGTTTCCTCTGCATACCTATTACTGGGGAGACTGGCATAAGCAAATTATCGGGGACAGCCTGGGTAACAAAATCAGTCCGACCCGTACTGCCTTAAATAAAGGTTTAGCACTAACCATTCATACCGATGCCCCGGTAGCGTTACCCAACCTGATGCGAATGGTGGGTATCTCTGTTGAACGCAAATCACGATCGGGCGCAACAATCGGAAGCAATGAAAAGCTCACTCCTTATGAAGCCATGAAAGCCATCACAAATTGGTCAGCCTATCAGCATTTTGAAGAAGATCTGAAGGGAACCCTTGAGGCCGGAAAACTGGCTGATATGGTCATCCTTAACAAAAATCCAATGAAAGTTTCCCAAGAGGAGATTAAGGAAATCCTGGTCATGGAAACAATTAAAGAAGGAGTTTCGGTATTCAACAGATAAGGATTGCTACATAAGAATTCCATCCACCGGCTCCAGTTTCTGAGGAATATCCGGGTTATCCACCGCCTCCAGCATATCAATTTCAATGGTATTGCAAATGGCGTCGATCGGAACATCCCAGCGGAAATTTTCAAATGGCTTCGCCATATGAATCCCCATGCGATGAATACCATAAAACACCCAGGCAATCAGCACCGTCACCGGAAAAACCAACCACCACCCATTCATGTCATGGAAAATGGGAAGCAAGGAAAATGGAAGGAAAAGGATAAATAAATTAAGCAGAATGCGGTTGAATATTTCATACGCTTTGGGAAACGGCGTTTTCTTGATTCGCTCCGCTTTTCCCTGGTGGTCGGAAAACTTTGAGAGCGTAGTATCCATTTGAATACGACCGTATTCAGATAGTAACCCGGCCTTTTTACACGCATCCAGTTTAAGCCCCTGCTGAATCAGCAACTGAGTTGCCTTGTTTGATTTTCTGCTGATTACCGCCCGCGTCTCATCTTTCAGTCCCCGGTATACCTTTTCGTTCCATTGTTCACTCCCCGAAACATCCCTAAGCTGTAGCCGTAGCGCATGAATAAAACTTATATGGCTGGTAATGATATCCCGTTGAATCTCCCGGGCTTCCGAATCATGGTCATCAGAAGTATCCGGGGGATTGATCAGTGATAATGCCTGGCGTGTATAGCTGCGGCTGTCATTCACCAGTCCGCCCCAGATCTTTCTTGCTTCCCACCAGCGCTCATATGCCGAACCGTTTCTGAATCCAAGCATAATGGCAAGGGCTGTACCCAGTGTGGCGATAATCGCCATAGGAATCTGCCATGAATCGACACCCATAGTAAAATGGAGAACCACAGCTATCAGGGTCACAGATAAGCTGAATAAAATATTATTGAGGCTGTATTTAAAGATTACATCCCAGTGGATTTTATTCTCAACAATCATTTTTACAAGCCAGTGTTACAAAATGAACAGGTAACTATTATTTAAACCCAATCTTCTTCAGGTTTTCATGACTGATTCCCAGTGCCTCCATGGGCTCCATGCCATCAAATGTCATATCCTGCTCCACAAAATAATATTCCATGCCGGATTGTTTTTTTTCCGCAAGCACGCGGGCAAAATCCACTGAACCGGTACCTACAGGGGCAAACCGCTGCTGATCATCCATATCCTTCACATGCCAGCTCAGGAAACGTCCGGGGTACTTTTCAAAATATTCAAGAGGATCAGCACCGGCACGGGTCACCCAATACAGGTCCATTTGAAAATTCACGAATTCCGGATCTGTATTTTCCAGGAGGTATTCAATCGGCACAATTCCGTCTTCATTCTCCTTATATTCAAAATCATGATTGTGGTAGAGCAGTTGGATTCCTGCTTCATTACATTTTTGTCCAAGGGTTGTCAGAATATTGGCAAACTCCTCCATAGTGCCCTTCATGCCCATTTGCCGGGTCTCCGGATCAAACGTAAACATCCCCATCGGTGGAATGGGTACCACGAAGAATTTCATTCCCGCAGCTTTAACGTCGGCGATAAGCTGATCGGCATTCTCCAGCGTGACCATGGCCATATGCGAACTGACTGGTACCAAACCCATGCCTTTAAGCGTCTCCTTATACTCCGCCGGCGTCATACCGTAAAACTTTCCGTCATTGTATCCAGCAGCTTCGACATTCTTAAATCCAAGATCAGCCACTTCCTCCAGGGTCTTTTGCGGATTTTCCTCCATTGACGATCGCACCGTGTAAAGTGCTATGCCCCCGTATTTTTTCTGGGCATATCC
>JAUILA010000025.1 GCA_030432655.1 Bacteroidia bacterium
GATTGACATGACGCAAAGTTACGTTTCTGCTTTAAATACGCAACGAATGAATTACATATGATCTTTCTTGTTCTTGACCAGGTCATACATGAGTTCACGGGCTCTGTGGAGCTGCGCCTTGATGGTGCCCAGGGGAGCGTTCAGCTCTTCGGCTATTTCCTCATAACTGTACTCCTTGAAATAACGAAGGCGTACCAGTCGCTGGTATTTGGGAGGTAACTTGGTGACAAAGAGCTGAATCAGCTCTATTTTCTGACTTTTGATGGCCTCTTCCTGCGGGTTCAGGTTGTGATCTTCCACGTCTATCTGAACCGCATCCCCGTTATCGTCGTGAAAACTGGTATCCAGGCTCATGGTCTCCAGCCTTTTTTTGCGAATAAAATCAATGGCATTATTGGTGGCAATACGGAAAAGCCAGGTAGAAAAGGTATAGTCTTTCTTGAACCGGTGCAGATTTTTGAAAGCCTTGGCAAACGCTTCTATCGTAAGGTCCTCGGCATCATCAATATTCCGGACCATTTTAAGGATCATATGATAGACAGGACGCTTATACCGTTCCATTAAAACCGCATAGGCCTGCTCGTCAGATTCCTTAACCGCCAGGTCAATTAGTCTGAAATCTTCCAGGGCTTTATCGGAAAATTGTTTTTTTACTTCCATCTGATCCTTTTAGTAAAGGTAGCCGATAAGCCTGTAAATGTATAATACCCCACAAACATCCAGTCCAGGAATGTTATCCAGGCAACCGGAATATCTGCTTTGAGCTTTCGACCTGTCTTACTCAACGTAATATGCAGCAACAACGTTCGGGTTACATATCCTGCCATGGCAAATAACCATCCGCCGGGTACAATGGCAACCACAATTGTCAGCAGCAAACCAAATATATGCGATAATGACATAACCCCCAACAGGAAGCGGCTGGCTGGCTTGTAATGCTTCCCAACGGATAAATGACGTCTTTTCTGGATGAAAAACTCCCTCCAGGTTTTTTTTGGAATGGAGAATGTAAAGCTTTCGTCAGTAAGCACGACTTCGGTGGTGGCGCCATGTGCGTACCGGTTAACGAGGAGATCATCATCCCCGCCTACCAGTTGTCCGAATCCGCGGAATCCCTTATTGGCAAGGAATACTGATTTCCTGTACGCCAGGTTGCGGCCGGTTGCCATGTACGGCCTTCTGCCCATAGCAGCAGACAGGAAATGAATGGCTGTCCAGAGTGTTTCGTACCTGATAAAAAGGTTTAACAGTCCATCGTGCTTCTCGTACATAGAATGCCCCAGCACAAACGCAGTGTCCGTCCCGAAACCGCCGGCCATATCCCGGAGCCAGAGATCCGAGGCCGGCCGACAGTCGGCATCAGTAAGTACCAGCTGGTCATACCGGGCTGCTTTAATGGCCAGGGTCAGACCGTATTTTTTTCCGTTCATGTGATCGGGGAGGTGTTCGACGGTCAGGTATCGCAGTTTTTTATATTCCGCCGAAGCAGCCATCAGGTATTCATGCGAGCCGTCATTGCTGCGGTCATCTACTATGATCACCTCGAATGAATGATATTTCTGTTTGAAAAGCATCGGAAGAAGTACCTTAAGATTCTCTTCCTCATCATGTGCACAGACGATAATCGTGACAGGCTCCGTGTTTTCCGGACGGGTAGAATCGGGACGGGAGAATCGGATGAGTATAATGGTCAGGTGGATACACTGAACCACAATACAACTGCAAAAAATACCAAGCAGGATATTCAGGAACATACAGGAAAAATTCTTGAGCAAATATAAAAGGATTTTTTACATCGCCTTAAATGATAATTTGTGAAAACAGACATGGAAATACAGAATAAGTACCGATTCCTGTATTTTTGCCGGGCATGGAATTTAAACTTACAGCAAAGGATCCGGGATCAGCGGCAAGAGCCGGTAAGGTCTCCACCGCTCATGGAGACATCGAGACGCCGGTATTTATGCCTGTTGGAACCGCAGGATCAGTCAAGGCCGTTCACCAGCGAGAACTCAAGGAAGACATAAACGCCATGATCATTCTTGGCAATACCTATCACCTTAATCTGCGGCCCGGGCTTGATGTGCTTCAAAGTGCCGGCGGACTGCATAAATTCAATGGCTGGGACCGCCCTATACTCACCGACAGCGGTGGTTACCAGGTATATTCCTTATCGGACGCCCGGAAAATAAAGGAGGAGGGAGTTACGTTTCAGTCGCACATAGATGGCTCCAGGCACCACTTCACCCCGGAAGGGGTTATGGATATCCAGCGAAAAATTGGCGCCGATATCGTCATGGCATTCGACGAATGCACGCCGTATCCCTGTGAATACGACTACGCCAGGGATTCCATGCAGATGACCCACCGCTGGCTCCGCAGATGCTGCGACCGGTTCGACAGCACGGAAGGACTCTACGGGTACGAGCAAACACTTTTTCCAATTGTCCAGGGCAGCGTGTATAAAGACCTGCGCAAACAATCAGCTGAAACTATCGCCGGATTCGGCCGGGAAGGAAATGCCATTGGCGGATTATCTGTCGGCGAACCGGCTGAGATGATGTACGAGATGACAGACCTGGTCTGTAATATTCTCCCGTCAGATAAACCGCGCTACCTGATGGGGGTAGGCACTCCGGCCAATATACTCGAATGCATTGCACTGGGGGTTGATATGTTTGATTGCGTCATGCCTACCCGGAATGCCCGGAACGGGATGCTTTTCACCACACAGGGTATTATCAATATCCGCAATGAGAAATGGAAAAATGTGCATGAACCGATCGATCCGGAACTGGGTGGTTACGTATCCACCTTTTATTCCAGGGCGTATTTACGGCATCTGATTCACAGCAAAGAAATTTTAGGCGCGCAAATTGCTAGTATTCATAATCTGACTTTCTACCTTTGGTTGGTAAGGGAAGCCCGTAAACAGATAGAGAATGGTACTTTTGCCGGCTGGAAGAATGATATGGTCAGCCGTGTTTCCCGCCGATTGTAATGAAACTGCTCGATAAGTACATATTAAAGCGATTTCTTTCCTCATTCGTTTTTACGGTGTTGATCATTGTCCTGGTCATCCTGGTAATTGACATTACGGAGAAAACAGATGATTTCAGCGAATCCGGTGCCACCACGATGCAGATCATCGGGTATTATGCCAACTGGATACCCTGGATGGCCAATTTCATCACACCGCTCACCACCTTTATTGCTACGGTATTTGTCACTGCGCAGCTGGCCGGCAGGTCGGAGATTATTGCTATTCTCAGCAGTGGCGTTTCTTTCCGAAGAATGCTGGTACCCTATATGATTGGGGCAACACTGATCGCCATCTCAAGTTTTGTGCTGAATGGCTGGATCATTCCAAATTCCAATAAGCCAAGGATTCAGTTTGAAATGGAATACCTGGGAAAACAGGACAACCAGAATCACTCCAACATCCATATGCAGATCGCTCCGGACACCTACCTGTACCTGAGGACATACAATAATCAGTCGAATGTAGGGTATAATTTTACCCTGGAGCGCATGGAGGGGACTGAGTTAAAAGAAAAAATTTCGGCCAACCGCATCAGCTGGGATGATGAAGACCGGAACTGGAAACTGGTTACCTGGAAGCAACATACGCTGGACAGCTTGCGCGAATCAATCAGGGAAGGCCGCGAAATGGATACTGTTTTGAATATTTTCCCGGAAGATTTTGATAATGAATACCGTTCCTACGACGGCATGACCCTGAAGGAACTTAACGATCACATTGATAAGCTGAAGCTGCGCGGAGCCAGCAATATTATGATCTATGAGGTGGAAAAATACACGCGGTTCACTTCGCCTTTTGCCGTTCTGATCCTCACCTTTATGGGGGTGATCGTTTCATCCCGGAAAACAAGGGGTGGGGCTGGTTTCCAGATCGCACTCGGATTTCTTCTGTCTTTCCTCTTTATCCTGTTCTTTATTATCGGAAAGAGTATAGCGGAGGCGGGTAATACCAATCCGGCGCTTGCAGTGTGGTATCCGAATATTATCTTTGGAACGATCTCATTGCTCATGTACAAATATGTTCCGCGCTGATGTCCGCTACCAGTGATTATCTTCGGCTTCATTTCGTGGTATGGATATGGGGCTTTACCGCAATTCTTGGTGCCCTGATAACCATTCCCGCAGTGGAGATCGTCTTTTACCGAACTCTGATCGCATCCGTGGCATTATTTATCATCCTCCTGGTGGGGAAGCGTCCGATGAAGCTCCCGGTCAGGGCTTTTCTGCCCATCTTTCTTACCGGACTTGTTATTGCTGCCCACTGGATCCTGTTTTTTGCTGCTGCCCGTGTTGCCAATGTGTCCGTTTGCCTGGCCGGCATGGCCACCTGTTCACTGTGGACGAGTCTGCTGGAGCCTGTCATTAACCGCAGAAAGGTCAGGCTTTTTGAAGTGGTCCTTGGTTTCCTCGGCTTTGTTGGCCTTTACGTGATCTTTCAGTTTGATTTTCAATACAAGTGGGGAATAATGATGGCGGTGGCATCTGCGTTTCTGGGCGCTTTGTTTACGGTTTTCAACGGTAAATTTATCCGAAAGCATAACGCCTATACAATCACGCTGTATGAAATGGCCGGGGCCTGTTTAGGCGTATTGCTCTTTTTTCCTTTTTATTCGCATTTTATGACGGAGAATGGTTTGCAGCTGCTTGGGATTCCGATGGATTGGGTTTACCTGCTTATTCTTTCCCTGGTTTGTACTGTGTTTGCTTTTTCCGAGTCGGTGACCCTGATGAAGCGGTTGTCGGCTTTTGTAGTCAACCTGACGGTTAACCTGGAGCCGGTATACGGAATTATGCTTGCCCTGCTCATTTTTCCGGAAAAGGAAGTGATGCCGGCAAATTTCTACGTGGGTACAGGCATTATTCTCATGTCCGTCCTGATTTACCCGGTAATTAACAGGTACTACCGGAGACGGCCTTTAAATGTCGATAATCTTCGTTAGTCAAGTTTTCCGTCACGGATGAGGCAGTCAGGCGGTAATTCCATCACGGGCGGCTGACTTCTGAAAAGGCCGAAAACCGCGGAACCCGAGCCTGACATCGCTGCATACCAGGCATCATTGGCATACAGGTCGTTGATCAGGTTACCGATCACCGGATGGTTGTTTGTGACAGTTGGTTCAAAATCATTTACAAGCTGATTCTTCCACAATTGCTGTTTGCCAAGAATGTTTTCCAGCGGTTCCCTGGTGGCATCGGGTTTTACCCCAGCGTAGGCCTCTGCCGTTCCTACGTGAATACCCGGATAAATGATCCGAACCCAGGAATCAGACAGGGAAAGGGAAATGGATTGAAGTTCCGTGCCGGTCCCGGTGGCAAGAACGGGTTTTCCTTCGATAAAAAAAGGACAGTCACTACCCAGTCGCGATGCATAGTTCAGAAGCTGCCCGGTGGTTAGTCCCAGGGAAAACAGTTCGTTCAGCATTTTCAGGGTAAATGCTCCGTCAGAAGAGCCTCCGCCAAGACCTGCACCCATGGGAATGGCTTTGTGCAGGTGCATGAGCACATCAGGGATATCAAAGTCTGTTTTCAGGAGATTCAGCGCCTTAAGACATAGATTATGTTCAGGACTGCCGGGAATGGGCAATCCGCTGGAGGTAAATGAGGTGTGATATGCGGGAACAATTTCAAGTACATCACAGACCGGTACCGCATAAAAACAGGTGGCTATCTCGTGATAGCCATCTGTTCTTTTTTTCAAAATGCGGAGCCCAAGGTTAATCTTGGCATGGGGGAAAGTGATCATTTATTTTGATAACTCACCGACAATATCCTCGGTAATTCCACTCGAAGAAAAACCGCCGTCATGCATCAGGTTTTACATAGTTACCATCCTCGTGAAATCGGAAAACATCATGACAATATAATTGGCACAATCCTCCCCGGAAGCGTTCCCAAGTGGAGACATTTTGTCCGCGTAATCATAAAACACGTCGAAGCCTGAAACACCGGTCCCTGCCGTGGTCATCGTGGGTGACTGGGAGATGGTATTTACGCGCACCTTGTTGAGCTTGGCAAACCGGTACCCGTAACTTCTGGCAATAGATTCGAGAACGGCTTTTGCCTGTGCCATGTCGCCGTAATCAGGGAAGGTGCGCTGAGCGGCGATGTAGCTGAGGGCAAGTATGGAACCATACTCGTTCATGGCTTCCGTTTTTTCTGCCGTCTGCAATACTTTGTGGAAAGATAATCCGGAGACATCCAACGTTTTAAGGAACCAGTCATAATTCAGATCACCATAATCCTTGCCTTTCCTGACGTTAGGGCTCATTCCGATCGAATGAAGGACAAAGTCCAGTTTTCCTCCCAGAATCTCCATTGATTTTTCAAACAGGTTCGTGAGGTCTTCGATGGAAGTGGCATCGGCGGGAATTATTTCAGAGCCGGTTTCGTCGGCCAGTTCCTTGATGGCACCCATCCGCATGGCAATGGGTGCATTGGTCAGTACAAAAGAGGCGCCTTCTTCCCTGGCTTTCAGGGCAGTGTGCCAAGCAATGGACTTATCATCCAGTGCGCCAAAGATGATTCCTCGTTTTCCTTTTAACAGGTTGTATGCCATAATGTAAGGTTGGTTTATTTGTGATTCAAATGGTTGTGCAATATTACAAAATTATTCTCCTTTTTGGCCATATAATCGAACAGGGTCAGAATCATCTGTAAATTAAACTATCTTAGCAGCCTATGGATGCATCCAAACCAATTGGCATATTTGACAGCGGCATAGGTGGGCTTACCGTGGCCCACGCTATCAAAACAAGGCTGCCAAATGAATCAATTATATATTTTGGTGACACAGCCCATCTGCCGTACGGGGATAAATCAGAGGCGGCGGTTCAGGCCTACAGTGTTAAAATCGCGGATGTTCTTCTTCAGAAGGGCTGTAAGGTGATCGTAATCGCATGTAATTCCGCTTCTTCGGCCGCTTACGAATTACTCAAGGAATATGTGGGTAAAAAGGCCCTGGTGGTCAATGTTATTGATCCCATGGTGGAATATGTCGGGATACATTACCGGAATGCCCGGATCGGGTTGATCGGGACAAGAAGAACGATTGATTCCCATGTTTACCAGGATAAAATCAGTGAGCTCGATCAGCAAATTGAACTTTGTTCTTTGCCTACTCCGCTGCTGGTTCCCATGATCGAGGAGGGGTTCTTCAATAACCGGATCAGTGATGAAATAATAGAAGCTTATCTGGGTGATCCTGTTATCAGTGACATAGAAGCAATTATTCTGGGGTGTACTCATTATCCGTTGATCCGTAAACAGGTGGTTGCCTATTATAATGAAAAAGTTCATGTCCTGGATTCATCGGATATCACCGCGGTATACCTGAAAGATCTGCTGGAAGCAAATCACCTGTTGTCAGCAGAACAATCCGGGGATGATGTATTCCTGGTATCTGACTATACCCGGTCGTTTGAAGCATCCACCAAACTCTTTTTCCGGGAGCGGGTGGAATTGATAAAATATGCGCTCTGGGAATAGGTACAAGTAGTATTTTTTATTTACTTGCCGTCCTAAGGCGTTAGATTATTTAATGTTGGCTATCAGGTGACTACAATTTTATTTTTTCTGCCTCTTCTTCTTGTGTATGCCATCCTGGCAATCTATGCCGAACGCAAGGTTTCCGCTTTTATCCAGGATAGGTATGGCCCCATGGAAACCGGGAAATACGGAATTCTCCAGACGGTCGCAGACCTGCTTAAATTACTTCAGAAAGAAGATATTGTCCCATCCAGGGCCAACGGATTATTATTCCGTCTTGCACCTGTAATTATTTTTGTATTTGTCTTTTCCGGGTTTGCTGTGATGCCCGTAGCGGGAGAATGGAGCGGTGCAGCCCTGCAGACAGGAGTATTCTTCCTGCTGGCAATTGTTTCTCTCGATGTCGTGGGCATTATCATGGCCGGATGGAGCTCGAATAATAAGTATTCGGTTTTAGGAGCCCTTCGCTCTGCCGCCCAGATCATCGCATATGAAATTCCACTGACGCTCAGTGTTCTTTCAGTAGTGGTCATATGTCAGACACTTGATTTACAGGTAATATCTTTTATGCAGGGAACCGGCCAGGACCCGCAATACCTCTTCGGGATTCGCTCACTCGGAATCCGTACAGAAGAGATTGGAGGCCTGCTTACCTGGAATATATTTAAAGCACCTGTCCTGTTTCCTGTTTGGGTGGTATTTTTTATCACTTCCCTGGCCGAATCCAACCGGAGTCCTTTTGATCTTCCGGAGGCAGAATCTGAACTGGTGACCGGATTTCAGACGGAATATTCGGGATTTCGCTGGGCCATGATCATGCTGGCTGAATATGCCATGATGCTGCTCGTTAGCTTTCTTGGTGCCATACTCTTTTTTGGAGGCTGGAATACGCCTTTGCCCAATATAGGCTCACTTCAGCTTGCCGAATGGACTTCCGGGGCTGATTCCGTGATTTGGGGGGCATTCTGGCTGATTACCAAAGTGTTTCTAACCGTATTAATTCAAATGTGGGTTCGATGGACGCTTCCAAGGCTGCGGATTGATCAGTTACAATCCCTCGGATGGAAGTATCTAACCCCGATTAGTATCGGTTTATTGTTCATTTGTGGCCTTTACAGGCTGTTTATGATTTAGAGAAATGCTATTACGGAAGATTTTTTTACTCATTGTTCTGCTTGCAGGCATACCGGGGTCCCGGAATGCCACGGGAGCGGTCATTGATCCGGACAGCCTGGAAAATGTGCTGGAAAGCTCCGTAAAGTATGAAATCAGGTTTAAAACCCTACACGAGTTAAGCAAATACCATTTATATACAGATCCGGTTAAATCAGAATCCTATCTGATTGAGGGATTAAAGGAAGCCCGGATAAACGGGGACAGTTCGGCTGTTGCCAAAACCTACATGCGATTATCTCAGCTGGGATCTATTCAGGGTGAATATGATAAGGCACTTAAATATGATCGTTATTATCTCAGGCTGAGCGAAACAGAGCTGGATACCTTCAATATAACCCAGGCGCTGAATAATATCGGAGATGATTATCAATACATGGGCTTCTATAACGATGCTTACGATAATTATCAGAAGGCCCGTAAACTGGCGATTGCGCTTAAAGATGACTTGTTAATCGCGGTGACAAGTTACAATATCGGGACGGTACTCAAGCAGATGGGTCAGCTGGAACAGGCAGAGGGATACATACGGTCAAGTATGGAACTGAGCCGGCAGATTAATGACCGGGAAGGGATTGCCTATTCCTTAAAAGACCTGGGTGAAATTTATCGGATTGAGGGAAAGTTCAGCAATTCACTTGAGGCACTTAAAGAATCACTTGTTATTTCCGATTCACTTGGCCTGAACTATCTTACCCCCGAAATTTATCATAAACTGGCGGAGACTTATTGCGCGGTTGACAGTCTTGATCAGGCGTTAAACTATTACAATGGTGCCCTGGAAATATACCGGCGGGTGAGTAATAATAAAGGGATTGGCGACAGCTACCTGGGAATTGGCCGGCTCATGATCGATCAGAATGAAGATTTGAAGGCGGAATCCCACCTGGAATCAGCCCTGGCCATTGCCCTGAAGGAGGAATATGGCAAGCTGGCCAGGGACTCTTACGAACAATTATCCCGATTGTACGAAAAACGTGGTAATTACCAGGAATCCCTCCGGCTTCACAAGAAATTGAAGGTGCTTGACGACAGCCTCTTCTCTGAAAAGAAAAATGAACAGTTCGCCAAACTTCAGTTGCTGCATGAAACTGAACAGAAAGATTCGGAAATACGCCTGATAAAAGAGCAGGTTTCGAATGAGGAATTCAAAAGTAATGTACTCGTGGTGATCCTGGCCCTGGCCGCAGTCATTCTGTTTAACCTTTACCGCAGCAGTGTCAGGAGAAAGAAGATCAACAGGCTTCTGATAGTCCATCAAAAGGAGATTGAGGCAAACAGTAAGGAGATGGAGGCATTGCTGGAAATGAAAGATAAGTTTTTCTCCATTATTTCCCACGATCTGCGTTCGCCTATCAATGGCCTCGTCGGCGTAATTGACATGCTTCACGAAGGACACATCACGCAGGATGAACTGAAGGAAGTAAGCCGATCGCTGAAAGGACGACTTAATAATACGCGCAAGCTGCTGGATAATCTGCTTGACTGGGCGCTGTTTCAGATGGATCATTTCAAAGTGATCGAAGAACCACTCGACATGCACAGGTTAACCGAAGATAATCTTAATTTTTTCCGGGAGATCAACGATAAACATGTTCATTTTTTTAATAAGGTGCCTGAACATACAATGGCGGAGGCCGACCGTAACATGACTGACCTGGTCATTAGAAATCTGGTATCCAACAGTATGAAATTTACCGACGAAGGGGGTATGGTTGAAGTGCTTGCTGAGGAGCTGGATGATCAATTCCTGATGATTGCCATACGGGATAATGGAATCGGCATGACGGACGAGGAGGCTGCACACCTGTTCGATAATTCTTCACTTTACAGTACGCGGGGTACAGCCAATGAGCGTGGTACAGGGCTTGGACTTAAGCTTTGCCAGGAGTTTGTCGAGCGAATGGGCGGTAAAATCTGGGTAGAGAGTGAAAAGGGAACCGGAAGTACCTTCAAATTTACTGTAAAAAAGGCCGAATCGCAGTAACTATTTTTTATCTTCGGTTCATAAAGGAACCACCACTTTATGAACACAGGTTACTGGAAATCCATCCTGGATTCAATTTCAAGTATATGGACGGGAATGCGCCTGACATTCAGGCATATAGGCACCGCTACTAAATCGGTATCCAAGGATGGAGTTGCTTCTGACAATTATTTCGCCCGTTCCGAAGGCCTGATGAGCCTTCAATATCCGCATGAGACATTGCCGGTCCCGGATAATGGCCGGTATCGTCTGCACAATGAAATTGACGATTGTATTGTTTGCGATAAATGCGCGAAAGTGTGTCCGGTTGATTGTATAGAGATTGATGCGATCAAAGACAAGGAGGTGTATGGAACCACTTCGGATGGTACTCCTAAACGAATTCATGCCGCCAGGTTTGATATAGATATGGGTAAGTGCTGCTTTTGCGGTCTGTGTACCACGGTTTGTCCGACCGAATGCCTTACCATGACCAAAGCCTACGACTTCAGCGAATATGACGTTATTGAACACATTTACTCTTTCGCCAACATGTCGGATGAGGAAATAGCTGAAAAGAGAAAGCAGGCAGAGATTCCTTCAGGCGGGGCATCTCCGGCAGGTACGCCCGGCAAGACTGCCGGCAAACCGATGATGAAACCCAGACCTTCAATGCCAAAACCGAATATCAATACCGGCAAAAAAGATGACTGAAATGTTACTCTGGCTCTTTTGTATCCTGACGGTTGCCTCAGCTGCCTTGCTGGTAATTACCCGAAGTATTTTATATGGAGCTTATTCACTTGTTATCTGTCTCCTGTCCCTGGCAGCGTTGTACGTTCTGCTCCAGGCTGAATTTGTTGGTATCACGCAGCTGATGATTTATGTTGGGGGTATTATAATCCTGCTCCTGTTTGCTATCATGCTGACCAATAAGCTGAAGGGGGAAACGCTTATCACCAGCCATTATAATCGCATATTCGCAATACTCCTGTTCGGTTCCGCCTTTTTATGCACGGGATGGATGGCCGTGAACTGGCATGGCGGATCATTTCCTGATCGGGCGATTCCTGAACTTATGCATGCTACTGGCGTATACCTGATGTCAGTTTACCTTTTTCCCATGGAGGTGATTGCTGTGCTTCTGTTAATTGTATTGATTGGTGCGCTGACCATTGCAGGCGAAAAAACCGGGAAGGAGGGGAGAAGATGAACGAAATGCAACTTTTACTTGGTACAGGAGCGTTTCTGTTCGCTGCCGGACTTGCGGTCATTGTGTCAAAGAAAAATGCAGTAATGGTCCTGATGGGGATCGAACTCATGCTGAATGCGGCTAATTTGAATTTTATTGTTTTTGGCAGAATGCATCCGGAATGGCACCAAGGCCAGTTTTTCGCTCTCTTTGTAATTGTGCTGGCTGCTGCGGAGGCGGCGGTCGGACTAGCCCTGATTCTCCGGGTGTACAGGTATTTCCGAACAGTTGAATTGGATAAGATCAACCAGATGAAGGGATAAATGAATGAGGCGACCATCATATCACCTGAATTTATTGAGGCACTGCTGATGTTGGTTCTTCCCCTGGCGGCATTTCTGGGACTGAACATTTTGCCACAACGCATGGCTGCCGTTTCGGGTAAATTGGTAAGTCTTGTTTTTCTGATCGTCTTCTTATTATCCGTTCACCTGATTTGGATGCGGTGGGGCATGGACACCATCGAATACCAGCTCACCTGGTTTTATCTTTCCGGAACCGTACATTTTGCAGCAGGAATTCTCCTGGATATGAAAACAGTGATCATGCTCGTAGTGGTCTCGGTAATATCATTGCTCGTTTCTCTTTTCAGTATATCCTACATGCATAATGACCAGGACGAACGAAGATACTTTGCCAACCTTGGCCTGTTCGTATTTTCCATGATTGGAATCGTTATAAGCAACAACTTGCTTCAGTTATTCTGTTTCTGGGAGCTGGTGGGCCTGTCAAGTTATCTTCTTATTAACCACTGGTACAGAACCGGTAATCCTCCGAAAGCTGCGACCAAGGCGTTTGTGGTGAACCGGGTGGGGGATGCCGCTTTTTTGATCGGAATCGGAATCGCCTGGACTATGTTTGATTCCCTGTCGTTAACAGATCTCTATTCGGGAATGGAAAGCAGCCACCTGGAGGCAGGTATCTGGATGGCTGGTGATAAGGAAATGCCAGGTATCTGGTTGTCCGTTCTTGGGATATGCCTGTTTCTCGGAGCCGCCGGCAAAAGTGCACAGTTTCCATTTCAGGCCTGGTTACCGGATGCTATGGCTGGTCCGACCCCTGTATCGGCCCTGATCCATGCCGCTACTATGGTGGCTGCAGGTGTATTTCTTCTTGCCCGGGTATTTCCGCTGCTGAGCCTCGAGGCCATGACCTTTATAGCTGTTACGGGAGCCATAACTGCATTTATGGGTGCTGTAGCGGCAATGACCCAGAATGATATTAAAAAGGTCCTTGCATTTTCCACCATTTCCCAACTTGGTTATATGGTGATGGGAATGGGAGTTGGAGCATACGATGCGTCGTTGTTTCACTTGTTTACGCATGCGTTTTTCAAAGCAGGGCTATTTCTCGCCGCTGGGGCCGTCATCCACGCCATGCACGATCTGCTGAAAGGGGACCATCATCGTGATCCCCAGGACATGCGGAATATGGGAGGATTAAGGAAACAGCTCCCGGTAATATTTATTTGTTATGTTATTCTCTCGCTGGCCCTGGTGGGGATTCCGTTTTTCAGCGGATTTCTTTCCAAAGAGGCAATTATGAGCGGAAGCTTTGCCTGGGCTGATGCCCGTAGCGGAGGGGGAATGTCTTTTTATCATCTGGTTCCGTATACCGGCATGGTTACCGTGGCGCTGACCGCCTACTATATGGGCCGCCAGGTATACCTGGTATTTCTCGGGCAACCTGCTACCGATCGTGTGGCCGGCAAATTTTCACTGCAATGGCTAATGACCGCTCCTGTGGTGATTTTATCGCTGTTATCGATCGGACTTATCTGGTCGTTTAACCCCCTGAGCTTCCAGAACAGCTGGTTTTTTACCAATCTTATCGTTCCGGTCATCCAGGTGCCAGGTTATCCGGCCGGGCTTCAGCCACTGATCGTGGAGTTGTCGGAGAATAACCACCTGCTTGTTTTCATCTTGTCTTCTGCGATGATCATCACGGGACTGGGGCTTGCGTTTTTACGTTACCGGAATGGGATTCCGGAACAGAATCGGGCCGGGAACTGGTTTTATAACCTGTCTTCAGGAAACTGGTGGATGGATAACTTATATTACGACGGAGTGGCCGGCCCGGTAAAATATCTCGCAGGTCGTACCTACGCCATGGATAGGAAAGTAATTGATTCGCTCCTCAATTACCTCGTGGTATCTGGTGTATTATTCTCCAAGATGACAGGATGGTTTGACAGAAATATTGTGGATGGCCTGGTACACCTGGTTGCCGCTGCCGGAAAGACAACCGGCAGTATTTTCCGGTCTGTTCAGGGCGGAAATGTGCAGCGTTATGTTGCGGCTGCAATTTTATTAATGATTGTGTTATTTTGGCTGATATACTGAATCAATGCAGAACTATTTACTTTCACTTATAATATTTCTGCCCCTGGCAGCCTCCCTGGTGGTTGTGCTGTTACCGGAAAAAAATACCTCCTGGTCAAGAAAGCTGGCAATCGGGGCAACCGCTGTGCAGTGCCTGCTGGTTATTGCCCTTCTGGCCGGATATAAGGTATCGACCGGGGATCCCTCGTCACTGGAAGGATTTCAGTTTGTTGAATCGGTTCCCTGGTTCAGTATTGATCTGAGTGCCCTTGGTACGTTATCTGCCACCTATTTGCTCGGGGTGGATGGTCTTAGTATTGCTCTGGTGGTTCTCAACGCCGTGGTCATGCTGATCAGCACGATCGCATCCTATAGTATTAAAGAAAAAGTTAAAGGATATTATTCGTTGTTGTTGCTGCTGAATGGCTCGATAATGGGTTGTTTCCTGGCCCTGGATTTTCTCCTGTTTTATTTGTTTTTTGAATTCATGCTCTTGCCGATGTTCTTCCTCATCGGTATCTGGGGCGGACCCAGAAGGGAGTATGCCTCAATAAAATTTTTCCTGTATACCTTGTTTGGATCCCTCCTGCTTCTGATCGTCATGATCGGACTTTATGCATCAGTTATGGATCCGGTTCAGACAGGTTCAGGCAGCGTTGTACATACGTTCAATATGGTCTACATGACCGACCCCGCCAATCTGATCGAGGGGTCATTGCTTGCAGGTGGTTACGAGTTTCTTTCAATTCCCCTGCGTATGTGGGGATTTATCCTTCTGTTTGTAGGCTTTGCCATTAAGATCCCGGTGGTACCCCTCCATACCTGGCTGCCGGATGCACACGTGGAGGCACCGACTCCGGTTTCCGTTATACTTGCCGGAGTATTGCTGAAAATAGGTGCGTACGGACTAATGCGTACCGCCTACCTGATGTTTCCGGACGGAGCAACAGAGTATGCGATGTGGGTGGGAATCCTTGGAGTGATAAGCATTATTTACGGAGCCCTGAATGCGCTCGCGAGCAAGGACCTGAAAAGACTGGTAGCCTACAGCTCCGTTTCTCACATGGGCTTTGTATTGCTCGGACTGGCATCCAATACCACGGAAGGAATTTCAGGTGCGCTGTTCCAGCTGGTCAGCCACGGGGTTATTTCCTCAGGATTGTTTTTGATTGCAGGGGTCGTCTATGACCGTACCCATGATCGGCTCATTGCCAATTATTCGGGGCTTGCCACCAAAATGCCAAGGTATACAGCCCTGACCATCCTGTTCTTTTTTGCCTCATTGGGCTTGCCCGGCATGTCAGGGTTTATAGCCGAAGTTCTCACGGTACTGGGGGCGTTTGTTTCACAATCAGTAAATGGTTTGTTGTCAAGAGGCCTGGCAATTTTCGCGGTGATTGGCCTGATCCTTTCGGCGGCTTATTATTTGTGGACACTCCAGAGGATGTATTTTGGCCCCTTTTATTACCGGTTTTCCGGTGGTGATGAACTGGATGACCTGCGTCGCAGAGAATATGTGGTATTGCTTCCCCTGGCAATTCTCACACTGATGCTTGGCATTTTCCCGGGCCTGCTGCTTGATTTGATGAATTCCACCATTAATCAGTTTGTGCAACTGGTAAACCTAGCTTCAAACTGGCCCGGATGATGCAGTATTCTTCGGAGAATATGAATACCCCTATCAACTGGCTGACACTGGAATCTGTTTCGGATAGCCTGTACTGGTTGCTTCCGGAACTATTGCTGACGACCCTGATTCTCCTCTTAACGATTCTCATCATTTCTCCCGTCAAATCGGATAAATGGCAAAAGGGCCTGGTGTTTTTCGGAATTGGCCCGTACGTCCTGGTAAATGGTTATTTCAGTTATGTGCTTGGAGAGACACAGATTCAGAACCTGTTCAACGCCGATATGCTGATCGTCAACGCACAGGCAGCTAAATGGAAAATATTGTTAGGTCTTTCCATGCTGGTGGTCTTGCTCTTTCCGTTGCCACTCACTGTCAAGCGACCCCGGGGAGAATATTTCCTGCTGCTGACCGGGGTGCTGCTGGGCGCTTCCCTGCTGGTCATCGCCAACCACTTCATGATGGTTCTGATCAGCCTGGAGATGATTTCTTTGACATCATACCTGCTTACCGGGCTTGCCCGGACCAGGTATTCGGCAGAGGCTGCGGTAAAATATTTCCTGTTTGGTGCGGCTGCCACAGCCGTTATGGTTTATGGCGTTTCCTGGCTCTACGGAATAACGGGGCATGTATCCTTGTCCGGGTCTGAGCTGGCGATGCTGGAGAATAATTTTTATCCGGACTGGGTACCTTTCCTGGTGGTTACCCTGATATCCAGCGGTATACTGTTTAAAGTGGCCGTCGCTCCCTGGCATATCTGGGTCCCTGATGTATACGAACAAACGCCGACACCTGTGGTGGCCATGTTTAGTGTAATTCCTAAACTCGCTGGTTTTGCATTTCTCATCAAATGGATTACCTGGCTGCAGTGGCCGGTGGAGGAGGTCGCAGTACTTGCCGTTCTGACCATGTCAGTTGGTAATTTTGCTGCGCTTCGGCAAGTCAATGTCAAGCGGATGATGGGATATTCCTCGATAGCCCACTCCGGATTTCTTATGATGGCGCTCCTTTTTCCCGGAGATGCTTCGGTCCTGTTCTTTTATGCAGCCGTCTACATCTTCATGAACCTGGGGGCATTTCTCCTGATAAATTATTATGAGCGCATGTACCGGATTCAGCTGATTAAGGAATATGACGGATTTTTCAGGATTTCACCTCTTTTCGGGATTTACCTGGTGGTCTTTATGGTGGCACTTACAGGTCTACCGCCGACGGCCGGATTCACAGCAAAGTTGTTCCTTTTCTCCGGTGTTCTGGCACAATTTCAGGAATCCGGTTCGGCCCTGCTTATGTTCACATTTGTATTCGGTATTATTAATGCCGTTGTCTCCTTTGCCTATTACGTAAGGATACCCTATGGCATGATCTTCCGGGACATGCATTCATCAGTGAATATCTTTAAAAAATATAGTGTATTGGAGAATTTTTTGTGTCTGTTTTTAGTTTTAGCCGTATTGTTGTTATTCTTTAAACCTGAATGGTTGATGGGATGGATCAATAATAGTAGCTTTGCATTTTAATCCAATCGAATGAGCGACGTAATCAAACATGAATGTGGTATAGCGCTGATCAGGCTTAGAAAACCCTTATCCTACTACATTCAGAAATATGGTTCTGCTACCTGGGCTGCCAATAAGATGTACATTCTGATGGAAAAGCAGCGTAACCGCGGGCAGGATGGCGTCGGGATTGCCAATATCAAACTTGATCAGAAAGCCGGACTGCGCTACATAAGCCGCTACCGCTCCATAGAACAGGATCCGATCAAAAGGATCTTTGAAAAGATTGGAAAAAAGTATAAAAAGGCCAGAAAGGAAGGAAGGGAATTATTTAATGATGAGCGTTGGCTCAAGGAGAATTGTGCCTTTACCGGTGAAGTCTGGCTGGGCCATCTTCGCTACGGAACACATGGTAAAAACAGTATTGAGAATTGTCATCCATTCCTCCGTCAGAATAACTGGCGAAGCAGGAACCTGGTGGTAGCCGGGAATTTCAATATGACCAATGTGGATGAATTGTTTGATATTCTCATAAAGCTTGGTCAGCATCCAAAGGAAAAGGTGGATACGGTAACGGTAATGGAAAAGATCGGGCACTTCCTGGATGAGGAGAATAATGAGATTTTCAGGCGCTACAAGGATAAATATACCAACCAGGAAATCACTGAGGTCATCGAACGCGAAATTGATCTGCACCGGGTGCTCAGCCGGGCCTGTAAGGACTTTGACGGAGGCTACGCGATGGCCGGAATGGTAGGCCACGGAGACGCGTTTGTGGCGCGTGACCCGTCCGGAATCCGGCCTGCATACTACTACGTGGATGATGAAGTGGTGGTAGTCGCATCAGAGAAACCGGCGATCAAAACTGCCTTTAATGTGGAATACAACCAGATAGAGGAGGTGAAGCCCGGACATGCACTGATAATCAAGAAAAACGGCGATTTCGGGCAGCACCAGTTTATTGATCCCAAGGATAAAACCAGCTGTAGCTTTGAGCGAATTTATTTTTCACGGGGCACAGACCCGGATATTTACAGTGAAAGAAAGCAGCTGGGCCGGTTGCTCGTCCCCCAGGTGCTGAAAGCGATTAATTTTGACCTGAGAAATACAGTGTTCAGCTACATTCCCAATACGGCGGAGACGGCTTTCCTGGGTATGATGTCGGGAATGGAGGATTACCTGTCTGCACGCCGTAAGGAAGTAGTATTGGATGGTAAACCGACCATGGAAAAGCTGGAAGATATACTGTCTTTCCGTCCCCGGGTGGAAAAAATTGTCATCAAGGATGCCAAGCTGCGGACATTCATTACGGATGACAGCAGCCGTGACGAGATGGTAGCCCATTCCTATGACACTACGTATGAAGTAATACGTAAAAGGCAGGATACGCTGGTGATCATGGATGACAGTATTGTCCGCGGAACCACATTGGAGAAGAGTATCCTGACGATGCTGACGCGTTTGCGTCCGAAAAAGGTGGTGGTGGTATCCTCTGCACCACAGATCCGCTTCCCGGATTGCTATGGTATAGACATGTCCAAGCTGAGCGAATTCGTGGCATTCCGGGCCATGATAGCGCTGATTAAAGAACACGACAAGGAATACCTTCTCGGCGAGGTTTATGAGCGGTGCAAATGGGCAATTGAAAACAGGGAGGCTGTAAATCCTGTCAATGAACTGTACAATGAATTTACAGACGAGCAGATTTCTGCCAAGATCGCTGAAATCGTCAAGCCTGATGAAATGGAAGCCGAACTGGAGGTGATATACCAGACCGTCGATAATCTTCACCTGGCTATCCCCAAGCATTCAGGTGACTGGTACTTCACAGGGAATTTCCCTACCTCAGGAGGGATGCGCGTAGCTAATCAGGCCTTTGTAAATTACATGGAAGGCAAACTTATCCGGGCCTATTAAAAACAAAAGGTCACAAAACAGTGACCTTTTCACAAAAGAAACTTCAGCGTCATTGTTGCCCTTTCTTGATAAAGTCCTCCACCACGTTAGACATATCAAAACTCTTGCCTCCCTGGACAGGCGGATAGTCACTTAGTGTTTTAAGGTGCGTAGCCATTAATTCGCCCATCGGTTGAATAAGCCAGGAGACTTTTTGCATGAGATGTCCATAGGAACTGCTGTCATCGTATGATTCAAACGGGTCCATTCGTATATTGAATACAAGCGGAACCGTCCGGGGTACTACGTTGGCATAGTAATCCTCCTTGGTGGAAAAGTGGAACTTCCACGGACCCATTCGTACGGCCGTCAGCTTACTTTCATAATAATGGAAAATATGCGTGCGAGCCGATTGGTCTGTTTCACCTTTCCAGTAGGGGACATTATTAACTCCGTCAATGTACTGATTCTTTTCACTCATGATCCGCTCGGCAACGTCTGTTACACCGGCTGCGGCTGCCAGTGACGTAAACATATCCTGATGACTTTGAATACCATTCAGAACTTTCCCGGCTTCTATCACGCCAGGCCATCTGAGCATGGAAATTACCCTGACACCCCCTTCATATGTTGTCATTTTTTCACCACGAAAAGGAGTGGTAGCCCCATGTGGCCAGGAGGAGTGTTCCGGACCGTTATCAGTGGAATACCATACGATGGTATTATCTGCAAGCCCATTCTGTTCCAGCCATTCAAGGATAATTCCTATATCATGATCATGTTGCAACATACCCGAACCGTGAAAATCCGCTTCAGAAGTGTATTCTTCAGCTGCATATCTCCACTCATCATTCAGCCGGGTGTACAAATGCATCCGGCTGGTATTGAGCCAGACAAAGAAAGGTTCATCATTCTCCTCTGAATTCTTCATAAAATCCAGCGCCTTCGGAATAACTTCCCCCTCATCAAAATTCTTCATTCTTTCCTGTGTAAGGGGACCTGTATCCTCAATGCGCTGGTTCCCAACCACTCCAAATCTCGGGTCTTCCGTGTCATCAAAATCATCTGTTGCGTAAGAATGAATTACACCCCGGGTTCCGAATTTATTTTCATAAGATTCCAGGTCACCTGAATATTTTTCTCCGAATCGTTGATAATCCCGCTGTTCAGACTCTTCTTGTGTGTTCAGGTGATACAGATTGCCAAAAAATTCATCAAAACCATGAACTGTTGGCAGGTGTTCATTTCGGTCACCCAGGTGATTCTTTCCGAAATGGCCGGTACGGTAGCCCTCCGCTTTCAATACTTCAGCAAGACTGGGTGATTCAGCCTGCAGACCAAGGATATCACCGGGCTGGCCTACCGTGGTCATACCCGAACGGATCGGATATTGCCCTGTGATAAATGCTGCTCTGCCCGCCGTACAGCTTGGCTGCGCGTAATGGTCTGTAAACCGGATGCCTTCCATTCCGATTCTGTCAATATTGGGAGTGGTATACCCCATGGTTCCCATGCCATAAGCGCTGACATTCTGCCAGCCAATATCATCTCCCCAGATTACCAGGATGTTTGGCCGGTCCTGGGATTGGATACAAAATGCGCAACAAACAAATAGAAATACAGAGATTATCTTTTTCATCAACTGGTTAAATTAGTGCTAATTTAAAATAGCAGTTTTTAACCAAAATAGAAATATTAACTATTGATAATCAATGGGTTAATTTGAAATATCTAATTCACTAACGCCAAAAATGCATGTCCCAGGTTGTCGGCGATAATTTTTCTGTATCGGATACTGGTGAGGTATTCCGTGGTCAGAAATTCGTTCCATAGAGGAGCCCAGTCCGAGTTTTTCGCCATAATAAAGCCCAGCTCTTCAGGCTGTCCCAGGTCAATAGCATGACGCTTAACAGGCATTTGTTTTTTTACCGCGTCAAAATACTCTGTAAAATCCAGGACGGTGAATAACCGCGTATTGGTTTGAAGTTTATCCAGGATCACTGCACCACCCGTTGTGTAGGTGATCTTCAAGTCAGGATAATAATTTTCTTTGATATCATTAATATACCGGACATGGGTACTTCCGGTAATGGTCTCCGCCGTAAATCCCTGAAATTTTGTTCTGATCTCAGAGAGTTCGGAAATGGATGGAGCGCTTTTATGGGTGAGCAAAACCATGGGATTTTTCATGTAGGGAGGTGAAAATGCCATGTATTTCTTCCTTTCGGTCGTGATACTTACATTGGCAATGCCCATGACATGGGGTGATTTGAGCGATTCATTCAGAAAATTGGTGAATATCTGTTCCTGCCCAACGAATTTTATGGTGATCTTCTTACCATATTTGTTGTTGACATAATCGGCAAAATCTGACAGGACATCCACGCAAACCCCTTTCATTTCCCCGCTTGACGGATCCCTGAAAACCAATCCGGGTGTCTCATAAAACACACAGGAAAGCGTTCCTGAGCCATGTGATTTAATTTTAGCCCAGCTGTCACCGCTGTATTTTTGTGAATAACCGGTGCCTGATAACAGGAGAATTACAACTATCAAAAAGTATCTCATGATCGTATCCGTTAGTACGATCACATACTACAAAACCGGATGCCGGCAATCCTTTCAAGGTAAGTAAAAATCGAAAATTACATCATTCATGCACTTGAAATGTCCTTTCGGACATTTGGCATATCCGATTTTGCTGCATGGCCGGCAGGACAGTTTATTGTTTTCAAAAACCATGAAACGGGTTCGGTAGGGATACATGCCGAACTGCGGGATAGTATTTCCCCAGATGCTGAAAATGTATTTCTTGAAGGCAGCGGCAATATGCATCAATCCCGTGTCATGTGTAAATACATACGACGCCTGCTTGACCAGAGAGGCAGATTCATTGATGGTATATTTCCCGCAGGCATTATAAATGATGGTTTTTTTGTTCAGTTCTTCCAGTCCTTCCTCATAAGGTTCGGACTTACTCGTCTTCTCAAAAAATGCGGCAATCTTATCACCGTCAGGTTTGTCCTCCGGCCCTCCCAGGAGAATCAAAGGCTTGTTAATCCGGTCGCAAAGTTCGATCATTCGTTTGAATGGCAACCGTTTCGTCGCATGCTGGGCACCAATGGCATATACCACAAATTCCTTCCTGAATGGCTCAGGCAGGTCAGACCTGTTAACGAATTCATTCTCCGGAATGAAATAGTCAAGCCCCAGTGAATCCATTTTTATCCCCAACGGAATTACTGTATCCATATACCTGTCCACGATGTGGCGGTTAGGTAATTTATCGATCTTCAGTCTTACCATCAGCCATTTCCGGAAATTGATCTTGTTAAAAGACCGGGCAGGTACACGCAGCGACCCCTTAATAATGGACGTACGCAGGTTGTTATGCAGATCAATAATGTAGTCAAAGTCTTCCGACTTCAGGGATTTTACCAGGTCGCGGAGACTGTCTTCCAGAAGATGTAATTTGTCGATATAAGGATTTTCGCGGAGAATGGAGGCATAAGAAGCTTTTGTGCAATAGTGTACTTCGCAGTCGTCCAGCTGTGTTTTGATTGTCCGGATAACCGGAGTGGTAAGAACGATATCACCAATAGATGAAAAGCGGATAATGAGGATTTTCTTCAAACTCATGCTCTTGAAAGTGCTTTCTCCTTCCTCATTATAAAATAGTTGTTCAGTTTTTCGGCCGACCAGGAGGTGAGGTTGATTCCAGCCGGAACCAGGCCTTTCCTGGCTTGCATAACACCATATTGAATGTCCTTATACCCTTCTATAGTATGGGCGTCCGGGTTAATACTTATTTTAATGCCCTTCTCATTAATTAGCGACAGCCAGTGCCAGTCAACGTCAAGCCGGTTCGGATTGGCGTTGAGTTCAATGACCACGTCGTTTTTAGCACATGCATCGAGGATATATTCCATATGCAGCGGATAGCCTTTCCGGCGCAGGAGTAACCTGCCTGTCATATGTCCGAGAATCGTGGTAAACGGATTTTCAATAGCGCGTACCAATCTCCTGGTGGCCGTATCCACATCCATATTCAGGACGGAGTGTACCGAACAAACTATAAAATCAAAGGATTCAAGTACGTCATCCGTGTAATCCAGTGCCCCATCGGTAAGGATATCACATTCAATCCCTTTAAACAGTCTGAAATCCGGATATTGTGCATTGATCTTATCAATTTCCTTGTGCTGTTCCTGGATCCGGTTCTCATATAGCCCGTTGGCATAAAAGAATGATGATTTGCTGTGATCGGTAATGCCCAGGTACTCATAGCCTGAGTCAATGGCAGCACATACCATCTCTTCCAGTGAATGCTTGCCATCACTGTAATTACTGTGCGCATGTAAAATACCCCGGATTTGCTTTTCAGTCACAATGCTGTCGATCTGCTCAGCATCGAGGTCTTCAGGGACATCATCTTCTCTCAGTTCCGGCGGATAAACAGGTAGTCCGGCCGCAGCATATATTTCTTTTTCCGTTGAAGCCGGGGCATCTGATTTCGACAGGATGGCATCGGTATGACTGGCGGTCCCGGTTGATCGAAAAAGTTCTGTCTCAAAATCATTTTCATCGGCCAGCCTGATCCATACAGGTATGTCCGGCCCCGTCAGAATTGCGCGAAGAATATACGGACTTGACTCTTTGGGCAGGAGTTCCATGTCTTCCGACTTTTTCAGAAAGACCAGTGCTTTTTGTTTTTTGCGCTCTCCAAGGATCTCAATCCGGTCTATCACCTGGCACTGGCGTCGGATGTCGCCTGTGATCTCCCACCTGCTTTCAGGAAATTCTGCAGTCAGCTGCTCCCGAAGCCTTTCTGCGAGGCCGGATGCCACCGGATACAAGAGTTTCCCCTTTTGTGACAGAAAGTAAGCCAGCGCTTCTTTAATATTCTCCGATGTTTTCTTACCAAAACCCTTGACCTCCTGTAATTCGCCTGATTCTATCTTTGCCTGAAGATCTTCCAGGGTTTCAATCCCAAGCTCCTTCCACAGGGTTTTTACCTTTTTAGCTCCCAATCCGGGCAAGCGGCTTATTTCCAGTATCCCGGAAGGAGTCTCCGCCATAAGCGATTCCAGCTGATCACAGGTGCCTGTATCCAGTAGCTGGCTGATCTGAGCGGCAATACTTTTGCCCACACCATCAATATCCTCCAGTTCCTCCTTCGAACATTCACTTAACTGTTTACCGGCTCTTTCCAGAGAAAATATCGCATTGTTAAGTGCCCGGACCTTAAATGGGTTAACATCATGAATTTCAGACAGCCTGGCGATTATCCTTATATTTTTGATGATCTCTTTATTATCCACCTGCGGTATAATTTTTGTGCCTTGTAAAGGTAATTATGTAAATTTAATTAATAGAATCTGCATCTTGTGAACCAGACCGGGATTCTTCCCGGTAAATTCACGGATCAGGAAAGGATATTAAATATGAGGAGAATAGTTGGTGCTTTATGGATGCTTCTTCTGTTGAGTGGCACGCTGCTGGCTCAACCCAGGCAGGTTGCGCGATATGAGCAGCCGAAGGAAGATGAAGATGATTACTTCAGTGTAGTTTCCTGCGGAGAATACGGCCTGTTGATTGTTGAGGAGGATTTTGTTCAGGGTAAGGCAGAAACATGGCGGATGACAGTTCTTGATACCACGTTAACGAAACGATGGGAACTGACTATTGGTATTGACTATAAATACGAACTTAAGGCGTTTGATGTACTGGAGGAGAATGTCTACCTGGTTTTTCAGGAGGCAAACAGGGCCATTGCTGATTACCGAGTAGTTAAAATTGATGTAAGTAAGGGTACCATGGTCAAATTTGAGGTATCCAATGAGATAGCCTTTGAAATGACCAACATTATTGCCATCAGGGACCACCTGATACTTGGCGGTTATGTCAGGTACAGTCCGACTTTGCTAAGTTACAGGATTGGTGATGACGGCTTTCAGGTAGTTCCCGGTCTGTTTAAAGATAAGAGTGATATTGTTGACCTGCGTTCGAATGGCAGTGATACATACAATATTATAACCCGGGAAGATTCCTATTCCGGCCCCTTCATGCGTTTGCGTACCTATAGTTTTGATTCTGAGATGTTGTTTGAGAGGATGATTGAGATGGACAGGAATTATGAGGTAATTGACGGGACATCGATTGGCTTTGTGGATGGGAACATTGCGGTTGTCGGTACCTATGGAGCGCGGAATTCGAAATATGTTCAGGGTTTGTATTTTGCTCTTGTCAAGCCCTCCGGTCAGGAGAATTATATCAGGTACAATGACCTGAGTGAGTTTGAGAATTTCTTTACCTACGCAGATTCTGAACGAAGGGAAGAACGTCTGAAGGAGAAGGCTGAGCAAATGTCTGACCGTGGCAAGGAGATGAAAGTGGGAGTCAGGCTGCTTATGCACGACGTCATTCACCTGGATAATTCCTATTTACTTATTGCCGACGTATATGATATCCGTTATGATCAGAGTGGTGTGACCAGGTATATATCCCGCCCTAATTATTCCATGTACGATATACGCACGTTGCCACGCGGTAGATATTACTACCAGGATTATCCGTCCACACCGGCTGATTATACTACCCTTCGATATGAGTACCTGGCTGCCCTGGCAATAGATCTTGATTCAAAGGGCCAGATCCTTTGGGATAACAGCCTTATTGTGGATGAGAAGGAGCGATATATACTGGATGACCTGGTAGACGCTTATCCGGGCCCTGATTCGCTTTACATGGCGTACAAAGAAGAGGATGAAATAATTTACAAAGGAATTCCCTACAGTCACACAGATATTCAAACATCCCGGCAGCCCGTCGCTTTAAAAACGCAGACGGATGATCTGCGCAGTACATCAGATTCTGATCTCGGTGAAATCAGGCACTGGTACGGTAATAATTTTTATATATGGGGATTCCATAAAATTAATGACCGGGCAGTACGCGGTTCAGAAGGAAGACGTGATGTTATCTACGTGAATAAAGTCCGCTTTCCTCAGGCCAGGTCAGGTAGCCTGATTGAATAAGCTGAATTTATTTAGCGTACGTCACACTTTTTACAGCTTCAACAGTCCGCTTTACATTCGGGAGGATTTCCTCAATCAGTGTCGGGGCATAAGGCAAAGGAAGATCCCTTGAATTTACACGGTGTACCGGTGCATCCAGGTAATCAAATGCGTACTTCTGAATATGGTAGGTGATTTCCGAGCTGATGGCAGCAAGAGGCCATGCTTCTTCCACAATTACAAGACGATTTGTCTTTTTAACGGAATCCACAATGGTCGCATAATCCAGTGGCCGTACCGTGCGCATGTCTATTACTTCCGCTGAAATACCATCCTTTTCAAGTTCCTGTGCCGCTTCATTAACCACCTTCATCATTTTTCCGAAAGATACCAGCGTAACATCACTGCCTTCCCGTGTCACATCAGCAACGCCAAGGGGAATGAGGTATTCACCTTCAGGAACTTCACCTTTGTCTCCGTACATGAGTTCCGATTCCATAAAGATAACCGGGTCATCATCACGTACGGATGACTTAAGAAGTCCTTTCGCATCGTAAGGGTTTGAAGGAACCACCACCTTAAGTCCGGGTGTATTGGCATACCAGTTTTCAAAATTCTGGGAGTGCTGTGAGCTGAGCATTCCTGCATTTCCGGTTGCTCCGCGAAATACCATAGGTACATTGAATTGGCCGCCCGACATGGACATCATCTTGGCAGCGCCGTTGATTATCTGGTCAATGGCTACCAGGGAGAAATTAAAAGTCATGAATTCAATGATGGGGCGAAGTCCGTTCATAGCCGCTCCCACACCAACCCCGGCAAATCCGAGTTCTGCAATGGGTGTATCGATTACACGTTCCGGACCGAATTCATCCAGCATTCCCTGACTGACTTTATAAGCTCCGTTGTATTCTGCGACTTCTTCTCCCATAAGGAATACCTTGGGGTCACGGCGCATTTCTTCGCTCATCGCCTCGCCAAGTGCTTCTCTGAATTGAATTTCTCTCATGATTGGTGTTTTATTTAGCGGGTGTAAATTTAGCACTCCCGCGCCATTCGACAAAATGGGTCAGACATAAAAAAAGGCTCCGGAATTTCCGGAGCCTTCTCTTCAGGTTTAAAACCTATTATTTCATAGCATCTGTGAAAGCCTGGTTGTCTGCATATTTAGCAAATTCCAGATCATTCAATGCTTTTTCTTTCAAATCAGGATCTGCAGCAAATGCTTCCGAAAGGAAATTCGCAACATCTGATGCGCCTGCATTCCGACGAGCAGCGATCACAGCAACTACATAACGCGACATGGCGTACGTTTCGTCTTTGTCAGATCCATAATTATTGGTGTATTCTCCGTTCAGTGTCTCGTACGCCTGAGGATAATCTTCGCTCAGTGTCTGAGCCAGACCTTTGTTGAATACATTTTCCTTGGAAGGAGCTGCATTGGAAGTCGAGCGTACAGCATCTGAATACTTCGCCATCATGATCTCTGCGGATCCTTTGACTCCGTTAGCACCTTGTGCAAGTTCATTAGAAGGACTCATGCCCATAGCTTTCTGCAGGTGCTCATACGCCTTGTAAGGATTGCCCATCATCATATTGACGGATGCCAGGTTGGTATGCACCTCAGCAGATTCCTGCATGTTGGCGGCCAGTTCCAGTTGAGTCATTGCCTGCTCAGCATACGAATCAGCCTGTCCGGGGTTTTCCTGCGCCATAGCAATGTAAACCGCGGCAAGGTTGTTATGAGCTACCCAGGTATCTTCTTTGCTGATGGAAGCCTTGTAAATCGCTTCTTTTTCAGACAGGGAAGGAGTGAGTGTAGCACCATACATCAGCTCTTCGTTTGAAAGCGTATCAGTATCGACTGAATTGTTGGCAAGCTGCTTTGAAAGAACAGAGATTTCAGAATCAGTTTTCTTTTCCATTACGGTAAGAATTTCTGTCTCTGCTACACGCATCTTAGGATAAAGCTCACGGAATACCTTATTGTAGGTAGGAAGTGAGTGAAGCTGATCTTCTTTTTCCTCGTAGCTGCCTGCACCATTGATGATGTTCAGGTAAGCAGATTTTTCTTCAGAGGATATTCCGTCATACGTTGCCAGTGAATCTTTGAAAACCGTCCAGTCTTCAACAACATCTTTGATCACAAACTCAATGGAATCTGCCATGCCCATGTAATCATACTTGGACATTTCACGACGATAGAATTCTTCAATTGCCTCAGCACGATTCTTAGAGAGGTCAGAGTTTACTCTTTCAGGACCTTCCGGAGAGTGTGTACCAGTAATAGAAACTGTACGGGTAAGGTTCTTCTCAGCAATGAATGCATCAAGTTTGTCACCACGATCACCGGTACGCTCAGAATAACGAAGAACAGAGCTACCCTGTGTAAAGTAGAAGTTTACATTGGTAGGGATCAGTTCTTCCTGATTATTGTATCCGTGATCTGCATAAGCTGCATAAGTAACAGGCATCGCCAGTTTACTGGTGGTGATAACACCCGGAGCAATTGGCATGCGCTCAGTTTCTTTCATTTTACCATTCTTGGGATCAGAAGCAACACCCTGAACCTCCAGCATACCTGATTTCATCTCAGGACTGTAAGCAAATGAAAAGCTTTCTGTCTGGCTTGGCTGTGTCTCATCCGCATTTGGATAATCCTCAGAACGGAATTGTAATTCTTCAAGGACTTCTTCACCATCTCCGTAGTTGTAAAAGGTCCTGACCGTATATACTTTTCCTTTCTTAAGCATTTTTACGGGTAGGTTGGCAGACATATCAAAAGCGACCGTATCCGCGTGAACCTCCAGTGGATTCGGCGTTACGGTAAGATTCTGGTCCTCCGCCATTTTTACCATTTTATTGAGGGCACAACCAGAGAGGCCAATCAATCCAAATAATACTATAGCGTAGAATAATTTTCTCATTGGTTTTAGTTATTTAATTACTTGGTTGTATAAATTTCAGAATAAATTAATTCCTTTAAATGAACATTTATACGCAATAATAGTTAAAAAAAATAAGAATTAGCAGGACAGAATTTGATAATATGCCTATTATATTTGTTATAGCGCATATTCATCGACCAGTTTCCGTTTTTTGTCGTTAAGTGGTTTCCGATTATCAGTCATTTTTACGAAATTTACTGTTTAATAACTATGAAAAAATTACAAAACATAGTAGAATCGCAGGCCTTCGGCGTTTGTACGAGACTGGGAGAAAAACTGGGTATAGCTACATCCAGCATCAGATTGTTTTTTATCTACGCCTCATTTATCACCTTCGGATCACCCATTCTTATATATATGGGAATGGCCTTCATAATGAATATCCGAAAGCATCTGCGTAGACGTAACAATTCGGTGTGGTATTACTGATCCCTGGCGTGTCTTTTGGCAAATGGCAGATCAGAGAATTTCCTGTGGCCTCTCACGTAATACTGCCAGATCACTGATCCCCTGTAGATAGTATCAAGATTATGAATCCGCATTATCTTTTGTGCGGATTTTCTCTTTGCCCGGTTTATTCCAAATCCTTTCCAGAAATGTAGATGCGCACGTAATACGGCCATTCCGTCAGCAAAACTGTCGAAAAGCATGAACTTAATACAGGCAACCATGTCCAGAGCGAGTCGCACCGGAAACTTTGTCCATAGTTCAGGAGATGTATAATTTTTGTATAAGAGGGTCAAGCCGTTCCTGAAATTCAGATAGGTTTTCCGTGGACTTGTCTTTGGCAATGTTCCGCCTCCGACATGATATACCTTGCTGTTTCCATTATACATCACTTTTTTTCCATACGTTTCAATTCTCCAGCACAGATCAATCTCCTCCATGTGCGCAAAGAAATCAGGATCAAACCCGTTTAATTCATGAAATATATCTGATCTGATGGCAAGGCACGCTCCTGTGGCCCAGAAAACGGGGTAAATACCATCATACTGCCCCAAATCTTTTTCCAGTGTGAGAAATAACCTTCCCTTGCAAAACGGATAACCAAGCCAATCGATGTATCCACCTGCCGCTCCGGCGTATTCAAAGGTGTCTTTCTGGTAGTAGGACAGAATCTTCGGCTGACAGGCAACTGTGTCTTCATCTTCCTCCATCATCCGGATGAGTGGATTCAGCCAGTTTTCGGTCACTTCAATGTCAGAATTGAGGAGGACATAATATTTTGCCTCGACTTGCTGCAAGGCCTCGTTGTATCCCTGGCTGTACCCGTTATTCCGGGGAAGCCTGATCAGTTCAACATCCGGGTAATTCTCCGTGAGGAATTCAACTGAATTATCGGTAGAGGCATTATCGGCAACAATGATCCTGGCATCATGGGTGTGACGAATTACTCCGGGAAGGAATTTCTCCAGAAATCCTACTCCATTGTAATTAAGAATTACTACTGCCGTTTGCACCATTTACATCAGACCGCCCAGGTCCAGGCCCGGAATATTGGGGAGTACCCCTTCAGTGCTCTTACGAATTTCTTCTTTTGCCAGGACTTCCACTTCTGCAAGTGCCTTGTTAACGGCAGCTACCGTGAGATCCTGGATCATTTCCTTGTCATCGGGCTTTATGAGGCTGTCATCTATTTCAAGGGAAATGAGTTCTTTCTTGCCGTTAACACGGGCTCGTACCAAACCCCCTCCGGCTTCCCCTTCGGCATGAATATGAACAAGGTTTTCCTGGGCTTCTTTCATTTTAGCCTGCACCTCTTTCATTTTGCCCATCATTTTCATCATATCAAACATAAGCAGTAGTGTTTGTCAGCCGTAAAATTAGGAATACTTTCAGAGATCACCGCCTCACCACAATAATACTTCCTTCCCGTTCAATCTCCGTACCTGATTCGTCGATAATTCGAACTTTCATGGCATATGCTCCTTCCTGAACATTTTTCCCGTTTAGAACGCCATCCCATGAATCCCCGATATCGGTTGCGTGGAATATCAGCTCGCCCCACCGGTTAAAAATCATGATCTCATACTCCGTGATAAATCGTGCATGTACTTCAAACAGGTCATTGAGTCCATCTCCATCAGGACTGAATGCATCAGGAAAAAAGACATTATTGGATTTATACAGCGTGATCACCCTGGAAATACTTTCCCGTCTGTCTCCCGCGTTTGGAACGGCCGTAATCCGGTACATAAGAACCTGAGAATCCGGATTGGTATCTACTTCGGTGAAGGTAGTATCACTGACGCGGGTCAGCTCGCTCAGGGCACCTCCGCCGTACGATTTTTCCACAATATATTCCTGAACTCCGCTAATATATCCTTCGTAAGGATTCCAGCTCAGCGTCACTTCATCTGCCGGTGTAATGGATCCGTTAAGATCGATCAGGCAGGCTACCACATTCGATGGGGTGCGGTTGTCACAGTAATCCCTGGGAACAATTTCATAGCAGTAATTCGTCAGGCCGGGAATAACCGCAGTCTGATCAATATATTTTATCTGGGTTACGTCTGCGATCACTTCCGGCAGGGATCCCTCCGGGTGACGGTAAACTTCAAAGCCTTTGTAGACCGCCGGTTGAACCAGCGGTTCATTGATATACCAGCGAAGGTCAACATTCCCATCAGCGGTAATGATTGTTGAAATATCATTGATTGGAGGTGGTCCGGTCTGACTGTCCCCGTCAATACAGACCGGGAGAGAAGCGGAAAGTGTTCCTCCAAAAGAAACCCGCACCTGGAAACAGTAATTGGTGCCACATACCAGGTTATCAACAGTGTACTGGCTTGTTCCGTTTGGCTCAGTAGTCCAGAGCTGATCGTTTATGTAAATATCTACGTCGCTGTCGTAAGTGCCCGTTTCCCAGGTCAGGCCCGCACTGCTGTTATTCTCCGTCACCTCAAGCTGAACACTGCAAACTGTTTCGGAACTCACTTCCGGGCCGCCGCATGGGTCAATAGCAACTAATTCAAAGCAGTAGAAGTTATTCTCCAGATCCAGCCCGTCAACTGGCTGCGAGTCCAGCTGACCGGTGATCGTGGAAATCGTATTAAATGGTCCGTTATTCGTTGACATTCTCACTTCGTAGAAAATGCCATCCTGGTTGTTCAATCCCAGGAGAATGGCCGACGGGTCCAGCGCTGAAACTGAACTGATCTGAGGAGCAGGAAGAGAAGGCTGGGGCACAATATCCTGTGTGCTTACCGGGCAGTTATTGGCTGAGCCTGCATCAATACCCCTGACACTGACAGTTCGGTTTAAATTGTTTGCGTACGTATGGGTAGGTATTGGATCACCCTGGTTGATCGTCTGAACCGTACCATCGCCGTAGTCAATTTCATAGGATTCATAATTTGTGTCATTAACCTCAAGCTGAACGGATTGTCCGTTGCAAAGGAATACCGAGAAATCCGGCGCTGGTTTATCTTCAATAGTTATTGTAATGAAATCAGAGGTCCCGCTGAAGAGTATTTCCACGCGATAAACACCAGGCTCATCAAAGGTATATTCGAACGGATTCGGGTCCGGATCCGGTTTATCATTATTGTATATTCCGTCTCCGTTATAATCATAATCACATGCACAGCCGCTAAGACAGTCACAGGTGGCTGTATACAAGTTTGTGAAATTCACCGTTGTTCCGGGACACCCACGAATAAAATCTGCCTCGAACAATCCGTTTTCGCTCGGATTTTGTGCCCGGAGAAGTACAGGGGAGGTCACCACCAGGAGTAAAACCAGAATGCCGCGTACGTGATTCATTTACTTACAAGATAAATGATTTTCCTGGTAAACGAATGGAAGCTGATATCATTGTCCGGTATTTAGCACCTCAAGGACCTTTTCCAGGGAAAGTTCTGTTTGATCACCGCTTCGCATGTCCTTAAGTGTATAGGTATTATTGACCCGCTCGCTTTCACCGATGATCAGGGTATAGGGAATATTCTTCTTGTCCGCATAGGCAAACATTTTCTTCGGTTTGGCAACTTCAGGATATATCTCGCCCTGGATCCCTGCCTCCCTGATACCTGCCAGCGCCTGCCAGCCGTATTCCCAGCTCTGGTCATCAAAGGCCACTACCAGCACAGTGGAGAATACCTGCGTGTCATCAGGGAACAATCCGAGCTCGTTCATCACATCATAGATCCTGTCAACGCCAAATGAGAATCCAACTCCACTTATATCCGGCAAACCAAATACGCCGGTCAGATCATCATACCGTCCTCCGCCCGAGACACTGCCGATCGACACATTGTTAACCTTCACCTCGAAAATGGTCCCGGTGTAATAACTCAGTCCGCGAGCCAGCGTAAGATCAAGTTCGACCAGCTCCGGGTCAGCTCCGGCCGTTTCAGCCAGTGAAAGAACCCGTAAGATTTCATCCAGAACCGGTTTCCCTTCAACCCCCAGCATATCGTTCAAGGCAGACACCTTTTCCCGGTTTGACCCCCGCAGTTCCATGAACGGAACCAGTTTTTCCGTACTGGCTGTGCTTATCTCCTGACGGTGCATTTCATCAAAAACCTTATCACGTCCTATTTTGTCCAGCTTATCAATAGCGGTACAGAAGGCAGATTCCTTGCCCGACGCACCAATCTCGGCTGTGATGGCACTGAGTAATTTCCTGTGGTTTATTTTAATGGAATAATCGGTAATTCCGAGCTTCACAAAAACCTTCTGGATCATCAGAATAATTTCGGCCTCGCAGGCCAGTGAATTGGTGCCTACAACATCAGCGTCGCACTGATAGAATTCCCGGTACCGGCCGCGTTGGGGTCTGTCGGCCCGCCATACCGGCTGAATCTGATACCGTTTGAACGGAAAACTTATGGCGTGCTGGTTAAGTACCGTAAACCGGGCAAAGGGTACCGTAAGGTCATACTTGAGCCCCTTTTCCGCTATTTTGGGAGTGACTGCCGATTCTCCGTCAGACAGGTCAGACGCATCCACCGACTTGAGGTATTGACCGGAATTCAGAATTCTGAATAATAGCTGGTCCCCTTCATCCCCGTATTTTCCCGTGAGAACATCCAGTTTTTCCATGGCCGGAGTCTCCAGCGGCATGAAGCCAAAAGTCCGGAAAACTTCCCGGATGGTATCAAATATAAAATTACGCCGTGCCATTTCTTCCGGACCGAAATCACGGACACCTTTGGGCAATGAGGGTTTTGTGCTCATGCCGGCAAAACTACGAAAATCGACCCACACAATGAACTCGCTTCACTTGCATTAAAAAATCCCGATAGGGTTTACATATATTAATTTATCCTTTATCTTTGCACCCTGTTTGTAAAAAGAGAATCATCATGGCAGTTACCAGACTTAAAAGAAAAGCGAAAAGAAATAAATCCAGAGCTGCGGCCCGTCAGGCGAAGATCAAGAGGCTTAACACCAAGCCGGTGATAGAGTCTGTTGACGTAGAGGCCATTAAGGAGGAGTTTGACTCATCCAATAAAAAGTCTTCAAAATCCTCGAAAAAAGAAGAAAAAGAAGGGGCCCCGAAAGCCGAAGATAAAGCGGAGAAGGACGAAGAAAAGAAAGAGGCAGAGTAGGCAGGATTTAAATAACCTCATTAGCAAGCTCCCGCATACCGGGGGCTTTTTTTACGCCTCGTCCTTTCGCAACTCAATTACCTGCATGTCCGACACCTTTCCATTCTCCAGTGTAAAGCGGACAATGGTTGGCACCTTGTGAAATCCCACCTTCCCGGCAGCACCCGGATTGATATGCAGGACCTTTTTATCTTCGGGGTCATGCATGATCTTAAGAATGTGTGAATGCCCGGTAATAAACAGGCCGGGCCGTTCTTTTCTTACCATTGGCCGCGTCCGTTTATTATATCGAGGCGGATATCCTCCGATGTGTGTCATGAGGACAGAAACCCCTTCACAGTTGAAATGAAGGTTTTCGGGAAACTCATGCCGTACATCCCGTCCATCAATATTGCCGTACACACCCCGGACAGGTTTCATTTTTTTAAGTTCATCAAGCACCCTGATATCGCCAACGTCGCCGGCATGCCAGATTTCATCGCATTCGGCAAAGTACTCGCGGATTCGCGGGTGCAGGTAGCTGTGTGTATCGGATAATAATCCTATTCGCATTTCGTGGCCAATTTAGGATATGTTATCGGCATGAATTCGGTGGATAGCAAATTTTTTGCATTATTGTACTTTATCAACAAAATAGAGCAATGGCACTGACAGATTCCACCATGTTGCCGCTGGGCACGGTCGCACCCGATTTTGAGTTGTATGATGTGGTTTCCGGCAAGGAGATGACACTGGATGAGGTAAAAGGTGAGAAGGCCACCCTGGTCATGTTCATCTGTAATCATTGTCCCTATGTAAAACATATTCAGTCTGAGCTGGTAAAGCTGGCGGCAGACTATGATCCTGAAGGAGTGGGATTTGTCGGGATAAGCAGCAATGACGTGGAGAATTACCCGGAAGACGGTCCCGACCAGATGCGGGAAGTTGCCCGAAAACTCCACTATTCGTTTCCCTACCTGTATGATGAGCGGCAATCCGTGGCCAAAGCTTACCAGGCCGCCTGCACACCTGATTTTTTTCTCTTCGACAGCAATTCAGAACTGGTTTACCGCGGTCAGCTGGATGACAGCCGACCGGGAAATGAAAAGCCACTGACCGGGAAAGACCTGCGCAGCGCCCTGGATGATCTGCTTCAGGGGAATCCCGTTTCAGAAGATCAGGTGCCCAGCCAGGGGTGTAATATCAAGTGGAAAACCTGACAAAGGTCACCTTATGACATGATATTAACCTGAGCCTCAGATTATCTGAGGAAATAATTACCCACAATTTGAATTAATTAATATATTGAATTCAAATCCCAGGTAATGAAAATAACTCATCTTGTTTTAGGCAGTATTCTCCTTTTTCTTACCACTTGCTCAGAAAAGCAATCCACTCAAATCCCCCCGATAAAAGTACCGGTTATCCAGGTGGCACCTGAAGATATTCAGGTGAAACTGGACTTTGTCGGTCAGACCTTTGGTAAGAACGACATTGATATCCGGGCGCGCGTAACGGGTTTCCTGGATGCGATACATTTCCGGGAAGGATCCCAGGTGAAAAAGGGAGATTTACTGTATGAAATAGATCCCCAGCCATTTGAGGCTAAAGTAGCACAACAGGAAGGAATGCTGGCCCAGGCCCGTACCAACCTGGCCCGGACAGAAAGTGATCTGCGACGTATACGGCCACTTGCGGAGAAAAACGCCGTAAGTCAGCGCGAACTTGATGCAGCCGTGGCAAGCCGCGATGCTGCCGTCGCGGAAGTTGATGCTGCGACTGCGGCGGTTCGGCTGGCCAATATCGAGCTGGGATACACACGCATCACTGCCCCCATTTCCGGTATTATCGGCAAGTCCCAGGCAGAGGTGTCGGATCTGGTCGGACAATACCCTAATACAGTTCTCAATACAATTTCCGAAACGGATTCCATCCGGGTTCAGTTTTTCATAACCGAGGCCCAGTATCTCGATCTCGCCCAGGAACGCCGAAAGGAAGAACATGCAGAAGACGAGCCGGTGCCTCTTGAGCTGGTGCTGGCCGATGGATCAGTTCATTCAGATAAGGGGAAGGTTGATTTTATAAACCGGCAAATTGACACAAGCACAGGGACGATTCTGTTGCAGGCAACGTTTGCTAACCCGGATGGTTACATCAGGCCCGGCCAGTCGGTAAAAGTAAGGGCCAGTGTATACACGATTGCCAACGGAATTATGATCCCACAGCGATGTATTACCGAGGTTCAGGGCAGGTATTATGTGAGTGTTTTCAAAGACGACAATACCCTGGAAAACCGGGCCATTCAAACGGGACAGAAAAAAGGAAATATGTGGCTGGTAAGTGAAGGGTTGGAAGAGGGTGACCTGGTGGTGCTGGAGAATGTTAATACACGAGGAATGGATGTTCAGTTGGAGCCGGATATTCAACAATTTGACCTGATTGAATAATGGGTAATTTCTTTGTCCGCCGTCCCATCGTCGCCATGGTTATAGCCGTTGTGCTGGTCATTGTTGGCCTGGTTTCCATGCTGGGTCTTGCTATTGAACAATATCCTGAGCTTTCACCCCCGATTGTCCAGGTCCGTGCTAATTATACCGGTGCGAATGCCCTGGCCGTTGAAAATTCCGTGGCAACCCCGCTTGAGCAGCAAATCAATGGTGTGGATAACATGATCTACATGAAATCCACTAATTCAAACGACGGGTCAATGTCACTCAACATTTCCTTTGAGGTGGGCACTGATCCGGATATGAATACGGTCTTTACCCAGAACAAAGTGTCTGCCGCCACTGCCAAGCTGCCGGAAGAGGTAAAACGACTGGGGGTGACCACACAGAAAAGCTTTACTTTTCCATTATTGCTGATCTCATTCATTTCACCCACCGGAGAATACGATCAGGAATTTCTGGGAAATTTTGCCTCCATTAATATAAAGGACCAGATCGCGAGGATTCCGGGCGTCGGACGGGTGGATATCCTTGGTTCCAGTGATTATTCCATGCGGATCTGGGTGAAGCCCGACCGGCTGGCCCAATTGAATATGACGGTGCCCGAGGTGGTGGCGGCTGTCCGTTCGCAAAATGTCATTGCCCCGGGCGGAAAATTTGGCGGTGAACCAGCGCCGGCGGGAACGGAATTTACCTATACGGTCAAATTTCCCGACAGGCTCCAGCAACGGGAAGAGTTTGAGAATATTATTGTGCGAACGAGATCAGATGGTTCACAGGTTAAGCTGAAGGATATCGCCACCGTTAACCTGGGGACCGAGAATTACAATGCCATTAGCCGGTTAAATGGTAATTCATGTGCAGTAATCGCTGTTTACCAGGCTCCCGGAAGTAATGCAGTACTGACAGCACAGAATATACAGCAGGCACTGCAGGAAATGCAGGCTACTTTCCCTGAAGGCGTCTCTTACGAAACTTCGCTGGATACCACCCAGGTAATTACCGCCGGTATCACTGAGATTGTAATAACCCTGATCATTGCCCTTGTACTGGTGATCCTGGTTGTATTCCTTTTTATTCAGGACTGGCGCGCTACGCTTATCCCGACAATTGCAATCCCCGTTTCCCTGGTGGCGGCCTTTATCGCCTTCCCCATGCTGGGCTTTACCATCAATGTTCTGTCCCTGCTCGGCCTGGTGCTTGCCATTGGAATCGTGGTGGATGATGCCATCGTGGTGGTGGAAGCAGTCCAGGTAAACATTGCAAAAGGAATGAATTCCAGGGAGGCCACCATTGCCGCTATGAAGGAGGTGACGGCCCCTGTTATTGCCACCACCATTGTGCTTATAGCCGTTTTTGCACCAGTGGCCTACATGGAGGGCATTACCGGACGCCTTTATCAGCAATTTGCCATTACCATTGCCGTATCCGTGGCCTTTTCTTCCCTGAATGCCCTGACGCTATCCCCGGCTCTGTGTGCTTTGCTGCTGCGTGAACCTGCGGAATACAAAGGCTGGCTGGGGTCCTTTTTTACCTGGTTTAACAAGAAATTCGACGTGGCTACCGACAAATATGCCTCTTTTACGTCTGTGGTGACGGGGAAAGTAAAAAGGGGAATATTCTTTATTGTGATCATGCTGGGCGCTACCGTTCTCTTCGGCTACCTCGTGCCAGGCGGATTTCTGCCGGAGGAGGATCAGGGTTATATGCTGGTGAATATTCAACTTCCCGATGCAGCTTCTCTCCAGCGTACTGACAAGATTGTCAGGCAAACCGAACAAATCCTTCAGACTGTTCCCGAGGTAGAATTCAATACAGCGGTGACCGGCTATAGCCTGTTATCGGGAAGTATGAGTACCAACACGGCCTTTCTTTTTATATCGCTCAAAGACTGGTCGGAACGCGACCGTACTGCAAAACAAGTAATTGACGACATCAATCAGAAATTCTTCTTTGCTATCAAGGGCGCCAATGCGTTCGCCTTTGGTCCGCCTGCCATACCAGGCCTGGGTAATGGTTCCGGTTTTACTATGATGTTACAGGACCGTTCGGGTAATTCTCCGGAATATCTTGCCGAACAGGCGCAAAACTTTATCAGGGCCGCTTCACAGCGACCGGAGATCCAGAATGCATTTACTACCTTCCGCCCATCGGTTCCGCAGCGGCAATTGAATATCGATACCGACCGGGCGCTTCAGATGGGGGTGAACCTCGACGAATTATACCAGACGGTAGGTGCCTACCTGGGGGGGTCTTATGTGAATGATTTTAACCGGTTTGGACGATTGTATAAAGCATATGTGCAGGCAGAACCCATAGCGCGGCAAAGTCCGGATCAGATCGGATTATTTTATGTTCGGAATGCCGATGGGGAGCCCGTTCCGCTTTCGACCCTCGTATCAGTCGATGATTCATCAGGTCCTGAGTATTCCGTTCGTTTCAATTTGTATCGTTCGGTGGAAATCAGCGGGGCCCCGGCTGCCGGTTACACATCTACCGACGCACTGAATGCCCTTGAGGAGGTGGCAGCGGAAGTCCTGCCGGCAGGAATGGGCTATGAATGGGCCAATATGTCTTACCAGGAACGAAAAGCCAGTGGTTCGGCGGGTATCATCTTCGCCTTTTCCCTTCTGTTTGTCTTTTTGATCCTGGCCGCTCAATATGAAAGTTGGTCACTACCTTTCAGTATTCTTCTTGGTACCCCGTTCGCCATATGTGGTGCCCTGATGGCTATTTACCTGGCCCGCCTCGGCAGTGCCAGCTATCTCAACAACATATTTACCCAGATCTCCCTGGTGATGCTGATTGCCATGGCCGCCAAAAATGCCATCCTGATCATTGAATTCGCAAAGATCAAATTTGAAGAGGGTTTGTCGTTGCGCGATGCTGCCCTGGAATCAGCACGCTTACGCTTCCGGCCGATCCTAATGACGGTGTTTTCCTTCATCCTGGGCATTTTGCCACTGCTGGTCGCCACCGGAGCGGGTGCTGAGGCCAGGAAAGTGATGGGTATGGCGTTGTTCGGAGGCATGATGCTGGCCACGTTACTTGGGGTATTCCTGTATCCGTTGCTTTTTATCTTTATAGGAAACCTGGCCGGCTACGAAAAGAAACGAGACCTGAATTTGAAGGAGAATGCGTAGAATTGGTTACATATTGTTCGGATTTCTGGTGTTGATCCTGGCAATCCAGGGGTGTAAGATGGGGCCTAATTATGAAAGGGGAGACACCAGGGTGGATTCCACGATGGTGTTCAGGTATGATGACATTCGGGAAGATACCATTATCAATATTGCATGGTGGGAACAGTTTGGCGACCCCCAGCTCCAGGAACTTATTGAGATTGCCCTGATAGAGAACCAGGATGTACGGATTGCCGCTTCGCGGATTGAAGAGGCCAGGGCCTTCCTTGGTTTTACCAAGGCGGACATGTACCCCAACATTTCAATCAGTGCCCAGGGCTCACGAAATAATTTCATATCCGGGGCAAACATAGAGGTAGATGCGAGAAATGTATTTCTTGTGGCCCCTGCACTGAACTGGGAAATAGATTTCTGGGGGAAGCTGAGAAGGGCCAATGAGGCTGCTGCGGCTGAAATGATGGCAACGGAATACGGGCGGCGCGCCATACAGATCGCCCTTATTTCTGAAGTGGCAGCCACATACTTCCTGTTACTTGATTATGACCAGCGACTTGAGATTGCCCGCAATACCCTTGAGTCCAGGCAGGTAAGTACACAGTTGATCAAGGACAGGTTCGATGAAGGCTACACCGCACAGATTGATCTGGATCAGGCGCAAATCCAGGAATACATCGCTGAGGCATCCGTTCCTTTCTATGAGCGTCTGGTGGCCCAGACGGAGAATGCACTGAGTGTTTTACTGGGCAGGCCGCCAGGCAGTGTACCACGCGGACTGGATTTATATTCGCAGCCTGTACCGCCTGAGGTGCCTCCGGGCATTCCATCCAGCCTGATGGTAAGACGACCGGATGTCATGCAGGTGGAACAGCTCGTTATTGCTCAGAATGCGCGGATTGGGATAGCAAAAGGAGCTATGTTTCCAAGCATAAACCTCACAGGTTTTTTTGGGTCTTCCAGCAACGAAATTGGGGAGCTTTTTTCTTCAGGATCTGCTGTATGGTCATTTGGAGGAAGCCTTGTCGGACCGTTATTCAATCTCGGCAAGAACCGCCGAAGAGTTGAAATAGAACGACAGCGTACCGAACAAAGCCGGCTTACCTACCAGGCTACTGTATTACAGGCTTTCAGGGAAGTGGAGGATGCGCTGATTGAAATTCAAACGTTCCGTCGCGAACTCGATGCGCGGCTGAAACAACGTACATCCGCCACCAGTGCAAAAAGCCTTTCCCGGGAAAGGTACGACGGCGGGGTGACGAGTTACCTTGAAGTACTGGAAAATGACCGCACCCTGTTTAATACGGAACTGGAAACTTCCCAGACTCAGCAATTATACTTAAGATCGTATATCAACCTTTATAAAGCACTGGGTGGCGGCTGGATTTCCCGGGAAGAAAGGGAGGAGGCTACTCAGGAGAATTAACATCGGGTGTCTGCGCGAGGTATTTGCCTACAATCAGCGCAATCACAATAGTCAGATAAATCTGCCCACTTACCGCAGTGGCCACCGAAAGACTCCGGCCTACCGGATGAAGCGGACTCATATCACCATAACCCAGGGTGGTGAACGTCACAAAAGTATAATATAAAACCTCTGAAGGATGAATTTCTTCTGACATACCGGAAATGGAATCCGGAATCACAGCTGTCAGGATGAGGTTAAACAAAAAGAACACGATCCCGATCAGCAGGTACACGGAAATCGCATCAAGGAGAATAAGGGACGTGACCTTTTTCCTGCTTGCAATCAGAATGACCAGTTTGGCCACAACCAGTGTGAAGTAACAGATACTGGTAGCAAAAGCTGCTATGTTGAGTATCGTTAGCTGGAATACCGCACTGATGAACTGCATGGCCAGAGTGAGCAAAATGGCCACGATCATGGTCCTGCTGACACCGACAGCCATGAGTGCAGCAACAAATATCATTATGAAGGAAATTGTGAATCCGTAATATTTATTCTCCGGGTCAATTACAGGTATAATAAGTATGAAGAGCAGACAGCTCAGGATGAGCAGCAGGCTAAATAACTTACCTTGTTTTTCAGACGTTTGTGGCATCGTTTCGGCTGACAAGATAGTAAATCTGAGTTATTTTCCGCGTTTGTATTTTGCTGATTTAAATACCTTTCTTTCGGCCAATCAGGCTGTCCAGGGAATATTTACCGCCTCCGAAGACTATCAAAGCAATAAATAGCAAGGCATATAACAGGGACTTTTCTTTGCCGCTGAACGGGTCATCGGCGTGTGCAATAAATGCAGCAACCAGCATGGTGATCAATGGGGGGATGGCAGCAATTCTTGTTTTAATACCCAGGCCAATCAAAATCGAACAGAAAAATTCAGCAAATGCCGCAAGGATCAGTGAGGCCATAGGCCCCAGTCCAATTGGATCACCAAATCTTATTTCTTCCGCTGAGATTAATTGTTGAAATTTCGGCCATCCATGCGTGAGCATAAATGAGGCAGTCCCAATCCGTACAATTAATAATCCGATGTTCTTTAAGGTATCTGTAGTTTTCATGTCATTCAAACGTTATAGTCACGGCTCCTTCACTCGTATAGGGTTCCAGCCCATGCTCACGGGCAGGATTCCAGGCAGGTCCTGCTTTTAATATGGCGACCGCGGTACTGTCATGTGCAGGAGAAGCACTTTTCCAGACACGAATGTCATAAATATCTCCTGATGGCGGACAGGTAAAAAGTAACCGGACAGTTCCCTTTCCAAGACGGCTTTCCCGTGTTTCTTGTTTCACATATTCATTGAAATTTTCCATTCCCCCCACTGGAAACGGATAATAGGTGCTTTCATCATAGGAATTCGTACTGTTGTTCTTATAACTCTGGCCGCGAATAAGTACGCCATCCCTGAATACTTCCCTGAATTTCAGAGTACCCGTACCGTAATTGCCGAATGCGGTTCCATTTACAAGACCGTTCCGGTAAGGCACAAAACTTTTCAGTGTGTCATTGGAGAAATAATCAACCAGTTCACCATTGCCGTCCTCGATCAGTACATTTCCCTCTTCATCCCAGGCAGTAAGGAGGTAATTCTTGTCCGCAAAATTCCGAACCTCTGACAAACGGCCGTTTTCGTGAAAAAACTCCCAGTAACCGACCCGTATTTCATTGTCATATTCTCCACATGCTGTATAGGTGCTGTCTTGCGAATAATAACGAAATATGCCGTTTCTCAGATTCGCCTGGTACACGCCTTTCATTTGTATGCCGCCATTGATATAATAGTCCTCGACGCGGCCATCCCATCGGCCGAGTGAATCTTTATATCCAAGCCGGTAATACGAGGCGCCGGCCGCGCTCCTGACCTCCTTCCATTCATCATCATACCAAGTCCGGTGAACCTCCCTCGGGGGAGGCGGGGGTGGTGTCTCGTTTGTTTCAAACGCAAGCGGGTGATTCAGTGGTTGAATGGGTATGGACTGAACCAACTCAATGCTGTCCATATAGCGGTAGGAATGCTGATCCACCAGTTTAGCCTTATACGCATTCTCCCGTTCCTTTTTACGCGCATACTGATACAGGGAATTGCGGTCTTCAATAACGGAGGCAGGTGCATTGTCCAGGGTATCTGCAAACAGCTGTGCGATGGAGTCAAATGACTCCCTGATCCGGAGAAAGCCTTTTGAAGCCTCCTCATCCGAGGTGAAAGAGGCTGCAAGCTCCTGGCTTTTCTCTTCAGTATCCTCCAATCCACGGAACTGGTTAAAATGAACTACCTGGAAGCGCGGCAGGACGAAGTAGATCACTACCAGTAATGTGGAGAGCATCAGGTAAAGATGCAGCGGCCTTACAGCAGGAAGAACTGCGTATACAGTTCCGATGGCTAATCCGCATAGCAATCCGCCCAGATGGGCGGCATTATCAAATGGAAAAACCATTCCTATCAGAAGGATGAGTGCTACATAGATGCCTGCTGTGAGTATGGTTCGCCATAGTTCAGCCTCCTGGTCCCGCATCCGAATGATGGTCAGCACCATGTCGAACCCGAAAATTCCAAATATTGCACCGCTGGCTCCAACAGAAACCGAAAACAGGTTCCAGTACAGTGAAACAAGGTTTCCGGCAATCCCGGTTACCAGGAATAACGCCAGGAACCCAAGCGGTCCGGTTACAGGTTCGACCGCTCGCCCCAGGCTGTATAAAGCAAGCATGTTCAGTAGCAGGTGTATAAAACCCCCGTGTGCAAACAGGGATGTCAGGAGTCTCCAGGGCTCAGCGCCCAGCGTGTAAGGTGCAAAATTACCACCCTGAGACAGTATTTGCGGTACGGTGTAAAATGAAAATTCAAGCCCGGAGATCAGTGCCCACAAAACGCAGATGAGTATCAGCAAATAGGTAGCTGCCGGATGCCCGGAAAAGCGAGGTATCATAGTGATAACGTAACCGAATTCAGAGAGTCATGATTATCGAGACCCATATTATTCTTTATTTTCCTTTCCGAGAATATTGAATTGAGAAATATAATAGTCTTTCGGTAAGGTTAATTCGCCTGAGGTCACCGATCCTTCGTATTTTGACCATCGTGCAGTCGGGTGGAGACGCACTGACTCACCGCCTGCTTCAGCCGGCAGGTCCATTTCAAAAGTGTTCAGGCAATTGGTAAAGCGGTAAAAAAGGTCTCCCTCTCTAAAATAATATTCCAAAACGGGGATTCTGTAATCCCGCAGGTACTGATCAAAGACAGGTTTCAGAGCCAGACCGGACTCTTGTGTGATGTATTCCTCAATCTGAGCTGTGGTGACCGTTTCGTGATAAAATTCACGGTTAAGACCCCTTAGTATCTGGCGCCACTTTTCATCATCCCCGATCATCATCCGGATCATATGAAGAAGGTTTGCCCCTTTGCTGTACATATCACCGGAGCCGGAACTGTTTACTTCATAATCGCCAATGACGGGCCTGTCATTCCGGATATTGCGACGCGTCCCGACTACGTATTCACGGGCGGCATCCTTTCCGAAATGGTAATCCACATAAAGGTTTTCAGAATAGGCGGTAAAACCTTCATGGACCCACATATCGGCGATGTCCTTGTAAGTGATATTATTTGCAAACCATTCGTGCCCGCTCTCATGAATTATTATGAAATCAAATTTCTCTCCCCAGCCACTTTGGCTCACATCACGGCCCCTGTAGCCGTTTTGGTAGCCGTTGCCGTAGGTGACGGCACTCTGGTGTTCCATACCCAGGTAGGGAGCTTCAATAAGTTTGTATCCGTCCTCGTAAAAAGGGTAGGGGCCGAACCAGAATTCAAACGCCTCAAGCATCATCGGGACCTGCCTGAATTGCTCTTTGGCAGCTTCAAGATTTTCCGGCAATACATAATAATTACAGGTCAGCGGCCCGTTCTCACCGTCAAATGTTTCTGAAAAATGCGCGTAATCCGCGATATTAATACTTACCCCGTAATTGTTAATCGGGTTCATGACAACCCAGTGCCATGTATTCGAACCGTCTGCGTGCTCTGTAACATTTTCCAGCCGTCCGCTTGATACGTCCATCAGTCCTTCAGGAACTTTCACCGCCATCCGCATGCTGTCAGGTTCATCATACATATGGTCTTTGCATGGCCACCACAGACTTGCCCCAGCTCCCTGGCAACTGCTGGCGATGAACGGTTTTCCCTGCGCATCCTCCTTCCAGGTGATCCCGCCGCTCCATGGCGGATTAGGACTTACCTGAGGTGCACCGCTGTAATACACTTCCACGAAGTCCAGGTCTTTCTGAGGACGTGAGAATGTGACAAACCAGGCATTTCCATCCCGGGTAAATTCAAGCGATTTTCCATCCTGGCGTATTTCAGTGATCTTCATCGGCTCCTGTAAGTCGATTTGCATTAGGTTCCCGGCTTCCAGGGTTTGATAATATATCCTGTTGACGCCTTCAATAGTGCGGTCCTCAGGAGATACTTCCATGGAAAGGTCATAATACACCAGGTCCCACCAGGCTCTTTCAGGGGTGATGCTCCCCCTGAGTGTATCCTGACGTGAATACTGACCATATGATACCTGAAAGAAGCCTGTAACACCCGTCAGTATCAGCACAGAAATTAGTATAAAACGCTTTGCCATAGGATTATTTTTTCAGCATGCCGGGTATCCCTTGTGGAGGAGCCGCCTGGTGCCAGTGAAATACAGGTGCATCTTTCTCTTCCGGATATACTTCCTTCAGGCTGGCCCCTTCATACAACCTGCCGTTTTTCATTACCCAATTCACCGTATTGGTGTTACGGATATTATCCAGTGGGTTTTCATCCAGGATCACCAGGTCGGCTAATTTACCAGCTTGCAGTGAGCCAAGATCACCGTCAAGTCCCAGTGCCTTTGCTCCCAGGATCGTCGCCACTTTAAGGGCATTATGCTCTGATAAGCCCCCTGCCTGAACTGACCACAGCTCCCAGTGATACCCCAGTCCCTGTAATTGCCCGTGACTTCCAATCCCCGCAATTCCTCCGGCATCAACCAGCTGATCTACAAATTCAGCATGACGGGGGAATATGTGCTCTTCCTTCATGAACCATCCAGCGCCTCTGCGGCGGCTTTTGCTGTCCAAGTCTGACTTCGGGGTGTAGTAGGCCAGTTTTTCATCTCCGGCAACATCTTCCGTAGCATAATAGTAATTTTCTGCCCATGGTCCGCCATACGAAACCAATAGCGTAGGCGTGTAAGCAGTTTCAGACTCAGCGACCAGTCCTGTCACATCCTTGTATATCGGATAGATCGGAAAGCTGTGCTCATGACCGGGATACCCGTCAATCACCTGCGTCATATTCAGCTTGAAATCGAGTGCACCTTCGGTGGTTGGCATCAGTTGCTGCTCTTTCGCTGCTGTAATGATCCATTGGCGCTGCTGTCGGTTTCCCGTTACATACATCTTAATCGTTTTCGTATGATAATATTCTGAATATTGCTTCAACACCTGCCTGGCATGTTCCTGGTCACGAATATTATATGCCCAGAAACCAACTCCCGGTCCTGTGGAATATATTCTTGGCCCGGTAAGCATACCTGCATCGACCATGTCACCGTAGGTAAGCACATCGGTAGTACCGGTTTGCGGATCACGGGTGGTGGTTACGCCATAAGCCAGGTTGGCTGCGTAGCTCCACACTTCATTTTTGTGCATTCCCCATGAAGGACGCATATGTGCATGGGTATCGACAAGCCCGGGGATAATGGTCTTGCCGGACATATCCATGGTTTGTGCGCCCCGCCCGGCATCGAGCGTACCGTTTTCTCCAACTGCCTTAATACGATTATTTTCAATCAGAATGTCGCCGTTTTCAAAAACTTCATCTCCGTTCATTGTTATAATTCGTGCATTTTGCAGGAGAATGGTTCCCTCAGGGATATCCCTTTCAACTTCGATAATAACTCGCAACTCATTCGGTTTATACCCTTTGTCTTCGTCTTCATCCTCCTCTTCTTCGTCCGTGGCATCTTCGTCGCCTTCTGCTTCGCTGACCTCTTCATTTTCCTCCGCTTCTTCTTCTGCCTCCTTTTCTGCTTCAAGACGTTCTTCAGTGGCTTTTGCCGCCTCAAGATCATAGGTAAAAAACGCGTTTCCGATTGACCAGAATACTTTTTTGCCATTTTCACTCCATGACGGGAACTGACCACCAATCTCGGTAAGCTTTCTGGCCGGAAATGCAGCCTTATCCGGTGAAGCCACGGAGATCTTTACGACCTCCTTACCGATCCTGGGCACGGTAACTGTATAAATGTCGTTGTTGATCAGCGCAATGGCCTGGTCACCTTCCGGAGCCATCAATACGAGCGTTGCATCGGACGGCTGCTGGGCAGGCTCTTCCGGATTTTCAATCATTATCTTATGCCCAAGATCATCCAGGGTGAATCCGTAGGTGGTGATCCCTGAAACCTTTACGATTTCTTTTTCATCTGTTCCGTCCCAGCGAATGGAGACAAGTCCTTTGCTGCCCGAATACAAATAAATCCGATCGTCACTTTTGGTGAAATGTGGATGCTCACGTCCCATCGAGCGGGAGATGAACTGTGGATCTCCGCCATCCGGTGAGATCCAGTAAATTTCATGCTGGGACTGGAACGCATTGGGTCCGGTTGCATTCTGGAAATTGGATTCAAATCCTTTCAGATAGACAATCCGGTTATTGTATGACCAGGCAGGTTGCGTATATATGGCAGGTTGTGAGGTAAGCCTTTCAGGACGCATTCTCCCGGTGGTGTTAACTTTGTAAAGATGGCCGCCATCGGTTTCATCCCAGGTAGCATATACCAGAAATTTACCGTCCGGGCTCCAGGATGGCATTGCTTCTGTATGCTCTGCATCGGTTACCCGCACCGGTTCCTGATCCTCAAGGTCCATGATGTAGAGCCGGTTGAGCGCCGTAAAAGCGACGCGGTCCCCCGCAGGAGATACTTCCACATCCCTGATTTGAGTGACCGTCATCATTTCGTCATCGGAAACAGGGTAGTCAAAACTTAAGAGGGGACCGAGGCCAACTTCCTCGTCCACCTGGAAGGGAATATTGACAGCGTCGCCGCCGTCCACAGGAATTTTATAGATTTTACCTCCGTATGAGGTGACCACGTGGGTATTATCGGGGGTGAAAGCCATGGCCGGAAGTACGCCAAGCGGGGCGATGGATTCCTGCTCATCGTGCTGGACCGGGTAGGCAAGCCATTTTTCTTCGCCGGATTTCAGGTCGCGAATGATGAGGCCTGTCTCTGTATTGTGGCGTGTGCCATACACCAGCTGATTACCATCCGGTGAAAGGGTAGGAGCAAACGCAGAACCGTATCGGGAAGTAATGCGTTCGGATTCTCCGGTTTCGCGATCATATACGGCTACCTGGTACTGGGGAAGGCTGGCATTATATTGCCAGGCGCCTGAACGTGTTGAATAATAAATATATCTTCCGTCCGGGCTGAAGACCGGCTCGACTTGCTTTTGATTGCCTTCATTAATTTCCGCCCCGGTTCCCCCGTCCACATGATAAATCCGCAGGTCCATGAGGCGTTTTCCTTCCGAGGTCACCACATATTTTCCATCCGGGGACCAGGCGGCTGACTGCATGATCTTATTGGATCGTTCCGTAAATTGTTCGGGTTCTGCCGCTTCGTCATCCAGGTCGAGCATCCAGACATTCTCCGAGCCGCTCCTGTCAGAAATAAAAAGAAGCCTGGTGCCATCCGGACTGAATTTCGGTCCAGTATCATAGGCAAGGTCGGATGTTATTCGCCTGGCATCGCCACCTTCTATCGGAAGAAGGTATAGGTCGCCCAGCATATCAAACGCAATTATCCGGCCATCGGGGCTTATATCCAGGGAAAGCCAGGTGCCCTCATCAGTATTCAGGTGGTAGGTCCGGGCTGCTTCCAGGGGCAATTTTTCTTTTTCCTTTTTCTCCTGTTTAACTGTATCTGCCACCTGGGTACTGTCATTTTGACCCTGGACACAGATTGAAATAATCAGAAACAACGAGCAAAAAAAAGCATGTCGCATAGATAGATTTTATTACGTGAATTGTGAATCTATCAACACTCCGTCAATAAGAAAATCGGAATTATGTAAGTGGTTTCCGTTTGAGGTTGTTAGGCAAAGGGTTAATCCGTAATTCCTGCCACCCCTGATGATTAATTTGAGAGCGCCTGCTCGAGGTCGGCAATTAGGTCTTCTGCATCCTCAATACCCACACTTAACCTGATCAGGGAGTCCAGAAGCCCCACTTTTATTCGCTCTTCCCGGGGGATGCTGGCGTGTGTCATCGTGGCCGGATGATTGGCGAGGGATTCTACACCTCCCAGCGATTCGGCCAGCGAGAAATAACGGAAACGCTCAAGTATGCGGAAGCATTCATCCTGGCTGTCCCCTTTGAGGGTGAACGAGATCATACCTCCGAAACCACGCATCTGTTCCCTGGCCACCTGGTGATTAGGATGGTCCTCAAATCCGGGCCAGTACACCTTGTCTACACGCGGATGTCCTTTCAGAAACGAGGCGATTTTTTCCCCGTTTTGGCAATGCCGGTCCATACGAAGGTGGAGGGTTTTTATTCCCCGCAAAACGAGGAAACAGTCCTGCGGACCAGGGGTGGCACCACAAGAATTTTGCAGGAATGCCAGCTTTTCCTTCAACTCATCTGAATTAACCACCAGGGCTCCCATCACCACATCCGAATGTCCGCCAAGGTATTTTGTGACCGAATGCATTACAATATCAGCGCCGAGATCCAGCGGGGTTTGCAGGTAAGGTGTGGCGAAAGTATTATCCACCGCCAGGAGGAGGTTATTTTTTTTGGCAATTTCAGCAACCCGGCGTATATCAATAATATTCATCATCGGGTTTGTCGGTGTTTCCACCCAGATCAGCCTGGTATTTTCGTTAATAAAGGGCTCGAATTCCGAAACATCATGCATCCCGGTAAAGTGGAATTTAATGCCGTATTTCTCGAATACCTTCCTGAAAATCCGGTAAGTACCACCATACAAATCATTGGCCGCAATTACTTCGTCACCCGGGTTCAGAAGTTTAATTATTGCATCAATGGAAGCAAGTCCGGAAGAAAAGCATAATCCGTGTTTGCCATTCTCCAGGGCTGCAATATTTGCCTGGAGCGCGTCCCGTGTAGGATTCTGGGTCCTTGAATATTCATATCCCTTATGATCGCCGGGAGATTTCTGAACGTAGGTGCTGGTTTGATAAATCGGTGTCATAATGGCACCTGTCGATGGGTCAGGCGTAATTCCGGCATGGATTGCCTTGGTGCCAAACTTCATATTTTTATTCTTCATAAAAAGTTTTTGAAAATCAATAGTTGCGACGGCGCAGCATGGGTTATTCAGGCAGAACCTGTGGGCACGGCTGAATCAGATGCTGCTGTTCATGTCAAATTTTTCGAGATAATCGGCCACACGCCTGACCACCATTCCGCCCAGTGAGCCATCCACCACGCGATGATCGTAACTGTGTGAAAGGAACATTTTATGGCGGATCGCAATGGCATCACCGGCAGGTGTCTCAATGACGGCCGGTTTTTTTGTAATGGCACCCAGGGCCAGGATGGCCACCTGAGGTTGCATTATGATCGGCGTACCCATAACATTTCCGAATGAGCCGACATTGGAAACGGAGAATGTTCCGCCCTGCAGCTCGTCCGGTTTCAGCTGGTTATGGCGGGCCCTTTTCGCCAGGTCATTGACTTTCTTTGCCAACCCGGTCAGGTTATACTGATCTGCGTTGTGTATTACAGGAACGATCAGGTTCCCACTGGGAAGAGCTACCGCCAGTCCGATATTAATATTTTTCTTTTTGATGATCCGGTCACCGTCCACCTGGACATTGATCATAGGATAGTCCCGGATCGCCTTAACCACTGCCTGTATAAAAAGCGGAGTAAAGGTAAGGTTGTCACCTTCGCGCTTCTTAAAATCATTTTTCATACGATTCCGCCACATAACCAGGTTGGTTACGTCGGCTTCCACAAATGAGGTGACATGGGGAGAAATTCGTTTGGAATCGACCATCCGCTGCGCAATCATTTTACGCATCCGGTCCATTTCAATGATCTCATCTTCACCGCTGACCGAAACCGGTACCGGAGCGGGGGCAGGTGCAGGTGCCGGTTCACTCTCGCGCCGGGGAGAATCTGTAACAGGAGCTGATTGTTCCTGGATGGGTGTTTTATCATCTTCCCGGGTTTCAAGATAGGAGAGAATGTCTTTCTTGGTTACCCTTCCTTTTTTTCCACTTCCTTCTATGGTTTCCAGTTCAGCAACGCCGATGCCTTCCTCTTTGGCAATGTTGCGGACGAGGGGAGAATAAAAACGGTCTCCGTTTCTTGCTGCAATATGGCCGTTAGAGGATGATCCGTTGCTCTGGTGCTGTCCGGAGACTTCTGCAGGTTTCGGTTCTTTTTCTGCAATCGTTTCCTGTGAGGATCCGTTGGGCGATGCAGCCGGCTTATCATTTTCCGCTTCTGCTTCCGTGGTGATAATGGCAATAGGTTTACCCACCTCAATCACATCACCCTCTTTGGCAAGGATTTCCTTCAGTACGCCTGCATGCGTGGATGGCACTTCAGTGTCTACCTTGTCTGTGGCGACTTCCAGAACAGACTCGTCCTGCTCGATGGTATCCCCCTCGCTTTTCAGCCAGCCAAGTATGGTGGCTTCCATAATGCTCTCGCCCATTTTAGGCATTAATAACTCAACTTGTGCCATTACGTCTTGATTTAATCTTTTTTCAGTTACTTATCCCGAAGCAAATTTAAGATTTTAAGTTTTTTCTTCAATCGTTTTCGATAAAGTAATCCGGAGGAGATTCAGGACTGCTATTGAAGAGGCCTGTATATTCACTTCCCGGTCTTTCCATAACTGCAGTTTCCGGATGATTGTTTCACCGCGGAAATGACAGCCGATCCAAACTGTCCCCACCGGTTTCTCCGGTGACCCGCCGTCCGGACCGGCGACTCCGGTGGTGGCAAGCCCAATATCTGTTCCCATTTCCCGGGCTACACCCTCGGCCATCTGGCGTACGGTTTCTTCGCTTACTGCTCCGAACTGGTCAAGTGTGCTCTCGTCAACACCAAGCATTTTCACTTTGATCTCGTTGGCATAGGCAATAACACCGCCTTTAAAATAATCCGATGCCCCGGGTATCCGGGTAATTGAATGACCCAGGAATCCGCCGGTACAGCTTTCTGCCGTGGCAAGCGTCAGGTGTTCTTTACGCAGGTTGTTGCCCACTACGCTTTCTATTTCATCGTTGTCAAAGCCGTAAATGTATTTACCCGCATACGGATACAGCCGTTCGGTTTGTCCGGCAACCTCTGCCTTCAGGGATTCAAGGTCCGAGCCACTGGCGGTCAGCCTGAGTTTTACCTGCCCCAGGCTTGGCAGATACGCCAGGCTGATATGATCCGGCAGGGAATCTGCCCAGGGGGCGATCTTCTCCGACAACCAGGATTCGCCGATACCAATAGTCTTTATAACCCGGTGATATACTACTTCCGTGTGGAATGTTTTCGCGAGTTTCGGGAGAATATACCGCGTCATCATGTGCTTCATCTCAAACGGGACTCCGGGCATCGAAACGAAAACCTGGTCCCCGTTCTTTATCCACATACCAGGCGCCGTTCCCAGCTCATTGGTAATAGGTTCACAGCAGTCCGGAAGCATTGCCTGCTGCCGGTTCAGCTCGGTAAGCTCAAGGCCCTTACTCTGAAAAAATGCAGACACTTCCTTCAGGGCCTTTTCATTCATAGACAATGCACAATTAAAGAATTCGGCCAGGCACGGTTTGGTGAGATCATCGGCGGTGGGACCGAGTCCGCCGGTAATCAGGACGAGGTCGGCCCGGTGCGCTGCTTCCCTGAATGCCTGTAAAATCTGTCCCCTGCCGTCACCTACAGTGGTTTTCCGGATTGTACGAAACCCGGCCGCGTCAAGTGCCTTGCTTATCCACTGGCTGTTTGTATCATTGATTTGTCCGTAAAGGATTTCATCCCCTATGGTAAGGATTTCAGCTTTGTTCTGCTTTGCCATAATTTTCAATTCTATGCAAATAATGCGCTTAAGTTACATGATGCCGTTTCGATTCGGATAAATACCTACTTTGGTGTAATTCTTGTACCCCGTTGCATGAAATCAAATTTACACATGATGAAGCGAAATACACTGCTGTTTATTTTTTCAGTTATTCTCCTGGCCGGTTGCAGTACAAGCCAGATCAATCAGACGCTTGGAGGTATTAATGATGTCCTTGGTGGTTCGGGTTTGACTACAAGTGAGGTAGTGGCCGGTCTGAAGGAGGCCCTGGTCAAAGGTGCCCGTACCGGAGCCGACCAGGCCTCAGCGCTGGATGGCTATTACGGAAATCCGGGAATCAGGATTCCGTTTCCGCCTGAAGTTCAGAAAGTGGAAGACCGGCTTCGTCAGATTGGACTGGGAAAAGAGGTGGATAAATTTATCCTCACACTTAACCGCGGGGCTGAGGAAGCAGCAAAAGAGGCCGCCCCGATCTTTGTGGATGCAATCACTTCCATGAGCATTCAGGATGCGTGGACTATTCTCAAAGGGGAGGATAAACATGCGGCGACGGAATATCTCCGTCGAACTACTTCCGCCCGTCTTACTGATAAATTTGCCCCCGTCATGGAGCGTTCGCTTGAAAAGGTAAATGCCACCCGCTACTATGAAGATATTGTAAGTACCTACAACAAAATCCCGCTGGTTGAAGATGTGGATCCGGATCTGAACGCCTATGCTACGCAAAAAGCGATCGATGGATTGTTTGTACTTATTGCCAGGGAGGAAGAAAAAATTCGTGATAATCCGGCAGAGCGTACCACCGCCTTACTGAAAAAAGTATTTGCGGAACAGGACTGATTATTTCACAATGACATGATAAGTGGCCGTCTTGCCGCCAATTTCAGCCCGTAGCAGGTAACTACCGGCACTTACTCCTTCCAGGGACAATGAGTTGCAGTTCATACACTGACTCAGAATCCTTCCTTCAGGACTCAGGAGCTCCATCGTCCGGGCCATTCCTCCGAGTTTTATATCAAATTCTGCCGGATTCGGGTAAGGCAAATATTGATTAATTGCCGGATCGTCCCGGGAAGTGATATATACTACCAGGATGGTTTGTTCCGTGCTGGAAACACAGCTTGTCTCATCCGTTACGGTAAGGCCTATGGAATATTCTCCTTCTTCAGAAGGCATAAATTCCCAGGCGGCTTCATTGCTGCTGTCCGACCCGTTGACCGTCCACTGTCTCGTACTAACATCGCCTGCAGACTCGTCCTCTAACCTGATGACAGCCTGGCTGTTTAAATTAAAGGGAGAATTAGGCAGGCTGAACGAGGCATCCAGTTTACTGATCTCCACGGACGCCGGTACCACCTCACTTTCCAGGAGCAAAGTATTGGCCGCCACATAAATCACTGTATCCTTTTGCAGCTTTTTTAGTGTAAACGACCGCCCTTTACCAATCAGCCGTGTCATTTCAGGATCTGCATAATAATGGTACGTTCCGCTTTCCAATGGGGTAATTACTGCATCACTGGCAACGCAGACCTTTACAGTAGACACTACCGGTGCCGGACTTACGGCTGGAGTGAAAGTCTGAACTGATTGCGCAATGCATCCGTATTGATTGACGGTCTGAAGTTGAACCGTAAATGAGGCTAAGTCTTCGTAGTTGACTACTGCATTCGGATCATTGCCAAGGTTTAATGGAGGACTAATACCGTCATCAAATTCCCAGCTGATAAACATGGCCTGTTTGTCGTCAGCTGTTAGTGAAAGGAACTTTGTGCCGGAAAGCTGAGTAGTATCTGGTCTGGCATCAAAATCGGCAGAGACTTCCTTTATGTCAACTGTCCAGTCAGCAGGAAGACTTTCAAACGGACCGTCAAGGTTTGTCACATAAAAAGTGGTATCACCAGTGAGAGACTGAATATCAAATGAATTACCCCTGTATAAGAGCGTTTCAAGTTCAGGGTCCTGGTACACGTGGATGCTGTCTGCATCTGACGGATTAATGGTAATATCAATTCCCGGACAGCCTTCGATGATTTCAGCTTCAGGCCGCGGGTTGCGCCGGACCACGTTAATTGTTTTACTCACCGTTTCACTGCATCCTGCTTCATTCGTACTCTCCAGGGTAATGGTATATTCACCAGGTTCTGTAAAATGAATAGCCGGGTTCTGGCGGTTGGAAGTGTACCCGTTACTGAATGACCAGGTCCAGGCAGATGCCTCATTTGACTTGTCTGAGAATACCACCAGGGTGCTGTCATTTTCATCCAGCAATACTTCGTCTCGTGACATTTCAAAATCAGCGTTTAACAAGGCAGGTTCTGCGATGATGGTGTAAATATCACCACGTATGTTGTTCCGGATGTCCGTGGCAAACAAAACCTGCTGGTCTGAGCCGGGGTCAAGCGTATAGGAATCCCCCTCAAAGAGGACGTCCGTTGCTTCAGCATCCCTGTAAAAACGGGTCAGGGTGGCAGGCGGATTAAGTATTGCCGATTCGCCCTGGCAAAATCTGACGATTAGTCCGAGTGGTGGCTTTTCACGAAATTCCGCGTACAATGACCTGACTTGCTGGTGGGTGTTTTCAAGTGCTTCACGACTTTCCGCGCTGGTTAGCGCAACGGCAAACCGGACACTTTCTCCCGGAGGGAGGTTGACGGGATTATGTCCTGCCATTCCTGAAACATCATTACCGGCTCCTTGCACTCCGGCCTGTTCTTTTGATGATTCAAACAGGGACAGTTTGACTTCATCCGATAGATAGGCAGGGATGTCGGCTGCATTACCGGACAGATTTCGTTTGTCATAAGCATTCAGGAATGAGGCCGGAGAGGACAAAACCTCCAGGCCTCCGAACAGCATTTGCTGATCATCCGAAGTGTACTGATACTTGCCGTCGTCGGAAAGCAACAGTCGGTTTTGTGTGCTTTCGTTCAGATCAAAATCGGCGTAAATGGCAGGTTGAAATTCTTCCAGCACAGAATCTCCCGTATTCGTAATAAAATATTCTAAAATAACGGCACCGACACTGTCCCAGGAGAATACTTTTTGTTCGATACTGACCGGCAAAGCCGATTCGTTGGGAAGTGTTTGGATCGTGGATGAATAATATTGATCCGCCACACTGTTCCTATAAGGACGGAGTAACCGGTTGCTTTCGAAATCCTGTTCCCGTGAGTGTTGTGACTGCCGAACGGGTATGTTATCTGCAATCAGGTTTCCCGAACGGATCAGGAAGCCTGTATTCTCCATTATATTCTGACCCATAAATTCATACCCCACTCCATTCTCAAGGAGATTATCGGCATATCCCAGGTTGCCATCCCCGGCAATGCTGAATCGCACCGTACCGTTGTTCAGCGTAGTCCAGGTATCAGATGTTTGCAGTTCCAGGTACTGGACATCGGTATACGCTCCTGATTCGAAGGTTACTTTCAGCAGAATCCTTTGATTGGCGGGTGTATCCGCCGACAGAACAAAGTCCACGGTTTTGCTAGCTGACTGAAGGGTCTGCAATCCAGGCAGGACCGGATCTGCATTTTGAAATTCAACATAGGGAGATTCAGTACTGATATTGACGGTGGTTTGTCCTGAAGGATACAGGTAATTAGTAAACTCCAGATCAAGTGAAATTGTATCATTATAATAGGCCATTTCACCGATCCCGTTTGAATAGGAAAAATCGGAGATTCTGATCGCCGGAGAGGTTATATTAGTCAGTGCGTCAAACATATTTAACCGCCCTTTCCCAAGAAAGTCAGTCCACCCGGCTCCATTCTGATTTTCACGAATGTCATCGGTATTCACCCGAACTTTTTCCATTGCCTGAATTGCATTCAGCTCAGGAAACCTTGATCGTACCAGGGCTACCGCCGCGGCAACCATGGGAGATGACAGTGATGTTCCGGAGACGTTCGCGTAAACACCATCATTGAAGGTGGTCAGGATTCCCTGCCCGGGCGCTGTAAGGTCCATATACGGACTGAACGTTCCCCAGCTTGTTTTTTCATCTTCCCGCCCGGTGGCCCCGACGGAAAGAACATAGGGGTAAGAGGCAGGGTAGAAATCATAATTTCCATTGGTATTGCCCCCCGCCGCTACTATGGCAACATCTTTCTCCAGAACGGCATAGCGGATAACATCCTCTCCAAACGCACTGTACGCCCCGGCTTCTCCCCAGGAAAGATTGATCACCTGGCATCCGAGATCTGCTGCCAGGGCAATCGCCTCGTATCCATTACGAAATATATTTGAGTTGCTCGTGAAAATTTTGATCGGGAGCATTTTACTGTGGAATCCCACGCCTGCGATTCCTTTGCCATTATTGGTTCCGGCCGAACTTACACCTGCCACCTGCGTGCCATGTCCGTCGGTATCCGGGAGCGGAACATTATCTCCATTGGCAATATCCCACCCGAAATAGTTATCAGTCAGGCCATCATTATCGTCATCCACACCGTTGACCGGGTCATCGTAATTAAGCTGTACGCTTTGAAAGAGGTCATCGTGCATATAATCCACCCCTGTATCCAGGATGGCGACCGTAATGGAACTGTCACCCTGTTCAACATTCCATGCTTCATATGCCTTGATTAGCTCCAGGTGGTATTGAGATGCGACTTCCGGATCGTTGGGGATAAGCAGCGGACGATAGAGATAATAGGGTTCAGCATACAGAATATCATCCTCTGCATTGAGTTTATCCAGCATTGCTTCAATATCGGCCTCCCCGGTTATCGTTATTTTGTAGATGGATGCCAGCGGATGACTGTTTATCCTTCCTGTACGCATTGATTCGGCCACCCAGGGCAGGGCCGGTTCGATCTTACTGACCTTGCTTTCGAGCGAACGTAGCTCTGTGCGACTGAAAAGCGTTGATTTCTTGCCTCCGGATAATACTTGCCGCGTCTTGATTATTATTGTATTTGGTTCATGAGGAAGGGTCAGGTCAGGAGAATGTGCAGGCACTGGCTGCAGCTGGGCAACAGCATTTCCCGCACCCGAAAATATCAGGAGAAAAAGTAAGCCAAAAACGCTCCGGATCTTCATCTATACAACCAATTCAGTCCTGAATAATGACAGGCGGACATTAAATCTACGCATAAATAGCATCAGATAATGCATATTCGGGTATTCTGTTCATTCAGTAAGTCGTGAAATTACATGAATTATTTCATGAAAATCCGCTTAAAATTAAGGTGAGAATTACATGGGATAGTTTACCGGATTGAATGGACTCTGCCCGGTTCTATCTTCCAAAGAACCAAAGCTTTACAGCCATGACGATTACCATAATGACCAGTATCACTCTTATCCATGAATCTCCTTTCTCCACAGACCAGCGGCTGGCAATCCATCCGCCGGCAGCATTCCCGGCAGCGAGAACCAGGGCATAGTACCAGTTGATCGCATCTTCAATAATAAATACCGCCAGCGCAGAAAAGGTGTAGATCAGGGCAACAATGGCTTTCGCTGAATTTGTTTTAACCAGGCTGAACCGGTTGATCCCGGTGAGTGCGGCAATTATCAGAAACCCGGTTCCGGCCTGAATGAAGCCTCCGTATATCCCAATAAAAAAGAATACGATGATACTGGCTGCCTGATACCAGAATCCCATGCGTTCGGGAGCCTGTTGATCTCCCGATGATCTTTTTCCAAAAATTATAGTTAGAACCACCAGAACCATGATGCCGGCAATTATCCGGTTAAACAGCCGGTCATCGAGTTCAAGAGAAACACGTGCGCCCAGAATGGCTCCGAAAAATGCACTGATACCAAGGTAAAGACTGAAAGGCCAGGCATATACTCCCTTGGATCGGAAGCCCTGAATCCCGGTAACATTCTGGGTGACTATTCCAACCCGGTTAGATGCGTTGGCGATGTTAGGATCCAGCCCAAGGAAGATCAGAACAGGCAGGGTGAGCAGCGAACCGCCACCGGCGACGATGTTAATAAACCCGGAAACGAGGCCGGTAATGAGAAGTAAAATGATCTGCCACCATTCCATCCGGCCCCTAGTTAAATGCTGTAACAGTACTATTCAGATTCATCTGACTTTTGCCTTTCGTACGTAACGGGAAAACAAACCAGGGAAAAAGCGCTTTAGATATACCCCCCAGACTTCCGATTTTCCGATGTATACTTCTCGTTTGCGTTGTCTTATTGATTTGCAAATGCGGCGGGCGCATTCAGCAGGCTCCATCCCGTTGGCAGTACGTTCGTCCATTTTACCAAGCAGCTCTCCTGAAGCCGTAAGTGCATTCATGGAAACCCCCGTATTAATAAAGCCGGGACAAATGATGGTAATAAAGATGTTCCTGTCGGCCAGTTCAGCACGAAGACCGTCATAAAAACCATGAAGGGCATGTTTGGAGGCAGAATATCCGGTTCGGTAGGGAGTACTGAACTTACCGACAAGACTGCTTATAACAACGATATGGCCTTCTTTACGTTCGAGAAAATGAGGCAGCAGATTTTTTGTGAGAGCAATGTTTCCGAAATAGTTTACCTCCATCAGTTTCCGGTCCACCGCGATGTCTGTATCCTCGGCAAGCGATCGCTGACTGACCCCACCGTTATTGACCAGGATATCAATTTGACCAAACGCACTGACAGCCTGATCAACCACTCCGGGGATGGACCGGGCATCACTCAGGTCAAAGGGAAGTATTTCAACGCTGGTGGATAAAGTTTCACGCAGTTTCTGCAATTTTCCCACATTTCGTCCGGACAGTATTAGCCTGGTCCCGTTATCCGCAAGTTTTTTCGCGACGGCCTCACCGATTCCGGATGTGGCTCCGGTAATCCATACCACTTTATTCCTGAAGAAGGTCATGAAATGCGTTTATAGGTCACGAAGTCAAAGGAATAGGCGTGCCGGCTGTCTTTCATATGATGCGTACGGGCTGTTTCTTCCCAGTTCTTCCGGTCGAACTCTGGGAAAAAGGCATCTCCGTCAAAAGACTCATGGATCTCGGTCAGGTATAACACATCCGCCTTCTCCAGTCCCAGTGAATAGATCTCCCCTCCGCCTATTATAAAAACTTCCTTTTCGCCTGCCTCTTCCGCAATTTTAAGAGACTCATCCAGTGAATGTACCACCAGGGCACCCTCCGCCTGATAATCTGTCTGCCTGGTGATAATAATATTAACGCGGTTAGGCAGCGGACGGTATTTTTCCGGTATGGATTCAAAATTCTTTCTTCCCATGACCACATGATGGCCACTTGTTTTTTGCATAAAGAATTTCATGTCATCGGGCAGATGCCAGATCAGGTCATTGTCTTTTCCGATAACCAGGTTTTGACCGATGGCCGCGATCATTGATATTTTCATAATTCAAGCTGGTTTCCGCGCAGAAAGTCTGCGATTTGCATTTTTTTCTTGCCCTGCCATTGAAGTTCATCCACAGCAATCACCCCATTCTCCGTCTGAATATGAAGATAAGATTCATTGTCTGTACTCATTTTTCCGGGTTCGCTGTTATCCGGGGAATGTTTGTGTATATGCGCCCGTAAAATTTTTACGGTCTGGTCATCAATGGTAGTCCAGGCACCGGGGAAAGGGGACAACCCCCGGATAAAATCATGTACCCGGGTTACCGGTTGGTCCCACCGGATCTCACAGGTTTCCCTGAAAATTTTCGGGGCTGATTTAAGGTCTGCAGCAGGGGTTTGTGGTTCGCGGGGGTAATTTCCCGTTTCAATGGCATCTACTGTTTTTACCACCAATCCGGCACCCTTATGCATCAGACGCTCATAAACATCCCCGACCGTGTCGGTCTGACTTATCGGTTCCTCTTCCTGGAAAATAATATTCCCCGTATCGATCTCATGCTTCAGAAAGAAAGTGGTCAAGCCGGTTGTTTGTTCGCCGTTGATGATCGCCCAATGAATCGGAGCCGCCCCCCTGTACTGGGGCAGGAGAGAAGCATGAAGGTTGAAGGTTCCAAGCGGTGGCATATTCCAGACTGCCTCCGGCAGCATCCGAAACGCCACTACTATCTGCAGATCAGCCTGGTACTCTTTAAGTTCTTCAAGAAAGTCTTCTGATTTCAGGTTGGTTGGCTGGAGAACAGGGATGTTGTTTGCTTCAGCACAGGCTTTGACCGGGGAGGCGGTTAGTTTACGTCCGCGACCTGCAGGTTTGTCAGGTGCGGTGATTACTGCGACAACTTTTTTATCATTATCGACCAGTGCCTGCAAACTGGGAACAGCAAATTCCGGTGTTCCCATAAAGATTATGCGCAATGCCCGGTTAGTGTAATTCATCAGGGATACAACAAATAGTTCTTTCTTAGTTCCTTGTAAGCATTCAAGGCCGGCTCCCATGTTTTCCGGATCTCATCCTCTGTCATTCCCGCCCTGACCTGGTCATCCAGTTCATCTGTTCCTGCCAGTTTGGGAAAATAATTATTAAAGTATTCCTCTTTGTTTTCAAATTTCTGGTAATAGCTGATCAGGTACGACAAATCAAACCCCTTTAATGCATTCTCCTGCGTAAATAAGGTGCCATAGCATTTTTCGTCTTCATAAGGCGGGTACTTCGCCATTCCTTCCAGCGAACGGGGTGTAAATGAGTGGTCAAATCCCGTCAGTGACGGATGACCAATTTGCTGAAAAGGTTCCATGGTGCCTCTTCCGACACTGATTTCTGTACCCTCAAACAAACAAAGGGATGGATACAGCTCAATTGCCAGGTCGTTTGGCAGGTTTGGGGATGGCTTGACCGGCAGAGAATACTCCATGTCATGCGAATATCCGGTCATGGGGATGACCTTCAGGTCACAGGTTACCCCTCCTTCCATCCAGTGTTCCCCATTGATCATCATGGCCAGTTCACCGACCGTGAGCCCGTGCAACACAGGAATAGGATGCATGCCCACAAAGGACTTAAGGGACATATCAAGCACCGGACCATCCACATACCGGCCATTCGGATTGGGGCGGTCCAGAACCACCACTTTTTTTCCAAGTTCGCCGCATGCTTCCATTACGTAATGCATACTGCTTATGTAGGTATAAAACCTTGTTCCGACGTCCTGAATATCAAAAATGACGACATCCACATTTTCGAGTTGTTCAGCGGTCGGCTTTTTATTACCACCGTACAAGGATACAATCGGCAGGCCTGTTTTGGCGTCCCGGCTGTTGCGGATAGTTTCGCCGGCATCTGCATCGCCTCGAAAACCATGTTCCGGCGCAAACACTTTTGTGATCTCCATTCCCCGTGATAACAGGGTATCCACCAGGTGGGTTGTTCCGATCAGAGAGGTTTGGTTGACCAGTAATGCCAGTTTTTTTCCTTCCAGTTCTGGAAGGAGAATGTCCATTCTTTCAGCTCCCAGGACCAGCGCCGGGGCTGATTCAGGCTCCTGGCTAACGGAGCAGTTTACGGAGCCGACTAAAATTGCCAGAAGAATAAGAATACGGTTCACTAGATTTCCTTTACTTTGTAACGCTTCGTAGCCAAAACTAACGATATTCTTGAATCTACCTTATTTTATATCCAAAAGAATCTCCAGGGACTCAGTCGGCAGTTTTTCCTCCACGATCCATAAAATCGCTGTGGGAAGTATTGGTATCGGTCTCGGGGTCATGATCATTTCTTTCCTGATACTGAAGGGCTTCCAGGATACCGTTACCGAGAAAATATACAATTTCAGTGCCCATTTTCAGGTGACCAAATATACGAGCAACAATTCGTATGAAGAGGTGCCGCTGACACTTCGGAATGAAGTCTTCCGTCATTCTGAGGAATTTGATTTTATCGAACATGTCCAGGAATTCAGCCATAAGGCCGGACTTATCAAGACCGATGATGAAGTACTGGGGGTCATATTTAAAGGAATTTCCTCACGTTTTGATTCAACCAGGTTTAAATCAAGTCTTGTGGAAGGACGTTTTCTGAATTTTGATGACGACTCCTATTCGCGGGAAGTCATGATCAGCAAAGTCATCTCTGACAAATTACGGCTTAAGGTTGGCGACGATGCGATCGTACATTTCTTCCAGGATCCTCCACGGGTACGACGTCTCAGCGTAGTGGGTATATATGAAACCAACCTTTCAGAATATTACGACAATAAGTTCATTATCGGGGATATCCGACTTATCCAGCGTCTGAATAACTGGGCCGACAGCCTTGCGGGTGGGATGGAGATCTATGTGAAAGATATCAGGAAAATGGATGAGGCACAGGATGCCCTGGAGTCCGTCGTTGATTATGACTTTTATGTGGAGAAGGTGGAAGATAAATACATTCAGGTTTTCGAATGGCTCCACCTGATCAGCCGGCAGGTCAATATTTTTCTCGGCATCATCCTGTTTGTGGTTTGTGTGAATATGGTATCCATAATTCTGATCCTCATTATGGAGAGAACACAGATGATTGGCCTGTTGAAATCGTTCGGGGCTTCAAATGGACTGATCAGGAGAATATTTCTGTATAACGGTGTTCGCCTGATCCTGAAAGGATTGCTGATAGGCAACCTTCTCGGGCTTGGGGTCGGATTGATACAGGACCAGTTTACCCTGATCCCGCTCAATCCGAAAGATTATTATATGAGCTATGTCCCGATTGGATGGAACTGGGAAATGACGATTATCCTTAATCTGCTTACCTTATTTGTGGTTGCACTGATCATTCTTATCCCTACGCTGGCAATCAGCAAAGTTAATCCAATCCGGAGTATACGGTTTGACTGAATCCTTAAACCTACTCTTCAAGGGCAGCTACACCGGGAAGGGTTTTTCCTTCCATATATTCAAGCAATGCCCCGCCACCGGTACTAACGTAGGAAACATCATCACCGAATCCGAGGGAATTCACGGCCGCGGCTGAATCACCTCCCCCGATCAGCGAAAATGCCCCGCCGTTTGTGGCTTCCACCACGGCATGCGCCACTGATTTGGTTCCCTCAGCAAATTTTTCCATTTCAAAAACACCCATCGGACCATTCCAGAGAATGGTTTTTGAATCTTTGATAATTTTCCCGAAAACTTCTCTGGCCTCGGGCCCAATATCAAGGCCCATCCAACCCGAAGAAATACCGCCGCTCATTTCGACTTTTGCGTTGGCGTCTTTGTTAAAATCATCGGCCACCACAGAATCAATGGGCAATTCAAAGCTGACGCCTTTTGATTTTGCTTTGCTGATAAGTTCTTTGGCCAGGTCCAGCTTATCCTCTTCAACCAGAGAGTTGCCGATACTTCCCCCCATGGCCTTGAAAAAGGTATAGGACATACCACCACCAATGATGAGGTTATCTACCTTGTCAAGCAGCCGCTCAATAATCAGGATTTTATCGGAAATCTTGGCCCCTCCCATAATGGCCGTATATGGTTTTTCTGCTTTGTCCAGTACCTTTTGCGCATTTTTAAGCTCCGCGTCCATCACGTACCCGCAGGCTTTTGTATCAAAAAACTGTGCAACGATACTCGTGGAAGCGTGGGCTCTGTGCGCGGTGCCGAACGCATCATTCACATAAATATCACCATGACGGGACAGTGCTTTGGCAAATTCTTCATCACCGGCTGTTTCTTCTTTATGAAAACGCAGGTTTTCAAGGAGTAATACATCACCCGGCTTCAGGGCCGATGACATTTTTTCGGCTTCATCTCCAACACAATCAGCGGCGAATTTTACTTCCCGGCCCAAACGCCTGGATAGGTCTTTCACCAGGTGTTTCAGGGAGAATTTTTCTTCAGGACCGGATTTAGGACGTCCCAGGTGGGACATAAGGACCACCGACCCGCCTTCCTCCAGGATTTTCTCTATGGTGGGAATTGCAGCCCTGATCCTTGTATCATCGGTTATCTCATGTGAATCATTAAGCGGGACATTGAAATCAACCCGCATAAGTACTCGCTTGTCTTTCAGGGAAATATCGTCTATTGTTTTCATATTTTGCTGATAATTTTCAAGGGTTTGAATATACAATTTATTCGGCAGCTGCACGTCTCAGCCGGTCATTAATTGCACGACCCAGGCCGTTATCCGGAACCTTTTCAGCCAGGATTATGTCCAGTTTCGCGTTGTCAAGCTGGCGCATATAACTAAAAAGGTTTTTTGCGGCTTCTTTCAGATCACCGCTTTCCGATAAATTCATGACAACAGTATCTTCCGGAATGATCCCATCTGGAATTTTACCGAAGGCCAGTATACCGGTTTTTCTGTCTTCCAGCTGCCGGATCATTTCCGGCAGTTTGCCCAGCCGGAAAGGTGTACGCGGGGCATAATGGCTTTTAAGCATCCCAGGGGCCTTCGGATTGGAAGTGGAATGCCGGATGAATTGCACCGGGCCGATACATTTTTCAATTTCTTCCCGGGCCAGTCCGCCGGCACGGTACACTGTCGGACCTTCGTCCGGAAAGCCGATAATAGTAGATTCAATACCAACCTCACAGGGACCGCCATCCAGGATATAGGCCACTTTATCTCCCAGCTGTTCATTTACATGTGCGGCAGTGGTCGGACTGATATATCCGAAAGGGTTTGCACTTGGCGCCACCAGTGGAAACGGAAGTGCCCGGAGCAGTTTACCGGTCAGGGGGTTGTCAGGAATGCGAAAGGCGGCATCCGGCATTCCGGAGGTAACAATATCCGGTATAATTTCCCTCTTCGGTAAAAGTAGGGTAAGAGGTCCCGGCCAGAAAGAATTGGCAAGTTTGCCTGCCTTTTCAGGTATTTTCAGGGCCAGTGTTTTTACTTGTTCCAGACTGCCGGTGTGCACGATCAGCGGGTCAAAAGCAGGACGATTCTTGGCCGCAAAGATCGATGCTACTGCATCCGGATTGAATGCATTCCCGGCCAGGCCGTATACCGTTTCTGTAGGAATCGCGACGAGCTTACCTTCCGTCAGGGCTGATATTGCCCGATCAATGTCCGTACCGATATCTGCCATGCGGCAAAATTATTAATTTTCAATGGTTGTGAGGTGAAGCTCACATAATTTATATCTTTGAGAGAGAACAATTCTATTTACTATGTCAGCCAAATTCCGTTCACTCATTCGCGCATTAGCCGTTATCCTGGTAGCACTTGGTGTTCTGATGGAGCTTCAATTACTGGTGATACCCGCACTTGTCGCTTACTCTTTCTGGTTAGTTGTAATCGCCTTCGGCCTGGTCCTTTTTACCGCCAGGTAGGTTTTTCGTTTTTTCAATCATACGGAGGATCGAAATATTTCCTTCTGATTGCCGGCTGACTTCAGAAAAATTTAGCCATGCGATATTCCTGATTTCGTGGGATTTGGAGAATGCTTCGTCCGGGTCAGCCTCAAATACAAAGCGCACATCGTAATGATCATGAGCAGCTTCCTCGCCACGGGCAGGAATCAGATGGATATCAATGTCGAATATCCTGGGTTCGAGTAATGTCAGCGAAGACAGGCCGGTTTCTTCCAGGGCTTCTTTAAAGGCAACCTTAACCACATCGGTACACCCGTCGGCATGGCCGCCCGGCTGCAGCCAGCGGTCCAGTTTCCTGTGGTGAATTAATACGCACTGAGTATGATCAGGATCTATTATCCAGGCCGATCCTGTAACGTGGCCAATGGAAAGCGAACGTGAAAAGCACTGATCATTCTCCGAGACAAAACTGATAAACCGTTCAGCTGTTGCTGATTCTTCCGGATAAAGATCTTTATATTCAACCAGTAAGTTAAGCAGGGGAGAGTGGTGCACTACTCAATGATAATAGTAACCTTGTTGGTTTTCTTCTCCTCCAGTTTATTGGTCTGAACTCCTGCCCCGATATTGTTCATATCTCCTTTTTTAGCATTGACGAAATATACCCGGGCGTCGAGGTCTGCAATTTTCACCTCACCTTTTTTGTCTGTGTAGACTACTTCGGTGACCGGGTTGGTTTCATTCCTATAGTCATCTTCCGTGCGGAATAACTGAACCGCGACGTTTTCTTCTACATTTCCCAGGCTGTTCCTGACGGTGATCTTCAGGTTGGTTTTAAAAATCTGGGCGGACGTCATCATGGTGGTAATGACAGCTAAAACTATGAAAGTGAGTATTCGTTTTTTCATGCTTCAAATTTAAAAGTTTTGGATAAGGATGTAATCAGCGGATTAATACAATTTTTCCGCGTTGCTCCTGGATACCAATTCCGTCGTCATAGGCTGCCTTATACTGCACTTTGTAGGCATAAGTACCGACAGGCACCGGTCGTCCTTCGTCGTTATCATACCCGCCATTCCATTCGAAATTCAGATCAGAGCTCTGGTAGATCATTTCTCCCCATCGGTTAAAAATGAACACCTGGAAATCTTCGGTATCAATCAGGAAGGGATACACTCTCCATGTCTGATTATCCGGAACATTACTGTCGGGACGGAACGCATCAGGAGCAGTAAATCTGGCATCACAATCCTCGATGATATCCACTTCCTCCGTGACGTTGCACCCGAACGGGTTGGTGAGTTCGATTGTTACCGGCCCGGGCTTGTAAACCGTCAGAATTGTGCCGTCAAGGCTGTAGTCTGGTCCGCTACCGCTGATTTCACCACCTTCTTCATCGTAATAAGTAATTCCGATAAACTGGTTGCCGGGATCGATTACTGCATATTGATTTTCCTCTACCGGATCTGCCGGACAGATTTCATAAGTATACTGGAAATCTGCTGGCAATTGACCGGGTTCTGTATATATCACGTTGGTGGTCAGTTGCACCGGGCAAGTGTTCTGATCCGGGTCAACAGTGCGGAGGGTGTATTCACCGGGTACTTCAACGTACACCCAGCCATCCCTGATTTCATAAGGTCCGGGAACATCACCAATCACTTCAATTGTAGGTGCATTCGTGGCAAACGGAATTCTCGCACGTGAATCATCGCAAATGATTACTTCGTCGGGTGTGTCAAGGTATGCGAAATTAGGACGACCCACATTGACATCTTCCAGGGTATATGTACAGCCTGCCCCGGAATCCTCTGTTACATCAATATTGTATACTCCGCCATACACCGGATTAACGACGATGGTATTTTCACCATCGGCATTATCATACGTGCCGGTGTAAAAGACATCAAATTGCTCATGACGCACGGTGTAGCTCACCGGGTATACGATATTATATGAAGGATCATCCGGAATGATTTCGATAGTGATGGTGCCATCCACATTATCACAATTTGCCCTGTCGGTATCTGCGGTAACGGAGAATTGAACACCTGAGGAGCGAATGACCTGGGAGGTGCGGCTCTGGCATCCTGTAATCGTATTTATCGCATAGATGTTATATGTTCCTGCAGGAAGATTTCCAATCGGGTAAGTCCCCGGAGGAATGGTGTCGCTCACAAAAGCAACAGGTCCTGAAAATTCATAGGCAAACAGATCACCGGGGTTACCCGATATTGTCAGTTCGAGTTCTCCATCGTCTGCCTGGCAGGCAGAGGCATCTGTCGCACTGTTAATTGCCAGTTGGGGAAGATCATAGACCACAAAGTCGCTGGAAACCGGAGTCGGCGGATTCTGTACGATCTCACACTCCGGGATTACATCAACCCGGGCACGGTACTGTCCGGCCTCGGTAGGAACGAATTGAAATTCTTCACCAACACCTGAAGCAACCACAGCACTGTCAGAATTAAGAATATTCCATCGGTAGGTCTCCAGTGATTCCGGATTCAGCACGGCGAAATCCAGCGGGCTGCGTACACAACCGCTGTATACACTAAGTGTTACGGACGGTGGTGTGGTAACGGATTGGTTCAGGAAATTGGGCAATCCCAGGGTACTGATCGTATTCCCGCCTGAAACGAGGTTGGGTCCAAGTCCGAATCCGTCCAGCAGATAGCCCGGATCAGGTTGCGGCGATACATTGAGCAAAGCGCCCGGGTTACTGATAACAGCCAGGTTAGGCGACCCCTGCCGGGCGATATAAATTTGTCCGTCCGGACCACGTTGCATGGCTCCAAAGTCTTCTCCGGCTTCATTAACCACCAGGTCGCGTGATCCCTGGATATAGCTTGGATCCGTTTCTGTGCCAGCTACTGTAGTGGTATCCACCTGCCAGCGGTAAATCTTGCTGGGTCCTCCGCCGGAAGGATTACGCACAGTTGCGTAAAGCATTCTCCCGTCAGGAGAGAATTCAACTCCATATACCTGTCCGTTATCATTAACATCCAGTTTCAGTGGATTTGAAACCGCTCCTGTACTGTCGGCGAAATCAAACAGTTCGACATAATTCTCAGTGGATGAAATGGACAGAGCCACGGCCAGTTTACCCGTATTGGATAATTTCATGTAACCGCGTCCGGCCGTAGCAGAAGTCGAAGGATGAACGGATCCTACGTTTGAAACTACCGAAGGACCTATGCCTGCGGCCGAAACAGGGTAACTGCGGAAATTCTTGGTTCCGTATTCATGGGTGATCACCCAGTTATTGTTTCCGGTAATTCTTTCGGTATTTGGAGTATACAGATCAGTAATTGCCACGTTTCCGGTATTGTCAAGCATCAGTCCGCCAAGTCCACTGTTCATCTTCAGATCGAAGATGACATAGCTCAGCTGGTAAGCGTTACTGCCGGAAGGATCGTAAATACGCCGCGTCAGAAATACGTAGAATAGGGTGGCATCGTCGGGAAATTCAACGATTAAAATGGATTGAGCAGCTTCCTCGTCCCCGCCCAGCGCTGCTGATATCTGGTTTCCTTCCCGGTCGTACATTTCCACACCATCTGAATAGAACAGTGGGTTTCCATTCGGATCGCAATAGATGGCACAACCTTCAGGGGCTCTCATCTGGTTTCCGCCTGAGTAATCGTCCGGATCGCCAAAAGGAATGGGACGCGGAGGCCCCGGGTTATCAAAATCGGCGATCGGATTGAAATCAATTCCGGCATGATTTCCAAAATACCATATGAAGGCCCGGCTTTCAATAGCGCCGTATTCCACCACCCTGATGGACTGGTAGGCCACACATCCGGTAGCCTCATCCGTGGCGGTCACGTAATAGATGCCTGCGGAGTCGATCGTAGTAGTGGGATCATCAAAATCCTGGTTTGACCACCGGAAGGTTGGTGTGGCACCACCGCCACCTCCACCACCGCCGCCTCCGCCGCCACCACCGCCGGCTTCAGCCATATACTGTACAGGGAAATCCTCCGCACAAACTGTATCTGCACTGGGAAATCCAGAAATACTCACATCAAACTGGGTGATCATGACCGAATTCGAGGCGGTTTGAGATTCTCCGTTCAGCCACGCCGTCAGGGTGACATTGTAGGTTCCTCCGGATTCATAGGTATGAAACGGGGCAAGGTCGCCGGAACCATTCCCGTCACCGAAATTCCAGGACACACTGTCCGGAGACGGCGAAATTTCAGGTAAAAAAGTCGTAGGCACAGAAGCACAAGTTCCGGCATAGGTAAAATCAACAGTAAGCAGCGGACCGTACGGTGGTATAAAGGCAGGAAACTGTCTGCCCTGATAGTTACGGTTGCCAAGTGCGGCACCGGTATAAAGGGCCTGGGTGGCGATGGTATCGGGGCGGTTTATTCTCCCGACCCGGAAACTCCCGTCTGTATGCTGGTACAAATGATAAATGAGGCTGTCCGGCGCAATTTGCAGTCCGTGGCTGCGTTGCATATTCTGAGTGGTGACAGGGCGAAGTACTTGCGGGCTCTCATCAAGATCTATCTGGAGAAGTTCATCCTGGGCACCTCCGTTATTCCCGGAAATATAGAAATAGCG
>JAUILA010000026.1 GCA_030432655.1 Bacteroidia bacterium
AATTACAATATACGAAAAAGGGCCGTTCCTACTATGGATTCGGCCCTTTTGATTTCTAGGAGTCCTTAACTTAATACCATTGGAGGGGGGCGTAGGGGGGTGTTACATCCTTAGGTATTCGTGCGTCTAAGTAGATAGTCGTAGCATCATTTGATGGTCGTAGCATGTTGCTACGGCCCCTCTTCGGAACTATTTCCGATCGTAGCGTAGAACGCTCACGACCATCCAATCTGTCATCTCCGGGCCGAACGAACCCTGCCTCGCCGGCAGGTGGGCAGAGATCCCGCAGCTACGGAGCCTTACTCTTTACTCTTACCGGGATCTGTCGATCCCAGATCCCCGTCTGGAAAGCGCAGCCCTTCGTTTAGTCTACCGGACGGGGATGACACCCCTGATGGTCGTAGCATGTTGCTACGACCCCTCACGTAGAACTATTTCCGATCGTAGCGAAGGACGCTACGACCATCACAGAATTACCAACCTTCCCCCCTTGAGGGGGGCGTAGGGGGGTGTTACATCCCCCTACGCCCCCTTCAAAGGGGGAATCACAAAACCGATCACCTCCTCCGCTGCGTTTTCTGAGGCTCGGCCGGTGTCAAGCAGTTTGTAAATGTGATCATAGTCGGCCAGCACCTGGTCGCGCCGTGATCCATTCTCCAGCATATCTGTAATTTCCGCTTCCAGGCGGTTGGCCGTCAGGTCACCCTGGAGGAGCTCCGGGACTACTTCCTTGTTCGCAATCAGGTTGACCAGCGAAATGAACGGGATTTTCACCACACGTTTGCCGATAGCAAACGACAACGCATTGGCCTTATAGACCACTACCTGGGGTACACGGAACAGTGCCGTTTCGAGCGTAGCCGTTCCCGAGGTCACGACCGCCGCGTCGGCATGATGGAGCAGGTCGTAGGTGCGCCCCTCAAAGGAATGCACATTATCATGTACCCGTATAGACGAATATTCGACCGACGGCAGGTTATCAACCGTACCCAGCAAAAACGTCCATTCGGGGTGACGGGCTACCAGGGATTCCATCACAGGAAGAATTCGGCGGACTTCCTGCAGGCGGCTGCCGGGAAGCAAGGCCACCTTTTTTCGATCTCCGTCCGGCAATCCCGCATCATTCGCTTGATGATCCTTCACCGCATCCAGCACGGGATTTCCCACGTAGCATACGTCCATGTCGAAGCGCTTGTAAAATTCTTTCTCAAACGGGAGAATGCAGAGCATTTTGTCCGTCAGCTTTTTTATCTTCCATCCCCTCCCCTGGTTCCAGGCCCAGATCTTGGGAGAAATGTAGTAGATCACCGGGACGCCCTTTTCCTTCGCATAGGCTGCCACACGCAGGTTGAAGCCCGCATAATCAATCAGCACCAGAGCGTCGGGACGGAAATTGTCGATATCTTCCTTACACTGCTTCAACCGCTTGCGGATGGTCCCCAGGTTGGTGATTACTTCCCAAAAGCCCATGAAGGCCATCTGGTCATAATGAACGGTGATCTCCATGCCCGCTTTCTTCATTTCATTGCCGCCGAACCCGCGGGTCGCAAGATCCGGGACTTTGGAAGACAAGGCCCTGATGAGGTTGCCTCCGTGAAGGTCACCCGATCGTTCGCCCGCTATCAGGTAAAGTTTCATGCTTTATTCGCCAAAGTATTCGACGAAATTACGGGGGGTTTCGTACAGTTTGAGGGCATGCAGCCTGCCGGTATCGGTGATGGACGGAAGAGCCTCCTCCAGGATCTTCCAGATCTCCACGATCAGATTCTCCGTGCTGGCCATTTTCCCCTGCATAAACGGGACGTCCAGGTTGATGTTCTTGTGATCCAGTTCGTCGATCACCTTCTCCCGGATGAGCAGGCTTAGTTTTTTCAGGTCGACCACGAATCCGGTATCCGGATCGGGTGTTCCCTTAACGGTTACAATCAGGTCGAAATTATGTCCGTGCCAGTTCGCATTCGCGCACGGTCCGAAGACCTCCTGGTTCTTCTCTTCACTCCAGTCGGGATTATACAGTTTGTGGGCTGCGTTAAAATGTTCCTGGCGGCTGATGTAAACGATCATCTCTTCATTCAATTCTGGTGCAAATATAGGAAATGGGATTCAAACGGCTGTTTTTTTTAATCTCTCCCTTATTGCCGTAATTTGCAGAAAAACAGGAAGCATGATCGTTGTAACCGGTGCCGCAGGCTTCATTGGAAGCCGTCTCATCAAACGTCTGAATGAGGATAATTTCAATAACATTGTCGCTGTGGATGCCTTCGGGGATCCCAAAAAGGAACGCAACCTGGAGGATTTGAAAATCCACGTTCGGGTGGAGCGGACTGATTTCATTGACTGGCTGGACGAACAGTATGAAGAAGTCGAGTTTATCTTTCATATCGGGGCCAAGACCGACACCACGCTGTTCGACAAAGCCTTGCTGAAAGAACTGAATACTGATTATACGAAGGACATCTGGGTTCGCTGCACCGGCTACCAGATCCCGCTGGTTTATGCCTCCTCAGCTGCCACCTACGGACTGGGAGAATATGGCTACAAGGATGATGAAGACCTGATCCCCCAGCTTAAACCGCTTAACCCCTATGGCCAGTCCAAACAGGACTTCGACGTCTGGGCCCTGGAACAGGAGCAGAAGCCCTTTTTCTGGGCCGGCCTCAAATTTTTCAATGTGTATGGTCCGCATGAAGACCACAAGGGACGCATGGCCTCTGTGATCTGGCATGCTTTCCGGCAGATTTCTGAAACCGGAAAAATGAAACTGTTCCGTTCGCATAATCCGGAGTACAAGGACGGCGAACAAATGCGGGATTTTGTATATGTGGAAGACGTGGTCAACGTATGCATGTGGCTGATGCAACACCGCAAAGATTCCGGGATATACAACCTGGGGTCAGGAAAAGCGCGCACATTCGCCGACCTGGTTTCGGCGGTTTTCCGGGCAATGGGGAAAGAAGAACAGGTGGAATTCATTGATACACCGGAAGACATTCGCGACAAATACCAGTACTTCACCGAGGCGACAATGGAAAAACTGAAAGATGCCGGATATGACAAAAGTTTTCACTCATTGGAAGAAGGCGTTGAGGATTATGTGAAGAACTACCTGATGAAACGATCTACGGAGAATACCTGAAAGTCATAACTACGCGGTATTCCGGATTAAACGTATTGTCTGCCACAGTCAGTGTAAACTCCTGCGTATCCGGATCCCAGGTACCGTTTCCGACCCAGGCCACTCCGTATTTTTCTTCAATTTCCACACCGTTCAATCTGATCGTACCGCAGCGGTCGGTAAATTCACCGGGGATGGTCCCGTACTCGGGCCCTTCGTAATACCGGAAATTAAGGTTGGAAATGCGGAATGTATTATCCTCCACCTTCTCTACCAGTACATCCATATCAGCTGTGATCTCACGATAGATACCCTCCGGTATTGAAGAAGAACAGGAAATGGAAATAACGTTGGTGTAGGAGGCATAAGCCGGGTTAAGGCGGACATTGCCTCCGCTTACCCCTGTTAGCCGGATCGACAGGTTAAACTGCTCACCCAGGGAAAAATTGCTGGTAAGTATATCATAATTTACAGTAGCTGATAACTGTCCGGCCGGGATAACCACCGTACCTTCCATATCAATGGGTTCAATATGCGTGCCTGGTTCGACGGTACCCGTAAGTACATAGGCCACCGTCACTGGTTCGCTTTGCGCCACAGAATCAATGATGATGGTAAACCGCTCCCGGGTGGCGGTGGATTTTTTCTCATAAAAATTATTTACCACAACGCCCTGCGACGTGGTGGCCTCGGCAATTTCGATATAGGAGGATACAGGTGTGGGGTCTTCCCCGGAATCCCCGCAGGAGCTCAAGCCGATCACCATGACCGACAAGCCAACCAATATGACAAAAACCGCTCTCATCGTTCATTTACCAATAGTCCTGATAAATGTACGAACAAATTATTAATTATCTCACTGTGAGTGAATTAAGGCATTTTTTTAAAGGCTGGCACAATAAAAAAAGGGTTGCTTTCGGGCAACCCTTTTTAATTATAATGAGACAGGTTTAGTAGCCTGTGTTTTGCTCAATATTAGAATTGGCATTGATCTCATTTTCCGGAATCGGGAATGCGAGATCAGAATCACCAAATGCCACCCTGTCGCCATCAAAAGTCTGACGTGGATCCACTTTCATGATATCCCTTCCATTCCTGAGAAGATCATGGAAACGAAATCCTTCGAAAGCAAGCTCCTTGCGACGTTCTTCGAGGATGTTATCAATAGTAGCCTCACCATACGTAGAAGCTCCAACCGCAGCAGGAATCTTGTTCAGTTCAGTAAGAGCGTCACCGGCCTGTCCGGACTGAAGCAATGCTTCCGCGTAATTCAGGATTACCTCCGCGTAGCGGATAACAAGCACGTTGTCATCATAAGTAGGACCGCCTGTCGGGTATTTGCCCAGCATACGAATCGTGGTTCCGTCCTCATCAAATCCGTAAAGATCTTTACGAACATCACCGTCCTCATACGCATCATACAAATCCTGAGTAGCCACTACGTCGCCATAGTTGGTTCGGTTGTAGATGTTGAACAACCCGTTAATATTCGGGTTATCCGAAGGAGTAAACGCGATTTCGAAGATAGACATATCACTTAGGCCGCCAACGAATGAAGACGCATATCCGGCACCTGATGCCAGGTTGAATTCGCCTGAATTAATCACGTACTCAGCTTCTGAAATCAGTGCCGACCAGTTTCCTGTATACAGGTGGTAGCGCGTTTTAATCGCAGCCACTCCATAGGTAGTCATACGGATCGGGCCTTCATTCAGTGACTCTGACATTAAAGATTCTGCCATATCCAGGTCATTACCGATCATGGTCCAAGTATCCGCAATTGAATTACGGGAAGGAGCAAGGTCACTAAGGAAACCTCCTACATAAGGAATTCCCAACGAACCACCTGTATATATCTGTCCGTAGAAACGGAGCAAATCCATATGTGCCAGTGCACGTACAGCATAAGCTTCTCCTACGATGTGCTGCGCTTCAGGCGTACTGCCTTCATCGCCAATTTCCGCATCAATGATGAGGTTGGTATTAGCGATAACTTCATAGATGTCCAACCATGTTGTGCTGGGATCACCTGAAGTTGAATTATAGGCAAACTGTCCTGATAACACAAAACGTCCTGAGTTTCCATTACTGTACGCGTTATCCGAGCGTACCGTACCGTGTGCGATAATATCACGACCGTAATAACCAATCTGGCCCATCCGGTCGTAAGCTCCCAGCATGATCCCGTCTAAATCTTCAACGGTATTGATACTGGTATTTACATCCTTGGAAGTACTTACAGTCGGCTCGAGGAAATCCTCCGAACAACCAAACAGCATAAGTACTGCCAGTGCAATTGCATTATATTTATTAAGTATTTTTTTCATGATTGCTTCTTTTTAGAATCTCACATTCAACCCTGCTGTCAGCACTTTCAATGCAGGAGCATTCAGATCCAGGAATCCGTCCGCATCAACTTCGGGATCAAATTCCAGGTTTTCATCTTTAGTCCAGGTGAACAGGTTGGTTCCCCTGAAGTAAATATCAACCCCTGTGAGACCGATTTGCGAAACCAGTGAAACAGGCAGTGTATAACCAACTGTCATGTTTCTCAGACGCAGGAATTCTCCGTCATACAAACGACGCGATGAAGCTGAGTTTGACTGGGATGTATTACCGTAAACGTTACGTGGGTTTTCAGCTACATCACCAGGCTGTTGCCAGCGGTCAAACTGACGAGCATACCCATTGGCAATAGTAAAGGTGAACTGTCCGTCTGACTGTGAGTAGAATGCCCACGAATCATACACCTGGTTACCTGTACTGTAATAGAAATCTGCAGTCAGGTAAACACCTTTAAACTGGAAACGAGTGTTCAGACCTCCGAAGAATGTCGGCAGGGCGTTACCGCCGGCGTACACATCGCCAGCCTGTGAATAGGTGCTTGTAGTTTCAGAAAGAGTTTCATCAGTATACCACAATGCATCACCTGTAGCAGGATCAACTCCGGCCCATGCAGGCATGTACCAGGCATTAACCGGCTGTCCGACAGTGATCTTCTGGGTAGCAGTCTCGCTTCCAATCTCATCACCATTCGCATCAACAGGCAGTTTGGTCACTTCATTCTCAAGAGAAGTGAAGTTAAATCCGAGTGTCCATGTGAAGTCTCCTGAACGGATCACATCACCTTTAGCTGAAACTTCCCATCCTTTGTTCACCATATCCCCGATGTTCTGGGTCTGGCTGGTGAAACCGGTGGTACGTGACAATGGCACGTTGAAAAGCATGTCTGTGGTCTCCCTGTTGAAGTAATCAACCGTTACATCCACACGATCGAAGAAGTTCAAATCCAATCCTACGCCGAACTGGAAGGAATTCTCCCATGTCAGCTCTTCGTTACCTACCTGGCTCGGGAATACCGCAGGCTGACCGTTGTAATCAGCGCTGTACGCCAGGAATGCCTGATAGTTGTTCAATCCGATAAAGGCGTTACCTGTTTTACCGTAAGATGCACGCAACTTACCAAGGCCCAGCCAATCCATATTATCAAACAGTGCATTCTCAGAGAATGACCATGCTGCACCAAATGCGTAGAATGTACCCCAGCGATACTCAGGAGCAAAACGTGAATTACCTTCACGACGGATCGACGCATCGATGAACAACTGGTTGTTAAATCCATAGTTCACAAATCCCATGATGGAATTGATGGCCCAGTCATTTACAAAACCGGAAACAAACGTCGGGTTACCCGTTGAGGAAGGATAATATAATCCATCCGCGGCAAAACCGTCACCGCCTGAAGCAGTGGTTTTGTAATCATTCTTCTGTGCTTCATACACAACAGAAGCAGTGAAATTATGATCCACACCCAGGTCAAAATCGTATTTCAACTGGTTTTTAATAACATAGTTGAAGTTACGGTTGCTGTACATGGTTGATCCACCACCTTCACCGGCGCCATCACCATAATTCCTGTTGTCAAAGTACAATTCTTCAGTCAGCAGGAAATCCAGTCCGACTGTTCCGATATACTGCAGTCCGGGAATAATATCCACGGTAAGTTGCGTATTGTTCAGTATCCTTGACTGAACACGCTCATTGATGTCATTTGCTGCAATGTAAAGCGGGTTGAAGAATACACCCGACAGGTCTGTGATATTCGGAGTTCCGTCATCATTACGCGGCCTGTCAGTAGGTCGCATAAAGATTACCGCTCCGTCCGGGTTACCGAAATAAGCAGTACCTTCCAGCTGTCCGTTCTGCGTTACCTTAGAGGCAGTCAGCGAGTTTGACAGGTGGAATTTTTCGCTCAGGTAGGTTCCCAGGTTAACTTTACCGGTTACACGCTCGAAATCACTTCCGACGTTCACACCGTCCTGCTGCATGTATCCAAGTGATACATAGTAGTTGGTTTGTTCATTACCACCACGTGCAGAGAAGTCATACTGCTGCGAGATAGCGTCATCATTCTTCACTTCCTCGTTCCAGTCGGTGTCTGTAACACCGTCCCAGCCACTGTCTTCGTTGGCCTGTGCTTCAGCGATGGTGCCGTAGAATCCGGCATTAACCAAACTCTCATAATAAAGCTCATCCCACTGCGCGGCGTTAAGCATGTCAGGACCGTCTACAGCACGATCCACTCCGCCATACTGCGCGCTGAAATTAAATGAGGCTTTGCCTGATTTTCCACGCTTGGTGGTGATAATAATTACACCGTTGGTACCACGTGCACCGTAAAGTGCAGTCGCACTGGCGTCCTTTAACACCTGAACGCTTTCAATATCGTTCGGGTTGATCGAGGCAAGTACACCCAGGTTACCGGTAGCTGTCGAACGGTTGTTATCACCGCTCACTACAGGTACCCCGTCAATTACGAATAATGGTTCATTCGACGTGGAAATAGAGCTTATACCACGAATCCTGATCTGCTGAGTGGAACCGGGTGTTCCTGATGAGTTGCTCAGCTGAAGTCCGGGAACATTACCCTGTAACACCTGGTCAACGGAAGGCATCGGACGGTTTTCAATCACATCTGCTCCTACAGAGGCAACCGAACCCGTAAAAGATTCCTTGTTACGCTCACCGTATCCGGTAATTACTACTTCAGATAATTCGGTAACATCCTGTGCCATGGCGACATTAACAACAGATTGTGCGCCGATAGCTACTTCTTTGGTCGCAAGACCAATGAAAGAGAATACTAGTGTACCTCCTTCCGTGGGCACCTCCAGTGTATACTGTCCGTCGATAGACGTAACAGTACCAACAGAAGTCCCTTTCAATACAACATTCACTCCTGGCAGCTCAGAACCATCGTCCTCGGACGTAACTGTCCCGGAGATGGTCCGTGTCTGTGCATTAGCGGTAAACGCTAAAACACTGAACGCCAGAACCATGAAAAGTAGAGATTTTCTCATAATACTTCCTTTAGGTTAACATTAAAATAATTATTAGGTAAAGCTACATAGAAAATACCACTAAACGGGGTATTACTATTAGCAAATTTATAACCCAAATTGGGGGATTTTGTTTAAATAAGGATGTAATAAATGTTACAACACCTTAAATTCGATGCGTCTGTTCCGGGCTCTGTTCTCCTCGGAATCGTTGGGAAATGCAGGGTTTGTCTGACCATATCCGCTGGAATTCAGTCGGTTGTCATCCACCCCTTGATTTATCAAATATTGGTAAACCGACTCGGCCCGGCGGCGGGATAAATTCATATTATATGTCGCGGTCCCGACATCATCGGTATGACCGGAAATTTCAATTTTTACATCCGGGTTCTGCTCGAGGAACCGGATCACATTGTTCAGCTCGGTTTTGGACTTCTCCTTCAGTTCGTATTTATCCGTCTCAAAGAATATATTGTTCAGGATACTCACCGACCCGGATTCGATCGGCTCCAGTTCAATGTCCCTGGTGACGGCCTTGATGTCCTGTCCTTCCTCAAAAACAAAGGAGGCGCTGTTAAACAGGTACCCGGGCTTGCTCACATAAAGTGCATACTCTGATCCTTCCGCCAGCACGATCAGGTACCTGCCGTTTTCCGGATCCGAACTCACAAGGCTTTCCCTTTCCTCATCCAGGATATCAAACAATTCGATTTCCGCCTCCAGCTTTTCCCCTGTGTGTGCATCCGTAACAATGCCCGTCACATAGGAAGTCCTGGCCGCCACCTGCATATCTTCAGGCACGTCAAATGCATAGATCTTAGATTTTTTGGCCGCATCACCATTGTCCTCCAGCGAATAATAGCCTTTTTTGCCATCAGGAGAAATGAACAGGCTCACCTGGTCTTCCCCGGTATTGACCGGCGCCCCGAAATTCACCGATTCCTGCCAGCCGGCCCCTGCCCTTTCCGCATAATAAATATCATATCCACCAAAACCGGTGCGCCCGTTAGAGGAGAAATAAAGAATGGAATTACTGGGATGAATAAATGGAGAAACATCTTCCTGCGGGGTATTAATGGCCTCTCCCGGGTTAACCGGCGTAGTCCAGTTGCCTGCTTCATCCAGCGTGGTCATCCAGATATCTCGGTTGCCCAGTCCACCCGGTCGGTTCGACACAAAATACAAGGTACGCCCGTCCGGTGACAGCGACGGTTGCGATTCCCAGCTGGGACCATTCACCACACCTCCCAGGTTTTCCGGGGCCGACCAGGTGTCCCCGGTACGGTAAGAAATAAACAGGTCACAACTGCCATACCCTTCCCGGCCGTAGCAGGAAGTAAAGATCAGGCTTCGCCCGTCAGCCGACATGGTACAGGTTCCTTCGTTTCCGGGAGAATTAATATTGTCTGACAACGATACCGGCTCCTGCCAGTTGCCCGTCGCATCTTTCCTGCTGATCACCAGGTCCTCATCGTAATCCATGGAAATTCCCAGCCGCCTGGTATAAATGATCCCGGTTCCGTCGATGGTCAGGATCGGAAAATACTGCATCGGGAAGGAATTCACTTCATCCGGCATTGGGCGCGGATCAAATTCCGCCATCCTGGCCTGGTTGGCAATAGCAAATTCCGCATTGGCCGCGTATTGCTCCGCTTCCTCGCGGCGGCGCTTGTTTCCCGGGTTCAGCGCGAGGTAGTTATTAGCCATTTCCAGTGCCTTTTCGTATTCCTGAATCTGCACGTAGAGGTCGGCCAGTTCAAAATACGCCGGCGCCTGATTCTCCCGCTCAATCCTGAGCAGCTTCTCCAGTGACACCCTGGCCCTCGGAAGATCGCCCTGGGCTTTATGAATCAACCCCATCATCAGCCAGGCATCATAAAAATCATCGTCCTTGTCCACCGCGGCATTCAGGTACTCCAGGGCTTCCTCATACTGTCCCCGTACCCGGAAATTATCGGCCTGCCTGAAATATTCAGCTGCTTTCTTGTTCTTTGTTCCCGGTGTCTGCTGTGCCTGTCCTGTGAGGACACACATAAAAAATAAAACCGGGAGAATGCTTAGTCTTAAAAAATACATACTCCAATTTTCCCTCAATTAAAGGGCCAACGTTAAAAATTCAAAAAATATTGCCAATTATTGCCTTTCAATACGCATCTCCGTGGCCCGGAGGGTATTCAGCAACAACGAAGCAATCGTCATCGGTCCGACACCTCCCGGCACCGGGGTAATCAGCGAAGCTTTCTCCTTAACCTCCTCAAACTCCACGTCTCCTTTCAGGTAATAGCCGCGCTCATGTTCATCTGAAGCAACCCGTGTGATCCCGACGTCCACCACCACGGCGCCTTCCTTTACCATATCCCCCTTTACGAGTCCGGGCACCCCGGTGGCCACAATCAGGATATCCGCCCTGCGCGTATGGCTGGCCAGGTCCTTTGTATATTTATGGCAAACGGTAACGGTGGCAAGTTCCTGGTAGGAAAGGATCGCCGTCATCGGAGCACCCACCGTCCGGCTGTTTCCGACCATTACGCAATGGCTGCCTTTCAACGGCACATCATAGCGTTTAAGCAATTCGGCAATTCCGTAAGGCGTGGCCGGCATCAATCCGGGATGGTTGGAAGTAATCCTTCCGTAATTCAGGTTGGTAAATCCGTCCACGTCTTTCTCCGGGGATATGTGCTCCGTGACCTTGGTCGAACTGATATGATCAGGCAGGGGAAGCTGGACAATCAGGCCGTCAATGTCTTCGTCTTTATTGATCCGGTCAACCTGGGCCAGTAACTTCTCTTCACTAATGGTGGCCGGGTAATTCATCAGGGTGTATTCGTAGCCGACCTTTTTACAGGCGCGGATCTTATTGTTCACATACGTCTGGCTTGCCCCGTCGTCCCCGACCAGAATGGCCGCCAGGTGCGGTGTTTTTTTACCCTTTTCCTTCAGTTCGTCAACGCGCTTTTTAATTTCGTCCTGGATCTCATTGGCTACCCGCCTGCCGTCAAGAATGTTGGATTTGGTTGTGGTGGTCATAGGAGAATGATTAATCAAGTTTCAAAACGGCCATGAAGGCTTCCTGGGGCACTTCCACGTTCCCCACCTGTCGCATGCGTTTCTTACCTTTCTTCTGCTTTTCCAGAAGCTTTCTCTTCCGGGTAATATCCCCTCCATAACACTTGGCCAGTACGTTCTTACGCATGGCCCTCACCGTCTCACGGGCAATTACCTTGGTGCCGATCGAAGCCTGAACCGCGATCTCAAACATCTGGCGCGGGATCAGGTCCTTCAGCTTTTCACACAGCCGCTTGCCCCATTCATACGCCTTGTCCCGGTGAACGATCGCCGACAAGGCATCCACCTTGTCCCCATTGAGCAGGATATCCAGCTTCACCATGTTAGACTGCCGGTAGCCGATCGGCTGGTAATCCAGCGAAGCGTACCCGCGTGACAAGGTCTTCAGTTTATCGAAGAAATCAAAGACGATCTCGGACAACGGAAGTTCAAAAGTAAGCTCCACCCGGTCAGCCGTCAGGTAGATCTGGTTCTTGATGATCCCCCGCTTGTCAATACAGAGGTTCATAATATTCCCGATGTATTCTGCCTTGGTTATGATCTGCGCCCGGATAAAGGGCTCCTCGATATGGGAAATGGTATTCGGCTCCGGCATTTCAGACGGGGCATTGATATGCCGCACCGACCCATCGGTCTGCACCGCGTGGAATTGTACCGATGGCACCGTGGTAATCACGGTCATGTCAAACTCACGTTCCAGCCGCTCCTGGACAATTTCCATGTGCAGCATGCCCAGGAAACCGCACCGGAAACCAAAGCCCAGGGCCGCCGACGTTTCCGGCTCCCAGACAAGCGAAGCATCATTCAGCTGGAGTTTCTCCATGGAGGCCCGCAATTCCTCAAATTCCGACGTATCCACCGGGTAGATCCCGGCAAAAACCATCGGCTTAACATTCTCAAACCCTTTTACCGCCTTACACGGCCGGTCGACATGGGTGATGGTATCCCCCACTTTCACTTCCTTAGCCACCTTGATCCCGGAGATCAGGTACCCGACATTTCCGGCAGAAATCTTGTCCCGGGGCTGCTGCTTCAGTTTCAGCACCCCGATCTCATCCGCCTCATAAAATTTTCCGGTGTTGACAAATTTTACCTCGTCCCCTTTCCGGATCGTGCCGTTGAATACCCGGAAGTAGACTTCAATGCCGCGGTACGGATTAAATACCGAATCAAATATCATGGCCTGAAGGGGCTCTTCAGGGTCACCGCCTGGGGCGGGGATTCGGTTAATAATTGCCGAGAGAATATTATCGATCCCAATGCCTTCCTTGGCACTGGCATGGATCACATCACCGGGATCACACCCGATCAGGTTCACGATCTCGTCGGTCACTTCTTCCGGCATGGCACTCGGAAGGTCGATTTTATTCAGTACGGGAATAATTTCCAGATCATGTTCCAGGGCCAGGTACAGGTTGGAAATCGTTTGGGCTTCGATACCCTGCGCCGCATCCACGATAAGCAGTGCACCTTCACAGGCAGCGATTGACCGCGATACCTCGTAACTGAAATCCACGTGCCCCGGGGTATCGATCAGGTTGAGGGTATAGTCCTCTCCGTGAAAATTAAAATCCATCTGGATGGCATGGCTCTTAATGGTAATGCCGCGCTCACGCTCCAGGTCCATATCATCCAGCAACTGTTCCTGCATCTCACGCTCCGTAACGGTATTGGTTGCCTGCAACAACCGGTCGGCCAGGGTACTTTTGCCATGGTCAATGTGCGCGATAATGCAAAAATTTCGAATATTCTTCATCTACAATCTAATGATCAGACCTTATGCTTTGTTCTGAATGTGCAAAAGTAGGTGTTATTCATCAATTGTCATTATTATTCGGACATTGTCCGTATAATTTCCTGCCGGATGACCCGTTTATAGCTAATTTCCTAACTTCGCAGCAACTTCAGGCATAAATCAGCATCCATGAACATCACTGAAAATAATGCGGTCGCCCGGCAGAAACTCGAAGAGAATATCGCCGAGTTCATTATCTACATGTACCAGATGGAAGATCTCATCCGGGTATATGAATTTAACCTGGACGATATCCGCCAGTATGTGATCAGCCATTTTCCCGTGGAAGACGATGAAAAACAGGAAATGGAAACGTGGTTCAGTAATATAATGGAGAATATGAAGGAGCAGGGTCTGACCGACCGCGGACACCTGCGTGAAGTGCAGGAGTTTGTTGACCAGCTGCTTCGGCTGAAGGAAGAGCTCCTCCCGGCCGACGAAGAATTTGCTGCTGTTTATAATGCCGCCCGTCCGCACATCCGGGAGAGCATTCGTGATTCACACGGAGCGGTCAAAAGTGATATCCAGGCTTGTCTGAACGGCATTTACGGCCTGCTCCTTTGCCGTATGGGCAACAAGGAAGTTCCGGAGGAATTACAGGAAGGTCTTGAGCATTTTGGGAATGTGCTCTCTTACCTGAGTTTTCGTTACCGCCAGGTGCGTTTCCAGGGCGATAACTAGGCTCACTTATTCTGATTATTTGGTGAGCACCGCCAGGTACTGATCTTCCTGGTTCTCGAAAACCACCTGGCAGTTAAGACCGGCCAGGGTGGCGTAATGCTCCAGCATCCGCTGATCAAGGTATAGCCAGGTAAACCATTCTCCCGCCTCCCCTTTATATACATACTGGTAATCAATTTCCCCGAAATAGCGGTCCATCGGGAGGTCATTGGAATACAGGTATCGGATATCGCTGCTGTCCAGGATAATCCTGCCCCGGTCATGGAGCAAATCCGACAAATGCCTGAGCAGTCCTGCCAGGTTGGCAATACGTCCGGTAACGCCGATCCCGTTCATCATCAGCCAGAGTGTATCGTATTGCTCCCCCGAGAAATCCGATATTCTCCCGTTGACCACCTGCTGAATGCCGCTCTCCGTCATGATCCGGCAGGCCTTCGCTGATGGCTCGAGGGCAGTGACATCATAGCCTTCTTCCTGGAATATGCGGGTGTGTACGCCGGCCCCGGCCCCGATATCCAGGATCCTGCCGTATGCGAGGGACAGGGCGTAATGCTCCAGTTCCGACAGGTCGTCCTCTTCCCTGAAAAATACCTCTACGGGCATTTCTTCCGGGTCCCCGTATGAATTGTTCAGCCATAGCTTATCGCCGCGTGCCTCCCTGAAATAGTCCCACAGGGCAGCACCAAATACATCATTTGCCATAGACACACGCAATGGTTTCAATCAAATATAGTAGTTTTAACGTATGAATTTTCTTGCCCACTTGTACCTTTCCGGCTCATCTGAAGATATTATGCTTGGAAACTTCATTGGCGATTTCGTCAAAGGGCACAAGTACGAAAAATATTCTCCGGGAATCAGGGAGGGCATTCTGCTCCATCGCCGCATAGATGATTTCACCGATCACCATGAAATCGTCTCCAACAGCAAGGACATTCTCCGGGACAAATACCGGCATTATTCAGGGGTGATTGTCGATATGTTCTACGATCATTTCCTGGCCAGGTTCTGGCCGGATTTCAGCCAGCGGAGTCTTCCTGAATTCACGCGGGAGGTGTACGGTATTCTGCAGCGCCGTCGCGAGGAAATGCCCCGCGCGGCTTCGCACATGCTTACCTACATGGCGGCTGACAACTGGCTGCTTAGCTACGCGAGCCGGGAGGGGATTCACCAGGCACTATCCGGAATGGCCCGCCGCACATCGTTTAAATCACACATGGAGGAGGCGGTTACCGATCTGGAAGCAAATTACGAGGCCTTTCATGAACAATTTAATCAATTCTTCCCGGTCCTTGCCGGCGAAGTAGCCCAACATAATCCCGCGTTCAGTCCCCCTGAATTCTGATCACTTCACTTCCAGGTCCCGGGTCACCGTCTTGTCACCCTGGCTGACTTCAAGCTTGTATTTTCCTTTTTCAATGTAAGGCGATTTCCGGTTGCCGGTCTTCAGGTCCCAGGTTGTCTTGTCAAACGCCGCCGAGGGTTCCTCCGACCAGCTGGCCACCTTCTTATCCTCCTCGTCCGTAATGGTGAAGGTCACCTTACCCTCGCCGGGCGCATAATAGCGGATTGCATATTCGGGAGAATATGGCTCCAGGTATTCGTACCTCTTCTCCCCCCAGCGACTGCTGTAACGGATCGACGACCCGGCAAAGACCAGTAATTCATCCGGACTGACACTGGCCGACTGCAGCGGGGCAACATCCACCACGTACATGCTCCGGCCGTGAGTGGCCACGACCAGTTCATTCTCCCGCGGCTGAATCACCAGGTCGTACGCCGATACATTCGGTATCGTTGCGGCGTATTCCCATTTTTCCCCGCCGTCCAGGCTGATGTACAGCCCGTGATCAGTTCCGGCGTACAGCAGGGACGGGCTCACCGGGTCCTGGAGAATGGCATTCACCACGATTTCCGGCATATTTCCCTTAAGCGAGGTCCATGTGTTACCGCTGTCTGTGGTTTTATACAGGTAGGCGGAAAAGTCATCCTCACGGTACCCGTTCAGAGAAACAAAAAAGGTGTTCTCATCGTGCGGACTGGCCATGACAAAGCTCACCCACTTGTGCTCTGGCAGGCCGTTGTCCACCTCTTTCCAGCTTCCGTCTTTCAGGATCCGGACGTGGCCGTCGTCGGTACCGGCGATCAGCAATCCAAATTCAAGCGGTGATTCATCCAGGGTGGATATGGTGGAGAATGGCACATTGCCCTGCGGAAGATCACGTGTCAGGTCGTCACTTATCGCTTTCCAGGTATCCCCGCTGTCCATGCTTCTGTACACTCGCTGCGAGGCCATGTACACGATATCCGGGTTATGTTTGCTTATGATCAGCGGCGCACGCCAGTTCCAGCGGAGCGGATCCTCGCCGATATCATGCATCGGGGTCACCTTGCTGGCATCGCCGGTCCGCCGGTTGATCTTATAATAATTACCAAACTGAAACCCTGTATAAACGATGTCCGCGTTCCTCGGATCCGGTGAAACGTACATTCCGTCACCTCCCATGAGGTCTTCCCAATGGCGTGACCGGTTAGGCACAGAAGTGGAAGGGCCGACCAGCGAACCGTTGTCCTGAAGTCCGCCGTACACGTTGTAAGGTTTTTCATTGTCCACATTCACCGTGTAAAACTGCCCTACCGGCATGTTGTTGATATGGTTCCAATTGGCACCCCCGTCGTAGCTTTCATAGAGTCCGCCATCATTTCCCAGCCGGATGTGGTCGCTGTCTGACGGATCGATCCACATGGCCTGGTGATCGACGTGAACATCACCGACTGTATCGATACGCGCGTAGGTTTCACCGCCGTCGTAGGATGCCAGAAGCGGCACCCCGAAAACATATACTTCGTCGGCATTATCCGGCGCCACCCGCACTTCCCCGAAATAGTACCCATAGGTGAAATACACCCCGTCAAGTGCGTAGCTGTTGACAAGCTTCCAGGAATCGCCACCGTTATCGGAACGGTAGAGCTGTGCACCGGTCACTTCCGTATTGAACAGCTCCTCGTTGGCGTCACTGAAATAATTGCCAATGTCACGTGGTGTATAGGCCCCCTGGCGAATATCCGACTTGACCTGCTGAACCGAATACTTTTCCGGGTAGCCCCTGGATTTCAGGAATTCCTCCAGCAGTTTGTCGTCGAGGTCCAGAAGATGCTGGGGCGTCATATCTCTGAAATCGGCAATATCAAGTGCATCAGTTTCCGCTTCCTCCTCTTTCTCCTTCTCCTTCATCTTCTGATTGTCCAGGAACGCATAAAGTCTGTCCGGATCTGAAGGACTCACAGCCAGGCCAATGCGCCCGACCCCGTCACCCTGCGGAAAGCCTGAAACGGCTTTTTCCCAGGTTTTACCTCCGTCAGATGATCTGTAAATGGCAGACCCCGGCCCGTCGCCTTTAAAATCCCAGGCTTTGCGCGTTCGCTCCCAGGAGGCAGCCCATAGCTGGTCCGGATTATCCGGATTGATCACCAGGTCAATAATCCCCGTGCTGTCATTGATGTACAATGTTTTCTCCCAGGTCGCGCCGCCATCTTGAGAGCGGAACACGCCACGGTCTTCATTGTTGGAATAAAGCGCACCAATACTGGCAACCCACACCACATCCGGATCTGACGGATGTACCAGTACTCTCGCGATATGCTGGGTTTCAGAGAGTCCGGCGGCGGACCAGGTTTTTCCGCCGTCAGTACTTTTATACATACCGCTTCCCGCATAGCTTGAACGACTGCTGTTCTTCTCACCGGTTCCCGCATAAATGATTTGCGGATTGGACGGGGCCAGGGCCATATCACCAATTCCCAGGGCATCCTGGTCATCGAAAACAGGTTCGAACGTCACACCGTTGGTGGTCGTTTTGAAAATACCCCCGGAGGCAAATGCCACGTAGTATTCGGTAATATCATTCGGATTGACTTCGATATCCGTAACACGGCCTCCCTGCACGACCGGACCGATATTCCGCGCGGGATATTTTTTAAGGAGCGTATTTGACTCCATTGTCCGCCGTTGCTGATAGCTGTCCGGGGTCTGGGCAAGGAGAATTGAAGAACTTAAAAGAAAGGCAAGAAGTAAAACTGGCTTCATCCGGTTGAATTTTTTTGTTTGCACTAAAATATAAAAAACGGATCGACCGGAACGTATTAATACAAATAATACTGTCAGCGCATTGCTTTCACCTTCCGTGGCGAACCCCTATCTTTGCCGAAAAGCGCTGATTATGAACGATCCGGAATTAGACGGAAAATACCTGGGATCCATTTCCTCTGACTTTGTAAAAATTTCAGATACGCTGAAGGAGGCTTCCTATGCCATCAGAAGGCAGGGCTTTTCTGACTACCCGATCTTCCCGATTTCCAAGATTGATCTGCCAATCGGGAAATTGTTGCTGGGCCGGGACGACCTGGACCTGGACTGGAATTATAATGCGTCATACCTGGATGAATTTATTCAGCGGGAGATCATTGCCCGGGACATGGAAGACGAATTCACGGAATCCTACAAAGACCCGGATGAATTTTGCTGCCTTTTTGTAGTCGACGCCAATTTTACGCGGTTCCTTTACATTCCCTATCCGGAGAATTAAGCGCGCAGGTGGTTCCAGCCCTGGGCCTCCAGCGGCACTACATTCTCCCCTTTTGTCACCATATCAAACAGGTCCTTATTTTCGGTGGCCTGTCCGATGAAGTGAATATCCGGATGGTCTTTTACTTTCTCATAATCATCCTGGGAAATGGTAAAAAGGAGCTCGTAATCCTCCCCGCCATTCAGTGCGCAGGTAGTGGGGTCCAGTTTGAACTGGTAGGCCGTATCGTACGTCTCTTTGTCCAGCGGGATCTTATCTTCATAAATCCGGAATCCAGTGCCGGATTGCTTGCCCAGGTGAAAGATCTCCGAAACAAGTCCGTCGGAAATATCGATCATCGAAGTGGGGACCAGCTCCTTATCCCGTAATTCATGGATGATGTCCATCCGGGCCTCAGGACGAAGCTGCCGCTGCACAATGTACTGGAATTCCTCCAGCTGGGGCTGCATATCCGGATTGGTCAGGTAGACCTGCTTTTCCCTTTCCAGTACCTGCAGGCCCATGTAGGCTGCCCCAAGGTCACCGGTCACACACAGGATATCATTCGGTTTTGCCCCGGACCGGCGAACGGCCTGATCCGGCATCACATGTCCTATCGCGGTAATGGAAATGACCAGTCCGCTCGCGCTGGCCGTCGTATCCCCTCCTATCAGATCCACCTTGTAGGCCTGGCACGCGGTTTCTATGCCTTTATATAATTCGTCCACCGCTTCTACGGAAAAACGATTGCTGAGACCGACATTCACCAGGATCTGTCCCGGAAAAGCGTTCATGGCAGCCAGGTCAGAAATATTAACCGCCACCGCCTTGAATCCCAGGTGTTTGAGCGGCATGTAAGACAAATCAAAATGGATGCCTTCCAGCAGCATGTCCGAAGTGATCACCGTTTGCCGCCCGGTATCATCAATAAGGGCGGCATCATCCCCAACCCCTAAGACGGAAGAAGGCTGTTCCAGTTTAAAATTTTGGGTAATGTGGTCAATGAGCCCAAATTCTCCCAGTTCACTAATATCAGTACGTTTTTCCGCCATAATATTTCGGATTGATTCTTCGCTTATTTCTTACATGTTCGGTTACATGCACGATGCCAGAGGCATCTAAAAACGGATTAAATGACAAAGTTATGAGAAGATTACTAATTCCGGGAAGTTTGGTGTTGTTATTGGCCATTATGTTCTCCTCATGCGGACCGAAGCCGCAGTACAAGACGGCTGAGGGAAAGCGGAAGCTGAAGTACTACAACGATATCCAGTACGATCGTAAAAAGCCGAATTTTAAACGCTGGAACTAATTTCCTGGCAAAGCTCGACCAACACCCCGTTGGTCGATTTCGGGTGCAGGAAACAGATTAGTTTATTGTCGGCCCCCTTTTTTGGCTCCTCGTGGATCATTTGGAATCCCTCGGCTTTCAACCGTTCGATCTCCGCATGAATATCTTCCACGTCAAACGCGATGTGATGGATGCCCTCCCCTCTTTTTTCTATGAATTTCGCGATAGCGGAATCTTCCTTACTGGCTTCCAGCAATTCAATTTTTGATTCTCCCAATTGATAAAAGGTGGTGGTCACGCCTTCCGATTCCACTTCCTCGGTTTTATAGGGCGTGGCATTGAGTAATTTGGAGAATAATTCAACTGAAGCGGCCGTATCCTTTACTGCAATGCCAATATGTTCTATCTTTCGCATAATTAAAGGTTTAAACAAGTTTAATTACCTTTGTCCGGACTAAAGTTGAAACTTTTTCCCCAGACAAGAAGTTTTTATTCCAAATAAAATCACCCATGCTTATGGATATCAAGAACGATCAGCATGTTGAAGCAGCAAGAATTCAGAAAGAGATCAAGAGTTACCTCGGTCTCAGAAGCAATGCGCTGATCTTCGAATACGGTGTGGCCGATCAGAATAAAATAAAGCTCGACCTCATAACCATTAACCCGCGCCACAATCAGTCTTTTCTGTTTCATTCGGTGAACGGATACGACAAGGTGGATGCCCTTAATAAAATGCTGGACTATGTTCAGAATTACCGGGAGAAGGAGAGTTCTTATACAATTCAGTGGATCGCCAACGGGGAAAAAGAGTTGCATACCTCTTATTTCAGGGCCAGCAACATGTACGACGCGCTGGATAAATTATACTACGGCAGGGATATGAACCAGATCACCGTTTTTAGTGTTGTTTTGAATCCAGTTGCCTAAATTTGCAAACTATGGTTACTATTACTGATAAGGCAAAAGCACGTATTATTGAATTACGCAGGGAAGAAGGCAAATCGGACGAGCATAATGTCCGTGTGTCAGTACAGGGTGGCGGATGTTCCGGCCTGATGTACCAGCTTACTTTCGATGAAAAAATACAGGATTCCGATGAGATCTTCGAAGATAAAAGCGTGAAGATCCTGGTGGACAAGAAAAGCCTGCTTTACCTCCTTGGTACGACGCTTGATTTTTCGGACGGACTGAACGGCAAAGGTTTTCAGTTCATCAACCCCAATGCATCCCGTACCTGCGGATGCGGAGAATCTTTCGCAGTCTAAAACATAAATCCGAATCGGACAAAAAACGCCCGTTCGTCATCATTGGATATGCCGTAATCGGCTGATATGACGAGCTGTCCCAGTGGGGATATCCATATTCCCGTTCCCATTCCGCGATGCCATGTGTTCATTTTGGGATCAGAAATTATTTCATCCGAAGACGGTTCCCATACCCTGCCCAGGTCATGGAATAAAAGTATGCCCACTTCGGCCGGGAAAAGGAAGGAATTGAACTGGATCAGCTTGGTCCTGATCTCAAGGTTGGTAAAGAAAGTTTTTTCGCCTGCAAAACGAAATTTCCGGTAACCCCTCAGGTTACGGGTACCACCGAGCCTGGCAGCCTGGTAAAATTCATATTCTCCAAAATTTACTTGTCCGCCCAGGCGAAATGCCAGCGTGGTGCGCAGGGATCCACCGACTGTCGAATAAACGGAAAGGTCAGAGCAGACCTGCCGGAAATCATTTTCTTCCTCCCCGATTTGCCGGAATGCAGCTGCCTCCACGTTCCACAGCAATCCTTCTTTTGGAAACAGTGCCTGATCACGTAAATCAAACTGATAGCGTCCTTCCAGTCCGACATAGAACCTCCTGGTCTCCAGGAAGGGTATATCCGTCTCTGGTCCGCGCCCCGTATAATCGGCGTACAGACTGATAAACCTGGCGCCGTCCTCATTATCATCTTCTTCCACTTCGATAGACCGGAAGGAGGGTCCGATCATGAACCGGTGTTTCTCATCGGTGGTTGAATGACGCAACATGGGTTTGAGGATCCACTGATGATAGTGAACACGGTAAAACTGGCGGTCTTCGTCCCAGAGGTCTTCATTAAAATTAGTCTTGTTGCCAAACCCGTAAAAGAAATCAGCGTAGCTGGGTTCGGACACATCGGCTTCCAGCTGCAGGTCCCAGTTGCCTATCAGGTCCACAAAATGCAGGTCATAGGAAAAATTATAGGAGCCGGAGCGCGGTGCCAGGGAGGCCAGGAAGTTATGCTTCAATTTATAGGGTTCTTTCCTGAAGCCGTGACGGGTGGCAACTAATCCGCCCCCGATAAAGATCCCGTCATCCGGGTTAAAACCCCCGGTAACCAACGGCATGGTAGTGTTGAATTTAAATGAATACCGGTCATACTTATTAATTCCTTCCTTTTCGCTCCTGCGATCCCGAACTTCTCCTGACGATTGAATCTTCATTCCCGGAGTGTCGTAGGCGATTGTCTTTCTACCGGGTCCGTGTACATTGCTCTGATCGTTCAACATGTCATCGCCTTTGCCTCCAATGATCCTGATGAGCGGACCGCCGTTGCTCTCTCCGGAGATGTTTATAATGTCGTCATCACCAAAGGCAAAAATCCGTATCTCACGGGTTTCAGAAGGATCGAATTCCCGTTCATAATATTTATATTTCTTATTGCCCGATTTACCGGAAATCCGCCAAACCTCCACCCCGACTGAACCGTCAGGCAACCTGACCACCTCGATAAGGTCTTCTTTATCGCTGGCGGTAATGGTAACTATTTCCGACAGGAAGAGATAGTATTCTTCGGCGTACCTGACCAGGTCTTCACGCCGTGCTTTCAGTTTGTGAATGATTTCCTCGCCGTGAAGCGCATAAATTTCCGGGGGGAAGCCTTTGATGGCATTTTCTATTACCTCATTGGTCAGGCTTTCCTTCAGTTCACGTGCCGTTTGTATCCAAAGTTCCTTTTCAGCTCCGGTCAGAAAAGTACGGTCAAAGTGTCGTGCATTAAATTCAAGTCCGGCCACATCCCTGATCTCTTCGTTAAATCCCTGGAATTTAGGTTGCCCCCACCGACGTGATGACAAACGGAGCATTGATCCGTCAGACCAGAAGAAGGCCTGGTCACGGTCACGCGGAATGGGCTGGTAATATTTGATATCATTTTCATTCTCCGGTTTAAAACGCGCCCAGCGCCACTGATCGTCGTGCCTGTCCCAGTCGCCGATCCAGATATCAAAGAGCCTGGAGCGAACGGTTTGTTCCTGATCGATGATATGGTCCCCGTCATTCTCCAGCTTCTGAATGACGTCGGCCGTGCTCATTATTTTCTTTGAATTCCCGAAACTGTCAAGATCCCGCCAGTCATCATCGGGCCTTTCTTCAAACAGGTAAAGTCCGTTCGCAAAATCTTCCCGGTATTTACCCAGGCGGGGATCGTCCGGCAGCCAGACCAGGCGGGGGTTGGTATGGTAAACTCCCGCTGCACCGGCCAGTGGCGGGATTACAAACGCCCCGTAAGGATGCGATGCGGATATCTGATCGGCCACTACATCTTCCGCTATGGTATTTCTTAATTCAGCCGGCACTGCCTTCTCGGGGAATTTCTCAATGGACCTCAGCACGTATTGTTTTTCATCGGCTGCCTCCAGGCGCAGTGAACGGGTTTGCATCCCTCCCCCCTGCTTTACAATTTTCAGTCCGCCTTTTTCGGTGGAAAGGTCGAATACCGGCACATTGGCTATGATCGTCTCCCATTCATCGCGATAGTTTTTTCCAAGCAGGACCGGTCGCCGCTGATCCTTATGAAGTTTGCCGGTCGCCGCGACATCCACAGTGGACGGAAACGCTGATTCCAGCAAGCGGTCAGCCGGGGCCGGCATACGGTTGGGCGTCAGGAAAGCTTGTTCTGATCCTTCCGCCGAATAAAAATGAGCGACGGGTCCGTCCGACATATCCAGGACCGTGAATCCTGCTATTGCGGAAATTACCACATTCTCCCGTTCACGCACATAGCCTCCCCTGGCAATATTTCCGACGGTCAGCTGTGAAACTGCTTCGCCTGGTATGTACTGAAAAACAGGTTCAAGAGCGGAAACAATAGTGATATCCGGATATTCCTGAATGACTTCCATGAAATCACCCATCATTGACTTATAGAAATAATTACTCAGGTCATGGCGGCCGCCGATCCATTTCCGGTAACCGGCGTATAGCGAACCGCCCAGAGGCGGGAGTAAATGGGTACTGACAGGGAAGTAGCCGCCGCGCCGTCCGAGCGAATGAAAGGGATGATAGGAAACGAGGAAAACCTTTGTATGATCATACTGCCTGAGGAGCTCCTCCAGTTCGACAAAAATCCCGGCCACATCTTCAAGGCCGCAATCGGCAGCTTCCGGTTTTTCTCCTTCATTCAGCCACCAGTTGGAATTCACGAAAAGAAGCGTTACACTGTCACTTGCTTCCACGGCAACCGGACCCGGGCATCCCCCGTCCGGCAGCACATGCCAGGAAGTATCTATATCCTGCAGTTCCTTTCGAAGGAAATTCAGGTTATCTGCTGCGTTGCCCCGGATAGCTCCCCATTCTTCTCTACCGGGTACCCAGTCAACCGGCCCTTTAAAATTCCGTATCAGTTCCAGCACCGGGTCGGGCTTGCGTTTTGCATATGCTTTAATGGATTGCCTGTTGAGAAAATCGCCCAGGAGAACAAGGCGGTCCGCAGTGGCCAATTGTTCTTCCAGGACAGGGATAATGGCCGGATCAGCATTACGTAAAGGTCCGCTCATGAACAAAATATCCTGTCCTGAAGCGCTAATGGTCACTGACCAGACCAGAACAATAAGGAAGACAATCCGCATTAAGGTAATTTACGAAATATTCAGGTATTCAGAACGGCAATACATTTGAGTTCGACGGCAATAGGCGTCGGAAGGGCATTTACCTCCACGGTGGTCCGGCAGGGTTTGTGCTCGCTGAAATAGGAGGCATACACCTGGTTAAACGCGGCAAAATCTTCCTTCATATTCGTGAGGAAAACGGTAATGTCCACCAGGTCTTCCCAGCTTGCCCCTGCCGCCTCAAGAATGGAACGGACATTGGCAAATACCGAATGCGCCTGTTCTTCTATATTATAACGAAGCACTTCGCCGTTCACATCCAGTTCGACCCCCGGTATGCGATCACTCCCTTTGCGACGCGGGCCTACGCCTGAAAGGAATAAGAGATTACCCGCCCGCCGGGCATGCGGATAGGCACCGACCGGATCCGGTGCTCCATCAGAATGAATCGGTTCACTCATTGACTGGCATTTTAGTTGAATTATACTTAAAGGTATTAATTAAACCTCACACTATGTTTGTCATTATATTAACACTTATATATACAGGAATGGTTATTTTTGTTATCGCAAGATATATACAAAAACAGGCCTATTTGAAGGATGCACGCAATGTTTCGCTTTTTTTCAGAAGGGTTTTTGCCTTCCGGAATAATGCGGAGAAATCAAATGACCAAAGATCAAACGGCCATTTGACGCGCTAATGTGATAGTAACAGGTAGGGAACAGGTTCCCCGGATTCAGGGCGATCTTTCCCTACTGATTCATTAAATCTTCAATCTCCTCAGCTTCCAGCGGAATATTCTTCATCAGATCATCAACGTGATGCTCCTGCACCACCACATCATTCTCCAGCCGGATCCCAAGGTTTTCCTCCAGAATATAAATTCCCGGTTCGACCGTAAACACCATTCCCGGTTTCATTTCCTGGTAAATGTTCGGCACATCGTGCACGTCCAGCCCCAGGTGGTGTGAGGTCCCGTGCATAAAGAATTTCTTATACGCCGGTTTATCCGGATCCTGGTTTTTGATGTCCGTTTTATCCAGCAGACCGAGGCCAAGCAGTTCGCTTTCCATAACCTTTCCTACTTCCTTGTGATATTCAGGAATGACATTGCCCGGGCGGAGCATATCCATGGCTTCCTTCATCACGCGGTGAACAGCGTCATATACGTTGCGCTGGCGCTCCGTAAACCGTCCGCTTACCGGAATCGACCGTGTCATATCGGCGTTATAATTGCCGTATTCCGCACCCACATCCATTAGAAGCACATCACCCGCCTTGCATTCCCGGCTGTTTTCGATGTAATGAAGCACACAAGCGTTCCGTCCGGAAGCGATAATCGGGGTATAGGCAAAACCCCTGGATCGGTTTCGCAGGAATTCATGGGCATATTCCGCTTCTATTTCAAATTCCTGAACGCCCGGCTTCACAAAAGACAGGATTCTGCGAAACCCTTTCTCAGTAATGTCACAGGCCTGGCTGATCTGCTTTATTTCTTCTTCCGATTTCACAGCGCGAAGCATATGCATTATCGGGGCCGACCGTTCGTAATTATGGATGGGATAATGCTCCCGGCACCATTTTATGAATCGCGCATCGCGGGTTTCCACGACAACCTGGGCGCGGATGTGTTCATTGGTATTAAGGTAAACATGTTCGGCTTCCGCCATCAGGGTATTAAAGGTATTCTCAAAAGAATCCAGCCACAATACGGTTTCAATTCCGGATAGTTCACGTGCCTGTTCTTTGGTGAATTTATGCCCTTCCCAGATAGCAATATGCTCATTCGTTTCCCGGAGAAACAGAATTTCCCGGTATTTCTTATCATAAAAATCAGGCATAAGTACCAGGATAGACTCTTCCTGGTCAATGCCACTCAGGTACAGGATATCATTGTTCTGACGCAGGGGCAGGGTGCCGTCTGCATTGGTCGGGAGAATGTCATTTGAGTTAAAGACGGCAATGGCACCGGGTTTAAGCTCCTTAGCGAAATTTTGACGATTCCGTTTGTGAAATTCTTTTGAAAGAGGTGTGTACTTCATAATATTGATAAATTGAACCTAAACTGGCGGCCGGGAATGAGAATGTATTTGTTTTGTATGCTTTTCCTGCTCTCGTGTGTGCAGTTGCATGCCCAGCAAAAGTATTGGATATATCTCAACGAGAAAAATCCGGATATAAAAAACAGCGATGCCGACGCCCGGCTGGATCATCTGCGAACGCACGGCATAGAACCTGTTCTGTATTCCTCCTGGCTCCGTGCCGCGTCCGGATACCTTCCGGAAAGCTACAGTACAATGCAGAATTCCGATTCCTGCATCCTTTCCATCGAAGCAATGCATCACGTGGTACAGCCGGCGGGTCTCCAATCAGCCAGCGATGATGTCCGGTTTGATGCCGTTTTAAAACAGATAAACGGAAACGTGCTCACTGAAGCCGGGTACACCGGGAAGGGAGTCCTGGTGGGAGTGATTGACGCCGGTTTTCTGAATGCCGACCGGAACCGCTTCCTGAAGAATCTTATAGAAAATGAGCAAATAAAAGCTTTCAGGAACTTTATTGAAACCGGTGATAAGGAGCGGTTTTCAAAAGATTATCACGGCACCCAGGTCCTGACCCACCTGGCAGGCAGCCGGAATGATCATTCCCAGGTCCATGGTCTGGCGTATGACGCGACCTTTTACCTGGCCCGTACCGATCAGGACGATCTCGAATACCGTGGCGAAGAAGACTATTGGGTGGCTGCCCTGGAGTGGATGCACAGCAAGGGCGTACGCCTTGTAAATTCCTCACTGGGATATTCCGACGGTTATGATAATCCCCGGGAGAATTATGAACCGGAACAGGCTGACGGGAAAAGTACTGCCATCGCCCGGGCAGCATCGATCGCGGTAAAGGAAAAGGGCATGCTGCTGATCATATCAGCAGGAAATGAAGGAAACCGCAGATTCCGTGTTTTAAGCATCCCGGGCGATGCCGAAGGAGTGCTGACCGTGGGTGCCACCAGCCTTCGCTGGCCCTGGACAAAAATGGGATACAGCTCAGTAGGCACTCCCGGTCTTTCGTATGTTAAACCAGACGTTTCCTGTTATTCTTTCAATGGCACGTCGTATTCAGCGCCTGTAATCACGGGCCTGGCCGCAGCTGTCTGGCAGGCACGTCCGGACCTTACCAATACCCAGGTCGCAGAATGGATACGTTCTTCTTCCCACCTGGCTTCTTCCCCGAATAATTACCTTGGCTACGGAGTGCCCGACGGAATTCGCCTCCTCGAAATGATTGATAATCGCCCTGTCAATAGCGTAAAAAGCCGTATTATCCGAAGTAAAGGACCTTCTGTCACACTTCCATCGTCCGGTTGGGATTTAGTCATTTACCAAAAAGACAGTGAATGGAATGTCATTGATGAAGAAGTAATCCCCGCCTCTGAAAGCGAATTGACCATCACACGACCGGAAAAAATAACGCATACGACAGTAGTGACACCCCTGTTGATTACTGAAATAATCTGGGAAGATTAGCCTTCCTTTTCGGATAATTCCAGCCACCGAAACTCTTTTTCGTCGAGCAGTTCCTTGTCCTGTTCTATCTGCTGCCCGATTTGCGCCAGCTCTGAATGGTCGAGTCCGCCTGATTGCAGCTTCGTTGTCAGTGTTTCTATCTCCTGATTCAAGTCCTGCATCTCCTTCTCCAGGGCTTCCATTTCCCTCTTCTCCTTGTAACTCAGCTTATCCGTTTTATTTCGGGGTTGGGGGGCCTGTTTTTCCTGTGGAACATCTTTCTTTTCCGACGCTGCTTCCTCCTTCTTCTTCTTCTCCCTGTAGGTTGAATAACTGCCATTATAATCCCGGATGGGTTCACCTTCACTAAAAATAAAAAGATGATCAGCCAGCCGGTCCATAAAGTAGCGGTCATGTGAAACCAGAAGCAGACATCCGTTGAAAGAAGTCAGGAAATCCTCCAGAATGCGCAATGTTTCCAGGTCCAGGTCATTTGTAGGCTCATCCAGGATCAGAAAGTTTGGATTGCCCAGCAGAACAAGTAATAGCTGAAGTCTTCTCTTTTCCCCTCCGCTTAGCTTCCCAACTTTATCGTGTTGCTTGACAGGTGGAAAATTAAACCGGTTAAGCATTTGCGAAGCGGAAACCTTCGATCCGTCCGACAGCGTCACCAGGTCCGTAATTTCCTGAACCACGTCAATCACCTTCATCTGCGGATCAAATGTTGGTTCGGTCTGCCGGTAATACCCAAACACCGTCGTGGTCCCGGTAACAACCTCTCCGGCATCCGGCGCCAGCTTACCGGTGATCATATTCAGAAAGGTGGTTTTTCCGGCGCCGTTCGGGCCAACAATACCTGCTTTCTCCCCTTTTCTGAAAATGTAGGAGAATGGCAGGATTACCCGTTTGTTGCCGAACGATTTTTCAATGTCGTGCAATTCGAGGATCTTGCCACCCTGCCTTCGCTCGATAACATCCACCTGCAGCTCGTTGCCCGTGACTGTTTTACCGGCCTTCTTTTTCAGGTCTTCAAACGCGTCGACCCGGTATTTGGCCTTGGTTCCCCTTGCCTTTGGTTGCCGACGTATCCAGTCCAGCTCCTTGCGCATCAGGTTTCGGGCTTTATCAACTTCCTGCGACTCGAGGTTTCGCCGTTCTTCTTTTTTCTCCAGGTAGTACGAATAATTGCCCTGGTACCTGTAAAGTGCGCCACCTTCCAATTCCATTATCTCATTCGTAACATTCTCCAGGAAATAACGGTCATGCGTAACCATGATGATGGCCATATTACTGGTGGAAAGATATTCCTCCAGCCATTCAATGGCATCCAGATCCAGGTGGTTGGTTGGCTCGTCCAGGATCACCAGATCCGGCTGCTGGAGCAACGCCCGGGCGATTCCCACCCGTTTCCGCTGGCCGCCGGACAAATTATCTATACGTGCATCCAGTTGATGTATTCCCAGCCTTCCAAGGATTTCTTTTACCTGAAATTCATAGTTCCAGGCATTTCTTGCATCCATTTCGCTGACCAGCGAGGTCAGTTTTTCCTGGTGACGCGGATCGTCTGACAGGGCAAGGGTTCGTTCATATTCCCGAACCAGCGTTATTACCGGGTCATCCGACATCATAACGGCATCCAGCACCTGCAATCCTTCCTCAAAAACAGGCAATTGAGGCAGGTATGCCACCGTAAGGTCATTGGCATAGACCACCTCCCCTCTTTCCGGGGTTTCTTCACCCGCAAGCATCCGTAACAATGTCGATTTTCCGCTACCATTAATTCCTACGAGCGCGATCTTTTGCCCCTGGGAAATACCCAGCGATACGTCACTGAAAAGCACCTTATCTCCAAACGATATCCGTAGGTTTTCCGCCGATAAATAATTCATTCTCCAAAGCTACACATTCACTCCTGAAAAAGATCACCGGATCTGACCGCATTGTCCTTCGGAAGATGATTGTCATGGAAAAACATCAGACTGTCGGCAATTCGCAGCGAATCGTATTTCCGTTCCCACTGTTCACGAGGTATGCCCGTCACCCTGATGTCTTCCAGCGCCGGTTGTCCCGCATCTACCCAGCAGGAATACCAGATATTGGCAGTCATGCGTACTGACTTCCGGAATTGCCGCTCCACCATACCCCGGAGACCACGGTGATAAATGCGGGTAAATCGCTGATTGTAGACCGGTTGAAGACGCTCCCCGCGATAAGCAAATCCGCGTGCCTTGTCTTCGCCGGCCAGTGCATGAGCACGTAATTCCTCCTGCAAAACTGTATCAACCATCCTGTGTGCTTCCATAATGTCGTTCCAGAGTTCCTGAAACGGGTCTTCCAGGTAAACCGCCTTGCCGGTGAAGGCATCATATTCGTGGAAAAAGAGCTCCGGCAGACGTGTTTCCCACAGGCCATGGATACCCTCCTGACCGGTTGTTTCCCCATCATAATTCGAAGTGGTATGCAATGGAACATGTGCATCCCCTACATAATGTCCGAGGTCAGAAGAAATCCGCAGGATGGATTGCCCGTCCCCTATTCTGAACGCCGTGGTGAGCGCACGTCGCAACCGGTTGATATGCCAGGGGACAATTCCGTTCGAAATAACGGTGTCACGTGAAAAGCGCAAGCACACCTCCTCCCAGGAAACCATGATCGAATCTTCCGGACCGTACCGGTCCAGGTCAATGTAATGCCGCGGAGGCTCTTCAGGTACCACATACCTTCTTCGGTCAGGATCCACTGCTGTTGCAGTAAGTACCGGCAAGTGCGGTTTGTAAAACACAATCATTTCCGGCGGCAGCGTGAAGACTGCGGTCCGGTTAATGTGCCTGTGCATGAAAAACCCCCAGGTAGCCGCCCCCGGGAATCCGGCAGTGACCGGAAGTAAAATCAGCAGAAAGATCAGATGGCACCGAATCATGTGCCCAAGTAAAAAAAGCAGGCGGACAAAAAATAATATAGAGACTTATTTTGCTTTAAATGATATTACCCGTAAATTTGCACACTCAAAATTAATAGGTAGTTGAACTAAAGAGGATTATGGCAAATCATAAATCAGCCTTAAAAAGGATCAGGTCGAACGAGGCAAAGCGTTTAAGAAACCGTTATCAGCATAAAACCACCCGTACGTATATCAAGAGGCTCGAGAACACTTCTGATAAGTCGGAAGCTCAGGAATTGCTGAAGAAGGTAGTATCCATGATTGATAAACTTGCCAAGAAAAACATTATTCACAAGAACAAGGCAGCTCATAAAAAATCACAGCTGATGCGTCACGTGAACGGCCTGTAATTTTTCAGGAAATATCAATAGGAATAACCCCGGCACTCCCGGGGTTTTTTTATGAGCTGCAGTTCGGATTGTCCGCCTTGGCCGGTATGATTGCAGGATGACCTCAGAACTTAAAATCAAGAATTGGGCAGAAATGGATCGTCCGCGGGAGAAAATGCGGATTCAGGGAAGGGGCGGTCTTACCGAGACCGAATTACTGGCGATCCTGCTGGGCTCCGGCACGCGGCATTACTCAGCTTTCCAACTGGCCCAGCAACTGCTCCAGAAAGCCGACTATGACCTGACCAGGCTGGCGGGCATGGGAATTGACGACCTGACCCGGGTGCGTGGTATCGGCGAAGCCCGGGCGGTGTGTATTGTAAGTGCGATGGAGCTCGGGCGGAGAAGGATTCTGCATGAGGCCCGGAAAAAACCTAAGATAACCTGTTCGAGGGATGCCTACGAATTACTTCGGAGCGACCTGATGGACCTGGAACACGAAGAGTTCTGGGTTTTGCTGCTGAACAGGAACCACCAGGTGATCAGGAAAGCAGGGATAAGCCGCGGCGGGGTATCCGGAACCGTGGTCGACCCGAAGATAATTTTTAAACAGGCCCTGGTGAGCCTGGCTTCGGCCCTGATTGTAGCTCATAACCATCCGTCCGGGCACTTAAAACCAAGCAAAGCTGACCTTGAACTCACGCAGAAACTACGGGATGGCGGCAGACTGCTCGAAATTCCGGTGCTGGATCATCTGATTTTAACGAATGAAAGTTATCTTAGCTTTGCAGACGAAAACCTGATGTAACGATGAGAAAATGGATAGTGGCCGGAGCCCTGATCGTCATACTTTCTTCGGTTCTTTACACCTTTCTGGGGAGTGACGATCCGGAAACCTACCAGAAAGAAATCAACGAACTGCGGGAGGAAACCAACCGGTTTATGCAGTATTCGGAAGAGTCCCCGTTTCATGATCAGCCGGAAGAATACAAGGGATTATCCTTTTTCCCGCCCGACCTGAAATACAAGGTAGTGGCGCGATTCGAACCGGTGGATGAAGCTGAGATTTATGACCTGCCCACCAATGACGGCAAAAAGCAGGAATACCTGACCTACGGATATGCGACCTTTACCATTAATGATACGACCGAACAGGTCCTCCTGCTGGAGAATGTCAGGGAGGAGAAAATATTCCTGCCGTTTGGAGATGCCACGAGCGCTGCCAGCACCTACGGCGCCGGAAGATACCTGGATGTACAGCATCATGGCGGGAGAACGATCGTTCTTGATTTCAATAAAGCTTATAATCCCTATTGTGCATACATTGCTTCATTCTCCTGCCCCCTGCCTCCGCGGGAAAACCTGCTGTCTGTCGCTATTCCGGCGGGTGAACTCGATTATCACTGACCGCTATTTTGATGAAAATTCCTTCAGGAATCTTTCGGAAAAAGGTAGTTTTGCTGGTCAGATTCAAATGAAACCAGAACATGAAGATTTCCCTTAATTGGCTTAAGGATTATATTGATATAACGGAAACGCCGGTCAAAACCTGTGAACGGCTGACGGATACAGGCCTGGAAGTAGAGGGGCTGGAGCACGTGGAGGCGGTTCCGGGCGGACTGGAAGGGCTGGTCATCGGCGAAGTGCTGACTTGCCGGCCGCACCCAAATGCAGACAAGCTAAGCCTTACTACCGTGGACACCGGGGATGGCGAACCGGTTCAGATTGTCTGTGGCGCTCCGAACGTGGCGGAAGGACAGAAAGTTATTGTTGCAACGGTTGGCACAACGCTGTACCCGGCCGGAGGTGAATCCTTCCGGATCAAAAAAGCCAAAATCAGGGGTGAAGTATCTCAGGGGATGATCTGTGCCGAAGATGAAATCGGAATAGGCAACAGTCATGAGGGCATCATGGTCCTTTCTACTGACCTGGAGAATGGCACGCCCGCCCGGGAGTATTTCCAGCTGGAAGATGACTATGTGATAGAGATAGGCCTGACACCAAACCGTGCCGATGCGGCATCCCATATCGGCGTTGCCCGTGACCTGAAAGCGGTTACAGACCAGGAGGTAAAATGGCCGGATATCAGTGCTTTCCGTGCGGGAAGCGGACAAGCGGTGAAGGTAACGGTTGAAAACAACGATGCATGCCCGCGCTATAGTGGCATCACCATCGCGGACCTTAAGATCGCACCATCACCGGAATGGCTCCAAAATCGCCTGAGGGCAATCGGCCTGGCGCCTATCAACAATGTTGTGGACATAACCAATTATGTGCTTCATGAAACCGGCCAGCCTCTGCACGCTTTTGACGCGGACAAGATTGCCGGAAACCAGGTTATTGTCAAAACATTGCCGGCCGGGACGAAATTCAAAACGCTTGATGAAAAAGAGCGGACCCTGCTCGGGGAAGACCTGATGATCTGTGACGGAAACAGTGACGGGATGTGTATCGCCGGGGTTTTCGGTGGTATAAATTCGGGTGTCACCGACGAAACCAGGCGAATATTTCTTGAAAGTGCCTACTTCTCGGCCGATTTTATCCGGAAAACCGCGCAGCATCATAAACTAAAAACAGATGCCTCTTTCCGGTTTGAACGGGGCACCGACCCGGAAGGGACCCTTTATGCCCTTAAACGTGCTGCCCTGATGATGCAGGAACTGGCCGGGGGCAACATCGTATCGGAAATAACGGACATTTATCCGGAACCTGTCCAACCCTTCCGTATTCCGGTATCCTATGCACATATCGACCGGCTGATTGGTGTGAAAATTGGAAAGGACCGCGTAAAAAAGATCCTTAATTCCCTGGAAATCGAACTGGAGGACACCACGGAGGAAGGTTTCACCGCCATTGTTCCGGCATACAGGGTGGATGTTTACCGGGAGGCTGATGTGATTGAGGAAATACTGCGGATTTACGGTTTCAATCAGATCGAGCTGCCGGAATATGTATCAAGTGACTTCCTGGCGCAATTCCCGGCCAATGATCCCGATAAAACCCAGCAGGTGGTTGCCGGAACCATGGTGGCCAACGGTTTTTACGAAATCATTACGAATTCATTGACCAAACCCGGGTATGCAGAGGATAATGCCTTCCTGGAGGCTCCCAAATCGGTAGAGATCCTGAACAAACTGAGTGAAGACCTGGGTGTGATGCGCCAGTCCCTGCTGTTCAGTATGCTGGAAGTAGCTCAGCATAATATCAACCGGCGACAGGACAACTTACGCCTGTTTGAATTCGGAAAAGAATATTTTAAAGAAAAGAGCGGGTACCGCGAACAAAAGCGCCTGGGTATTCTCCTGACCGGCCAGATGGTGGAAGAACACTGGAATAAAAAAACACGGGAGGTCTCCTTCCATGACCTTTCCGGTGCGGTTCAAATGGTCATCGGACGTCTTGTGAACACTGAACTTAAGCCGAAACCGCTGCATGACGAGCCCTACCAGTACGGGTTGCAATTAAAACTTGGGAAGAACGTTCTGGTAAGTATGGGCAAAGTCAGGGAAGCTGTTTGCCGCAAATCCGGTGTACGCCAGGAGGTGTTCTTTGCCGATATTGACTGGGAGCTTCTTTTGAGGGAATCATCATCGGGAATTGAATTCAGGGAAGTCCCTAAATTTCCGGAAGTACGAAGGGATCTGTCATTAGTTATTGATAAATCCGTAAGTTTTAGCGAAATTGAGGAATTGGCCCAACGTAGCGAAGGCCGTCTTTTGAAGAATATGCAAGTCTTCGACGTATATGAAGGGAGCAGTATAGGCGAGGGAAAAAAGGCTTATGCCATTAATTTCACCCTTCAGGACGCTGAACGTACATTACAGGACAAAGTGATCGACAAAACCATGAACAGGCTGATGCAGGCATTTGAAAATGACTTAAACGCGATAATCAGAAAATAATATGAATCAGGATCATCTCCGTAATCAACTATCGTCTCTGGACAGAAAATTAAATTTACTACTTGCGGAACATAAACGAATCAAACAGGAACTGGCTCAGAGTCAGGCGGAGAATGAGGTGTTACGGGATGAAATGAATGCCAAGGACGAGCAAATTTCCAGCTTTCAAAATAAGATTAAAATTAGTAAGATTGTAGATAGAATAGATACAGATGGAGAAGACTCCACTGAGTTGAAGCGTAAGCTGGACGACTATATAAAAGAAATCGATAAGTGTATCGCATATCTCAGCCAGTAAGCCATGGAAGAACTTTCAATAAAAATAAAGATCGCGGACCGGGAATACCCGATGAAAGTAAAACCCTCTGATGAGGAACGTGTCAGAAAAGCTGGGAAGAATATAAATGAGCGGCTCAAAATGTACCGCGAAAAATTTGGCATAGATGATAAACAGGATTTACTCTCCATGGTAGCCTTTGATTGTCTCATCGATAAGATGGAAGCGGAGGAAAGTAATTTCGGAGCGGATGAGACTGTTGTGGAAAAAATCACAGAGTTAAATCAGAAGATCAGCCAGATTCTATAGTCATTCCTTTCATCGCGCTAAGCTTTTCTTGGCCATTTGTATCCAATAACCCGGTACAATGATTTTCATTGCCAGTATGTACTGGCAGCAGAGTCGTGTGCCCTAAATTGAGCATACAATGGCAGATATGATATACCTGGTCCTGACCGGAATTATTTTCCTGGTGGCGGGCTTCCTACTTGGAAAATATCTCACCTCGGTTAATAACAGGCAAAAAGAGGCCGACTTGCAGGAGAAAGCAGATAACCTGATAAAGGAAGCGGAAAAATCAGCGGAAAGTCTGAAAAGAGACAAAATGCTGGAGGCGAAAGAGCACTTCCTGAAGCTGAAAAGTGATTTTGAAGAAGAATCCACCCGGAAAAAAAATATTCTCATAACCAATGAGAATAAACTCAAGCAGAAAGACCAGCACCTGTCTAAAGAATTTGAGAAACTTAAAAGAGGACGCAGTGAAGTTGATGAATTGAAAGAACAGCTGACCAACCAGCTGGAAGTCATCAATGTTAAGAAAGCGGAGATTGATAAATTCAACGAGCAAAAGGTTAATATGCTCGAGAAAATCTCCAACCTGACCGCGGATGAAGCCAGAGACCAGCTGATGGAAACCCTCAAAGATGAGGCCCGCACAAAAGCCTCCTCGCAGGTGAAAGATATTCTGGAAGAAGCCAAGCTGGGTGCCACCAAGCAGGCGAAGAAAATTGTACTGGAAACCATTCAGCGTACTGCCACAGAACACGCCATTGAAAACTGCGTCTCGATTTTCAATATTGAAAGCGATGATATCAAAGGAAAAATCATTGGCCGTGAAGGACGGAATATCCGGGCACTTGAATCTGTGACAGGGGTGGAAATTATCGTCGATGACACCCCGGAAGCAATAATCATTTCCGGATTTGACCCCGTACGCCGGGAGATCGCCCGCCTGTCCCTGCACCGGCTGGTCCAGGACGGAAGGATTCACCCGGCCAGAATCGAAGAAGTAGTTGCCAAGACCACCAAGAATATTGAAGAAGAGATCATTGAGATAGGTGAACGGACAGTGATCGACCTGGGAATAAACGGGCTGCATCCGGAGCTGATTAAAATGGTCGGACGAATGCGGTTCCGCTCGTCGTACGGACAGAACCTGTTGCAGCATTCCCGGGAGGTAGCCAATCTTTGCGCGACCATGGCGTCTGAACTGGGACTTAATCCGAAACAGGCGAAACGGGCGGGATTGCTGCACGACATCGGAAAAGTCTGGCCGGAAGAGCCTGAAAAACCGCATGCCATTCTGGGCATGGAGCTGGCTCAGAAATACAAGGAACACCCGGTCGTTTGCAACGCGATTGGTGCCCACCATGACGAGATAGAAATGACATCAATGATCTCCCCTATTATCCAGGCATGTGATGCTATTTCCGGAGCAAGACCAGGCGCCCGAAGGGAGGTCATGGAAAGTTATATCAAACGGCTGAAGGAACTTGAGGCATTGGCGCTGAGCTTCGATGGTGTCCATAAATGCTATGCCATACAGGCAGGCAGAGAATTGCGTGTCATGGTCGATGCCGACAACGTCACCGATCAGCATGCGGGCCAGCTGTCCTTCGATATATCCCAGAAGATCGAAAAAGACATGCAGTATCCAGGTCAAATAAAAGTGACGGTGATCAGGGAAATGCGTTCAGTCGCGTACGCCAAATAATTCAATGCTTTGATGCTCAATATTTTAAAACATTAAGGTGTGGTTAGCTGTACTTATTACAGACAAACAATAAAACCACAACATTATGAGCATTGTAAAAATTATAGAAGTAATCGGATCGTCAGATAAGAGTTTTGATGATGCCACCAGAAAAGCTGTAAAGGAAGCCTCCAAAACAGTAAAGAACATTAAATCTATCAATATCAATAACTTCAACGCGAAAGTAAAAGGCGATGAGATCGTCTCCTACGGAATCAATGCCAAGATTTCCTTTGAAGTAAGTAATTAATTCCCACTGCATCCGGCCCGGCGCCGGATGCTTTTTTTTCTTTCCCGAACACCCGACCTCCCCCCTTCAGGGATTCCGGCCCCGTAATTTTATTCACCCCGTCAAGTAAATACTCCGCCTGTTTTATTGTAAATTCTCCTTGATCAAGCTCCTTTGTGACTAATGTTACATATGCCGGAAACGGCATTACCTAGCTTTGCGGTGATAACTTGTAAACCTGTCAAATGAGGCAATGAGCCGGATACAAAAAATTTTACCCATAGCCGAATGGCTGCCAGCCTATAAAAAAGAATACATAAATGGTGACCTGTTTGCCGGCCTGACTGTAGGTGTCATGCTGATCCCACAGGGCATGGCCTATGCAATGATCGCAGGCCTTCCTCCGGTCTACGGATTGTATGCTTCCATCGTTCCGCAGATCATATACGCCATGTTCGGCACCTCCCGTCAATTATCCGTGGCACCAGTAGCGATGGATTCATTACTGGTGGCAGCCGGCGTTTCAGTAATGGCCACTGAAGGAACGGAAGCATACATTACACTGGCTATCCTGGTTGCCTTTTTTATGGGTGCCTTTCAGCTCCTGCTGGGCATTTTCAGGCTTGGGTTCATAACGAGCCTGTTATCCAAACCAGTCATCAGCGGATTTACCAGCGCGGCCGCCCTGATCATCGGACTTAACCAGTTAAAATACCTCATGGGTATTGAGATCGTAAAAAGCAACCGGGTGATCGATATTATCATCGACGCGGCCGGCAAGCTGCAATTCACGCACCTGATCACTCTCGCAATCGGAATTGCCGGGATTGTGATCATTAAAGGGGCAAAGAAAATACATAAAGCTATCCCCGGCGCACTGCTCGCGGTAGCTCTCGGAACTCTGGTGGTTTATACATTCCAGCTAAATGAGGATGGGGTCAGCATTGTCCAGACTATTCCAGAAGGTCTGCCTGCGTTGCAATTACCCGATTTCTCCGCCGGAAAGATCGCTGATCTCATCCCGCTGGCACTAACCATTTCCGTAGTGGCCTTCATGGAGGCATATTCCGTCGCAAAGGCTATAGAAGCCAAAAAACGCAATTACAAAGTCAAACCCAACCAGGAACTTATTGCCCTGGGAGCCTCCAACCTGGTCGGAGCGCTGTTTCAATCCTACCCGGTCACCGGTGGATTCTCCCGCTCTGCTGTTAATTACCAGTCAGGCGCCCATACGCCACTTGCCTCGATAATCAGTGCTGTGCTGGTCGGACTAACACTTATTTTCCTTACGCCCCTTTTCTACTTTCTGCCGACAGCAATCCTTGCCTCAGTGATTATGGTGGCAGTGTCCGGACTGATTGACTTTGGCTATGCCAGGCAGTTATGGCACGACAGCAAAGTGGAATTTGTACTGCTCCTGGTCACGTTTCTGGTCACCCTTCATTTCAGCATGGTTCCGGGCATAGTTACCGGTATTGTGCTATCCATCCTGGTGCTGCTGTACCGGGCGGCGTATCCGCATATAGCCCGCCTGGGAAGGATCAGGGGACATCATGAATTCCGGAATGTGTCCCGGTTCAGGGACCTGGAAGAATGGGAGAATATGCTGATAATTCGGGTAGACGCACCCCTTACCTTTGTCAACGTGCAAAATTTCAAGGATTATATTGAAAACAGCATTGACAAAAGTAAAGCGCCGATCAACTATGTAGTACTGGATGCGGCACCTATCAGCTACCTGGACGCCACCGCCACACAGGGATTAAAAGACCTGCTGGAATTCCTGAGCGGCAAGGACATTCAGTTTATAATTTGCGACGTAATCGGACCAGTACGCGATACCATGCGTACCACCGGGCTGATCGATATTTTTGGGGAGGAGAATATCTACTTCAACCTTGAAGAAGCCGTCGCAAGTATTACAGGACAACCCACGACAAGTCACCATGAATACGCCCTGCAGTCTAATATTTCAGGGAAGCAATAAATCAATTAGTAATAAACAGGCTGGCGATCCGGTCAGGAACATTTCCGTACCGGGTGTCGGATGAATTGGAAAGAAGAACCACCACCATTTTATAGCCAGGGTAGACCAGGAAACTGGTGATGCCACCGACAGATCCTCCGGAATGTCCATAAGACCTGCCGGGATTCTCTGCATTGGTTGCCCAGCCGATTCCGTAATGAGTCAACCGGCCATTCTTCAATTGCTGCGTGGTGATCAGCGTTCTGAGCGTATTCTGTGACAGAAATCCAGGGCCCATATGCGCTTCACCGAATTTAAGCAGGTCATGCGTGGTGGAAATAAACCCGCCACCGGCCCACTTGTAACTGTTATCCACGTAGGGCGCGTTAATGATATTTTCATCCTCATCCAGTGCGTAGAAAGACGTCCGGTTGGAAATGATCCGACGATTGATATCCGCAGTGGTACTGATCATCCCAAGTGGCTCGAAAACATTCTCCTGCATATAAGTCAGAAAGTCCTGTCCGCTTGCCCCCTCTATCGCCGCGCTGAGCAAATTAAACCCATAGCTCGAATAGGAATACTCCGTTCCGGGAGCAAATAACAGGCTGTCATCCTTAAAGATTGCCAGCCCTTCACTGACGGTTTCATAATAGGCAGAACTCAGGAATTCATCGTCCCGGTAGTGCCTGATCCCGGCGATATGGCCCCCTACCTGACGTATCGTGACCGGGTACTTTTTCTGAGGGAACGCAGGAACATATGTTTGAATAAGCGCATCGATATCCAGCTTTTCCTGGTCCATGAGCAATCCGATGGCTGCCGATGTTAAAGGCTTGGAAACACTTCCTATCCGGAAACGGGTAACCCCGCTGATGACCGGCGTTTTTTGTTCGAGGTCTCCGTAGCCAAACCCTTCCGACCAGACAATGCGCCCGTCGATGGATACCGCTACGTCGATGCCTGGCACCTTCCCGGATTGCATCAGTGAATCAATCATCAGACGGGCTTCCCGGACTGCTTGGGTATAGTCAACATCAATTACTTCCTGTGAGAAAATTGACGTATGAACAAGCATCGGGAATACCAGAGCGGAGAATATAAGCAGGGATTTCATAAACGACTTGAAAGATACTTATCAAATATGCTTAATTACGCCACCATTTCAAAGTGTTGTCAGTCAGCCCCAGAGGTAACAATTGTTACATTAAAATCCAGGATTTAGAGCGAAATTCATACCAATCAAACGACGGAACATTATGAAATCGCATTATCAAATTCTCGTAATTGGTGGCGGAACCGGTGGTATTATGACCGCTTCCCGTATGCTGCAACTCAATGGCGCCCTTGATATAGGCATCATTGAACCATCTGACAAACACTATTATCAGCCTGCCTGGACACTGGTAGGAGCCGGAACGTATGACTACAAAAAAACAGAACGGCCCATGGCATCTGTAATGCCTGAAAAAGCCGACTGGATCAAAGATTATGCTACAGAGTTTGACCCTGACAATAACCGGGTAATCACTAAAACACACGGACCGGTGACCTATGACTATCTCGTGGTCAGCCCGGGCCTGGTCATGAAACCCGAACTGATCGAAGGGCTTCCGGAGGCCATGGACAAAGGAGTGGTGTGCAGTAATTATACGGATCCCATTCATACCTGGAAGGTTCTCAAGAATTTCAAGGGTGGAAACGCGGTATTCACCCAGCCTACCACACCAATCAAATGTGGTGGCGCGCCTCAAAAGATCGCCTACCTTGCGGCTGACTTCATCCGGAAACATGGCCTGGCCAAAAAATCAAATGTGATCTTTGCCACTCCGGGAACTACAATTTTCGGGGTTCCGCAAATCAAAAAGACGCTGGACAAGGTCATTGACCGTTACGGTATGATCTTTAAGCCTTTCTATGCCCCGGTAAAAATCGATGCAGAGAAACAGATCATTACGTTTAAATACACCAAGCCGGACACCAAATCATATGATGTGGAAGCAGGCAATGTGATAGGAGAAAGGAATACCGGTCCTCTGACCGTGGAAATGCCTTTCGACATGCTGCACCTGGCACCTCCGCAGGGACCGCCGGACTTTGTAAGCAAATCGCCCCTGGCCAACCAGGATGGCTGGCTTGATGTGGATAAGCATACCCTGCAGCACAAAAAATATCCGAATGTTTTCGGACTCGGCGATGTGGCCGGACTGCCAACTGCCAAAACCGGCGCGGCCATTCGCAAACAGGCACCCGTGGTGATTGATAACATCTTCAAACTGATGAAGGAAAATCATATTGGAAAAAAATCCTACAACGGGTATTCATCTTGTCCGCTCGTTACCGCGTATGGAAAAATGGTGCTGGCGGAATTCGACTATGACAACAACTTCACACCGGATCCGAAACTGAAGCAGATGCTGGTTTTTGATTCCTCCAAGGAACACTGGAGACTGTGGATGTTGAAAAAGTACGGACTTCCCTATCTCTACTGGAATAAAATGATGAAAGGTAAAGACGTCTGAAAAAATCCCGGGCATCTGAGTGTGTTCACGTCGTTGATTGACCGGCTTACCCTATTGTAACATATGTTACTGACTGGGAAAGATGCCCGGGTTACTTTTGCACCTGAAATTTATAACTCATGAACAATCTTATAGAATTTATCAGCCAGCCATGGCCCTGGTATGTGGCAGGACCGATCATCGCGATCATCATGTTTATCCTGCTCTGGTTTGGGAAAAGCTTCGGGATATCTGCCAACCTGCGAACCATGTGCGCCATGGCCGGAGGAGGAAAATCCTGCGACTTTTTCGCTTTTGACTGGAAGTCACAGGTCTGGAACCTGGTTTTTGCAGCGGGCCTGATCCTGGGCGGTTTTATTGCCCATACGTACCTGATGCCTTCATATGACGTGCATATCTCAGAGGCGACCATCAATGAACTGAGCCAGATGGGTATTGATGATCCGGGAAAAAATATTGTACCGGAACAGATCTTCAACTGGGAGTCCCTTTTCACACTGAAAGGGTTCATTTTCATCATCGTAGGCGGGTTTCTGATCGGTTTCGGAACCCGGTACGCCGGCGGATGTACTTCCGGCCATGCCATTTCAGGACTTAGTGACCTGCAGCTTCCCTCACTCATTGCAGTGATCGGATTCTTTATTGGCGGACTGGCAATGACCTATTTTATTCTCCCACATTTATTGGCTTTATAATCCGGAATCATCATGAAATTCATAAAATATTTATTAGTAGGAACCGTATTCGGCATTACCCTGGCCAAAGCAGAAGTTATCTCCTGGTACAGGATCTATGAAATGTTCCGGTTTCAGTCTTTCCATATGTACGGGGTCATTGGTTCGGCCGTCATCCTGGGAATCATTTTTGTTCAGCTCATCAAGCGGCGTCATATGAAGTCAATTGACGGGAACGAAATCACCATAAACCCTAAAAATGTCAGTGTGCCCCGGTACCTGATCGGCGGTATTATTTTCGGTCTGGGATGGGCCATGACCGGTGCCTGCCCGGGACCCATGTTTATTCTTATCGGAAACGGGGTTACCGTGATTATCGCCATGCTGGCATCCGCGATTGTCGGCACATATGTTTACGGTTTACTCCGGAATAAACTGCCTCACTGATCCCTTAAAGAAGAAAGGAAACGAGGAATGGTAAAGAAGTTACTTTTGACAGTGCTGATGGCTGCCGCAGGTGGATCTTTTGTCTCTGCCCAGGAGCAGGAAAAGGAACCGAAAGGCAGCTTAAGCGGAGAATGGCGAACATTCTTTATGGGCACTGTCAATAAGGGAGACCTGAAGGACTTCTACGCGCTGGGTACCGGCGGACATATCGGCTATTCTTATAAATTCAGCTCAAAATGGAAGGCTGGTATCCGGCTTTACACCACCATTAATACCAACATCCAGGACCTGACCATACCGGATGAAACCACCGGACGGATTTCACGGTATGAAGTGGGCCTGTTTGATGTCATGGATGCCGGCAATAATTTCTTTGTACTGCCGGGAGAATTATTCCTGACCTATTCATCAGGAACACATTCGGTAACAGCCGGGAGAATGAAGCGCAAGTCGCCCCTGATCAACCCGGAAGACGGACGAATGATCCCTACGTTGCTTGAGGGTATCTGGTATGATTATAAGCCATCTGATTCTTTTCGATTGCAGGTGGCGGTGCTGGATCGCATTGCGCCCAGGGGAGTAAAGAAGTTTTACGGCATCGGCGAAAGTATCGGAACCTACCCATCCGGAAGAAACAAAGATGGAATGAGCTCACAATATGCGGGAAACACGGATTCTGATTTTATTGCGCTCGCGGGACTGGACATGAAGATCACCCCCTCGCTGAAGCTTACCGCCTGGGAATATTATGTGGATAATGTATTTAATTCCACCTTCATCAGGCCTGAGCTCGCGCTTAACGACCAGGTGACCCTGGCCGCTGAATGGCTTCACCAGCGGAAAGCGGGTGACGGTGGTAACCCATTGGATTCCCTGAGCTATTTTGAGGACCGCTACGCCAATATGTACGGTGCACAAATTGCCGTGAAAACCGCGGGCAGCCGGTTCTCGCTTGGCTATGATTATATTTCTGATGATGGCAGGTTCCTGTTTCCGAGGGAATGGGGACGTGAAGGCACCTTCACTTTTCAGAAACGGGAAAGAAGTGAAGGAACACAGAAAAACCATGCCCTGGTGCTCACAGTCGATCGCAGCTTCGGGTCGGAGAATTCAGTCATAGGCACCGTACTGAGCATCGGGCATGTCTGGAAACCAGATCCGACAGATGCAGAAAGAAATAAATACGCCATCCCTGCCTATACCCATATAAATCTTGACTTGTCCGGATCCTTTCAAAAACTGAAGGGCTTTGAGCCTGAACTGCTGCTAACCTGGAAAATCGGTGATGATGCCGTTACCGAAAATCCGAATTTCATTCTGAACAAAGTGGATATGTTCCAGGTGAATGCGGTGATCAATTACCGGTTCTGATTACCTGCCAGGTTTAACCTTCCCTGAGGATCACTGCCGGATTTACTTCCCTTGTTTTAATGAACTGATAGGCGATAGCCAGGGCGGCAAGAATGAATACCACGCATGTCATCAGCAGGAAATGCGTCAAGCTGATGCTGATATTGTAGGCAAACTCCTGCAACCACCTTGACAAGACCAAATACCCGGCCATGCCGGCAATCAGGCAAGCGACAATGATCAGAGAGAAGAACTGAATACAGAAACGAGTAAATATCCTTAAGGAAGACGCTCCCATTACTTTCCTGATCCCGATCTCCCGGATTCTGCCGGTTACAAATAAGGTGGAAAATCCAAACAGCCCCAGGCAGGCAATGAAAATATTTATAAGACCGGCAAAGCGAAATGTGCTGTTCCACCGCTCCTGCCCGGCATATTCTGCCTCCAGGTCATCACTAAGAAAACTGAATTCAAACGCCTGTTCCGGGAAATGATCCCTCCACAAATCTTTTGTAAGGTCCAGGTTGCGGGATACCTCCCCTGCCCTCATCCGGATCATCAGGTTAGAGAATGGTTCATTCGGATTGATCGTTATGATCATTGGCTGAATCTCATTCTCCAGCGACTGAAAATGGAAATTTTTAACCACCCCGATGATCACGGGCTCCTGCACACCACGCCGGTTATAGCCCGGAATGGTCTGCCCGTCAAGCTGCTCGTAGCCCATCATATCCATAAAGGCCTCGTTCACAACAAATGCAGACACAGAATCCGGCTCCTCCGCGTAAAAACCTCTTCCCGCCGTTAATTCAAGTCCGAACGCCTCAATAAAATTGCGATCAGCGGCCAGTACATTTGCCCTGAAGTATTCCTCATTATAAAACCACCCTGCATTGGCATAGATAGGTAAAGTAAACCTGATCGCTGAAACTGCATTGACAAAAGACTCCTGCTCAAGTTCCTTCTGAAACGTCCGGATATCCTGATCAGGAAGCTGCTGGGTGGAAAGCACCACCACCCCGTCACGGCTGATTCCGGGGTCTTTTTGTTTCATGAAATTTATCTGGTCATTCATCACAAAGGCCCCGAATAGGAAAAAGGCCGAAACAGCAAACTGAATAACGATGAGTGACTTTGAAAAGAAGGAGGAATGTCCGCCTGAATTGCGTTCACGGAAAATCCGAACCGGATCAAAGCCAGAAAGGATAATAGAAGGATAAATACCCGCCAGGATACCGGTACCGGCTGCAATAACCAGCAGTACCAGCAGCACTTCCGGTGCAAATACCTGGTGTATCTCTAAATCTGTCTGTAAAAGGTAGTTCACACGCGGTAAGGTTATATACAGGAACAGCAAAGCCATCGAAAGCGCAAGCAGGCCTGTCAGGGCACTTTCCGACCAGAATTGCATGGCAAGCTGACTTCGCCGGGCGCCGAAGGTCTTTCTCACGCCAATCTCCGCTGCCCGGCGGGTGGCTTTTCCAATGGTTAGCAGGGTAAAATTAATGCAGCCGAGCAGGAGAATAAACAGTGCCATTGCGCTCAACACCCAGTATTTCCAGGGGTCTACCGGCGGAACCATCCTGGTACCAAAATTGACCGATGAATGTAATTCCCGCAGTGGTTGTGGCGCATATATCGCCGGTGGCCTTGCCGGATCATCCCAGGATCCGTTTTCCAGCATGATTTCCATGGCCGTTGCCCGGTGGCGCATCCAGAATTCAGGCATTTGATCCAATAGCCCTTGCTGGTCGCAGGCAGCTCTTAACTGGATGAATGTAAGGAGGTAAGCGTCGTTCCAGCTATCGATCGTTTCCATGCCAAAATCGGTTTGAAGCAAATTCTGCAATGGAACCACTATATCAAACTGAATGGTGGAATTACGTGGCGGATCGGCAGCAACGCCGGCCACGGTAAAGGACTTAAAATCACCTGCCTGCCGGAGCTCAATTGTGCGATTGAGCACATCCACCCCATTCCCAAAAATCCGGTTGGCAAATTCCCGGCTGATAATTACCTGGGAGGGATCTTTTATCAACGCTGTGTAGTCTCCCGCGAGAAGTGGAAAATCAAAGATATCAAACAGGGATGGGTCTGAAAGGAGTACTTCAGCCCGGAAAAAATCCTGTCCGTTTCGAAGCAGCTGATTGTCAGGGTACATCCTGACTGTATTTTCTATACTGGCAAAATCATTCTCCAGAGCTTTGGCCAGTGGTTCCGGCATGTTAATATCTTCATTAAATTGCTGACCTTCTGAAAGAGGCTGGCGCACCATTCGGAAAATATTTTCCGAATTAGTGTGAAACTTATCAAAACTGAGTTCTGAATTCAGGTATAAAAAAATAATGGAAAGTCCCGTAATCGCCAGGGAAAGACTGATGAGGTTAATGACGGTAAACCACTTCTCACGTACGATGTTTCTCCAGCCGGTCTTCAGATAATTCTCAAACATGATCATAGGATTAGTTACAGAGGATGGAATAAAAGACTTAAGGGCAAACGGTCGCAAAAGGCCTAAGGCATCAATGAGATACATGGACCGGGCATACCATAGAGAATGTGTCGTGAGCCGCTCCCTGAACAGTTCGTGCAGATCGCCCTGAAGCATTTCCAGCTTATCATCAGAAATCAATAACTCCAGAAACCGATCTGCCCATGCCGGTGGCCTTTTATCCGCTTTCATGAATTCAAATTGGTTAGATTCATGCCAGGTATTGAATAGATCAATTCAGACCGTAACTCAAACGCACGCCGGAGAACATTCTTTCCGGCCGGATTAATTTTAAAAAACCTTTTTCTCCTGCCGCCTCGTTCAGCCGTGGCCCCGTATTCATCAGAATCAATCAGCCCCTTCTCCTCAAGACGGTTTAGCGCACTGTGCAAGGCACCAATACTTGGATTCCGTCCGGTATGTTGCTTCAGCATTTTCCGGATGGATACTCCATACGCCTCGCCGTCAAGTGCGCCGACCACGAGGAGTACCAGCTCTTCAAATTCTCCCATTTTGGTATACTTCATATGTTTCCTATACGTAGAGGTTATCAATTTGTTTCCTAAATGTATATCATATTTGGACAAAAGTCATCGGGCTATGTAACATAAGTCACAGAAAAGCAGTGAGAATCCTTCTATAATTACAAAAGAAATTTAATTCAACAGCTCAATGAAAGTAGAACAAATTTACACCGGATGTCTGGCAGAAGCTGCCTACTACATCGAATCAAATGGCGAAGTGGCCATCGTGGATCCGCTGCGGGAAGTAGCTCCTTATATAGAAAAAGCACACGAAGAAGGGGCGAAGATCAAGTATGTACTGGAAACGCATTTTCATGCGGATTTTGTATCCGGGCACATTGACCTGGCTAAAAAAACCGGCGCAACCATCGTTTACGGACCTACTGCGAATCCGGAATTTGCGGCGCATATTGCAGAAGACGGAGAAATCCTCTCACTGGGCAATGTTAAAATTAAAGTATTGCACACCCCTGGTCACACCATGGAATCCTCTACCTACCTTCTGATTGATGAGGATGGTGATGAGCACGGCATCTTTACAGGCGATACGCTGTTTATCGGTGATGTCGGGCGGCCTGACCTGGCGGTAAAAACAGACCTGAGCAGGGAAGACCTTGCCAGCCACCTGTTCGATTCACTGCGTGTAAAGATCATGACCCTGCCGGATAATGTGATCGTTTACCCGGGACATGGTGCCGGTTCTGCCTGCGGTAAAAACATGAGTACAGAAACCACCGATACACTCGGTCACCAGAAAATGTCGAATTATGCACTGCGTGCTGATATGAGCCGGGAAGAATTTGTGAAAGAGGTGACAGAAGGACTGGTTGATCCGCCACAGTACTTCCCCAAGAACGCGGTGATGAACAAAACAGGGTATGAAAGCATTGATACCGTTCTGGAAAGAGGGGTCATTCCGCTCGACCCGAAGGAATTCAGGGATGTTGTCGAAAGAAATGAAGCACTAATCCTGGATACCCGTCCGAAGGATGAATTTGCCAAAGGGTTTATTCCCGGATCCGTATTTATCGGAATTGATGACAAATTTGCCCCCTGGGTAGGAGCCCTTATTCTCGACCTTAATCAGCCAATTGTTTTTCTTGCCGAGGAAGGAAAGGAAGAGGAAGTAGTTACACGTCTCTCCCGTGTTGGATATGACAATGCACTCGGCTACCTGGAAGGCGGCATGGATGCCTGGGCTAAAGCCGGATTCGATACCGATTCTATAAATGAAGTTTCCGCAGAAGAGCTTGCGGAGAAATTTGAAAAAGACCATCTGAATGTCCTGGATGTACGGAAGGAAAGTGAGTTTGAATCGCAGCACGTAAAAGGTGCGACTAATTTCCCGCTTGATTTCATCAACCGGAACATGCAGAAAATTGACAGAAATCAGACATATTATCTGCACTGCCAGGGAGGTTACCGGTCAATGATCACTTCCTCCATACTGAAAGCACGCGGATTTGAAAATATCGTGAATATTCAGGGAGGCTTCGACGCTTTAAAGGAAACGTCGCTGGCGCTTACTGAATTTCATGAGCCACAGACGATGTTGTAGGTTTGTTTCATGCGTTGAGATAGCCCTGGCCCGAATTCGGGCCGGGGCTTCTTTTTTATCAGTTCCCAATACCGGCCTGGTTAAACCGGCAGAGTAATTATCAGCTAAAGAATCTTCCCGTATAACAAATGCTGAACACCTTATGAACGTCGGCGTGTTTCACTTGCAATCACCCTTTACATAATTAAAGGAATACTCATTGCCTAGTTCGACCGCCTTCAAGAAATCCCGGCAGGCTTCATCGTATTTATGCAGTCTGTTCCTGGCAATTCCCCGGTTGTGCCAGGCCTGCACGAAAAGCTCATTACGTGAAATCGCCTCGCCAAAATCGGACTCCGCTCTGGCATATTCTCCCGACATCATGTAGGAAATACCCCGGTTATAAAAACAGCTGGCCCGATCAATGTCGCCCAGGTTATCTGCTGTGGGATTCAATGCCAGGGTAAAAAACCGTATGGCTTCATCATACCTCTTAAGTCTGAAGCATATGGTTCCTGCCGTATTTTCATAATCGACTTGCCCCGGTTCCTGCTGCATGGCCTCCGTAATACTTGCCAGGGCTTCTTCATTCCGCCCCAGGGAAGAATAGGCCTTCGCCTGACCCAGATAATAATCCGAATCATAATGAAAAAGTGCGATGGCTCTTGTAAATGCATTCAGCGCGGCCTCGGCATCACCTGACTCCAGGTATCCCCTTCCCTCCTCATATTCATGACTGGCTGCCAGGCGATCCGATGTATCATCAATTACCGCTCCTTCCTGACCAAGGACAAGTACCGGACTGAGTAAAAGCAAAAGAACCGTAAAGAATTTCATCAGCAACTAAATAAAAGGACCACTAATAATACTTTATTAATTTACTAATCACAAGGTAACCAAAGTGAGCAGGTGACCGCATACGCACAGCAATGAGCGTAATTGAACAAGTCAATTAGCATGAATATATGAAAAGCAGGCCGTTTTGACTGTTTTTACTTTATGGCACGTCAATTGAAAAAGCTCAGCAAAACAACAAGGTCATCATGCTCAAACATATCTTCCATCTCATCTTTCGCAATTTCCTCCGGTTCAAAAGTGTATTCTTCATCAACCTGATCGGGCTGTCCACCGGCATTGCCTGTGCATTGCTGATTTACCTGTGGGTAAGTGACGAGTGGAATACCGATCGCTTCCATGCCAATGACGGTCGCCTCGTGCAGGTCATGGAGAATCATATAGATGCCGGAGCCATCCGGACCCAGGACGGCACGGCCGGACTGCTTGCGGAGACCATGATCAAAGATTTACCTGAAGTGGAGATGTCCTCCCCGGTAGCGCCGGCTATCTGGTTTGATAATTTTACCCTGGTGGATGATGACGCGAATTTGACAAGGGGCAACGGCCAGTTTGCCGGAAAGCAATTCCTTGAAATGTTTTCCTACCCCATGGTTGTCGGAACCGCCGAAAATGCGCTGGGTGGGACAGATAATATTGTGCTGTCGGAAGAACTGGCGACGCGGATGTTTGGCAGCCCGGAAAAAGCGATGGGTGAATCGGTCGAATGGCAGTTACTCAGCTTCCGCCGGAATGCGCTTGTGAGCGGGGTATACAGGACTCCTGATGCACCTTCATCGGCCAACTTTGATTTTCTGCTTTCATTTGAGGCATTTAAGGAGATCAACCCTTCGGTGACCGATTGGGGTAATTCCGGGCCGTATACCTACCTCCTGCTCAAGCCCAATACGGACAAGGCGGCGTTCTCCGGGAAGATTAAGGACTACCTGGAAACCATGGATCCTGAACTGACTTACCGGGACCTGTTTATCAGGAACTACTCCGATGCCTATCTGTACGGAGACTATGATAACGGGTACAATGCGGGCGGCCGCATTGAATATGTACGCCTCTTTACGCTCATCGCGGTATTTATCCTGCTGATCGCGTGTATCAACTTCATGAATTTGTCCACCGCCAAGGCGTCACGCCGGATCAGGGAAGTGGGCATTAAAAAAGCGGTTGGTGCGTCCCGCAGGATCCTGATCATCCAATACCTCACTGAATCCGTACTGATGGCCACCATCAGCCTGTTGCTGGCCATGGGCCTGGTAAGCATTCTCCTGCCCTATTTCAACGACATCACCGGGAAACAGCTGGTGATGGGCTTCGACCTGCGTGTTATCGCCGGATTCGTACTTATCGCGCTTCTCACCGGCGTTATTGCAGGCAGTTATCCGGCATTTTACCTGAGCGGTTTCAATCCTGCATTGGTACTGAAAGGTAAAATCAGTAAATCAACAGGAGAATTATGGGCAAGGAAGGGGCTGGTGGTATTCCAGTTCGTCATGTCTGCCATGCTTATTGTGGCCGTATTCATTGTAGAGCGCCAGATCCGGTTTATCCAGGAAGAAAATATGGGATTTGACCGGGAGAATGTCATCAGCTTTCCGTACGAAGGGAAAATGACGGCCAATCCTGAAAATTTCATGGACCAGCTGAAACGTCAGCCCGGCGTGCTTAATGCAGCTTACCTGCAGCAGACTTTCGTAGCAAATCAAAGTTCGACGATCGGACTGTACTGGGAGGGTAAGGATCCCGATACCCAGGTTCCTTTCCAGAACTTCTCGGCCAGTCCGGGGATAGTGAAAACCCTTGGTCTGACCATTCTTGAAGGCCGTGACTATTATGAAAATCCGGAGCGTGACACCGGCTCCCTGCTGATCAATGAATCTGCTGTCCGGGTTATGGAACTGGAAGACCCGGTTGGCACGACGGTCAACCTGTGGGGCAACGATGTACAGATAATTGGTGTAGTGAAAGACTTCCATTACATGTCATTGCATGAACCTGTTCGCCCGGCCTTCATCAAACCTGTAGGTAGTTTCGCCATGAATGTAACGGTCAGGTTGTCCGGAAAAAACATTCGTGAGACACTGGAAGCTTTAACTGTCTTTTATGAAACCTATAATGACGGATACGAATTCGATTACACGTTCCTGGATCAGAACTTCGAGCAGCTGTATACGTCCGAACTTCGGGTGGCGAGCCTCTCACGGTACTTTGCTGTACTGGCAATTATGATCTCGTGCCTGGGATTGTTCGGACTGGCTACCTTTACGGCCGAACGTCGCAGCAAGGAAATCGGGATCCGGAAAATCCTGGGATCAAGCAGCACCCGCATTATGTTGCTGCTCTCCGGTGAATTTTCCAAAATGGTCCTGATCGCCATTCTCATCGCCATGCCACTGAGCTATATCCTGGCGGGCCTGTGGCTGGAGAATTTTACCAGGAGAATGGATCTTAACTGGACCTATTTTGTCCTGGCCGGAATTCTGGCACTGGTGATTTCCTGGCTGTCCGTAGGATTCCAGACCTGGAAAGCCGCCCGTACCAACCCGGTAAACAGTTTACGTAATGAATAAATCCATTCCTTCCCCCGGTTGGGGGGAGGGTTTCTAAGCTATTTCCGTAAATTTTCCGTTCAGCCCGCTGACGCCCCGTTCCTGATAATAGACCCGGATGTACAACCGCATTTTCGTTTAACCTGAAAACGGGTCTTTATGTCCGGTCTTGTAACCATATTTCTTATCATGAACATGATGGTACCCCCGAAGGTGCTTGTCCGAGATCATTCGCACCAGGAAGAATTGCAAGCTTTCTCGCAGTGGATGATTGAAACAATTGACCTCGGTGATGACTCCTATGTTATCATCCAGTTTTCGGACGAGCTGCCGCCGGGACGGGCCGGGGCAACCCTGTATCAGCGTCAGTTGGTGCAGGGCAGACCCGTTTATCAGTTCCTGGTCCTTGTAGCCCGGGACATGCACAATTCTGCCCAGATGCTGGTCATAGCCCATGAACTGGTACATGCCAGCCAGATCCGGAGACACCGGCTGTCCTCCGGAGAAAAATCCGGGGTCATCTGGATGGGAACCGGCTATACATTTCCGCAGGCTCTTCACTACCGGGACAGACCATGGGAAAAGGAAGCCCGGTCCATATCCGCATCTTGCCTCAAAACCTACCTGCAACTTCAAAAAAATGGTCAGGGCACAATCCAGTAAGATTCCCAGCCGTCGTCTGCTCGTTCAAACCTTGCGCGCAGACCCTCCGGATCATGGATTTCATAGAGATCCAAAGACTGAGTGATCAGTTCGACCACACAGAAATTTGAATCATCAATGACGTCAGGATAGTCATATCCGTTCCCGGGATTTTCGATAATGGTCCCCGGCTGCTGAAGTGTCCCGTATACTTTTTTCGATGGATAATCCACGCGACTCCAGTGGTCCCGGGCCAGTTTGTCGCGGTAGTGCAGCCTGGCCTCCGCTTTGATCACCAGCTGGGCCTTATTCTCCGGGTCAAAGAAAAGAACGGTAGCCACAGGCTGCTGTTTTATCTGCTTCACTTTGGCTGTGCGCACATCCGTATAAAAATACAAGTGCATCGCTTCGGTTGCATGGCGAAGAACTACCTGCCTGAGCCCGGGTCCGGCGATATCAGGCGTGGCAACGGTCATCAGCCTGAAAGGATGGCCCGGGTCACCCGCAGCCTTCAATAGTTCTTCCCTGACAGTATCAAAAGCCCGAGCAAGTACTTTGTCTTGGTCTTTGTCTTTGTCTTTGTCTTTGTCTAAAAACATGGATTATCAGACAGGATAAATATTCTTATCCAGATAGGCATTACGAAACTTACCTTCCGGATCATAGTTCCGGGCCAGCGACAGAAAATCTTCATAGCGCTCGTAGCGTTCACGGAGCGCAACGGGATCAACCGAAAATAATTTTCCCCAATGCGGTTTGACGCCATACGGCTCCAGCTCGGCCTCAATCCTGGAGATAAGTGCTTTCACTTCAGCCGGTTGTTGTTTCCAGGTATAATGAATGGCAACAGAATCCTGCTGATAACAGGGGCTCATCCAGAATTCATCGGCCTTGATTGTCCTAATCTCTGAAATGAGCAAATGCGGATAAATCTCATCACTCATTTTTTCAATAGCAAGATACGCATCCACCGCATTCTCCCGTGGAATAAAAAATTCCGACTGAAGCTCCTCGCCTCCGCTGGGCGTGAATCCCATCTTAAAGTGAGGGAGGCGGTTCCACCAGGGTCCGGGAACTCCCATTTGTTCCGTACAGTTTTCAGCCGACAGTGCCACAATCGGATGCAGGTTCCGGTCAGCCGCCCGGGCTCCGTAATACTCATCACCCAGGTCACTGATTTCCTGGTCCATTCTCCTTTTAATCCAAACCTGCGATACTTTTTTATACCTCCAGTCGGTGAAGAGACTGACACTATATCCGGCTGACATGATCTCATCAAAATGATCAGCCATCATTTCAACAGGAAGCTCCTGAAAGATATCCTGGCGAACCTGGTAGGATGGCTCAATGTTGAGCTTGATTTTAGTGATAATCCCAAACGCACCCAAACCAACCACAACTGCATTAAAATCCTGATGTTCCCTGTTGATAGTAACAATATCGCCGGAAGGTGTGACCAGTTCGACAGCGGATACCGCCGTGGCAAGATTCCCGTTGCCTACCCCCGAACCATGCGTGGCCGTTGCACAGGCGCCGGTGGCCGTAATATGAGGCAGGGAAGCCAGATTATGCAAGGCAAACCCCTGCTGATCCAGCGCCTCGCAAAAATCACCATATCGTGCTCCTCCTTCAACCGTCACTGTGCGGTTCTCCTTATCCACTTCAAGCATTCTGCTTAATTTCTGAAGAGATATCTGCGTATTCGGACTGTCGGCTATGTTATTAAAGCAATGCCTGGATCCCAATGCCTTTTGCGGATCCTTCATTTTAACAAGGGCGCTGACCTCTTCCGCCGAGCCGGGCAGGTACAGATTGGGCGCCTTGTATTGGTAATTTCCCGCCCAGTTTTTCCTGATATTCTGAGTCATATTGCCGGGGTTTAATGGTGTAGCAGAATAGGGCACGAGCATGCTTCCAGCCACCATCAGCGTGGACCGCTTGATAAATTCTTTCCTTTTCATATCCTCGTTGGGTTAGTGTTCAGATATGGAGCACTGACAATTTACTAAAAATCCGAAGATTACAGGTGGATTTTTTACAGTGCAGTATTTTCAGGTGTGGGTTCACTTTGCTGAAGTGCCGTGATTAAAAACGCCCCGTAGTAGAGTTAGCTCTGCTCACTCTCTACGGGGCGGAGTAGCCCCGACAGGAATCGAACCTGTATCTAAAGTTTAGGAAACTTCTATTCTATCCATTGAACTACGGGGCCGTTGCGCATCAATTCCGATCGGTTTGCCGAAACGGATTAAGCGAGTGCAAAGCTATGAAAATCCGGTTCTGAAGGCAACGATTACGGCCAATTTCACTACATTATTCAATAATTCTACTATTCTCCTATGAAAAATGTGACCTTCGGTATTATCGGGCTGCTTCTGATCTGTTCATGTCAGCCATCCCAACCTGACCCGCGGCAAGCAGAGCAGGAAATCATGGAAGCTGAAGCTGCATTCAGTCAAATGGCGGAAGAAGCAGGGATTGCAGAAGCATTTCTGTCATTTGCCGCTGAAGATGCAGTACTCAACCGCAACGGACGAATAATTCGTGGTAAAGCGGCTATTGAAACATATTTTAGTGAGCAGGACCATTCTGCCTATCAATCTGTTTCCCTTTCCTGGAAACCTGATTTCGTTAGTGCAGCCTCCTCCGGCGATATTGGCTATACCTGGGGTTCTTACGACTTCACTACCATTGACACGACCGGTGCCAAATCCGTATCCAGCGGGATTTTTCACACGGTATGGCAGAAACAGTCCGACGGATCATGGAAGTATGTCTATGACTAAGTCTAATTCTCTGTTGCTATGTAACTAATGTTACGGAAAGCCAGCTCATAAATATTTTCATTTGTAGCATCGCAAAATGAAATAATATGAAAATAATTGAAGATTTACTGGCCAATGGGGCCCCGGTCATTGACGTAAGAACAGAAGGGGAGTTTGTCCGCGGGCATGCCGCCGGTTCTCTGAATATACCGTTACACGAATTAAGCGGTAAGCTGGAGGAGGTGAAAGCGATGCAACAACCGCTTGTATTATGCTGCCGCACCGGAAACCGGAGCGGAACCGCCTGTTCGTATCTGAAAGACCTTGGCATAGAATGTTACAATGCCGGGAGCTGGCAGGAGGTTCAGGAAGCTTTACCGGTCTGATTACCTGGCAAACGATTGAAGGAATGTGAGGAAGGCATAAATATCAGCGAGGTTCGTCACCATGCCAACTGATACCCTGATAGCGCCACGCATTGTCTGAAGGTTTTCCATCATGTCTTCCACCGTTCCATCCTTATGTGATTTAAAGTAGGAGTCCAGGTCACCGGCCTGAATATGATTATTTAATTCATCAATCCCCGGATTACAAAAACACCCTGTCCGGATGCTGATATTTCTCTTATTGGCCTCGGGTTCCACATTCAGATATGCTTCTGTATCGCCTTCGGGGGTGAGGAAATTAAAGATGACGGTGCCTCCGCGGTCTGTCATCTCTTTCGGACCGAATATCCGGATTAATGGCGCACCATTAGCATGTTTTAATGCGTTCATTCTCTCCATGAGCAAGCGGGTCAGTAATCCGACACGTTTACTGATGGTCTCCATTCCAATTTCATCCAGCAGGTCAAAACCATACCGAAGCGCCGGAATGTCAAGGTAATTTATGGTCCCGTCTTCAAACTTTGAATGATCCTGGGCAAGAAAGAAATATTCGGTCATGGCGGAAGCCAGCGTCACCGTGCCGCCCGCAAACCACGGTTTGAGAAGTTTTTTAAATTTATCTTTCCGGATAAGCAGTCCGCCCAATCCGGTCGGGTAACCAAACATTTTGTAGAACGACATACTTACAAAATCCGGAGTGACCTTCTTCAGATCAAGCTTACTGGTGGGCACAAAGGCAGATGCATCCATAAGAACGTCCCATCCTTCCTTTCGCGCAAGATCAACCCACGTGGGCGAATGCTTAACCCCGGAAACGTTTGATTGCGCAGGGTAAGCAAACAATTTATTTTTCTTCTCCGGGTAAGCCGCGAGGTAATGTTGTAAAGTCTTTTCGTCAAAACGTAGATCTTCTATGACCAGAGGAGAATAGGTCACCTCCGCTCCTTTGGCCCTGGCATATTCACGGATACCGTTGACTGAATTATGGTTATCAAACGGAAGCAGGAAATGCCCCTGTTCATGGAATGGATACGATTCTCCTATAATTTTCAAGGCACCTGAGGCATTGGGGGTAAAAACCAGGAAATAGTCGTCCTGTGCATTGAAAAACCTGAGGATCTGATCTCTGGTTTCATCCACGTGCTTTGTTGAAAGGGATGAAGACGGATTCATGGAGTGTGGATTGCCAAATACATGTTTCAGCAGATTCTCTGCGTGAAGACGCACCTGGCGTTCGCTGTAAAGGTTTCCTCCGGTAAAGTCCAGGTAAACTGACCCGGTTTCATCGAGACGTTTAAATTCCTTTTGACGCAGCTCATCCAACTGGTTTGTCTCCGAAAAGGTCGGAAATTGTTGGCTGACCTCTTTTTCAAAAGAAGCTAATGTCCCGGTCATTGGATTTAAATCAGTTTTCATCCGGCCGAACTGTTTTAAAACCAGCCTGCTCCCAGGCACTGTATCCACCCTGAAGATCGTAAAGACTCACAAATCCCATGGTGATCAGTTCCTTGCTGGCCTGCGCGCTGCGCATTCCTGACGCACAATAAATGGCCAGCGGCTTATTCTTTTCAAGTGCATTCATTCGTTCCAGAAAGTCAGGCGAATAATAGTCTATATTAATGGCATGCTCCAGCATTCCTGCAGAAGTTTCATCCTCCGTTCTGATATCAACAAGCTGCAATTCCGTGTCGGTCAGGATCTGATTCAATTCCCCTGCATCGATGAGATTAATTTCATTTGACTGCTCAGCCGGAGCAGTGCACATGGTAAATATGAGTAGTGGAAGGAGAAAAATTCTTTTCATAACCGGTTTACTAACATTCTAATTTGAAAAAATCCCGGCATTCACGCCGCAACGTTTATTATTTGGTTTCCTGACTTATAGCAGGTATACTCTTTTGCTTCGTCTGGTGTTTGTGTCTTTTCATTCGAAATCCGTGTGTTACCTGTCCGAAAAATCGTTTCGGAAATTTTTCCACTCCTTTAAACCCAAGCCTTATATTTCTTCCTTCAAAAGGGATGTAAGCGGTACCGAATAAATAATCCCACAAGGACAGGCTAATACCGAAATTCACACCGTAGCGATGCTCTTCGGGAATATCATAGGCATGATGCCAGATATGCATTTGCGGGTTGTTAAAGATATACTTCAGAAATCCTATGTTCCAGCGAATATTGGAATGGTTGAAATGTCCTACCGCCAGTGTAAATATATGGATGATAAAGAAATCACGGAGCCCGATTCCGATAAGCGCCAGCGGAATATATTCAATAGTGCGGTATACCACTGTTTCCATCCAGTGGTAGCGCAGATGCGCAGCAAATCCCATTTGTTCGACCGAATGATGCACCTTATGAAATTCCCATAACCAGGGAACGCGATGAAGCAAGCGGTGTGTCCACCACTGGACAAAATCCCGCACAATAAATCCCAATAATAAATGCGCCCACACGGGCCAGGACATTACTTCAAATGCCACTACATTGGTAATTCCGATACTTGCCAGCGCATCATTAAAGAACTCGACCACAATATTGGAAGCAGCATTATAAACAATCAGGGAGAATAAAAAGAAATTGAAGAACATGTAGAACATGTCAAGCCAGAAATCCTTCCGAAACACCGGCTGGTCCTTCCTCCATGGATTGGCTATTTCAAGAATGAAGAAAAAAAGCGAAACCCCTATTAGCCAGTAGAAGTAATTGTGCCAGGAAGGATGGGTGATTTCATCCCAAAGATAGTTTGCATATCCGCTGTAGCTGTCTGTAATTACCTTCCAGATATCGGCCATTTTCTATCCCCATGGTTATAGAAGCACAAATTTAATCATTTTGCATGATCTGAATGTAACTCAGGTTACGTTAACGGTTCAGGTCGAGCATAAGAATGCGTGGCGGGTCGTACCTGGTGCTGTCGAGCTGACCGTCTCCGCCGTAAGCTCCCCAGGGACTGTTGGCAATATAGTATAACCGGTCGCCGGTGATGGTTCCAAGCGTCGGCTCACCATACGACGAATGATTCTTGTCCTTCACCTGATAGTTTGTAATCTTAAAAAGCTTAACATCATAGGTTAGTCTGATCAGACTATTCGGAACCTGTCCGTTAATCGTGAGGTACAACTCATTATTTTCTTCCATCAACCCATCTGTACCTTTAAGGATAAGCTCTGGAAATGGATTTATTATCTTTTGAATGGACTTATCACTCATATCAATCCGGTAAATGGAAGACAGGTAATCCGAAACAATCAAATGCCGGCCGGAAACGACAATTCCCTGGATGTTACCAATAGCCGGACTGGTATCCAGCCAGGGACTCATTGATCCATTTTCAATTATATAGATGAGGTTGGTAAATGAATCGGTGATAAATACACGCCCCCGGCTATCCACAGCAAGGTCCCCGAACCAGTGCTCGAGGGTATCCCCGGCGATATACTTCGTCTTCAGGTTTCCGTTATCGAGATCAAAAGAAAGTACTGCAGCCGGACCAGTATTCTCCTGGTCCTGCATTTCCTTTGCCGGCACTGAGGTGACCCATATCAATCTTTTTGACAGATCCGCCGCCATTCCCATAACAGCCATCAGTCCGTCTTCCCCGCTCTTTTTAAATTCTCCTACTTCGCCCTGATTATCGCGTGTGACGATTTTACGCTTGTGTACGCTGCTGATATACCATTTCCGGGATTCCGGATCATATGCTATACCTTCCGGGTGCAAATCCTTTTCTTCCAGCGCAAATGCAATTTGACTGCTTTCAACAGGCTTTAGCAGGGAGTCCCTGAAATCAAGAAGCATATCAAAACCAGGAGTGTTTCGTAAACCGGAAAGCGCCTCGTCCGTTTCCAGGGGTAGCCGGGCATTGAGCATCAGGCTTTTCTTCAGTGTTTCAAAACCTTTTTCCATCTGCTGATTGAGAACGAGAGCAGAACCAAGACGAAACAATATCACCGGATGGAGTGGTCTCAGGGAATCTGCCATTGCCATATTGGCCAGATAATTTTCGTTATCACCCTCTCCGCCCGCCTTCATTCCGGCTTCATAAAACTCAACATAGGATTGAGAATGAACCCCGGCAACAGCAATAGAAACGAACAAGCAGATTAGTAAGGGCCTGAAAATCATCCAGCCAATATACAAAGATTAATCGTTCAGGTAATATTTCAGCCTTCTCCTGCAATAACGTATTTCATGACCTGAGTCACGTAACTGGTTGATCATTCTGCGAATAGTTCGCTCGGAACATTCATATTTTTCCGCCATTTCATTCGGACTGCTTACCCGGCCGCGTTCAATTTGGTGCAGAAGATAATTGAGTCGCTCTGTATACATTAGGTAATCCATGCACGTTTATTTTAGGTTGAATATGTTTGACAAAACATCTATTTATATTGACGTTTTGGAAATATTGATCAAACTAAAAGGCCTCACGGCCAGCCACAAATTCACGAAGGCAAAATTACTTATCCGTGATAATGAATTTCTTATTAAGGTATTTTTCCACTGTTTTTCGCATGGTTGTCTCCCCCACCTCATCTTTGGAGAACCTGTACCTCAGCTGCCTGAACTCAGATTTCTCTTCAGGAGTCAGCCTGTTAATAACTGTCAGGTCATTTATGGCCACAATAAAAAGCCGTTTCAGATCTCTTTCGTAGGAGTTCATGCCATTAAGTTACAGTAATTGTTTCAGGAAAAGCAACATCAAATATGGTCTCACCCGGACGGGAGCTAAAGGAGATTTGCGCATGATGTTCTTTGAGAATACGCTTCACAATACTCAATCCAAGTCCGGTCCCTGAGGATCCCCGCCTGATTGTAAAAAATTCATCAAATATCCTTCCCCTGATTTCTTCCGGGATTCCGGGTCCGTTATCCATACAAGTCACATGAACCTCCCCGTCCGTCCGGAACAAGCTGATTTCCACTTCACCTGAAAAACCAGTGGCGTGCAGACTATTCATGATCAGGTTGGTCCATACCTGGGCCAGGCGGTCTTTATCCCCTCTCACAAATACCGGCTGATCGGGAAGATCGAGCTTCAGGCGGGTACCTTTTTTCAAATGGTTTTGTAGCAGTACGATGACCATTTCTATATTCTCCCTGAGGTCCACTTCTTCCATGTTATCCCCTGACCTGCCCGGCCTGGTATATGTTTGCATGGCGCTTACAACGGTGGTCATGCGACCAGTTGCCTGTTCCATATGGGACAAACTACGCCGGACCATTTGTAATTCAGTACTGTATTCTAGACTTGATTTGCCCTCCGGTCTGAGGAGAAATGCTACCTGCTCCGGGCTCAATGTTTTAATTCCAAGATCTGTCAGTCTTTCGGCCATTTCCGGAGTAATTTCAGGGTGCTGGTCCAGTAAGCCTTTCCTGATCTTTCTCCTCTCGCGACTTGTCTGGGTATCCACACTTTCGTCACTCACTTTCAGCTCATCACGGAATTTTTGCATACCCGGGCCGGCACCGGGCGAACGTTCTATCTTCTGCAGCCGGTCTTTGACCTGATGGACCAGCCCTCTCAATCCACCAAGTGGTGTATTCAATTCATGAGCAACACCCGCCATCATACGCCCCAGCGCCGCCATTTTCTCCCGTTCGATCAGCTGATTCTGCGTATAGGTTAGCTTTTCCAGCATCTGATCCTTTATCCGCTTGTTCCGGTATACAATCAGTCCCAGGATTCCGAGAACGGCTGCCAGGCCCAGATAAAGAAAGTTTGCCTGCCTTTCTTTCCTGAGAAGTTCTTCCTGCTGGCCCAGAATTCGCTGGTAATTTGACTCCACCTCCTCAATTTCCATTTCATACACTTCTCCGAAGGTGGATGCGTCCTTCATAGACTGGTTCATCGTATCATACTTTAAGAACCATATGGCAGCCGGCTCATACTCATAAAGCATGGAATTTGCTTTTGCGAGCAGGTGAGCATTCTGAGCGGAAAGTTTTTTTGTTTCCAGAAAACGGGCCAGGCTGTCACTACGGCCGGCATATTCCCTGGCCAGCCGGAAATCGCGGCGGTCATAAAAGGAAGCTGCCATATTGTACAAACTAACGGCCATCTGGTAATGAGCTTCGCGGAATTCACCGATGCGGTATGACCGTCTGAAATAATGTATGGCGCTGTCATAATTTTCCCTTTTCTTATGATACAGTCCTATTCCATTCAGGTACTCCTGAAACAAATTATTAAGCGTATCAGGATTCTGCCTCCGGAATGAACTGAAATACTGATATGCATCCCCGCCCTTCCCATTCTCCAGCGAAACCAACCCCAGGTTTACCAGCTTCAGGAGTTGGGTGGAATCTTTACGATAGGATTCTTTGAAATACTGGCCTGCCTTGGTATAATCTTCCAGGTTGAAATAGACGACGCCTATATTATTCAGGACCAATGCCTTTGATTCCTCATCCTGATTAATGTCTTCCCGGATCTCGAGACTTCGGAACAAATGCCGCAGGGCATCCGGATACCTTCCCAGCATGTTATAGGTCATAGCCAGCCCGTTCAGGATCATAGCTTCCCTCTCCCTGAAGTGGTGCTCGCGAGCTGTCTTAAGTGCCTCCTGGTAATTAAAGACTGCGTCCCGGAAATGATCATGATTACGATAAATAAAACCGCGTATGTAACTCGTCCGAACCTTCAACATCGGATCTCCGGTCTCTTCCGCGATGACAGAAAGACTGTCGGCGTACCGGATAGCTATCTCCAGATCGTCCTGGTATTCAAGAAATGAATCCAGCAGTTCTTCAAATCTGGGATTACTTTCCTGAGCCCGGACAGGTACCAGTACCAGGCTAAAGACCAACAGCAAAATGTATTTCACAAATCGTCAGTGTTTATTGATGTTTTGTAATATACAAAAAATTTTGTTTCACACACTGGTAACCGGAAAATTTGCCCTTCCCCCCTTAAACCTCTCTGATGTTGTTTCGTTAATAACTATGTAAGTCAATTTGAACATACTAAACCAAAAAATTATTATGGCTACATTAAGATTAGGTGACATTGCACCGGATTTTAAAGCGCAAACCACCGAAGGTGAAATTAATTTTCATAAATGGCTAGGAGATGGCTGGGGCGTACTTTTTTCACACCCGGCAGATTACACACCCGTATGTACTACCGAACTTGGAACCGTTGCCAAATACATGGATGAATTCAAAAAGCGAAACGTAAAAGTGGCGGCACTGTCTGTTGATGGACTGGAATCACACCAGGGATGGATCAGAGATATAAATGAAACCCAGAACACCACGGTAAATTTTCCGATCATCGCCGATGAAAAGAAAAAAGTGGCTGAATTATATGATATGATTCATCCGAAGGCTGATTCAAATCATACAGTCCGCTCGGTCTACGTTATAGGTCCTGACAAGACCATCAAGCTGATGATCACCTACCCGGCGTCAACCGGCAGGAACTTTGATGAGCTGCTCCGTGTGATTGATTCGCTTCAACTCACTTCAGATTACAAAGTGGCTACACCAGCCAACTGGGAAAACGGACAGGATTGTATTATTGTCCCGGCAGTACCTGACGAAGAAATTGCAGCAAACTTCCCTAAAGGTTATACGAAGATTAAGTCGTATCTCAGGACTACACCCCAACCCAATCTTTGATAATTTTTAGGACGATTTTTAGATAATATTGGTTTTTTGATGAATTGTACATATTTTGTGCAGTCCATCAAAAAACCTTATTATTTGATGCATACCGATGTCCAATACGATGCTGCTGTTCTCCATTCTGTAACAGAAATCATCGACGCACCTATCTCCCTTGTCTATGAGATAATTAGCGATGTCAGGCACTGGTCTGACTGGCAATCATCTACCGACAAAACCTTTCTCCGGGGAGGTGTTAAGAAGGGATCTGAATTTAAATGGCAGTCATCAGGCATTACCTTCCGGGCACTTGTGCATACCGCTGAGGCACCCTGCGAATTTGGCTGGGTAGCAAAATCCATGTGGTTCAGGATCGTTTCGAACTGGACCCTGGAAGAGCATCACGGGCAAACCAGGGTAATCATTGAAGAGAGCCTTTCAGGCCTTGGCGCGGAATTACTTTCTAATTCGATGCGCAACAGTCTTCAGCTGACGATGATGGAGATTAAGAAATACGCTGAATCTCTCATCCTGGTGAGCGCCTGAGTCAGGCATCGTTACCAGGTCTTCTGTCAAATTCATTGACGGAAAACTGAATTTCAGTAGCTGAATTTATCCAGGTCCAGGTAATTGGGGAAAATTTTAAAATGTTTCTTTTTAACCTGACGATAGATCACATCCCGCAATTCGTCAATATTCTGCTTTTTCAGCGCGGAAATAAAAACGAAATCATCCTTATCTCTTCGAAAATTGCGTAAATAATCAAACCGGTTTTTCTCCTCATCAGCATCCTCGGCGGGCGGAAGTGCATCAATTTTATTAAATACATAGATGACCGGCGTGTCTTCAGCTCCCATATCCCTGAGGGTTTCCCTGACCACGGCAATCTGATCTTCAAATGCCGGATGGGAAATATCCACCACATGCATCAGCACATCCGCTTCGCGGACTTCCGCCAGGGTGGATTTAAATGACTCAATGAGGTGGTGGGGCAGTTTGCGGATAAATCCGACCGTATCGGACAGCAGGAATGGAATATTCCCGACCACCACTTTTCTGACGGTGGCATCTACCGTGGCAAAAAGTTTATCCTCCGCATACACCTCATCCTTGGACAGGAGCCTCATGAGGGTGGACTTACCGGTGTTGGTATATCCTACCAGTGCAACGCGGACAATCTGATTCCTGTTTTTGCGACGTTCCTCATCCTGCTTATCAATTTTATCAAGTTTCTTCCGCAGGACATTAATCTGGTTACGGATAATCCGGCGGTCAGTCTCTATTTCCTTCTCTCCGGCTCCGCCCCGCGTCCCGGTACCACCCCGCTGCCGTTCAAGGTGCGTCCACATCCTTGTCAGTCTCGGCATAAGGTACTGGTATCTTGCCAGCTCTACCTGAGTTTTAGCCTGGGATGTTTTTGCCCTGAGCAAAAAGATATCGAGGATAAGTAAACTCCGGTCGTAGATTTTGACTTTCAGTTCGCGTTCAAGGTTCCGGAGCTGGGACGGACTCAGATCATCATCAAAAATGACAACATCGATGTTCCTGTCTTTCACAAAAGTCTTGATCTGCTCAAGTTTACCCGAGCCCACGAAAGTCCGCACATCCGGATTTTCCAGCTTCTGCGTAAACGCCCTGACTGATTTTATATGTGCCGTTTCTGCCAGAAAAGCCAGTTCGTCAAGATGTTCTTCCACGACCCTGTCGTCCTGTCCTTTTTCAGCAACCGCCACGAGCACGGCTTTTTCTGTTTTCGTACTGGTTTTAATTGTTTTTGTCCCCATTAAATGTTATTCGTATCGTAATATTGTCTGCAAAGGTATTTTTAACTGGTTACTTTTGAGTAACTTCAGCCATAATTATAGTATAACAAATCTTCGTAACTTTCGGTCGGTTTTATCCTTATTTGCTTCTGTAGTTGTCTGACTTATTATGAAAATAGCCATTGTTCTGAATACTTCCTGGAATGTTTACAACTTCCGGATGGGCCTGATCCGTGAACTTCAGAATACCGGTCATGAAGTCCAGGTCTATGCTCCCCGTGATCAGTTCAGTGACCTGTTAATTAAAGAAGGATGTACCTATATCCCGGTCCGTCTTGACAGCCGGGGAGCCAATCCCTTCAAGGATTCTGCCCTGATAGTTGAATTAGCTATGCTATACAGGAAACACCGGCCGCATGTCATTCTCCACTATACGATTAAACCAAATATTTATGGTTCGATCGCCGCGCGCCTTGCGGGCATACCTGTTATTAATAACGTATGCGGACTCGGCACGGTTTTCATGAAAAAGAACCTGGTCTCAAAGATAGCCACATGGCTTTACAAGGTATCATTCCGTTATCCTGAGAAGATATTCTTCCAGAATCAGTCAGACCTTGATCTTTTCCTGAAGAATAAAATGGTTCGGGAAGAGGTGGCCGACCTTGTCCCCGGGAGCGGGATCAACCTTGCACAATTTCCGCCTTGCGAATTTTCTGTTAATAAGAATTTCACTTTCCTCATGATCTCCAGGCTGATCATTGACAAAGGCATTTATGAATACATCGACGCGATCAGGCACCTGAAGAAAGAAGGCATATCTGCCCGGTTTTGCCTCCTTGGTGCGCTTGACGAGGCACATTCGCGTGGAATAAAGAAATCAGAACTGGACAGCTGGATCAGGGATGGCCTGGTGGATTACCTGGGCCACACCGAAGATGTTCGCCCTTACATCCAATCGGCCGATTGTATTGTTTTGCCCTCCTACCGGGAAGGGACACCACGTACCCTGCTTGAAGCCGCAAGTTCGTCGAGGCCTATTATCGCCACCCGGGTTCCGGGATGCCAGGATGTGGTGGAGCACAACTACAACGGTCTGCTGTGCAATCTTCAGGACGCTGAAGACCTCGCCAGAAAGATGAAAATGATGATCTTCCTGGAGCGTGACACAATTTTTCAATGGGGCCGCAACGGTCGCAAAAAAGTTGAGCTCGAATTCAATGAAAAATTTGTTGTCGACAAATACCTGAAGTCAATTAGCGAATTAGCGCCGCTAAATTTGCAATAGCCCTGCAACAGGCGCTAGATTAGCAGAAAAATTACTGCATGGAAATAATTAAAACCCCCCTCGAAGGGTTAGTGGAAATAAAAGGCCCGGTTTTTAAAGACGGCAGGGGCTATTTTTTTGAGAATTACAATAAACAGCGGTTTGAAAAAGCCGGGTTGCCTACCAATTTCATCCAGGACAATTTTTCCAGATCACAGGCGGGAATTGTACGCGGAATGCATCTGCAGTTGCCTCCTCATGATCAGAAAAAATATGTGAGGGTGCTGATGGGGCGTGTTCTTGATGTTGTGGTGGATGTACGTCCGGGGTCCCCAACCTACGGAGGCGTGCACCAGGTTGTGCTTGATGCAGATGAATTCAACGCATTGCTCATACCGGAGGGATTTGCACACGGTTTTGCCGCACTAAAGGAAAGTATTTTTCATTATAAGTGTACTGATGTTTACCACCCGGAATCGGAAGCAGGCATCAGGTGGGATGATCCTGACCTCGCGATCGACTGGAGGTTAAAGGATCCGCTGATCAGTGAAAAAGACAAAAATTTACCTACATTTAAAGAGTTTACAGCAAAATACAGCTCCTGAAAAGTGAAACCTGCTCAATACTTATTTATTGCCGTGCTGATTCTTTCGGCGTCATGCAGTTCCTACAAACAGAACATTATGTTTAAGGCGGATGAGTATACCGAGCTTCAGTCGCCTGATACCTCGTCCAACCATTTCACCATCGAGCCGTTTGATGCCGTATCACTTCAGGTGTTTACGAAAGACGGTGAGCGGCTGATCGACCCTGATTTTGCCCTGATCGACCAAAATATTCCGAATGTGGACGCGTTAAAACCTTCACTAAGCTACCTGGTGCAGAAAGACGGCACGGCCAGGCTTCCGATGATCGGATCCGTCCTGCTGGATGGGTATACGCTTCGGGAAGCAGAACTGATGCTTCAGCAGGAATATGGCAGATTTTACCAGGACCCCTATGTAAACCTGGTATTCAATAACAAAAGAGTGATCATGCTGGGAGCCCTTGGCAACAAGGTCATACCGCTGCAAAACGAGGAAGTAAGAGTAACGGAGGTATTCGGACTTGCCGAGGGTATTGACAAAGACGCAAAAATGGGCAATATTCGATTAATGAGAGGGGAAGAGACTTATCAACTGGACTTCAGCACGGTCGCAGGTTACGAACAATCGAATATGGTGGTAAAACCCAATGATATTATATATGTGGAACCTGTAAGACGTCCGTTTACCGAAGCGATAAGAGATTATGGTCCGGTAATCTCACTTGTCACGACCGTGGCTTCTCTCATTGTGGTAATAATTAGTCTGAACTGATGGGACAGGAAAATCAAGGCACCAGCGACCCGATGTATGAAGGGATAGATTTTGAAAAACTGAAGGCTGTTTTTCGAAAGAACCTGCTGTTGTTTATTGGTATTTTTATTCTTACAAATGTTACTGCGTACCTTGTTATCAGGTGGACCAAGCCTGTATTTGAGTCTTATTCCCTGCTAAGACTGGATGTTGAGGAAAAAACCAACCTTTTCGGGATTTCTCCTTTTGAGGAGAATAATGCCAACCTGCTGGCACGGGAAATTGAACTTATCAGGTCGAAACTTTTCCTTACCAAAGTTATCGAAGCCATGAATCTCGATATCAGCTATTATGCTGTGGGGGAAATGCTCGTGGATGAAAAATTCGACGCGACTCCGCTGGTTGCGGATATAGATTACGTCAGCAGGGAAATGATGGATAAGCCTGTTTTTGTGGATATTATTGATAAAAATACCTTCCGTGCCGCAGCAGGAGAACAGCCAGATGATTCATCTCCCGTATATGAATTCGGTAAAATGGTGGAGTGGGAGAATATGCGTTTTAAATTATATTCAACCATTTACTATGAAAAGTACCTTCCCACACACGACTATTACTTCATAAAGAATAGCCAGGACGCTTTACTCGATTACCTGACCAACAGTCTTTCGGTTGATTATGACAATGTCAATGCCAATACGATTCGTATTTCCTTCCAGGACCCCAATCCTATGAAGGCAAATAAGCTGGTTAATGCTATTGATACCATCTATTTAAAATATACAGATCAGAAAAATAACCAGGAGAATGAGCAAAAGATCACATGGCTTGAAAATGAATTAAGTAAGATAGAGGCTCAGCTCACAGATTATGAGGACTATTTTGAAAACTTTACCATTGAAAACCGGACCAGTAATCTGAATAATGAATTGTCAGAAACGATTGTGATCATGAACAGCCTGGATTCCCAGCGGCTGTCGATCATGACCAGGGTCAGGGAAGTGGAAGAATTCAGAAGACGCCTGGAGATGGGCGTAGACGCAGCCTTGCTGGAGGCTAATCCGGCTAAATTCCCCGCATTTATCGTGGAGACATTCACCAGGCTGCAGGAAGAATCTGATCAGTTGGAATCGCTGAAACTGGTTTACAACGAAAACACCTTTGCCTATAACAAAAAGCGGGAATCCGTTAATGCCCTTCGGGAAACTCTGGAGGGTCAGCTGAAAGTGATGAGTGACCGGCTCTCGGGTGAACTGCAGTCTGTAAACCAATCACGGCAACAACTGGAAAACCGCTTTACCGATATGCCAGGAAAGAACACTGAATTCAATAAGAATCAGCGTTATTACAATCTGTATGAAGAATTTTATCTTACCCTGATGCAGTCAAAGGCGGAATTCCAGATTGCCAAGGCCGGAACAGATACCGGATTTGTAATCCTCTCGCCGGCATCACTTCCTGATGTTCCTATTTATCCGAATTCCTTAATTATTCATGGTATTGGCATTGTTTCCGGAATAGCCCTGAGCCTGCTGTTATTGGGAATTCTGTATCTGTTGAACAATAAAGTTACTTCCATGAAGGAGCTGGAACGCCTAACCAGCTTACCAATCCTGGGGGTAATTCCTCAATCCAGGGAAAAAATGGCTACCACCCAGCTGATCATAAACAAGCGTCCAAAATCAGCGATCAGCGAAGCGCTCAGGACGATCCGAACCAATATTGACTTTATGACACACCAGTCCAAGGCCCAGATCATATCGGTAACGTCAACGGTAGGCGGAGAAGGCAAGACCTTTCTGTCCGTTAACCTGGGTGGGATTCTGGCATTGTCAGGTAAAAAGGTATGCTTGCTGGACCTTGATATGCGAAAGCCACGTGTTCACGGCACGTTCGATGACTCAAATAAAGGAAATGGTGTCTCCACTATCCTGATTGGCAAGGATTCGGTATACGAACTTATCCGTCATACCAATATGGAGAATCTTGATTATATAGCGGCGGGACCAAATCCGCCTAACCCTTCCGAATTGTTGATTGGAGAATCTTTCAGCATGATGCTGGATGAACTGAAACAGATATACGACGTGATCATGCTTGATACACCGCCGGTAGGATTGGTCACCGATGGAATACTGGCCATGAAAAAAGCAGATTTATCATTATATGTTGTCCGCGCAAACTATTCTCATCGTAAATTTGTCAATACCCTGAATAAACTTAAAAAGGGTAGCCATTACAATAAACTTGCTGTAGTGCTGAATGCACTGCCTGCCTTCGGCACAAACAGCTACGGGTATGGTTATTACGATGAAAAGAAGGACGAATCAGTCATGACACGTGTTTGACAAAATAATTTCAATGTTCAGCTCCCAGCCGGGAGAATTAAAGAAGCTACTCAGTACAGATATTCATTCTCACCTGATTCCAGGGATTGATGACGGCGTGGATTCCTACGAAGAGGCCCTGGAGATTATAGGGAGATTTCAGGAGATGGGGTACCGTAAATTGATTACCACACCCCACATCATGCAGGATTTTTATCAAAATGACCGGAATTCCATCCTGGGCGGACTGAAAATTCTGCGCGAGAAACTTGCCGAGGCCGGCATGGACATGGAAGTTTCCGCCGCAGCTGAATACTACCTGGATGAGGGGTTGCTAAAAAAACTGGAATCTCCAGAAGAGCTGTTACTTTTCGGAAAAAACTACCTGCTGTTTGAAACTTCTTTTATCAACAAACCGATTTACCTGAATGAATTCCTTTTCTCCGCCCAGTCCAAAGGCCTGATCCCTGTCATGGCCCATCCTGAACGGTATGCATTTGTCCATAATGAACCGGATTTGCTCGATAAGCTGACAGAGCGCGGAATGCTGCTTCAGTTGAATATGAATTCACTGGCCGGCTACTACTCCCGGGAGGTTCAGAAAATGGCGCGCCACATGATCGACGAGAAAAAAGTTCATTTTCTCGGTAGTGACTGCCATTC
>JAUILA010000027.1 GCA_030432655.1 Bacteroidia bacterium
CAGCTTATTTATAATGCGGTAGCCGGCACCTGCCCGCAAGCCGGTGTAAAAATTTTCCGCGTCAAACTTTTCATCCGAAGTCTGAAGGTAGTGTAATCCAAAGCCTCCCTGGACGTATCTTTTTTCCATCATACCGGGTGTCGTGGTACGGTTGTAATAGTATTTGTGAAATCCCGCCCCGTATTGACGCAGGTAATCCGAACCGTGAACCGGCGAGAAGGAATATTCCAGCCGTGAAGTGAAGTAACGGTTGGAGCTCTGTCCTCTTACCGCGCCGTTTTTGAGTGTGCCTGTTTCCATGAAAATGTTATAATGAAAAAGCTCGCCGGCTGTTATGCCCAGGGAATGGAAAACGCCAATATTCAAAAGTCCGATCATGGTGCCATTCCGTTTATTGACAGGAACGCCCCCGGAAGTGGCGATATTGATGATTCCGATTTGTGTTCCTCTTACCTTCCGTCCGATATTGATGAGACCGGCCTGGAAACCGTGCATATCTCCTGAAATATTGATAAGTCCGAATTGTACCGCGGTGAGCTTTCCTTCCGGGTCCGTGTTTTTGCCTTCAATCAGTCCGGCTATATTCACCGGAGCCAGCTGGAAACCAACCAGTCTGCCATTGGTCTCATTGATCAGCAGGCCGGCCTGTACCCCGTCAAAGGAATGTTGTACCCAGTTATAGACCCCGGTCTGGTTTCCGAATCCAAACCCTGAAGCGCGGTTCATAAGTCCTAACTGGACTCCTTGCAGATTTTTTCCCCGGTTATACATCCCGGCCACCTGGGCGCCAAATACATTGTCACGGACGTTATTGAAAATTCCGGCCACCTGAATCCCGGTCAGACTGGCCTCTCCCGCAGATTCTGTAAAAGGGCTTAGTTCATAATTGATCCCTGTGCTGTTTCCGATCCCGGAAAGCTGGATACCCCGGGTGTCCGATACATTAGCGGCTGAAATCAGCGAAAATTCAAGTCCGCGTATGGCGTAGCTGTATCCGCTGGTCAGGTTGAAGGCAAAATTGCTCCGGTATAATCCTGGTTTCAGTCCGCCCGTCCCCAGGCCGGGTGCCAGGCTCACTATGAATGTCCGGGTCACAAGTCGTTGCTTTTCCGGTTGTGCCCCGAGCGGTCCGGACAACAGAAACAGGAAAATCAGAAGGTAGCGTTTCAAGCTTAATTATTTTACCTGTGACCCGATTGCCTACCCCTTCGTCCGTAAGGTAGCTTTAGAACGGAGTAATGCGATGTAAATTGTCCGGACTACCGCATGTATAATATCAGAAGTATTGCTTGGACGATATCCTTCCCCATGAGTAAGTTTAGATGAATAATTTATCCAACATGAAAAAATTCCTGATCCTGGCTTGTATAGTTTTATTGTCTCATCCGGCCCTTACGCAGATTGAAGCTGCCCCCGACCGCGCGGAGGGTGACGGACCCTGGCCGCAGCTGATCATTCGTGGAGTGACGCTGATCAACGGTAATGGGGCGCCCCCTACCGGACCAGTGGATATCGTGGTGGAAAATGACCGGATCAGGGAAGTAAAAGTGGTGGGGTATCCTGGCGTGGAAATTAACCCTGACCGCAGACCTCAGCTGAAAGAAGGGGGTAAGGAGCTGGATGCCACCGGGATGTACCTGATGCCCGGGTTTATTGATATGCACGGTCACATCGGCGGGACCTCCCAGGGAACACCAGCAGAATATGTATTCAAACTCTGGATGGCGCACGGGATCACCACCATTCGTGATCCGTCGGCGGGCAACGGACTGGAGTGGGTACTGGATCACAAGCAGAAAAGTGATGAAAATACGATTACTGCCCCCCGGATATTCGCTTATACGGCGTTCGGACAAGGCAGTGCCTCCGGGATAAATTCTCCTGAGCAGGCACGTGAATGGGTCCGGCAAAATGCAGAAGAAGGCGCAGATGGCATTAAGTTTTTTGGAGCCCCGCCTGAGATCATGCAGGCGGCCCTGGAGGAGAATAAAAAACTGGGACTTCGCTCTGCCTGTCACCACGCCCAGATGTCGGTGGCAAAGTGGAATGTCCTGAGCAGTGCCCGGGCCGGGCTGACTTCCATGGAACACTGGTATGGGTTGCCGGAAGCTCTCTTCACCGACCGGACGGTGCAGGACTATCCGCTTGATTATAATTACAATAACGAACAGGACCGTTTCGGGGAAGCCGGCCGGTTATGGGAGCAGGCAGCCGCACCATATTCTCCAAAATGGAATGAGGTGATGAATGAATTGCTAGAGCTGGATTTCACTATTGATCCGACGTTCAATATTTATGAAGCCAGCCGGGACCTGATGCGCACCCGCCGGGCGGAATGGCACGATGATTACACCCTGCCGAGTCTATGGAAATTTTACCAGCCGAGTAAGATTTCCCATGGGTCGTACTGGCATTTCTGGGGTACTGAACAGGAAATAGACTGGAAAAAGAATTACCAGCTTTGGATGACCTTCATTAATGAATACAAGAATCGCGGAGGACGGGTGACGACCGGTTCAGATTCCGGGTTCATTTTTCAGCTGTACGGATTTGCGTATATCCGGGAGCTCGAGCTTCTGCGGGAAGCAGGCTTTCACCCGCTGGAAGTGATCATGTCGGCCACGCTTAACGGTGCGGAAGCCCTTGAGGCCTCGGCGGACCTGGGCTCGGTGGAAGTGGGTAAGCTTGCTGATTTTGTGATCGTGGAGGAGAATCCGCTGGAGAATCTAAAGGTGCTCTATGGCACCGGAGCCATCAAACTGACTGATGATAATGAAGTGGTCAGGGTTGGGGGCGTAAAGTATACGATCAAGGACGGGATCGTTTATGATGCCAAAAAATTACTGCAGGATGTGAAGGATATGGTGGCGCAAGTGAAAGAGGAAACGGGGGAGGAGATCCGTCAGCCGGGAGTAAAATAATATGGGCCTTTCTGGTTACCTTCGCAGGTAATGAAACTCATTGCGGACAGCGGCAGTTCAAAAACCGAATGGCGGGTTATCGATGACCAGGGAAGCATTCACCAGGCACGAACACCAGGCCTGAATCCCTACCATATTTCGGATGAAAATATACGTAAGGAGTTATGGGAATCGCTTATTCCCCGGCTGAAAGATAATGGACTGGATGCCAATCTGGTGAAAGAAGTGTTTTTTTATGGGTCAGGATGTGTTCCGGGTACCGCATCGGACCGGATGAAAGCTAATCTGGAGACAGTTTTCACTAAAGCGCAGGCAGAAATCAATGATGATTTACTGGCCGTAGCGCGGGGATTGTGCGGCCGGGAAAACGGAATCATTGCCATATTGGGTACCGGGGCGAATAGTGGTGTGTATGATGGCGAAAAGGTAACGGAAAAAATAAAAGCCCTGGGATACATCCTGGGCGATGAAGGCAGCGGGGCCTGGATAGGGAAGAACCTGCTGGCGCTTTACCTGCGTGGCGAACTCAACCCTTCACTTTCGGGATTTCTTGAAAAACGCCTCGGTCAGGATCAGGCGGATATTTTTGAGAAAGTGTACCGGACACCACATGCCAACCGCTACCTGGCAGGCTTTTCCCGCTTTGTATTTCAGCATATCCGGGAACCGCAAATGTACAAGCTGGTTTACGATGGGTTCCGGTATTTCATGGAACATAATATACTCAGGTACTCAGGATCATCCCAAATGCCTGTCCATTTCAGTGGCTCCGTAGCATTCTATTATTCGAATATACTCAGGCAGGTGGCTGCGGACCTGCAGATCAGAACAGGCCACGTGGTGGAAGGACCCATCGCCGGCCTGACATTATATCACAAACAATAATTTCCGACATTATGAACAGTATTACTGAATCTTCCTCACATTACGATAACCTGGAGAATATGCCGGTCAGGGAATTGCTGGAGAATATTAACCGGGAGGATAAAACGGTGCCCGATGCCATTGAAAAGGAGATTCCGCATATTGAAGAGCTGGTAAACGCAGTGGCCGAAAAAATGGAAAAAGGCGGACGCCTGTTCTATATCGGGGCCGGCACCAGTGGCCGCCTGGGTATTGTAGATGCTTCGGAAATACCACCAACCTATGGTATGCCGCACGGTCGGGTGATTGGTATAATGGCCGGTGGGGACCAGGCTATCCGCAAGGCAGTGGAATTTGCGGAGGATGACGAAGACCAGGCATGGAAGGACTTACAGGAATTCTCCATCGGGAAGGATGATGTGGTAATTGGCATTGCCGCGTCCGGGGGTACACCCTATGTTATCGGAGGCATACGTGATGCCCGGTCAAACGGCCTTGTCACAGGCTGTATTACCTGTAATCCGGGATCAGGACTGGCGGAAGCGGCAGAGTTTCCGGTCGAGGTGGTAGTCGGTCCGGAATTTGTTACCGGAAGTACGCGGATGAAAGCCGGAACTGCCCAGAAGCTGGTGCTGAACATGCTTTCCACGGCTGTGATGATCAGGCTGGGTCGTGTTAAAGGTAATAAGATGGTGGACATGCAATTAAGTAACAATAAATTGCGTGATCGGGGAACAAGAATGGTCATGGAAGCATTACAAATAAGGGCGGATGAAGCACGGGCTCTCCTTGAAAAACACGGATCGGTCAGGGCTGCTGTCGATTATTACCGTACAAATGCATGAAATTGAACCATATTACCGCTGGCTGCAGTATTACAATCCTGCCGAGGATGATCTTTCCCCGTTTTTCGGGAAACAATATAACCATGACCTCTACAGTGATACCATTTACGGGTACTACATAGATCCTGCCTGGGATTTTATGGGTTCGGAAACGCTCTACATTAAAATTCTGTACACTGATTACGACCTTAGGTACACGGTAATCGAATTCATTGGAGAATGGAATGATGCGATCAATAACGACATTATGCATCTCAAGAGGAATATCGTAGAGCCTTTAACCCGGCAGGGTATCAACAAATTCATCCTTATCGGGGAAAATATCATGAATTTCCATGGATCAGATGACTGCTATTACGAAGAATGGTTTGAAGATGTGGAAGACGGCTGGATCGCTGCCATTAACTTTCCGGAATGGGTGCGTAATGAACAAATGCTGTTTGATATTGACACTTACATCAATATGGGGGGGACCCTGGAAATTGATAACTGGAGAACCATGAGTCCTCTGCAGTTTTATACGAAAGTGGAAAGTATGATCCAGCGCAGGATCGGTGCTTAGGATTTTTTCCTGACGGGTGCGTGCGCCGATATAAGATAAGATTTCCCTGAACGAACCTCCCGGCATACATATCTCGTTCGTTTCAAACCTCCTTTTTCAAACACCCTGTTGTGAAGTGCAAACAATTCTCCATGTCCGATATCCCTCAAAAGAGGAAGCGTTTCGTCATCATACGCCCGTAATGCGGTCATTAACGCCGGATCTGAACAACTCGAAGCTGCAGGATTTTTAATATAAGAGGCAATAGGCCGGAGAAGGTCTTCGGGAAATACAGCAGGTGTCAACAGCGGACAGGTGATATCCCGGAAATTCCGCTTCCATTCCGAACCATGCGGGCGCGCTTTACGTCCGTGCTTGCGAAACGTCAGGAGGTGCGCCACCTCATGAAGATAGGTTACCAGGAAGGAGTAGGGATTCAGGTCGTTATTTACCGTAATGAAATGCTGGCCGGTTGAAGGGACATAACGGTAATCCCCTAATTTAGAACGCCGTGGATTTTTAACCCTGAAAACGAAATTATTTCGTTCCCAAAGGTCAAAACAGTAATCCACGGCGTCCGGGGGCAAATGGCATTTCAATAAAGAAAGGACATTTGCACGGTTCATTTATTGCTGAGTTGCTTCTTCAACTTCATCGGCTGCTTCTTCAGCAGCATCCTCAGTTTCGTCAGCAGCTTCTTCAACTGCATCAGCGGTTTCATCAGCTGCATCCTCTACTGCTTCTTCAGTATCGGCTGCCGCTTCTTCAACTGCATCCTGAGTGTCCTGAGCAGCTTCTTCCACTGCGTCATTAGTTGCTTCAACCGCTTCTTCCGTTTCCTCGCCGGCTGCTTCAGCGGTCTCGCTGCCAGACTGGCTGCAGGATATTGCCATCATAGACAAAGCTACAATGCTTACATAAAATAAACGTTTCATAACAAAATACGTGTTTGGTTGATAAAAAATTAAAGGGTCAAAAATAGAAACAGGCTTCAGTAACCCGAAGCCTGTTCCGTTAAATGGTCGATATCAGGGGTTACATTTCGTTATCTACCGAATCAACTGCTTCTTCCACCTCTTCAGCGGCCTCGTTTGCAGCGTCTTCAACGTCCTCAGCAGCCTCCTCCATAGAGTCACCAGCCTCCTCTACTGCATCTTCCGCGTCATCGGCGGCAGATTCGGTAGATGAACCTCCACATGAAATAATTGCCAGACTAAAAAACAAGATCATTATAAATGAGAAAATTCGTTTCATAATAGGTTAATAGTTAAGATTAGTGTTGAATTAATGTGCGAATATATACACAAAAGTGTATATCAATCAATTTTATTTTTTTCTAAAGAATAAACGCACTGGTACTCCTTCGAATCCGAAATGCTTTCTTATCTTATTCTCCAGGAAACGTTCATAAGGAGCCTTAATGTACTGGGGCAGGTTGCAGAAAAAGGCAAAGGTCGGAACCTGTGAAGGTATTTGTGTGATGTATTTGATCTTAATGTACTTGCCCTTGATGGCCGGTGGCGGATTATGCTCAATTTCCGGGAGAATGGTATCGTTCAGTTTACTCGTTGAGACTTTTTTCTCCTTGTTCTCGTATATGCCAATCGCCATTTCAACTGCCTGGAAAATGCGTTGTTTTTTAATAACAGAAGTGAAAATCACCGGAATCCAGTCCATTTGGCCAAGTTTGGCGTAAACGCTTTTCTTATACTGATCTGCCGTTTTACTGTCTTTCTCGATCAGGTCCCACTTGTTGACCATGATCATGATTCCTTTATTATACTTGCTTGCCAGAGAAATGATACTCATGTCCTGGGCCTCAAGGCCACGTTCAGCATCCAGGAGTATTATACAAACATCACTATCCTGCAGGGCCTGGATGGCGCGCAAGACCGAGTAGAATTCAATATCTTCCTTAACGCGTGATTTTTTTCGAATCCCGGCCGTATCAGTCAGAATAAAGTCTTTTCCATATAGTTTATAGCGGGTGTTTACCGCATCCCGTGTTGTTCCTGCCTCATCGGTAACGATGGAGCGCTCCTTACCGAGCAGGGCATTCAGAAATGAAGATTTTCCGACATTCGGTCTTCCCAGGATAGCCAGTCGCGGAATTCCGGCGTCAGGATCTTCCTGTCCCTCGTCAAAATGAGTTACGATCTCATCCAGTAATTCCCCGGTTCCGCTGCCATTCGCCGCGCTGATCGGGTATACTTCACCCATTCCCAGCGCATAGAATTCGGCAGACATATGTACACGTTCCGTGGTATCCGCCTTATTGGCTACTATATAAACAGGTTTATCAGAGGTTCGCAGTACACGGGCGAAGTCCTTGTCGAGATCAGTCAGCCCCGCAAAGCTGTCCACCATGAAGAGGATAACCGAACATTCTTCCAGGGCCACTTCCACCTGGCTGCGTATCTGGCTTTCAAACTTATCTTCAGAGCCTGTAACGTATCCTCCGGTATCAATGACCGTGAAATGTTTGCCCGTCCATTCACCATAGCCATAATGCCTGTCGCGGGTAACACCCGGCTCATCATCCATGATGGCCTTGCGTTTTTCTATAAGGCGGTTAAAGAGGGTGGATTTGCCGACATTCGGCCTTCCTACAATTGCAACGATATTTGCCACGGGCTCAGAATTTTGGGCAAAGATAAAAGTTATTTGTCAACTGTCCCGATTTGAAGACAATAGCTCTATCTTTATTAATCAATGCCTTCATCAAGGATCAATATTCCAGAGAGCCTCGAAGAGTGCTATCGTACGGCTACCCCGCTTAAATATGATGTTTCTGAACTTAACCTGATTATTTTCTCAGATCATCACCGTGGTACCGGGGACCGGGCAGATGATTACCGTTTTTGTTCGGCTACGTACGAAACAGCGCTGGCGCATTACTGGAAATCCGGTGCCACCCTGGTGCTGCTGGGCGATGTGGAAGAATTATGGGAGAATTCTATAAAGGATGTACTTTATTTTTACCGTGATATAACCGCGAAGGAGGCTGAGTTTGATCAGGATTGCAGGTATCTGCGCATATACGGCAATCATGACAGCGACTGGCGCAGTGAAAAAATGGCATTCAAATACCTGAAGATCAATCGTCCGGTCCACGAATCGGTAAAAGTGGAGGTATTTGACGGGGAGAAGTTTATGGGAAACATCTACCTGGTGCATGGCCACCAGGGCTCCTTTTTTTCGGATACCATGGCCCGCCTTAGTAAGTTTTTTGTCCGTTATTTCTGGAGACATTTCCAGCGGATTTTCAATCAGCCGCTGACCACCGCCGCCACAAGTACCCGTATGCGTAATAAACACGACAAATTTTATTATGACTGGGCCAGGTCGCATGAAGACAAGCTGGTAGTGATCACCGGCCACAGCCATGAGCCGGTGTTTAACGGCCTCACTTATGCGGACAGACTGGAAGCCGATCACCGCCACCTGACACGGAAGGAAGACAATGGTACGCTTTCACCGGAGGAAGTAAAGCGCCTGGAGGAGGTCAGAAACCGAATTGCTGCCTTGAAAAAGCATGATTCGACACACCTGAATCCTTCCGGCCAGGCATTACCTTGTTATTACAATACAGGTTGCTGCTCTTTTGCCGACGGAGAGATCACCGGGATTGAGATTATGGACCGGTCGATCCGGCTGATAAAATGGACTGCATCCGGCGAGCGCGAAGTTATCCAGGAAGAGAATATCCGGCGCATTATGTCCATGCGGACAATCCGCACGCCAGATTAATTTTTGTAGCCGAACCCTTTCAGTCTCCCGGATTTTTTCCGCCAGTTGTCTGCCACCTTAACATAGGTTTCCAGGTATACCTGTTTTTGAAAAAACGCTTCCAGTTCAGACCGGGCCTGAATACCTACCTTTTTCAGGGCCTCGCCTCCTTTGCCGATAATGATCCCCTTCTGACTTTTGCGTTCCACATAGATGATTGCCCGCATCCGGATAATCGCCTCATCTTCCTTGAATTCTTCGATCTCTACCTCGGTACTGTAGGGTACTTCTTTTTTAAAGTTCATGAAGATCTTTTCCCGGATGATCTCGGCCGCAAAAAACCGCTCCGGCTTATCCGTCAGCTGCTCTTTTGGAAAGTAGGGAGGATGTTCCGGTAGCAATCGCAATATTTCACTGAAAACCTCGTCAATATTAAGCCCTTCCAGCGCCGAAACCATCAGGTACGAGTCGGCCTTAACATTCTCCCGCCAGTTATTGAGCTTATCAGTAGCCTGGGTGCCTTTGGCCTGGTCGATTTTATTCATAACCAGGATTACCGGTGCATCAATATTTTTCAGGTTTTCTGCCAGCTTTTCATCGTACGTATCGTACAGATCGGTAATCAGCAGCACAACGTCGGCGTCTTCCAGCGATGAATGTACGAACCGCATCATGGATTCCTGCAGTTCATATTCCGGCTTGATAATTCCGGGAGTATCGCTGTAGACGATCTGGAAATGCTCGCCACTCAGGATACCCATTATCCGGTGACGGGTGGTCTGTGCTTTGGAAGTGATTATAGACAGGCGTTCACCTACCATCCGGTTCATCAGGGTGGATTTCCCAACGTTGGGTTTGCCGATAATGGAAACAAAACCGGCCTTATGTGGTACAGCAGGATCAGGCATGTGCTGTAAAGTTACAAAATCCATTCACAGGATTCTGAAAAATACAGGTTGCTCTCAAATTGAATAATTCCTTGTTATAGCGTGCCAATTTTGGTATATTCCGTAGCGGCATGTTCTTATTCCGGCTAAGTGCTTAAAAAACAGGACACTGTTGCTCAGAACGCAAAAAGTACGTACCAGAAAATATTCCAATCTTATGCCAATTTACATGGATCGACATGACGTGCCCGGTAACATTCATGCCGAGCATGTCGCGGAAATGCATCAGCAGGACATGAAAATCCAGCATCTCTACGGATGCAAGGGAATTACGTATTGGTGCGATGAGGATAGGCGGACGGCCTTCTGCCTGATTGAAGCCCCGAATAAACAAGCCCTGAAGGACATGCATGATAATGCCCACGGGGATGTACCGCATCAGATCATTGAAGTGGACGATAAACTTGTTGAGGCATTCCTGGGCCGTATTGAAGATCCGGAGAATACGAGCGGTGGTGACCTGAATGTGATCAGGGAATCTGCGTTCAGGATCATTATGCTTATCTCTTTCGAGAAAGACCCCAAAACGTACAGGGGCAGCCATGTGATCCGGGGGTTTGCCGATAAGATCTGTGCAGGGGCGGAAAAATTTGAAGGCCGGGTCGTTGAAATGAATTCGAAAGGGATCATGCTGTCATTTGTTTCACCGGAGCAGGCAGTTAATGGAGCGTTGGGTATACATGAATTGCTGGAGAAATACAGGGAGACGGAATCCATTACTGATGTGGCTTTTACGATAAGCCTGAGTGCCGGTTCGCCGGTAACGGATAAGGAAGAATTGTTCGGGGAGACCATTTCCCTCGCGCGACGCATGTGCATCGCCGGGAATAATTCAATTTTGGTTACTTCGGAAGTACGTGAGTTGTATGAAGACACGGAAATGAAAAAGTTTCCGGAGCACGGATTCATAACGGTGATAAGTCCGGTGGAGAAGGACTTTCTGTGCATGTTGATGGACTATACCGAAAAATATATGACCGACAGTAAATTCCGGGTGGAGGACCTCAGTAAAAATCTTGGGTGCAGCAAATCCCAGCTGTACCGGATGGTGGTGTCCCTTACCGGAAGCTCACCAAATGCATTCATCCGGAGTTTCCGGCTGCGGAAAGCGCTTTCGCTGCTGGATAAAAAGATCAACAGTATTTCTGAAATTGCCTTTGACAGCGGATTTAACAGTCCGTCCTATTTTTCCAGATGCTTTTTTGAGACCTACGGGATACTGCCGTCTGATTATGCCAGAAGGGTAGCGGAAACCGCGTGAACACCTGGAAAAACCTCTCCACACGGGGTTTGAATTAATAGTTGCATTCTTTGAATCAATTCTGCCATTGAATGGTTGTGCGTCGTGATAGATTGTCAGGACACTTAAACACAACTATCAATGAATACAGCAATTACAGAAATTGACCAGTCGGTCATCACAGAACTGAAAGAACACCTGAAAGGTCAGCTGGTCATGGCAGGAGAAGACAGCTATGAGGAAGACAGAAAGCTGTATAATGCCATGATTGACAAGCGACCCCTGATGATTGTAAAATGCAGGGATGTTGCGGATGTTATACTGGCAGTAAATTTTGGCCGGGAGAATGACCTGCTGACAGCAGTCAGGGGCGGCGGCCATAACGGGGGCGGACTAGGCTCCTGCGATGACGGCCTTGTAATCGATTTGTCCGGACTGAAGTTTGTCCGGGTGGACAGCACAGATAATACCGTTCGTGTCGGCGGAGGAAACCTGTGGGGAGAAGTTGACCATGCGATTCACCCATACGGACTTGCCATTCCGGCCGGAATTATTTCCTCTACCGGGGTCGGCGGATTGACTCTTGGAGGAGGTGTTGGGTACCTGAGCCGAAAATTCGGACTGACCATTGATAATCTCCTGGAGGCAGACATGGTCCTTGCCGATGGGTCTGTGGTAACTGTAAATAAGGATCAGCATACTGATCTTTTCTGGGCCATCCACGGGGGAGGCGGAAATTTTGGGATCGTCACCTCATTTAAATTTCAGGCTCATCCCCTTAAAAATGTGATTGGCGGACCTATGCTCTGGCCCATCGAGAAGACAGAGGAAGTCATGGAGTGGTTTGATCAATTTATCCATGATGCTCCGGAGGATCTTAGCGGGTTCATCGCTACCCTGGTAGTGCCCGGTCCGCCGTTCCCTGAAGATCTTCATTTTGAACCATTTTGCGGAGTCGTATGGTGCTATACAGGTGATCCTGAAAAATTTGATGAAGTATTCGCACCGGTCAGGGCGATGGATCCGCTGTTCGAGCATGTAGGAGAGATGCCATATCCTGACCTGCAATCCATGCTCGACGGAATGATGCCAAGCGGCATGCAATGGTACTGGCGGGCTGATTTCTTTAATGAGCTGGGGCCTGAAATTCGGAATGCCCACCGGAAATATGGATCCGGAATCCCTACACCTTTATCACAGATGCATTTATACCCGCTGTCAGGAGCTGCCTCCAGGACCGGCAAAGAAGAAACAGCCTGGTCGTACCGCGATGCCAGGTATTGCGGGGTAATAGTCGGGGTAGATCCGGAACCGGCGAATGCTGAGAAAATAACCGAATGGTGTAAAGATTACTGGGAGGCCTTGCACCCCTATTCTGCCGGAGGCGCTTACAGCAACTTTATGATGGAAGAAGGCCAGGAGCGCGTAAAGAAAAGTTTCCGGGAGAATTATGAACGGCTGGCATCGATCAAGAAGAAATATGACCCGGATAATTTTTTCCGGGTGAACCAGAATATCCAACCTGAATAAATTTGAAAACTATAAATCTGAATACTATGAAACGTTTATCACAAATAATCACAATCGCACTGGTTTTGGCAGCCGGAAGCGTATGGGCGCAGTCCGGCAGTGACAATTCGCTTTTATACACAGCGGAAAGCCCGGAACTAACCTGGAATGATTGTCCGCCCCTGATGCCTGAAGGCTGTAAGATTGCCTTTCTGCAGGGAGATCCGGCTAAAAAGAACCTGGATATCTTTTTCAAAGTCCCGGGAGGGTATGAGATACCCAACCATTATCATACGTCACCCGAACGGATGATCCTGGTCTCCGGGCAGCTTGATGTCACCTACCAGGGAGAGGAAACGAGCACCATGAAAGTGGGCACGTATGCCTACGGGCCGGCTAAAAAGCCGCATGTGGCTAAATGTGCTCCGGGCGATCCCTGTATAATCTTCATTGCCTTTGTGGATCCCCTCGATGCATTTCCATTTGAAGGCACGAAGTAGGCAGACCCTTATTGCCTGTGAGGTCGTCTCATTCTTGTGAGGCGGCCTTTTTTGTTATTATGGGAGTGGAAGCGGTGGTTAAATCAATTTGATCATCACTTCGAATCGATTAAAAAATGTAAATAAAACTTGACATTGAATCAAATAAAGCTACCTTTGTGTAAAATAAACTTTACAAAAATTCAAATGTAATTTACAATGGCAGAAAAAGTGAAAAGCAGGAAAGAGTTGTCGAAGCATAACACCTTCCGCCTGATGATCTGGACAGTTCTGTGGACACTGTCGGTAGCCCTGGTTACTTTTGGTGCCAGGTATTTATGGGATTATCAGCCTGTATATTCGGTAATAAGCATTCTCCTGAATATCCTTCTCGGAATTGGCATGATCCGGGCTAACATCAAATACCTGCAGGGGGTGGACGAGATGGTGCAGAAGATATATATGGATGCTATGGGAATTGCCCTCGGTGTGGCCCTGGTGGGTGGCATGGCCTATTCCATGCTGGATACCACCAACGTGATAAGTTCCGATGCCGAAATTTCCATCCTGATTGTTTTTATGGCGGTGGCGTACATGGTAACTGTAGTGGCGGGATATCTTCGGTACAAATGAAGAACCGGATCAAAGTGCTTCGGGCGGAGCGGGATATGACACAGGCCGATCTCGCCGACGCGGCAGACGTCTCCAGGCAGACGATCAATGCCATTGAAAAGGGAAAATTCGATCCGAGTCTTCCCCTGGCTTTCCGGTTATCAGACATTTTCGGTTTGCCAATTGAACAGATTTTTCTGAATGAGGAATAACAAACTTCAAGGTCATTAACGTATATTATATTATGAAGAAAACAATAGCAACAATTCTGATTTTGTGCTTTCCATTCCTGGTGTCCGCACAGGATATAACCGGCCAGTGGAATGGGGAACTTAAAATAAGCGAGGCGATGTCGCTGCGGCTTGTCTTCCATATTGAAGAAAATGATGAAGGGTATTCCGGTACACTGGACAGTCCTGACCAGAACGCTATGGGAATTCCCGTTTCTTCGGTTGAATTCTCGGATCCGGAGCTGAAAATCACAATGAGTAACCTTCAGGCTACGTATGAGGGCAAGCTTGAAAACGGGGAGATAAGCGGAACATTTACCCAGGCGGGTCAGTCGTTCCCATTGCAGTTGGGCCGGAAAGAGATAGAGAAGAAAGCCGTAGCCAGGCCCCAGGAACCGAAGCCTCCCTATCCGTATTTATCGGAAGAGGTGAGTTTCCGCGGCGGAGAAGAAAATGTAATGCTGAGCGGTACCCTGACAATGCCGAAAGAACCGGGGCCGCACCCGGTCGTTGTCCTGATTACGGGAAGTGGTCCGCAGGACAGGAACGAAGAGTTAATGAATCACAAGCCATTCCTGGTCCTGGCGGATTACCTGACGCGAAATGGGATAGGTGTTCTCCGCTACGATGACCGGGGATTCGGGCAGTCAACCGGAGATTTTGGCTCGGCAACCTCCCTTGATTTTGCGGAGGACGCACTGGCGGCCGTGACCTTTCTCAAATCGAGAAGTGAAGTTGACTCGGAACAAATCGGTTTGGTAGGCCACAGTGAAGGCGGACTGGTGGCTCCGGTGGCGTCGGTACGCTCGGATGACATTGCATTTATTGTGCTCCTGGCTGGTCCGGGTGTTTCCGGTCGCGATATCCTTGTTCAGCAGACCAGGGCCATCGCTGAATCGACGGGCATGAACGGGGAGGAAATGGAGAATGACCTGCGTATTTCACAAGGATTGTTTGACCTGATGGTGGAACATAACGGCGACGAATCGATGAAAGATATCCTTCGCGATTACCTGGAAGAAAATATTGAGGATGATGAGGTGCAGGGTGTTCCCAAAGAGCAGTTCATTAACAACCAGGTCCAGCAGCTTTCAACGCCCTGGTTCCAGTACTTCCTGGTACATGAACCGGCCAATTATCTGAAAGAGGTGAAGTGCCCCGTTCTTGCCGTTAATGGCGAGAAAGATATTCAGGTTATCCCGGCCAACCTTACTGACATTGAGGAGGCCGTCCGTTCCGGTGGAAATGACAATATTCAGGTCCATGAATTTAAAGGCATGAATCATCTTTTCCAGGAATGTGAGAAGTGTACGATCGCGGAATATGCCACCATTGAGCAGACATTTTCGCCGGTGGCGCTGGAATACATCGCCAACTGGATCAATGAAGTTACGGCCGAATAGAAATGGTATAAATGTTGCTCTGAATTAAAGACAACAACCCTGTAGTTATGCGTCTGATTTGGCTTATCGGTATCATTTTCCTGGTTTCTGGTTGCAGCAACCGGATTTACATTCCTGAATCATTTTCCTCCGCTGATTCTAAAGCAGTCATCGGTGCGATCGAAACGGATGACCTTAGTTTGTTCATGGAGAATATAAATAATACCGGGAGCCATTTTATTTACGACCTGGAAGTTGTGAATAATGGCGATGATCCCATATTGGTAGATCCGCATCAGATATTTTATTATGGTTCCCATGAATCATTTCCTGCACTGCAGCCGGGACAGGATGTTCATTCCTCGTTTGCCAGCGCAACTGAGCAGGCTCGCGGGGTGTTTGCACTGAAAGAAAAGCAGGTAAATAATGATATCCGGGCCAATGTCCGGGCTAAACAAGCTGTCGGGGTAGTGCTCATGATTGCCGCTGCGGCAGTTGTCGTTAATGATGTGGTGCAGGACAGCAAGGATTTTAATAAGGAAATCTGGACCAGGAGTGATGCCCGAAGGTCACAGGCACGAGACCTGGCCACCTTTGCCGGACTTGTCACCCTGGATATGGTCAGGGCGGGCATGGAGATGGAACAACAACGTCAGTACGAAGACCTTGAATTCCTTCCGCAGGAATATCTGCATAAACGAATGATCCTGCCCGGCGAAAGTATCCGCGGGAAAGTGTTTCTGCCAAAACGGGACGTGGATCATATTCGCCTAATAGTTCCGCTTGAATCCCGCAATTACGTTTTTGATTTCAGGAAAGCCACGGGAGCAGAGATGAGATTGATTAAGTGACGGCACTTGGAGGCGAAGGTCTTTTTCGTAAATTGGCAACTTCGTAAAATTATAAACCTCCAGATTCGTGACTGATCAGCCAATACCCGGGCAAGACCGGGAAAAACTCCCGCGAAGCCTTGGTGTCTGGGCCATCTGGATGCTTGTGGTAAACGGACTTATCGGTGCTGGTATTTTCGGACTGCCCGGTGGTGCAACCCGCCTGGCCGGAGAATACAGTGTCTGGATCTACCTCCTTTGCGCTATTCTCATACTTCCCATTATTCTATGTTTTGCCGAGCTCGGCAGTTACTATAGGGGGACAGGCGGACCGATCCGCTATGGAACGGAGGCTTTTGGAAAGTTTATTGGCTTCCAGGGAGGCTGGTTGTATTACCTGGCGAGGCTGATCTCCTTTGCCGCTAACAGTGTTTTACTGGTAGATAGTATCGGTTATTTTTTTCCCGGCGCCGCTTCCGGGTCCGGCAGACTGATTTCGCTTGCTTTGATCTGCGGGATTCTCACGTTTCTGAACATTATCGGGGCAATAGAATCCATTCGTTCCCTGGCTGTGTTTACGATTATAAAATTCGCGGTGCTGATCGGACTGGTATTTACAGGTCTGGTCCTGGTGGGCACGAAGGTTTTCCCGACATTCAACGAGCCATTGCCGCCGGTGACAGACCTGGGTAGTGCGGCCATTCTCCTGATATATGCTTATGTCGGATTTGAGGGGGCTGTGGTACCGGCCGGTGAAGCCCGCAAGCCTGAACGTGATATGCCAATAGCCTTACTGCTTGGACTTGGCATTGTGGCGGCCCTGTACATGCTGATCCAGCTGGTGAGCCAGGCTGCCGTTCCTGATATAGCGGGATCGGAAACCCCGCTCCTGGATGTGGCGGCAGCTCTCCTGGGAGATACCGGGGCGGTTTTGCTGATGATCGGGGTGGTGGCTTCAGTAGGCGGCAACCTGACAAGCGCCATTTTTACAACACCCCGGATTACCTATGCGCTATCATTAATGGGCACACTGCCCCGCTGGTTCGGTGCGGTTAATCCGCGGTTTAACACCCCGGCTAATTCGATTTTATTTTTCGGAATATGTGCTTTTACCGGCGCTGCCCTGGGTTCTTTTACCTTTCTGGCAGCGATGACCGTTCTGGCCCGTTTGTTTCTGTATATAATGAGTTGTGCGGCTATTCCTGTGCTTCGGCCAGGCCATCGGAAACCGGGCCGTTTTATTAACCGTGGCGGATATACCATCCCTGTCCTGGGGATTGTTGCCTGCTTCTGGCTCATGTGGCAGGTGAGTTTTACCTCCGTCTGGATGACCGCTGCCTTTGTGGCAGGAGGTTCGCTATTATTCCTGGTAGCCCGACGCGGGGACTCCGGCAGCGGATCAGTTTGATTTACCTGGTACCGGAGGCGGACTGGTCAATTTCAACCCAGCCACGGATTCCGTCTTTTGTAACTACATAATCATAATTCTCCCATTGCGCCAGGCGCGTCGTGCTTGTTGAATCAGTATCACTTATTGCAATGCTGTTAGGTTCGGGCGCTGCCAGGATTTGTGAATCCGTAGTGAAATCTGTGCCCGGGAGACTTTCAAGTTCGGAAAGATATTCGCCAAACAGCCATCCGCGGGTTTGGTCGGGCATGCTCACGAGCACCCATTCTCCGCTCTGCCCTAAAACCGTTACAAAATCATGACGCGCAAGAGATCCGAGAATCGTATCATCAGTAGAGGGACCAGCCCGTAAATTGATCTTCTCTATATCCACCCGGTAGTTTGCCAGCGACAAAGAAGTATCTACAGGCGCCATTTCCTCCAGGAGATTAACCGTGCGAATGTAGCTCATCGGATCCTTGCTCCCACGCCGGTAAATTCCGAAATGTAAATGCGGTGGCGTGTTACGCGCATTGCCTGTATTGCCTACCAGTCCGACCGTGTCCCCGGGATTCACCCACTGTCCCGAACGCACCAGCTGCGAATCCAGATGGGCGAAATAATAGGCCTGCCCCCGTTCCTGATCCCGCATCCAGACCACCTTCCCGCCGAGGTTGGTTACCTGTGTGCGGCTGATCCGTCCGGCTGTGGGCGCAATAACCGGAGTCCCCCTGGCTGCGAAAATATCCACCCCTTCGTGCGAACGGTTTCCGCCGTCCCTGGGATCGCCGTAAACACTGCCTATATCGCGGTTGACTGCCCCGGACACCGGATTGATCAGTGCGGGTTGCCGGTTGATGACCAACGAATACCGGGCGGTGACCAGGAGTTCCGGCTGTATCCGGAGGAGGCATTCGGTGAATTCGTCAAATTCGGCAGTGATATTTATGACTGAATCGGAGGAGGAAACGGATTCCCAGGAATCATCTTCCCGAATGAACAGGTTGGTAAAAACACGTCCGTCGGACTGAATTTTTCCGGAGATGGAGAGCTGCTGCCCGGCCTCAAGGTCAAACCGGAATCCATGTGCTTCCGGATCATGGGCATTGAATAACGCGGAGGTGGTAAACGGCAGTCGCAACGGTACTGAATCCCGGATAAGCACCTTTTCTCCTGCCGTTACCCATTCTCTTCCGAGACGTGATTTAAGCAGATCGGCCTTGTCAAGTGACCGAAGGTAGTCTTCGTAGGGTGGTAACGGTGCCAGTGGTTCGGGCAGGTTTTTGCAGGCACCTGCCAGGAGCATAATCAGGAGGAGTAAATAGTTGGTTTTTCGCAGGGTCATATACTATTCAACCCTGTATGGAGATATTTTGTTGTTTGATTTGCCTGGTGAATTTAGAAAAACAAGGTAATTCCACCCTGAAGGAAGAACGGGGTTCCCGGGGTGAAATGGATTTCCTCAACCGGTTCATCTTCAAAGGACAGCCTTGATTCTGTATTGAACTGGGCCTCTTTCCACTTTTCATCCAGCAGGTTTTGAGCGGAAATGCGCAGTTCCAGGTTTTTCCAGCGATACCTGGCAACGGCATCAAGAAGTATGTACCCATCCGCCACAACGGAATTGTCTTCGTTAGCGGCACGATCTCCCAGCCACCTGTACCGGAGGCTTCCGCTGAACCCGGATGGATGTTCAACCGATAATCCGCCTGTGCTGGAAAAGGTTACGGCCAGAGGGATATAGTCTTCTGATTCGGGTGAATCCAGGCTTCTGGGATTCGCGAAACTGAGGTCAGAATCAATAAACAACCAGGGCAATGCCTGGTAACGCAGGGAAAGATCAATCCCCTGCCTGCGCGTTTTACCACTGGGTTCCACGATGCCGGCGTCTCCCACATACACAAATTCCTGGTCCAGATCGAGCCACCATAGGGTAGCAATGAAGGAAATACTGGGGGCGGGCTTAATAATAGCCCCGAGATCAGCGCCGTAGGCCCTGGGCAGGATTTCTTCTGCTTCCTGTTCGATCACCACCCTGGCATCATTGGAATGGAATCCTGTACCGGCTTTCAGGAAGAGGCCTATGGAATTATTGACAGTATAATCAATGCGTACCTTCGGGCTGAATATGCCTGTTGATTCTTTCTGACGGCTGTATACGGGAGCCAGTTTATCGGTATACTGAAAAATGAAATGATCATAGCGAGCCCCGGCCGTAAGGATCCAGTCGTTACTGACTTTCCATTGCTCCTCGGCGTATAGCCCGATATTCATCTCTTCCACATCACCGTAGGCCAGATCCTCAAGCACCTCAGATCGATTCCTTGTGCGCGACAGCCGGATGTCGTTTATATCGTCGTAACGGAGCTGCAGGCCTCCTCTAAAATGCAGATCCGGGTTGCCAAACTGTCCGGAGTTTTCAAAACTTCCGTTGTATCCGTAAATATTCCTCGATTCTGATTGAGTGATCTGGTCTCCGTTTACAGGATCCTCCAGGAAAAAAGTGAAATTGGAAACCAGGTTAAAATCATATTTGCTGAAATAGACCTGCTGACTTACCAGCGCATTATTTTCCAGGCGCTTTGTAAACATGGCATTTACATTCTGCCGGCTCGTTTCCCCTCCTTCGGTATCATCGATGGCGCCAAACCAGCCGATAAGTCCGCTTTCAACCGCCCTGTCGGGGATCTGGCCAGAAGCATCCCAGTTACTGGAAAAACTGGAAACGTTCAGTGTAAAGATCGCATCATCCGAAAAATTCCGATGGTATTTGCCAAACAGATTGACCCGGGTGAAATTCTGAGAGCTTTCGAAATACCCGTCGGTGGACAGGAATTCGGCTGCTACATAGGCCGACTGCCTGTCATCGGTCGAAGGAGGAGGAAGCAGGGATACCGCGGCCAAGGTTCGAAAAGTACCGAATTGGCCACCTTCCAGTTTTACCAGGCTCTCAGGAAGAACATCCCTCGTATTGAAGCGCGCAAAGCCCGCAGTGGTGAAGTCACCATACCCGGAATAATACGGCCCCTTGTTAAAATCAACCGATTCAATAAGCTCCGGGATAATAAAATGAAGATCGGAATACCCCTGGCCATGGGCATGACTCACCATATTGACCGGCATTCCGTCAACCGACAAGTTGATGTCTGTGCCGTGGTCAATATCAAATCCGCGCAGAAAGATCTGTTCGGCCTTTCCACCGCCTGCGTGCTGGGCAATGAATAACCCTGGTATCTGCCGGAGGACTTCCTGTGAATTCTGAAGAGGCCGAAGGGCGATATCGAGATTGGAAATATGGTTGATGTAATCCATTTCACCGCCGGAAATAACAACATCGGCCAGCTGGACCGGTGCTTCCTGCATCGGAACGGAGAGCCTGGTGGTCTCGTTGTCCCGGATTTCAACCTGCCGTTCGACCGATAGATAGCCCACATAGGTGATAGTAATGGTATAATTTCCTGCGGCCAATTCAACGCTGAACTTGCCTAATGCATTGGTACTGGTTATGAGTTCATCCCCGATACGAACGGTAGCACTTTCAAGTGGGATCCGGTTACTATCGGTGACAGTTCCTTCGAGTGTCCCGTTGTGAGCGAAGGCACTGAGAATCAACAACTGAAGGGCGATGGTAAGGAATATTTTCATAGGCTGCTGACGTTCAGAAACAAAGGTAATGAAACCTGCAGGAACCGCTATACATTTATCGGTGACTTATCCGGGTAAATCCGTATTAACAGTAATCAACAAGAAAGCGCATGGAGTTTTTAATTCAGCTCATATTCTGGATCGCGGTTTGTATCACCATCTATTTTATCGGGTACAATCATAAGCTGAGAAAACCCCGGAATCTGCTGATTGCCAGCTTGCTGGCCATGGTTTTTATTACGATCGGCTTATACGGCAAATCGCTTCAATTATGGGAGCTGGAGAATGGCAGTGCGTTTAACTTTATGTTCTGGTTTCCCGGATACCTGCTGAGTTATTATTTCATGCGTAAAATGCATTTGAGACAAACCGGCAATGAACCCATCCTGATTTATGCGAGCCGGTACAATATTGAACGCACCGTGGAGGCTGCGGATGTGTTGTTTTCCCTGCTTGTCCTGACCGTCCCCACCATCCTGGTGATTTTGCTTGGAAATGTATTGGTGTAATCATTTTCTATAGAAGCAGCTTCAGGTTGCCCTGTTCATATTCAAAAAATTTTTAACTTTCTGATGGAACAAGCGGAACTATGAATTATTGGAAACTATTCGGTTTCATTATCCCTGTGCTTCTCATCGGCTGCGGGGAAGAAGAACCACCCAGGGCAGATAATTGGTACAAGGGAAATCTCCATACGCATTCCTACTGGAGTGATGGTGATGAATTTCCCGAGGTAATCATGGACTGGTACAAATCGAATGATTACCAGTTCGTGGCGTTAACCGATCACAATACACTTGCAGAAGGTGAGAAATGGAAGAGGATTCCGGAGGACACTATTTACCAGGAAGCGTTTGACGCCTACTTGCAGGAATACGGAGAAGACTGGGTGATTTACCGGAATGATTCACTGGGCCAGATCGAGGTACGCCTGAAAACATTCGAGGAATACCGCGGACTGTTTGAGGAGAATGAGCAGTTTCTGGTAATCCAGGCAGAAGAGATCACGGACCGGTTTGATGGCAGGCCATTGCACATGAATGCGTCGAACCTGGTAAGAAAAATCGAACCGCAGGGCGGAAACAGCGTGAGCGAAGTTTTACAGAATAATATTGACGCGGTGATTGCCCAGAGGGACGAGGAGGGGCGGCCGATGCTGCCGCACATCAATCATCCCAATTTTGGATTTGCGATCAGCCTTGAGGATATGATAGCTCTGGAGAATGAGCGCTTTTTCGAGGTGTACAATGGCCACCACCTGGTACACAATTCGGGAGATTCCACGCATATGTCTACGGAGGAAATGTGGGACCGGATCAATATTGCGTATTACCGCGACGGGAAACCATTGATGTACGGAATTGCGACTGATGATTCGCATAATTACCATCGGCAGGGACGGCAGTGGAGCAATGCCGGACGGGGCTGGGTCATGGTGAATGCGGATTCACTTGATGCTTCGGCGCTGATAGGCGGAATGGAGGCGGGAGAATTCTACGCTACCACCGGGGTGAACTTTGAGCAGATCTGGCTGGACGACGAAATACTTCGGGTGAAGGTGGTCGGGGAACCTGGTGAAACATTCACGATCACCTTCCTGGGCGCCAGGAAAGGAAGCAGCGAACCGGAAGAATTTGTAACGATCGAGGGGTCGGAAGCGAGTTTTGAGGTCACGGACGATATTGCGTTTGTGCGATGCAAGGTTATATCATCGCGGCTTCAGGAAAATCCGATCGAGGACCTGATCTACGAGATGGCCTGGACCCAGCCGGTTACGGGGAATCAATAAGTCATGATGATAAAAGCGGTTGCAATAGCTTGTTTCATGTTTACTATTTCTCTTGCCGCAGGCCAGGAGGTAACCGATGACCCAACCGGATCTATCATTTTCAGAGTGACAAATCCCAGGACGGATAAGGTTTCCTATTTAATGGGAACTCATCATGCGTTTGGTAAAGACTTTTTTGATTCACTTTCTAAGGCAAAGTATTTTCTGAATTCCAGCGATTTGCTGATTAAGGAGAATTTAAATATTCCCGGCAGCCAGGCTGAGGATATTATCAACCAGCGGTCAACAACAATAAATTGGGAGAAAATAGTAAACAAGAAGGATTTGGCTTTTCTCCGGGAGCTCTTCGCATCAAGTCCGACCAATTTCAGTAAAATGACACCTGCAGAGATGCAGGCATTTCTTGGGCGGTATTACAGGCAAACTGTTTGCCTGGGAAGGGATTCGAAGGACGAATTTCTGACCCTTGATGACTATATCGGGCGGGTTGCAAATGCCTCAGGAATTGAAATTATCGGACTTGAAACTATTGCCGATCAAATAGAACTAATCAATAAGGACGTTGAGGGCATGCCGGATAAGGTGCACAAAAGAAGAATTTCTGCAACTATTGAGAAGATTGAATCCGGCAACGCGAATGACTGTGGTGAAATTGAATGGTACAGCCGTATGGATATCGATTATAAGCTAGGTCAGGACTGTCCGAATGCTCTGTTGTTGACGAATCGGAACGCCCAGTGGATGCAGATCATTAGTGACAATCTGGAAACAAAGAAATGTTTTATTGCTGTTGGCCTTAGCCATTTAATGTTTAAATGCGGACTCATCAATCAGCTGCGGCAAAGAGGATATTCCGTTGATCCCGTATCACTAAGGTGAATCCTGATCAAATAAAGCCAGCCCCGTATTGCAGAGGCTGGCCCTTACATTTGGATTATTCTCCGATAACCGTTACAAAAACTTCTCCTTCGTAATTATCATCCCAGCTGCCACTCCAGTCCCTGAGACCATAGGTAACTTCGATATTCACCCGCTGAGGTGCCAGTGAATCGATGGTGGTTTCCACCCGCACATCGAGCTTGCCGAGGTGGTGATCATCATCCGGGGAAAAGGCCACATCGAAGCCTTTTATAAACCCCGCAGCCTGGGTAACCGGGCCGCTGAAAACGACTTCATCAGATTGTGTTCTCGGACCGGATCCTTTGTGCCGGTTAAACTGAATTCTTTTGGTTCTGACTTCCATGATTGAAATATTTTAGGTAATAAATTTTATTTAACAGGGTTTTTCTTCGTCGATGGATCCTCTCAGAATACGGAAGGTTCCGTCGGATTTCTTTTCTATAAGCCACTGCTTCTCACCTTCGCCCAAACCTTTGTCAAGCACCCTGGCGGTAACCTGATGCTGACCAGCAGGTAAGTTGGTGAGGTGAAGTGATTTACCCCTGTCGAGTTCGGTGCCCTTTTCATCGTACCAGATCAAGTCCGGACTTGAATGGCTCTTTGTATTATTCGAGGTGACCACAGCTCTCAGAATCGGGCCTGTAGAAACGGTTTCATTGGTATCCGGTATATCGACAAGTTGTATATCAACATCATCGGGAGTGCTAGGCTCATCAGGTTGTCCGTAAATACATTCTCCCGACCAGATGGCCATGCCCGTTGCAATTCCGGAGGATCCCAGAATTCGTAACGAAGCTATGCGGTTGTACCGGAACATTTTTTTCTCGATCGTCATACTATTTTCTGTTGTTCTGGGTGCACAACCTCTCCAGACTCCATGCTCATCCTGCCATTGCACCAGGTAAACCAGATCTTTAGTATTAGATTTCCAGGTAAGTTTGAGTGTCGGACTCTTCTTTTTAGCATGATCTTCGCAGTCAGTTTCGATTACAGGGACGTCCGGAATTTCCGCTGAATATATTTCTTCATCCCATTTTTTCAGGATCAGTTTTTTTGCTCCGTCAGGGTAGGAAACCGCCTGCCGGATTTTTACCGGCTCTTTTCTTTCCTGGCAATGGCAGCAATTGCAACCCTTGTCTGTGTAGAGACAATGAGTTCGGAGAACCTGACCCTCCGCATCCAGGAACCAGACAGAAAAGTCGGTGCGATCGGTACCATGAGCACGCGGCATACAGTCATAATGGAATGCTGTATGAAATTCCACCTTCTCCTCATGGTCAATATCGATGCGAAGGAAAAGCCGAGGGGTTTTTTTGCGGATCCATTCTGAGTCATTGACTGACCTGTTCCAAAGAACCGCCGGATAGCATCATTCTCGAGGCACCGGCTGGCGAAGGGCTTGCGCCGTCAAATTCAGATGGTATTTTACTCATCAGCGCCTTGTAGGTGTACGGACTAACCCATCGGGTGCCGGAATAACCCATAAAATCATGGGCACTTCCGGGGTTGAGTAAATTTCCATTAAGCGGGTCAATACCGAATTCCCCGATGCTGTCCGAATCATAACCACTGTAAACCGGGAAGTTACCATCGGTATTTGCGGGTTCCGCACATCGGGTGACATTATCACAAGGGGCATGTTTTCTGCCGAGGCCATGACCAATTTCGTGAGCGGCCGTTCCCTGGGCGTTGATTTTTCCGGCCACCACACCACTGCGGCCACATCCACCAACCGAACCGGTTTCCACACCAGAGTTTATCATGCCGTATACAATATCATCGGAATCGCCTATAAAATCCTCCAGGGAATCAAGCAGATCACTGAATTTGTCGCAGCCGCCTGAGCTGATATCGGACTCTATATCCTTGTCATAGGTCATATTCATAAATGAATTTATTACCACATTGGGGATAGGATATACCTTCTCGGTGAATTGAAACACATTATTAAAATCTGACATCAGCGGGGCTTCAAGTTCAGCATCGGTGGCACCGTCTTTTACATCATCTCCGGTATATTTCACGGCAACTGCTGTAATGGGCAATGCCGGAAATGTTTCGAACATAAATGATTTTTCCAGGGTTGCGGAGAACTGGGAAGGATCTGATGTGCTGAATATTTTAGCCCGGACGGTCAGCGTTCCCCGGCACATGGATTCAGGGATCTGAAAATTCAAAGTATGATTTAGTTGTGCCCTGTCAATGTTGATATCGCGGACCGGGTTGATCTGGTTCATTGAGGCAATTGTCTGGGTGGTGCTGCCGTTGGTAATTTCAATTTCTCCGGAAAGTGATGAAATGGCAGGCAAACCGGAAGAAACATCGTAATCTGTATACAACCGGACGAATCCTGGTTTATCACGAACCAGCCGGATTGAATTGTCCGGAAAGACATTTGGCGGAGCAAGGTGGTCGGCTGACCGGAAGTGCTGAATAGCCTGGGTGAATTCTGCATCCACAACAATAAGATCTGATCTGGCATCGCCGGGTCCGGGGACAGGTGCGGGAACGAGATCAGCGGCAATGATATATTGAATATTACCGCTGTATTTATCGTCAAATTCGCCACTCCAGTCACGGAGACCGAATCGGCCCGTCACATTGACTTTTTTGTTATCGCTGCCGTCAATCTCTGCATCCAGTTCGATAATCATGCGGCCAAACTCATGGTCATCCCCGTTAAAAGCAGTCGAATAACCTATCAGGCCCACTGCCACATTCTGAACTTCCCGCGGGAAAGTATGGGATTTATTGGAGGACCTGGTAGGTCCTTTTCCCGAGGAATAATTAAAAGAGCTTTTTCTCAAATACATGGCATTTCTATTTAAGTGAAACATTGCCTGTGGAACAGGAATATTAAATTTCACTTATTTATAAGTTCAATAAATCGCTAGTAATAGTTAATTTATAGGAGAATGGAGGGGCATGGCTGAGCCATGTTTAAATAGGATTGTTGTCAATGACTACAAAAAAGAAAATCTCAGTGGCACTCCTTACCATCATCGGTGTGGTGATGCTGATCCTGCCTGCTCAAGTTGCCATGTCGGCTGCCGGGGGAGAGATTCTCCCGTTAATGGAACAGAGTATCGGGCTGACAACAGAGGAAATCCGGGAGTTTGACCCGGCTTTGCTGGCCTTCATGCTCACCCTCCTTAAAATAATTGCCGCGTTGTTTTTCAGCCTGACCACGGCCTTGTTGATCCTTATATACGGGCCATTCCGAAAAGGTATGAGGTGGGCTTCGAAGGCGATTTTTGTTCCGCTTACCTTATGGTTGGTGCTGGCAGTCATGATTTATTCCAGTCAGCCGGGTGCGCCCTGGCAGATCTGGGCAGTGTTGCTGGGTTTGGATTTGGTGGCGCTGGGCCTGACAGTGAGCGATAAAAATCAGGATACCTAAGAAAAGACCAGCCACGTTCCTGTTGAATTGAAGCAGGAATAAAATATAATTTCGACAGAGTGTTGCATAAGACCGTAACCTCACCTAGATTTGTAGTCCCATTAAGAAAAAAGGCAGCTAAAAGAAGCTGATAAGATATATCGCGGGGTGGAGCAGTTGGTAGCTCGTCGGGCTCATAACCCGAAGGTCACAGGTTCGAGTCCTGTCCCCGCTACTATAAACAGTTTGAGTTTAGAGCATACAGTTTGCTTACTCAAACTGTTTTTTTTTTGAGCATACTCTGGCTTGGAGAACTATTGGTTTAAACTGTTTATCCCTGTATGCTCTTGCTCAAACTCCAACTGATTTGTCCGCCGGACTGATTAATATTCGAAATGTTTGATTTCGAAAAGCTTATTGTTTATCAAAGAGCCCGGCAGTTTAATTCACTGATTCAGAACGAACTTATCAGGTCAAACAAGCCCGAGAAAACGGTTCGTTATCAATTATCCAGGGCTTCCCTGAGTATCATGCTCAACATTGCCGAGGGATCAGGCCGGTTTTCATCACGGGATAAACGAAATTTTTATGTGATTGCACGTGGATCTCTTTTCGAATGTGTAGCCATCTGCGATTACCTCAAACAGGACGAGTTGATTTCTGCCGATGTCCATCGAATTGTCTATTCGCAAAGTGAAGAAATTTCTAAGATGCTTTTTTCTTTGATTAAGCAGCTCGAGCGTAAAACATGACGGCCTTTTTCTTTTTTGGTTAAACAATGGTTAAACATTTTGGATAGGTATAATACTTTTTTATGCGTATTTCTTTCCAGATTTTCACTTCTCCGTTTTATTTAATCATTTTCAATTCTTTTCCGTCATACACCCCGACTCCATTGTTAGAAGTCAGGAAAACAAGTCTATTGTCGTTTGTGAACGCCAATTTTTTAATGGACATTGAAACACCAATTGCCAAAGGTTCTCTTTCCCACAGCAAATCTGGCTTAAAAAGTAATTCGAGATTTTCTATCTTTCCTTTGTTCGGGATAGAGACACGATAGAATCCATTCGTTGTTGCAAAGTATATCTTATTGTCATATGGATTAAACGCACCTGGCCCAACGAAAATCCCACCATTGAATGAGTTAGCCTCCGTACTGTCTCTCAAATTCTCGCTGGAATAAACCTTTGTGCCAAGGTTCTTTTCAATTCTAAAAATGTCACCACTATTCATAAAGTGCTGTAAACCTGAGGTGATATAAATGTTCTGGTTATTATTTTCAAAAACCGACTTTGGGAAAAGTAATCCAAAATTCAAACTGTCAATATCAGCGTTTAATTCTGTTCTTTTTCTCGTATCGAAAATTTGAATAGAACCACCAAACTCTCCAAAACTATTTGTCATCCAAATTCTGTCTTGACTATCCATAAATGTATATTGGGGCATGTTAAAGTATATGTTTGTGCGCTTGTTAAAAAAGAAAAAGATACGCTTTGACACTATCATTCCATTTGGTTGATGTTCAAAATCATTCCAGTACTTATCATTTATTGGGTCATAAACAGCATATGGAACAATTAAAAAGATCTGACCAAATGAGTTAAAGAATATGTCACTGACATGGACTTCCTTTTTTAACTTAAGGTACAGCTGAGTTGAATGGTCATTTTTATCAAATGTGAAAATTTTACCTTTTGAAGTTCCCAGGTAGATTTTATTAAAATTGTCATTAGCAATCGAGGTATACTTTATCGTCGTGTCACTCGTAAATCTTTTTTCTAATGTCTTCAAATCCCACACATGAAGTTGACCACTTGAGTTTAATGCGTGAATGTGATCAGTACTAATGAGCAATTTGATAAAGCTCGGATTCTCTACCTTTGTACTTTCTGTTTGAGAAAAACTTTTAAGTGTGAGAGAAAGGAATAGTATTAATAAAGTTATGTGTCTCATGGTTCTATTCAGTCATTGATAGAATGGGCAGTGTACCTTTTCTTCAATGATGAAAAAAACCGGCATTTTCCATAAAACCAATCCTCATTCAGGAGATTTATTTGAAATGATCTTTAACGGGGTAATTGCCAATCGAAATAGCTAGATCTAGAGGACTCACCTCACTTTTGTTTTTCAGGTTTGGATCAGCTCCACTTACAAGTAGGTATTTAATTATCTCACCGGATTGGTTTCCGCAATTGAATATCGCCCTCCACAATGGAGTATTTCCATGGTTATCAATCGGATCAATTTTAGCTCCATTTTCAACGAGTATCTTCACATGACTTAAATTGTAATTCTGACAAGCAAAGTGTAAAGGTGTCCATCCGTTATCATCGGCCTGGTTTATATTGAGTCCGGATTCAAGACATTTTTTAATGAGGTCGTCCGCTTGATCTATTATTGCATAGTGTAGAGCTGATCTACCATATTCATCAATTCCAGTTCTTCTTATCTTTTTTGGCATCTTAACTTAGAAGATTTGTTTAAGGCATTTGTGATCTTTTTTAATTCTTCTAACACGTTGAACAATTTGGGGTCTAATTCCTGAATTTTAAATTCATTTTTCTGAATGATTTCAGTTAGCCTTTCAAAATGTTTAGGATATTTCGTCCAGAAATTAAAATCTCTCTTCAAAATTGAGTGTAACAAATCGCCCTCATAGCAATCTCCTTCGGCTAGAATATTTTCTTCTAACGCCTCAAGACCTAATGGAATCAGATATTTCAGACCTATGTTTTGCCCTATCATGATCCTCAGATCTTCAATCGCAAAATCATTTAAAGGTATTTTTCTAAGTTTATGAGCGGTTCGCACAACATGGCTGTCGTATTCAGGTTCTGACCAAAAATTGTTCTCAAGGAATTCCAAGGTCTTGAATCGCCAATTATTTTCATATTTAGGTGACTTTCTCCTCACTTTATCTGCTAGATTAATAAAACCTAAATTCTCATATTCATAAAATTGTTGTAGTCTATCAATAATCTCGGACGCCGGTACCACTTCTTATCCATCTCCTGGAGACTTACTAATTTCTTAGACCTTGATATATGGCTTGAAATTTCCTCGGCAAAAGTTTAAGGGCATCCTTTTCACGTTGAGACACACCATCCATTTCAAGATGTTCAAGAAAAGAAACGAACAAAGCATTCTCCGTTTCGGAGTCAACTTTTGCAATGACCGTATCAAAAAATTGAAATACCTTTTGCACCTCATCCATTCTATATTTGGCAATACAATCGTTTGTGTATTTGGCTAAAATGCCAACCTGTATATATATAAGACCTTCATAATCCGGATCGTTTATTTCCTCGGTGGTTTCCGGGAAATGATCTGAAATCATTTTGAGAAATTCAGACTGTGAGATTTTAGGCTTTACGATTGAAAATTTCATGATAAATTAAAAATCCACCACCATATCCATCGACTCATCGTCATCTTTATGAGTGAAATTCGCCTGGTATTTGATGGTGGTCTTCAAATCCGAATGACGGTATAATTTCTGAAGCATCAAAGGATTGATCTTATCACCGGCGATGTTGTCGAAAGAATGCCGGGCTATATGTATGGTTAATTATTGGTGATTCTTGAATGGTTGACAATCTGTTCAAGGCATCCCTGTATGCTCTTGCTCCAACTCCAACTGATTTGTCCGCCGGACTGATTGTAAAACAGTTACCCGGCCGAGAATTTGTATTTGCCCGACTGTACCTTGAAGACCACATATCCAGCTTCAATTCCAACGCGTGAAATGAAGTCTGATCCATCACCAACCGGCTGTCCGCCTTCTTTCACTTGCTCCGCATTTTCAGCCGGCACATACACTGTAGCGGTACTTCCAACCGGGACGGTTACTTCCATTTCGAAACCTGATTCCTGGTTCCTCCACTCAATTCCGGCTTCTCCATAAGGAGTTCGGTTAGAATAAGAAACATAATCAAGGTCGTCAACAGGTTGCGGCCTGAAAATAATGTTCCGATATCCGGGGTTTTCAGGATCTGCGTTCATGCCTGCCAGTTTTCTGTAAAACCAGGCCAGTCCTCCGCCAAACATCGGATGGTTGCCTGAACCCGGGCGGAACCATCCTTCCCACGAGGTGGTATTCCCATTTTCGACCCACCAACCAAATGAGGGCTGGGTTCGCTTATTCATGGCAGCATAAGCCAGGTCCTGCATTCCGTTTTCAGCCAATACCTCAAAAAAGAACTGGGTCCCGAATATTCCTGTATCGAGGTGACCATCTCTTTCCATAATATCCGATTTCAGCGATTCAATTACACGGGGACGCTGTTCGTCCGGTACACCAATGGTCAATGCGAAGATATTCCCGCCGTTTGGTCCGTATGTCCCTGTCTCCTCATTGTAGAATTTATTTTGGAAAGCGTTCCTTGCCCGATCCGCAATGGCGTTATATTCTTGCGCTTCTTCTGCCTTGCCCAGAGCGAAAGCTGCCTTCGCAGTGAAATCAGCGCATCGCCAGAGATAAAATGTATGTACCATATCATCCGGTGGCAGGTCAAAGGGTTGTGCCCAGTCACCCAGGTTGACCCACCTGAATGGCTCATCTGTATGACCGGAACGCTGTGAATACATCAATCCATCATCATTCGTCCAGGTAAGCATATAACCCACATAGGCTTTCATTCCTTCGTACGTATTCTCCAGCATATCCAGGTCACCATAATGCAGGTAATACTCCCAGGGCATAATGTTGATGGCAGCACCCCATGCCGGACCCCCGCCACAACCGGGCTGCCACGGAGCACCATTAGGAACATAACCCGTGGTGGGGTTTTGGGAAGCCACGATATCCTGGATCCACTTTGTGTAGAAGGCCTTTGCATCAAAATTATGCATGACCGTTACACAGGCCACCTGGCCATCACCCGTGTATGGTGAGCGTTCCCTGTTGGGACAATCACTGGCAATTCCTCCGTGCATATTATCTGTCTGGCTTCTCCACCAGATCTTATTGATATCATTAAACAGCTGATTCGAGGTCTCAAATTTTCCGGTGGTTTCAACATTGGTATAAACAGCCTCCGCCGTGAGCTGATCACTGGATAGTTCACCCGGCCAATTGGTGAATTCGGCATACCTGAATACAAACCAGCTAAACCGGGTGGCGTAAGACTCATCCCCTTCCCCGCTCAATATATATGAGTTGGTCCCTGTGGTTTCCGAAATACTGTCATTTGAAACATACCGGATGTCAATCTTTTTCCCGGCTTCGCCGTTCAGTCCGTTCAGGCTGACCCACCCCGTAATTTCTTCTCCAAAGTCCACTACATAATGTCCCTCTTCAATTTTATTGATCGCAACAGGCTCCAAACGTTCCATTACACGGTCCGGCTCAGCCATATGAGCCACCAGCTTACCCTCCGGGGCCTTTCGCAATACAGCATTCTCCCAGTTTGAATCATCAAAGCCGGATGCAGACCAGCCTTCCTGTTCCTCGCGGGCATCATAATGCTCCCCTTCATAGACCAGGTCTGAGATTATCGGGCTTTTTGCGGCCTTCCAGCTTTCATCACTAACAAGGACTTCTTCCGTACCATCGGTATACCTGATATACACCTGACCAATAAACCGCGGCGTCCCGTAGGAAGCAGTCCAGGTTTTTGGTGCATTATAAAAGCCATTCCCAAGTATGGCTCCCATCACATTCGTGCCCTGGTTGAGTAATGAGGTGATGTCATAGCTCAGGTACATCACTTTGAATCCGCTGAAGCTGTTTTCAATCGGGACACGATCGGTTTCAATACCCGGGCGGAACCCATAATCTGTTTGGTTCGGCACCAACACATCATTACCTACTTTGGCTCCATTGAGATAAAATTCAAAGTATCCCAGTCCGGTCACAAATGCCTTGGCTTCCTGTACCTTCTTACTAATGGTAAATTCTTTTCTCAGGAGAGGCGCCGGTGGCGGCACTGATGTTTCCGCGTCAAGCTGAGTATTGCTCAGGCTGGCCCGGGGATTAACCGGGTCTGGTAGCGGATCCTCCCCCTGCCAGGGAGCCCCAATCCATTTTGCTTCCCATTCGCCCGCATCCATCAAACCCATTCCCCAGTGAGCAGGGGCACTCCACGAAGAAACTTCATCGTCACCATTCCATACCCTGACACGCCACCAGTAGGTAACCGTGGATTCCAGTGGCTCACCATCGTAATTGATCAGGTAAGATTCCCCCGATTCGACCTTTTCTGAATCCCATGCATCAGGGCTGTTATCTTCAAGTAAAGAGGGGGTTGAGGCCACCTGGATCTGATAGGCCGTCTGCTGCTGACCCCTTTCCTCTTCTCCGGCCTTATTTATCCAGGACAACCGGGGGTGCCTGACATCAATCACAGGGGGGTTGTCAAGGTTTTCACAGGTGAGCTGTTCGACCACGAGCGGACTGGATTTCTTTTCAGTACAGCCAGCCAGGAGTAACAAGCCCAGACTTAAAAATAAAACTTGTCTCATGATTCTTTGATTTAATTTGATACAGGGCAGCGTGCTTGCGGATTGCCGGAAACAAGTTGCAAATTCCTCATAAAGGTCAATTGGATTGCAGCGCCAGCCACTGCATTATGGTTACAGGTACTTTATTCACCATAACCGGGCTGCCATCATAGTCTTTCTGACTTTTGTTGGCATGAGAATAAATCCATGACCAGTGACCCGGGTAATGATAGTCTTCACCTCCAAAAAAATTAGTGATATCCACTACATGATCATAATACGTAAAATGGACATTTTTCGCTCCGGCCGACATAAGTCTTTGATATACGGGTACCACAGTATTGGCCGCCACCGTCGTTGAGTCATCTTTCGAATGGATAAACCAGATGGGAACATTCCGGATACTGCGGACCTGCTCGTCTGTCAGATTTTGTGACCGGTACGCCAATGCACTGATATAACCTGCAGCAAAATACCGCGGATATTCAAGTATCAGCTTCAAACTCATGTATCCCCCGTTACTGCAGCCGCCCAAATAAATACGGTCAGGATCAATATCCGGGTGACTGGAAACAAACTCTTCAAAAAGTGATTTCAGCGTTTTAAAATAAATATCATCTACCTGACCGCTTGTCGAACCTTGTCCGCTGTCCATCCAGCGAGTTGGCGTTTGCGGAACAAGCACATAAGCGCCATCAAAATATTCCTGAATATCCTCTGAGGCATAATTCGCAGCCTTGTTGGCCAGTAAGGGCACGGATGTATCGGTTCCACCCTCGCCTCCACCATGCAGCCAAATGATCAGTGGGTGACTTTCCTTCTTTTCCCTGGGGGCGAAAGATGCATAGGTTAGTTTGATACCATCTTCTCCTGTAAACGAACCGTTTAAGTCAAATTCATCAACCAGTGGGATGATCCGGTCCCCCTCTTCATCCCAGGTCTGCAGAGTCGCTGTGTTTGTAACTGACAACCTGTAATCAACCCAGAAATTCCCTCCTCCGGTTTCCAGCCGCATATACTGGAAGGGCGACGCGATCCGGACTGCAGGTCCGACTTCAAGTACCAGCGTGATATTATTCCCTTCAGGCATGTGGTTGCCCTGTTCATCGGAAACATAGGCGTTTACAACATTTCTGGCACCGGAAGAAGGCATTATAGCGTCTTCGGTCAGGTCGGTGCTGCGCGTCGCATGTACCGTATATTCAGCGGGATCTGCGCGCTCAACAGTCTCTGTCAGGGGTAAAACGACTTTATTTACTGCAGGGCCCCAATCGAATCCTTCTACAATCAGTGTATATTTTCCTTGTGTCAGTCCATCCTGGATCACTCCAAAAACCAACATGCATAAAACTATTATTATTTTTCTTTTCATTCTGTTATTGGTTGTATTCCATAAACTAACCATGGTTATTAATTTAATAAATTTCAGATCATTGTGCTTCTGTGCCGGTATCATTATTGAATCGCATTACCATGGAAGAGAATAGTTCGAGTATGAAGCGACATGGATGAATATATCATTCTTCATTTCTTTCATTAAAATCTCCCAGGATCTCCAGCGCGCGCTCTTCATCTTCCTTATTCACATACAACTCCACGCTGTTCTGCGGTGCTCCATAGCCTGCCAGCCTGGCCGATTCCGCATTGTCCCGGGTAAGAGAGGTGATATTGTTTTCTTCCAATAAGGATGCGATCCGATTAATGAGAATGGAATCGCCTGTCTGTATTTTTACAATGTCTTTCATCTTTTTAATATTTACTAGTAAAACGGCCAGGAGTGGAACGGGTACTGTAGCGCGTAATTGCCTTATGATTATCTTGTAACAATTTAATTCAAAAATTAATATACCTTTAATCAATACTCCAATAAGTTTTATATGAAAACCCTGACCTACATTGCAGGACTTTTCCTTATTGCATTCGCCACTTCATGCACGGACGAAAAGGAGATGTCAGACAGCGCGACTTACCTGAATAATTCTGATTTAAAAAAGATTGCGGAGGTAGATGACCGCTATCAATCTGTCAATGTCGAAATGTGCGAAGTGGTTGGTGGGGAGTTTTGGATACCTTATGACCTGATTGATACTGCTAAAGTAAGGGCACAAGGGTTTTCCGCACTAAAACGAAAAATCCCATCCATCGATCTTTACAATACAAAACTTCGGACCCTCGCTCAGGGGCTCGGTCCCATGTTTATCCGCGTAAGTGGTACATGGGCGAATACTACCTATTTTCAGGATAATGATGAACCCAAGCTAGAGAATGCTCCGCGGGGATATGAAAACGTCCTGACCCGTGCTGAATGGAAAGGGGTCATTGATTTTTGCAAGGCAGTGGATGCTAAATTGGTTACTTCTTTTGCAATCAGCAACGGTATACGTGATCAGGAAGGAAACTGGACCCCGGCGCAGGCTGGCCCTCTGCTGGATTTTACCCACTCCATTGGTGGTGAAATATATGCGGCAGAAATGTTCAACGAACCGTCGCACGCAAGTCATGGCGGAGCTCCTGAAGGATATAATGCCGCTAGTTATTCGGAGGATTTTACAGCATTCCTTGATTTCGTTTCAACGGCTGCTCCCGAAATGAAGATTATGGGGCCCGGATCAACGGGTGAAGGAGGAATAATACCAGGGATCGATTCCAGCATGACGACACCAAAGATATTTGAGGCGAATTCCGCGCCTGATTTCGATATTTTTAGTTACCATTATTATGGTGGTGTTTCCTCACGTTGCATGGGCCAGCTTACACCTGAAAATGCGTTAAGCGAAGAGTGGCTTTCAAAAACAGAACAGGGGCTTTCGTTTTATGAAGAAGCACGTGACCAATATTTACCCGGCGCACCGATTTGGCTTACCGAAACAGCAGAGGCGGCCTGTGGTGGAAATACCTGGGCAGCAACCTATGCCGATAGTTTCCGATATCTTGAGCAACTGGGCCGGCTCGCAAAAAAAGGTGTCCAGGTCGTAATGCATAATACATTGACCGCCAGTGAATATGCGTTGCTTGAGCAGGACACTCATGAGCCGAGACCTAATTACTGGGCGGCTTTTTTATGGAATAAATTCATGGGCACGCAGGTGTATGAAGGACATAGTCCTGTTGATGGGCTGGACGTGTTCATTCATGATTTAAAGGGTGGCGATGGCTATGCCGTATTGCTGGTAAACCCACATCAAACGGACACTTCATTTACTGTACCGGCAGATGCGAAGCAATATTTGCTTACTGCTGATGAAATCCTTTCGAAAAAAGTAAAACTGAATGGTGAAGAACTTAAGCTTAACCCTGATGAGACCCTGCCTGAAATTGTCGGTAAGAATGTGCCGTCCGGTAAAATCGAGATGCCACCTTTGAGTATTATGTTCTTGACCTTTGACAGCATCTAGAAAGTGATGCATTTAAACATCAGTTGAGAACCCGGCCGTGAAGTATGAGCCGGAACATCCGGTGAAAATAAATGGAAACATCACAGATCGTGTGAGATAGATGTGTTTAATTATATATAAGAAAAGTTTATATATTGGAATTTCATTCTTAATCCTTTAATTGAAATTAATCGCTGACAGCAACCTTATTTATGAGACACAACACGCACTTCATCTTTCTCCTTCTATGCATGTCAATTTCCCCTTTTGCTAATGCTCAAACAATCTTTGAGGTAATCGATGCAAAGGATCACAAGCAATTGAAAGAATTATTGAATGGAGGTGAATCTGTCAGCCAATTGAATGAAAACGGGATGACGCCGTTATATATGGCGACTTTAAGGAATGATGCCGAGGCAGTACGCCTGCTTTTGACGCATGGGGCCGATGTAAACGGACCATCCAAAAATGGTATAACTCCGGTTCTGGTTGGTTCGCTAGCGAATGCAAAGGAACCACTGCGGATACTGCTAGAAAATGGCGCTGATGTCAACTGGCGATCTGAGGCAGTTGGCAACCAGCAGGCAATCCGGCTGGCCTCAAAGGAAGGTTCGCTGGAGCTCATTAAATTGCTGATGGATTATGGAGCTGATATGGAATCCAGCGCCAATGATGGTGGAACACCACTTCTGGCTGCCGTGTACGGCAATAATATTGAAGTGGCCAGGTACTTCTTTGAGAATGGTGCAAATACTGATCTCGTTGCCAGGGACGGGGAAACCATGATCCATGAAGCCATTAAAACCGGCAATCCGGAAATGGTTCGTTTGGCCCTGGAATACAACGTTCCACTACATTATGAAACTCCTGACGGGCAATCAACCTGGCAATTGGCGAAACAAAGTGGCAACGCAGAGATTAAAGAAATGGTGAAGGCTTCGCTGAAGGAATAATTCAGTATTGCCGGAGAATTCAACAAGTCATCCGTAACTTTTTAGTTACGTTTAACTGCGTTTATTTTCTATTTGACTTTAATTCAATCATTCGCCTTGTTTCATTACCTTTCCCAGGCTGATGCAATTTCTTTCTTCAATATAGCTGAGATCTCACGCCATCCGGAAACTATCATAAAGTGTCCGCCTCCGTCAATCACATAGTCTGATGTCCGGTCAGGTATAAGATAGTCTTTGTTGCCATGAATTTTAATAACGTTTTCGGCAATGTTATTATACTTCCATTTTGTCATTGCGGTCAATGCCCATTTTGCAAAACCCGGATCTGAATCCTTAATAATTGTTCTGAGTAATTCTTTGTCTGATTTTGATCTCACGCCAAATAATAAATTGACAATTGAGTTCGGCCATCTGAATATTTTTGAAGGGATTACGCTTAGTAAACTCGTCTTACCGATAAGTTTTAGTATCCAGGGTAATTCGCTGGAATCTCTGACAGATGAAATAAGGATAACTTTCCTGACCCTGACAATTTTATTCAACTCTAAAGCTATCATGCCGCCAAAGGATACCCCGATAATGAAGTCTGCTGAATTCCCGATTTGTTTTTTAAGTCGAATAGAGTAATCCGGTAAGCTTTCACTTTTGCGGGGCGGGATCCATCTGATTATCTGAACGTTCGCATCCGGGAGTTGTAGGTACTGAAAAACACGCTCATCGGCTCCCAGTCCTGGTATCAGAATTATCTTACCCTTCATTACTGGTAATTATACGAAACACAATCAAACAAAAATAAAGTAATGCTTCTGCTAGTGAGGATATTCAGATTATTTACCTGTTACTCAGGTTGCCTCCTACATCAACGTATTAAACAGAATGCCCGATAGAATAATAAAGAGTGCTACCACACCAAAAAAGATCATGATCAGTTTCATTGACATCACTTTTTTGAGCAAGGTCGCCTCCGGGAGTGACAAGCCAATCGTGCTCATAATAAAGGCAATTGCGGTGCCCAGTGGTACTCCTTTGCTTACCAGGACCTGTATTACCGGGATGATCCCCGCGGCATTGGCGTAAATCGGCACGGCCAGGACCACTGCCAGGGGAACGGTCCACCACTGTCCGCCGGACAAATATTGCCCGAAAAAATTCTCCGGGACATACCCGTGCATGACCGCCCCGATACCAATACCAATTACTACGTAACCGATGACACTTCTGACAATATTCATTGCCTCCCGGCCAATCCCCGGCAGTTTTGAGAATAGCGATGTCTGCTCCCGCTGAAATGTTCCGCTTTGCGCTTGTGCATTCTCCAGGATCTGCCTCACCCAGCTGGTCAGCAGGTGTTCAATCTGCAATCTTCCCAGTAACCAGCCTCCAAAAGTTCCAAGCAGAATCCCTGAGGCCACATAAATTATGGTGACCTTCCAGCCAAACATGCCAATAAACAGGGCAATAGCCACTTCATTGACCAGGGGAGAAGTGATCAGGAAGGAGAATGTTACCCCCAGCGGAATGCCTCCCTGGACAAACCCAATGAATAACGGCACAGAGGAGCAGGAACAAAAAGGTGTTACCGCACCGAAAACAGAGGCCAGGAAATACTCAAGGCCATACAGCCTGTGCCGGCTAAGGAAATTTCGCAAACGCTCAACAGGGAAATACGCATTCACCATTCCCATCAGGAATATAATCAGGAACAAAAGGATAAGGATCTTTATCGTGTCATAGATAAAGAAGTTTAGCGATTCTCCCAGCGGACTTCCGGGAGCCAGGTTGAATACTGAATAAATCAACCAGTCTGCCAAATCCTGGAGCCATTGAAACATCAGCTTAGTGCATCAGTGACTTCCTTAACCGTAGGGACATGCCCGGTTAGTTTGACGTTCTCGTCCACGACCACCGCAGGGGTTGCCATTACATGATACGACATGATTTGCTCAATGTCCTCGACCTTAACCACCCGGGCCTCCATTCCCATCGCCTCCAGCGCCATATTCACCACTTTCTCCGTTTGCTTGCATTTGGGGCAGCCCATTCCCAGAATTTTGATCGTTTTCATTTCATCTGATCTTTAATATCGTAAAAATACGATAAAGAAAGGGGCCATTACATGACCCCTGTCACGCATTCAGATGTAATTGATCATTCTCCAAATCCGGAGGTATGGGAAAATATTCGGGTTTTCACAGACATTACTTTTGGATTACTTTTCCGGACCCGCTGACGATTGCCCGTACTTCCGGATCGCCATAGTAGAATACATTTCCGCTTCCCTGGATATCCACATCAAGTTCGTCGGCTACAGACACCTCCGCATTACCCGAACCGCTGATGCTGACGTCGGCAAAATTCACTTCCATCCCATATCCTTTGTAATTTCCTGATCCGGAAATCCGGACTCGTTCATATTCTGCTGCTCCGTAGAGCCTGATCCGACCGGATCCCGTAATATCAGTACGTATTTCCGTGGCGGTTGCATCCAGGTCGATGTTACCTGAACCTGACAGCGAAACTACCAGTTGATCAAAATTCTCATTCTCCGTGAAACCAGTGATCCTTCCCGATCCGGTCAGGGAAATGAATTCGAGTTCAGGCACTGTAATGTAGATGTTCAGCTCATTCATTCTCCTGATACACCTGTCGAATTCGATATCCCAGTGTCCGCCGTGCACATCGGTCTCCAGTTCGTCCAGAATATTACGCTGGCCTTCCACCGTGATGCGCTGGGTTTCACCTTTCTGTACAAAAACACTTCCGGAACCATGGTAACTGAAACTGCTGACCTGTGGCAGTGAGAGTTCGCGGGTTTCGGTCGGACCATGCCCTTCGATACAATGGAAATCATCGCACCCGTTAAACATCAGGCCGGATAAAAACAAAGCGATTATTAAAACTGACTTTTTCATTCTTTATAAATTTTGAGTTTGACTTTAATTAAAACCTTACAGACACATTAAACCCGGGCCACATTTTGACATTGGTACCGTTGTGGGTTTTGTCATAGACGGTCCATGGTGCCAGGTCTGATCCAATCGATCCACCGTCCTCGCCGCGCAGTTTGGAAACCATAACATTGAAACTCGGACCAAAGACCAGGGCAAAACGACGGCCCAGCTGGGCACCGAAATTCAGGCGGAACTGGTTCAGTAGATTCAGCTCCTTGTGTTCGAATGTATTCTCCTTCTCAATCACATCGAATGTCGTCAGGTCCATGTTCATACGCCATACCGGACCCAGGTTGAATTCTGTTCCGATCCCGTACCCGTAGGCCCATGTGGGCTGGTCCCCGTATTCCCACGGATCATTCTCCGAGAAATGATAGCCGAACGCGAAGATGTTGTAGAACTTCTGCATCCCGATCTTTATAGCGAACTGGGCGTGGAGGGCTTCGCTGCCACTAAATTCCACCCGGTGATAGCCGTGCCGGACGATACTCAGCAATCCGATGGAAATTCCGTCCACCGAATCGGCCACATTCAACAGTCCGACCTGGGCACCGGTCACTTTGTTGGCCACATTGAGCAGGGAAACCTGAGCGCCCTTCACTGAGTCTGCCACATTCGCCACCCCTGCCACTTGAGCGCCGACCTGGGATTTGGCAGAGACATTAGCGATCCCTGCGAATTGTCCGCCACGGGATTCTCCCGCAATAATGTTGACAATACCTGCAAACTGGGAGCCGTCGCTGCGATCAGCATTTATATTAGCGATGCCGGCCATTTGCAGGCCCGCCTGCGGCCCGGCACTGATGTTGGTGATACCGGCAAATTGTCCTGCCCGGGTGGAGTCAGCCACGATATTGGCGATCCCCGCTGCCTGGATCCCTTCCATGGAACCCAGGGAGGCATTGGCAATTCCGGCAAACTGGATACCCCTGGTAATCCCGCCGGAATAATTGGCGAGCCCGGCCATCTGTACACCTTCTGAAAATTTCAGGGCGACGTTGCCAAATCCGGAGAATGCCACACCGTGCAATCCGCCGTCAACCCCGGCGAAAAGGTGCAGGGAAATTCTATTTGAAAAATCAGGTGCTTCCACCCCGTTGGTGCTGAGTGGATACACAATGCCGATATGGAACGGCCGTTCATTTAATCCCCTGTAGGTCTCAACTGCCTGGCGGACAGTATCCCGCACACTCTCTTGTCCACGTACCCCGGTCAGGCTCAGGCCTGCCGCACAGATACTTAAAAGGATGATAATTTTCTTGCTCATGATATCCAGAAATAGTTGCTCTTTAATTCAAGACATCCGAATAGCGTATTACCCCCACGACCAGGTAAAAAAAATTTTATGCAACCATCGCAATTCCAATTTGTCCATGTTTACGTAACCGCTTACCAGCCTGATCATTCCGTTCGCCTGGCACTGGGCGGACAACCTGAATAAAAATTATTTTATTATCCATATGAAGCGCTATTTACTCATTTCCGCTGGATTGTTACTTAGTATTCTCCCGCTCTGCGCGCAGACCTTTACGGCCGATCAGGCCAGGCAGGACCTGAATACGCTGGTTGATGGGATAAAGACCTATAATGCCGCCTTGTACACCTATAACCCGGAATATGATCAGCAGGCAAACCAGGTGCTGGAGAATATCGGGACGGAGGAGGTATCTCTGTTCGAACATTTCAATATGATCAGCCAGTTATGCGCCCTGAGCAATGAAGGCCATTTTGGCCTGGGGGACTGGTCAGATGCCGTTCATAAAGGAATCCCTGATAATACCTTTCACTACCTGCCAATGGGCATTCGTATCCTCGATGGCCGAATCTATGTATGGGAAGCCTATTCCGATGAAGGGCTTCTGGAAAAGGGTGACGAAATCCTTGAACTGAATGGCAAAACTGCGTCGGACATTCTGCGGGAATTTTACAAGGTTTATCCTTCAGACGGACAAATCACAACGTATGTTGACAGAACCGTGGAAATAGGTTTTCCCTGGCTGTATTATTTCTACATAGACCGGCCGGAAACGCATGAGTTCGCTATCCGGAAACCGGATGGTTCCACTCAAAAGATTGCCATTCGCGCACTTACCCGGGACGAGCAGGTGGAGAATTACCGGGCAAAGAACGGGCAGCCCGAGCCGGTGAAAGAGAGTATTAGTGATTTGTATGAGCTGGAGGTAAAGGAGAATTATGCATTGCTGACGTTAAAGTCCTTTGACCGGGGGCTAATGGAGAAATATGATATCAATCCCCGGAAGCTGTATAAATCCATTTTTGAGGAAGTGGAGGGGGTGAAAAACCTGATTGTCGACCTGCGGGGAAATACCGGGGGGAGGAATGAATTTGCGGATGATATGGTACCGTTCATTCTCAGGGATGACCACGGAAATGAATTTCTTAAGAAAACACTGTCCTGGGAAGGAAGGGAACGTACGTACAAGTTGCCGAAAGCGGACAAGAACCTGTATGCAGGGAATGTGTATGTTCTGGTGGACGGGAGGACATGGTCGGCCGGGAGCACCCTGGCCAGATACCTGAAGGAATACGCCGGTGCGGTAATCATCGGGGAGGAGACAGGTACCCGCTATGAAGGATTCGCCGCCGGATCCAAACAAACTGTCGAATTGGGCAATTCCGGCCTTCAGGTGCATATTCCGCGGTATCATATTTTCTTTCCGGAATCAGCCCTGCAGAAAACTACCAACCGGGGAGTCATGCCTGATCACTCCATCACTTATACCATTGAAGACCTGATAGCGGAAAGGGACCTGCACCTGGAAAAAGCCAGGAGCCTTATTGCAGGAAATAACTAAGAGTCAATATCTGAAAAGGTGAGTTGCTTTAAATCAGAACCATCGGAATTAACTGTATAAATATTCATTTCCTCACCATACGAGACCAGTACAAGTTTTTTGCTATCCGGAGACCAGCTGGCGGAACTCATGTTTTTAGCAACCTTAACGGGTTTGGACTTACCAATGTCCATAACATAAATGGCCTTGTCTGCATGATACATTATTTGAGACCCATCCGGAGAAAATTTTGCGTCCAGCAGGTGAAATATCCTTTTTGATACGGGGATGGGTTCATCGGCCAGCGGACCGGCATGGTATAATTTATTCAGTGAAGGTGTTGATTCAGTAATTGAACAGAGTGTTTTGAGTCCGTCCGGAGACCATTGCCATAAATGAATCTGTTGTGATGAATCGTAATACGATATGCTCGAATCAGCGGCGAACTGGTAGATCCGTGTGTCGTAGATCCTTTCGATCAGGTCTGCGGAAATAAAAGCGAGCTTATCACCATCCGCTGACCAGATCGGTCTACTCACATTTGTGGAAGTTTCGGTAAGTCGCTGCTGATCCGATCCATCCGGATTCATTAAATAGATCTGCATGTTCCCGTTTCGGAGAGACTCAAAGGCTATTTTATCCCCGGATGGTGACCATACCGCTGATAATTCATCGGTGCGGGTTCGTGTAATATTTCTATAATCTGATCCGTCCGGATTCATTGTATGGATCTGACGCAGCTTGAATTGCTCGGTTTCAAAGAGGATTTTTGACCCATCCGGCGACCAGGATGGATTTGATTCGTCCCACCTTGTATATGAGAGCCTCGTTTGATTGCTTCCGTCATGATCCATTACATAAATTTCATAATTCCCATCCCGTCGCGATATAAATAAGATCCTGGTGCCATCCGGAGACCAGACGGGATCAGTATTCATGAAATCCGGAATGGTTGGCTGTGCATACGAACTAAAGTGGAGTAGTGTTAGAAATATCAGGCAAAAAAAAAGTTGAATTGATTTCATGAATTATTCGTTTAACCGGATTCCTGAAGAAATCCCATGGATACCACATTGGCGCCAATATTTTATTAATGAACACATTATTCTCCGGGGTCTTTCTCCATTTCGGATCCCTCTGAGAATTTTAAGTAAATGGCAGCAATATACAGAACGTAACTGGCCGGATGCTACTTTTTTTTAAAGCTAATTTCTTTGCTTCACGAGTGCAGCGATTAACTGGCCGGGGATCACGGTGTTACGTACGGATATGAGATTGTTTCGTTTATGCTTTGTGAATTAATGCCTATATTGTTCCTGGTCAAAAACAAAGAACAACATGACAAAGCATATCCTGCCTTTCCTGGTGCTTTTGTGTGCCTGCAGTGGGTCACCGGAAGCAAATACCGAAGATCAATCAGCCCTTGACGAAGAGATCGCCCGCGTGGAGTCGGGCCTCTTGCCGAATATTATCATTGAAGGGGATTCCATTGAGGATTTCACGATTGCCGACCGTATGCGGCATTATAACGTTCCGGGCTTCAGTATCGCCGTTTTTGAGGATGGAAAAATTAAATGGGCGAAGGGGTACGGTTATCTTTCCTTTGACAGCGTGGCCAAAGTGGATAAGAATACCCGGTTCCAGGCTGCTTCCATCAGTAAGCCTGTGGCGGCTACCGGATTGCTGACATTGGTGCAGGAAGGCGAACTGGACCTGGATGAAAATGTAAATGAGTATATGTCTGACTGGCAGGTAGAGGAGAATACATTCACTGCAGCTGAAAAAGTGACCTTGCGGCGTCTGGTCACCCACAATGCAGGGCTCACCGTGCATGGGTTTCGCGGGTATGCCGAGGGGGAGGAAGTTCCCACCACCGTTCAGGTGCTGAACGGGGACGGTCCGGCAAACTCAGATCCCATTGTCCCTGATACACTGCCAGGTGCGATCTGGCGATATTCAGGGGGAGGATATACGGTTATGCAGCATGTGATCGAAGAAAAAACACAAGGAAGTTTTCCTGCATACATGCAGGCTTCCGTGCTTGATCCGCTTAAAATGACCCGAAGTACGTACGAGCAGCCATTGCCGGAGAATATGCGGGACAATGTGGCCATCGGACACCGGGGAGGAGGAAATAAAGTGGAAGGGAACTGGCACACCTATCCGGAAATCGCGGCAGCGGGTCTCTGGACCACGCCTTCTGATCTGGCCAGATGGGCCATTGCGATTCAGAATAGTTTCAACGGGGAGGAAGGCGGGGTGCTGTCGCCTGAAACCGCAAGTGCAATGCTAACTGCTCACATGGGAGACTGGGGCCTGGGCCCGGGCGTCAGCGGCACAGGGGAAGCCATGTATTTCAGTCACGGGGGTGCCAATGAGGGGTACAGGTGTTACCTGATGGCCTTCGCCACCGGTGCCCGTCAGGGAGTGGCCATCATGACGAATGGTGACCAGGGAAGCGCTCTGGGAAATGAAGTTTTGAGAAGTGTGGCGAGCGAGTTCGACTGGGACATGTACAAGCCCCAGGTAAAATCCACTATATCACTGACGGAGGAGGAGTTGCAGGCGTATGAAGGCAACTATACTGATGGCAGTGACCTGAATGTGGAATTCAGTATGTCGGAGAATGGGGGCTTGCTGGCTTTGCTCAATGGGGACCGGGAAATCCGCTTTTTGCCGGAAGGACCGGATCAGTTTTTTGACGCGGGTGACGGGACCGGGTTAACTTTTACGCGGAATACAGAGAATGAAGTGGTTGGTTTCGAAGTGCAGGGTCTGACATTTGTCCGGGCTGAATAGTTACTTTGAGAACCCTGGCTTACTTGCGTCAAAATCATCATACCAGGCAAATTTTTCACGGATCAGATTATTCTTATTCTCATTGAGATAATCAATATACGCTTCAGCGACCGGGCTGAACTGTTTTCCTTTAAGCCAGACCAAATTCCAATGTGTTGAAACCGGCAATCCTTTGCAGGGCACGATCCGGAGATCACCATTGTGTAATTCGTTTTTGATCCCGATCAGCGGCATAATGGAAAGCCCCAGTCCGGCAATTACCGCCTGCTTCACCGCTTCATTGGAAGTTAGTTCCAGAGACTTATTCATTTTTAGCCCGTTTTTCTTAAGGTAACTCTCCATGGCAAAACGGGTGGCTGAACCAGGCTCGCGGTAGATCAGCCTTGATGAGCTGAGCAATTTAAAATTTTCAGCGCCGGACTTCGAATATTCAGCGTCCTTACCCATAAGGAATAACCTGTTTTTCATTAATCGAATACGTTTCAGGTCAAGTCGTTCCGGGATAACCGAGACCAGGGAGAAATCCACCTCGTTTTTTTCAAGGCTTTCCACCACCTGCCTCTTATTGGTCACATCCATGACCAGGTCAACCCCGGGGTGCATGGACAGGAATTTATCGAGGAAGTAAGGCATTACGTACTTGCCGGTCGAAACCACGGAAATGGTAAGCGTACCCACAAGGTTACCTTTAAATTCCATCAGCCTGTTCTGTATCCGCTGAGTTTCACCGAGGATTTTTTCACAGGAATCCACAATCTCCTTTCCGAAATCGGTGATATGCAGCTGCCTTCCGATTACTTCGTACAAGGGAACCTCGAACTGATCCTGCAGTTTTTTCAGCTGAATCGATACGGCCGGCTGGGTCATGTGAAGCGATTCTGCTGCTTTGGTAATACTCTTCGTTTCCGATATCTCCAGGAAGATGCGAAGCTGGTGAAGCGTGTAATGCATTAGAATTATTTATGATTTGTATTAAAAATATAAATAAAAATAAATAAAAGGATTTTATCAAATTTGCCCCGGTTCTAACTAAAACAAGTTTCTATGAAAAATTTCAAAATCATTGACAACACCTATTCTCCCCTTCAGGCAAAGGAGGTACTTCTTACCTTATTCGGGGATAAAATCCGGTTTCTGCATATCCAGGCATTACGTATGCGGGAGATGTACAGCGGGGATACATCAGCCATTGAGCAGCGGATAGAGGAACTGAAAGTAGCTCAGTCTGAATTTGTCAAGCTGCTGGACGAGGCCGCCGCACAAAATATGGATATAAAAATTAACGGTGAGATTGAACTGGAGCTTATTCCGCAGAATGTAGAAGTCGAAAAGTAGGGGAATGAATTTAGAGCTGTTACTGGATAACCTGACTAATCCTGCCCTGTTGTTTTTCTTCCTGGGCATTCTGGCGGTGTATATCAAGAGCGATCTTGAAATTCCGCCCACATCGTCAAAATTCATTTCCCTGTACCTGCTGTTTTCAATCGGATTCAAAGGTGGCCAGGAGTTGTCACACAGTGAATTCGGTCCTGAAATTGTGTATGCATTGCTGGCCGGAGTAGTTCTGGCGTTGCTGGTACCGCTGTATACGTTCTTTATTCTCAAGCGCAATCTGGGACTGTTCAACGCGGGCGCCATCGCTTCCGCTTACGGATCGGTAAGTGCTGTCACGTTCGTCACTTGCGTGAGTTTCCTTGAATTACAACAAATTGAATTCGGCGGACATATGGTCGCGGTGATGGCGCTCATGGAGGCGCCGTCCATTGTGGTCGGGGTATTGCTGATTTCTCTTTTTGATAAAGAAGGGGAGAATAAAGTTTCGCTGTCCGGAGTGGTACAGCATGCATTGACCAACGGAAGTGTGATGCTTATACTTGGCAGCCTTGGGATCGGACTCATTGCCAGTGATCAGCAGGCAGAGGGGATCAAACCATTTACAACTGATATATTTAAAGGGTTCCTGGCCGTTTTTCTCCTGGATATGGGGATTGTCAGCGGCAGAAAACTATCCGCATTCTGGGGGAACGGCTGGTTCCCTTTTTTATTTGCAGTTGTTGTTCCGGTTATGAATGGTGTCATCGTGGCTATTGTCAGCGGATTTTTCCTGGAAGAAGCCGGGAACCGGTTGCTATTGTCCATTCTGGCAGCCAGTGCCTCTTACATCGCGGTACCTGCTGCGATGAAAATGGCGGCACCGAAAGCGAATCCCGGACTCTATATACCAATGGCCCTTGCCGTTACATTCCCTTTCAATATAACTTTGGGGATGCCTTTATACCTTTGCCTGGTGGAATCGACATAATCAGTCCGGGCACCAGATATTACTGATCCCTGCCTGTTCCCGGATGGACAGGCAGGGGGCGGGGTTTCTCCCGTCAAACACGATTTCAGAGGCAAACAGCATGACATTATCTTTATAATAGGCTACCCAATGAGGTACCAGGGGATCTTCAAGTTCGTAAACAGTTTCAATACTCCCATCCCTCTTAACCAGGTCGAATCTTCGCTGTCCCCAATAAGCTGTAAGTAGTTGGCCCTCGCGATAGTCGATATCAAATAACATATTGCGGCTAAGTGGTGCATCCGGTGCATCCGGATCTGTAAGGTTGCTCCATTCCCGGAGAATGCGTCCCTGTTTGTCCGTCAGCCAGGCGGTTGATTCTCCAAGTAATAATAATGTGTCACCGGATAATCGCCGGATTCTTCTGATCGGATGGTCAAAGTTGAAATATTTTTCAGGTGTACTGCCGTTAGCCAAACGGAAGATCCCGGGATAAGCGCCGAAGATTACAGAGCCGTCATCATCAACAAAAAAGCCTCCTTCACCAATACGCCTCTCATCGACCCTCCAGTCCCAAATTATCTCATGGGTCTTTCCGACTTCCATCCGGAGCAGACGGATTTCGAACTGGTCGTTCCGGTTACGGCGCTCTATCAGCCAGATCGTTTCATCAACAGCATATAGCATAAAGTCACTACCTGCGTGTTCGGAACGAAGTAGTACCTCCGGATCTGATCCCGGCTTCCAGGCCATGACACAGGCATGATGGTCCGGATCATTGACCGGATCGACGTAGGGCCAGAGGACGTATTCTCCGGCTACTACCATATTACCTGTCGGATGAGCACCCGCACCCAGGGAGGCTCCGATCAGAATAACTAAAAGTGAAATACTATTTCGCACCTTGCTGTTGGTTTAGTCCGTAAACATAATGCGCCACGTCCTCTTCGGCATCTGGTTTTGTGGACCGGTAGAAATCCAGCGCATAGTCATCGATCCGGTCTGCCTGCACAAACAATTCGTCAAAACCGTTGGCACGACAGTCGTCGGTTATTCGCCGGATCATTTTTCTTCCAATGCCTTTACGCTGATAGTCCACCGCCACCGCCAGGTCATACAGATAAGCGATCGGCCGAACGTGATAGTATTGAGGCAAAACATAGGCAGTCATACCGGCAATCACCTTTTCCTCGTGAAGTGCTGCATAAACCATGAACCTATCATCGGACAGCAGGTTTTGGAGGTATTCATCGTTTGGAGGCTCGAAAGGATCCATTTCAAAAACATTCCCGAAAACAAGGATCACCTCCCGGAAATGATCGAGCGACCCCGGACCCAAACGACTGATCTTGATATTCATAGTAATGTTTTACGAAAAAAAGCCGGCCAGGGTGTCACGTTCCTCTGTCATCCTGGAATCCGGCAAAGCCGGATGTCCGGGATCTGTAATTCAGTCCAACAAGACATTAAGATTATTGCCATTCAAAACATTAAGATCAACATACATGTCAATCCCATCCAGGTGAGCTCTGTTGGCGAATTGCCATAAAAGCCAATCTCTGTCATCAGGTAATTCAGGCTTAAAAAATATGTTCCTGATCCAAATTGGGTTTAGTATAAATTGGTCGATAAGGTATTCGTCATAAAATTCCTGTGTGACGTATATAATTGGTTTCTTTCCATAGTGCTCTTCTAATATCTGCATGAACCTTTCAATCTCTTCTAAGATTTGTTTTGTCGTCTTATTGGTTTCGCAGTTGCCACCAAATTCCAGATCTATGGTTGGAGCAATATTATCCGACATATTTGGTACAGTACGTATAAAATTTTCCGCCTGCTCCTCGCCGGTTTTGCATAATCTGTAAAAGTGGTAGGCGCCAGTGAGGTATCCGTTATCATGGCTGTTTCTCCAGTTTTCTGCAAAACGGGGATCCTGATAGTCAGCTCCTTCTGTGGCCTTAATGATAACGAAGTGAATATCTTCCATTTTTAACTGTTCCCAGTTTATGATACCCTGATGATGGGAGATATCGATTCCACGAACGGGGTATTCACTTTTGGAAGGATAATTAAACCGAATTACTCCAAAATACAGGAGAGCCATTAATCCCAATCCCACCATCAATCCAGTCAGAAGGATTTTTCTCACAACGCTCAAAACGTATACGTCTTAGCCTTGCCAAACTGCTCATCAAACATCACCAGGGCTTCGCCGCTGGCTGCGTCATAAGGCGCCTCGTCTACTACTGTCGGGTTTGGCGGGTAAGTTCCATTCTCATAGACAAGTTCGCGCAAGACACCGCGGTCGCGAACCAGCAGTATCTTCCAGCCATTTTTCTTTGTGGGCTCCACCCAAACCGGTTCGCTCATCACCGTAAATGAAGTAATCATTTCACCTTCATGGGAGAGGAGGTAGAATGAACATCCGCCGGTCCCGCAAAACCAGGGACTCATGAAGCGAATGAAATATTCTTCTTCGCCGTCTTCATTCAGATCTACTTTGAAGAATTGAAATTTACGGTCCCGCGCTTCCAGGTACTCCATATCCTCTTTGAGGTAGTTGTCCACCAGCAATCCGGTAATCCATTCGGCAGCCTCATCATCCACCGCCATCGGGGCGTATCCGGATTCATCGTTAGCCGTTGATACATCTTCCTCCAACTCACCGGTTACTTCCGGTTCATCCGGAGTGCTTTCCGTGGTACTTTCATTTCCGGCGGAATCGCCCGTATTACATCCGAAGGTAAACAGTGCTAAAATCAGAAAAACGATAGTGGCAGATTTCATGGTATGACAGTTAATAGTATACGTCAAAGAAAATCATTCTCCCGCTGTAAAACCAGTCAGTCATTCATTTCTTTCAGGCGCCATCCGTAGTAAATATTTATGGCGAATAACAAGGCGACGAGGATCATCGATTTCTGAGCGGCAACCGGGTCCGCCAATCCGAGAAAGGCCAGTGTGAACATGGAAAACGGAGGGATTGCCAGGATCAGGGCTGCCATGTGAAGCCATTTCGGGAGAATCCGGGTAGTGGCATGAAGGCCCAGAAAACCACCCATGCTGATCATCAGGCCTGAATCCACCAGTAAATGAGCCGAGGTGCTGAACCCAACCGACACTTCCGTGGAGGCCACAGGATACAGCCCAAGAACAATAGGAAACGGCAATGCGTATAACAGCATCCCGATGCCCACCAGCACCAGCCATCCATTTTTAAACCGTTGTGCCAGGATCAGGGCGGATATTCCGATGGTTACACCCATCAGAAACTCTGTCCGGAACATAAAGCTGTAGAGCCCCCAGTGATCCAGGATGTATTCGAGGCGGGCAGGTCCTGATTCCGCCGGTGGATCCAGGATCAGGATGTATCCGGTTAAGAGTACAAAAATCAGGGAAGAACCTGAAATCCACAGGATTCTGGCGAGTTTCATGGGCGGTGGATTTTAAGAATCAAACCTAAGATTGTAAATTATGCAATAACTTCATAACGCCTCAAACTGTTTACTTGGCAGAGCAGGATCAACGAATTACTATTATGGACAAGAAAATTACGAAAGAGTATACCAACGGCGAATTGACGGTGGTATGGCAGCCACACAAATGCATTCATTCGGGTATTTGCGTTAAGACTTTGCCGGAAGTATATAAACCGAACGAAAAACCGTGGATTAATGCGGAGAATGCTTCGACCCAGGAGCTGAAGGACCAGATAAGGAAATGTCCGTCCGGCGCCTTAAGTTACTACATGAATGACGGGGAAGACAACGAGTCAGAGTCCATGGAGACGGTGGTGGAAGTAATGAAAAACGGTCCGCTCATGGTTTACGGCACCCTGAAAGTGACAGATACTTCAGGAAAAACTGAAATTAAAAATAAGACCACTGCCTTTTGCCGTTGCGGGGCGTCCGGTAATAAACCGTATTGCGACGGGTCTCATAAAAAATCCGATTTTCAGGGGTAGGTTGGTGAACTGTCACCCCCGTCCGAGAACCTGAACGAATGCCACACTTTCCAAACGGGGGTCTGGGATCGGAGATCCCCAGTAAAATTAAAGCGTACGTCTTCGTAGCTGCTGGATCCCGGGTTGTCCTGTCGGACCCCCGGGATGACAGCAAATTCCACACTCCACACTCCACACTCAACCTGCACCTACACCCCCCTACGCCCCCCTCGAGGGGGGAAGGATGGGGGTATCCATCTCCTCTATAAACGCTTCCTTATACTTCCTTCCCACCGGGAGTGCAAATTCTCCGATACGTACTTCTTCCCGGGTAAACGATTCAATGGCTTCTTTTCTAACGATAAACGACCGGTGAATTCTCACGAAGTTGCCGGGCAGGCGTTTTTCAAGCCGGCTGATTGTTTCACGCGTGGTAATGTTTTCCCGATCAGAAAGGACAAAGCAGACGTAATCGGACAGGCTCTCAATATACAGGATCTGATCATGTTCAATACGGTGCTGCTTACGGTCTGCTTTCACCATCAGGAAAGCTTTTTCCCGGATTTGCTGTTCCTTTTCAAGTTCGCTTGTCCTGGAACGCGCGTAATTGAATTGCCGGTACATATTGATAAACGCCTGCAAAAATACGATCCCGTAAACAGTAAGCGCCAGCAGGCGTATGTTCATGATGTTTGGATTGAGCTGATCCATATGAAAACGGGCAAGGACCGCAAATGCCAGGGTGATAACGATCATCTGGGCCCATAAGGAAATAATCATGGAGTAAACGAAATACAAGCCGAATTCCCAGTAGCGGCGCGCCATCAGATACTTCCCTACCAGGATGTCATTGAAGAACCAGGAAGTGCCGATCGCAACGGGCAGTAACAGGCAAACAAAATAAAATGATTCCGTCAATCCGCCTGGTTCCTGTCCGAACAGGAGGGTCAGGATCGCCAGAATAATTAACCAGAACAGGATTTGCTGCCTGAAACTCATGGTACAATAATCGCCATTTTTTCCCTATTACGATTGATTTATCGATAAACAACATGTTTCATAAGGGATATGACATTGCCTTTAGATACCGGCTGAACTTACCTTTGAAGAAAGAAATCTCATTTACTAAATCCGTATTACTATGTTCGAATTATTTGTAAAAGGAGGTCCGTTATTCATGGGAGTCCTGACGATCATATTTCTTTTAATGATCATTCTTGCAGTCCGCTCCCGCTTAAAATTCTCCGCAAAATCCATTAGCCTGGACGATGCCCGAAGAAATATGACCTATGTCCGATCGCTCGGTATCCTTGCATTCGTCGTGGGTGTATTCGGACAACTTCTGGGTCTTTACCAGGCGTTTGATGCTATTCAGGAAGCAGGTGATGTATCGCCAGGGTTGCTGATGGGCGGACTGAAAATATCCATGATTACCTCATTGTACGGTGCATTCATCCTAATCTGCGGACTGGTCCTCAGCCTGATCCTGGACAGTGGTATGCGCAAAAATGCCGAAGACTGAATTTTAATAACTCAAATTAAATAACAACCTGCCGTCCCCGTTCAGGGGGCGGTTTCAACTTCATCATCCGGAATGATGACGACTTTACCGAATACATCGCCGTCACCCAGCTTCTGAAAGGCTTTCTTTCCGTCCTTTAAAGAATAAACCTGATCAATCACGGGCTTAACCAATCCACGTTCGTACAGGTCATTGAAACGGTCCAGGTGCTTGTTAGGATCATGAGCAAGAATTCCCAACTTCTTCTTTCCGGGCATAAGCGGTCCCAGGAACATGGCCTGGAGAATCGCACTGCCGGTTCCCCCCACCAAAAGAAACTGACCATTCTCCTTAAGGGCTTTTTTGTATTGTTTCAACGATCGGTTGGCCACTACATCAATGATCATGTCATATTGAACTCCGGTTGACGTGTAATCAGTCGTCTGGTAGTCAATCACGTGATCCGCACCAAGCGCCTTTAGCTGTTCATGTTTTGAGGCTTTGTCCACCGCCGTGATTTCGACCCCCATTGTTTTCGCAATCTGTATGGCAAAGGTACCTACCCCTCCACCGGCGCCATTTATAACTAACGAATCACCTGGTTGCAGTTGTTTATGATCAAACAGGCATTGCATGGCCATAACGCCAGCCTGGGAAACCACAGCAGCTTCGGTGAAGGACATTTCCGGTGGCTTTTTTATCAGGGCATTCTCCTTTGAACAGGTATATTCGGCCAGTCCGCCCCACTTATTCTGACTCAGATCGCCGTAGACATCATCCCCGGGTGCAAACCGCGATACCTTGCTTCCCACTGCCTCTACCGTGCCTGCGACATCGGCCCCGAGTATATTCAGGCCCGGGCTGAATACGCCCCACATCCGTACGATCCAGGGCCGTCCACGGAGTAAATCCCAGTCCCAGGAATTCAATCCTGAGGCCCGGGTCCGGATCAGGATCTCATTTTCTTTCGGTACAGGTTTATTTACTGATTCCACCTGTAACTCATCCGGCGTTCCGTATTTATGATAAACGAGACCTTTCACAAGTTAATTCTTCAAGTGATTTTCAGAAATTCCGGTACGAAGCGCTGAGGTATTCATTAGGTTGTGACTCGTCAAATGTGCGCTTTTCCTGGTTCCAGTGCAGCGTTTGTCCGGGAAAGCGGTTTGCCAGTACCCCCAGCAAAATAGCTTCCGTAAGCCGCGCCGCATAGGAAAACGGAGCACTTGTCTTATCCTTATCCATGCAGGCATCCACAAACTGGTGGTAATGATCCTGCTCTTCCAGCTCCGGATAGGTTATGTCTTCGTACTCTCCATCCACGATCAGTTTAGCAAATAACCAGTGAGGAAGCAGCAACCGACCCTTTTCACCGATAAACATCGAGCCTTGTTCGGGAAGCTGATCCTCGTTGGGAAGTTTGAGGTCCTCATGGTCTGCCGGAGCGCCGGGACCGTCGTACCATACCCATTTGAGGGTATCGGTCGTGTAGGCAGTTCCCGGGAATTCATAAGTGACCACATTATTTTGCGGGTGTCCAAACCCATTCGGCGGCCGGCATTCGGTCATAACTGTTTGCGGTACATCCAGGGCCAGGGCGGTATAAGGGGTGTCAAATATGTGAACACCCATGTCACCGAGGGTACCACACCCGTAGTCCAGGACCTTTCGCCAGTTGACCGGGTGATAAAATCCCTCTTTGTAGGGTCTTTCCGGGGCGGTGCCCAGCCACAGGTTCCAGTCCAGGCTTTCCGGTACCGGATCAGAGCCGGCCGGGGCCGGTCCGTTATACCCCCAGTTCTTGGGTGACCAGGCCCGTACTGTATGAACCTTTCCGATGATCCCGTCCTGGATAAGTTTTACAGCCGAACGGTATTCCTTGAAGGAATGGATCTGGATACCCATCTGGGTCACAAGGTTCTTGTCCTCCGCCATTTTACGTACGGCCCGTGCCTCTGAAATATGGTGGGTGAGCGGCTTCTGGCAGTAAACAGGTTTACCCAGCTCCATGGCCATGAGCGAAGCAGGGGCGTGGGTATGATCCGGCGTTGAGACAATAACCGCATCAATTTCATTTCTTAATTGATCAAATAATACGCGGTAATCGGCAAAGGTTTTCGCTTTAGGGAAGGCCGATGATGCCCTGGCCAGCGAATTACTGTCCACATCACACAGTGCACTTACCACTGCGCTGTCGTGGGAGGCGATCGACTCCAGGTCGGCAAACCCCATCCCGCCGACGCCGATATGTGCAGTGCGCAGGTTGCCGGCTTTGATCCTGGCCCATACCGCGGATGGCAGCAGGGTAACCGAGGAGAATGCAGCGGTACGTTTTATAAAACTTCTTCTTTTCATTTTGAGCGTATTTTGGTTGGTATAACGGGAAACAGAATAGTTACGGAATATGGTCATACCAGCCATCAAATACAAACGGATTTCGAAGGAAATGATTAACTTGAATGAACTGACAGGTTTTATATGCAACTGCAACATCCATCTGACTATGAAACAAGTAAGTGTGATCAGCGATCTGTGCGTTGATTTCCTGGTAAAAGGAAATGTTACGCCACGGTTTGGCCAGGCAGAGCAGCTGGTGGATGATTATGATATCGAGCTGGGTGGTTCGGCTGCTATTTTTGCCAGTCAGTTTGCCCGGCTAGGGGGGAGTGTTTCGCTATACGGACTTGTCGGTGAAGATCTGTTCGGACAATTCCTGCTTCGCAGGCTGGAGGAAACGGGTGTTATTTCCAGGGTTGGTATTCGTGAGGATATCAGGACTTCGGTGGGTCTGGGCCTAATCCGCGGACAGGACAGGGCCATGCTTACTTACGATGGATCCATGAGAGCCATGGACCCTAAGCTGCTGTTTACACGTGAGTTTTTTGAGTCAACCGGCCATTTACATATCTGCAGTTATTTTCTTCTTGAACAGTTCCAGGACCATTGGCCGGATGTGATCCGCGAACTTAAATCGCGGGAGGCGTCGGTTTCCCTTGATACCAACTGGTCACCGGCCGGCGATTGGGAGCGCGCGCTGGACATTCTCCCGCTTATTGATGTTTTTCTTCCCAATGAGCAGGAAGCGGTTCATATTTCAAATGAATCAGGCGTTGATGATGCCGGAGAATGGCTCGCACTTCACGGTCCCCTCGTGATTGTAAAGCGCGGTGAACTAGGCGCCAGTGTCTACAGCCAGACAGGAAAAACGCATCATTCCATTCCGAATGAGCTGACGGACGGACTGGTGATTAAAGATACCACGGGGGCAGGGGATAATTTTGATGCGGGGTTTTTATATGCCTGGCTGAATAGCAGGAATATCGGTGATTGCGTAAATGCCGGAATGCGTTGTGGTACCTCCAGTTTGAATAAAATCGGGGGAATAGCCGGTCAGGCCGCGCAAATTACCGTATAAGCATATACCATGGAAGACGGACAATTTGATGTAATTGTAGTTGGTTCCGGCATCAGTGGCGGATGGGCGGCTAAGGAATTTTGTGAAAAGGGTCTGAAAACACTTGTGCTGGAACGCGGCCGGAATGTGGAGCATAATAAAGATTATCCTACGGCCATGATGGATCCATGGGAATTCAGGCACCGCGGGCGCATGACCCGTGAATTCCTCGAGGAAAACCCGCTGATTTCAAAGGCCGCAGGATTTGATGAATCAACCGCCCACTTCTTTATCCGTGACAAAGATCACCCCTACATTCAGGAAAAACCGTTTGACTGGATCCGTGGCTACCAGGTAGGTGGCCGCTCTCTTACCTGGGGGCGTGCCTGCCAGCGCTGGAGTCAGAATGAGTTTGCTTCTCCGGCGCGTGACGGCTATGGCATCGAATGGCCGGTTGGCTATGAAGACCTCGCCGGCTGGTATTCTCATGTGGAAAAATTCATTGGCGTTTGCGGCAACCGGGACGGCCTGGAGGCGATGCCGGATGGGGAGTATCTGCCGCCGTTCGAACTGAATTGCGTGGAGAAACACATGCAGGCATCACTTCATAAGCACTATCCTGACCGGCACCTAGTGCAGGGCCGATGGGCCCAGTTGTCGGAGCCGGAAGAAATTCACCTCGAACAGGGACGCGGAAAATGCCAGTGCCGGAACCTCTGCATGCGGGGCTGTCCGTACGGAGGTTATTTCAGTTCGGTTTCTTCCACGCTGCCCTGGGCTGAAAAAACCGGCAATCTTACAGTAAGGCCTTTCTCCGTAGTTCATTCAGTAATATATGATGAGGATTCGGGCAAGGCCTCTGGCGTTAAGGTGATTGACACAAACACAAAAGAAGAGCTGATATTCGGAGCCCGTGTGATTTTCCTGAATGCTTCCGCACTGAATACCAACCTGATCCTGCTGAATTCCAGGTCGGACCGCTTTCCCGGCGGACTGGGCAATGATAACGGGTTACTGGGAAAGTATATTTGTTTTCACATTTACCGGGGTTGGGCAAATGGCCGGATCCCGGGGTTTGAAGACAAGTATTATTATGGACGCAAGCCTTCCGAACCGATACTGGCCAATTTCCGGAACCTGGGGAGCCAGGATATGCCCTTTGTCGGTGGGTATACGATATTTTCAGGCGGATACAGAATCCGGAACGAAACTATTCCTGATGACGTGCCGCCGATCGGAGCGGAATATAAACGCAGGTTAAGTGAAGCCGGGGCCTGGTATATTTACATGTACATGCAGGGGGAAACCATTCCAAAGGAAACCAACCGTGTATATTTAAGTGAGGACCAAACGGATCAGTGGGGGATTCCATTACTGGTGACCGATGTGGATTATGATGAGAATGATGAACTGATGGTGGCGGATTTTCTGCGTGAGAGCAGGGAGATGCTGGAGAAGGCGGGCTGTGTTGATATTTATACGGAGGATACGAAGCAGGCACCCGGACTGGACATTCATGAAATGGGCGGGGTTCGCATGGGAAAAGATCCGCAAACATCGCTGCTGGACGGCCACAATCGCCTGCATGCGTGTACTAATGTATTCGTCACTGACGGTGCCTGTATGACCAGTACAGGTAATCAAAGTCCGTCCATTCTCTACATGGCATTAACTACCAGGGCGGCAAATTTTGCGGCAGCGCAGGTAAAGGACGGAAAGTTATAACATGGAAGAGCAGAAAATCACGCGCCGCGAGGCACTCACGCTGACAGCATCGGTCCTGGGAACCACGGTTTTAGGGGCGAATGCATTTCTTACGGGCTGTACGGCAGAGAAAGAGCTGGTTCCGTTTCACCTGGATGATATTGCACTGCTCGATGAAGTCGGGGAGACCATACTGCCGGCCACCGAGGATTCTCCGGGAGCCAAGGCGGCACATATAGGTGAATTTATGCGGACCATCGTCGAGGATTGTTATACCCGGGAAGAGTACGAGATTTTTGTGGAGGGCGTCAGATCATTGCGGCAGGAGACAGAAAAACGATACCGAAAGCCATTCATGGAGATGTCCGCTTCCGAGCGGAATGAATTACTGCTGGACCTTGATGAGCGTTCCGGAAACGATGATAAGCATTACTTCAACATGATCAGGCAATTAACGATCTGGGGTTATTTTACTTCCGAACCTGGCGCGACTCAGGCGCTGAGATACGTGCCGGTACCCGGCCGCTATGACGGATGCATTCCCTACAAGCCGGGCGATAAAGCCTGGGCGTAAATGAGTTTTGCCTTCATTTTTATTCGAAGATATTACTTTACTAAAGGTGGATTATCAGCTATATTGCCTGTTCTAACCTTTTAAATATCAAATACTAAACAACAATCAACCATTATGAAAAGTGAAATTAATCCTAGAATTCACTTCCTTCTTCTGTTTGTGCTTGTGGTGTTCTGGACGGGGTGTTCACGTGTTGCTGAAGATCAGGATCAGGAACCATCAGCCATGGCTGAGCAGGTAGAATTTAACGGGGATATCCAGCTGGATATACGGGACTCCAAACCAGACTGGAAACCGTATACAGCCAAGAGCGCTCCGGAGGGAGCACCGAATATATTGTTCATTTTATACGACGACACGGGTCTTGGTGCCTGGTCACCTTATGGAGGAAAAATTAATATGCCAACCCTGGATAAGCTGGCGGCAAACGGACTTACCTATACGCAGTGGCATACCACCGCCCTATGTTCGCCTACCCGTTCAACCATTCTCACGGGGCGTAATCATCACCTCAACGGAATGGCGGCGATTACAGAAACGGCAGACGGCTACCCAGGCGCCAACGGACATATCCCTCCTGATTGTGCACCGTTTGCACAGATCATGCGTGATAACGGATGGAGTACATTCTGGATTGGTAAAAACCACAATGTCCCGGAACAGGATGTCGCCCCGGGTGCCAGTCGTTCTGAGTGGCCTACACAGATGGGATTTGACCGTTATTACGGATTCCTGGGTGGTGAAACCAATAACTGGTATCCAGATTTGGTGGAGGATAATCACTTTATTGAACCTCCCTATGGACCTGAGGAAGGTTATCACTTATCAAAGGATCTGGCTGACAAAGCACTGGAGATGCTAAGGAACCAGCAGGCAACGAATCCGTCCAAACCGTGGTATATGTGGTACAACCCCGGGGCCAATCACGCTCCACACCATTCTCCAAAGGAATATGCTGATAAATACCGCGGGATGTTTGATGACGGGTACGATGAATACCGGAAATGGGTGGTTGCCCGGATGAAGGAAAAAGGAATAATTCCCGAGGATACCGAAATGGCTGATTTTAATCCCATGCCAGAGGAAATGGCAAATCCGGCGGATTATGTTCGGCCATGGGATGAGCTGAACGATGATGAAAAGAAACTCTTTGCCAGAATGGCAGAGGTATATGCCGGTTTTTCTGAATATACCGATGTGCAGGTCGGCCGTATTATTGAGTACCTGGAGGAATCCGGGCAGCTGGAGAATACAATTGTTATTTATGCGGCCGATAACGGTGCATCAGGAGAAGGAAGTCCAAACGGATCGGTTAACGAGAACAAGTTCTTTAACGGCTACCCTGACGAACTTGAGGAGAATATGAAATACCTGGAGGTTCTGGGTGGCCCGGATACGTACAATCATTATCCGACAGGCTGGGCAGCTGCGTTTTCAGCACCCTTTAAAATGTTCAAGCGTTATTCCCAATATGCGGGAGGCACCAACGATCCGCTGGTCATTCACTGGCCGAAAGGGATACAGGCAAAAGGTGAACTACGGCACCAGTATCATCATTCGGTAGATATTGTTCCGACATTACTGGAGGTTTGTGGTGTTGAGATGCCGGAGTATTATAACGGCGTAAAGCAGACCCCGTTATCCGGTGTATCGATGGCCTATACGTTTAATGCCGAACCAAATACCCCAACACAGAAGGAGGTTCAGTATTTTGCTATGCTGGGTACACGTGGTATCTGGAAAGACGGATGGAAGGCAGCGGCAGTACATTCGCCACTGACCGGTAAAGGAAATTTTGATCAGGATGTATGGGAGCTGTATCATGTGGCCGAAGATCGTTCGGAAAGCATTAATCTCGCGGAGGATGAGCCGGAGAAATTACAGGAGCTTATCGACGAATGGTTTAATCAGGCTGAGATCAATAAAGTGCTGCCCATGGATGACCGAAGCGCGGCTGAACTGCTTACTATTGAAAGACCTACCCAGGAGCCGGCCAGGGACCGGTATGTTTATTATCCGAATACAGCTCCCGTGCCGGAAGGGGTGGCCGTAAATATTCGCGGAAGAGATTATAAAATCCTGGCCAATATTGAAATTACCGATCCGAATGCATCCGGAGTGCTGTTTGCACATGGGTCGAGGTTTGGGGGTCACTCCTTGTTTATCCGAAATAAGAAGCTCTATTATGTGTATAATTTCCTGGGGATAAAACCTGAACAGGTATTTGTCTCTGATATTTCCCTTTCACCGGGCCAGTACACCGTGGGAATGGAATTCAAAAAGGAAAGCACAGGGGAAAACGGAGAAACCCTGGGGCATATGAAATTGTACATCAACGAGGAAGTTGTGGCAGAGGGAGACATGCGTACACAACCGGCGAAATTTACCTTGTCCGGCGATGGGCTTTGTGTTGGCTATGACAGCGGGGATGCTGTTAGCGAACTGTATCAAACTCCCGGTGAATTTGAAGGAGGCAAGATTCAGTTTGTCGGAGTAACGGTTGAGGGAACTCCTTACCGGGATCTCGAACTGGAAGCCAAACGGGTTATGATGACCCAATAGCAAGGGAATGGTCTAAGGAAAAAGGATTGAGCTATCAATCCTTTTTTTTTGCTCTTTCGCATAGAAGCCTCTTTTACTGGTCAGATATACAGATCAGGCAATCCAATTAGCAATGCTTCTTCAGACTGGCCTGGATTTTTTCTATCTTCGTGTTAATGTACAGAGTTATCATAATCCTGATCAGTCTGGTTGGTTTATCGTTTCATTCTCCGGCACAAAATGTCACACACTACCTGGCAGACCACCCGGAATATCCGAAATACCTGGAAGGAAAAATCCTGGCGGATATAACCTATCCGGGCCAGGACTTCAGGCGGCTGGATGAATTCGGGGATCCCGTCAGACGCACCCAAGGCCGCAAAAACGGTAACAGAACCTGGACGTACACCTACGAAGGATTCGAACTTCAGTTTATTGATTTATACGGGGAGCCGGAATTGTTTCGCCTCTGGATACATAAATCCCCTCCTGAATTTCTTTTTCAGGGCGAACGGCTTGTGGTAGACCGTGCTATGGCCGTGGTAATGGCCAATAGCGATTTTAAGCAAATTGAAAAAGACTTAAATCCCAGTGAAAAGTACCGCGACGGGTTTCAGGTGCTGGAAGTCCTGGTAGGCCAGGCAGGTGAGATCCTGGAAATAATCTACCTCCGCGATCCGAAGTATTGAATACTCCATTATTACGGGAATGTTTATTTCTTATTAATTGTACTGTTAATCAGTAAATTATCTTGTTGCAGCCATACACTTTTCGTATACTTCCCGAAATTTTCCCTTATGCCAGCCAGAATCAGAGGCTTCATATACAGTGCATTAATCCTGATCAGTATTATAGTACTGATTTTACACCTGTCTACCCTGGATTTTGACGTGAGCAACCGTACATTCGATGAACTTGCCCCGGTTATTTATTTGCCAATGATGATCCTGTTTTTCATTGTCCTGCTGATCCTGACTATCAAACGTAAATAATTGAGTATAAAACCATTAAACCGCATCATATCTTTGTCATTTTACCCCTGATGTCTGTGTTAACTTAATATTACGGTAAATTTTCCATATAAAGTGGCTAAATTTTTGGAGGCGAACTGTGTTGCTGGCATATAGCTTTGTAGTAGTAAGATGAAGTAGTGAAATATCATAAGGGTTATTGGATGTATCTATGACATTTTACAATCCCGAAGTCAACGATGAATGGCCTGATTAGAATAGGCGTTACTTTTTCATTGGAATGGCTTCGGGATTTTGCTTTCAGGGAGAATACTTTGCAGACAGAAATAGAAAAAGGGGCCCGCTAAGCCCCTTTTTTCTGCCTTATGAATCTCAATTATCCAACTAATCTACCTTTATTGAATTTTTTGGTGGTATGCGATACGTGATCGAAATATTGATCAGGTAATCGGCAAATGCGGCGTCTCCGTTTCTGGGATTGCCGGTTTCTTGTTCTACTTCCTTATCTGTCACACTCTGAGGTCGTTCCCGGCGCACGGCGATAGGTACCGATGCATTCAGGTTCCACCGTCCGGTCATCCAGTTAATCCCTGGTTCGACCGAAACCACATTACCTGGCCTCCGGAATCCTTCGCTGGACCCGAAAACATCTTCCACCGGAACCCCTTCGTACCTGACACCTGCGAATGCACTCCATGACGGGTGAAAATTGTAGGAGGCACCGGCCCGAATTGAAAACTGATCAGGAACTGACATGATTGCCTCGTTCTGGAGAATGGGGCTAAGCGTTTCGCGGAAGGTGCGGGTACCGTTTGTTCCCCGTGGATTGAATAAATAAAATCCACTCAGGAAGAGGCCTGCTTTGGCGCTCATGAGATAATACGCCTGTCCCTGGATCATAAAACCGAATCCACCATCCCCGGGCTGAATGCTTTGGTCAACCGGCCGTGTCTCCGGGCCTCCTTCGGGGCCCACATTGTAAAATATGTCAGAGTAATTATAGTTGCCGGTCGGAAGTTTAATGGCTGCACCAAACTGCATGTTGAAGGAGGAATTTTTATACGGATCAATCAGCCAGTAATTAGCCCCCAGGGTAATGTCGCCCAGTCCGCGGGAGAATGTTGTATTACGCTCATCGCGTCCGTGTTCATACAGCGACGACCTGGTATTCAGCACCAGGGGAAGCGTAAGAAACGCCTGCCACCTGTCACTGATACCATAGGCAATCTGATAGTCGATTGCATGACTGTGATTCACCACTTCTGTATTATTGGATATCCGGTCGGGTTCTTCCTCGGTTCCGCGAAAGTGCCGGAATGATTTGAAATAGCGATAATTCATCGAAAAGATGAATTCTCCGCCTGGAGATATATTGGTTTCACCATAAGTCGGAGAGCAGGCCGAGAAGTGGCGTATGGCCACACATCCCTGTCCGGATGCCTCTATGGCCAAAATGCCTCCAAGAAATAGTACGAGTAAAAATTGTTTCATGCGTTGCGTTGATTGTGGATGCAAGATGGTCTAAAAAATGACTCCGGGTGGTGAATGAAAAGTTAATGTTCCTTAACAAAATGTTAAATGCGTTAAATTTCCTCTGAATTCACGTATTTTGGGAAGTATGCAACGTATGCGGCCGGACCGGAAAAGTATTGCGGTGATCATCCTGGTCATTGCACTTGGGGGATTGGGGTTTATCCAGTACCGGATGCTGGGAGCGTACTATTCGCTGTCCCGGGCTAAAATGGATCAGCAGATATCCATGACCCTGGCCGAAACCGGTGATGAAAATTATGACAGGACACTGCTGAGCAACCTGATTTCGGCTATCATTACCGAAGATACCCTCGCCTTTCCGGTGAGCCTGGATTCCTTGAGAAATGCAGGAACTCAATTTTACCGGATGTACCTGACTGACCGGTTTGCCCGTGCCAACCTGCCTACCAGCTTTGAATTTGCCATTACCGACCAGATTACCAGGGAGACGTACCTGGCCACGGAGAATTACTCAAGTGGGATCCAGTGGGTGGGCAATTATAAGCTGCCACTGGCCGGTGTGATTCAGCGGGATTGCGGATGTGCCCCTTTTTTAAATGTCCGCTTCAGCCGGATGGAAGCAGTCTTGTTCCGGGGTATCGAACCTGTTCTCGTACCTGCCATTGCCTGTTTTCTGTTGCTCATTGTGGGATTTTACTTGCTGCTGAGGATTCTCCGTGAACAAAAATACCTTGATCGCGTGAAAACCGACTTCATAAATAACCTGACGCACGAATTGAAAACGCCTGTCTTTTCAATCAGTCTTGCTACGCGGATCATGCGCGAAAAGAATGACGGAAGTATGAATAAATACCTGGATCGTGTGGAAAAGGATATTGACCAGCTAAAAGGAAACGTTGAAAAAGTACTTGAACTTGCCTCCATAGAAAACCGGAAAAATCTGCTGGATGCAGAAAAGCTCAATGCAAGGGATTTTCTTGAGGAGTGGAAATCGGAACAGGATAATGAAGGAATGATCCAATTGGTGGAGTGGGAATCTGATTTGCCGGAGAATGCCTTTATCAAAGCAGATGCAGCCCATCTCCGCAATGCACTGAATAACCTGCTTGACAATGCGTTCAAATATGGCGGTGAGGAACAAAAGGTAAAAGTGATCAGCCGGGTGGAAAATGACGAGGTGTTGTTTTCGGTCACTGATAAAGGACCAGGTATTGATAAATCTGAGCACGAAGCGATATTCGGAAAATTTTACCGGGTGCAGAACGGCCATGCCGCTGCCCGGGGATACGGACTCGGTCTGAGCTACGTCAGGCAGGTGATTAAAATGATGAACGGAACCGTTGCCGTTACCAGTGCGCCACACGAAGGAAGTACATTTATGATAAAATTACCCTGTTTAAAATGAAAGGAAAATTACTTCTTGTGGAGGATGATCAGTCACTGGGATTTATGCTCTCGGAATACCTTGAACTAAAAGGGTTTAATGTAATCTGGGAGAAGAGTTCGGAGGATGCCCTGAATATCGTGGAGAAAGAGACACTGGATCTCTGCATTCTAGATGTATCCCTGCCCGGAGACGATGGGTTTGCGCTGGCAGGGACGATAAAAAAGAGAAGGCCCGGACTGCCTTTTGTTTTCCTGACCGCCCGGTCCATGAAGCCGGATGTGCTGAAGGGGTTTAAACATGGAGCGGATGACTACATAACCAAACCGGTAGACGAAGAGGAACTGGTGGCGAGACTGGAAGCCATCCTGAGGCGGACAGAAGGCAAACGCCAGGTGCAGCAGGAGGTTAAACTGGGCGCGCTGGTATTTCACCCGGAAAAGCAGGAGTTGCTGGCCGGGCAAGAACGGATTTCACTCACCCGGAAAGAAACCCAGCTTTTGAACATGTTCGGTGCACAGCCGGGCGAATTAATTCCAACCGATCAGATACTCCGCGAGCTGTGGGGACGCAATGATTTCTTTAACCGCCGCAGCATGGACGTATTTATTTCCAGATTACGAAAGAAACTCCAGGCTGATCCCGGTCTGGTCATTGATAATGTTCATGGGAAGGGGTTTATTCTGCGGGTTACGGAGGATAACTAAATGAACAATCCGTTGTAGTTCTCATTTATTGGTTATTACTTTGATTACCAAAGTACTTTTTTAATGGAGAAAGAAAAATATATCAGTGACCTGAAGGACATCAGATCCATGATGGACAGGTCGAGCCGCTTTATTTCCCTGAGCGGAATGGCAGGAGTAGTAGCGGGTGCACTTGCCCTGGGTGGCGCTTATCTGGCCTATGAGACGATCTATCTGCAGGAACAGTATTTTGATTACAGGCAGGCAGACGCATCTGATTCCATTGTTTTCCAACTGGTGCTAATTGCTCTTGGTGTTCTGGTACTTTCTCTGGCGGCGGGATTTTTCTTAACCCAGCGCCGCGCCCGTAAAACCCGGCAATCCATGTGGGATGCTCAGGCCAGGAGAATGGTGATCAATCTTTTTATACCACTGGCCGCTGGCGGCATATTATGCTTAATTCTCCTCCTGAAAGGATTTATCGGCCTGCTGGCTCCGCTTACGCTAATCTTCTACGGGCTTGGATTGGTGAATGCCAGTAAATATACTCTTACCGAAACCAGGAGTCTGGGGATCGCTGAGATTGTTTTAGGACTTCTCGCTGCCCAGTTTATCGGTTACGGACTTTTCTTCTGGGCTATCGGATTTGGCGCTCTCCACATCATTTACGGATTGGCCATGTACTTAAAATATGATCGTGAAGGAGATTCTGAAAGATCTTAACAAGGCTTTTGAAAATAAGGTCAGGCTTGGAATCATGTCCGCTTTGGTGGTTAATGATTCTCTGGATTTCAATACCCTGAAAAACCTGCTTGAAGTTACAGATGGGAACCTTGCTTCACACCTCAAATCACTTGAAAAAAGCAAATATATCAAGGTGAAGAAGGAGTTCATTGACCGTAAGCCCAATACGCAGTATTCTGCCACCCATTCCGGAAAAGAGGCCTTTGTAAAGCATATTAAGGCCATCGAACAATTGCTGAAGTAAAATCAGAGACTTTTTAAGACGGACAGCGTCCGGTCAATTTCGTCCTCATTGTTATAAATATGAACGGAATGCCTCAAATATTCGCTGCCCACCGACCTGGGCTGGAGCTTTTCTCTTTCCCAAAGTGTCTTCTGTAATTCAGGGCCGGTCAGACCATCGACTGCATAGGTGGTAATACCGGCACACATATCCGGATGTGTGCTTGAATAAATGGTTACTTTATCAATCTCAGTCAGGCCGCTTCGCAGGTAATCACCCAGCTGTTTTACCCGTTTCAGCCACCTGTCAGCCCCAATCGTATGATGAAAATCAATACAGGCATCCAGACCAACCAGCAGCGATGGGTTGCCGGTCCCGGTTTGCATCATCCGGAAACCATGGTCCTCCTGGTTGTCCCAGTTGTAGCTGGCAATGGTCGTCCAGATTTCAGGCATCCTGTCTGACTTTACATAAAGCAACCCGTTTCCCCCGGGCGCGAGAAGCCATTTGTGCATACTGGAATAATACGCGTCACAATCTATATCCTTAACGTCCACGGCAATTTG
>JAUILA010000028.1 GCA_030432655.1 Bacteroidia bacterium
TGTTACCCCTGTTTATTATCATAACGAATTTGATTTCAGGCAACTTGAAACCAATGTGAAAAAAGACAAATTCATTGAAATGGTATTACCGTCTGTGTTGATGGCAAAACATAACCTTCGTATGGATCGAATTCGTGCACGTTCAATTCTTCTTAGTCAGAAGGAAGGAGAAGAAATCAATCCGGAAGACAGTACATTCATGGAGGTGCAAAAGGAGCGGCTTAATGCGGATTCCTGGAAGGACGTATATGACCGGCTTGCGACCCATCCAGCAAGCATTGTGCTTGCCCAGGCAGCTGTGGAAAGCGGGTGGGGGAGTTCCAGGTTTTTCCGTCAAGGCAATAACCTTTTTGGTGTTTGGTCATTTGATAAGGATGAAAAACGGATTCCGGCCAGCGGTTCACGCGATTCCGGTGCTGTTTTTCTGAGAGCCTATGATAACCTTGGACAATCCGTAGAGGATTATTTTATTACCCTGGCACGACACAATGCGTACCGTGAATTCCGGCAGAGACGGCTGGATGAAAAGGATCCGCGTAAGCTGATCTTTGCCCTTCACCGTTATTCCGAACTGGGTTATCAGTATGTAAACAAACTGGCGATGGTCATGCGTCAGAATGACCTGCAGCAATATGACCGGTATCACCTGGACAGTGCCTATATAAATTTGCGCGAAAGATCGTATTTTTAATAAATATGAGATATCTCCTGATCATACTTGCCAGTGTATTAATTTTAGCCTGTTCCGGCGGAGATCGTGGTACGGTCAAGGAAGATCGCCCTGCGGTACCCACAAACGAAGGAATGGAAGAAGCAAGTAAAGCGGAAGAGTTTGTCATGTTTGTTTACCATCGGTTTGGCGATCCGCGTCATATTACCACCAACATCAGCCTGGAAGATTTTCGGCGGCAAATGGAATATCTGAAGTCAGCAGGATTTGAAGTGGTGACCCTTAGCGAAGCCATGAAGACCAGCCTGCCTGACGGAAAGAAACGTGCGGTTATTTCTGTCGATGACAGCTATAAATCTTTTCTTACCGGGGCAATGCCGGTGCTCAATGAATATGACTTCCCGGCCACCTTGTTCGTTAATACGGAAACTGTGGGTGGTGACGATTTTCTGACCTGGGGACAGCTCGATTCGCTGCGCGAGGCGGGGATCGAGATCGGAAATCATTCGCACAGTCATTCCTATTTTCTGGATATGCCGCAGGAAGTTTACCTGGAGAATTTCAGGCAGGACGTGACAAAGGCCCAGCGGTTGTTTCGTGAACACCTGGGAATGGAGCCGGAAGTATTTGCTTATCCTTACGGGGAATATGATGAACCGATGAAAGAGGTTATAAGGAACCTGGGCTTTATCGCAGGTACGGCCCAGAATTCAGGGGTTGTTCTGAAGGGATTAGATAATTTTGCATTGCCCCGTTTTCCGGTTAGTGATGCCTATGCCGAACTGGAGTCATTTAAAGATAAGGCAAACGCGCGCTCCTTTCACGTTTTGTTTGAATATCCGGAATCGCCGGTAATTGGCAGCGGCGAGGAACCAGTCTGGAAATTTGTCGCAGAAGAGGAATTACAGCGCGGCCGTATGCAATGTTTTGTACAGGGAGGATTCTGCCGGATGGATTCCTCAGGAGACACACTAATTGTTCAGACCGAAGATCCGCTGCAGAACCGTCGTACACTATATACCATCACCATGCCTGATGATGACGGAAACTGGTTCTGGCGTTCATATCTCTGGATAATCCCCGACCGGGAATAATGAGAAAAGATCAGTCCTCCGGCTCAAAATCCAGGGCGGCTGAATTCAGGCAGTAACGAAGGCCGGTTGGCTCCGGTCCGTCCGGAAAAACATGGCCAAGATGACCACCACACCTCGAACACAGCACTTCTTCTCGCACCATACCCAGGCTCCGGTCTTCCTCGATAGCCACGCTGCTCTTTTCCAGGGGCTTGAAAAAGCTGGGCCATCCGGTACCGGAGGTGTATTTGGTCTCAGAAGAGAATAACGCCTGACCGCACGCTGCACAGGTATACGTTCCTTCCTTCTTGTTGTCCCACAGATCGCCGGAAAAGGCTCTTTCTGTGCCTTTTTCACGTAGTATATGGTATTCTTCCGAAGTGAGCTCCGCTTTCCATTCTTCAGGAGTCTTGGATATTTCGTATTTCATTTCGTTTTTATTTTGTCCGTTTGTGCATCCAGTTGTCAGGAGCAGAAGCAACATATATAAAGCCGCATGCCACCCGGCTTTGGTCGCTGTCTTTTTAACGTGGTTCGTTTTCATTTTATGTAAAGTATTTACTGTTAACATTTCGATCATTGCCATTTTCAAACGCCAGAATTTAACAAGCAGGTGCGTTTATCTGAATCAATGGCTTTTCTTTCTGTTAAATTACTTTCCCTGTACTTAGTAAAACTAAAAACCCGGGCAAAAGTTCTCCTCATGTCAATACCGCGACAATTGACAATAAAATCTTACACGCATAGGTAAAGGGCGGGGTAAGGATGATTTCCTTTCGGTGAATATGCTAAATTTCAACTTTAATTTAAATGCGGGTCTGAAGCGATTTTTTCACTTAGTGTCTATGCGTAATTTTTTAGTCTTAGCCATACTGCTGGTGTTCACCTCATTTTTTGCCGCTTCGGCTCAGAATTATCAGGTCCATTCGGTGTACATGTATAGTTTTATGAAGTACATCAAGTGGCCGGATACATCGGAAAACAAACCTTTTAAACTCGGGGTACTGGGAGACAGCGAGGTGACTCCCTTCCTTGAGAAACTTGCAGCATCCAAACGGACCGGAAACCGGCCTATTGAGCTGGTAAGAACAGATTCTTCGAGCGTTTTAAAGATGAATTCGCTTGATATGCTCTTTATTCCCGAAGGAAGCCTGCAGACAGTAAACATAGATGAACTTATCAGCCTGGCTGAGAAAGAACATATCGTCCTGATTTCAGACGAAATTGAATTTCCTGCAGGCGGACATATAAATTTTATTGAGGAAAACGGGAAACTATTTTTTGAACTGGACCGACAGGCACTGGAAAAGGCAGGGGTCAGGGTTGCCACAGAGTTAATGGCACTCGCCCGTCCTGTACAGTAAGTCTGTAAATTTTTATTAAATATGAAGTTGAAAATCGGTAACAAGATCTTTATTAGCTTTTTAGCGCTAATTGTACTTTTCGTGGCCAATGCTGCGATCATATTTTATAATGGAAATAAGATCGATTCTGAGATCAGGACATCTTCGGAGGTGGTAAGGCCTTCAAAGGAGTCCATTAATGATTTTATACTTATGGTTACCCGCTCTAAAATGCTGATAACCAATTGGGTATATCTCCAAAGTAATACCGACGATAAAGATGCACTGAAAGATCTTCACAGCCGGGAATATCCCGAAATGAAAGATGAGCTGATCAGTCTTCAGGAGCAATGGGAAAGCGACAGTCAGCGGTACCTGCTTGATTCTGCATTTACGGAATTTGAAGCGCTGATGGAAACTGAAAAGGACATCATGAGTCAGCTGGTCACATTTGAAAATTATGAAGATCCTTTAGTGAAGCTGCTGGCCGAGGATGCCATCGAAAACCAGGTCATTCCGGCAACAAATACGATTAAAGGTATTTTACAGAAACTCGCGACCCGTCAGCAATCCATTACGCAGGCATCTGATGAGGCAATGAGTGCTGCCACCAGCCAGTTAAGGAACATTACCGTGATCCTGGGCGCCATTCTGATGATCATCGGACTGATGAATGCGTATATAATTACCAGGCTCATCGTGAAACCGCTTAATTATCTGAAGTCAATTATTCTCCGGCTAAGTCACGGGGAGCTAATGGATAAATCAAAGCGTAAGTTCAGCAAGGATGAAATGGGTGAAATGGCCAACGCCATTGACCAGCTTATTGTCGGACTGAAATCAACGACCATTTTTGCGGAGAATATTGGGAAAGGGGAATATGATTCAGAGTTTAAGCCGCTGAGTGACCAGGACGTTCTTGGCAACGCACTGATCGAAATGAGGAATAACCTGGCAAGGGTTGCCGAAGAAGACAAGAAACGAAACTGGTCAACAGAAGGGTTGGCCCGGTTTGGAGAAATTCTCCGGACAAATAATAATGACCTTAATAAACTGGGTGACGAGATTATCGCCAGCCTGGTCAAATATCTGAATGCCAACCAGGGAGCACTGTTTATTATTGACGAGGAAGAAGGCGAGGAAGAAAGCATGAGCCTGTTATCCTGCTACGCCTGGGACAAGAAGAAATATATTGAAGAAAAGATACTGAAAGGAGAAGGACTCGCCGGCCAGGTATGGCAGGAAATGGACACCATTTTCCTGACGGATGTCCCGGAAAATTATGTGAAAATCACATCCGGACTTGGTGATTCCAATCCGCGTGGTATTCTGATCGTACCATTAAAAGTTAATGACCAGATATTTGGCGTGGTCGAACTGGCATCTTTCCGTGAGTTCAGTGAAAATGAAATTGAGTTTGTAGAGAAAATTGCGGAGAGCATTGCATCCACTATTTCTTCTGTAAAGATCAATGCACGTACGCAGAGTTTGCTTGAAGAATCACAGGAGATGACCGAACAGATGAGATCCCAGGAAGAGGAGATGCGTCAGAATATGGAGGAGTTGCAGGCTACACAGGAAGAAATGCAACGCAGCCAGTCAGAATCAGAAAGCACGATGCAGGCCCTGGATTCAGCGGTGGCATTCATGGAATTTGACCTTGACGGAAAAATTCTCAGCATTAACAACAAGTGCCAGGAAATCCTGCAATACAAAAAGGATGATCTGGCGGGAGAATATCACCGGATCCTGGTGTCGAAAGAGGAAAAGAATTCGGAGGAATACCGCGAATTCTGGCGTGAATTGTCTGCAGGCAAACATGTTCGCGGCCAGTATGACAGGATTTCGAAAGTGGGAGAAACTAAACACCTATATGAATCCTACGCACCGATCCATCACCGTGATGGCTCCTTGTCGCGAATCATGATGTTTATGTACGACCTGACTCCATACATAAGGAATAAGGAAGCAGCAGTCGAGGCCGCCGATTAAATCTAATCACCGCCACGGTTAAAGCCGTTTGTATATCGTCAGGAATCCACGGTATGCAAACGGTTTTTTTATGGCAACACGAGATAATTTCATGCTAATGAACGTTTGCTGTTGATATTTGTTAATTTGCAAAGCAAAAATTGAATTCAATTGAAGTTTAGCGAAACAGGACTTCATCCCAGTGTTCTCGAAGGAATCGAGGCGATGGGATTTGAGGAAGCCACCCCCGTACAGGAACAAGCCATTCCGGTTATTTTAGAAGGAAAAGACGTTATTGCCTCTGCGCAGACAGGAACAGGTAAAACAGCTGCATTCCTGTTGCCGATCATCCATAAAATTCTGGCAGACGGTGTGGACAATGACCAGATAAAGGCTCTTGTAATTGTGCCAACACGTGAGCTGGCCGTACAGATTGACCAGCAGATGGAAGGCTTGTCGTATTTTACCAATGTCGGCAGTATTGCTGTTTATGGTGGGGGCGATGGCTCGTCATTTACACGGGAGAAACAGGCACTGACCACTGGTGCAAAAATGATCATCGGTACGCCGGGCAGGCTGATCGCCCACCTGAACATGGGCTATGTGAAAATGGATACCCTGGAATATCTGATATTGGACGAAGCTGACAGGATGCTTGATATGGGATTCCATGATGATATCATGAAGATCATTTCATTCTTACCTAAAAAGAGGCAGAACCTGATGTTTTCAGCCACTATGCCAAAGAAGATCAGGGACCTTGCCAATACAATTCTGAACGATCCTGAGGAGATCAGCATTGCCATATCAAAACCTGCGGAAAGAGTGGCCCAGGGTGCGTTTTCTGTATATGATAATCAGAAGATACCGTTAGTATGCCACTTGCTGAAAGCGAAGAACCTCCAAAGCGTCATCGTTTTTTGCAGTACCAAGGCCAGTACAAAACAACTGGCCCGTGAACTGAAAAGCCATAGTTTTAATGTGGCGGATATTCACAGTGACCTTGAACAGCAGGAACGCGAGCATGTGCTGCGTCAGTTCAGGAACAGAAAACTGAATGTACTCGTGGCAACTGATATCCTGTCCAGGGGTATTGACATTGAAGATATTGAAGTGGTGGTAAATTTTGATGTTCCTTCTGATGGAGAGGATTATATCCACCGGATCGGGCGAACAGCCAGGGCCTCTTCCACCGGTGTGGCGTTTACCTTAATCAACCCGGATGATCAATACAATTTCTCTAAGATAGAGGAGCTCCTTGGCGAACCAGTTACCAAGATACGCCTGCCTGAAGAAATCGGGGAGGGCCCGGCCTACGATCCCAAAAATCAGAAAAGGCGTTATTCAGGAGGCCGCGGAAGAGGAAAAGGATCCGGAGGGTATCGGGGGAAAAGAAAAAAGCGCTCAGGTAAATCCTAAGCGCTTTTCTTTGATAAGCTAACCGGACTAGTAGTTCCTGTAAAAGTTATTGATTGCCGGAACGATCTGGTTATAAATGGGTCTTGTAAATTCAACAAACATGGTTTGCGGTGGTGGCGGTGGTATTTCGTTAAGCTGACATACTTTCAACTGATTGTCGTCCAGCGCACGTTCATCACCGTTAAAATTTCCCCATTCAGAAAACCAGACGAATTCTCCGGGAAATTTATTATGTGAGAGTACCGCCTTGCTGTTTGCATCAAATACCTCCATTCGTACCAATCCTCTTGAAATAACCTCTTTTCTCCAGGTGGTCATCTTTGCGGATACCGTGTTGTAAACCTTTTGCTTGGATCCGTCATCCAGAGAAACCTCACCGACTACCACTGAATCCCTGGAGAATGTCTCAATCCGCTTTTCAGTATGAGTTTCTCCAACGGCAAAGTCATCAAACATGATTCGCAGGTACTGATCAACATAAGGGAGTTTCTCAGATTCTGCCTCTTCTGCAGTATAAAATTTAACAAACGGATTGGACTGATACTGTGAGTGCAGGTATTCTTCAATTTTGTCCTGGAAAAAGCTTGCACTGATATCGTACATGGTGGGTACAGGCATCTGGTCCACCACTACCTTCAGTGTTGCCTTAAAAAGGGATTCATCGAGTTTGCTGGCCACATCCTTGTAACCTGGAACGAATTCCTGGGCATCACGAAACAGCAGGTATGCATTTTTAGCATCCACCCGGGTATCACGGGCCAGTGCGTCCAATCCGGCGGCATAGCTTTCTTCAGCAGCCAGCTGCTTCATTTCAGGAATTTTAGATGAATAATTTACCGGGTTGGGCACAACCGACAGGGCTCCGGGCGCACGGCGAATCTCTTCATTCATTCGGTTGATCGCCTGATATGACCGTAATACCATTTTGTATTTGTACGGTGCATTGCTGGATAGCCGGTTTCGTGCCTCTTGTTCAAGTGTTTCAACCGCCAGGGGATAACTTACACGAAGTGTTTCCTGGGATTTATTATGATTTGGATTCTGTCTCAGACGCTGAACAGCTTGCATGACAGCTTCATAATAATTGCCGGATTCATAGGCTTTCTTTCCGGATGAGCAAGCGCCGCAAAAAATAATAACGGCCAGAAAAACGTAGATCTTTTTCATAGGTCTTACTGATAGTTTAAAAAAGCAAGTAACATAATCAATGCCAAAATAGCTTAACGTTGGACTTGAATATCAAATACTTGTAATAAAATCATAAAAATTAACCTTTTTTCAGTCACCCAAAGCTAATTTCCAGTTGCTCCCGGGTGAGCTCGAGGTCTGCAAAACGAAGTCCGCGTGTGTCCAGGGAGTCATCAATATCCGGATAAAACGGGTCAAAGCTTGGTATGGGATCGACGAATCTGTAGTCCTGCAGTTTCATTTTAACGGATTGTCCATTAATGCTCACCGTTTCACAATCAAAACCGTGAAGGACCAGTTTAAAAGTTGAAAATTTGGTAGAATAGCCTCCTTCTGGTTTGCTGAAAATTAGTTTTTCTTCTTGCGGAAGGTAAGTGATATCCCGTTTCATGAATTCACCTGATTCATAGCTGAATGATTCTCCGTCATCTTCGTAATAGGTGAAAGAATTGGTTTCTTCCCCTTTGAAAATATGAAATTCAAGAACATCACCTGTTTGCGCCGAGCTGTTTCCTATTTCCGGACATACGGGAAGAATGGCCGATGCTTTTACATAAAGTGGAAATTTGTTAATCGGACACTCAGTAAAGATAGTTTGTCCGCCTTTCAGGTATTCATTTGAAAAGAATTCATACCAATCGCCTTCCGGGAGATAAACCTTAGTTATTTGTTTATAGCTTTCGTGCGGTGCTACCAGTATACTTTGTCCGAAAAGATACTGGTTTTCGAAAGCAGGCTCATAAATTTTGGGGTCGTGGGGATATTCAAGTACCAGCGAACGGCAAACAGGCATCCCATTCAGCGTACTTTCATAGAACATACTGTAGAGGTACATGATCAGCTTATACCGCAGCCGGATATAATTGCGGGAGACCTGTTCAACTTCCTCACCAAAAGCCCAGGGTTCAGAATCCCTGGAATTGATCATACTATGGCCACGGTAAAAAGGAGAAAAGGCTCCGGCTTGAATCCAGCGGGCAAAAAGATGTTCGCTGGCATTTCCAACGAAACCGCCTACATCGAATCCGGCATAGGATATGCCTGAAAGTCCCATACTGTTGACCAGCCGGATTCCCAGCATCATATGTTCATCATTCGCCACATTGTCACCCGTCCAAACTGCAGAATAGCGCTGAATACCGGCATAAGCCGAACGGGTAAGGTTGAATGTCCGTTTACCGGTAAGTTCTTCTGTGGCTTCACAGGTACTTCTGGCCATGCAAAGTCCGTATACATTCCGACCTTTACGCATAGTATCCGGATTACCTTCAAAATCGAACAAAACATTTTCCGGGACCATTTGCCCCCAGGTGGCTATTTCGTTCATATCGTTCCAGAATCCGTCCACCCCCAGATCCACATAAGCAGGGAAATGTTCCTTCCACCAGTTCCTTGTTTCCTCTCTTGTAAAGTCAGGAAAATGGCACCAGCCCGGCCATACTTCCCCCTGGTATAATTCTCCGTCCGGATATTTGAGGAAAACGTCTTTTTCAACACCCGATTCGTAGGGCGAATAATCATCCTCGACCTTGATGCCGGGATCACACATTACCACGATATGAAAGTTGTCATTACGAAGGTCCTGCACAAGGGCTCCGGGATCCGGAAAACGTTCTTCATCCCAGGTGAAGATCTTGTACTTGTCCATGTAATGAATATCCAGGACGATTGCATCAGCCGGGATATCCTTGCTTCTGAAGGTGTCCGCCACCATTCTTACCTCGGATTCCGGGTAATAGCTGTAACGGCACTGCTGATAACCCAGTCCCCAGAACGGGGGCAGTTTCATCCGGCCGGTAAGCCAGGTATAGGCTTCCAGAATTCCGGGTACAGTACCCTCATAAATGAAGTAGTAATTCAGGTCACCCTGATCAGCACTGAAGCTGGAAAAGCGGTTATTTGAAGCACCGAAATTAAAGAACGACTTATGCGAATTGTCCATAAATAAGCCGTAAGCAGACGTTCCATGGATGCCGATGTAAAATGGAATGGAACAATACAACGGATCGGTCCCGGGGCCATAAGCAAAACTATCGGTGTTCCAGTGTTGGTAGCCCTGGCCTTTTCTGTCGAGCGGCCCCACTTTTTCTCCCAGGCCGACGAAACGTTCACCGTCCTGCATGGTTTTGTAATTTGTAACCTGTTCGCCAATCCAGGATATTCCGAGGCCCTCCTCGTCCTGGTTGAGTACATTGCCCTTCAGGTCGGAAAAAGTAACCTCACACGTCTCCCTGGATATGGAGCAAGCGAGCAGATCTGTTTGGAGAACAATTGCTTTTTTATCGTCAGACAAGGTGAATTCTCCGGCCGGTTGGGCGACAACGGCATAGGAATGGTCATCGAATTCATCCCGGGTAAAACGGACACGAATGATTGAAGAAGAGTACACCGTAATTTCAAAAAGTATGTCATTGCCGGTGCGGCCTGAGATTCCGTGATTATTCTGTGAAAATGATTCTATTTTCCCGGGGCGGAGTATGGGAGGATTTTTTCTCGACATAGTCTGATTAAGAACAGGTTAATTGTTCGAAATTAAAAAAGAATATGATCCATTTGGTGAGAATCCGGCATTAAATTGCCGCAAACGTTTGAGATGAGGTGCCTCCTTATGATTAATTCGCCCGTAATTGTTCCAGGCGGTTTTCGATCTCATCGCGTTTATTTTTCAGAAGCTGAATACCTATCCGCCGTGCCAGATCAACTTCCACAGACAGTGGCAATTCCGATTCTCCCATTTTAACCACTTCTTCATTAATTCTGTCAGCAGGAATCTTTTCCCGGAATACCTGTCTTACTTTGCCGGACTGGGGAAGCTCGGCATCAATGTGTTTCATGGCGATGTCGAAGGCTTCGCCGGAGTCGGTGATGTTGGTCTTTTTTATCTCCTCCAGGGCATCCAGTACTTCGTCATTTTTCACTTCCTGTGCAAATGCAAGTAGTTCATCATAGCTCAGCTGGTATTTATTCATTACCTCCGGCAGCTTCTCTATTTCTTTGTTGACCTTATCACGGGTCTCTTTAATTTTCGGGTGATATTTTTTCGGGACGATTGAAGGTATTTCTCCCGTTTCAATCGATGAGGTAACCATATTTGGCACATAGACCGTGTAGCCGAGGTAAGCGACACCGGCCAGGATAATAAAAAGGATTACAAATATTTTTAACACTTTCATAGTTTCAGGGTTCAAGAGAAAGCACGTACTATTACATCTTTCATGTTAAAGATAGCCTGGACAAAAGATTATTGCCATAAGTTACCGGAGAATCATCGCTTTCCTATGATCAAATACGATCTGATTCCCGAGCAACTTCTTCACGAAGGTACTATAATGGCAGAAAATATTTTTGCCCCTGGCCACCTGGCGGAAGAAGATATCCTTCAGGTACATACGGCTGAATACTGGAAAAAGTTAAGTGAATTATCACTTTCGCGTTCGGAGGAGCGAAGAACCGGCTTTCCGATGTCCCGAAAACTGGTGGACAGGGAACAGGTTATTGCACAGGGAACACTGGAATGCACTCAGTATGCGCTGAAATACGGAGTGGCCATGAATATAGCAGGAGGGACGCACCACGCCTTTTCAGATCGTGGCGAAGGCTTTTGCCTTCTCAATGATATTGCGATCGCCGCATCCCACGTGCTGCGGGAAGGCCAGGCGAGAAAGGTTCTTATCATTGATCTGGATGTCCACCAGGGCAACGGCACGGCAGAAATCTTTGCCCGGCGTAATGATGTGTTTACCTTCAGTATGCACGGCGCAAGAAATTATCCTTATCATAAGGAAATGAGTGATCTGGATATTGAGCTGATGGATGATACGGAAGATGAACAGTACCTGGACATTCTTTCGGCGGAATTACCCGGGGTATTTGAAAGGGCAGAGGCTGACTTTGTATTTTTTCAGTCAGGAGTGGATATTCTGGCGACTGATAAACTGGGCCGACTGGCCGTCTCCAGGGAAGGGTGCCGTCTCAGGGACGAGATGGTACTCAGGGAATGCCACAAACGGCAGGTTCCGCTGGTGGTCGTCATGGGCGGCGGCTATTCTCCCCATATCCGGGACATTGTGGATGCGCATGCCAATACATTCCGGCTTGCCCGCGAGATTTATTTTTAGGTGTTTACCGGGAGGCGCTAAGAATAATTTCAAACTCCGTTCCATTCCCGGGTGAGGATGTGACTTTAATTTCACCCCGGTGAGCCCTGATGATTTGTTTGCTGATACTAAGTCCTATTCCGGACCCCTTCTCCCTGGTCGTATAAAATGGTACAAAAATATTCTCCTGCAGACCGGCGTCCATTCCGGGACCATTATCAATAACCTTCAGATGCATCCGGCCTTCCGCTTCGAAAGATTCGATCAGAATAGTGCCGCCTTTTGGCCCAATGGCTTCTATGGCATTTTTAATCAGGTTAATGAGTACCTGCTCCAGTTGAATGGCATCTGCCTTTATGAAATGATCAGGAGAAACATTCACCTGCAGTTCCACTTCACTCCGGTTCAGGTCTTCCTGCAGAAGATTAGTGACGGAGTGGGTTAGCTCAAGTACATTGATCCGTGCCTTGTCCGGCTTGGGAAGCTTTGTAAACCGGCTGTACGTTTCAATGAAATCAACCAGCCCCTTACTTCTCCGCCGGATGGTCTTCAGGCCGGTGGAGAGTTCGTCAAGATCTGCTTCCTCCAGGTGATGCAAATCTTTTCGCAGACCCTGTGAATCGGTCAGGCTTTCCGCAATAACATCTGACAATGTGGCAATCGGAATAGCCGAATTCTTGATTTCATGGGTAAGAACCCGGAGTAAACGCATCCATGATTCAATTTCCTGTTCTTCCAGCTCTGACCGGATATTCTGGATGGCGAATAATTTATACTTAAACCCTTCCAGCACCAGCTCCCTGGCGACCACACTCAGCTTCAGCTCCTCATTGTCCCGCGGGATGGAAATTAATGAACGGTCTCCTGCAGACATGGTTTCCAGCAGGCTCAGTAACTCGGGTGCACTTTGCTTTAAGCCGGAAATATTGTGAAGGTAGGGCCGTCCGGTTAAATCCTTCGCCACCTTGTTAATAAGGGTAATTTCTCCCGTTTCAGTCCGGTAGCCGATCAGCGCTACACCAACCTGTTCCACAATTACTTCAAGAAAGGACTGGCTGCTTTCCTGGGAAAGGCTGATCTCCTGAAACACTTTATTGATAGTGGTATACGCTCCGGACATTGCCGGATAGTCTTTGGCAACCCTGGCAGGCAGCACAGTGGAAAAATCATGCTGGGAAACTGCCAGGAGAAAGTTGCGAAGGTCACGTTCTGCCCGGCGGTGAATCCGCAGGATGTCACCAGCAAGCAGTACGATCAGCAGAATAAGCCAGAGGGAAGTGAGCCAGAAATAGGTATGGAATGCAACGTAATAGGCCGCAGCCGCCAGAAAAATAAGCAGCCTGATCAGGATATGCCAGGTCGATCTCATGTATCAATACCGTATTTGCTGATTTTGCGGTACAGGGTAGTTCGACCGATCCCCAGCTCCTTGCTGGCTTTGCTTAGGTTTCCCTCATGGAGGTCCAGGGCTTTCAGGATGGCCGCTTTTTCCAGATCGTCCCGGTGAAGGGAATCCGGTGCCGGGGACTGGCCGGTTTCCTTAAGAAACAGGTCCTGCTCCCGAATGGAATCGGAATCAGCCATGATAACCGCCCGCTCGATTGTATGTTGCAGTTCCCGGATGTTTCCCGGCCAGGTATAACGCATCATTCTATCGACAGCTTCACCGGCCAGTGAAATGCCTTTTTCGTATTTTGAGTTAAATCGCTCAAGAAAGTGTTCTGCCAGTAACGGGATATCGTCTATCCGTTCCCTGAGCGGCGGTAAATGTATTTCCACTGTATTTATCCGGTAAACAAGGTCTTCCCGAAACGTCTGCTCTCTGATCATTTCATAAAGTGGTTTGTTTGTGGCACTGATCAGCCGGATGTCCACATCGACCGGCACCGAACTTCCCAGCCGGTAAACCTGTCTGTTTTGTAAAGCGGACAGCAGTTTGGCTTGCCCTTCAAGTGAGATGTTTCCGATTTCATCCAGAAAGAGTGAGCCTTTATCAGCCACTTCAAACCTTCCTGCTTTTGATTCACGTGCATCTGTAAACGCTCCCTTTACATGACCAAAAAGTTCGGATTCGAATAGAGTTGAGGGTATAGCCCCGAGGTCGACAGGCACAAAGCTTTCCGGGGCCCTTCGGGACTGGTGATGGATTTCACGGGCAACCAGCTCTTTTCCGGTTCCGTTTTCTCCGAGAATCAGGACATTCGCGTCTGTAGCAGCGACTTTGCTGATCTGATTCAAAACCTGCTGCATAGCCATGGAATCCCCGATCAGACGGCCTTTTTTCCGGGCAAGATCTCCTGAAATTACCCTGCGTGTTTCATCTAACTGCCGGATCTTTTTCCTTGAACTGGCAATTTCCAGCACATTGCGTACGGTGGCGAGAAGTTTCTCTTTTTGCCAGGGTTTGATAAGAAAATCGAAAGCTCCTTCTTTCATGCATTCTACCGCCAGTTCGATATCACCGTACGCGGTATTCATTATAACCGGCTGGTCTGGTTTGATCTCCTTAATCTTTCTTAACCAGAACATGCCCTCATTTCCGGTGGTGGCTCCGGCCGCAAAATTCATATCGAGAATCACAAGGGAAGGTGACTCCCTGTTAAGCACCGACTCAAGTTGTTTGGGACTTTTTTCAGTCAGAATCTCCGCATAATGCGGACGCAGAATCATTCTTGCGGTAAATAAAACATCTGCATCATCGTCAATTATCAGTATCTTCTCCTTTGATTTGCCCATATATACGGGAATCTAGCAAGTGTATCACATTGAAACAAGTTATTGTATCATATTGAAACACTATTCGGAACGAAAACAATATAAATAACTGATAATCAGTTGTATATATTCCCGGCATGGCCATTGAATCATCGCCTTTATATGCTAAAGAACCATTTCATACTTGCTTTCCGGAATCTCAAACGGAAAAAAGGATTTACACTCATTAATCTGCTCGGCTTGTCCCTGGGCATGGCAACAGCGCTCGCTATCATGCTGTACGTTTCTTTCGAGATGAGTTATGATGATTTTCATCCGAAATCTGAAAATATCTACCGCGTTATACTCAATCGCAGTACGGAGGGAAAAACCCAGGAGGTCACTAATATACCGCCCGTGGTCACCAATGAATTGTTATCAACAGAGGTAATTGACAATGCAGTACGGTTTATCAACATTGCCTATCAGAACAATTCTGTTATCTACACCAGCGGCGAAGGTAAACAGACCATTGAGGTGGAAGAAGTTTACTATGCCGATTCCACTGTCGCGGATATTCTGGAATTGCCGATGCAGTCAGGTGGCGCAGCAAATTTTTCAAGGCCGGGCAAGATGCTGATTTCAGCATCGGAAGCAACCCGTCTGTTCGGGGACAGGGATCCGGTTGGAGAAGTGGTGTCTTTGTCCGGAAATGTGGGGGCATATGAATACGAGATTGTCGGTGTTTTCAGCGACCTGCCCTTAAATTCAGATTTCGATTTTAAGGTTTTACTGTCCATGATGTCCTTATCCCGTGTGGAAGGACCTGATGTGATGACCAGCTGGGACTACTGGCAAACACTGACCTACGTGGTGACAGAGAATGATCCGGAAACAGTCGTAAGGACTATGGAAACCATTATTGAGAGTAACGAAGAGATCCAATGGTCGGCCAGCCTTACTCCACTGGAGGAAATGCACTACAAGCCTTATGCGATTTCTGAGCCCGGCAACCTGACTTACGTGCGTGCTCTGGGATTTATCGGGCTCATTGTGCTGGTCATTGCATGGGTGAATTACATCAATTTATCAACCAGCCGGGCCATGGAAAGGAGTAAGGAAGTGGGGGTCAGAAAAGTGCTGGGTTCCGGTAAGAAACAGCTGGCTATGCAATTTATAATGGAATCAGTGGTGCTGAACATAATTGCCGCCTTCATCGCCTTCACCCTGGTTCAATTGTTAAAACCTGCCATGTCACAGATTGCCAACCCGATGATCGTTTCAACGAGTCAGGCGCCATTTTTTTGGGGAAGCGTACTTCTTATCATTCTTACAGGTGCCGTGCTGTCTGGCAGCTATCCGGCCTTCGTCATGACTTCGTTGGCGCCTTCCAGTATTTTGTCTGGCAGGTTCAGGAAAACCGTTTCCGGTCTGTTTGTCAGAAAAGGATTAATTATCCTGCAATTCAGTATTTCAGTATTTCTGTTGATCGGAACCTTAACCGTTTACTACCAGATCAATTATATGCGCACCTCTGACCTCGGAATGAATATCAGTAATCATTTGGTGATTAACAGTCCGCCTGGTTCGCTGGCCGGAGACAATACGGAATTCTTCGAAGCCGTAGACGCTTTTCGGAACGAGATATCCAAATATGCATTTGTGGAGAATATTACCGGTTCGAGTACCATACCCGGTGAATCCCTGTCCTGGGGGGATTCCGGAATCAAACGGATAGGGGAGGAATCCCAGTTAATCAGAATGGTAAGCCTTATTGCCGTCGACAATGATTATTTCAGTGTCTTTGATATTCCTTTCATGGCCGGCCGTAATTATGGTCAGGGCGATAATACTTTTGGCCGGGGGGAAATAATTATTAACGAGGCTTCGGTCCGGCATTTTGGATTTGAAAGTCCGGAGGATGCTATTGGCAAGCACCTGGAAGGGGGTAATATGTTCCCGGAACTGACCATTATCGGGGTGACAGGCAATTACCATCATACCTCATTGCGTGATGACATTTCGCCCATTCTGTATGTACTTAGCTCATGGTCAAATTATTATGTGCTCAGGCTGAATTTGCCGGAGAATCCGGATAAAAGCCTGGCCCAGCTGAACAGTTCAATTGATGAGATCAAAGGGGTTTGGAACGAGTATTTTCCCGATGCGCCGTTTGATTATTTCTTTGCTGATAAAGCCTTTGATGCGCAATACCGGCAGGATGAAAAATTCGGTCTGCTTTTCGGAATTTTTACCACCCTGGCCATATTTCTGGCGGTACTCGGTCTTATTGGCCTTGTTTCCTATGAAGTTGTACAGCGAAGCAAGGAAATTGGCATTCGTAAAGTGCTCGGAGCGTCCCTGGCCGATCTTGTTACCCTGCTGACCCGAAAGTATATCATACTGGTGATGATAGCGGGACTCATCAGTTTGCCTGCCGCCTACCTGATTTTCCGGGCCTGGCTGGAAGGATTTGCATTCAGGATTGAACTTTCACCTGCATTGCTGATCGTATCGTTCGGAATTGTACTTTTTATCGCAGTCATCGTTTCGGGACTGCAGGTATTCCGTGCTTCCGGAAAGAATCCTGTTCAAAGCATTAAATATGAATAGAAATGATCCGTAACTATTTCGCCATAGCACTCAGGCATATGCTGCGGGACACCCGCACAACCGCCATTAATATTGTCGGGCTTACAATCGGAATTGCTGCTTTTTTTCTGATCATGCTCTGGGTTAATTACCAGGTGAATTATGATTCATTTCATAAAAACCTTTCCTCGATCTACACCATCATGGCCGACAGGTCGCAGGATACCCGGGTGTCAATTGAGCCAAATACACCTTATGCCCTCGCAGAAGTCATCCGGGACCAATCCGGAATACAGCGGATTGCCAGGCTGATCAGTCAGCAGGACATTCTTCTTGTCTCCGAGGATCATAAACAGGAGGAATTCCTGCATTTTACGGATCCTGAATTCCTGGAGATATTTTCATTTGAAACGCTGGCTTCGGTTACACCAACGCCGTTAACGGACCCTAATTCAGTCGTACTGACGAAATCTGCTTACGCCAGGTACTTTGGAGATCAGCCGCTTACGGGTCAGGTGCTTCACATGAAATCATGGGGATTCGAGAAGGATTTGAAGGTTACGGCCATCCTGGATGATCCTCCGGCCAATTCTTCGATCCAGTTTACTTTTCTGCTTCCTATCAAGCTCCTTGCAGATAACCATGAGTGGATGACAAGCTGGGGAACGGCTTCCCTGATTACCTACGTACAAATAAATGAAGACTCAAATCCGTCTGACGTAACAGCACAGATCAGAAACGTTCCGGGGCAGCATCACTCCTGGGTTTATGAACTGTTTCTTTTTCCTTTTAGTAAAAACCACCTGTATAATGTGTTCAACGACCGGCAGGGAACCGGGCGGATCATATATATTTACATATTCACCGGAGCGGCTTTCCTGATCCTGGTGCTGGCATGTATTAATTTCACCAACCTCGCGACCGCCCAGGCAGGACGGCGTGCACGGGAGATTGGTGTGAGAAAGACAATGGGCGCACAATCCGGCAATATACGCATCCAGGTAATGCTGGAGGGGGTGATAGTGGCTTTGGTATCGGCCGTTTTTGCGCTCACGCTGATTCAGTTAATTCTCCCATACTATAATGACCTCCTGAACACGCAGTTTGAGGCTGGCTGGATCTCTCTGAAATATATTATGCTTATTACGGGTACCGCACTGGTCACGGGACTGCTTGCCGCTATTTATCCAGCCGTGGTCTACGCGCGGTTTAACCCGTCACGGGTCCTCAAAAGCAGTTATGCTTCCGGTACAAAATTGCACTGGAGCAAGCAGGCGCTGCTTGTTTTTCAGCTTGTCATTTCGGTGGTGATGATCAGTGCCGCAATTGTGGTTTTCCGCCAGGTAAACTATCTGAACGACACGCCACTCGGATTTGAGAAAAATAACCTGATGTATTTTTACATTCACGAAAATGGTGCGTATGAACATCATGCTGACTTTGCCAACCGGCTCAGGCAGTCGCCGGATATCGAAGAGGTGACCTTTCTTAACCAGAATCCGTTACAGGTATACCAGACCTCGGGAGATCCTGACTGGGAAGGTAAAAATCCGGAAATATCTTATGCCCCTTTTTCATTTATCGATGCCGATTATGATGTGGAGAAGGTACTGCACCTTGAAATAACAGAAGGAAGATCTTTTGACCGGACTATTGCTTCGGATACCGCCAGTTTCATTGTAAACGAACGGGCCGCGGCCATGATGGGGGGAGATGTCATTGGGAAGAGTATGGAGTTCTGGGACAAGAAAGGCAGCATTATAGGTGTCTTCCGGGATTTTCATCACCTTTCGCTGCACAATGAGATCAGACCCATGATCATCCGTTACTGGCGCGGCAATACCAATATGGTTTTCCTGCGGGTGGAAGATCACCTGCCGGAAACGATTGAATATATTAAATCCGTTTACAGCACCTATGAGGCTGAATACCCATTCTCCTACAATTTCGTGGATGAGGAATTCGAAAGAATGTACACAGCTGAAAAGCAGATCAGGTCACTGGCGGTACTTTTTGCTGTCATGTCAGTGCTGATAGCGGCACTTGGACTCTACGGGCTCGTTTCTTATGTGCTACAGGGACAAGTGAAGACGATCGGTATCCGAAAGGTCATGGGCGCGACCACCAGGCAGGTGACAGGTATGTTTCTGTTCCGCTTTTCACTCTGGATCATTTATGCGCTGCTCGTGGCACTTCCGGTTAGTTATTTCCTTCTTCGTTCCTGGCTCACCAATTTCGCCTACAGAGTGGGGGTCGGTCCGGCAGATTTTATCACCGGAGCGGCTATCATAATGCTAATCACTTTCCTGACGATTTTCAGCCGTGTTGTTCGCGCCGCTTCCACAAACCCGGCAGAAACATTAAAGAACGAGTAGGCAGGTTGCAACCTGAAAAAGGAGACGAAAGGCAGAAAACGGCGGGATAAAGCGGGAAAAGCTTAAAAAATTTATGGAAGTGGATTATCTTGTGGTAAAATCTGCCCTTACCAATGAAGCAAACAATCCCTGCCCTTATCGCTGCAATCTCATGGTTTCTGTTATCAGGCTGTACTTCCGAGCCTGAAAACGGAGAGAATACGGTACAGGAACGGCCCAATATCATTTTCATCATGTCGGACGACCATGCGTACCAGGCGATTTCCGCCTATGACAATTCATTGATTGAGACTCCGAACATTGACCGCATTGCAGAAATGGGTATGCTGTTCACCAACGCCAGTGTTACAAATTCCATTTGCGCTCCTTCCCGGGCGACTATTCTCACCGGAAAGCATTCTCACATCAATGGCAAGATCGACAACCATTTTCCGTTTGATACAACCAATGTTACGTTTCCCCAGATTCTGCAGGAGGCAGGCTATCAGACAGCCATGTTTGGCAAGCTGCACTTTGGGAACAACCCGAAAGGTTTTGACCAGTTTAAAATATTACCAGGACAGGGAGCGTATTACAACCCTGATTTTATTACCAAGGAGGAGGGAAGGATCAACATTAAAGGGTATACAACCGACATCATTACGGACATGACCCTCGACTGGTTTGACAACGAACGTGATCCGGAGAAACCTTTTTTGCTGATGTACCTGCACAAGGCACCACACCGTTCATGGCTGATGGCGGAACGGCATATGGAAGAATTTCTTGGTAAAACATTTCCGGTACCGGAAACACTCTTTGATGATTATGCAGAACGGCCGGCAGCCGATGAGGCGGAAATGAGCATTTTAAAACATATGAGCTGGGCAGGTGATTCCAAGATTTTTCCGGAAGTCATGGACGAAATGAACCTGGATGAGATCGGGATCGACAAGCTCCGGTTTGAATATGCCACCAATCGCTTTGACTCCGCGCAACTGGCCGCGTTTAAAACGGCCTACGAACCAATGAACCGTGAATTTGCTTCTGCCTATCCGGAGATGAATGAGGAAGAACTCATGAAATGGCGTTATCAGCGCTATATGCAGGATTACCTGGGCACCATTAAAGCGGTGGATGAGAATGTCGGGCGGCTGATGGATTACCTTGAGGCCAATAACCTGATGGAAAATACGATAATTGTATATACCTCAGACCAGGGATTTTACCTTGGCGAACATGGCTGGTTTGACAAGCGATTTGTCTATGACGAATCATTCAAAACACCGCTGATCGTTGCCTGGCCCGGTAAAGTCCAGGCCGGGTCGAGTTCTGATGAAATGGTACAGAACCTGGATTTTGCCCAGACATTTCTTGACGCAGCAGGCGTAGAGGCACCCGCTGATATGCAAGGGGAGAGCCTGTTGCCAATCCTGACCGGTAAGATGGAGGACTGGACTCGTGAAGCTGTATACTATCATTATTATGAGTACCCGGCCGAACATATGGTTAACCGCCACTATGCCATTGTGACCAAAGAGTATAAACTGATTCATTATTATTTTGACCTGGATTACTGGGAACTGATTGACCGGAAGAAAGATCCGAAAGAATTAAGCAATTTCTATGATGATCCGGAATATGCGGAAGTACAGGAGCGGCTGCACACTGAACTTGATCAGATCCGTGAAAAATACGGGGACAGTGATTCTCTGAGTCAGCATTATATAGACGTGTTTATGGATGATGTGCAGGAGAATGGAATTTTTGGTGTGAACGAGCAAAGGCTGGATGAAATCATTGAGAAAAGAGAAAATCAGTAATGATGCAATCCTGATTTTACACCGGACTGAAACCTTTTATTCGAATTTCATGTCTTAATCATAATGAAGAAGATCAAAAAATATCTATGGATTCTCTCTGCAGCCTTCCTGATTGTATTTCTTCTTGTGGTTGTCAATCAGCTGATTGCACTCTACGCCAACCTGGTTACGGTGAGTCCTCTGCTTGCGCAGGGCGTTGTCGGGGTCATTGGTATTGTTCTTCTAATTTTGCTAATAAGTCCTGTCGTGATGATTCTGCGTCTTCCAAAGACGCTTAAAACCCCTGACTCGGACGATGAATTACCTGCCTACAAGAATCAATTACGGACCAGAATGGCTGCCAATAAACGCATACGATCTGCCGGAATAAACGTATACGAGGAAGATGGTTTTAAGAAGGCGCAAATCTACCTGGATGGTGAGGCGAGGAAAGTAATTGAAAACACTGCCAGCAGTGTGTTTCTTACAACAGCAGTATCTCAAAACGGAAAGCTGGATGCCATTACTGTGCTCGTAACCCAGACCAGGATGGTCTGGAGAATAGCCCATATCTACTGGCAGCGACCTTCGCTGAAGGACATGACCACCCTGTACGCCAATGTGGGAGCAACCGCCCTGCTGGCTTCTGAAATCGAGGACCTTGATATTACCCGGCAGGTTGAACCGATAATAAACTCCCTGCTAAACAGCCCGGGGCGATCAATTCCGGTCGTTGGCCATGCCGCACACATTATCACCGATTCCATCCTGGAAGGATCAACGAACGCTTATCTTACCCTTCGGGTTGGGGTAGTGGCACAGCGGTATTGCGGACAGGTGGATGTAACAGATCGCAAATCAATACGTGCCAACAGTTATGTCGTGGCGGCCTCTATGCTGAGGTCAATTGTCATGCGGTCATCCGGGCAGGTGGTGAGCAGTATCATGCGTGCAGTGAAGGACGCAGGAAAACGTAGTGTGCAATCCGGTATTGATGCCATTGGAAAGGCAGGAGGCAAGGTACGCGACGGGGTGACCGGAGTTGTTAAAAAGATGACCGGATCCTCTTCTTCCCAGAAGGAGATCAGCCAGCCTGATTAGTGCTCATAGAAAGAGGGACACTCTACACTTCCATGGAATTTTCTGATCCTGACACGATAATTCAGCATAAATTCATGTGTACCCTTTGAAAACTGGTTCAGATCTGAAGTAGTCCAGTCGTACGAATAACCGAAATGGAACTGATCACTTAATTTCAGGCTCATATAGGTTATGACCGCGTCAATGTTCCGGTAGGATACACCCAGGCTGAATACGTCATTAAGGATCAAATCCAGGTTTACATCCAGACTCAGCGGTTGTTGTTCCTGGGCACGTATCAGGACACTTGGATGTAAGACAGCTGTCCTCATCCGGTTGATCGGCAAAAACGCGCCGACATTCAGGTAATAATAGCGTGCTTCCTTGATCGCGGTAAATACCGTTTCCAGGTTATTCTCCACTTTGGTATTCAGGAGAAAGGGAATCGAAAATCCGGCATAGAGCTTTTTCGTCTGGTAATAAACACCCGCACCGAAGTTCGGTCTGATCTTATTGTTAAAGTTTACAAACGACCCATCGCTGAAATCATCAAGGTTAAGTTCGCTGTAATCTGCCGAAACCAGGCTGAAACCTGCCTGAAGGCCAAATGAAAGTTTCCATTCCGGGGTCCGGATGCTGTAAGAGTAGGCACCGAACATACTGGTATTGGTATAGCTGCCAATTTTGTCACTGGTAATCAGCATTCCCACACCGACACTGGGTCGACCCAGAGTTGAGTGCATGCTTAAGGAGGCCGTTCTTGGCGCTCCGTCCAGGTTTACCCACTGATTGCGAAACATGGCGGTGGCGCTAAGCTGCACATGGCTGCCCGCATAGGCCGGGTTAATTACCAGCGGATTAAACAGATACTGGGAATAAACAGGATATTGCTGGCCATGGGTCGTTTGGGTGAAAAAACAGGCGCACCCGAGTAGTATAAAAAATATGGCTCTTTTCATCATTGTACGATTTCAAGGTAACCGGCTAAGGGTTTACTTCCGTCACGTTTGTCAATTACATAATAATAGGTACCGTCAGGGAGGTTCTGACCCATCAGACTGATTCCTTTGTTAGAGGTTCCGTCAAAGAACTTCGTGGTATTGTCGTACCCGTCCATTTCATAAACCAGTGTTCCGGCACGGTTAAAAATCTTTACTGAATTCAGCGGATAGTCACTGATACACCCGATTCTGAAGAAGTCGTTCTTCTGATCCCCGTTCCTGGAGATACCATTAAATGCTTCCACATCCGCGATCAATTCGATCGTTTCGGTCACGCTACATCCAAGCAGGGAAGTAACAGTAACCTCGTAGATGCCGGCAGGTACTTCAGTCAGGTTAGGGCCGTAATAGGTTGAACCATCCTGTGCAGTCCAGACGATCTGGCCGATCTCCACTTCGTTGGTGGTTATAATTTCGACAAAGCCATCCTCACTGTCACAACCCGGTGCCGTAATTGAATATTCAATAGCAGGGTAGGTAAGTGATTCCTCTACTTCCACCGTTTGCGGACCAACAAGACATCCTGTGATTTTACTGGTAGCCGTTACCGTATAGAATCCTGCAGGGATGCCTGCCCAGATCTCCCCGGTAAAATCAGGAGTTGCCTTCACGTCTTCTCCTTCATACCAGTCAAAAATATAGTCCTGGGTGACCCCTTCAACGTTCGCTGCGACTATACCGTTAGGTTCAATACAGCTGGTCTGGTGCTGAAGTGTAAATGCGGTCAGCGGAGGCAGTACCTGGTCAATTTGCGGAATTTCAACCTGAGCAATGGCATCACATCTGGAGATGTTATCGATAGCCCTTACCGTATAGGTCATTGCCTTCATTCCGAAAAATTCGCTTCCTGTATAAACCGGGGTTCCGGTCACCATATCTCCTTCGTACCATTCGAAGGTATACCCTACGTGCTCTCCGTTAACCGTTGCCCGCGCAACTCCATCAGCAAGGCTGTCTTCACAGGCAATATTACCGGCCAGAACTTCCGTCATAATTTCAGGATAAATCTGATCAGAAAGAATAGAAACTGTGGAATCAACCGTACAGAATGCATCAGACATATCTGTTGCGGTGATCGTGTAATCGCCCATTCCAACACCAGTAACGTTTTTACCGGTATAGGCCGTGCCACCTGGTCCGGACCAGTTGTAGTTATAATTATTGCTGAAACCGGAAGTGATGGTAGCGAACAGTGTTCCGTCAGGATTCAACTCGTCACAGCTTGTCAGCGGTGTGACGGATGCTGTCAGCCTGATAGGGACTACCTCCCGGATCAGTTCATAGGTTACATTTGTACGACACTGAGTGTCACGATTGATTGCTTCAATGTTATAGGCTTTCTGGTCGCCGGTGAAGTTTCCATTAACGGTCAGGTCATCAAACCTTGAGAGGTTAGCTGCAGCACCAATTACAGCGCCGTTATGATCATTCTCCCGCCAGATAATATCGTATCCGCTAGGTGCATCTCCCTGGACACCGATCTCTATAAAGCCGGTCAGGTTAACATCCTGCAAACACCTGGTAGGGTTTTCAAATCCGAGCAATTGTATGGTCGGATCATTCAGCGTCTCGTCGTCAATGGTAAATTCTCTTGTAACCCCGCAACCATTTCCGGCATTTGACAGCGTTACATAATACGTCCCCGGGGCAAGTCCGGCAATGTTTTGTCCGTTGCCGATTACTGTACCTGACTCATCGCTCCAATCATAGGTATATCCGCCTACTGCCACTCCTTCGTCCATGGCCTGGGCGCTTGCGCTTCCCGGGTTCAGGTTGCCTACAGCATCACACGATGTAATATGTACAGGGGTCACATCCACTGTCAGGATCGGAATATCATTCTGAATTGCGACAGAAAGGATGTTTTCACAACCAATTGAATTGGTAACTCTTACGGAATAGACGCCGCCTGAAAGATTTTCTGCGACCAATCCGCCTGAAGCCGTTGCTCCCACGCTGGTTCCGAGAACCGGTGCAGTAGCAGGGTTCTGGCCTTCAAACCATTCTATGGTATAGCTTCCGGCAGGCGCGCCGCCATCAATACTCAGTTCAATTGCTCCGTTGTATGGACTACCCTCACAAGCAGAATTATCAGTCTGAGAATTCACGGCAAGTACCGGACCCGTGGCGGTTGAACCGATCGCGACGGTCTGTGGAATAGAGGCACAATTGTTAAAACCGGCAGCAGTATTTATGGCAACTACTGTATATTCTCCGGGCGCATATATCAGCGCAGAGTTGTAGTTGAGTTGTCCGGACGATCCATTCAATGTTTCCAATACCGTCCCTGTTGCATTGGGACCTTCATATATCTCCATGATGAAATCAGATTCATCAAGTCCTTTAGTGTCAATGCTGATTTCAAGACCTCCATTAACCGGCTCACACTGTGTTGCATCAATTGGCGTAACCACAATTTCATGAAGATCAACAAATTCCAGAATGAATGAGTCGATCGACGAGCATCCGCTTACCGGATCAATGGCTTCGACACTGTAGATGCCAGCCTGAATATCCGTAAGCGTACTTGTAAATACGTCCGTTTCTGACAGCAGCGGTGAACCACCAAACGGAGGATTACCTTCATACCAGTTTACGATGAATCCCTGGGTATTTCCTGTTTGTGAAATAGTTACAGACAAGCTTCCTGAACTGTTACAGTCAGAAGGAGGCACCTGGTTGGAGACAACCTGCTGAATATCAATTCCTGGCGTATTATTGCCGACTGATACCGTTTGCGCAGAACCAACATCACAACCTGTGGCATTATTCGTGGCAAATACGGTATATGTTCCGGGCAAAAGTTCATCAAGTACCGGACCTGTTTCACTGTAATCCGGCGAAGCTTTCACCTGGTCACCATCGTACCAGAAGAAGGTATAATCCGCCGGATCACCTGAATTAACGGTGGCCGAGACAGAACCGTCGAAAGGAGAACAACCCGTTGCATTGGTAGGAGTGGCCGTCAGCTGCGGAATGACTATATTCTGGGTAACAGAAATCTCGGCAGTATCAAAACAGCCGGTAGCAATATCGGTCAGTTTTACCGTGTAAACACCCGGACCGATCCCGGTAATTGTTTCTCCCTCGCCAACTTTATTGGCAGCAAGGGTGTTCTGACCCGTAAACCATTCCACCAGGAAATCAGCCGGATTCCCGGTGAATTCAACGGATGCCGATCCATTGAGCAGTGACGGATCACACGCTGTCTGTGGCATTGAACTCACATTATCAATTACCGGAGGTATTGACTGGTTGATCACAAACGTGGTATCCCAGGTACATTTTTCATTTATATCTTCCGTTTGTAGCGTGTAGGTGCCTGCTGCAAGACCTGTAACGCTTGCGCCGTTAAAATCAGCCGTTGGTTTTACGGCAGGACCAATGTACCAGCGGAAATGAGCAGTGTTAGTAGCTCCGGATACAGTTGCGCTTACACTTCCTGAATTAGCATCCGAACAGATAATATCATTAATAGTAAGCTCAGCAATGGGTCTTTCGGAAAGATCCGGAACCTCCGCACTCACGACGGTGATACATCCTGAACTTTTCTCGGTTACAAGTACTGTATAAACAATCGGTTCGAGGTCTGCCGCAACGTGTGATGTACTGATGATTTCGCCAGTCGTCGTATTATTGCCGACATACCATTCATAAGTATATTTTCCAACTGGCTCACCGCCATCCGCAATTACGCGCAACTTACCATTCGGGTTCTTACAATTGGTATAGGGCCTTTCCACCACGATCTCCGCACTCAGGTCGGAAGGGATATCGGCGATTGTTACTGTTGCCGGTTCTGACGAACAGCCGGCTGTTTTGTGCGTGGCAATTACCGTATAGGTACCGGCGGCCAACCCGTTGTAGGTGGCTCCGGAGAATACAGGTGCTCCGCTGGTGTCGGTTCCATCGTACCAGTCAAATATGTAATCAGATGTCTCCTCATTCCCGTTGACCAGGCGATATGCCCGCGCCGAACCGTTGGCCGGAGCCGTTGAACCAAAACACAACTGGTTATCCGTAGCAACGGTTTCCAGGGCGAATGGGAGCGGGGTAATGTCAATACTTTCTATGTTATTAAAATAGTCGCATTCCAGAAAATCGGTATTTGGCAGGCTTACCGGAGTCGGGATGGACGTTCCGTTATCGTTCAATACCATATACAGGGTGAACGCAGATCCAGGTCCGGTAATAGTCATGTCAGGAACCTGAAGTGAATCGCCTGAGTTAAGGTTGTTGACGGTAAAATATTCAGTTTGCAGGTAAGTGGCACCCGGCTGCATAGGATCACCGGCGTAAAATGAAATGGGAACATTTCCGGCAAGACTGGCATCGCCCGTATTAGCTATTTTAAATGACAGGGTAAAATCCCTTTCCGGACAGGTAGGGTCTGAGGCCACCAAATCTGTCTGAACAAATGCAATATCCGGCGCAATATAAGTCGGACAGCCCTCAGAATTGATAAACGGAGACTGATTAAGGAATGTATTTAGTGGCCTGTTCGGTCCCACTGTACAATTCCCGCTTGACCATACCAGGTGATGCTTCTGCATATTTCTGGGTATTGTGAGGTCATCATTTACGTTCACGTTGAAGTACCCGTGCTGATTCCAGACACGACGGGCTGGTACCCAGGGCTCTGAATTTGACTTAAAAACACGGAGGTGTGAATATCTGGAATACCCCAGATTACAGAAGTTTGCAGAAGAGGCAACATCATCAAACCCACAGGGCACGCATATTTCCGTAGAGCCGTCAGCATCCACGTCCGCCACGATCGGGTATTCCCTGTTTGTCCTGGACACACATGTCTGTTGATTATATACGGTTCCATCAGCCCCGTTAATAATGTAGATATAGCGTTCATCACGGTAAACCACTTCAGAACTTCCGTCCCCGTTAAAATCAAAAAGGGTACATCCTGTATATCCGGAGGTTTCTTCGTTAATGATCACGCGCCACAGCAGTGTCATATCTTCCCTAAGAGCGTATAAATAGCGACCTGAGACAAACGCCGCATTGAGCTGGCCGTCCCCGTCCAGGTCGGCGATATTGATACGGCCGGTACCATTAACCCAGCCATTGGTGTAGTAATTTCCTGGTCCGCTGTTCTGACAGGAAAGGGACAGCGTCAGGTTGGGAATCGGGTCAATAAACGTAGAGACGTTATTATTGTGAACATCCCAGAAATAAACCGTTGTATTCTGGTTTTGCCCACCGTCTGATCCGACGAGCAACACATCCAGATACCCATCCAGATTGTAATCGGCTACGGAAGTACCATCATTTGTACTCCTGCGGTAATAATCAGGAATTCTGGCCAGTTCGGTAAGTGTTCCTGAATTGTCCGTACCGGCGCCCAGGTTTACCCCGTAAATAATACCGCCGATAATAAGTTCAAGGTCCTCATCGCCGAGAATATCCACAGCTGTCGGACCGGCATTCACATTATTCCAGTTGTTACCATATACAATGCGGGTTCCTGTTTCAGCATCCCGGATCTCGTTTTTCAGGTATAATTCAACTCGCCCGTCCCGGTTAAAATCAGCGAGGCCGTAGTTGCCCGGATCACCGATAATTTGCTCACGCCACAATTCATTAAGCTGGCAGTCGTAAGAGATAATGTAATCATTTCCATTTCTTCTGCCCCAGAAAAAGATCTCACCGCAATTGTCATCATTAATGTTGGCAATGGCCGCGGCCCACCTGGGGTCCCAGTTAACCTGCTGCGAATACTTAATGCTTCCATCATCCCCGTTAAGGATGTATATATGATCATTATACCTGTTATTGGAGACAATTTCCGGCACACCATCCCGATCCAGATCGCCAATGGCAATCCGGCCAAGGTGATTGGCGGTTTCATTGGGTGAACTGAAATCCAGTGTCATAGTGAAGTCCGGAAAACTGCTTGGTACTACCTCACAGGTAGCATCATTCCCGACATAGCTGCCGTCACAGCTGGTATCGGAGGCACAGTCACCATCAAAACAATCGATAAATCCGTCGCCGTCATTATCAATACCATCACCACAAATCTCCTGCGCGTTAACCGCGAAGGTGACTAATAAAAGGGCCAGTATATTTAATATGTTCCGCATGCCAATTATATGTATTCGTCCAATGCTTTATATGCTATCAGGTAGCCGATGTAACATCATGTGTAAGATTTAACCCCATTTTTCATCAATTACGGAGCAAAGTCACTGATCCTGACTTAACAGCCCCGGTTCCTTCACATTCAATGATGTAATAATATGCCCCGTCGGGTAATTCCAGGCCTGAACTTGTTGTTCCGTCCCAGTTATTCTGGTAGGAGGCCGCCTCGTACATGAGGTTTCCGGTCTGGTCGAATATCTTGACACCACACTGCGGATACGCCTCAATTCCTTCAATTACCCACACCGGGTTGATCATGTCTTCATTGTCCGGTGAGAAAAAGTTTCGGGGAAACAGGCTGTTGCCGATCAGGTCGCCGTTGATACTTACGATCACCTCTCCCGAAGCTGTACATCCTGTATCCGTGGTGCCTTCCACCCGGAAGGTTGTCGTCTCATCTACCGTGGCTACCGGATTGGATATGGAAGGATCATCAAGAAATTCTGCCGGCGTCCAGGAATAGTCAACCAGTCCGGTGGCAGTCAGCTGTACCGGGTCTCCGGGCGCGGTTGATGCAGGACTGGCCGTTACCGTAATATCCGGTGTTCCGTTGACAGTTATATCAATGCCTGCTATTCCTTCGCAACCCCCCGACTCGGTAACACGAACAGTATAGGTCCCGGACTGACTTACTTCAATGGTGGAAGTGGTCTCTCCGGTCGACCATTCATAGGTATCAAACGGGCTTGTCAGGGCAAGAGTCAGCGATTCCCCCTCACAGATCACCGTATTGGTATTGGAAAATTCTACTGTTAAACCGGAGGTGATTTCTATATTTGAGCTTACCTGGTCCTGGCAGGTCGCATCCCCGTAGTTGACGGTCAATGTTACTGTAAACGTGCCCTCTGCACTATAAATATGCATAGGTGAGGCAGCAGTGCTGGTGGTTCCGTCGCCAAAGTCCCAGAAATATGACGGACTCCCGGATGATGTTGATGTATCGGTAAATGTGACCTCACTTCCGGCACATGCTGTTGCCGGTGCATCAAATGAAGCGGAAGGAGGACTTACAAAATTCAATGTCATCGGCGTGGTATCCACGGGCGGACAGCTTCCGGAAGTAGGAGTGGCCCGCACATAATAATCACCACTGACGGTTGCATTATAAATGGACCCGGTAGCCCCGCTGATGGCTCCATTGGTATCATACCATTGATAAGTATAGGTGGAAGGTGCCGGACTGATGCTGAGCTGGGCTGTCTGGCCCTGGCAAAAACTCGTATTTCCCGAAGCAGAAACAATGCGAAAATCAGGTACCGGATTTGATTCCACCACAATGCTCGTAGTCTCGATAATGCAGGTTCCTGAATATACATCCAGGTAATACCGCCCTGCATTCTCCGGCCCGAAATTCGCCACACTGACCTGCCTGCCTGTCTGGAAAAAGCCATCCGGACCTGTCCACTCGTAGGTGGTGGCCCCTACATCATTTGATTCCAGGTTCAGGGTTTGTCCATAACAAACGGGAGAATTGGCCGAAATAACGGCAGAGGGTAAAGCAGTTCCGGATGCCACTGTAACCGTTACCGGAGCAGAAGTTTCATTACATCCATTCACTTCATTAATTATCACGGTATAATCACCGTTACTACCTGCTTCTATCCAGTTATCGGGACCGTCCTTTACCGTCGACCCATTAAGCTGCCAGGTATAGGTGGCATCAGGGACCCGCTGCACAGTAAGGCGCTGAGTATTTCCGGAACAAAGTGTGAATGGACCTGCCGGCATTATTTCAGGCTGGTAGCATTTCTGGTTCAGGAGAATAGATATTTTTGAAGCCGGAATCCCATTGGCGGCGTCATCTGCGCTCGTGAAGACCACATCCGGCTTGCCATCCAAGTTCATATCAGTAAGCCTGATATTCAGACTGATGTAGGTAACGGGAATATTAATGGAATTGAACGTGCCTCCACCACCTGTGGCATGGAGGAGCGCAATCTGCAGGTCTGCTCCGGTCTTCGCTACACCGATATCCTCCATACCGTCGCCGTCGAGGTCCCCGGAACCAATGCCCCACGGACGCTGTCCGACCGCGAAAAAAACCGCATTGGAAAATGACGGCGATGCTCCGGGTGATCCCGTGGTATTGCCGAAACCGGAAACAGCTCCGTTTGTGAACAATGTTCCGGCAAAATCAGGGCGCTGATCATTGTTGAAGTCAGATGCGACGATATTGAAAAGAGCGCCGGTCGTGGAATAGGGGGCAAACCCGGAAAAACTGAAGCTTCCGGAAGAGGACGAATTGGTGGCTATAAAATACCCGCCATTATCCGTCAGGAATTGAGTCACCAGAATGTCCGGGAGACGGTCCTGGTTCAGATCGATCACTTCCAGCCCGGCCGTGGTAGTCGCTCCCGGCACGTCCAGGGTTAGTGGCGTGGTATTGAAAGAAACTGCCCCCGAACTGTTATTTCGGAGAATATGTACTTTGCCTTGTCGCTGGTCAGTAATTATAAGGTCTGGTTTTCCATCCTGGTTTATGTCATGGATCTTGATCCGCTTGGTTGAACTACCTGCAATAGTGTAATTCTGAATCCCAAGCGACAGACTGCCGGGACTGCTGTTGTTGGTAAGAATAAAAATCTGGTCTCCGTCATTGCCTTCCGACAAAACCACCTCAGGTTTTCCGTCTCCGTTAAGATCACCACAGGTAGCATTCAGGGTACGTGCACCCACATTAATCGTATTTTGAAGAAAATTGAGGGCGGCCGGCGTGCTGTTATTTCGGAGAATATCAATATTGTTAGTCGATCCGCTGGTACTTATCACATCCGGTTTAGCGTCGCCGTCCAGATCGCATACACAGAAATCGAATAATCCGCCGGAAACCTGCAGGTCAGTCTGGGTGGAAAAGTCAGCTGCTGACAGCCCGGGTACTCCGCCAAATGCAGGCAGAAATTTTGTGCGGGAATACCCTGTCAGGCCCGTAGACGGATTGGTAACGGTTATAAAGTCATGGGTCGCCCCAACCGGCACCTCTACCTCAATCAACTGATCCGAAGCAGATACAACATTTCCACTGACTGCACCGAAGGTCACTATGGCGTTTGCGGCAAAGTTATTACCGGTAATACTGATTACCTGCCCGGGGTAGGCCGCATCAGGCTGCATGCCCCTGACCGCGGGTACCTGGGCATTGACAGCAAAAGCCATGACACTTAATAAAAGCGTACAGAATATTCTCATATGATTGAATTTCCGGATCATAATAGATGGTAACCTACTCAAGCTCGATCGTCAGTACTTTGACACTGCGGTACTTCACCGCCTTGTATACCGCTTCTTTTTGTTCGTTGGCTTCTTTTTGTTTAAATGTTTCGAATGTGTACACGTAATATTTGTCATCCGCCTTGTTAAAGAAGATGCTCGTGTATATTTCGCGTTCGGCAAGTCTTCTGACCAGGTCGTCGGCCGAATTGAAATCCTTGAAGGACTTCACAACCACGTAGTATTTCTTCTTACTGTTGATCTGCCCGGTCTGACTGTCCTTTCCTTTATCAATGTCCTGGCTGGAGAATCTGGCACTTCTCTCATCTGCTTTTTCGATTGTTTTAATGACAGGATCCACGCGTCCGGTTTCCTTTTCCTTTCCAAAACGAAGGGACAGATTGATTTCATGGGTGCCGTTTACATAGCCTGAGACCTGGGAGGTGGCAGGTTCATAGGCATAGCCAAATGACAGGTTGCCGATATTGAAACCGACCATTCCTGTCATACCATAATTCAGGCGATAGCCTCCTCCAATGTACATGTGTTGGCCCAGATCCAGCTTTACCAGGGCCTCAATCCGCTCATCAACAATCTGCGAATACCTGTAGACCAGGTAAAATTGCAGGGGTGCATAAGTTCCTTCCAGGTTTACACGGCGGAGTGATCCTTTCACACGTCTCGTTACCAGTCGTTTTTCAGTAAACCGTTTTTTGTAGTACCCCATGAACATAATTTCATCAAATGGGGAAAAAGTGGTATTCTGAAAATTCTCATTGAAATTAAACCGTGACTGGAACAATTTGGGCAGGGACACGCCCAGGTTCAGTCCGCTGCCTGATTTCAGCAGCAAACCTGCATTGCCAGCCGGTTGCATATTGTTATTGAGGTAGTCAGCCAGAACAGGGTCATCCGGGTCATCAATTTCGTTCATATTGATTCCGTTAGTAGTAATTCCGGCAGAAATGCCAAAATGCAGGGTACTCTGCTTGGTTAGAAAGATCCGGTAGGAATAAGTGAACATGACGTCCTGGGTCGTGAGAAGTCCGCGGCTAAAAGAACGGACCATGACACCCAGCCTGGTGGATTTATAGTCGAACGGGAGCTGAAATGTAAGGGTCGAAACGACGGGTGCGCCTTCAATACCACGCCACTGCTGCCGGTGGTTAAATTGCAGCGACATGTAATTGTCGGTAGCCACTTCTGCCGGGTTGAACAGGTAGGGGTTCACAACAAAATGGTTGTACACCGGAATTTGTTGTGCCATTCCTGTTACCCCGAAAAAAAGCAGTACGGCGGTTACAATCAGTCTAAAAAAATAATCCATAGTGGATGTCCCGATTCAGATTAAAAAATGCTATTATGCAATGAAAATCTTCGGGTCCAATATAGCAACGGCACTACATATATATGGGAATATGTAACAAAATCGCCGATTATTGGTGAAACCTTATTTTTCAGGAGATACATTAAATTTTTTTATCTATGTGCTTTCGAAAGTGTTTTTTACTCATTTTATCAGGCCTGTTTCTGATTTTTTTATCAGGAGGGAGGGCCATGTCACAGATACATCTCGGACCTAAAGCTGGCGTTCAGTATGGCTGGATTAACTTCGATGATGAACCGGATGATATTGACGATCTCAGTGACGGAGATTTTCTTAAATCAACCCCTTCTATTGGAGCCCATGCGGGAATAACCGCTATTTTTCAGGTAAAAGACCGTTTTTACCTGGATGCGGAATTACTTTATGTGGTCAGGCAGCAGGTAATCAAGGGCAGGCTGGATCCTTTGCTGAAGAACAAGATGTTTACCCACCTGGTGGAACTTCCTCTGACCTTCCGGATGAATTTTGACGCTCGTATGTGGAACCTTAATTATGAGTATTTCATTGGTGCCGGACCAAATGTAAGTTATTGGCTTTTCAGTACAGGAAAGTTGACGTCAAGTGAAATTCAGGAGGTTGACTTGCCAACTGTAAAGTATAGGACTGCTTTTGAAGCGTACGAAGACGGAGCGCGTACCGATCGCCTTTACATAGAAGATCCGAATCGTATTCAGCTGGGAATCAACCTGGTAGCAGGAGTGATGTTTAAGCCTTCAGAAGGGAATGCATTGAAATTTGATGTGCGTTTTGACTATGGACATTCGCAGTTTGCCAGAAAGGATTACGGTAATTATCCTGATGTTATTGAATATTCCGAGCCAATGCAGGCACGTTATTCTTCAATTAAAATAGGAGTGGCCTATATACTGGATACCAAAGTATCCGAGAGAAAGAAAGGAAAAAGTACCTTTAAGAAAAAATAAATTAAGATTCCACTTCGAGCAATTCCAGTATATCCGCCAGCTCATCATAATCCTTATAGCCAGGCCTGATCTCGTCGGTGCCTTTCATGGATATACCATGTACGGGAAGCTCTTTGAGCATCGTATTTATACTGTCCGGCCTGATGCCGGCACCTAACAGAATTTTATAAGAACCGGATAATCTCTCAAGCTGAGCCAGGTTATCATTACTAAGTGTTCCTTCTGCATTTCCGGAAACAACGAGATAGGCAATAGGTAAATTGTCCGGAACCTCTTCGAGCTCCTGTACATTACTTTCAAGAATTACAGGCAAATCGGGAAGCGATCCTATGAGGGATATGTCATCTGTTTGTATGTAGCTGAAATTACACTGCTCCAGGATTTCTGCAATCCCTTCCAATGGCGTATTGATGAATTCTCCTACATATTCCACACCGGACAGCCAGGAGGACATCTCATTAAATGTTTCGGCAGTAATACCGGCCGATCCATCCATGGGAAATCCAACCAGGTTTACTTCCATTCCCGCGCAGTATCTTGCATCTGACAAATTATTTACATTTCCAACCTTTACGAATGTGCTGAGAGACATGAACTGTTCTTATTTTTGGTATCTTTACTTTGCCCTCTGTGGGCAAAATTCAAAATTACATTATTAAGTGTTTCTAACCATTCTTAACGGGCACAGATAAAGTACATATTTGAAAAATGCTGGAGTTATTTACTATAGGCAGGGTTAGGACAGGATGTGTATTGGTTTTCATCCTTTGGCTGGCGGGTAGTTCATGTACGTCAGACCTCGAACCTGATATTTCCGGTGTCGGCTATGATTATTTTCCACTGGACAGCGGCAGCTACATAGATTATTCCGTGAGCCAGACCAATTATACTCCGAATGGAGGTGTGGTTTCTGATGAATACCAGTTGCGCGTCCTGGTGGCGGATATGTTTGAAAATGAAGGCGGATCCACGACCTATATTTTATACAGGTATCGCAGGCCGGATGAAAATGCTGAATGGGAATTCCATTCGACCTGGTCGGCCCGCCGGGAAGAAATCCGCGGGATAACGGTGGAAGGGAATGTGCCTTACCAATCCCTTTCGTTTCCCGTTCGGAACGGACTAAGCTGGGATGGAAATATCCTCAACAGCCAATTACCCGATACCTATGAAATTGACAGCCTCGGCGTACCTTATACCATCGACGGTTTGATTACCGCAAACAGCCTGACAGTTGTTCAGGAAGATCTTCTCGACTTTGTGATTCTTGAAGAAGACCGCCGCTATGAAGTATACCTGCAGGGCGTCGGACTTGTTGAAAAAAGCATCCGGCAGCTGGATTTATGTTCAGGTGGCGGCTGTGGTCCGGATGGTATTGAAAGCGGTATCGTTTATATGCAAAAAGCCATTGGATATGGTAAGGAGTAGCATTTTTATATTTATTTTAAGTATTGGCTGGATGTCTGCAGGGGCGCAACAGAATCGCCACGTGGTTTACTTCACCGATAAGGATAACACCCCGTTTACCACGGAAAATCCTTCAGAATTCCTGTCAGCCAGGTCACTTGACCGTCGGACAGCCCAGGAAATTCCGGTTATTGAGCGTGATCTCCCCGTCGATCCGGTTTACCTGGAACAGGTAGCTGCTATTACTGGTAAAGTATATTATCCCAGCAAGTGGCTGAATGCCGTACTGGTACAATGTACCAATGAGGAGCTTACGGCTGTTCAGGCGTTAGCTTTCGTGACGAGTACAGAACAGGTGGCAAACGGAACCAGGCTGCCTGAAGGAGGGAGGCAGGCTAAAAAGATGGAATCGCTGAGATCAGTTGATGCGTTAAATGATTTTCAGCTGGAATTGCATGGAATTCCCGCGCTGCATGACGCTGGATACCGGGGCGAAGGAATGATGGTGGCTGTAATGGATGGCGGGTTTGCAGGTGTTGACACGATTCAGGCGCTTCAGCACGTTTTTGAGGACGGGAGAATATTAATTTCAGAAAATATTGCGACACAAAGTCCGGAACACTTCAATATTCAGCATGGTACCAATGTATTTTCGATCATGGCCGGCCTGGTACCGGACCAGTATACCGGCATTATTCCCGAAGCCACCTTCCTGTTATTTGATACGGAAGATCCTTTTTCCGAGCAGCGGGTAGAGGAATATAACTGGATTGTGGCTGCCGAAAAGGCAGACAGTGCAGGCGTAGATGTGATAAACACCTCTCTTGGATACAGCTTTTATTTTGATGACGCCATGTGGCAATATACCTATGAGGACATGGATGGGAATACAGCCATGATTACACGAGGTGCCAACTGGGCTTCATCCACCGGAATGCTGGTGGTCACAAGTGCCGGAAATGAAGGTGGTTCTGCATGGACTTACGTTTCCGCCCCGGCAGACGCGGCCGGGGTACTTGCCGTAGGTGCCATAAATAACATGCTTGAACGTGCCGTTTTCAGTTCGATCGGACCCACTTTCGATGGCCGGACCAAACCCGACGTAGTGTCTCTCGGCCAGGGGACAGTGCTGATACGATCGGATAACAGCATTGCCTCATCGAATGGTACTTCCTTTTCCGCACCGGTAATTTGCGGCTTTGTTACCGCTTTGTGGCAGAAATACCCGGGTATGACAGCAAGTGAACTGCGACAGTATGTTCTGGATATCGGAAATCAGTCCGGATCGCCTGATAATGAGTTAGGGTTTGGAATCCCTTCTGAGCCTTTTGTGACGGCTACGGAAGATCTGTTCGGGGAGATTGTTGTTTTTCCCAACCCCATACCCCGGGGAGAAGAACTTATCCTCAGACATACGGAAGAAATACGTTCCGTTCGTGTGCTTTCCCTGGACGGGCGCCTTCAGGACGCTGTCATACGGAGGCAGGGAAATGATTTACGGATCGACTTTGGCGCCTTGTCTGGCATGTTTATTCTCCAGGTAGAAACACCATCAGGCAGGCATTCGCGAAAAGTCATAAGTAACTAATATTTTCTATATTTGACGCATGAGAATTCCATTGATCGCACCTTCTGTCCTGGCATCGGATTTCGCCAATTTGCAGCAGGAGGTTGAAATGCTGAACAGGAGTGAAGCCGACTGGATTCATATTGATATTATGGATGGGAGGTTTGTTCCAAACATTTCCTTTGGATTGCCGGTAACAGAGGCGATCCGGCGTCATGCCCATAAGCCATTGGATGTACACCTGATGATTGAAGAGCCAGAACGTTACGTGGATGATTTTTTTGAAGCCGGAGCTTCGCATATCACCGTCCATTATGAGGCATGTCAGCACCTTCACAGAAATATTCAGCAAATAAAGGCGCTTGACTGCAAGGCAGGTGTGGCACTCAATCCGCATACACCCGTTGAGCTTTTGGAAGATGTTATCCAGGATCTCGATATCATTCTGATCATGTCTGTGAATCCGGGTTTTGGCGGTCAGAAATTCATTGAGAATACGTACAAAAAAATTGAACAGGCCCGCGAACTGATTGCCGACTCGGGATCATCAGCACTTATTGAAGTGGACGGGGGTGTGAACCTCGACAACAGCCGGCGTTTGATTGAATGTGGCGCAGATGTGCTGGTGGCGGGTAGTTTTGTTTTTAAATCAGACGATCCACAAGGGACCATACTTTCCCTAAAGAGCGTTTGATGTGATAGGAGCGCCTTCCATGCGTCTTTTTGCCCTGTTATTTTTCTTCGTCCTGATCGCGGTAACCTGCCGTGCTCAGCAATCCTTTATATATGGAGTGGTTACCGATTCTTCGGGAACTTCACTGGAAGGTGTCAATGTACACCTGCAGGGCAGCGAACAGGGAGTGGCGACAGACATTGCGGGGCGGTACCTCCTTTCTATTCCCCCGGACACCCTGGTGAATGTTGAATTTACCTATGTGGGATTCCGTGTTATTGTGGAAAGAATCCGTCTGCTTTCCGCCCAGGAGATGGAACTGAATATCCGGATGTCCGAAGAAACTACTGTAATTAACGAAGTGGTGATCCGTGACGATAAAATAAGGGAAGAGGTAAGTGTAACTGAGATTAAGCCGCAATCGGTACAAAGTCTCCCGAGTGCGTTTGGTGAATTTAACCGTGTGCTGGTCACTTTGCCTGGTGTGAGCAGTAATAATGAACTCACTTCGGCCTATTCGGTCCGGGGAGGAAATTTTGATGAAAACCTGGTTTATGTTAATAATATACCGGTTTACAGGCCCTTCCTTGTTACGAACGGACAGCAGGAAGGACTCAGTTTTGTCAATACTGACCTGGTCCAGGCGGTTCGTTTTTCTGCAGGTGGCTGGCAACCCCGATATGGTGATAAATTATCTTCCGTCCTGAACGTTACTTACAAAACACCGGAAGAATTCGGGGGCTCAGCCGAACTCAGCCTGCTGGGTGGCTCGGCGCATGTTGAAGGGTCAGCCTCTGCCGGGCGCGTGAGTTATGTCGCGGGGATTCGTCACAAACGATCACAATACCTGCTGAATACACTGGAGACGACCGGGGGGTACCGTCCGGCCTTCACTGATCTCCAATCGTATGTTACATACCGGCTGGATAAAAACCCACGGGCACGTGCGACCACGCTGGGGGTGCTGTTTAATTACAGCAGAAATCGCTACAGTGTGGTACCGGAAACCAGGACCACGGAATTCGGCACCTTTTCCAATTCTTTGCGCTTCACAGTTGCTTTTGATGGCAGGGAATTGCTCGAATACGATACCTATCAGGCGGCAGTCAGCCTGACACACTGGCTTAGTAACCGGTGGAAGTCGGATCTGATCGTGTCCGGCGTCAGGGCCTACGAGCGTGAATTTACGGATGTTGAAGGGGGATACAGGCTTTGTGATGTTGATAATCAGCCTGGAAGCAACACCTTTAATGAATGTATTTATACCCGGGGTATAGGTACACAATATGATTACGGCCGAAACAGGCTTCAGGCGGATTTGCTTAACGTGGAAAGCAGGAATGTAGTGCTACTGGAGAATAACAGCACGGTGGAGTTTGGTATTTCCTATGCTGGTCAGTATCTGGATGATGTGCTTTCGGAATATTCATTTACCGATTCAAGCGGCTATGTAAAAGATTTACGGTCAATTGGTGAAGCGAACGAAATTCAGAACGGACAAGTATCTGCCTACGCGCAGTATGCGTCCGGACTGGGAGAACGGTTGAGTTTTACAGGAGGATTCCGCGGAACATATGTGACGATTAATAATGAGTTTATCGTTAGTCCTAGGTTGCAGCTTTCATACACTCCTGCATGGAAAAGGGACATTGTATTCCGGTTTGCCTCCGGAATGTATGTACAGCCCGCTTTCTACCGGGAGTTTAGGGATTTTGAAGGAATTCTGCATGAAGATGTTAAAGCCCAAAAATCGCTGCACTTTATTGCCGGGATGGATTATGATTTCAGCTGGTGGGGTAGAGATTTTAAATTTATCGCGGAAGCATACTACAAATACTTATGGGATGTGGTCGTGTATGATGTGGATAATGTGAAAATCCGCTACTATGCCAATAATGATGCGACGGCCTATGCTGCCGGCCTGGATTTCAGGATCAGCGGTGAATTTATCAAGGGTACTGAATCCTGGTTCAGCCTCGGAATTTTACAGACAAAGGAAAATCCCGGATTTGATGAACGCGGACCGATCAGGAGGCCCACAGATCAGCGGGTTAATGCTGCCCTGGTGTTTGAGGACCATTTGCCTAATAATCCTTTGTTCCGGGTAAATCTGAGTTTTCTGTTTGGGTCCGGGCTGCCTTTTGGTCCTCCGAATGACCTGGAGAACAGAAATGTCTTTGACGGGGACAGCTACCGGAGGGTGGATATCGGATTTTCCAGGTTGTTTTTTCTGTCTCAGGAGAATCGCAATCAGCAGTTGAAAGTGTCACTGGAGATACTCAATTTATTGGGGTCAGATAATCCGATCAGCTATCTTTTTATCGAAGATGTTAACGGTATGAAGTTTGCTGTTCCTAATTCATTATCAGCACGGTTTTTAAATTTAAAAGCCCGCATATGCTTTTAATTAAACTCACTTTATGCTGAATTATTTGTATGAATGGCCTTAAAACGCTTTATTTGGGGTTTGTGTAAAATAAAATCCCTATTTGTTAACCTTAATAATCATTCTTAAAAATGAGAAAACTAAGTCTATTGATGGCAAGCATGATGGTGCTGCTGTTTTCTGTGAACCAGGCGAAGGCGCAGGAAGAGATAAGCGATGAGAATTTGTATCGCTATGCTTTGATGATGGAAGTAGTCGAGTCGATGAAGAAAGAAATCAGCGATAAAACAAACGACATGATCAAGAACCAGGAAGGAATGACTGGTCAGAGGTACCTGGAATTGGCAAAAACAGGTGGTGATGAGGAGAAGCTGACGGCAATTGAAGCCAAAGACTTTGAAAAGAAATTTTTAGAATTGGTTACCAATATGCAGGATGAGCATAAGGCAGCCATTTCAGATGTATTGAACACGCTCGCCAATAAAATGATCAATGGTGGTGCAAAGGGTTATAAAGCAATTCGTGACGCATTGTCAAGTGACGACGCGGTAAAAGCCCGGTACGAAACCATTCAGCAGCAAGTCGCATCTGCGGCCACTGCCGGAGCCTGATCAATACAGGAACATAATATTAAGCGGCTTCAGCAGGGAGCCGCTTTTTCTTTTTATACCTGTAATCAGTGGGTTATTTTGAACAATAACAGGTTAGCAAAAACCGTAATCAAGGGTTTACATGCCTGATTTTTGTTATAAATACCGACATTTGCTTTGAAATAGTTACATTGTATCCTTAAGAGGATATAATATTTTTTATTTTTGGCTGTTTTACATTCAGCGATGAACAACCGGCGGGGTACCATACCATATTTTTTCCGTATTGTGCTGATCCTGATTTTACTATTATCAGCATCAGGGTTACAAGCGCAGGATCCGAATAAGAATGTCGGCATCCCGCTTGATCATTTCTATGCTGATCCGGTAAATGGCGGACTCCGGAATTTTCTCAGTAAATTTCATTTTTCTGTTTCAACAGGTTACGGACATACCTTTTACCGTCAGGACTTATCCGAATTTGTATTATTACAGCAGGATGGCCAGGCTCCCTTTATTTTCCGACAGGATCTGAATATCAATGGCGGGACGGTCTCATCCGGATACAACTACTGGTTTAACCGGGCTGTCTCTGAAGAGAATCGCGGTTTCAATGCGGGTACTGATTTCCTGGTTAGCGGGGACACCACTGATCTGGCTTTTGAGGGGGGCGGAATGAGTATACCCCTCAATCTGAGCGTTCATTTTGAATTTGACAGGTATAAAGTGGGCCTGGGGTACACCTTTGAGTATCACCGTCCGTCGACCATGCGGCCTTCCGTATTTACTGATCAGATCGCTTCCTACGAACCTGATTTTAACAGCGCTTTCTACCAGAAATACTATCTGATTCTGGGTGCTAAAGTTTACCGTTATTATTACTGGGTGCTCTCCGTGGATGCCCACCTTGGCGGATTCAATTTGTCCGGCAAGTTCGATAAGGCACAAGTTACCAAATCCGTCTATTTTAATATCGGCGCTACCGTTGAGCGGGAGATGTCAGAATATCTCCGGTTTTTCGTCCGCCCGTCCTTTGACCTGAAGAGCTTTACCCTGGAAATGCCGGAAACCGATGTGTCCGTGCGGACCGGTATGAACGCGCTTTATTTCAACGTCGGGCTGACCTACCGTTTGCCCCGTCTGAAACGCTGTTATATCAAGACCTGCCGGACGCAGGTTAACCACCAGCACGGAAACATGGAATACAGGAGCCGGGTACACCCTTTTTACAAAAAACAAAACCCCCATCATGGCGAAAATTATCCTACCCTGATTCGCTATAAAGGCAAGAATAAAAAGAAAATGAATGCCTATTGATCCTCCCGCCGGAACCACACTCCGGCAATTTCGGCCCTTGGACTGAAAAATTGCCTCTGAATATATCTTAACGCCGATTTAGTGTGTGCACTTGCGGGAATTTTCGTAAATTCGCAAGCGTAAAAAGCATACTTATTGTACTAAAAATTCTATGGCCGACGAGACGAACGACAACTCGGAAAATCAGGATGAGAAGCCTCTTCCAAGACAGGGTATAATTCCTATCAATATTGAAGATGAAATGCGCGGAGCCTACATAGACTATTCTATGTCCGTCATCATTTCAAGGGCGCTTCCTGATGTCCGGGACGGGTTAAAACCTGTACACAGAAGGATTCTGTACGGAATGCAGGAACTGGGAGTAAATTACAACAAACCATATAAGAAATCTGCCCGTATTGTCGGGGAGGTACTGGGTAAGTATCACCCGCATGGTGATTCGGCTGTTTATGACTCAATGGTGCGGATGGCACAACCCTGGTCACTGCGTTATACGCTTGTTGACAGCCAGGGTAACTTTGGTTCTATAGACGGGGATTCACCGGCAGCCATGCGTTATACAGAGGCCCGGCTCAAGCGAATTGCTGAAGAAATGCTTGCGGATATCAACAAAGAGACGGTGGATTTCACGCCGAACTTTGATGATTCGCTGAAAGAACCTACGGTATTGCCGGCAAGTCTGCCGAATTTGCTGCTCAATGGATCTTCCGGTATTGCTGTAGGTATGGCGACAAATATGCCTCCTCATAACCTGACCGAAGTGGTAAATGGTATTAAAGCCTATATCGACAACCGGGACATAACGATTCAGGAGCTCAGGGAATTCATAACCGCTCCTGATTTCCCTACCGGAGGGGTTATATATGGATATAAAGGGGTCCTGGACGCTTTTGAAACCGGTCGCGGGAGAATTATCATGCGGGCTAAGACCGAATTCACTACCACAAAGACCGGCAAGGAGCAGATCATCATTACCGAGATCCCTTATATGGTGAACAAGGCAAGCATGATTGAAAAAACAGCTGCCCTTGTTAATGAAAAGAAAATTGAAGGCATTTCGGCCATACGTGACGAATCGGACAGGAGGGGACTACGGATCGTTTACGATCTTAAGAAAGATGCCATTCCGAATATTGTCCTGAACCACCTTTACAAATATACTCAGCTTCAGTCGTCCTTCGGGGTTAATAATATCGCGCTGGTCAAAGGCCGTCCCCAGACACTTAACCTGAAAGACCTTATCCATCATTATGTGGAGCACCGCCATGAAGTGGTGATCCGCAGAACGGAATATGAACTCAAGGAAGCGGAGAAGCGGGCGCATATTCTCCAGGGTTACCTGATCGCCCTTGACAACCTGGATGAAGTAATCAGTCTGATCCGTGAATCCAGGGACCCTGATGTGGCCCGTGAAGGCCTGATGTCGAAGTTTGAGCTGAGCGAGATCCAGGCCAAGGCAATCCTTGAGATGCGGCTTCAGCGGCTTACCGGACTTGAGCGGGAAAAGATCCAGAAAGAGTATGAAGAGGTAATGGAGCTCATTACCCGGCTGAAGTATATACTCGAGAATGAAGATGAGCGTATGCAGATCATCAAGGACGAGCTCACCCAGATTTCGGATCGGTATGGTGACGAACGTCGTACGTCAATTGTGCACAGTGCAGAAGACCTGACTGTGGAAGATATGATACCGAATGAGGAAATGGTCATCACTATTTCTCATGAAGGATATGTTAAGCGAACTCCTCTTACCGAGTACAGGACGCAAAGCCGTGGTGGAGTTGGTTCACGCGGTGTTTCCACCAAAGAAGATGATTTCACAGAGCATTTATTCATTGCAAAAACGCATAATTACCTGCTGATCTTCACGAGGTCAGGAAAAGTGTTCTGGAAGAAAGTCTATGGGATTCCCGAGGGAGGTAAAACATCCAAAGGCAGGGCCATTCAAAACCTGATCAATATTGAAAGCGGAGACCGGATTCAGGCAGTTATCAATGTTGAGAATCTGTCTGAAGAAGAGTATATTAATAATAATTTCCTGATCATGTGCACGGAGAACGGTGTGATCAAGAAAACCACCCTGGAGGCTTACTCCCGACCACGTCAGAACGGAATTAACGCGATTACGGTGCGGGACGGGGATGAACTTCTGGAGGTTAAATTGACCAATGGAGATAATCATATCATCATAGGAAAGAGCGGGGGTAAGGCGATTCACTTCCATGAATCAGACGTGCGTCCTATGGGCCGTACGGCTGCCGGAGTTCGCGGAGTGACCCTGGAAGGCGATGAGAAGGTGATAGGTATGGTTTGTATCAGCCGCGACGACGCAAACCTGCTCGTGGTTTCCGAAAAAGGGTATGGTAAAAGATCCCTGATTGATGACTACCGGATCACCCGCAGAGGGGGCAAAGGAGTCAAGACAATCAACGTGACTAAAAAAACTGGCAAACTTGTTGCAATAAAAGAAGTTGTAGATACTGATGACTTGATGATAATCAACAGATCAGGTATAACGATTCGACTGGCGGTGGAAACACTGCGTGTCATGGGCCGGGCTACACAGGGTGTACGCCTCATAAAGCTGAGTGATTCTGATGAAATCTCTTCTGTGGCTAAAATCGAACAGATTGAAACTGATGAAGATGCAGACATCACAGACGAAGTAACCAATGAAGATAATTCTCCCGATACTGACGCTGATAATACAGATACCGGTGATCAGCAGGAGGGGGAAGATGCAAATGAATAATTAATTATTATATTTTGGAATGATGAAAAAACTAATTCTATTACTGTTTATAGCGGCCGTAGCCGGAGTAACCTACGGGCAGAAGAAGCCAAAGATCAACCAGGCTGAAAATGCACGGGAAAAGGGTGAATTAGGCGAAGCCAAGGAGATTATTGACGCAGCCATTGAACATGAAAAAACCAAGGACGATGGCAAAACGTGGTATTACCGCGGACTTATTTACGCTTCACTTGACACCACAAGTAATCCAACATACCAGAACCTGGCGAACGATCCACTTGAGGAAGCCATGCGCTCATTTGCCAAAGCAGACGAGTTGAATTCAGGAAGCAATGACTACTACCTTTCGGATCCAAACGGACTTCCGGTCCCTAAATCACAGCAAATACAGACATTGTGGGCTCATTACCTCAACAAAGGAGTGGAAAGCTATCAGAATGAGGACCTGGCCGGAGCGGCTGACTGGTTTGAGAAAACCACCGTGGTCCAACCTGAAGATACCACCGGGTATATTTATGCAGCCAGTGCGGCTCAGGGAATTGAGCAGTTTGACCGGGCGGCCGATCATTATTACACCCTGATTGAGGACCTGGATTACGACAGCAAGGATATTTACAACGCTCTTATCTACATTGAAAGCAATGTAAACAAGGATAAGGAAAAAGCGCTGGAAGTAATTCGCATGGCACGTGAGGCATATCCTGATGATGCTGACTTTGCCCGTGCAGAGATTTCTTCGCTGATCAATATGGAGAAAGCGGATGAAGCACGCGGAAAGCTGGAGGCCGAGCTGGAAAAGGATCCGGAAAATGTGGATCTTCTTTTTACATATGGTGTCCTGAATGATGAACTGGATAACCCGGAAGCTGCGGCAGAGGCCTATGAAAAAGCGCTTGCAGTAGATCCTAATCATTATAACAGTGTATATAACCTGGCAGCTTTGAAAACCAATAATGCACTGGATATGATCAAGGAAAAAAATAACCTGGGTATTTCAGCTGCTGATAAAAAGAAAGGAGCTGAAATGGATCAGCAAATTCAGACCAGCCTGAAAGAGGCACTTCCATTGTGGGAGCGTGCCAACACCATTCAGCCTGATGATCGCAGAACGCTGGAAACGCTTCAATATATCTACGTTCAAATGAAGATGAACGAGAAGGCGAATGAAGTGGCGCAGAAACTTGAGTCAATGCCCGAAGGCTGATACGGATAAAATCCTTATTAAAAAACCTGCTGTTTTATACAGCAGGTTTTTTTTATGCATTAATACAAGAAATTAATTGATAAATCACTGATAATCTTTGTTCTATGTTTCAAAGTAATTGACTATTTTGAACTGTGTTCAATAAGTTGGTAGTCATTTTTTACCTGATGCTGATACCGGTATCAGTTAAAGCCAGTGATGACAATGGCCTGACATTTCTGGATGGGAACTGGTTTTTTATAGCTGATTCACTGGTTGATCCTCAACACGCCTCCGGTATATCCTGGAAGCAGGCTGAGTTGCCCGGATCCTGGAATTCATACCATTCATCCGGTGGTCCATTCGGGTACGGTACGTATTACCGAAAGATAAAGATTCCGGATAGTCTGGCGGAACGGGGAGCCTTGAGATTTCCGGATGTTCTGTCAGCGCACCGGGTATATGTAAACGGTCAATTTCTGTATGAATCGGGTAAAGTTGCGAAGCAGGCCCGTGACGAAGAATTCGGCAATTACCGCTACATCCAACCACTGCCTGCGCGATTAGTTCCGGGAGATTCTGTTGAGATTCTGGTACATGTGTCCAATTTTGGTTACCGGAAGGGAGGAATCCTGCGATCGGTTGAATTAGGGCCGCATGAAAAAATGCTGAATACAAAGAACAGGAGTTTGTTTTTTGAAGCGCTGCAGCTGGGAGGGGTAATCGTAATGGGTGCATTTTTCCTCATCTACTTTCTTTTCAGAAGGCAGGACCGTTACATCATAACCTTTTCACTCCTGTGCCTGGGTATATTTACCTACGTCCTTTTTAACAGTGAATATGTCCTGTTCCTGTTGTTACCGGGATTGTCGGGGGAGACCATCCTGGAAATGATTTTTATTACCTTTTATTTTACGGTAACTATTAACCTCATCCTTATTTCGCAATTATTCCCTGAAGAAATTCCGTACTGGCTGGTGCAGATCACTAAAATTGTCGGTTTGCTCTTTATTCTTGTTGTCATCCTGTTGCCAATGAGAATTTACACCTATTCATTTCCTGTTTTTCGCATATACGCAGTCATATCCGGACTGTACCTGATATACAAAGTGATGCAAGCCGCCCTTCACAATCGCTCAGGTGCAAAAATTATCTGGTTGGCGACTTCGATCATTTTTATTTTTATGGTGAATGATATGCTTTACAATGCCCAGGTGATCAATACCGGGGAAATTGTCGGCTATGGAGTGACATTTTACCTGATGATCCTGATGGTGGTTTCCAGCCGCCGGTTCAGCCGGGCAGTCAGTAACGAGGAGAAACTTTTGAAAGATCTGAAAAAGTTGAATGATAACCTGACCTACAAGGTCAGGGAACGGACACAGGACCTGGAAGACAAGTCACGGATCATTGCCGATCAGCAGCTTCAGATTCTCCGGAAAAACCAGGAGCTGATCCGTGCCCGGGAGGAGGAAAAAAATATTATTAAGAGTACGGTACATGACCTGAAGGCACCATTTAACCGGTTAAAAGGACTTATTCAACTTTTTGCTTTGCAGGCACAGGAAAAAAATTCCCCTGAAGAGCTGGAGGAGATTGTTGAAATGATTAAACATGTGGCCGACGAAGGGGAAAGCATGGTAGAAGACCTGAATGTGGTAACTTTTTTCGAAGACAACCTTTCCGGCAATGAGGATATAGAGGAAATTGACCTGATGCACCTGCTTGGTGACCTTGTCCTGGGCTATCGAGGATACGCGGAAAAGAAAAAGATTGAGCTGGAATTTACTTCTCCGGTTAAAAAATACCTGATTGAAACACATGTAAAATCCCTGACACGAATTGTAGATAACCTGCTGTCCAATGCTATAAAATTTTCAGTTTCTGATACAAGGGTCTGGATGAGCCTCAGGCCTTATCATGATTATTTTGAGATTTTTATAAAGGACGAAGGACCTGGGTTTACCGAAGAGGACAAGAAAGTAATTTTCAAAAAATTCAAGAAATTATCTGCACGTCCTACCAGCGGCGAGACCAGCACAGGACTTGGCCTTAATATCGTTAAAACACTCACGGAAGGAATGAATGGTTCTGTTGAATTACTGCACAGCACTTCCGGGGCACACTTTAAAGTAAAGTTTGCCAGAAAAGTCAGGGTGGAATCCGATCAGACTGATTTGGACGAGGATGCCGGATAACCGGAAGCCCATTGCTCAAGCTGAGATACCATGGAATTCAGCTCCTTGTATCGTTCATTCAACACATTTTTCTGACTTGACAGTAAATCCCTCAGGCTGGCCGGCAGGTTATGTGACAGTGCATCATCATATACCTTCAGGGCATATTCCTCGGCCTGTGAGCATTCCTTGAGAATAGCTGCCGGGTAGAACTTGTACGTGGCTGATTTGAGCTGGTTCCACATGCTGGTAATCCCTGTCTCCAGGCGCTCGCCCCACTGCATGGCATCTTCTTTTGACAAAGTGAGGTAGAGCCTGCGGGCGTATTTTCTCCTGGCGCGTGCACAACGGGTAAGAAAACCCTGCATCATGGAATCATTGATGCTGTCAGCCGCCATTCTGAGTCCATCTGCGGCGTCAAGGTTAACCTGAATAATATTCTTTATGGTTGAGATTTCGTTTGCTTTCATATCGGGTGAGGTTTGAGTTCTTATTAAGTTACGCAGTTATATATAAAAGACAGGAAACATAGCCATAAAGTTTACAGGGGAAGTACTATTATTTTTATATGTCAGATAACACTGATTATCAATTAATTGGAGCGCGAGATTAAATTGATGCTCTATCATTGAAATTTTTGAGTTATTTTAATTGACAAATCGTTCTTCGCTCTAAAGTGATGTTTGTTCATTAACAAGTTGATAAAAGGTTGGCAAAACGCAGAGGCAGAAAAATACTTATATTCCTGACTGCCGTCTTAATTCTGGCGGCGGTGGTAATCGGGCTATTGCAGTACGGACAGGTCCGGGGCTTTAAGAATACCCTGATCGACCTGGTGAATGAGAAAAGCCAGGGGAAGCTGTCTCTTGACTTGGGTACAACTTCCATTAACTATTTTGATCTCTCTTTCCGGATGGACTCCGTGGTGCTTCGTTCGACCGACCCTGATATAAATGATGGTGTTGAATCGGTTATACTGCCATTTCTAAATGTTAATATCGGCACCCTGTTTCATTATGCCTTTACCAGGCAAATGATCATTGAGGAGATTGTAATCGGCGAACCGTATGCAAGGGTCCTGTTAAAGGAAAAGGAAGAAAAGAACGTGCAACGGGTGAATATCGCCCATGAACTTGCAAGCTTTGCCCCGGGAATCCGGGCGTTTCTGGAAAAATTCACCATCGAACTCTTTCGTATTGAACGCGCTGGTGCCCAATTGCATCCGCCGGATGCCAATACGATTGATATTTCCCTTATCGATCTGCTGGTAGAGAACTGGAACATGCGGGAACTGGAGTCGGATGCGCAGATTGATCTTGTAATTCGAAACCAGTCTTTTGACTTCAGCCGGTCGAGTTTTTCATTCGAGGCGGTGGAATACAACTATCAGGAGAATTACCTTCAGATACGGGATTATTCTTTTGCCACCAGGGATTCGACAGGCCGTGACGTACTGTCTCTTGAAGGAAAGCTGATATCAATCGGGGATCCGGATTTTACCGCACTCCTGGAACGGGAAGAATATGTTTTTGGTCATCTTCAGATCACTGAGCCGGAAGTCACTGCCAATATCTATCCTAAAAAGGATTCCGAACAACGATCAAAAAGCAGACATCCGCTTTCTGACCTGCTTAAGCAGAACCTGGGTACTATGATGCTTGATTCCGGGCATCTTGACCGGGCGACCCTGAACCTGAATATGTTCAAACCACAGGATACAATCGCGCTTATTCTCCCGGGAATTTCGATGAAAGCCAGGAACCTTCAGGTGAGGGAAGATTCCAGCACCATGATGATTGAGGAGCTAAGCCTGTTGATTGATTCCTCGGCCATCCAGATGAATGAGGACCTGGAAGTGCTGTTCTCTTCTTTTGAATACGACAAGAATTACAATGTCATGCTGAAAAATATCCAGTTGAATAGCCGGACCAATGACCGTCAGATTCTCAAAGGAGATGCATTACGGCTGTACAATTTCAGCGTTTTCACGTTATTGTATGAGAATGCGGTGATGGCTGATTCTGTTATTCTTGAGAATGGATTTATAAATATTTATGAACCTCCGGCAGAAACAATGGCAGGAATCAGTCACCAGTCAAATCAGAAAAAATCAGATCCGGCTGATTTGTACCTGCCAAAAGTGCGGCTGAGGAATATGGATATTTTCTATGAGATGCCCGGGGGGCATATCAGGGTGGAGAACCTGACTACACTGGTTGAAAATATTGAAAAGAGCGACAAAATTCACTACGACCTCCGGTATGTGCAATCACCACAGATTAAAGCAGAAACAAAGCTGGGCGCGATTGAAGTGGACGATATCTGGTTCAGAACAAAAGATTTTACGATTGGCAGCCTCAGCCTGGAAACGTCTCAGGGAAAAATTCTCGTTAAGGATTTCTTTGCACAACCGGAGAATTTCCGGATTGAACAACCTGATGCGCATAACTGGGATAAGCTGGAGATTGGCTTACTGGATGTTCAAGGGGATTTCGAAGATTTGCTTTCAAAAAAGGATCCGGCTGTTGAACGGAAGCCATTTGACCTGTTTTTCAGGGATGTGCTGATTGACAGCATCCGGACAGACATCGCCCTGGGAGATAAGCTTAACTTAAAAATGGCCGGGGGTAATATTGTGCTGGGAGAATGGACGTCAACAGATAATCAGCTGTTGCCTAATTATATTTCGGCTTCGCTCGAAAATATCTCCTTAAACAAAACTGGATTAGCCTTGCAATTGGATCGCATCGAGGTTGATTCCCGGGACCGGTCTGTTCTGGATGACCTTGTATTGATAACAAAGGAGCAGGATTCACTGGCCGTTCAGCAGGTTGTTTTTCAGCATATCGGACAAGCGGAGAATACTATTAAACTCGACAGGTTTACGGTACATGAGCCATCCTTCTCCATGCACACTGGAGGCAAGGCAGTCCTCGACAGCCTGGTGGTTACGGAAGTGGTATATAAATTGGGTACATTACCTGAAGTTAAGCAGGGAGAAGTATTCGGGGCGGATGTTCAGCTGATAACCAGTAAAGAGGAGCGTCAAAAAGTCCCTGTGAAAAATGACACCACTTCCTTATCCCCCGATTTTCTGGAACAGTTGATAATTCACCCGGGCCAGGTCGAGATTAATGACAAGCTGATCCGGTTTGGCGGGATACATGTTGACCTTGAACAGGAGGATCATATTGTCATTGAGGCCAGTGAGATTGCCTTTGATACACCAAAATCAGGATTGAGAATTGGTAACATCAGGTCAGATAAGCAGACGATTTTACTAAGTGATTTTGAGGTAATCCCAAAGGAATCCTACGTGTCGTCCATAAAGAATGAAACGGATATTGTGAATGCCCGTTTTGATAAGATCATGCTGGATAATGTTCCCTGGGACTCCATTTACTCCGGCACCCATGTAAATCTGCCCTCTGTCCACCTTGATGGATTCGAAATAGAGATCCGTCGTGATAAAACCCTCACTGACCCGGAACCGGTGCGCAAGCCTTTTCTGCTTACTGAAATGATCCCTTTGCCGGATAACGTCGCACTTGAGCTGATCACCACCAGTAATGGAAATCTGACTTATTTTGAAACGGGCGAAAAAACCGGAAAAACGGGTCATATTACATTGAATGATATAGAAGTGAGCATCTGGCCGGAGGGTAACCAGGATCAGAGCGATCAGGTGATGGAAGGAATTATGAAGGTATATGACAGCGGACAGGCTGCGATTGTCTACCGCGAAATGGATTCGCTTTCTTTTTCCCTGAATTTACGATTGACGGATATGGATTTGCTACTTTTTAATCAAATGGTTGATTCGCTGGAGTCTGTTCAGATTAAATCAGGATTTATGCGGGAATTTGACCTTTCTGTTACCGCCGACAGTGTTTCGGCCAATGGTGAAGCCATTGTAACCTATGATGACCTCCACATTGAAATATTCAAACGTAATGAGCCGGAGGTGCGTAACCTGGGCTCTGAGCTACTGACCTTGCTTGCGGATGGAATCATTCTCAGGCATTCCAGGGAGGATGCCATTGCTGCTGTGGAGCAGGAACGTATTTCATATAAAGGACCGGTCAATTACTGGGTAAAATCCTTTATTCATGGAGCCATGGCAGCCATCCGGAAGGGGAAGGAGCCCAAATGATCAGGCTGTCTGAGTTTTTGCCGAAGTTTTTCGTGACCTCTTTCTGTCCATTAGCCTCATGGCGACTACACCGATGATGGTGGGAAGTATCCACGGCAATACCTGCCACATTCCCGGCAATATTTCCGACAGAAACTGACGTCCGCCGAAGGCCAGGAAAGCAGTGTATGCGGCAATGCCCGAGGTGATCATTCCGCGGTAGTGATCACGGTACCAGTCCGGTTTCTCATCCTGGTTCGCCCAGATCATTTTCATTACATCACGTATGGAGGAAACCCCAAGTACACCAAAGAAGATCATCAGCACTCTGATTCCGTCAGTGATATAGAATGCTCCGTAAATTACCAGGAAGGCCCCAAACAGGAACTGCAGTATTCCCAGGAAAATCTGGGTGAACCGGAAACGCCGGCTTAAGCTTTTTTTGTTTTTTAAAACGGCCAGCCCATGCCAGAGTGGGGTGGCTGAGATCACAGAGAGAAAGCCCAGGAAAAGTCCCATATTGGTTTGCCCGATAACAAGATTATTGACCGAAAGAATGGCAGCACTGATGACTACTGCCCACATGGCATATGTATAGAAGAAACCGATTTTCCTGTGGGCGGTTGATCCCTTGCCAGTAAAAACCGGTGCCCAGAAGGCAAGCAGACTGGCAAATCCGCAGGCAATATGAAGGTAGAGAAGGTATTTCATGATATCCGTTATTTTGCGTTGACAGGTACAAATAGCGTGTATATACGGACAACCTGCAAGCCAGAGGGACGGACAACAGGGTTGTGTGACGAATGTCAAGATACCGGCTGCATTCTGTGACGAACAGCAGGGATATAGGTACGGGATACAGGTACGTTCAGTGTTTTTTCCGGGTCCAGGTGGAGAATAAGACCTTGTGAATTTCCGCTGACCTCCTCGATATGATCCATATTTACGAGAAACGAACGGTGACACTGAATGATTCTCTCGTACGGAGAAAGGACCGACCGGATATCCTTGAGCGTATTTCGTATCATCTGGCTTGAATATTGGTCATTCTCCCGCCTGTGAATCGTAAGATAATTCTGACTGGCCTCGATAAACAGGATACTACCTACCTCGGTTTCCACATCGTCGCCAGCGTTGGAAGGAAGGGTGATTTGATGGTGATCTGCTGGTTGATGTACCGGCGCAGGTAAGCCGGAAGCGATGTGGCTGAAGCGTTTTTCATTTCTCCGGATATTCATTATCCCGAAAAGCGTAACAGGGAAAAAGCCGATGGCTGCTGTATTGCCCAGGGTACGGAGATAATCATCCAGATCAAATTCATGCCATCCGGACAGCCAGGATGCAAAAAGCATGTTGCCGGCTGCAATCATCATGATCAGGATCAGCATGGAGATCAGCCACTTCCAGAACGTCCAGGAGGGGAGGTCTTTTCTGAATCTCATGATCTTAAGTTCGATGAACTCATGAATCAGACCGGTTGCCAGTGTGATCCCGCCAAAACCCAATGCATAGGGAAAAGAATTGCCAGGAATACTGTCAAATCCGAAGGGTTCAAATATCCAGAGAAACAACGTCACAAAAAGGCCAATCAGCGACATGGTACGCAGTGATTCGCGCATGGAGCAAGTGTCGTGCATGGGCGTATTCAGTATGGCACCAAGTTTTCTCATCCTGTAAAGTTAGAGCATCAGGACAGAATTGGCAGGCTAATAAGAGGTAAATTAGTGTCTGACAGGAGTATAGGTTTTTACAGACGCCGGCAGTGTATCCAAAAGGTTGTGGATTTACAAACTGCTGGTAATTTTTCATATCTTGGAAGCATGAACAAAGTATTTATTATCTGCCTGGCCCTGGTGTTAAATCTGTCCGGGTGTCAGCAAGCCAGTGAAACCAGTAACAACCAGCAAACCATGTCTGAGGAGCCAGCGTCTACCGGCAACGAATATGGGTTTTACATTGGAACCTACACCAATGAATCCAGCAAAGGAATTTACTATGCCGTGTTCAATGCAGATGATGGCAGCATGTCGGCACCTTTACTCGCAGCTTCTACAGGAAACCCTTCCTACCTGGCAAAAAACGATACTCACTTGTTTGCTGTCAATGAAAATAATGACAGCGGATTGATCACCTCATTTGCAATAGGGGATGATCATATGCTGAAAGAAGAAGGCAGCACTTCCTCTGAGGGCATGTATCCCTGTTATATTAGTGTGAAAGACGATCTGCTGCTTGTGGCAAATTACGGTGGTGGGAACGTGCTGAGTGTGGCACTGACCGAAGACAGTCAATTTGGAATTACAAAGACCTATCCACATAACGGCACAGGACCCAACACCGAACGCCAGGAAGCGCCTCATGCGCATTCCATAATACCCATGCCCGGCACGGATTTCGCGCTGTCGGCTGACCTGGGCAGTGATAAAGTGTATCAGTACAAGGTAAAGGATGATGGACTTGAGCTGGTGGATTCCATCGCCATTACCGCAGGGGCAGGTCCGCGACATATCGCGTATCACCCAAGACTTCCGGTCATGTACGTGATCAATGAATTGAATTCCACCATTGAAGTATACCTTTGGAATAAGGAGAATAATGACTTTAAGCAAATTGAGATAGTCAGCACTTTACCAGCGGGTTATGAGGGAGAAAATTACTGTGCAGATATACATGTCCATCCATCCGGAAGGTATTTGTTCGCTTCCAACCGGGGACACGGAAGCATTGCCAGTTATGAAATTGGTGATAGTGGAATGCTTGAGCTCAAGGGACATTTTACGGAAGGGGTACGCTGGCCACGGAATTTCGCCATCAGTCCGGACGGTGGATATTTGGTTATCGCAAACCAGCAGGGAACGTCGGTGATCACTGCTTCCATTGAGCAAACGGGCGTTCTCACGGCCACCGGTCATTCTATTGACATATCGCAGCCTTCCTGCATTCTGTTTGAATAGGTCATTGTGATGAACGGAATCGGATTTTGAAAGAAATCCATTAAATTGACTTCTCTGACCAATGCTTCAACTATGAAACGATCGATGACCATCAGGCTGTCCCTGATGATGTTTTTGGAATTCTTTATATGGGGTGCATGGTTTGTTACTATGGGTACCTACCTGAGCCGTACAATTAAAGCAACGGATATTGAAAACGGGATGGCTTATGGCACACAGTCTTTAGGGGCAATTCTGGCTCCGTTTGTAATCGGACTTATTGCTGATCGTTATTTCTCCGCGCAAAAGATACTGGGAGCCCTGCATTTTATTGGGGCGGCACTGATGTTCTGGATAACTGGTATGGATGATTTTGGCGGTTTTTACCCTATTATTCTTGCCTACATGATCCTTTACATGCCCACCCTGGCATTGGTCAATTCGGTTGCCTTCCGTCAGCTTACCGATCCCGAAAACCAGTTCGCCAGACTGCGTGTCTGGGGAACAGTGGGATGGATCATTGCCGGACTGCTTATCGGGTGGCTGAACTGGGAGGAGCAAGGCGCTTTGGTAAACACCTTTTACATGGCTGCAGTGGCATCACTGGGCCTGGGTGTACTGAGCTTTTTTCTCCCGGAAACACCTCCCGGGGGTAAAGGAAAAGACATTTCTATCGGGGACATTATCGGAACAGATGCGCTAAAGCTGCTGAAAGACCGGAACTACCTCGTTTTCTTTATTGCCTCTATTCTCATATGTATTCCGCTCGCTTTTTATTACCAGGAGGCGAATAAATATATGAACGAGGTCGGCGTGTCCCAGGCAGCTGCAAAAATGGCCCTGGGGCAGGTGTCAGAGCTTGTCTTTATGCTGCTCATTCCATGGTTCTTCCGGAAGTTCGGCCTCAAGTATATGCTGCTGATCGGCATGGGGGCCTGGGTGCTTCGCTATGTTTGTTTCAGCTTCGGGAATGCAGACGATCTCATGTCACTCATTTACCTGGGGATCATTCTCCATGGAATCTGCTATGACTTTTTCTTTGTAACCGGACAGATTTATACGGAGAAAAAGGCGGGGGAGAATATTAAGTCGGCGGCCCAGGGACTGATCACACTTGCCACCTATGGGGTGGGGATGTATATTGGTTTTGCCATAGCCGGACGTATTGTTGAATCCTTGTCACTTGATCCGGCAGGGCATGACTGGGGCAGGATCTGGATGTATCCGGCGGGTATCGCGGCAGCGGTACTGATCCTTTTTGCATTAATATTTAGGGAAAAGAAAATACAGGAAAAATGAAAATTGCCATGTTGGGAACCGGGTTTATTGGCCGGTTCTATACGGATTCACTGATCGGATATCGCAGCCGTGATGAGGTAGTAAGTGTGTATTCGAGAAAAATGGAATCAAGCAAAAAATTTGCGGATGATTATAACGTCCCGTTTCACACCGATTCCATGGAAGAAGCGGTTGACCGGGACGAGGTGGATGTTGTATGCATCTCACTGCCCAATCACCTGCATGAAGAAGCGGTCAATCTTTGCGTAAAACACAGGAAAGGGGTGATCTGCACCAAACCTCTGGGCAGGAATGCAGATGAGGCGTTGCGTATGATGCGTGCGGTGGAAGAGGCCGGCATCTTCAACGGGTACCTGGAAGACCTGGTGTATACCCCCAAGTTCCTGAAAGCCTGGGAATCCGTCAAGGCGGGCGCGATTGGCAGGGTATTATGGGCGAAATCGAGGGAAACGCACCCTGGTCCGCATAGTGACTGGTTCTGGGATAAAGAGATAGCCGGAGGCGGTGCCATCCTGGATTTGGGTTGTCATTGCATCGAAATCGGCCGGAATTTTATCGGAAAGGATATTCGGCCGGTAGAGGTCATGTGCTGGGCGGATACGCAGGTGAAGCCTATTGATGCCGAGGATCATGCGATTGGACTGGTTAAGTATGAATCCGGGGCGATCGGACAGTTTGAGGTCAGCTGGACCTTCCGGGGCGGACTGGATCTGCGTGACGAGGTGATGGGCGATGAAGGTACGATCTGGAGTAATGGCTTTATGCGGACAGGCCTGGAAATATTCACCTCGGGCAAAAGTGGTGGGTATATTGCTGAAAAGGCAGAAAGCGACAGTGGATGGCTTTTTCCTGTGGGGGATGAGCTGAATGAACTGGGCTACAACCATATGTTTATGGATATGTTCAATGCCATGGAGAATGGGACGGAGCCAAGGGAAACGTTTTATGACGGATATGTCGTGAATGCGGTAATGGATGCCGCTTACAAGTCAGTCAAGAGCAAAAAGTGGGAGCCGGTTGCCCTGGATGTCTGGCGCGGTCAGACCGGGGTGACGAAACATGATCACCTGACCGAGTACGATAGTGATTACTACCTGGTGAAGGAGGAGATTACACATTATGGAGCGAAGAAGCTGATCCTGAAGCATAAGGAGACAGGGAAGATTGAGGAAAGAGTGGGTGAGGACTAAGACTAAGACTAAGACTAAGACCAGGACCAGGAGAGCGGGGTCTGTTGGATGGTCTTAGCGTCCACCTAAGACCGCACAGGTGATCCTTGCCGCCTGCCCTGGTGCATGACGGGGTCAATGATAAAACCTTACCATGCAACATCCCGGGTATGCTTAATTAATAACCACCTGCTCATCTTGCGGTACCTGGCAGGTCGCATCATTATCCCTCAAGGTAACGATAGCCACGGCATCATACGTGCCGAGGGCAGAGTAGGTATGTTCCACTGTTGTACCGGTGGCGGTCACTTCCGTGCCATCGCCGAATGCCCACTGCACTTCCGGATCCACGCTCAGGTTTCCGGAATATGAGATTTCAAACGTAACGATGAACTCGTCCGTCTGATGCATAATATCTACGTTATTCAACTCGGTCAGGCAGCTCAATTCCTGGTCATCATCACCGCAGGCATTTACGAGGCATAACGCACAAAGACAAACAAACAGCACGGATATTTTAATCGCTCTCATAGTTTTCCGGTTTAATCAATTACAGCCATGAATCTACGGAAATAAAATAATATTACAGGCAGGGCTGCGGCAGATGCATAATCATGATACGTCATAAAATTATTTACAAAACTTTCAATAAATATTGAAAGTTCTAAAAATTGAACTATATTTACCACATGAATTATCCGGAGGCAAAGGACAAGTTTATACAGGCGTGGGGAAATCTCGGTTCCAGCTGGGGAATTAACCGCTCGATGGCGCAGATTCATGCGCTTTTGTTACTTGCCACCGAGCCACTCTCTACGGAGGAGATAATGGATGAGTTAAAGATGTCGCGGGGAAATGTGAATATGAATATTCGCGCATTAATTGATTGGGGGATTGTATTCAAACAGCACGTCCCAGGCGAAAGAAAAGATTTTTTTGCTACCGGGAAAGACATCTGGCAGCTTGCGCGCCAGGTATCCAGGGAGCGCAGAAGGAGGGAGATCGAACCTATTCTTACCGTACTCGAAGAAGTGCATCGCGTTGAAGGTACGAATAAGGAGGAAATCGCGGAATTCAGGAAAGTGACAGGAGATCTGTTTGATTTTTCCACCAAGGTGGATGGGATGATTGACAAATTCACCAAATCAGACCAGGGCTGGTTTTATAAACTATTAATGAAGCTGTAAAAAATTTTAAAACAAACTTTCAATAAATATTGAAAGTATTGAAAACTAAATCTATTTACTAATGAAACCCTTAAAAGAAGAAACAATTATCTATGATGCGGATTGCCCTATGTGCGTCATGTATACAGGTGCATTTATCCGGACAGGCATGCTTAAGAAGGGGAATAGGGAGCCCTATCATCTTTTAAGCAGGCAGGATGGATTAGTAGACATGAACAGGGCCCGTAATGAGATTGCCCTGGTTAACCGGGAGAATGGAAAGGTGCGATACGGACTGGACAGTCTTATGTACATTCTGGCAAACCGGTGGCCGTGGATGAGAGGCATCTTTATGTTCAAGCCATTCAGGGCATCCATGAATTTGGTTTACAAATTCATTTCCTATAACCGGAAGGTTATCGCGCCTGCAGCTACTTTCGAAGCCGAAAATTCATGCACTCCGGATTTTCATGCCGGATGGAGATGGAGTTATATCATATTTTCTTGGGTTATAACATCCTTTATTTTAGGTAGATATACAACCTTACTTTATCCCTTACTTGAGTCAAGTAGTTTTAACAGAGAGCTTTTTATATGCGGTGGACAGCTAATGTGGCAGGGGTTGATTGTCAGCCTCTTTAACCGTCAACGAGTGCTTCATTACCTGGGTAATTTGATGACGATATCACTGGCCGGCGGACTGCTGCTTCTCCCGGCGCTGGCATTGCAGCGTCTTATATCCAGTCCGTGGTTTTTTGCCGCTTATTTTATGCTGGTTGTCAGTCTTATGCTGCTTGAGCATATCCGCCGGGTCCGGCTGCTGGAATTACCCGGGGCGATCAGTGTTTCCTGGGTAGCCTATCGTTTAGTTATTCTCACTTTACTCCTTTTATTATGAAACGTATGATACTTGCCGGGGGAACCGGTTTTCTTGGTCGCATTCTCACCGACTGGTTCAGATCACGCTGGGAAATTGTCTTGCTGACGAGGCGGTCAACCTGCTTTCGTGACGGTGTCCTTCATGTTCATTGGGATGGAGAAAGCCTGAATGGCTGGGAAGAATATATTGACGGCGCGGATGTAGTCATTAATCTTACCGGTAAATCTGTTGATTGCCGCTATAATGCTGAAAATATGAAGGAAATTCTGGAATCCAGGATTAATTCGACCCGGGCAATCGGTGAAGCAATAAAGCAATCCAACACTCCGCCGTCACTGTGGATCAACGCAGCATCTGCAACAATCTACCGGCATTCGGAAGACATGGATATGGATGAAGAATCCGGAGAATTCGGTACTGGATTTTCGGTGGATGTCTGCCGGGAATGGGAAGCGGTATTCAATGAAGCAAAGGTGAATCAAACCAGGAAAATTGCCATCCGGACCGGAATTGTAATGGGCCGGGAAGGCGGACCGTTTATTCCGCTTCGGAGAATGGTACGACTCGGATTGGGTGGCAGGCAGGGCAACGGCCGGCAGTTTGTAAGCTGGTTGCATGCCCGGGATTTTGCTGAAGTCATTGATTTTTTAATTCAGAATCCTTCCTGTAAAGGAGTTTATAATGTGACAGCCCCAAATCCGGTTTCCAACAAAGACTTTATGAGGGTGATGAGAAAGGCATTCAGGATGCCGATTGGATTGCCTGCCCCGAAATGGTTACTGGAATTTGGGGCAATATTGATTGGCACTGAGACAGAGCTCATACTCAAAAGCAGGAGGGTGGTGCCCGCGAGATTACTGGACGCTGGTTATCGATTCAAATTTAGTAAGCCCGAAGACGCGATGATTAGTCTCGCCGGTTCAGGCTGAATATTGCCGGAACATTATCATAAACGAATGCGAGTACGGAAACTTCGATTTTAAATATTTAATCAAAAAGACATGACCAGCCGGACAGCGAGGAAGATGGTAATTTTACTGAACAGCCTGCTTTGTATATGGATCCTGTTACACATAAGCCTGATGATTGCCAGGTTTTTTGGTGCCTCCTGGATACAAGGGAATTATGTGTATTTATGGGGGCGTTTATATGTTTACGGCTTTTTTCCAGTCACATGCCTTATTTTCATCGGGCTGTTCTTACGGTTCATTCGGTCAGGATGGAGGATGCTGCGGCACTTACGGTGGAGTTTCCTCTTGTTATGTACATTCTTTATTATGCTGCTGTTAAATCGTGTCTATCTTCGGCATTATTCGTTGGACGACAAGGTTGAGTTGTCGGTGCAAAATGATTCTCCCGTTAAAATTAAGTACGCAAAGATTCACGGACGTCATGAGTTGGTTGAAATGGAGAACCTGTTACCAGGTAATCGGAAGGATACCTTGTTTTACGGGTCAGATATAGATTATCACACCAGAAATCATTATGAAAATCAAATTTTCATTTCATATATGATCGGTGGCCACTGGTATAAACATCAAATCGTGGGGACATGGAGGGTGATCAGGGAAAAGATTTCCGTGAATATTGTTTCCGGGGATTCTGTTGGAGTTAGATCGTGGTGACACACAGACCCCGGGCTCTGCTCACTTCGTTCGCAGCCCCAGCCTGCCTGCACACCTTCGCCACATCCTACGCTGAAAGCTTCCGAGGTTACTGAAAGGCTACGGTGTACGAAGACGATAGGCAGGGGTGACAATTATTTTGACTGCTTTCAGACTACAATGGAATGCGTTAAAGCAAATCCACTCTCTACCGATCCGGAAATATTCGCCAGTTGTGTTTCCACCCCGTCGCGGAATTCTCCGTCACGGTTGTTTTCTGTATATCCGTTCATGCCTTTAACATAGCCCTTTTCCCGGGCGGCATTCACTTTATTTACTGCACTTTCAGGACCTTCCGGGAAGGCAATCTGGGAAATGTGAAGTGATTTTCCTTCGGGTGTAAATACCTCGTAGTGAATGTGCGTGGACCTTCCGGGATACCATCCCGGAAAAATGGAGGAGAAGGCGACTTTGCCGTTGGCATCGGCTTTCTGTCTTCCCCTTAGAAAATGCTCATTTCTCAGGTCTTCCTTCTGCAGCCGGTGATTGCCGTACTCCGAATACAGTCCGTCTTTGTCACAGTGCCAGATATCCACAAGGGCCCCGGACATTGGCTGGCAGCCGTTTGACCGGTCAAGGATAGTGAGTTCAATGTCAAGGTGGATGCCCGTCCGGTCTCCGCGAATATCGGCGCGCATTAAGGTATCCGGATCATGCGTGGTAAACGGACCCGGCGTATCAGTGGCTGTAGGCGAACATTCTGTAAAATCCGGCTTCGGAGATAAACCCGCGGCGAATGGAACCGCCACGGCACTGAGGCCGAGTGACCTAAGGAATAACTTTCGTTTCATCATGGTGTATTTTAGTCAATAGTCAATTTTGAAATCTCAATATCGAATTTCCGCAATCAGCATTTTTGAAGCAGGATCATAAATGAAAGTGAATTCGTTCGTGTAGGATTTCCCTGTATGGATCAGAACCTGCTGATCATCCGGAATATGCCGGGTATCCAATAAGTGAATTGCTTTCAGCTCTTTAAAGGCATCTCCTGCATTGATCTTCCTGAATGATTTTGATTTTAAGCTATTCCTGAGCTTAAAAGTGGTTATGCGTACCTGGTTTGATTCATCAAACTGACAATCTGCTGAAATTATCTCTGGAATATCAATGGAGCCATGTACCTCATAGGAATCGATGACCAGCTGGTCGCAACCCCTGGAATTGTAAATAGTCAGGGAAACAAACAGCAGCGGCACCATCAAGAAAAACAAAGCAAGCGAAGTTCGGTACCTGATTTTCATAATTCTTTAAGGAAGCACTTATATAATATACACTTATTTGAGAGATGTTCGCTGAAAAAATGATAAAACATATTGTTTATCAGCTGATTATATGCCGAATGGCATACTAACTAATCGCCATTCATAATCTTGAGCGCATACCCATTCAGCTGATATTCGGTCAAAACCGCCTGCGAGGTATGCTGACTTCTGCCTCCGGCATCAGATCTTCTATTGTGATCCCATATACTTTGCGCGTATAATGACATGCACTTGTTTTTTATTTTACGGATGAAAACCGGGATCTCCGGACAATTACCTGAGGTCATAAATTTACCTGATAGAAGTATAAACAGAACTGATATTAAAATTATTTATTATAACTAAGGATTATTGTAAATTTAGTGAGGAATAACACTAACAAACTATTTAATAAATATGTCAGACAACAAACATTCAAATTCGTCATCTCATGACCATCAAAAGGCGTGGGATGTAAATGAATCAAGCAAATGTCCCTTCCTGGGAGGCGCTGTAAAGTTTACTGCCGGTACCGGGACTTCAAACCGGGACTGGTGGCCTAATCAGCTCAGTTTGAATATTCTCCGCCAGCATTCCAACCTGGTGGATCCGATGGGAGAAGATTTTAACTATGAGGAAGAATTCAAAAAACTGGACCTGGCCGCGGTAAAGCAGGATTTATATGACCTGATGACGGATTCGCAGGATTGGTGGCCGGCAGATTACGGTCATTACGGACCATTTTTCATACGTATGGCCTGGCACAGTGCCGGAACCTACCGGATTGCCGATGGCCGGGGCGGCGGCGGAACAGGTACACAGCGATTTGCACCGCTTAACAGCTGGCCTGATAATGCCAATCTGGACAAGGCGCGTTTGTTGTTATGGCCGATCAAGGAAAAATACGGAAAGAGAATTTCCTGGGCTGACCTGATGATTCTGGCCGGAAACTGTGCACTCGAGTCAATGGGATTAAAAACTTTTGGTTTTGGCGGTGGAAGAAAAGACGTCTGGCAGCCGGAAGAAGATATTTACTGGGGCTCTGAAGGAGAATGGCTGGGAACCAAGGAGCGGTATTCGGGCGATCGCGAGCTGGAGAATCCTTTGGGTGCCACCACCATGGGTCTGATATATGTCAACCCGGAAGGACCGGAAGGGAATCCCGATCCGGTTGCGGCGGCTAAGGATATTCGTGAGACATTCGGCAGGATGGCGATGAACGATTACGAGACGGTGGCACTGATTGCCGGCGGACATACCTTTGGAAAGACTCATGGCGCGGCGGATCCGGAGCAATACATAGGTAAGGAGCCAGCCGGATCTTCTATTGAAGAAATGGGTATGGGCTGGAAAAATACCTACGGTACCGGTGCCGGTGCCGATACAATAACGAGCGCCCTGGAAGGTGCATGGACGACTACTCCTACGAAATGGAGTAATAATTATTTTGAGAACCTGTTCGGTTACGAATGGGAGCTTACCAAGAGTCCGGGAGGCGCGTACCAGTGGAAACCAAAAGACGGTGCCGGGGAAGGACTTATCCCGGATGCACATGATCCTGATAAGAAGCATGCTCCATTCATGCTCACTACCGATCTTTCGATGCGGATGGATCCTGAATATGAGAAAATCTCCCGTCACTTCTTTGAAAACCCTGATGAGTTTGCTGATGCCTTTGCGAAGGCCTGGTATAAACTGACGCACCGTGATATGGGGCCGATTTCCCGCTACCTCGGACCTGAGGTGCCGGATGAAGAACTGATCTGGCAGGACCCTGTTCCTGAGGTTACTCATGAATTGGTGAATGACAACGATATCGCTCACCTGAAGGGTGAAATCCTTGATTCAGGATTATCAGTATCCGAACTGGTAACAACGGCCTGGGCATCTGCTTCCACCTTCCGTGGATCGGATATGCGGGGAGGTGCTAATGGCGCGCGGATCCGACTGGCTCCCCAGAATGGATGGGAAGTGAATAATCCTGAGCAGCTGGGCAAGGTGATCAGTACGCTGGAAGGTGTACAGAAGGAATTCAACGATGCACAATCCGGCAATAAGCAGGTATCGCTTGCAGATCTCATTGTACTAGGTGGTTGTGCGGCGGTTGAAAAGGCGGCGAAAGACGCCGGCCATGACATTGCTGTTCCATTCAGCCCGGGTCGTGCCGATGCTACGGCAGAGCAAACAGACGTGGAAGCGTTTGAAGCACTCGAACCGTCTGCGGATGGATTCAGAAATTATGTTTCCGGCGGGGAGCATGTAACCGCATCACCGGAAGAAATGCTGGTTGACCGTTCTCAGCTTCTTACCCTGACAGCTCCTGAAATGACGGTGCTGATCGGTGGAATGCGCGTTTTGGGTACCAATTACAATGGTTCAAACCATGGTGTATTCACTGAAACCCCTGGTAAACTGACGAATGATTTCTTTAGGAACATCCTGAATATGCGCACCACCTGGAAGGCAACGTCGGATGCGCAGACAGAATTTGAGGGCAGGGATCGTGTTTCTGGAGAAGTTAAATGGACCGGAACGCGGGTTGACCTAATCTTCGGATCCAATTCTGAACTGCGGGCACTTGCAGAAGTTTATGCATGCTCGGACGGACAGGAAAAATTCGTCAACGACTTTGTCAAAGCATGGAATAAAGTGATGAACCTGGACCGTTTTGACCTTGATTAATTAAATAGTTTGCTTGTTAGTTAAAAAAAACAGCCCAAAAAGGGCTGTTTTTTTTGAGAGGGAGAGGGGAAAGGAGAAACGGAAGGTGATGAGAGGGAGGTAGAGAAGTGTTAATGTCATCCTTCATAATCCCCCCTTGAGGGGGGTGCAATGTCATTAAGCTAAGGCAAGATTAAATTAGGACTTTGTGATTTGTCTGCGCTTAATGACAGAGCGAGTTTGGGTTTGAGTGTGAGGATACAACTGAAGAGCCTAAAATT
>JAUILA010000029.1 GCA_030432655.1 Bacteroidia bacterium
GTCTGTCCATCGCTTGGGAAGCAATTCACTGCTCTCCCGGACTGACTTGCCCACCAGTTCGCTTATTTTCTTGTAGCGATGAAGTGTCTCGACCCTCCTCAGTTCATGAGAATTAAAATGACAGTTGACAGCCATATTTTCAAGCCACGCCTTTTGAGCCTCATCAAGTGAATGATTGATCCTGAATTGCTGGAGAATCTGATACGCCCGGTAATCCGAGGTAATGTTAAAATGTTTTTTTACCTCCTCCACAGGTTTAGAGCAATGTTCGCGGACATCGAAAAAGGGTTTTTCGGATACCGCGACCGGTTCGGCAAGTGCTTTCTTAAGCTCAGTCAGTCCGACTCCCGTTCTTGCCCGCATCGGAATGACAGGTACGTTCAGCTCCCTGGTCAGGGTATCATGATCAATAATCAGCCCGGTCTTGTGGGCCAGATCTATCATATTGAGGACTAACACCACCGGTAAGCCCAGGTCATAGACCTGCGTAAACAGCAGAAGATTCCTCTTAAAATTGGACGCATCAACAATTACAACCACCAGGTCTGGATGATAGGGATTGTTATCATTGACGAGAATATCAAAAACTATCTGTTCATCCCTCGAATTTGGATAAATACTGTAGGTACCCGGCAGGTCAATTATTTCGGCACGTTTGGAGGGTGTGAGCTGGCAGGATCCAGTTTTTTTCTCAACCGTTACACCGGGAAAGTTTCCGATTTTTTGATTCAGACCGGTAAGGATATTAAAAAGTGAGGATTTACCCGAATTGGGGTTCCCCACCAAAGCTATCTTCGGAATGGAATCCGGCATTTATTGAATGGCAATAGTTATCGCTTCGTCTAAACGCAGGGAAAGATTGTAGCCGGAAACGCTAACACAAATCGGATCCCCAAGCGGAGCCGCAAAATTGTACTGAATACGGGTGCCGGGGAGGCATCCCATCTCCATAAGCTTGAGTGAAAGTTTATCATCCATAAACCCATTGATCGTAGCACTTTCTCCCGGGTGCAAATCCACTACGCTTCTAACTGATTTCACGAGCTTTTATTTAGATTAATTATAAACAACTACTAAGATAGGTCCTTGCGACCGATTAAACAATATTAAAATCTATAAACATTCATGATCTGCGTCATTTTGCGGGTCATCACAAACCAAATGAACGCTCTAGGGAAGGCAACGATTAAGACATCTCAAACGTTATCCTTTATGTATGGAAGATGAAGAGAAACATAAACAGTATCCGGATGATACATCCGGGAAGACTAAAACGGAGAGTGACCGGAAAAAAGGACCTGCACGGGATGATAAGGAAAGCGCGGATGAAAAGGAAACGGCAGAGGAAACCGATGAGAGGGAGGATGGTGATTACGGGGGGATCCCTTCACGTGACCTCAGAAAAAACCTTGGTTGCGGTGGTTAGCTGAATGCTTCATCCGTGTTTTTATGTACTTTCTCCATGTCATTCCGGTTAATCAGACCGTGGCGGTAAGCATGTTCAGCGGCGTGAGCGGTATCCCTCACCAACACGAGATCTACAGACTTAACACTGTCCGCCACCTTTAAAATCTCCTCATCCCTCGCATTCTTACTTACATCCCGAATATACGCAGCTTTAATTCGACCGGGATATTCTTTAATAATCTCTGCATAGAGATAGGCATCCCGCTGGCCACTGTCGCCGATAAGGACGAAATCCAGTGGAAACAAATCAAGCAGTTTTCTGATCTTTTCAATTTTGTGGCGATGTGTGCCTCCGCCGCTTTTCAGCAACCGATAGAGATTGGTCTTTAGTTCCTGCAACAGGAATGGTCCCCGGGGAATACCCTGCGTCTCACAAAAATCTTCAAGAAAGTCATACAGGTTCCATTCACTGCTGCTGACATAAAAAATCGGATTTGACCTGGACTGACCGGCAAGCACTTCATAAAATGCCGCTACCCCGGCAAAGGGCAGCCTTGTTTTAGCATTCTTGGTGAGGATCAGCCTCATTTTGCGCAGCGTCCTGGTGGCATGGGATATGAGTATGGTATCATCCACGTCGGAAATAATACCAAACTGAGCTGCTTTATCCAGGATGTAAACCTCTTTTTGGGTAACCATTGGCTTTTGGTCATCCACGATCTTGTCAAGCACAGTATATTCAGCATTAAGCCAACCATTACCAGTAAGTGGTGGGTCGAACTCCATAGTTACCTCAAAAAATCCGGTTTCGTTGGTAGTTACAATTTTCTCCTGACCCTGAAACGAGACACTTACCCGTATATCAGGAAGGGCATCCGCCATGTACCGGCTGAGCATGGCCTTGAAATTACGACGCTTCCTGTCTTCGTGTCCGGCCTCATAAAGTTTTCGGTCATCCAGCACATGACCCTTGAGAATTACCCGAGAGGGTGTACCATATCCCCTGTATGGAAGGATCACTGGCGGGGTTAGTAATCCCATCCATTTCTTCACCCTTAATTTGAGGGAGTTAACCGGTTTTCGAACTAATTTGTAGATAGCTGACTAGTGATTTAACTTTCAGTAATCAATCTTTGTTCGAATTTAATCGATATGCGGACAATTTTATTTGTCATTAATCCAATTTCTGGGGGAATTGATAAGAGAAACCTCAAACAGGAAATAAAACGGTTTTTTTCTTCCAATGAATGCACTCCGGAATTTTTTGAGACAACGGGTGATCAGGACCGGAAAAAACTCGGGGAAACCCTGGATAAGATAATCCCGGACCGGGTGGTTGCCTGTGGCGGGGATGGTACCATAAATATGGTGGCCGGTATCCTGATGGATCGTGCCATACCTCTTGGTATAATACCTTTGGGCTCGGCCAACGGGATGGCCACAGAACTTGGTATTTCTGAAAATATTGCCTCTTCCCTCAAGGTCATTCTGAGGGACAAGATGAAAGAAATTGATGTAATCGAAATCAATCGGGAGTTTATTTCTCTCCACCTGGCCGATCTTGGCTTCAACGCCAAACTGATCAAGCGATTTGAACAGGCCGGCAAGCGTGGCAAGTGGGGCTATGCCCGTCAGTTTGTCAAAACCCTGATGACTCAGGAATCATTACGCTATCATTTCATGCTTCCTGATAAAACCTTTTCACGACGGGCCCAAATGGTCTCATTTGCCAATGCCAGGAAATATGGCACGGGTGCGGTGGTAAATCCGGATGGAAAAATGGATGATGGTGTATTTGAGTTATGCATTTTTCGTCCATATCCCTGGTATGCGCTTTTCGGGATATTTATCCGATTTTTTACGGGCAGCCTTAAAAAAAGCAAATATGTAAAAATCATTTCCTGTTCGTCAGTCCATGTTTACATGAACAAACCCGAAACATTACAGGTTGACGGGGAAACTGTAGGCGAATTCAAGGAAGTTGATGTAAAGATCCACTCAAAAAAAATGCGGGTCCTTGTACCGGGACCCGCAAATTAAACTAATTCATCCAGGGTTAATCAATTAAGGATTGATTTAACCGCAGCACGGCTTAAAATGGATATTCATTCTTGCTTATTACAAAATCAGCTACCCTGCGGCGGGCCTCTTTCAGGTTATACGGCTGAAGTTTGGTAAACCTCTTAAGGCCCATTAACATCATTCGTTGCTCATCCCCTTCCGCGAATGCATAAATTGCCTGCTTTCCTGCATTCGACGCCTTTTCAATGGCCTCGTACAGATAAATCCGGGTCATGTCGATCTGCGGCTTAATATTCTCCTCGCCTTTCATACCTGCCAGTTTCTCCGTTCTGAGTAACGCAGATTCTGCTACATATCCTTCTATCAGCATATCCGCCAGATTCATGAGAATCTCCTGCTCCTCGCCCAGTTTCTGCATGAATTTCTGAACAGCCGCGCCTGCCACCATCAGACCTGCTTTCTTCAGGTTTCTTAGTGCCTTTTTCTCCGTGGCAAAAAGTCCTTCTTCCTCTTCCGCTCCAAAATCAGGAATCGACATAAGCTCTTTCTGAACGGCCATGGCGGGGCTCATAAGGTCCAGTGATCCTTTAAGGGCCCTTTTCATCAGCATATCAATTGAAAGCATCCGGTTGATCTCATTGGTTCCTTCAAAGATCCTGTTGATCCTTGCATCCCGATAAGCACGATCCATGGGACCTTCCGCAGAATAGCCCATTCCACCATAAATCTGAACCCCTTCATCAGTAACAAAGTCCAGTACTTCCGATCCGTGTACTTTTAAAATGGCGCATTCAATGGCAAATTCCTCTACTGATTTCAAGCGGGCCTTTGCCGGGTCCATTCCTTGCTCAAGAAGAGAATCATACGCGTCATCAATATTCTGACCGGCACGGTAATGTGCTGATTCCGAAACGTACGTCTTTGTAGCCATCTGGGCAATCTTGTGCTTAATTGCCCCGAAGTTGGAAATAGACTGACCAAATTGTTTACGCTCATTGGCATAGTTAACGGCCCTCGATGTGACTGCCTTACATGCTCCGATAGCAGCCACTCCCAGCTTGATCCGGCCGATATTAAGGATATTAACGGCAATCTTAAATCCATTACCCCGTTCAGACAACAGGTTTTCAGCCGGTACTTTGCAATCATTGAAAAAGATCTGACGGGTGGAAGATCCCTTAATTCCCATTTTCTTTTCTTCCTCATTCATGGTAATCCCGCCGAATTCCTTTTCAACTATAAAGGCAGAAAGGTTTTTGTCGTCATCAATTTTGGCAAAAACAATGAACAGATCCGCGAATCCGCCATTGGTTATCCACATCTTCTGTCCATTGATGACATAATGCTTACCATCATCAGTCAACACCGCCTTGGTCTTACCGGAATTGGCATCTGAACCAGAATCCGGCTCAGTGAGGCAATAAGCTGCCTTGTATTCTCCCGTGGCCAGCTTTGGCAGATATTTCTGCTTTTGTTCTTCATTCCCATAGTAAAGAATGGGAAGGGTGCCGATCCCGGTATGCGCCGAAATCGCCACAGCGAATGAATGACCTGCCCCAAGAACTTCGGCAACCAGCATGGAGGTATTGAAATTCATGCCGAATCCATCGTAACGTTCAGGAACCGAGGTTCCGAGAAGTCCAAGCTCTCCTGCCTTATCCAACAGTGAAGGCATAAGCTCCGGGTGCTCCATGCTGTCAATCTCCTCAAGCCTGGGATAAATTTCCTGCTCAAGAAAATCATGGCACGTTTGAGCAATCATTTTTTGTTCTTCCGACCATTCTTCCGGAATAAAGACATCCTTTGCCTCAGATTCCCTGATTAAAAATTCGCCTCCTTTGATGGCTGACTCCGTGCCGGCAGGCACCTGTTTTGATTGTTCTGTTGCTGTAGTACTCATTCGTAAAATATTTTTATAGGAGCTGACTCCTGTTAGTTTAAAAATTCATAAATCCCTGCAACCCCCTGGCCACCCCCGACACAAGCAGTTACCATTCCGTATTTGCCATTTCGGCGTCGCATTTCGTTAATAAGGGTAATGGACAAACGGGCGCAGGTGCTTCCAAGTGGATGGCCAAGCGCGATTGCCCCGCCATTCACGTTGACTTTCGACATGTCCATCTCCAGGTCCCGGATAACCGACAGGGATTGTGCTGCGAATGCCTCATTCAACTCGATCAAATCGATATCGGCAAGTTTCAAATCTGCTTTCTTCAGAGCTTTGGGAACCGCATATGTGGGTCCGACACCCATAATTCTTGGTTCTACACCCGCAACGGCATAGCTCACAAGTCGCGCCTGGGGCTCCAGACCGAGTTCCTTCATTTTTCTCTCCGACATAACTATGACAAACGCAGCTCCGTCATTTGTAGGAGAGGAATTTCCCGCCGTCACCGAACCGCCAGCGGCAAAAACCGGCTTCAGCTTTGAAAGAACATCCATACTGGTATCCGGCCGGGGTCCCTCATCTGTATCTACGGTATATTCACGCTTCTTTTTCTTCCCGTCCTCAACATAGGTTTCGCTGATAGTGACCGGGAGTATTTCATCGGTAAACTTACCTGCCTTCTGGGCAGCAACCGCTTTTTCGTGAGAATGCAGCGCAAATTCATCCTGATCTTCCCTGGAAATATTGAACTGCTGCGCGATCTGTTCCGCAGTCAGCCCCATACTGGTGTAATAATCCGGGTGCTCTGACGTGATTTTGTAATTGAGCGCCGTTTTCCATCCCATCACCGGAACCATCGACATTGATTCTGTTCCTCCTGCAATGATTACATCTGCCATCCCTGCGTTGATTTTGGCTGAAGCAAGGTGTATGGCTTCCAGACCGCTTCCACAGTACCTGTTAATCACCATTCCCGGTGTATCGATACCCAATGCCATGAGGGAGATCATCCTCCCCATTTGCATTCCCTGTTCGGCCTCCTGGACGGCATTGCCGACGATTACATCATCGACCATGTCATTGGTGAGTCCTTCCACGGAATTCATCAGGTTCTGTATTACCTCTACAGCCAGATCATCCGGACGGGTAAAGCGGAATCCACCCTTTTTTGCCCGACCTACGGCTGTCCGTAATCCGTTAATTATAAATGCATCCATTCGTTTATTCTTTTAGTTTCTTAAGGGCTTCCCGCCTTTTAATATTGCCTGTATTCTTTCCAGTGTTTTCTTCTCCCCGGTAAGTGAAAGAAATGCTTCACGTTCGAGTTCCAGCAGATATTGCTCAGAAACCTCCTGAGGATAGGAAAGATCTCCGCCACACATGACATATGCGATCTTATTCGCGATCTTGACATCATGGTCCGAAATATAATTTCCCATACGCATTCCGTTCACCCCGGCCATGAACAGCGCCATTCCCGTTTTTCCCTGAACCTTTATGTTCTCTGCTTCCACCGGTCTTGTGTATCCGGCCTCCGCAAGTTCAATAACGGCAGATTTGGCATCCGCAATCTGGCGATCTTTGTTCATCGTGATACGATCCTGGGGACGGAGAATATGCATCCCCCGTGCTTCCTCCGCTGATGTGGCTACCTTGGCAGTAGCTATATTCATGAAAGCATTCTGAAGGGCATTGAGCTCTACATCTCCGCTTTCAATGGCATCCGAAACACGTTTGGTGAGTTCCTTGGTGCCGCCGCCACCGGGAATCAGTCCGACACCGACTTCGACCAATCCGATATAGGTTTCCGCCGCCGCCTGTACCTGATCAGCATGGAGGGTCATTTCACAGCCGCCTCCAAGTGTCAACGCATGAGGTGCGACCACTACGGGCACGGAAGAATACCTGACACGCATTACTGTATTCTGGAATTGCCGGATCATAAAATCGATCTCGTCAAATTCCTGTTCAATAGCGTACATGAAGACAAGGCCGAGATTGGCTCCGGCTGAAAACTGCGCTCCCTGGTTCCCGATCACCAGCCCGCGGTACTCTTTTTCCGCCAGGTCATAGGCACGGTTCAGCCCTTCCACCACTTCGCCTCCGATTGTATTCATCTTGGTATGGAATTCTATGTTAAGGATTCCGTCACCCAGGTCAAATATGGTCGAGCCCGAATTACTCCAGAGCACTTTATTCTCCCGGATATTATCAAGAATGATAAATTCCTCCGCGCCTGGGACAGGCTTATAGGATTTCGATGAAATATCGTAGTAATGCCGTACACCGTTTTCTGCTGTGTAGAATGACTCAATACCCGCATCCAGCATTTCTTTGACCCAGTTATTTGGAGAATATCCCATTTCCTCCATTTTTTCCACGGTCTTCCTGACACCCACGGTATCCCAGGTTTCGAACGGACCAATTTCCCATCCGAATCCTGCGCAAAGCGCGTCATCGATCTTGTAGAGTTCGTCCGCTATCTCCGGAATCCGATTCGAGACATACTGGAATATGGCATAAAAAGAGTCACGGTAGAATTCTCCCGCCTTGTCTTTACCTGAAAGCAGCATGGGAAACCTTTCCTTCAGATCATCCACCGGCTTAGTCATTTCGAGCGTGGCAAAGCTGGCCTTCTGGCGGGGGCCGTATTCAAGTGTTTTTAAATCCAGGGTCAGGATCTCTGTTTTACCCTCTTGTTTCGTCTTTTTGTAGAACCCCTGACCGGTTTTATCACCAAGCCAGTTGTTCTCTTCAAGTTTTGACACGACATCCGGCAAGCGGAACATCTCCCTGGCTTCATCTTCCGGCAGATTCTCATACAATCCGTTTGCCACCTTGATCAGGGTATCAAGGCCGACCACATCAGAGGTCCTGAAAGTAGCAGATTTGGGCCGTCCGATAACAGGCCCGGTGAGCTTGTCCACCTGATCGACATTCAGATCCAGTTTCTGCATGGTATTTATAACCTTGAGCATGGAGAATATCCCAACCCGGTTGGCTATAAATGCCGGGGTATCCTTACACAGGACCGTTGTTTTACCCAGGTACAGGTCGCCGTACTGCATCAGGAAGTCAGTGATTTCCTGATCGGTCTCCGGTGTGGGTATTATTTCAAGCAACTTCAGGTACCTCGGCGGATTGAAGAAGTGTGTACCGCAGAAATGTTTTCTGAAATCCTCAGAACGACCGTCCAGCATCATATGGATCGGTATCCCTGAGGTATTGGACGTTATCAGCGTTCCATCAGTACGGTGTTCTTCCACGCTGTCAAATACCTGTTTTTTGATCTTCAGGTTTTCAACAACTACTTCGATCACCCAGTCGCAGCCGGCAATGTCTTTCATATTGTCGTCAAAATTCCCAAGCTCGATCCGGCTGGCGAATGATGCGTCATATAATGCCGCTGGTTTTGCCTTGATAGCTGTTTCAAAGGAGTTCCGTACGATTCTGTTCCGAACGGCTTCATCATCCAGCGTGAGTCCACGCTTTTCCTCCTGTTCAGTCAGCTCACGCGGGACAATATCGAGCAGCAAAACCTTAACACCGATATTGGCAAAATGACAGGCAATCCTGGAGCCCATGATGCCCGATCCCAATACCGCTACTTTTGTTATGTTTCTGTTCATTGGTTATTGGTATTATTCGTATATGTTGTTCTTTTCTATGATCCGGTTGACTTCACCAATTACATTAAAAAATGTTTCCAGATCACTTTCAGGAATCTCCTGGCGTACTTTTTCATTGAATTTCAATACAGTCTTCCGGCTAACTTCCTTTTTCTCCTTGCCTTTCCCGGTAAGAAAAATCCTTACAGATCGTTTATCATGTTCATCCGGCCGCCGGTAAATGAGCCCCTTGGCCTCCATGTTTTTCAGCACCCGTGTCAGGCTCCTTGCTTCAAGGCCCATTAACGGGGCGATCTTGGTTGCCGGCGTCCCCTCTTTTGAACTTATATTCAGCAATACAAATCCGATGGAAGTCGTAATGTCCTGTTTGGAAGCCTGCTGATTATACATCCTTGCAATAGCATGCCAGGCAGTCTTAATATTGTGATCAACAGTCTCTTCCCTTTTCATAGGCTAACAAATATACAAAATATGTTATGCATGCATACTAAATTAAAGAAAAAAAGTAACCCCCCGAGAAATAATTTCATACGACCTGTGCCATCAGAATGAAACGCGGAAAAGAATATTCGGTGTGATCCCCAGTGCCAGTTCATCCATCCGAAGAAGATCATTATCACCGTTTGTCCGATAGGAAGTATTTAGCAGATTTTCCCGATCCTGTATATTCCACAAAGCGGCTCCGATTGTACCCTTTGCCTTTGGTCCCATATTAAAACCATACCGTGCACTCAGATCAAGCCGGATATAGTCTGTCAGCCTTGATGAATTCGGACTTTCATAATTAATGTCTATTCCATTGGGCGCAACCCCGGTAGCTGCAGTATAGGGAACTCCGGTATGCCAGTTCACTCCGCCGGAAATCTCAAGGTTTCTGAACCGAAATGCAGCCCCGGTGGTCAGGCTGTGCCGTAGGTCAAGGTTGGACGGAAATTCAGGAGGAAGCAATTCCGGAAAAGAGTAGTCGCTGATCATGTAAGAATACCCCAGCCAGATATTCAGCTGTTCGGAAATATCTCTGTTAACCAGGAAATCGGCTCCGACTGCTGTGTAGCTGCCTGTGGAACGCATACCTTCAAACTGATTTCTGAATCCCTGGCTTGAGGTTGTGATACCGTCCACCTCCTTGTAATAGATATCCAGCGATACGAGCATTTCCTGTGGATGAAAGGAAATTCCGCCAGAAATCTGGCTGCTTGTTAGTAATGGCACATCGATGCCATTAGACAGCAGCCACCTTCTTTTTTCCACACCCATAAAATCACGCTGATAGTCTATCACCTGGGAAGTTGCCTGGCTCTTTAATTCTCCCTGGAATTCAACGGACCACTCCTCACCCAGGCCTTTGTAAACGGACAACCTTGGCTCCAAGGTCCAATTATCAAGCTTTCCGTAATAATTAACACGAAGACCGGTAGTAACTGAAAATTGCCGGATCGGATCTTTGTATATGGTTTCCGCATAGCCTGAATGGATCAAAACAACTTCCTTGACAAGCCGGCTGAAAGTCGGATTATTAATCTCATCGAAATTTGTCACGCCCGTTTCCCTGAGTTGATATCCGGCCCTGGCAACAACCTTGGGAGTAACTGCCACGGTGGCACCGGCATGCAGAAAAAAGTCGAGAATTTCATTTCTCTGAAGCAGGCGTTGTTCATTGGGAATATCCTGGTTTAAGGCGGCCAGTTTGTAATATGATACCTGTCCTTCCAGAATCGAATGAACTTTAGGGTTCCATTCCCGATCATAAGTAATTCCTCCTGCCCGGGACAACTGTTCCAGGCTGCTGGTTTTTTCTATGGTGGAATTGACCGTTGTGAGATTTTCATCATAAGTAAGTGAATTAACAACATTCAGGAAACTCGCACGAATCCGGTCATGATCTGTGGGATCCAACAGTACTTTGACACTGAAATCGTAAAAGTGAAAGTCTTCATTATCTGCCTGCTCCTGCAAATTAGCATCACGCGAAGACTCAATAATTTCTGTATTCGTAAATACCCGGTCAAAATATGATCGGTACGTCGGGGTTTGAATAAGATCGGTCAGGGAGCGGCGGGCAGAAAGATGAACAGACGCCCGGGGACTCAGCGGAACCCTTGTCCAGAAATCGCCATAGATCATATTTACACCAGCTTCTCCCGAAAACTGATCACTGATTTCATTGGCAGAGGAAATTAGCAGGCTGCCGGACACGCCGTCGCCAAGCAAAGAAGTCGTGCCGTTCCGGATAAATGTAACATCCTCTGTGAGGTATGGATTGAAGGCAGAAATCAAACCAAAGAAGTGACCCGTCTGGTACATTTTAATTCCATTCCAGGTTATCAGATTCTGGTCATTGGTACCTCCCCGGATATTGATATCAGATACTTTTTCCGTTACGCTATGTATACCGGGCAACGCCTGGACAGTATGGAGTACATCCGGTTCGATCAGTCCGGGAAGGATTCCCAGCTGGTCGGCGCGAACCTGTACGGAACCACTGGCTGTCTTGCTTATTCCCGATGCGATAAAATCCCGGATGATCACTTCATCCAGGGTAATCGTTTTTATTCTGAGAGAAATTTGAAGGCAGTCTTCAGAATCTGGTAAAATAGCAACAGGCAAATGCCGGACCGAATTAAACCGAAGGCTGTCACCGGTTTTCGTTTCCAGAGAAAAATACCCTGAATCGTCTGTTATGGTAGATTCTTCAGAATTATACACTATAATATCGGCCAGAGGCATTCCAGAATTATATTCAAGGACTATTCCGCACACCTGAGTTCTGCCAGCATTTTGGGGACGGATGATAGCAATGAATCGTGTATTGATTTGCCTGAATTCAAGTTGGGTCTCTTCCTTAAGAATGTTCAGTATTTCCTGAAATTCCAGATTTTCCGGAACAGGGTTTACATACACATTCTCCACATTCTCATCGGCATAAGTGAAGGAGACTGCAAACTGCCTTTCCAGGGATATCAATACCTGTCTTAAAGCTAATTTACCAGTCTGTTGCCCAAAGGAGGGCAGCGCCCCCTGAATCAGGAAAACTGCCAGAAATACAATTTTATTCACCGGTGAGAATGATCCGTTCGTCATTGATGATCCTGTATTGAAGACCCAGTGGAACAGAAATAGTCTGAATTGCCAGGTCCAAATTATCATGACCGAATCTTCCGGTGAACCTGACTGTCAAATCTATATTCTCGGGGATAACCTTTACATCATAGTGCCGCTCAAATTCGGCAATAACTTCTCTGACAGGCACACTCGAAAATGCACTTTCATTGGTAAGTAAATGTGGATAATTATAATATTCACTGCTTTCCGTAGTTATGTCACCGTTAACGGCACGAAAGAATCGTCCGGGCGTCAATGACTCTGTAACCCCGCCACTTTTTACCGCCACCTTGCCTTCGTAACATATTACTTCATAGAAACCGGTCCGGTCCCGGACATTAAACTCCGTTCCTAAAACAGAAACTGTTCCTGTTTCAGTATATACATGAAAATCTGATCCCCTGGCGACCTGAAACAAGGCTTCTCCGGTTAATTCAACAAACCGATCATTATCCCAGCTGTCCTCCTTTAACCGCAACTCAGATTTTGCTGCCAGTATAACCAGTGAAGAATCAGGCAAGACAATGGTTCTTTTCCCTGCGATACCCGTCGTATAGCTAGAATATTCCGGAACCAGGAACAGAAAATAGGAAACCACCAGCAGGGTGATCGCGGCAGCGGCTCCTGCCAGCCAGGGGACCCAGTTTACCCGCACCTGTCGGCCAGCAGGCCGTAACCTTGACCGGAGACGGTCAAATTCAAGCGTCTCATCATACGCAGGCGCTTTAAATTTTTGCAGCTCCCTGTCCATCCGCTGAATGGAAGAATATGCTTCGGTCTGCGAAAATTCCTCTTTTTCAGCCTCACTCAGCGTGTCAGTCAGCCACTTTTTGATATAATCCTCTTCGGTCATGATAAACTACTTCATAAACTATAACCGGATACCCTTAAAAACTCCTACCTGATTTTTGATAAATTTCAAAACCCTTTAATTTTTTCCCTCAGAATTGCCAGTGCAGTGTAAATTCTTTTTTCCACCGCTTTCCTTGAAATCCCCAACATGTCCGCTATTTCCTGGTGCTTTTTACCCTCAACCCGGTTAAGCATGAACGTTACCCGCTGATCCTCCGATAATGATTTAAGCGCCTCTTTCAATTGCAGGGAATACTCGTCATGTTCCATTTGGAATTGAGGTGTTTCAATCTCTACATTCCGCTGATCCGATTCGGCATATTTCATTGCTGTCTTGTCTCGGGCAATCTGATTCAACCTGGCATTATTGGCCACCGTGAAAAGAAAGGACCTTGCCTTTTCCGGGGTAACCTTCCGGCAGTTTTGCCATAATTTAAGAAAGGCCTCCTGAACCAGGTCGGCCGGATTGCTGTCCGTCCCAAACTTATGGTAAATGAACCGGTACAAATCCCGGGATACTGTATTGAACAGTTGTTCAAACCGTTTTTCATTGCATAGGTCAGCCTCTTCTTCAGTGCTCATTTGCAGGCATTTAATGCTAAAAATAAAAATAATTAAGAAATCAGGTAGGAGTTTTAGTTACATAACGGTTCTATACCCAAACGAACACAGTCATTATGAAATTTCCAACTATTACCAGATACGCGATCATACTAATGGTTTTGCTGTTCGCATCGTGCCAGGAAGAATCCACGGTTATCATTGAACCACCTGTTGAAAATGCATTTACCGTTAATGAGAATATTTCAACACTGGTTGACAAGGTCGTTCAACGAGATGGGTCTTATGACAACATTATTTCCGGTGCCAGCTGCCTTTCTTTCAAGCTCCCGGTTACTGTTACGGTTAATGGTGAGGTGTTGGTCATTGAAAGTGCAGAACAGTTCGGATTAGTAGAATATCTGCTGGATGAATTTGATGATGACGATGATGAGATCATTGTAGAATTTCCGGTTACCATTATTCTGGCCGATTACCAGGAGATCCTCATAGACAATGCAGAGGACCTGGAAGAGTACATCGATGACTGTGAAGAAGGGGGATTGGATGATGATATAGAATGTGCAGATTTTAAATATCCCATTCAATTGTCTACCTACAATACAGTAACACAACAATCCGATGTGGTGAGACTGGAGAATGACAAAGAATTTTTTCACTTCCTCAACTCCCAGGACGATGATATTTACATGAGTTTCATATTCCCGCTTACGCTCATTCTCTCAGACGGAACGGAGGAAACGGTCACTAATCACGAAATGCTTGAAGATATTCTTGAATCCGTTGAAGATGACTGTGATGAAGATGATGACAACGACTACAATGACGACGACGTTGATGATACCGAATTTGTTTCGACACTGATTGACGGCAAATGGAAAATCACTGAGTTCAGGGACGAGGAGGATGACAGGACGACGGAATTTCAGGATTTTCTGTTTGAATTCCGTCAAGACGGGGTGCTGGTTGTTTCATCGGAAAACCTAACTGTCGAAGGCACCTGGAATTCGGACGGGGACGACGGTTTGATCGAACTGACAATTTCACTGGACGACGTCGACGACCCCCTGGAGGATATTTCAGATGATTGGGATGTAATCGACTTCAGTGCTTCACAAATAAGATTGGATGAAGACGGGGAGGAAACACTACTATTTGAAAAAGAGTAATAACATAATTAATTAATCATGAAAACAGGAAAATATTTAATTGTTGTCTTAGGAATAAGCATGTTTTTGTTCGGCTGTGACTCGGGTGACGATCCCTCGCTGGCCAGGGTTGCGGTAACCATGCAGGCTGTTACCAGCCAGAATTCTATTGCTTCCGGACGGACAGCCGGTTCGGTTGAATTTACTGAATTCACTTTGGGTGTGACTAAGATTGAATTCGAAACGGAAGACGATGATAACGGTAATGAGCAGGAAGCCGAATTCAAAGGCAGATATGTGGTAAACGTTCTTAATGGAACCAGTAATCCTGATTTTGGAATCGCATCCCTGGCGCCAGGCAGGTATGAGGAAATTGAAATGGATATAATGCCTGTGCTGGAGAATAATTCATCAGTCATTATGAAATTCAATTATCCGAATGGCTCAGAGGCTACTCCTGTAGAGTTTGCCTCGACAAAAATGTACGAACTGGAAATCGAAGACGAAGCCAATGGTTTTCTACTGGACGAAGGCTCCCTTGAATCTGTCCTTATCCTTATCGACCTGGATGTTATTCTGGCGGGTGTTGACTTATCTGGAGCCAGTACTGATAATGACGGCGTGATCCGAATCAATGACTCAAGCAATATGGCAATCCAGCTGGATATCGAGTCAAATCTCAGAGATGCCTTTGATATGGAGTACGGAGATGATGACGACGATGATGATGATGATGACGATGACAGTGATGATGATTAATAAAAACCTGATTACCGAAAAATAAAACAAGGTCTTTTTCTCGTTGTTTTAGCAGAAACCTGTCTTAGCTTTAAGGCAGGTTTTTTTATGGAAACAAGAATATTGGTCATCGGTGGTGGCGCTTCGGGGTTCTTTTCGGCAATTAATCTGGCTCGGAGAAAACCTGAGTACAGAATAACCATTCTGGAGAAAAGCAATAAAGTGCTCAGCAAAGTCCGCATTTCAGGAGGAGGCAGATGCAATGTGACCAATTCTCGCTCAAGACCATCAGAACTCGTCAATTTTTATCCGCGCGGCGGTAAAAAGTTATATAAGTTATTCGAACAATTCTCCAGTAGTGATATGTCTGCCTGGCTTCAGGAGCGAAATGTTCCTGTCAAGACAGAAGAGGATCTCCGGGTTTTTCCTGTAACTGACAACTCTGAAACTATTATAACCTGTTTTCGCAAAGAAGCTGAGAAATACGGCGTAGACCTCATAACCGGTGAAGGCGCAAGACAGATCGGGCCATCCGGAAACGGGTGGGTGGTAACCGGATCTTCTGGAAAAACGTATTCGGCAGATAAGGTGATTATCGCCGCCGGAGCATCCCCTGCCCTCTGGAAGATGCTTTCTACCATGGGAATCAAGATAGAAACGCCTGTCCCGTCTTTATTTACCTTTAAGATTCGTGACCCGCTTATCGCTCATCTGCAGGGTATCAGCTTTAAAAATACAGCGATTAAAGTAAGTGGTTCGTCGTTGCGCACCGAGGGATCGTTACTTATTACGCACTGGGGACTAAGCGGACCAGCCGCATTGAAGTTATCTGCCTGGGGTGCCCGTGAATTTCATGAGGCGGATTACCATTTCAACATTCTCGTCAATTTCACCGGTGATGAAAACCAGGAAAGCTGCCGGGCAAAAATCAACTCCTACAAGAAAGATCATCCGAAACGACTGGTGATAAAATATCCGTTGTTTGATCTACCAAAAAGGTTCTGGGAACGACTATGCACTGAAAGCGGCATTAGCGAATCAACTCCCTATAACGATATAGGCAAAAAACAGATTAATCGGATATCAAATTCAATCACACAGGCAGAATTTTCAGTGGAAGGAAAAAGTACATTCAAGGAAGAATTTGTCACTTGTGGCGGAGTTTCACTGAATGAAATTAACCTGGAGAATTTTGAATCCCGCCGGTTTCCGGGGTTATATTTTTCAGGCGAAGTACTTGATATTGACGCACTGACCGGAGGATTCAATTTTCAGGCATGCTGGAGCAGCGCGTGGGTGATCAGTCAGTCACTTTAAAACCATTCACACTCTGTTTCCCGATTTATGCGTGTAACAATTTAACTCTTCGAATAAATATCATCCACATAGGATTGATACTTTTCAAATATTACACGTCTCTTAATGGACAGTTTAGGCGTTACCAATCCGCTCTCGACCGTCCAGGCTCCCGGTACGATTCTGAATTGCTTGATTTGTTCATATCGTGCAAAGCTCTGATTGGAGTGATCAACTTCACGCTGGAAGAGCTCTTTAATTCGCGGATGATTAATCAGATCATCCCCTTCATCAGCAATATGGTGCCGTTTCATGTAGGAGCTCAGTTGCTCCATTTCCGGAGAGATCAGAACGGCTGGAAATTTTTCGTTTTCCCCGATCACCATGGCTTGTTCTATGTAAAGGGATTCCTTGAGTTTAACTTCAATAGGCTGTGGGGCAATATACTTTCCTCCTGAGGTTTTAAACATCTCTTTTTTACGGTCGGTGATTTTCAGAAGTCCGTCAACTGTTATTTCTCCGATATCACCCGTGCAAAACCATCCGTCCCTGAAAACCTCCAGGGTCGACTCCTCATCGCGATAATATCCCAGCATAACATTTGGTCCTTTGACCAGAATCTCTCCATCCGGCTCAATTTTTACCTCGACATCATCAATTGGTGGTCCGACACATCCGGGCCGTACTGCTCCCGGTCGGGACACTGCCACCCCTGGAGATGTCTCTGTAAGACCATATCCTTCATAGATGGGAATTCCGGCTGCCCAGAAAATATTGACAAGTGACGGGCGGAGCGAAGCGGCACCGGAAACAATAAGCTTAACCTCACCACCAAGTGCTTCCCGCCATTTTGAAAGGATCAGCTTGTCCGCTACTGATAGTTTAGCACGGTAGATGAGGGAGCCCGGATCCTCCAGTGAGTATTTTTCTGCCAGTGTCATTGCCCAGAAAAACAGGGATTTTTTTACCGGAGAAAGTTCATGTCCTTTGCTGACAATCCTCTCAAATATTTTTTCCAGCAGCCGTGGGACACAACGAAGAATATGCGGACTGACCTCACGGATATTATCTCCAATAGTATCCATACTTTCCGCAAAATAGATGGAAGCCCCCATGTAAATATCCTCATAGAACCCACATCTTTCAAAAATGTGCGATAATGGCAGGAAGCTTAAGACCCGGTCCCCGGGTAATCCGCCGGCTTCATCAATTATTTTTTTTAGACTTATGACATTGGAAACAATATTCCTGTGACAGAGCATGACACCTTTAGGGCTTCCGGTTGTTCCACTGGTGTAGATAATTGAAGCTACATCCTCCGGTGAAACCTTACTCCTGAGTTCGACTACCTCATCCATCCTGTCCAACGGATGGTTTAACCAAGCCTGGAAATCATCCCTGTTGAAATTCATCAGGGTAATACCCTCAACCGGCTCGAGCTTTTCTCTTAACTCTTCGTCGCCGGCAAAAACAAGGTTGACACCGGCATGTTTGATGATATATCGATAGTCTTCAGTAGTGGAATTGGGATACATGGGCACATCAATAGCGCCCAATTGCAGAATTGCGAGGTCAGCGATGATCCACGCTGGAGAATTATATGAAACAATGCCTACCTTATCACCGGGTCGTATCCCTGCATCCAGCAATGCGCAACTCAACCGGTTGATCTTGTCCACCACTTCGGCAGTGGAATACGTCATCCAGGAATCAGCACTTTTTTCAGCAAGACAAACCTCCAGTGGATTTTCACGAAGCTGAATTGAAATTAAATCGGGTAGGATCAGAGTTTGCATGAAACATCAAAAGGGTTCACGCAATATACTGAATTTCGTTAAAGTTCCTGGTCCTGACCGGCCAGGTCTCCCCGAAGAAAACGAAATCTCTTTCTGGCTTCGGCAACATATACACTTCCGGGATAGCGGGTGAGAAAGTCCCGGTATATTTCCATTGCCTTTTCATTATTCTCCAGGTCCCGTTGATAAATATCCCCCATGAGAAAGTATGCATCATCACCCCAGATATCGCGGTCATATTCCTGCACGATTCTGTCCAGAAGGACTACAGCACTATCAAAATTACCAAACTTTCGTTCCACATTAGCTTCCAGCCACAAGAGTTCATCAACGATCGGATGATCGTTAAATTTTAATTTCATACTGTCCAGCAAGGTCAGCGCCTGATCCGTTTTGTTTTGGTAAAGAAGCAATTCTGTTCGAGCATAATCCCTCATTGCTGCTTCGGTTGAATCAAATGCCGTATTGTCTTTTATAAGTACACTTAATTCCATTGCATCATTAGCAATGTGACGTGTGGTCGCCTGTTTCAAAATATCAAGATGCTCCTGGGCCAGTTTGAAATTTCCATTGTAATAATTCAGCTTGGCATTCTTCAGTTTGGCTTCATACCCGATAACTTCCTCCTTATTACTTTTCTCCACCTGCGAAAATAATAGAGTGGATTCCCATGGCTGCTCGTCAAGCAAATAAATATCGCCCAGGTCCAGTTTTGATTTGGCGATTAACTCACTGCCGGCATTTGGTTGCTTTATTATGTATTCCAGTAAAGAAATCGCAGAGTCCTTCTCATCAAGATAGAAAGCATGAAGCATGGCTTTGTTCCTCATTGCTTCCAGAGCATTTCTGTTATCTGCCATATCCTGAATGAATTTAGTGTAATCAGAAATCAGGTTCCGGATTTCCTGCTCATCAATCGGATACGTATTCCGGACGCGTTTCTCATAAGAGCGGATCAGGTACATCCGTGCAAGAACATAATTATACGATTCCGGATACTGCCTGATGATATAACTGAATATTTTAATCGCAGAATTGTAATCATCGTTATCCAGGGCGATCATGCCTATATTCACCGATTTGCTTCCCTGGGTATTTTCACGAATATCAATGGCGCGGGCCTGAACAAAAGCACCGTAAAAATTCTTTTGCTGTAAATGCACCCAGATCAGCAATTCTGCATAAACATTATTATCAGGCTCGGCCTGAATTTTATCATAGAGAAGGCGTTCAAAACTCTCCAGTTCTTCAGGATCAGTAAGCAGGTTCTGCAAGGTATTCTGAACATACTTCAGATTCGATGGATTTTGAATAACATAATTCAGGTATTCCTGAACCATCTTATCTTTTTCATTCATCAGGCGGTATATGTTGGCCATATCCAGTGAGAATTCATATGGATTGCCAAGGGTTTTGCGTGCTTCAGAAAATGCCTGGATTGCCTGGTCCGTCAGTTGTTTATTCAGCAGATAATTGGCAACGATTCGAACGAGATGAGGACGTGTTTTGACCTGATCTATTATATCTGAAAATTTCCTCTGTGCTTCAGCATCGTTTTTTCTGTGAATCTCGAGGTAGGCGCGGTCAAGATGATAATAAATATTTTCAGGGTTCCTCTTTAGAAGACGGTCCAGGTAATTTTCAGCCTCATCGTAATCCTGAGTATCCAGAAGCAAGAAGAGATAATTATTATGGATTAAAGGAATGTTGGCCATATCTGCCGAGAGTTGATCGTACAGATTCCTGGCTTTATCAAATTCGCCTTGTCCGTAGTATTCGTTGGCAAGTTGTATCCGATGTGTATCCTGTGCGGATAATCCGGTTGCAATAACTACCAATAACACTGATATGATTAAGAACTTATTCACAATTCACACACTTACATTATAAATATAGAATATATAATTAAAAACTATTATTCATTATCGGTTCTGTGGATACGTGGAAAACTTATCATTATTTTTCTTGTCTTATTAATTTGTTGATTTTTGGTGTAAAAAATATGGTGTTATCCACATTTAAAAATTTGTTAAAATTCTGAATATCAGTAATTTATAAGGTTATCAACACGCATTTTTCATAATGTGGATAAGTAGCCTTTTCATATAATCCTGTTGATGGACTATGGATAAGTCTGAAGTTATCCAAAGAAATAAACAGGGAATCGTGCTTACATAAAACTGAAATCATTTGACGTGGAAAAGATTCTATTTATCCACAGTTATTAACATATCATCAACAAGCTAAAAAGCAAAGTTTTCTGTTACTTCAAAATTGGATCTGAGATTAATTTTCCTGCTCCCATCACGTTTTGTGAAGTAAACGATATTTTCGCTTAATTGGTTTTCTTCAATGTTACCCGGATCCCATTTGCCATTCAGATTTGTGTCAATAATAGCGCGTAAAGTATAATCCCCTGGTGGAAGATTCCTGAATTGAACAGTGCGGGCAGGTTGTTTTTCACTTACAACTTTTCCTTCATTGTTAATAAGTTGAAGAAAGTATTCTTCGGTCGATGTATTTAAATTAATAATGAGGGTGGCCAGTGAGGAAACCTGTACAAAAGGCAGGTCAACTGATTTAACGGTTGAAGTATCATTCTCAATACCAATAAATGCGCCTTTGCCTAACTCGAGGGCTGGTTGCCGGTTTGGACGCTGTGGTGGTCCGTCAGCAGATGGCTGATCGGGACGCTGCCTGAACAACGAATCTGCAAAGCGATAACTTAAAGTTAACCGGGTGCGTGATTCATTCCATTCATTGGTAAGGCTGTCAAAGGGGATGATTAGCAAGGAATCCAGATATAAGTATATGCTGTCGGAATTAAGTTGCCTTACGGGTTTATTAAAATTAAGATCGGCGTTTAAGATGGGTTGATTTACAGGAATTTGCTCTATTTCAATCTGGGTTGTCATATCTACCGGATCCCGCCTGGACTCGAGAAATTTTACCCATACGGTATCACGAAGGGTTTGCTCGATAGAATCTTTAGCAGTTAAAAATACTTTAACACTGTCGGTTATTGCCGGAGAATTATAAACACTGATCGCCTGATGTTCCAGATCCGAGTAATAATGTTGAAGTTCAATTGTAGAATCTTCAGGCTGCAAAGTATATTCTGTTATATACTTATTCAAACGAATATCAAAAGTGGTACCCGAAGGTCTGGCCGAAATAAGATTAAATTCTCCAATGTCAAGACGGATCAAATTCATATTAATATTCTCCAGATCTTCAGTCAGACTAAGGGTATCCGGATAAAATCCATATGATTCATTTTTAGGTTCGGCTTGTAGGTTTTTGTTAGTATCCTTAAAAGAATAGATACGATAATTTCCTGCTTTAATATTCCTGATCTCGTACATCCCACTGTCATTGGATTCTGTGAAATAGGTTGGCAGTCCGTCAAACAGTGTTGTGGTGTCTTCGGCCTCAAATAATACAATAGTAGCCTTCTTAGAGGGTGTGCCGTTGAGAACATCCTGAACATATCCGCTAATTCTCAACGAATCGATATAATCACCGGTACTAAAAGCAATGGATAAATTTTCGGCTGGATTTCCTTCGGTTATATCAACAATACTTTCCCTGAAATTGATGGTGTAGGTGGTATTCTGGTTAAACAATGTATCAAAGGAGAGAATAATGCGATTGCGACGCTGTCTGATTGTATATTCACCATTTATCCGTGGTGTTATCAGAATCTGATCTCTTGCCTTGTCTGGTTTAACATCTTCATCAAATTCCAGAATGACTTCAGTATTGTTAAAATTCAATTGGCCGTCTGATGGCTGGGAGCTTATAAGTTCAGGTGGTTTTTCATCCTGGGGTCCGCCGGTAGGTGCGGTTTTATTGGCACAAGATGATATGAATATTGCTACGGAAACCAGGAAAATGCCGTTTGCTATATCATAAATTCTTCTGCAGGACATAAATGAGACTGGAATAATTGTTGGCACTTGAGGCTTTTCTGTTAGAGCTCCATCCCTGGCGCATAGCCCGAAGATACGGAAATTCACCGGGGCGAATATATTTTTCACTAAGTAACGATACATAGTACGCATCAAACTTCATAGGCAGAGTTTCAGCAATTTTCATTCCTGTTTTCAATGCAAGTTGACTGACGGCCTCTTTTGAAAAATGGTACAAATGTCGCGGGACATCATAACCCGCCCAGTGTGGGCCATAGTACCGGGCATCAGGGGATTTGTAGTTTGGAAGGGCAATAATGAGTCGTCCGTCTGAGTCCATCAGGTCCTTCAATTTCTTAATGGTATCTATTGGATCATAGACATGCTCCAGTACGTGCCACATCGTGATGACGTGAAAAGCACCTTCCAGGTCATTGACTGTGGAGTGAATATGCTCACCGATTTTATCAGAGGCAAGTTTGCGGGCATCATTATCTGGTTCCATTCCGGTAACGGCCCAGTTGTGAGATTTACAGTAACTAAGGAAATCTCCTGTTCCGCAACCATAGTCCAGAATAGTCTTGTTACCCGGATAGGAATTGATCAGTCGTAATTTGTTTTTAAGCGTCAGTTTACGCACCGATGTGTACAGCAGGCTGATAAGGTTCTTTTTAGCAGAATGATGAGAAAGGTAAGCTTCCGTTTCATAGTACCTGGATATTTCAACTGAATCAGGAACTGGAGAGGTATGCAATAATCTGCAGGTATCGCATTTTTTCAATTCAAATTTTTCGCCGGTATTGAAGTAATCTGAAGTACTGAGATATGAGTTTAAACTTGTACCGCAGATGATGCAGGATTGAATATCTTTCATTATCTCCCGATATGAACCATGATGATAGAAATATCTGCCGGTGAAACCCCACTGATTCGCGATGCCTGTCCAAGTGTTTCCGGACGCACCTTCTTAAGTTTTTCCTTACCTTCAGCTGAAAGGGAACTGATTCCTTCATAATCAAAAGTGGTATGAATCTTCACTTTGTCAAGGGATGACATTTTTCTGGCCAGTTCTTCCTCTTTTTGAATATAGCTGTGATACTTAATTTGAATCTCTGACTGGTCAAGAATTTCTTCAGAATATTTTGAGGTGTACCGGGTAAGATGATCGGATAATGATAAGAGCTGACGGATGTTGATCTCGGGTCGTTTTAACAATGAGATCAAAGGGATCTTTTGAGTAATGGTCGATGAACCCAACTCTTCAAGTTTATCATTTACTGTTTGATCAACTCGTTCATCATTCAACTCGGAAATGAGTCGATCGACGGCGTCATCTTTTTCCTGCATAAGTTGAAGACGTGATTCACTGGCAAGACCCAGTTGATATCCTTTTTTGGTCAATCTGAGATCAGCGTTATCCTGTCGTAGCAGGATACGGAATTCTGCCCGGGAGGTAAACATCCGGTATGGCTCCTCTGTACCTTTATTAATTAGGTCATCTATTAGAACACCAATATATGCTTCTGATCTTGAGAGGGTGAAAGCACTTTTCCCATGAATTTTATTATGTGCATTGATACCGGCAATAAGACCCTGGCATGCTGCTTCCTCATAGCCGGTTGTCCCGTTAATTTGTCCCGCAAAATAGAGGTTTTCAATAAGCCTGGTTTCCAGGGTAAGGCTTAACTGGGTTGGCGGGAAGTAATCATATTCAATGGCATATCCTGGCCTGAACATTTTAACTTGCTCAAAGCCCTTTATTTTTTTCAAGGCTTTGTATTGTACCTCTTCGGGAAGCGAAGTGCTGAAACCATTTACATAAACTTCAACAGTATTCCAGCCTTCTGGCTCGACAAATATCTGGTGGCGGTCACGTTCTGCAAATCGATTGATCTTGTCTTCGATAGATGGACAATACCTGGGGCCAACCCCCTGTATTCGGCCATTAAACATAGGAGACCGGTCGAATCCGGTTTCCAGAATGGAATGTACCTCAGGATTGGTATAGGTAATGTGACAGCTGCGCTGATTGGCCGGCGGACTGGTTTCAGGGAGAAAGGAAAATTTTGATGGTTTCTCATCTCCCTCTTGTTCTTCCATGACTGAATAATCCAGTGATCTCCCATCCACTCTTGGTGGCGTACCGGTTTTCATTCTTCCCGCTTCAAAACCCAGTCCAACCAACTGTTCGGTTATCCCCTTAGCAGGCCGTTCGGCGGTTCGACCACCTCCGAATTGCTTTTCACCTATATGAATAATCCCGTTTAAAAAAGTACCATTGGTTAGTACGACGCTATCTGCTTCAATCTCGATCCCCATGGCAGTTCTTACACCGGCCGCTTTGCCATTTTTAACTAAAATAGAACTAACCATTTCCTGCCAAAAATCGACATTGGGTGTTTGCTCCAGGGCGATTCTCCATTCCTCGGCAAACTTCATCCGGTCGTTTTGAGTCCTCGGACTCCACATGGCAGGTCCTTTGGAACGATTGAGCATCCGGAATTGAATCATGGATCGATCGGCAATGATCCCCGACATTCCTCCGAGGGCATCTATTTCCCGCACTATCTGACCCTTCGCAACACCACCCATGGCGGGATTACATGACATCTGGGCGATAGTATTCATATTCATCGTGACAAGAAGTACAGAACTACCCATATGGGCTGCGGCATGTGCAGCTTCACAGCCAGCATGGCCACCGCCTACTACAATGACATCATATTTAGTAAACATAAAGAAATCCGGTTAAGTGTTCCACGTGGAACACCGACAAAAACAAATAATGAAAAGTTCCACGTGGAACATTATTCATTAAGATTCCGCAAAGATAGACACTCGTCCTCTTTTTCGCGCATTAATTGTTTTTCTTTTGGTGTTTTGTCGTTGTATCCAAGCAGATGCAGAATTCCGTGAATCATAACACGGTGGAGCTCATCTTCAAAAGAGATTCTGCGGTCCCGGGCATTTTCACGAACCCGATCAATACTTATAAAGATATCCCCTTGTATCTGATCATTCTCTGATTGATCAAACGTTATAATATCGGTGAAGGTATCATGGTTCAGGTATTGAAGGTTTATTTCATGCAGATAGCTGTCACTACAGAAAATATAGTTGACATCACCAAGTTCCTTTTTATGATCAGTAATTGTTTGATCAATCCATTGCGACAATGAATTACTGTGGGCAAACTCAAAAGAAACGTCTTCCGGAAAAAAATGAACCAATGTTAATTGATGTAAAAATTCAGCTCAACGATTTTACCTTCTTCATGAAAATGAACTTCATCACAAAGATGCTTCATTAGGAATATACCTCGTCCGCCTGGTTTGGCAATATTTTCCGGAGCAGTTGGATCCGGGAGATCGAGAAAATCAAAACCAGGCCCTTCGTCTTCTACAACAAAGCAAATACGATGGTCCATGAGTTTTAATGTCAGTGCGACATTTTTCGATTTATCGTTTTTGTTTCCGTGTTTGATCGCATTATTGACTGCCTCGGTTACGGCAATCATAATATTGCCATAGATATCATCTTCAAGTTTGAATTCCTCCTTGGCATTATCAATAAAACTTTCAATCATCCGAATATTTTCGGATAGAGATGGTATCTCTATTTTAATTGCATTCATTTAGGGGGTGTCAGTTTGTTCGCCCAGTCGTTTAAAATACTCCGTTACTTCTTTCTTATAATAAGGAAAGAGCTTAGGCGGTACAGTTCGGAGCATTTCTATTTCCTGCTCCTTCATCTGAAAGTATTCCTCCAGTGCTCTGGGCTTTTCTTTTTCGTAATCTTTGGCAGTTTCGCCTTTTCGCTCCTCGTCCATATCCCTTTCTCTCAAAGCATCCTCAGCCTCCAGTAAGCGAGTCATTATTTCTTTTTGCCGCTCAATGGTTTCCTGAGTGATCTCTTTATTTACAAGGTCCATCTCAGTTTCCTCCATTTTCTCAGGAATTCCCTGTCCTGGATTTTGTCCGCCCTCCTGCTCTATCTGCTCCTGCATTTTTTCAAAGGCTTTGCGAATTCTCTCCTGCTCAGCTGCTAATTTAGCCAACTCTTCGGATAATTCCCTCCCATCCTTTCCGCTGTTCTTCAGGTCTTCAATTTTCTGGTTTAACTGCTGCTGTAATTCAGACATTGAAGGCATTGGTTGAGGTTTATCCGGTTTACCCTTACCCATAGCGTCGGACATTGCCTGTTGCATTTGCTGCATAACATCATCCAGTAAAAGTGCCAGGTTGTTCATGGAAGTCATGGCGAATTGCTGTGCAACAACTGCGTCCTGTTTTTTCCGCTCACGGATTCCCTCCATGCTATTGTCAAGATACTTATTCATATCACTCACCTCCCTCGTCACAAATGACTGAATCTGGAAAACACGGTTGGCAAGGGAAAGCAGACTGTCTTCAACAATGCGTGCATCATCACGAATCTTTAGCTGGTTCTGCCCCAGGTCTACAAATCGCGGATCACTTTGCTGGACTTCTCTGAACTCATCTATTAACGATTCCTGGTCAAAGGATAATTTGAGGAGATTGTGCATGATGTCCCGCAGGTCATCCATGTTTTCCATCATGGCCTGCATCTCCATACCCGATTGCATCTGCTGCATTTTTTCCTGCATCTGTTGCATTTGCTGGGTAGCATTCCGCTGTTGTTCTCCGGATTTCTTGTTCTGCTTCTGCTCGAGACTTTCTTTGCTTTTTTCCTGTGAATCCTGAATCTCCTGTTGTTCCTGCTCCGTATCAGGTAAGGATTCAGGGCGCTTTAACTCCTGATTCATTTCTTGAATTGCATCCATGTTTTCTTGAATTTCCTCAAATTTTTCCTGCAATTCTTCTTGTTCATCTATTAATTCTTGATTTTCTGATGCGTCAGACTCCTCCGTTTTTTCTGCAAGATCTTCCTGTTCTGATTTCAGATCATTGAGTTCGCCAAGATTTTCCCGGATTTTCTGTTCCAGTTTCCAGCGCTTCAAAAGTTCGAAGGCACGTTCCAGTTCTTTTTCCAGATTCTTTTCACGCTGATTCAGCTGGCCAAGCTTATCACGCATTTCGTCAGTATTACGCTGTTCCTCCAGCAGTTTCTGTAATTCCTCGTAGAGCTTCCGGGTTTCATCGTCAAGAAGTTCGTCCATTAATTCACGGATCTTTTCAGCTTTTTCACGAAGCTGCTTATTTTCCGACTGATCAAACCGGTCCATTTTCTCCAGCGAGTTTTTATACTCCTCCTGAAGTTTCTTTAACTCTTCATTTAACTCTTCACGTTGTTTCAGGATCTCCTTGATCATTTGTTCATCCTGCCAGTCAAGATCACGTTTTGACCGGAGTTTTTCTTCAGCCTCTTCTATCTGATTCTCCAGGTCCTGCGCTTTTTCAAGGGTCCGTTCGACATCATCTTTGGTCTTCTCCGACATCCGTTCAATCTCATCGCTGATCTCTTCTTTCCCCGGTATCCTGAATGTATAAGTTGCTGTTTTTGTGCTTTTCGCCCCGTTGACTCCATCATTATCCCATACACGCATAAAATATTCCAGCGATGCCCCTTCTTCATATAGGAGTGAATCAAAGTCCCATTGGTAATAGAAGCGTTGATTGGGTTGCGGACCGATAGGAATCGAAACCGAAGTATAGTCATTGTCTGTGTTGGCCAGCTTATAATAAAGCCTCAGGTTACTTAATCCGTAGTCATCCTGGATCATTCCTCTGAAGGCAACAAACTGAAATAAAGTGGTGTCCTGGTATTGCTCCAGCCGGATATCCGGATACGCATCCCTGGTAACGAATACACGATACTTTACTGCATCCTTATTGGTACCGTGCTCATTGAACATTTTGATCTCATAGTCCGCCGTCTCGCTTACAGTACGATCATAGGTATACACCTGATCGCTGCTTTCGCTGATTTCCTCCTGCACTTCTTCCCCGTTAAACAATAAGCTGAGACTGTCTGTGGCAAGAGTATTAAAAAGCCATTCAATATTTGTGCCTTCCGGAACCTGCAGATTACCGGTATTGCTGAGACGTTCATTCTTTCTCCCGAGATACGCCGGATATTGCAGGGAGACATCAAAACCCTTCAGGTCCGGCCGGTCCACCACTTCAATATCAAATTCATCTGAAAAATAGCCCGCTGCCTCAAAACGAATGTCCTTGTCATACTGAATCCGCTGGTACGTATGCGTAAAATTCCCCAGTCCGTCCGGTGTCAGCTTGATTCTCCGGTCTTTGTCTATGAGGTAGGCAATAGCCGGAACACTTTCTCCCTCCAGGTGCAGCGTGAGCGTGTAGTCTTCATTTCTGTAGGCTTTCAGGTCTTCTTCATTTACCCCGAAGCTGAAGGGTGCTTTTGGTATAAAATCACGGTTAAAAAAAAGTATCCTCTGCGTATTGGCTGCAATAAATGAAGGCTGGAGAATAAGGATTAACAACAACACTCCGAGCGGAACCAATGCGTATTTAAGATAAGGTATATTTTCTTCCCGGGGATTAACGGCCTGGCTGAACTCATAAGGACGTAGCTCGGCCGATCGCTGGGAAATACTTGCCTGCATCAGCGCAGAATCATTATTCATCTTTTCCAATTGAATCAGGTTCAGCAGACGATCCGCAATATTCGGAAAGAATTTGCCTATTCGCATAGCCGCTTGTTCCTCACTCATGGAGCGGCCGTTGTTCAGTAAATTAAACAGTGGGTTACCGATATATTTAAAGAGCACATAGCCTGAGGAAGTAATGAATACAAAGAGCATAAGAGCCCGTAGCCAGTAGCCAAACTGGAACATATACTCCAGGAAATTAACCACCAGAAATATGGTGATTATGGTGCCAAGGCCGATAAGTATACCCCGCAAAAGCAGGCTTGCAAAGTATTTTCGTTTATAGGCCTTTATTCTGTGTAGTATATTCGGATCGCTCATCTTCTTAAAACCTTCATGCCGGATAGTATAAATACGCAGATCGGCCGTACTTTGTTGACCCGCCTGATCCCGCGTTATTCGCCATATTCTTCCTGAAAATACTCAATAATGTGCATTTTGAGTAATTTTTCCTGTTCAAGAAGGTCAAAATGGGGAAGTTTCTTTTTCACTTTCCAGTGCGGCCAGCCATCTTCATCGAGTCCTTCCAGCTCATAAAAACCCGACAGGCTAAGCACTTTACAGATTCCGATATGCATCAGATCCTGTTTTTCCTCTTTGGAAAAACGTCGCTTTCCCTTTCCAAGTTCCTGGACCCCGATTAGAAAAAGGACTCCATTGAGATCTTTCGGACGCTTTCCCACGATCTTCCCCACATCCCTAAGTAACTGATTCCAGTTTCTTTCCAGTTCAAGATCTTTTTTATACATTCTCCTTATTTTGAAGAGAGTCCCAATAATCCACCGCGCGTCTCAGGTGCGGAATTACGATCGTGCCGCCGATCAGGTTGGCAATCGCAAATACTTCGAACACCTCTTCTGACGTATATCCTTCTTCATGGCATTTTCCCAGGTGATACTTAACACAGTCGTCACAACGCAGGACCATTGAGGCCACCAGGCCCAGCAACTCCTTGGTTCGCGAAGGGAGAGCCCCGTCATTAAACGTATTGGTGTCAAGGTTAAAGATACGCTTTAAAACCTTGTTATCGGCCGTGAGAATTCTTTCATTCATCTTCTCACGATAGGTATTAAATTCTGCTACAGGATCCATGCTTTTAAATTTTTTCAAAGGTATCAAATATAGTGCATTCGCTGATGAGTTCTTTGACTTGCTGATGCCTGTACGATGCGGGGGATGTTCCCGGCCACTTTTGAGAAGCGAGCGTGCGCTCTGTACCCATTGCCTGGTCAGGTTGCCCAGGACCGGAAGTCATAAATGGCCGTGTGAGTTGCTGGAGCAAAAAGTATTCGGAAGATATCCGTTTCAGCCAGCATGGTCGTATCTCGTTTTTTCCCGGTATGGTCTGACCAGGGAAATCCTGCATCATATAAAGTACGACGGGCATCAACGCCTCGCCCGCCAGCTGGGAAGGATGTATAGCCGGGAATTAATATCAGACGGGGTCGGGCTTAGTGCTGATATGCTAATACCTGTTCCGGTCCACTGGCGGCGCCACTGGAGAAGGGGATATAATCAGGCGGCGTGTTTTGCCAGCGGACTTGAAGACGTCGTGGGAATTCCTTCCGAAGATTCAATTCTGTACAGAAAGAATAACCGTAAAAGTCAGACAACAACCAAAAGAATAGCGCGCTGGGGGAGAATGGAAGGTCAGTTTGGTGTACAGACACCTGCTGCGGTGTTTGGAAAGCAAATAATCCTGGTTGATGATGTTATTACAACCGGTTCAACCCTTGCAAGCTGTGCAGATGTGCTTCTGGACGCCGGGGTATCCGGTATTGGTATTATCACCCTTGCTGTTGTAAAATAAAAAACCCTGCAGAGAAGCGTTAACTCCTTCTGCAGGGTATTCTTGAGCAAATAAATTATTCTTTATTAATAATTGGAGCCAGCCCGGATCATTGCGCAACGGAAACCGATAGTTGCTGTTGCCGAATCCTGGTCGAGGTATCGACGCGTACCTGGCGACAGCCAGTAGGCTACATCTTTCCATGAACCACCTTTGTAGACGCGGGCCTCATCGGTGATTAGGGAAGTAAATCCTTCAGGATTAGACTCCATATCACTATTGTAGTACGTTTCTCCGGTGGCCTGGTCACGAACCTCATCCATATACCCGTCGCGACGGATCGGGTTAAGATCATCAAAATCCTGGAATGACATCGGACGATACACATCCAGTACCCATTCGCTAACATTACCCGCCATATTATACAGTCCGAAATCATTCGGAGGGAATTCGTATATATAGGAAGTAATAAGGGCACCATCATTCAGCTTACCAGCAATACCGGCATAATCACCACGACCTCTTTTGAAGTTAGCCAGGAAATAACCCATTTCCTTACCATAAGGATTCCTGAGAGCATGACCGTCCCACGGATATATCCGCTGGTGTGTCTGGTTTTCATCAAGCCACTGGGTTCCGATAAGGGCCGTAGCCGCATATTCCCACTCCGCTTCCGAGGGAAGACGGTAGTTAGGAAGAACAAGACCTGATTCCAAAGGAATACGACCATCTGTTTCTGCATACTCTTCCCCGGCCTGTTCGGCAAGGTTCTGGTTTACAGCCAGTGTTCTCCATTCTGCATAGTTATTAGCCTGAACCCAGCTAACCCCCACAACCGGGAAGTAACGGAAACCAGGATAACGCAAATAATGATCAGTATAAGGGTCATTATACGCAAGACGCTCTTCCCAGACAGTAGTGTCGGGCAGCGCGGCGAGATATACCTCCCTTGAAGAATCCGAAACATTCAGATAGTGGAGATATTCCAGCCAGTGAATGTTGGCAATTTCTGTTTCATCCATGTAAAAAGAAGCGACGGAAACCGTTCTTTCCAGGTTGTCACGCCGGTTCATAACATCTTCTTCGAAGGATCCGACAACAGCCCGGCCTCCTTCTATAAATACGAGGTTCGGCCCTTCGGGCTGACCGCTGTACGGATTGACCATAAAACCATTGTTGTCCTCGTCATTGTACGCTAATCCAGTCGCAGTACTCATCGCGCCCGGATGTACACTGGTGGGTCGGCTATTACCTCCCATGAAACATGATGAAAGGAATACGGAACCACCGATTAGGATTAAAGCACCTTTAAAAAAGCTGGCAGTTAATTTCATACCTGTTTTATTTACTCAAAAAAAATTAAATACTCATTTAAAAAAGCCTGAAGTCACTGAACTTCAAAACTAAATGGAAGGCCAAAATAACACTTCTCCCAGAGAATTGTCATACTACGTACCAAAATATGCATTTTTCAACGATTTTTGTCTTTTATCGCCTTATCGTGGTACGGAGGCAGCTTTCCATGCTTTAACATAACTTAAAAAGCCGGTAAATATTATACGGAACGGCAAGTTTCATTACGCCAGATGGCAAATTCACCATTAACTTGACGTCCTGACCGCATAAGCCATTTCCGTGGCAAGATTCGGCATATATTGCTAATCTTGTAAGTACTATATTCCGGAACCATGAATAAGGTAACTCCCGTAGTCCCGGTCAACTCTGTTAACCGAAGAAAACTGTACTGGATCTTCCAGTCTCTCGGCTGGGGTGTATTCTTCGTCATCCAGACGGTAGTTACCACGTATTTTATTGAAGAAGTCGCCTGGGAAGTATTCGCCCGGTTCCTCAATGTCACTCTGGTCGGATTTCTCCTTACTCATTTTTACCGGCAGTATATTAAACGTAAGAAATGGCTATCACTGAGCCTCTCAAATCTTGCCTTACGCGTTTTTCTCTCTTCTGTGATCCTGGCGGTGGTGTGGGCGATCATTGTACTCCCCATCAATTCATTTTATTTTCCGATGGAACAGGACAAGGAACTCCTCGCCTTTGAGATCCTGGTGCTTACTATGAACCTGACGGTGGTAATGCTGAGCTGGTCACTCATCTATTTCATCTTTCAGTTGTTCGTACACTTCCGGCAAAGTGAAATTGAGAAGTGGCGGCTGGAAGCAGCAGTGAAAGATGCCGAACTCATCGCGCTTAAATCCCAGGTCAATCCACACTTTATATTTAACAGTCTGAATAATATTCGTTCACTGGTAATTGAGAATCCTGAGAAAGCCAGGGATATGATAACTCATTTATCCGGCCTGTTGCGGTACAGCATTCAGTTCAATACCAAAGAACGGGTTTCACTTGAAGACGAACTGGAAATAGTACAGAATTATCTCAACCTGGAGTCAATCCAGTACGAAGACAGGCTGGAGTACAAACTGGAAGTGAAGCCGGAAACCATGGATAAACTAATACCACCCATGGCAATTCAGCTGCTTGTCGAAAATGCGATCAAGCATGGTATTTCAAATTTGCCAAAAGGCGGAAGGGTGCATATTCGTACGTCGCTGGAGAATAACAACCTGCTGGTCGAAGTGATAAATTCCGGCCAGCTGAAGGACGGAGTCACCGGCACCGGGATTGGCTTGAAAAATGCATCCGAACGTCTTAAATTACTTTTCGGCAAACTTTCTAATTTGACAATTAAAAATATGGATGAAAGCCACGTACTTGCGAGCTTTTCTATTCCATTGACAAATAAATCATGATGAAATCACTGGTAATTGACGATTCAAGACTGGCACGGAACGAATTGAAAAGGCTTTTAAAAGACTTTGATACGGTCCAGATTATTGGAGAGGCTTCAAATGCCATGGAGGCACTGGAGAAAATTGAAAATGAAAAGCCCGATTTGATTTTCCTGGATATTCAAATGCCAGGTAAAGACGGGTTCCAGTTGCTCGAAGAACTCGATTACGTTCCGGAAGTTATATTTACCACCGCCTACGATGAATATGCCATTAAGGCATTTGAATTCAATGCGCTCGACTATCTGCTCAAACCTGTTCAGAAAGACCGCCTCGCCGGAGCACTTTCAAAAATTTCTGAAAAACAGGAACGGGAATCGGCGGTTTCGGGCGAACGAATGACTTCTTCCGACCAGGTATTTGTGAAAGACGGAGATAAGTGCTGGTTTGTACAGTTGTCGGAAGTACGCCTTTTCGAAGTGGAGGGCAATTATACCAAGCTGTATTTCGGGGATCAGAAACCAATGATCCCGCGGACACTCAATTACCTGGAGACACGACTTGATCCCAAGAAGTTCTTTCGGGCCAACCGCCAGCAAATTATTAATCTCAACTGGATTGAACGGATTGAGCCCTGGTTCAGCGGAAGTATCAAGATCTATATGAAAGGCGGGCATGAGGTCGACGTATCCCGCCGGCAGACCCAGCGGTTTAAAGATTTAATGAGCTTCTGACACTCCGCATAAAGGAAATCATTCCCAATCTGGGACACTTTTAAGGAAGAAAACAGCCTGCAGTTCAATTCAGGCCACTTGGCACAGTTTTGTCAGCCACATGGCAAAACAGAATTGACTATGATTTCGATTAAAGACTTTAACACCCTTCCCTTCGATAAGAAGTGCGATTTCATTACGGTTTTTGCAGACTACCTGGCCCATCGCACAGACGATGGACATAAGTATTACCTGTATCATATGAATGGTTACTTCATTGAAGTAATTTTTATTCCATCCCATAAACGTGTGGCACAGATCAAGGCATTCACTTCAATGAAGCACATGGGCCCTTACTTATCACAGATAAAAATAGATGAGCTATGTCTGTAATACGTGATTTTTTTCCAGGATGGCAGAAAGTATACGTTTTCCTTCTTCCACTGTGGGAACATTATCAACCGTCAGCAGTGGTCGTCCTTTTACATCCCTCATCCGGCATCGTTTCGGATTTTTCTGAACGAAGGTCAGAATACTACCGAATACTTCCGATTTGAAATACTGCTCATTATCCGGCGAGACGAAATAAGCTTTCATTTTGCCGTTTTTAAGAAGCAACTTTTCAAATCCAAGCTCTTCAGACATCCAGCGCAACCTGACAGTTTCTGTTAATTCGCTTACAGAGGCAGGCATCGGACCAAACCGATCTGTTATGGAGTTAACAAAAGCCTGCAATTCTTCTTCATTTTTAAGACTGTCCAGCTTAGAATAGAGCCGGAGCCTCTCCGAAATATTGGATACATAATTATCAGGAATGATCAACTCCAGGTCCGTTTCGATGTTCGTATCTTTTACGATCAGCTTCGCTGTTTCTTTCAGGTCATTCGCAAACAGATCCTTAAACTCAGTTTCCTTTAGTTCCTGAACTGCCTCATCCAGAATCTGATGATACATATCAAAACCAAGGTCAGTGATAAAGCCGCTTTGTTCAGCTCCCAACAGATTCCCTGCCCCGCGTATATCGAGGTCACGCATGGCCACTTTAAATCCGTCACCAAGATCGCTGAATTCTTCTAGTGTGGCCAGGCGTTTTCTCGCATCCGATGACAACCCGATGGTTGGAGGTGTCAGGAGGTAGCAAAATGCTTTCTTATTGCTCCGGCCGACGCGGCCTCTCATCTGGTGAAGATCTGAGAGTCCGAACATATGGGCCTGGTTTATGATGATCGTGTTGGCATTGGGGATGTCCAGGCCGGATTCAATAATATTCGTCGATACCAGGACATCATATTCTCCTTCAATAAACCGGACCATTGATTTTTCCAGCGTTTTGCCGTCCATCTGGCCGTGTGCTACCCCGACCCGGGCATCCGGAACCAGCCTGAGTATAATATTGGCCACTTCTTCGATATCATTTACCCGGTTGTGAACAAAAAACACCTGGCCACCGCGACGTAATTCAAAACTGATAGCATCGCGAACGGTTTCCTCGTTAAACGTATGGAGCTCTGTCGTAACTGGTTGCCGGTTTGGCGGAGGCGTGGAAATGATGGAAAGGTCGCGGGCCCCCATCAGTGAGAAATGCAGTGTTCGGGGAATAGGTGTGGCGGTGAGCGTGAGAGCATCCACATTCACCCGCATTTCCTTGAGCTTTTCCTTTACTTTTACGCCGAACTTCTGCTCTTCATCAATGATCATGAGACCGAGTTCTTTGAATTTAACGTCCTTACTCACGATTCGGTGCGTGCCGATCAGAATATCGGTCTTGCCTTCCTTAACCCGTTTTAGGGTTTCCCGTATTTCCTGAGTGGTTCTGAACCGGTTGATGTATTCCACCTCAACCGGAAACTTTGATAATCGTTCGCGGAAGGTGTGATAATGCTGCATGGCCAGGATAGTCGTTGGTACCAGGACAGCCACCTGTTTTCCATCCGTTACCGCTTTGAACGCAGCCCGGATGGCCACTTCCGTTTTACCAAATCCCACATCCCCGCAGATCAGCCGGTCCATCGGGTGTTGCTGCTCCATATCTTCCTTAACATCAGCGGTTGCTTTGGCCTGATCCGGTGTATCCTCATAAATAAAGGATGATTCCAGTTCAGCCTGCAGAAAGCTGTCCTCGGTAAATGCGTATCCGGGAGCCTTTTTTCTCTTCGCGTATAATTCAATAAGGTCTTTGGCAATGTCTGCGACCTTCTTTTTGACTTTTTTCTTCTTATTCTCCCATTCAGGCGAGCCAAGTTTGCTGATGGCAGGCGGTGCTCCCTCCTTGCCAGAATACCTGGAGATCTTATGCAGCGAATGAATACTGACGTAAAGCAAATCATCATCACGATAAATCAGTCGGATGGCCTCCTGTTCTTTCCCGTTCACTTCGCGTTTTTCGAGTCCGGCGAATTTCCCGATTCCGTAGTCAATATGGGTTACAAAATCTCCGGGCTGCAGTGTTTTCAGTTCGTTTAAGGTAAGTGCTTTGGATTTGGAGTACTTCTTACGGACTTTATATCTGTGAAACCGTTCGAACAGCTGATGGTCAGTATAACAGGTAACCTTCATCTGTTTATCCACATATCCCTGCCGAAGTGAAATATTCATCGGATGAAAACGGGTGCCATGGCTGAGTTCCTCAAAAATATTCTCCAGCCGCTCCAGCTGCTTACTGTTTTCAGCAGTAATGATCACCATGAATTTCCGGTCCTGATGTTCATGAATATGCCTGGCCAGGATATCAAAGTCCTGGTTGAAAGAGGGCTGAGGCTCGCTATCCCACTTAAACACAGTTGCCTCCTTTCCCTGGAAACGGTTACCGAATTCAATTTTCACGAGTGTTTTAAGCTGACTGCCGAAACTTTTGCGGGTTTCAAAGAGGTCAGCAGGATCAAGAATGACCGTGGTCTGACCACTTTCTTCCAGTATATTTTTAAAACTGCTGGTAGCCTTTTCATAGTAGGCATCAATTACATCCAGGGTCTGGGCCATGTCTTTAACCCAGACTTTCGTGTTATTCGGCATGAATTCCAGGAGTCCTTCCCGGGTCTCGCTGACCAGTTTCGTCTGGACATTTGGAATCAGGTTGATTTCACGAACCGGTTCGACGGACAGCTGTGAATTCGGATCAAATGTTCTGATGCTGTCAATTTCTTTTCCAAAAAGCTCAATCCGGTACGGAAGATCATGTGCATAACTGAAGATGTCGATAATTCCACCCCTGATACTGAATTGACCTGCCTCATACACAAAATCAGTTTTTTCGAAATCGTAGGACAGGAGAAGTTCACTCAGGAACGCCATATCCACCTGCTCACCCACCCTGGCGGAAAAGGTATGCTGGGTCAGGGATTTTTTGTTGATAACCTTTTCCGTCAGCGCCTCAGGATAAGTGACAATGAGTTCGCCGGACGATGCCTTATGGTTGATACGGTTCAGGATCTCGGCCCGCATCAGCACATTTGCATTCTCCGTCTCCTCAAATTCATAGGGCCGTTTGTACGAGGTAGGAAAAAAGAGGATTTCTTTACCCGGGAGAAGGTTTTGCAAGTCATTGAAGAAGTAAGCAGCTTCTTCCTTGTCATGCAGGACAATAAGGTGATTTTGGTAATTGAGCTGGTAGAGAGAGGCCAGTAAAACAGCATCCAGACTACCTGATAATCCTTTCAACTGGACAGACCGGTCCTCATTCGCTTTGATATTTTCCGCGATCGTCTGGACGATGCTGTCCGCTTTGTAGACTTTTAATAGGTCTGCTGCTTTCACAAAGGTGCAAATGTACGCAAATCGTTTTTTTCTCCCGGTAATAACCGGCTAATTTGGAACAACGGAAGTCCGGAGAAGTTTCCTTCCGGGATGATTTATGGAAATAGTTTTACAACTGGTCGTAATTTGCTGGGTCGCCAGCGGCCTGATGATGATTGCCGGACTGATATCCCCGGTGACGGTTCTTTGGTGGATGGATTACCAAAACCGGCTTCGGGTACTGCGGCTTTACGGCAGTATCTTTTTATTCCTTACCCTCATGTGGTTAATTTTTCGGGCCTGATGGTGGAGCAGAACATTTTCTTGTTTTCGAAATTTCTGAAGGCAAACACGTAAGCGGTCCCTCCGTCCTTCAAACCTGTTTTTTTTCTTATGGATTTCACTGATTCAGGGAAATTTCTTGTGCTGATGTTAGCTTTGTCCCCTTGAATACTCTTTTTCAGGCCGGATACAGAATAAGGTTGACAGTGGATAACCCTGAACGTACGCCCGGGAAAATCCATTACCAATGATTCAGAAGTGTACAAATGTGTGTTGGGGTGAATCTTGGTGAGCTGATAGCGATTGGCAAGCACATTGAATGCCCCTGCTTTCAGCATAGCCGGGGAAGGTTCATAAAGCCAGTTGCGCATGGGACCATATGACGGGATTAATTCCTTTTCTTCTCCCGTTCTGAATGAAATTTCAAGGTTTGCTGACAGATCGACTGCCCGGATCAGAGGCTCCTTACAGGTATCCCGGTGAATAACGAAAAGCAGTTCCCGGCACTCGCCTTCCCATTCCAGGACATGAACTTCATGAACGTGCATTAACAGCTCCCTGCAGGCCTGACTGATATCCATCATCGGAGATGCTTTCAGGAGTATATCATTTGTCTTCTCAAGAAGTTCAGGCAGCAGTTTTGTTACATCCGGAAGGCAATCCGAAAAGCGGATCATTTTGTTGTTATGCTCGTCCCGGCGGGACGGATCGAGAAATAACTGGTGATCCTCCGGCATAGTATTCACGAAGGATTCTGCGGTGGAATTGACCACCTTAAGGTGTTTATGGAGAATAGTGAAATTGTGTTCAGCGAGCCGGCACAGTTCCGGATCCGGATCGACGTATATGGCCTTTTTATTTCCCGAAATATAAAACAAGTCTACACCTGTTCCGCCGGTAAGGTCAATGACAGGAGCACTATGGGTTATCGAAGCCTTGTACTTTGCTGTTGCTTCGGAAGAAGACTGTTGCAGGTTAGCCGGATCAGGAAAGATTATATCGGGCGAATCATTCCATTCCGGTAGTTTGGAATGAGCCTTTTGACGGCTTTTTATCTGTCGTGCCAGTAATGCAACAGGGAGGCCTGCAACCTCCCTGTGAGTTAATGTAAGTTCAAAAGGATCATCGGATTCGTGCGAACGAATGAATTCCATCGCCTGCTTGTTGCCGATCAGCGCGGATGGCCCTTGAGCCATAGTTAGTAAACCAGCTTGTTGGCCATCAGGAATTCAGCAATCTGTACGGCATTGGTAGCAGCTCCTTTTCTTAAATTGTCAGCAACAATCCACATATTGAGCGTATTGGGCTGGGATTCATCACGCCTGAGCCGGCCTACAAATACCTCATCCTTACGATGAGCATTAAGAGGCATCGGATAAACATTGTTGGCAACATCATCCTGAATCTCTACGCCCGGCATTTCATTCAAAAGCCTGTATACTTCTTCCAGGGTAAAGTCTTTATGAAATTCCACATTCACAGCTTCTGAATGTCCACCCATAACCGGCAGCCGGACTGCAGTAGCCGTAACCGAGACAGAATTATCGTTGAGGATCTTCTTTGTTTCGTTGACCATTTTCATTTCTTCTTTGGTGTACCCGTTATCGAGAAAAACGTCGATGTGAGGCAACACATTCAGGTCAATCGTATGCGGATATACTTTCTCTCCCTCTTTTCCTGCTCTTTCGTTCATCATTTGATCAACCGCCGCTTTGCCGGTACCGGTAACGGACTGGTAAGTTGACACTACAATTCGTTTTATACCGAATGCCTCGTGAAGAGGGGCGAGGGCAAGAACCATCTGGATGGTCGAACAGTTTGGGTTGGCGATTATCCTGTCATTATTTTCAAGGGATTTGCCATTTATTTCAGGGACAATCAATTTATGGTCGGGGCTCATTCTCCAGGCGGAGGAATTGTCGATTACGGTGGTGCCTGCTTCGGCAAATTTAGGCGCCCACTCCAGTGATGTTCCGCCGCCGGCAGAAAAAATAGCAATATCAGGAGCAATTCCCACTGCTTCTTCCAGTCCGATCACCTTGTATTTCTTGCCTTTAAATTCAATTTCCTTACCAATCGACCTCGCGGAGGCGACAAGGTATAGTTCATCAAATTCTACATGGCGTTCGTTAAGAACAGCGAGCACCTCTTGTCCGACAAGACCGGTAGCTCCGACAACTGCAAGTTTCATTTTAGTCGTTTTATATGGATATGTCCGGCAAAAGTAGTCATTTGTCGGCTCAATCATGAAACGAATCATCCTGTTTTTCATTCTTTTAACACATTTTCCGGCGGTTAAAGGTCAGCTGATCATTACTGAGATCATGGCAGACCCCTCGCCCTCCGCAGGACTGCCGGAGGCTGAGTACGTGGAGATTCGAAATACCGGGGCTAATCAACTGGACATTTCCGGATGGTCATTTTCAGACAATTCATCTGAGGTAATTTTCAATTCAGTGATCATCCCGGCCGATACAGCGGTTTTGCTCACCTCCTTGTCTGATATGGAATTATTTGCCGGATTCGGCCGGGTTATAGGTTTAGAGAGCTGGCCGGTATTAAACAATTCCGGTGATGTCCTGCGGATAGAGGATGGATTTGGAAAGTTAATTGATTCGGTGGCATACAATGATTCCTGGTATGGATCAACTCAAAAGAAGCAGGGAGGCTGGTCACTGGAAAGGATCGATCTGGCAGACAGGTGCCCGGCAAATCACAACTGGACTGCTTCTGCTCATTCCGCCGGTGGTACACCCGGCAGATTAAATTCTGTAAATATCCGGACGGAGGATATTCACCCTCCGGAGATAAACAGTGCGGTTTCCACCGACTTAACCTCAATCAGGGTTTTATTCAGTGAGCCGGTTTATCCGGCACCATCATTACAATCCGTTCAACTTTACCCGGGGACAATTTCAAAGGTAAGATTTGGAGAATCACTGGATACCCTTTGGCTTACGTCTGATAATTTACTTGACAGATCCCGGGAATATTCCCTGGAGATATCGCGAATAAGTGATTGCCGGGGGAATTCTGCTACAAGACAGACCAACCTTCTGCTGCCCTATCCTGTGGAGGAAAACAGCCTGCGGCTTAACGAAGTACTTTTTGATCCGTATCCGGGTATGGATGATTTCCTTGAATTAAGACATAATGGAGACCTGCCTGTATTTGCCAGCAAGCTGACCTTGAAACTATACAGTCCGGACGAAGTGTATGAGCGGAAAGCGGTCCATACAATATCCCGTGAATTGATATTTGAGCCCGGCGAAATACTTCTGATCTCCCGGCATCCATTGAAACTGATTAATTACTATGGTATAACAGGGACACCCAGCGTACTGGAAAGCGGAATATTCAATATTCCGGATGATGGAGGAATAATTAAGCTTGAAGCTTCCGGGGTCGATCAGGATAGTATTCGGGTGACCCCGGAGTACCACCACGCATTACTCTCTAATAGTGAAGGACATTCACTGGAAAGAATTGATCCCGGCAACGCCCTGGTACACGGCGCCTGGAGTACATCTGCCAGGCAGGCCACACCGGGAACAAAAAACACAAACGAACCTTCGGAAGATACAGATGCCGGTATGGTCAGCATAATTCCTCAGGTACTGACCCCGTTTGAAGCCACAAATAACAGCCTCAGGATAATTCTAAATTTTCCATTGCCCGGGATTGCCGGATCAATAAGTGTTTATGATCTGCGGGGTATCAGGCAGGCTGTATTGGTTCAGAACGAGATTTTTTCATCGCATCATGTAATCCGCTGGGACGGTACAGGTGACAATGGACGTGTTGTATCCAGAGGCTACTATTTGTTGCATTGTCTATTTTACGGACCGGATGGATACCGGAAAAATATCCGGAAGAGAATATTGGTAGCGTGGTAAGAGGAATGTAGTTCGTGTAACGAGATCACAGATAAGTGGTTTCCTGAGCTATCTCATAGGATTGCAGCAGTGTATTACTTTTTTCTATAAGGTGGGCTGTGGTGTCAGCGGGAAGATCCAGGATTTCCAGGAGCGTCCCGGAAATGCACAGTCCGTCCGGTTTTCTGTCATCGAGCTTTTCAAGATGGGAAACTTCAAGCAACGGGGCTCCGAGGTATACGATCTGGCTTTTCAGGTCACCCAGTTCGCCCGTGGTTAGTTCGCCGGTATGTGCCGTTCCTTTAAAATCGGGGACAAATCCGAACTGGTTGAGATAGGCTTCCCGCTGTGTATGGATCTGGTGCCTGATCCCAAAAAATGCCCGTATGCAGTTTGCGTTGCTTGATTTATTGCCGACAGGCCACGTGAGTGTTACCTGGTCTCCCACATAACGGTAAACCACTCCGCCGAAAGACCTAGCTCCCTGGAAAACATCGAAATAAAATTTGTCAAGCAGCATGAAATAGGAAACCGGATCGAGCTTTTCCGCAATCGAAGTTGATCCTTTCATGTCGATCAGCAGAAGTATACGGGCTTCATTCCGCGGAGAATGATAACGGCCGGTTATAATATTATATAGTACCCCGCGTCCCAGGTATTTATTGATCTGAACTGAGAAGATGATCAGGAAAATGATTGCGAATGCATACAGGAGGATTACCCTGAATTCTCCCTGAAGCAGGAAATACCTGAACTCCTGGCTCGTGTAGTAATCCAGCAAACTTATGTCCTGAAAAAAGCTGTCAACACTTCCTTTAACAGCCAGAATCAGCAGGCTGACCATAAAAAAATAGACAATCACTTTAAGGAAAACTGACCGGGCGAACTCCGGACGTGAGACCCTCGGCTGGAAAAGATATAGTTCAATGATTCCGGCCATAAATCCTCCAATGGTACCAATCAGTAATGCATTCAGCACCGGAGCCGGGTTGCTTACATCATCTGCCAGCAGGGTATAAATCAACCCGGCGACAAATCCGAGTATCGTTATATTTCTAACCTCAGCAGAGCGTTTCATGCCGGCATGGAATTAATGGTACATTCGTTTATACTATAAAGAGAAACAGCCCTGGATTTGCCTTTTAGATGCATCTGACCAATGGATTCCGAGTTATATACAGGGGGTAGTGTAATACTGTTGAGCAATTCTTCCGAAATGAGAAAGGGTATTTCGCGGGTTGTTTGATTACACATTCTGGACGTTGTGTTGAGTACATCTCCGTAAAAATCGATTTCAGTTTTTCCATGTCCTATTTCTCCCTGGACAACTTCTCCGATATGCAATGCTGCTTTAAGATGAGGGGTAACATGGTATTTCCCGTAGAATGATTCGCGCTTTTCATAAAGCCTGTCACAGATAGAGAAAAAAGTGCGGATGCATGAAGCATTCTCCCGGCCTTTTTCCGGATGCCAGTAGATAACCATTTCGTTATCCACGTACTGATAAATATGTGCTTTGTAGGAGAGAATGGCCGGAGTTATGTCATAAACGATTTCATTAACAAAATTAAAGTAGTTCAGAGTACCCAGGTTTTGCGCAATGGACGTTCCGTCAATGATTTGAATGAACATGAAAATCCGTTGATTCGTGTTTGGATAGTAATATTTGCCTGTGACCATGTTAACCAGGAACCGCAGCCCGATCTTCCTGACAATCTGATAAGTAAAGGTGACAATGGCGATGATTACAAGCGCATAGAGATTTACAATAAGAAACTCATCTTGTCCGATGAACGAGGTAAATTCCTGATCATGTAATATATCCTGGTAACTACGGTTAAACCATAAAGCCCGGCTGATCGAAAACACGAGGAAGAGGATCACGACCGTCATGATGGAGTAAATAAAAATTCGTAGCCCCATCAGGGGCAGAAATGGTATTCGACGACGAAACCGGGGAGTGAGTAAGTGAAGTTCTACAACTGATGTGTATAAGCCGAGCAGCGCCCCGCCGATGGCGGCATTGATGTGAGGCATAGCATGATCAAATCCATCTGATAAGGCAGCATAGACCAGACCGGCAATAACTCCCACCACAACCATAGTCAGGGTTATCCGGAAATTCCTGAGGCTGTACGGGTCTGTAAACATATGTCAAGATACATATTTACTGATTGAGTTTAGGATAAAAAGAATATTTGGGCTGGGAAAATTGTGTTCAGGGTGGAAACTGATGTGCAATGCGGCAATCCTGTAGTAGTTCAACTTTTTATTATAAAAATTTTATTTATCTGATTATTAAAAACTCAAAATTCGTTATCTTTCTAGTGAGGGAAATCCACTTTATACCATACATGACTTGTTTAATTGATTCTGTTATTGTTTATCTGACCAAACAGGGTAAGAATGCTAAAGCGATCCGGGAATATATCCGGGAACGTTACCGTATTTCAATGGATACCAAATCCATAAAACAGCGGCTCAAGAATATTCAGTCCACCCCGGGACTTACCTGAGCCATTGCGCACCTGAGTGTCGGCAAGAGTAAATTTTCCTATTGGAAAAGCAGGAGAATTATGCGCTCCTGAATCCCTTTTCTTCCATTTGAAAGCAATCAAACAATTTTGAAAAGCTGTTTTCTAATAAGGAAAAAGTGTATTTTTGCATCCTCGCAGCCTAAAATAGTAAGGCAAAAATTTTTGTTTTGCCTATAAGAAATTATTTTTAGGCGCGTTTTTAAATAGATTTTAGATTTAAAAAAGGTTAAAAATGGCTCAGGAGGAGAAAAACAGGTATTCGGATTCCGAACTCAAGGAATTTGAAGAACTTATTAATGAGAAGCTTGAGAAAGCGAAAGCTGAATTCAAGATTTTGAAAGAAACATTGAATAAGACAAACGATGAAGGTACTGACAGTACGGCGGGCAATACCAAAGTGCTGGAAGACGGGGCCGATACGGCAGAAAAGGAAAACCTGAGTCAGCTGGCCGCACGTCAGCAGAAATTCATTAACAACCTGGAAAACGCACTGATCAGGATCAAGAACGGAACCTATGGAATTTGTTCTGTGACTGGTAAACTAATTTCCAAGGAAAGACTACGGGCAGTGCCACATACTACTCAGTCGATAGAAGCAAAACTGAGCCAGCAGAGCTAATTGGATTTTCTCCAAAATCATATTGAAGCCCTGATTTTCTGTTCGCCTTCGCCGGTTAAGGTAAAAGATATTCAGGCATGTCTTACGGAAATGTTTGAGGCGGATGTCCCGGAAAAGGACATCCGTTCAGCACTGGACCGGATCCGGGAACGATTCGAGGATGAGTCGTTTTCCTTTCATCTTAACCATTCAGGCGGGGGCTACCAATTCCTGACGAAGCCCGCATATCAGGCGAGTATCGGCATTTTGCTTAAACAACAATCAAAACGAAGACTGTCAAATTCGGCCCTCGAAACCCTGTCTATTATTGCATACAAGCAGCCCGTTACAAAGAGCGAACTTGAAAATATTCGTGGGGTAAATTGTGATTATGCTACCCAAAAGCTACTGGAAAAAGGGTTGGTTGAAATCAAGGGAAAATCAGACGGTATTGGCAGACCATTGCTTTACGGAACAAGCCCTGCGTTCATGGAGTATTTCGGGATTAATGATCTGACCGAATTACCAACCCCCAAGGATTTTTCTTCACAGGAAGATAACGTGATCGGCGAAGAGTCGGACCATTAATATGAAGCGCGGTAAAAAAAGTGACTCCGGTAAACCTGCCGGTAAAAAACCTGCCGGTAAAAAACCCGCCGGTAAAAAATCTGCCGTAAAAAAGGATCACCCTTCCCAGGAATCATCAGTCCGCCTTAACAAATATATTGCTGACGCAGGCGTTTGCTCCAGAAGAGAGGCAGATAAGCTGATCGAAGAGGGAGAAATCAAAATTAACGGCAAGGTAGTTACCACCCTGGGTACCCGGGTTGGCCGGGACGACAAGGTAACCTATAAGGGCAAGCGGCTCAATCCGGAAAAGCTTGTTTACGTCTTACTTAACAAACCAAAGGATTTTATAACCACCACAGATGATCCTGAAGATCGTCGTACAGTTATGGACCTGGTTAAAAATGCCTGTGATGAGCGTATTTACCCGGTTGGCAGGTTGGACCGGAATACCACTGGCCTTCTTCTTTTTACCAATGACGGGGATCTGGCCAAGGTTTTGTCCCATCCTTCGGGAAATGTCCGGAAAATTTATCGGGTGGATCTTGATAAGCCACTGACCAAAGCACATTTTCAGGCAATTCAGGAAGGCCTTGAACTTGAAGATGGAAAGGCCCCTGTCGATGAGCTTGCCGCCCTGTCTGCTGACATGACATCTGTCGGGATTGAGCTCCACATTGGACGAAACCGAATTGTTCGGAGAATTTTTGAATCTCTTGGATATGAAGTGATCAAACTGGACCGGGTGATGTTTGCTGGTCTGGACAAATATCGTTTACCAAGAGGAAAATGGCGGTTACTTACAGATAAAGAGATTGCCAGGCTGCAACGCTTCGTAAAGTAATTCACAACTTTCATAAATCTCAAAGAATTTAGTATGCTTGCATACTATTTTTCCGTATATCTTGTAAATTAGGCTTCGTAAACGTTTTAAAATGGGAAAGACGGACTTTCAGGCCACAAACAAAAAAACCTCCCGTCGGTTAAACAGGAGGTTTTTGGTGTGGTGCTGAGTGGACTCGAACCACCGACTCACGGATTTTCAGTCCGATGCTCTACCAACTGAGCTACAGCACCATCGAAATGAGGTGGCAAAGCTATATAATTTTTATACTGCAGCAAACAAAATTTTAAAATAATAAAGCGGAAACAGCTATGATTTATATCCAACAGATTGCCTTTGTCCTGGTTCTTGTCATTGCGGCCTGGTTTCTGATCCGGCGTATAAAGCATATTCGGGCCAGCATCAGGCTTGGCAAAGATGCAGATCTGTCGGACAATTCATCTGAACGGTGGAAGACCATGTTGCTGGTGGCTTTTGGTCAGAAAAAAATGTTCAAAAGAATTATACCTGCTTTCCTTCACCTGCTGATATATGTTGGTTTCATTGTTATTAACATAGAGGTACTTGAATTTGTCCTGGATGGCCTTTCGGGCAATCATCGCTTATTTGCCCCGTTCCTTGGGGATGTGTATCCGGTGCTGATGAACCTATTTGAGTTTCTTGCCGTGGCTGTACTGTTTTCCTGCGTGATATTTCTTATTCGCAGGAACATACTTCGTGTCCCGCGCTTTACCTCACGTGAAATGACTTCATGGCCCAAACTGGATGCGAATCTCATCCTTGTGATTGAAATATTACTGATGTTCGCAATTCTGACCATGAATGCGGCTGATCAGCTTTTGCAGGTCAGAGATCCGGAGCACTATACTGCCACCGGCCACCTGTTTTTCAGTGGGTTGCTAATGCCGTTTCTGGATGGGATGTCCGATTCGGGCCTGGTGATCATGGAGCGGACGATGTGGTGGTTTCATATAGTTGGAATTCTTGGTTTTGCGGTTTACATAACATATTCCAAGCACCTTCATATTTTTATGGCATTTCCAAATACCTATTACAGTAATCTGATACCGAAGGGCCAGATGAAAAATATGGATGTGGTGACCAATGAAGTGAACATGATGCTTGGGATTCAGTCGGAAGCACCTTCACAAAATCCTGAGGAAATCGGTCGTTTTGGAGCCAGGGATGTCAATGACCTGACATGGAAACACATCATGGGAGCTTTTGCCTGTACGGAATGCGGCCGGTGTACAGCTGAATGTCCGGCCAACCAGACAGGTAAGCTCTTGTCGCCGCGTAAAATTATGATGGATACCCGGGATCGCGCGGAGGAAGTACAAAAAAGTATCAGTAGCGGAGGCAAGGGACTTGATGATGGCAAATCGTTGCTAGGTGATTACATCACAAAGGAGGAACTGTTTGCCTGTACCAGCTGCAATGCCTGTGTTGAGGCTTGTCCTGTCAACATAAATCCGCTGGAGATCATCCTTGAGATGCGTCGTTATGTGGCTATGGAAGAATCAGGCACACCTGCTTCCTGGAATGCTATGTTTCAGAATATTGAAACAAATTTTGCACCCTGGAAATTTCCTACGACTGACCGGTTTAAGTGGGCTGATAAACTAAATCAAGAATCTGAATAACTGAGATATGAGTGATATGAATTCGAAACCAGTACCTACCATGGCGGAAATGTCAGCCGCCGGAAAGTCTCCTGAAATTCTGTTTTGGGTGGGATGTGCAGGCTCTTTTGATGACAGGTACAAAAACGTTACACAGGCTTTTGTCAGCATTCTTAACAAAGTGAATATCTCATTTGCCGTGCTGGGTCCGGAAGAATCATGTACCGGAGATCCCGCAAGAAGGGCAGGGAATGAATTCCTGTTTCAGATGCAGGCGGTTTCGAATATACAGGTCCTGAATGGATACAATGTGAAGAAAATTGTGACCGCCTGTCCGCATTGCTTTAATACCATTAAAAATGAATACCCTGCCCTGGGTGGAGAATATGAAGTAATCCACCACAGTACATTTCTTCAGCAACTGATAGATGACGGAAAGGTTGTCCTTAAGGGAGGAGGAGAATTCAAAGGCAAAAAAATCACTTATCATGACAGCTGCTTTCTTGGAAGGGCCAATAACATTTATGAAGCACCCAGAAAGGTTCTGGAAGCGCTGGATGCCGAACTGATAGAAATGAAAAGATGCCGCACCCGTGGTTTTTGCTGTGGCGCAGGTGGTGCGCAGATGTTTAAAGATGCGGAAAAAGGCAATAAGGAAGTTAACATTGACCGGACCGAGGAAGCCCTGGAAACAGGAGCATCCACCGTCGCGGTCGCCTGCCCGTTCTGTATGACTATGATGAGTGATGGCGTTAAAAACAAGGAAAAGGAGAATGAAGTGAAGGTCCTGGACCTTGCGGAGCTCATTGCACGGGACCTGTAATCAAAAAGGCCCGGCCAATTGGCCGGACCCTTTATCGCCGCCTAAAAATCTGCTTTATAACTGAGGTTCAATCTGAACCAGTATCATGGATTCGGTTGAGGGAACAATTTGCGGGGTCGTGGTAATTTCCCGAACCAGGTTATCAGGATCATCTTCCCCTGTATTCATGGCAGATTGCCTGACTGCCTGATCGGGGCCAGCTCCCGGATACTGATCATTCTCCGTACCCACATCAAAAATCATGACCTCATTGCTGATGTCACCGCTGACAGGTGATGTCCCGTTAAAAAGCTCAATGCCTTGTTCTCCAAAGGAAAAAATCCAGTCATTGCTTTGAACAAACATGGTTGCCATGGAGAGACGGTCACCAGGAACAGCTTCAAAGGTAAAAGTGTACATACCTCCCGGCCCGGCAGGTGCCGATCCGAATGTCCCTCCGCTCGTCACCCCCGAAACATCTTCAATTACGCCTCCAAGAACAGACGCATTGCCGTCTTCTGCAATTTCCTCCAGTCCTTCACCGTAGTCAGCTGCTCCCTCCGTGAAAAGGGGCATGCCTGATTCATGCACCGCCCATATTCCAGGGGAAAGCGGATTGATCAGGCCGGTTTCAGGCATGATATATTCCTCAAGATCTCCGACGATTCCGTCTTCGGCGATTTCTTCCACTCCGTTGTTTCGTTCGGCTTCGCCTTCCGTATACAGCGGATTATCTATGATATGAACAACATATCCTCCCGGCGACAGCGGGGTACTTACATTTGATGACCCGGACAGGTTTTCAATTGTAATGGTAAAGGTGGTGCCGGTATGTGAAATACTCACACTGATCAATTCCTCAAGAGGCGGATAGGTAAAGCTATCAGGACCATCATCTGTGGAGATTGAAACCTCAATTGCCTGTCCACTGCCGCCAAGCAGTGTGACGTTCCCGTCCTCTTCCTCGCCCGAACCGGCCGGATCCGTACCCGGCTGGTCTGAGGAACCGGGCGCTTTATTTACTTCTGTTCCAGCATCCCAAAGGTAGAGCAGGTCGGTAATATCGCCTTCAAGAGGATCACCGTTTTCATCATACAATGGTATTCCTTCAGCAGCAGGCGCAACAAAGAGATCGTTGGAAGCAACCAGCATAGTCAGGAATGTCAGTTTCGGAACCTCTCCGGGAAGATACTGACTCCCCGCCTGAAAGGAAAAGGCATACGAATCTCCGGAACCCGGCAGTAACGGCCCTGCCTCATTTTCACCCACCGGTGTGGTGAAAACCCCGGACTGGTAAAAAGGAAATGGTGACCCAACATTGGAAATAGTCACCTGAAAGGTTACAGGTTCCGGCGCAGGCATTCCGCCTCCGTCATCATCATCTCCACAGCTCCATATAAATAACGGGAGCGTCATTATCGCAATCATTAATCGTTTCATATTTTTTATAGATTTTAATTATTCTAAAGATCACCGGATAGTATCACGAAATTATCACAGGGATGAAAAGAAACCGTCAATTCTCCGGTTGCTGATATAATTGGTTAATGGTCTTTAACTACTACAACGACCTGAGGATCATTTCGTTGGTTTATCGGGACTTGATAAATGCTAAACAACGGATGCCGGACTATTGACTCTTTTGCACGTCAGGCGTATGTATGGTATCCTGGCAGACGGAAAGTGAAGGTAGTGCCTTCTCTCAACCGGCTTCGAAGCTCTATACTGCTGTTATGAATTTCCAGAATTTTCTTTACGATAGCGAGTCCGAGCCCGGTATTGTTCTGGTCAAGGGTAATTCGCTTATCACCAATGTGGTACCTGTCAAAAATAAACGGGATCTGATCTTCCGGAATTCCCGGGCCGGTATCACTCACTTTAATTTCTACATTATCTTCATCTGTGTCAACGGCAATGGTGATCTGGCCTCCCTCCGGGGTGTATTTAAGGGCATTGTCGATCAGGTTTTGCAATACCCGTTCAATCAGACCAATGTCAGCAAGAACCAGGACATTATTTTCCTTCCCGTCAGATTTCAGGGAAATATTCTTTTCCGATGCCATGATCTGGAATTTCTGGCAGATATCCTGGATCAGTTCCTGTATAATAAAAGGCTCCTTTTTCGGAGAAACCTGTTTTGCTTCCAGTTTTGACAGTTCAAACAATTCATGAACGAGTTTTCTGAGCTTTTCTGTACTTGCCAGGATGATATCCAGGTATTTTTCCCGCTCTTCCTCGCTGAGATGATCTTTTTTTATCGTAAGTGTTTCAATATAGCCGTGAATGACGGAAAGCGGAGTGCGCAGGTCGTGCGATACATTACCCACAAGCTCGCGCCGCAGCGTTTCCATAGATTTAAGGTTTTCAATGTTTCCCAGGATGGTATCGGCCATTTCATTAAAAGCAATTGCCAGGTCGTTAATGCCTCCTTCTGATTTCACATCAATCCTGGCGGTCATGTCCCCGTTCTGAAAACGTTTTACCGTATTGATCATCCGGTTCAGGCGAGTCGTGATCAGCCATATGCCCGCTGCACCCAGCAGTGCTGCACTGAACAGCGTGATTAGCATTGCTTGTCCTCCCAGTTTCATTATGTAACTGTTTCGGACTATCGCGGCAGCAGATTCATATTCCTCACTGGCTAATACAACATATACATAGCCCAGCGTTGTACTGCCTTCGAGGATTGGAGCTGCAGAAAATACGGTAGATTCGCCGGGTTTCCTGGGGTCGTCCCCTTTGATATATGCCTTGCCGCCGGCAGTGGTGAATTCACGAACCGGGGCCAGGTCTACTTTTTCCATTTTCACCTTCTTATAGGGCACCACATAGTTGAGAATATTACCCGCCGGATCAAGAATATATACTTCAATACTCGGGTTGATCGCCATCATGTGATGCATAATATCATCCAGGGCATTCCCGGAGAGCTGCCCGTTTACAATGGTTGGCTTAACTTCTGAAATAATATGCTCGGCGATCGGGGCATTCAGTATTTGATTTCGTTCCTGGAAATATTCTTCGGCCAGGGTAGCGGTAATAAAAACGTAGGCGAATCCTACGATGAACAGGCTGCCCACCAGGGTAAGAAAGAGTTTCCAGAAAAAAACCGGAGTAATTCTGTTTTTCATATTGAGGGAATTTCGTCGTTGAACCGGTAACCGACTCCCCAGGTGGTCAGTATAAAACGGGGTGCGGATATATCGAGCTCCACTTTAGAACGGAGCCTGTTAATGTGAGAATTTACGGTATGTTCATATCCTTCGAACTCATACCCCCAGATGAGCCGGAGCAGCCGCTCCCTGGAATAACTCCTTCCCGGATTGGAAGCGAGAAGATAGAGCAGGTCAAATTCCTTGGGGGTAAGCTCGATCCGGGCACCCTCGAGGGTGACTTTTCGCTTGTTCTTATCTACTTCCAGCTTGCCCGCATGGATTACCGGAAACAGTTCTTCCGGCTGTTTAAGCATTTCCACCCGGCGGAAAATGGCTTTGACCCGTGCCAGAAATTCGCGGATACTGAATGGTTTGGTCAGGTAATCATCCGCACCGGTTTCCAGTCCGAGGATCTTGTCAATTTCCTCAGATCTGGCGGTCAGCATCAGGATCGGTGAGGTTACTTGTCTTGCCCGCAGGTCCCGGCAAATTTCAATGCCGTCTTTTTCAGGGAGCATAACATCCAGAATGATCAGGTCAAAAATTTCCCGCAGCGCCATTTCATATCCCTGCAGGCCATTCACGGATGAAGTGAGATGACACTCCATATCTTTCAGGTGGATTTCCAGTAAATCCTTAATGTCCTGGTCATCCTCTATCAGCAGCACATTTTTCATGGGATTAAAACTAAAGTCATTGTATCACGGAAGTATCACGGAATTGTAAACGTATCCCTCAATTTAATAAGTAGATTTGCCGTGATTAGTCAGCCGCACGACCAACGGTCATAAAAAGGCAGAGACATCTGACAGGTCATGGGAACTGATTGACCCGGACTTCGGTTAATTTATTAAATTTGGGATATGTACATACCTTTTGAATCATTGCCGGACGATGCGAAAATCTGGGTTTACCAGGCAGACCGTTCTCTTGAGGAGAATGAGGTCCAGCGAATGACGGCAGCAGCCAAAGAATTTATGGATCAGTGGGAAGCTCATGGGGCGCCTTTGTCTGCATCTTTCCGTATCAGCCATAACCAGTTTCTGATTATCGGAGTGGATGAAAATGCTAACCGGGTAACCGGATGTTCTACCGATACCAAAGTCAGGTTTGTCCAGCTTCTTCAACAGAAAATCGGAGTTAACTTTTTTGACAGGAGCCTGGTGGCCATACTGGACAACGATGAAGTAACGCTGGTTCCGTTGCAGGAACTTAAGCAACGGAAAGTCAGTGTGGGTGAGGATACCCTGACCTTCAATAATCTGATTACCACGAAAGGTCAGCTGAATTCGGATTGGAAGCAACCGGCGGGTAAATCCTGGTTGTCAAGGTATATCTGACAATAATAGAGGGATTCCCAACGTTCTGAGGATGAAATAGTGACTTACTGAATTCATCTGTGCGAGGGATTTCATATATTTATAGAATATGAGAAGTTTAATTGTTTTCTTATTTCTGGGCGCTTTCTTTTTTTCCGCCTGCAGCATTGAGAAGAAGGCTTCGAAAGCATTTGATTTCGGACAATATCAGTCCTCAATAGATCTATATCAGCGTGTTCTTGAAAAAAACCCCGACGATGGCAGGGCTAACTTTTTTGTAGCGGAAGCCTACCGTTTGTCTAACAGGGCTGAAGAATCACTGCCTTATTATGAAAAAGCATTGGCAAGCGGAGTTAAAAATGACTCCATTAAAATGAATTATGCTTTTGCCCTTAAGGCAAATGCCCAGTACCAGGAAGCCAAAGAAGTATTGCAGGGAGCCATTCCTGAAATTGACGATGAGGCCCTGCAGGCACGCGCCGGGGAGGAATATGAAAACCTCAACAACTTTGACAGGATCCGGGAAAAAGAGAGTTATTACCGGGTTAAGAATCTGGAAGAAATCAACTCTCAATCTGCGGAATATTCTCCTGTTTACAACAATGGAGAATTATACTTTACTTCCAACAGGAATGATTCCCGTATTTACAAGGCTACGGGCACTCCTTTTACCAGTATTTACAAAGTGAAAACGAGTGGAGCAAATGTTGAAATGAATACACTTAGCTCCCTGCCCTCAAGCATTAACAGCGATAACACAAATGACGGAACTGTCGCCTTCAGTCCTGACGGACGCACCATGGTCTACGCCAAAGGGAATACCGGCAAAAAGAAGGGTGGATATGATGTAGATCTGTACATAACGCGATACCGAAACGGTGAGTGGACCGAGCCACGGGCTCTGCTCATCAATGACGATAAGTCCTGGGATTCATCGCCGGTTTTCAGCCAGGATGGAAAAACCCTCTATTTCGCTTCGAACCGCGCCGGCGGCCAGGGGGGAACGGATATCTATTCGGCTAAAATGAATTCACGTGGCAGATTTTATAATGTGAGAAATCTGGGATCAGAGATCAATACCACCGGCAATGAAATGTTCCCCTATGTTTCAGAGGACGGAGCGTTATATTTTTCAAGTGACGGACATCCGGGTTTCGGGCAGCTTGATCTGTTTGTTGCACGTCGTAAGAACGGGCAGACAACCGTGGAGAATCTCGGCCGGCCGATGAATTCTTCCGCCGATGATTTCGGCATTTATCTATTCAATCTTGACCGGGGCTTTTTTACATCCAATCGGGAAGGTGGAGCCGGGGATGATGACATATACACCTTTGTCAACCAGGATCCGGACCTGCGGATTGTCAATTATTTTCTTGATGGAATTACTATGACACCGGATGAAAACGGTGATCTCAAAATATTACCCCGGGTGAATGTCAAGCTCATGGATAAGGATGGCGAGGTGCTGGATGAAGACCTGACCCAGGATGACGGACGATTCTCGTTCCGGGTATATGAAAATGAAAATTATAATCTGGTTGCTGAAAGACAGGGAGGCGAAGAACAATTCCTGATCACCCGTTCGGAATATACTACCGTGGGTAAGGAAGTGAACCGTGATACTCTGACCAGGCTGGTCACAGACATACGTTTTGAAACTCAAATGGTCCTTGAGAAAATAGAAAAGGACAAGGTTTTCGCGCTGGAGAATATTTATTACGACCTTGACCGGGATGAAATCCGTGCGGATGCCGCCCGCGAACTGGATAAGCTCGTTACTATCCTGCAGGATAATCCGGAATTGAAGATTGAACTCAGTTCACATACGGATGACAGGAACTCAGATGAATATAACCTGGATCTCTCGCAACGGCGGGCAAAGTCGGCCGTGGATTACCTGGTTTCGCAGGGTATTGATCCGACAAGACTGGTGGCCAAGGGATATGGAGAATCGAAGCTGCTCATTCCTAATGCACAGACAGAAGAGGAGCATCAGGTTAACCGTCGTACAGAGTTCAAGATCCTTGAAGTTGGCAAAGCTCGTCAGCAAAGTACACCGCTCGAATTCGATGAGGACCGGTATTTTGATGATGAAGGGGACGACGGGAACAACTAGCCGATAACTACCTCATTGATATTATAATTAGTTAATTTTGTGCGCATGAACGAGAGATACGCACAACGGGGGGTATCTGCCTCCAAGGAAGATGTGCACAATGCCATCGCCAATATAGATAAAGGCTTGTTTCCCCGGGCCTTCTGTAAAATTGTTCCGGATTTTCTGGGAGGTGATGATTCCTATTGTAATATCATGCACGCCGACGGTGCAGGCACCAAATCTTCCCTTGCCTACCTGTACTGGAAAGAAACAGGTGATCTATCCGTTTGGAAAGGCATTGCCCAGGACGCCGTGATCATGAATACAGATGATTTACTATGTGTGGGTGCCACTACCGACATTCTGCTTTCTTCAACCATCGGACGTAATAAACAACTTATTCCTGGCGAAGTAATCGCGGCGATAATTAACGGAACGGAGGAAGTCCTGGAAATGCTTCGTGATAACGGGATGAATATTCGTAGTACAGGTGGCGAAACCGCCGACCTGGGCGATCTGGTTCGGACGGTAGTTGTGGACAGCACTGTTACCGCCCGCATGAAACGTGAAGAGGTTATTGATAATGCGAATATCCGGGATGGTGACGTAATCGTTGGATTTGCCTCATACGGTCAGTCTTCCTATGAGCAGGAATATAACGGGGGTATGGGTTCTAACGGGCTGACGAGTGCGCGACATGATGTATTCTCCCATTACTATGCTTCGGAATTTCCAGAATCATTTGATCCCGCAATGCCGGACGAATTGTGTTATGCAGGAAAATACCGGATGACCGACCGTATTGAGGATGTTCCGGTTGATATCGGAAAGCTGGTTCTCAGTCCTACCCGTACGTACGCTCCTGTTGTTGTGGAGGTCTTAAAACATTACAGGCAACAGATTCATGGTATGGTTCACTGCAGTGGAGGTGCGCAAACAAAAGTGCTGCACTTCATCGAAAATCTCCATGTTGTAAAGGATAACCTCTTTCAAATGCCTCCGTTATTCCGTATTATTCAGGAACAGAGCGGGACAGACTGGAAGGAAATGTACAAGGTATTTAATATGGGACATCGCCTTGAGATGTATGTTCCCAGGGAAATTTCAGATGATCTTATTGCTATCGCCTCCTCATTTAATGTTGATGCGCAAATAATCGGTCATGTAGAAAAGTCAGAAGCCCCGGCTGTGACCATTAACAGCGCTCATGGCAATTTTTCCTATGAATAGGTTTTCGGGACTAATTATTACAGCATTTGTATTTCTTGTTGCCTGTAACAAGGGCGCTGAAAATATTGATAAGACATCTTCCAAAAAGAAAATGACTTTTACGGATACTCACAGCTATGCCAATCCGGAGCAGGTCAGGGTGACTCATCTTGACTGGGAAGCCAATGTAGATTTTGAGCGAAAAATCATTGATGCAAAAGCAGTATTATCCCTGGACCGTTCAGATGATGCCGATACCCTGGTACTGGATACGCACCGGCTTGTTATCAATGAGGTGACCTATGCTTCCGGGGAAAAAGCAGTTTTCAGGAAGGGGGAAGACGATGCTTTACTTGGCAGTGCCCTTCGGATTGCACTAAAACCTGAAACGGAAAAAGTGATAATTTCCTACTCGACGGCGCCTGATGCCCCGGCACTCCAGTGGCTGACACCCATGCAGACCTCCGGCGGAACCTCGCCATTCCTGTTTACCCAGTCTCAGGCCATTCTGGCAAGAACCTGGATTCCGTTGCAGGACAGTCCCGGAATCCGGTTTACCTATACCGCAAAGGTAAAAGTGCCATCCGGCATGCTGGCACTTATGAGTGCACAGAACCCCATGGAAAAATCTGCGGATGGATCTTACTCGTTTACCATGGATCAGCCCATCCCTGCTTACCTGATGGCCCTGGCAGTAGGTGACCTGGAATTTGCACGGTTGGGTGAACGAAGCGGAGTGTACGCGGAACCTTCCGTAATAGACACGGCGGCCTATGAATTTGCTGAACTTGAAGACATGATTTCCGCCGCTGAAGATCTGTACGGAAGCTATCAATGGGGAAGATATGATCTGTTGGTTCTGCCCCCCAGCTTTCCTTTTGGCGGGATGGAGAACCCAAGGCTGACATTTGCAACCCCTACCATTTTGGCTGGTGATCGTTCGCTGACCTCCCTGATTGCACATGAGCTGGCCCATAGCTGGTCGGGAAATTTGGTCACCAACGCTACCTGGAATGACTTTTGGTTGAATGAAGGGTTTACCGTGTACTTTGAACAGCGAATCATGGAGAAGCTGTACGGGGCATCCTATTCTGAAATGCTGGCATCCCTGGAAACAGAGGATCTCAAAAAAGAGATTTCAGAGCTGACATCCAGGGGCAAAGAAAGTGACACTCACTTAAAATTGGATTTGGATGGGCGAAATCCGGATGAGGGAATGACGGATATCGCCTATGTTAAAGGATATCTGTTTCTTCGTTACCTGGAGAATGAAGCTGGTCGGGAGACCTTTGACAGATTTCTGCGAAATTACTTTGAGAGAAACGCGTTCAATGTAATGACAACGGAGGCATTTCTTCAGGAAGTGAACGATTATCTGATTGCACCTGAGCGACTTAACGTAGGAATGGTTAAATTGAAGGAATGGGTGTATAATCCGGGATTACCAGGAGATGCAGTATTTCCGGAATCTGACCGTTTCGGACTGGTAGATGAACAGCGTGAAAATTTTATGAACGGAATGCCACCGGAAGAGTTGGAAACAACGGAATGGAGTTCTCATGAGTGGGTACGGTTTGTAAGAAGTCTGCCAGTAAATATTGGCAAGCATAAAATGGCTGATCTGGATTCCACCTTTCGGTTAACCGATACCGGCAATTCAGAACTACTTTCTGCCTGGCTCGAATTGGCAATAAAGGCGAAATACAAACCAGCAGATGAACGATTGGAATCTTTTTTAATCAATACCGGACGACGTAAATTTCTAATGCCTCTTTACACCGCTCTTGTTGCTACCTATCCGGACAAGAAAATGGCGTTGGAAATTTATGAAAAAGCCCGGCCTAACTATCATTATGTTTCGTACAAAAGTATCGACGATCTACTGAATTATGAAAAATCTAATTAAAGCCCTTCTACTTACCGTAATCGTTTTTGGTTCGTGCCAGGTGATGGGTCAGAACAAATTGCTTATCACCGAAATTCAGATCAAGTCGGAAACCATGAACAAGTTCGAACGATTTACCGATAAGGAGGCCAACGTATCGTCCGATCTTCCTGTTTCTATCGCTCTGTTCAAGGATCAGGATATCACGTATTATGCCTGCTTTGTTTTGAAAGAAAGAGGCAATAAATTTCGTCTGGTTAATCAGGACTTTGTGATGTACGAAGACGACAAGGAGAAAGGCGATCGCCAGGTGTTAAAATACAAAAAAACAGAGGGTGTCAGGGGCCGGATCACCGGTACCTCCGAACAATCAATCACTTTTGATGATGATCTCGGCAGAACCATCAACATGGTTTACCGCTTTGAGATCGTTCTGGATTAGTTCTGAAATACAGCATTAATGATTAATAATTTGCCCTGTTGCCAGAATGAGCGATAGAGCGGATTATCTCCAAAATATATTACCTCACCGCGACCGAATCGCTCAACCCCGAGCACCATTCTCCCTCCCATTGACTCCAGGGCCTGTTTGCCGGCAAAACCATTGAGTGGTTCAGGGTTTTCCCCGAAGATAGCCACCTGGTCACCATAAGGCAGAACATAAGAATCGGAACCAATGGTTAATGTCTCATAGTCACCTTCAAAGCCATAGGCAAGAGGATGGGTGGTGTCCATCCTGGCTTTAAAAATGGCTCCGGGAATATAATTTCTCACACTTTGGCGCTCTTCCATGGCGTAGTTGGAAAGAGTAAGTGAATCGGAAGCAGATGCCGCCTTGAGCGTTGTTAATTTAAAGTCATCAGAATCTGCGAAAAGATCGAGTGAATTTCCAAGAGCTACTACGCGGCCACCTCCCCTGATAAATTCAAATAGCGTTTTTTCCTGTTCTTTGTATGATCCGTCGGCCAGGAAAAGTACATCAAACTCCGAAAGGGCACGTTCTGAAAGTGATTCTTTCCGGAGCAAGGTGATTGGGTATTGACAATCCTGTTCAAAAAAGTGCCACACTTCGCCTACACGATTTGGGGAAGTCCCGCTTCCGGCCAGAAGACCTATTTTTACCGGTGCGACCCTTGAAATATTTCCAGATCCCAGGTCAATGCCCGATGTCGCCAGACCTGTATAAACCGGCACAGGATTTATTTTTAATTTCTGTGCATTTTTTTCAATGATTTTGTCCATTCCGGGATTAAATTCATTATTCCCACGCAGGATCACCAGCGATCCTGGCTGGAATGTCTGCCCGGCAAAGGACGCAGCTTTATTGAGCACCCCGACATTTACTTTTTCCCTGACCAGTGCGGCTAAAAATATCCCGTCATTAACTGAATGGTAAGGTACTAGGTAGCCATACGGAGGATCAGAAGGAATCGTATAATCTGCCACAGCGGGAATTTGTACCAGGTCCTGGTTTATATCAGCCTCAGTGGCGTATGCGTGCAGGCCGTAGGCATATGACAAATTCCAGGCTGTAATGTCATAGGTAACGGAATCTGCAATATAGGTGTCCGGCTCGAACATTGCCTGAACCAGTCGTGATTTGGGCTGATTTCCAGGGATGATCAGGTCATCACTGACCGGGGCAAACGATATAGTTTCATTGGTCTGATAGTCGAAGGCACTTACCTTTTTCCTTGATGTAGTCTTTCCATAACGAATTTTATGGGCATCCAGTAAACGCGTCAGTTTTTCGATTTTGTCCGGCTGACCATTCGACTGAATAATGTAGTTCCTGTATTTACCCTCAGATCCCGAAGAAAAGTATTTGTCGAACTCATCAAGAAGTTGTTGCTGATGCATTGAAGCCGTTTCAATAGTGGAGATCCCGGTAGTAAAATGATGCTCAACCCTGTCCGAAAGGAAAAGCGTATCGCCATACTGGGTTTTCACAGACAGACCTGCGATCCCGTGACCTGCCTGTTCGTATGTCATTCCAATTGCGCCATTGAAGGTGGGGTATGTATCTCCGTAGCTTGGATACAACAGGTCAAATACCTCCCCGGTAAAATAAGCCCAGTTATTTTTATCAAAGTATGAAGCGTGGTTTTCCCCTATCACTTTTTGAAAATCTCTTTGCCACTGGGTGATAATACTGTGATAGGGTTCGGCACCCGGCGCGAAGTAATAAGGATTATCAGGGTATTGTTCATGAAAATCCACATGGATTTGAGGCAACCAGTTGTTATAAATTTTCAGCCGTTCCCTGGACTCTTTCTGGGTAAGCCAGAGCCAGTCGCGGTTCAGGTCAAATAAATAGTGATTGACCCTGCCACCCGGCCATTCTTCCTGGTGGGACATGGAATAGGTGTCCACGCTGAGCGGAGACTGCTGATATCTTTTGAAATAATTCACGTAGCGGTCGCGGCCGTCCGGATTGATACAGGGATCCATGATCACAATCACATTCTCAAGCCATTGCTGCGCCTCGCGATTATTCGGGTTGGCCAGAAAATAAAGCGTTTTCATTGAAGCCTCGGTGGATGAGGCCTCATTCCCGTGTACATTATAGCTTAGCCAGACCACAGCCGGCTGATCCTGGTCTGCATCGCCTTCTTCAAGCCCGGACCTGCGTAAATTACTCATTCGGATTTCCTCCAGCCGGTTCAGGTTTTGTGGGGTTCCGATATATGCTACATACAAGGGTCGCCCTTCATAGGTTTCGCCATACTGTTCAAGCTGCACCGATGGACTGGCTTCAGCGACCGCTTTAAAGTAATTCACTACTTTATAATGAAGGGTAAATTCGTCTCCCGGTTCGTAACCCAGAAACTCCCTGGGAGTGGGAACCTGCTGGCCATTTGCGATGAGAGCGGAAAACAGGAAAGTACAAACAAGAAGAATGTTTTTCATATCAGGAGTTTAAAATAGACCGTATTTGTTTCTCATGGTGAATGAAGTGCCAGTACAGAAAATCCAGGGTTTGGCGGATGTTAATATAGCCAACCCGCGGGTGTTTGTAAATAGCCTCCTTCATTCTGCTTTTCGGGAATGTATCGAGAATTGCTGCCAGATCCCGTCGATTGTTGTCATAAGCTGTAAGCAAATCATTTTTGTCGAGAATTTCAGGCATATTTTCACGAACGGCAGCCGGTGCCTGAAATTTTAAAGGTGAGGCAAGTGCCCATTTCAGCAGTAAAATCCTTGCCCGTGTTTTGGAATTAGTAAGGGGATACGGTCCGCCGGATAATTTTTTGTTCAGGTAATTCACCGACAGGTATTCCGACTGCTGTAAATGCCACATAATTTGCAAGGCAGACCATTTTCCAGGAACGGGAGAATGATTGAGGCGGGAGTCATCTGTCGCCATGATCATACTTTTCAACGGTTCCAGCTGATCCTGGAGCCGTTTGAACTTATCTTCCAGTACGGATTCCATAGATTCTTGTATTCACGGTTATTTCTTGACAATTTTAACCGAATGCAGGACAGGAAAAAAGTTTCTCTGGTATTAAGCAGCGGCGGAGCAAGGGGGGTGGCCCATATAGGGGTGATTGAAGCACTGGAAGAGAGTGGTTTTGAAATAGTGTCCATTGCCGGAAGTTCCATGGGCGCGGTGGTTGGTGGTGTATATGCTGCCGGCAAACTACCGGAATTTAAGGAATGGGTATGCAATTTTGACAAGATCGATGTGTTTAAGCTGATGGACTTTACTTTCAGTACCCAGGGGTTTGTACGCGGAGATAAGGTCTTCAATGAAATGAAAAAGTTTATGGGAGACATCAGCATCGAAAATCTCAACATACCATTCCGTGCGGTGGCGACAGACCTGATCAAAAAACAGGAAGTGGTGTTTACGAGCGGCGATCTGTATACTGCTCTGCGGGCATCTGCCGCCATTCCCTCAGTTGTAAAACCATGTATTCTGGGCGACCAGTATCTTGTAGATGGCGGAGTACTGAATCCGATTCCGGTACGACATATTGAGCGGTTGGAAAATGATCTGCTTGTGATAAGCGATGTGAATGCCAATGTTCCGCATATTCCGGAGAAGAGGGAACACGCAGACAAGCGAAAGCTGTTACCCTGGCTTGATCGGTGGAATACGCTTTTCCCAAAAAACAACAAACAAAAGGCGCCATCCCTGTTTGACTTAATCAACAGTTCGGTTGACCTGATGCAGGACAGAATTTCTGATTTTATAGTTGAGGAATCAAGGCCGGATATTCTGATTAAAGTCAGCCGTGACACTTGTGCAACGTTTGAGTTCTACCGCGCACCTCATCTGATAAGCTGTGGATACCAGGAATGTAAGCAGGCATTTTATGAATTTGATACAGCAGATTAATTCCCTGGTCGGGAACACGGACCTTTACCTCCTTGATTATATTCTTAAGGAGAAATTTGCCGGGATTAAGACCGTCCTGGACGCAGGTTGCGGAGAGGGCAGGAACCTGACTTTTTTCTTTAAAGCGAACTATGACATTTATGGCATTGACAAGGAACCACTGGCTATAAAGATGTGCCGCATGAGGTTTTCGGCCGTGTCACCGGATCATTTTGTGTGTGGACCCCTCGTGGATATCCCGTTTGAGGATGGCTCGATGGACCTGGTCATCTCATCCGCTGTACTTCATTTTGCCCCAACGGAGGAAGAGTTTTTCAGGATGTGGAAAGAACATACGCGGATTACTGGTCCCGGCGGATTGCTGTTCCTGAGAATGGCGTCAACCTGGGGTGGTGTCAGGCCGGAGGGGTTCTCATTTTATCTGAACGACGATGTATTACAACAAATGCTTGAAGAAGGCTGGAAACTGGCAGAACCGGTAAAGACCGTGCTGGTCGGGAACATAAGATCAATGTGCGCCGTGCTTTTTGAAAGGCTCCAATAGCCGGATTCCTTTCGGGAGAATACGGATTGTTACCGTACCGTGACCAAATAATTCTCCGTCTGCTTCAATTCCTGCATTCTCCGGAGCATTAATAACCAGGGACCTTGCCGTCTTATAAATTACACCGGGATGACTTATCTTCTTTGCCTTTTTCAGGTCAGGAAGATACTTTACATAATCTGCCATGGACACATCACCGACAATTACCAGGTCAAGAAGTCCGTCTGAGGGCGACGCATCCGGAGCGATGCCCAGGCCACTTCCAAAATATCTGCCATTCGCCACAACAATCGATTTAATTTTCCCTTTCCATTCCCATTTATCAGCTTTACAGGTGACCGCAATGTTCCGGTAAGTGATAAAGGTTTGGAGAATGCTCATCAGGAAAGTGAGATTGGCCCCCATCCATTTCGAACGCCTGTTTACGCGCTCTACAACCTGTGCCCCGATTCCAAGGTCGGCAATGTTAAGAAAATAACGCAGTTCACCATTGGATAGCTCCATACATCCAACGTCCGATTGCCTGGTAACTCCTGACTTTATCAACTCCAGCAACTGCTTAAGGCTCGGTGCAGCCGGCCAGGTCTTGCTCCAGTCATTGGCGGTTCCCTGTGGCAGCTGGCCTGCAATCACATCCGGATTGTCAGAAGATAAAATACCGTGAACCACATCGCTGATAGTACCATCCCCTCCAGCTGCGATGATGTGCGTGCAGTTTTCATCGGCGAGATTTCTGGCATCGGTTGCAATCATCCCGGGCTTCGTGTACATCACCCGGTAGGAAAGACCGGCAAGCTCCTGCCTGCAATTATGCAAGGCCTTTTCAAACCGTCGGCGCCTCGCAGGATGACCATGAACTATAAATCCGATGTAGGGTGAGGACTCTGACATAAACCACGAAGGTAGTTATTTGTTGAATTAATATACAGCAGGATAAAAACAAGGTGATTATGAAAGCAGTCTGGAGTGGAAAAGTACTGGCCTACAGCAGCCAGACCGAGTTGGTGGAGGGAATACACTACTTTCCGGATCAATCGGTTATTAAAGAATATTTGAGGAAATCCGATACGAAATCACAATGTCCGTGGAAAGGTACCGCACATTATCTCAATCTGGAGGTGGAGGGCTCTTTTATAGAAGATGCGGCCTGGTTTTATCCTGAACCGTCTCCCGCTGCGGCAGAAATCCGGGGTCATATTGCTTTCTGGAAAGATGTGGAGATCATCCCTGACTAACATGTTGTGACTGGCGGCATGCCCCGTTCTTATTTTTAGTACATTTACCCCGATGATCAGGCTTGAAAATGTCTCAAAGAAGTATGGCGACCAGCTTGCGGTTGATTCTGTTTCCCTCTCGGTCAATTCAGGTGAAAAACATGTACTTATCGGCACGAGTGGCAGCGGGAAGACCACTTTGCTCAAAATGATCAATAAGATCATCCCCAAGTCTTCCGGGGACATTTTCGTAAATGATATCAATACAGATCAATGGCAGGATTATTTGCTAAGGCGTAAGCTCGGGTATGTGATCCAGCAGATTGGTCTTTTTCCGCACTATACAATCAGGCAGAATATATCGCTTGTTCCCGGGATACTGAAATGGCCGGATTCAAGAGTGAAGGAGCGTACGTTTGAACTCATCTCCATGGTCGGACTGCCGGAAAGAATGCTGGATATGTATCCGGATTCGTTAAGCGGGGGGCAGCAGCAACGCGTGGGTATCGCCCGGGCGCTGGCGGCAGATCCGGAGATATTATTGATGGATGAGCCATTTGGAGCCCTTGATCCTATTACCCGTGCTGGTATGCAACAGGAGTTCATTCAACTGCCGGGGATTGAGAATAAGACCGTCGTGCTGGTGACTCATGATATGATGGAGGCGGCATTGCTGGGAGACAAGATCACGGTTTTGAATAAGGGGAAGGTATGTCAAAGCAGTTCACTGGCCGGACTTCTTTTCCGGCCGGATTCTGAGTTTGTTTCAGAATTTCTGGAGAATCAGCGTGAACAGCTGGAATGGCTGGCGATTCCCGTGAGGATGGTGGCAGATCAACTTCCATTGGCAGAAACTGATGGGGATTATCCGGTAGTATCATCATCTCTTCGTTTAAGCCAGCTGCCGGCAAACGGACGGTTCCTGGTTAATGAATCAGGCCACAAATACCTGGCGACCAGGGACGAATGTCTGTCATTGTACTACCAGAACAGGGAGGAAATCCGAACTAAAATGAGTGCCGATGTTTAGCGGATTCCTGGATTTTATAAGGGACAATCATACCGAGCTTCTGGAGCAGATTTATGAGCACTTATGGCTCACAATGATTTCGGTGATGCTTGCAACTATAACCGGAATCTCATTGGGGGTATTAATTACGAGGAAGAAAGACCTGGC
>JAUILA010000002.1 GCA_030432655.1 Bacteroidia bacterium
ATTCAAGCTGCCTTTCTCCTTCCTGTCATTCAGATTGAAAATTTGTACTATTCCATTAAAGGTACTCCTTAAATGGATGCCTTGCTAAGATATGAGCGTTCACGCTACTACCATCCTCGACTCTACTACCCGCAACCTTTTGCTTTTAACATCCGTCTTAACTATATTGACCGACCGGTCAGTCAATATTAAATATAAGTTGTAAATGTCCCCGGACAGAAAATCACGAAACGAAGAAATACGGGAGGCCAGCAAGGCCAGGATCCTGGACGCAGCCCTTGAATTATTCTCCTCCCACGGATACGAATACACGTCGATCAGCCAGATCGCACGTAAGGCCGGTATCTCCAAAGGTCTCATATATAATTATTATGCCAGTAAAGAGGAAATGCTGGAAGCCCTTATTGAAAACCTGAATAAGGGGGAGGACAAATTCCTGGAAATCTTTCAGAATGACGACCCGTCTGAAGTCCTGGAGAATATGTTCCGCCTGTATTTCAGGGAAATCCGGGAGAATGCTGAGGTATGGAAAATGATCACTGCACTGTCACTCCAGCTGGAGAAATTTGAATTTGTACATGATATGGCCCTGGAAAAACTGCACAGGTACTACAAACTAATCGAGCAGCAGCTCCGGGCCATCGGATATCCCGATGCAGAGCGCGAAGCAAAAGTGATTGCGGCGGTCTTTGACGGCATGGGTATCCATCACCTGATCATCCGGGACGATTATCCGCTGGATGAACTGGAAGATTATCTCATTAGTAAATACTGCAGGTATGAAAAGTAAACTCACGCTGTGCTTAATCCTGTTCGCTACCCTCACCTGGGCCCAGGACGCTACCGAAATTGTCAAAAAGGTGGACCAGAAAATGCGCGGTAATTCATCCACGTCGGACATGACCATGAAGATCGTGCGGCCCGACTGGTCCCGCGAGGTAAGTATGAAGGGGTGGTCCCTGGGCACGGATTATTCACTGATCCTGGTCACAGCTCCCGCCAGGGACAAGGGCACGGCGTTTCTTAAACGGGACCATGAAATATGGAACTGGCAGCCCACCATTGACCGGGTGGTTAAGCTGCCCCCGTCCATGATGACCCAGTCCTGGATGGGATCCGATTTCACCAACGATGACCTGGTCAAGGAATCTTCGGTGGTTTATGACTATCATCATTCCATTGCCGGGGACACAACCATCAATGAGTATGACTGCTGGAAACTAGAACTAATTCCCAAAGAGGATGCCGCTGTTGTCTGGGGGCGTATCGAATTATTCGTTTCCAAAGAGGATTACATCGAATTGCTGGTACGCTATTACGACGAAGACAACATCCTGATCAATACCATGATCCTGTCGGAGATCAGGGAAATGGATAACAGGACGATCCCCACCCGCATGGATATGATCCCGGCGGAAAACCCGGATCAGCGAACTGTCATTATATACAATGAAATTGCGTTCGATGTCGATATCAGCGAGGATTATTTCTCTATTCAAAATATGAAACGTATCCGCTAATCACGATCATCATGCTGCTGCGACTTGCCTGGCGAAATATCTGGAGGAACAAAAAACGGACACTTATCACCGTGGTCAGCATCGCCTTTGCCGTGATCCTGTCCAGCATCATGCGATCCATGCAACTCGGATCTTACGAACGGATGATCGACAACAGCGTGCGTTTTCTGACGGGATATATCCAGGTCCATAAAAAGGGCTACTGGGATGATCAGGTGCTGGATAACTCGTTTGCCCCTGCACCCGGATTGCTGGATTCGCTGGAGAATATCCCGCATGTGGAAGCAGCCGTCCCCCGTCTTGAATCATTTGCACTGGCTTCCTATGGAACCCAGACCAAAGGAGCGATGATTATTGGGATGGAACCGGAACGGGAGAATTATCTCACGGGTGTCGGGGATAAAATTGTGGAAGGTGCGATGCCGGACATGAACGAAGACCAGGTGCTGATCGGGAAGGGGCTGGCGGATTACCTTAATCTGAGGGTAGCGGATACCATTGTGCTGATCAGCCAGGGCTACCATGGGGTCAACGCAGCGGGCAAGTACGCAGTATCCGGTCTGCTGGAATTCGGGTTGCCCGAATTGACTAACCAGGTGATCTTTATGCCGCTTCCGGCAGCACGTTATTTTTATGGGGCGGAAGGCCTTCTTACTGCGGCGGCAATTGTTACGGACCACCCGAAATATGTCCCAGGTATTATGGAACGTGCAGTCAACCTGATCGATCCGGAAACCAGGGAAATTATGGACTGGCGCACCATGGTGCCGGAACTCATCCAGAGCATTGAAATTGATAATATTTCCGGAATCATTATGCTGCTGATGTTATACGTGATTATCGGGTTCGGAATGTTCGGTACTTTTCTGATGATGACTACCGAACGCCTGTACGAATTCGGTGTGTTGCTTTCTGTGGGCATGCGGAGGTTCCGGATTCAGCTGGTGGTATTCCTGGAAATTGTGATGCTCTCTTTCATTGCGGTCCTGGCAGGCTTTGCACTCAGCCTGCCGCTCATCAGTTATCTCCATCATCACCCGGTCAGTATGAGTGATGAATACCGGGATGCATTTGAAAAATTCGGGCTGGAGCCGGTATATGTTTTTAGTATCCAGCCGGTCGTCTTTACCAGCCAGGCCTGGGTGGTTTTCTTTATGGCACTGTTATTAAGTGCTTATCCGCTTTACAAAATTGGTCGCTTACAACCCGTTGCCGCCATGCGCGCCGGAAGATGAAATTATGAAGATGCTCATCACCATAGCCTGGAGAAATGTCTGGAGAAACTGGGGCCGCAGCCTGGTGGTTATCGGTTCCATCGTCATCGGCATCTGGGCACTGATTTTCATGCTTGGCTTCATGAACGGTTTTACGATTTCCTACGTGAATGGCTCTATCCGGAACGAGGTTTCACATATTCAGGTTCATCATCCCGATTTTCGTGAAGATTACGACATCGAATTCAATATTACTGACGGAGTAGCGCGCACAAAGGAAATCCTCAAACTTCCTGAGGTGAAGGCTGCCGCACCCAGAAGCATAGTCAATGGTATGCTCTCTTCTCCGCGTAAAGCCGGAGGCGCCCGGATAATGGGAATTATTCCGGAATTGGAAAAAGAGGTTACCAGGCATGATTCCCTCCTGGCAGAGGGTGTGTATTTTACCGGGGACCAGCGGAACCCGGTGATCCTCGGCATCGACCTGGCCGAAGACCTGCGGACGGAGGTCGGGTCAAAGATTATCCTGACTTTTCAGAACGAAAACCATGACCTGGTTGCCGGAGCTTTCCGTGTGACCGGCTTACTGAATACAACTTCACCAATAATCAATAAGTCCCGGGCATATGTGAGAATGGAGGACCTCAACCGGATTCTGGGCACCGATGACGATGTACATGAGATCGCGGTATACCTGAATGATCCTGAACAAGTGCCGGTGGTTATGGATGAGCTGCAGCCCCGGTTTGACGGAATGGACATTGAATCATGGCGCTCCATTTCCCCTGACCTGGAATTGTTCCTGTCTATGACCGACAGCTTTCTATGGATACTTGTGGGAATAATCATGGTGGCGTTGGTATTCGGAATCATAAATACAATGCTCATGGCGGTGCTGGAACGCTACCGCGAACTTGGCATGCTGATGGCCGTAGGCATGAACCGCATCCGGGTTTTCCTGATGATCGTTATTGAAACCCTTTTCCTGTCCCTGGTCGGCGGACCCATTGGGGTTCTGGCTGGCTTCCTCACCATGCACTGGCTGGGAATCCAGGGGATCGACCTGAGTGCTTATTCAGAAGGCCTCAGGGAGTTTGGATACAGCAGTATCCTTTATCCCTATGTGGCAGATAAAACCTACCTGATCGCCTCGTCAGGAGTGATAATTACGGCAATACTAGGGGCATTGTATCCGGCCTACAAAGCAATCCGGCTAAATCCGATAGAAGCTTTACACACAGTCTGATTAACCGATTATGGAAACAACAGAAGAACAAAAAACAGTAATCAGGACCACCGATATCTCCAAAACGTACCACGAGTCTAAAATTCCAGTGCAGGCACTGAAGGATGTTGACCTCGAGATCCGCCACGGTGAATTTATTGCCATTGTGGGTCCGTCCGGATCGGGTAAAACGACGCTGCTTAATATTATCGGCGGACTCGACAATCCGACTACCGGTTCAATTATCATTGATGGGACGGACATTTCAAAACTGAAGGAATCACAAATGATTGACTTCAGGCTCCACAACATCGGGTTCGTGTTTCAGCAATATAACCTGATCCCGGTGCTGACGGCCCGGGAGAATGTAGAGTTCATTATGCTCCTGCAAAAAAAGCACAAAAATGAAATGGAATCCAGGGCCATGTCATTGCTGGAGGAGGTGGGGCTGACAGATAAAGCAAATGTTCGCCCCTCCGAATTATCGGGCGGACAGCAACAGCGTGTGGCAGTGATCCGGGCCCTGGCCTCGCGCCCGAAATTCATTCTGGCAGACGAACCCACCGCCAACCTTGATTCCACCTCTGCGGCCAACCTCCTGGACATGATGGCCAGGATGAACCGGGAGGAGGGGATGACCTTTGTTTTTTCTACGCATGATCAGCGCGTCATCGATAAGGCACGCCGTGTGGTAACTCTGGAGGATGGAAAAATCATATCCGATGAGGTACGTTCCTAAACTCGTATTCTTGCTGGTCTTTCTTATTCCACTATTCTCCCGCGCCCAGGAAGAGGAAAAAAAATTTTTTGTCAATGGCTACCTGAAAGACATGTTCTCGGTCAATAATCTCGGGGACAGTTCGCTTGTTGACAACCTCGTTCATAACCGCCTGAATTTTCAATGGTACCCCAATGACAACCTGCGTGTTTACGGTGCATTGAGAACCCGGGTCTTTCTGGGCGAAACAACCAAATACTTTGAAAATTTTGAGGATTTCATAGAATACGACACCTATTATCTGGACTTAAGCTGGACGCTTTACAGTAAGGATGCTTTGCTGATACATACGATGATCGACCGGCTGTACCTTGAGTATATTTATAAGGATCTGACCATAAAAGCAGGGCGTCAGCGTATTAACTGGGGCATCAATACCGTCTGGAATCCGAATGATATTTTTAATGCCTATTCCTATTTTGACTTTGATTATGAAGAGCGTCCCGGCACGGATGCCGCAAGACTGGAATATTATACAGGGACCAACTCAAACATTGAAGTGGCGGTAAGTCTTCCGGGTGATTCACAGGATATTTTCGGCAATGAAATCAATACGCTGACCGGGGCGGTGATGTTCCGGACAAATAAATGGAACTTTGATTTCCAGTTTCTCGGCGGATACAGTCGGGAAAACTGGCTGGTCGGTGCCGGCTGGGCTGGTAATGCGGGAAGTGCCAGCTTCAAAGGTGAAATAACCTACTTCTATCCTGATGAGGCAACTGAAGAAGATCCAAAGGCATTCGTTGGAACCATGTCTGTGGATCACAGTATCGGCAAGTTTGTTTACAACGTCTCGTATTTATTTAATTCCGCCGGGCCTGTCAACCTTGGTCCCGAAGGGTTGCTCCTGCTCAACAGTCGGGCACTCACTGCAAAGAACCTGTCCCCATACCGGCATTCCGGTTTTATTCAGGCCGGGTATCAACTCCATCCACTGGTCAACGGAGGTGTGGGTGTGATGATGTTTCCGCCTAACAAAGCCCTTTTTCTGTCACCCTACCTTTCCTGGAATGTAATGGAGAATTTTGATGTGGACGTGATCGTACAGGCATTCTACGGTGAAGAATTATTGACAGAAGACTTCAAATCCCTGTCCACCTCGTATTTTCTCCGGGGTAAATGGAGCTTCTGAAATAATTCTATACCAATGGGATCATATGTGCTGCAATCATAAAGATCAGCAGAACGCGATAATACATTTCGTTACGGAAGGCGATGAGCAATCCTAAAAGGAATACCAGCCAGGCCAGGTAGAATCCCTTTGAGAGCATGAGTGTTTCGGCCGCCGGGAACAGATTCAGGTTGGCCGCCAGCTGAATGCTGAAATAGATCAGAAATAAACCACATGTCAGCACAATCGCCCTTTGTGACCTCTTTAAGTAGTGGTACATGATAATACCTATATATAAGACGGGTGAAAGATAGATCACAATGCTTCGCACCTGGTTATGCATGAATTGTGCATCCATGCTAAAGAAGAAATTCGAGATCAGCGGAAATAAAAATAATATTAATGAGAAGGTGGACAGAATGAAAAGCCACCGGTTTACCGGTGCATCCGGATGCTCCACGTACTGGCGCCAGGTGAGGCTGTATGCATAAATACCGATCCAGACAATGGTTAATAAGAAGAAGATCACACCGATAAACTGAGGCTCGCCGAAAGTCCAGAATACAATATTGAAGAGAAGTCCGAACGCTACCATTGCCAGAGCAATCCGTTCGAGAAGCTGACCATTCCTTTCCAGTACCTGGAGAATGACGTAATCCCTGAGATTTCCGCGTTTGTTTATGAAATACAGGGACACGGCAGGCAACGTGATGCCCAGTATAATTACAGCTGCTCCTCCCAGAAAATTCGCGCCGGGGAGGTGAAGGATCTTGAATGTGAGAAATGACAGGAACGCGATGAGACCAAGGGAAATGATGGTCAGGAAAACCCTTCCTTTGAGTTCACGGTGACTGATGTTGCTTCGGATCATACTTATGAAAAGCAGCAAGGAAGCAAGGAGGAAAAAGGAGAGTAACATCTTGTCTGCGCCTGGCCAGTGCATGGTTTTGAAAAAAGTTGCCAGGGCCAGCAGGCCGATTGAAATGGCTGCAAACAGCTTATTCAGATTGACTTTTTTATTTAAGATTTCCATGGTTTCTGATTCAATTTGTTTGAGATGATTTTTAGCAATTTGCCCGGTCACACTTTGCCAGGCACTTTCAAACGACGCACCGTCCTCCATCCTTTGTTCGATATCCGACAGGAGATGGTCGAATAATTCTTCGCGCAGCGGACTGAATGAAATCCCCTGTTCGCGAATGTACTTTTCAATCAGCGCCGCCTGACGGTCATTCACCCGCCCCATGTGAGCATACTTGGTTTGGGAGTTATCACAGCCCTGATCGCATCCAGGAATTGTTCCAGTTCCATTACCTTCGTCCTGGCCTCTTCCTTTCCTTTATCCGTAAGGGAATAATATTTTCGCACCCTGCCGTCCACCACTTCCTGCTCTGTTATCAGCAGTTGTTCATTCTCCAGCTTATACAAAACCGGGTACAAGGCACCATAGGTGATCTCGATCTCCCCGCCGGAAAGCTTTTTCACTTCCTGCGTGATCTCATACCCGTACATCCGCCGGGTCTCCCCGAGCAACTTAAGCACGATGGTTTTAATGGTGCCTTTTATGTATTCATTTGAACTCATAATATTTAATTTTCTTAAATATATAAATTAAATAACTATAATCAAAACTTCCCCCCTTGAGGGCCTGTCAGCCGGAGCCTGGGGGCGTATGTCCAGTTTGAGTTTGGAGTGTTGAGAGTGTGATAGTCGTAATCTGAGAGATACTATAATCCCCCTTTGAGGGGGGTGTATGAACCGGAGACATCCTTTACAGGGTACCGGGGACATCGTTTACAGTTCAACTAGTAATAACTTAAGGCATAAAAGCCTATGCCTTTCGAAAAACGAACTGTAATGGAGCAAAAAATTGAGTTTGTGAAATTAGCATCCACTGGGCTATTGAGTATGAATAGCCTGTGTAAGCGCTTTAATATCAGCCGGCCTACTGGATACAAATGGCTGAGCCGTTTTCAGGCACATGGTCACCAGGGATTAGCAGATCGAAGCAGAAGGCCTAAGTGCTCACCGAATAAACTCTGTGAAGAGCTGGAAGCATTGATTGTATCTTATCGTTTAGAGAACCCTGAATGGGGTGCAAAAAAGATCTATCACCTGCTGCGAAGGGCAGGCCTGGATATACCTCCTGCCAGAAGCACAATCCATGCGGTATTGAAGCGTCATAATCTGGTACATGTAGAGAGTAGCAAAGGTCACAGATGGAAACGTTTTGAACATCCTTATCCGAACGCCCTTTGGCAAATGGATTTCAAAGGACACTTCCCATTATTGAACCAAGCTGCATGCCATCCCTTGACCATAACCGATGACCACAGCAGGTTTAATTTGCTGTTAAAAGCGTGCAGACAGCAGACCAGAAATACTGTTGAAAGTTCATTAAAGGAAGTTTTTCGTCACTACGGCCTGCCGGAAATGATCTTATGTGATAACGGATCGCCCTGGGCAGCCACAGGTAATCACGCTGAATCAAGAAGGTCACTCACCATACTGGAAAAATGGCTGATCAGACTGAATGTAAAGCCTATTCACGGACAAGCTTACCATCCTCAGACACAAGGAAAGGAAGAACGCTTTCATCGTACATTGAAAACAGAACTACTCAATTACCAGGTTATCAAAAACCATCAGCACTGCCAGGATCTCTTCGATGAGTGGCGCTATAAATACAATCACATACGGCCCCATGAGGCACTGGATTTTAAAGTGCCTATGGATAGATATCAGCCCAGTACAAGGAGTTATCCTGAAGTCTTGCCGGCTATTGAGTACAACTCTTCCGACCAGGTGCGTAAAGTATGTGAGAAAGGATTTATCTCCTTTAAAGGAAAGAAATTTAAAGTTGGAAAAGCATTAAGAAATGAATCAGTAGCTATAAGAACCACCATAAGAGATGGACACTTTGATGTATACTATTGCAATCATTCTATAAGACAGATAAATTTAAGAGTGTAAACCATGTCCCCGGTACGGTGTAAACTATCTACCAAGTCTGTACAGGGGGGTTAGGGGGGTGTATGTGCAGGAGTTTGGAGTGTTGAACGGGGGTCTGGGATCGGTAGATACCGGTGAGATTAAATAGAAGGTTTTCATAGCTACGAAAATACACCCCCCTACGCCCCCCTCAAAGGGGGGAATTTATGTCTTCGTAGTTGCGGGATCTTGGGTTACACGCCCTTTGGTCGTGTCCATGAGATGACGCTGACAATAAAAAAACCCTCTCCGGAAAAGGAGAGGGTTTTTAAAAGCAGTACGTTATAATTATCCTCCGAAGTCGTCGAATCGGATATTCTCCGGCGGAATGCCCATGTCATCGAGCATTTTCAACACCGCCGCGTTCATCAGCGGAGGCCCGCAAAGATAATATTCAACTTCGTCCGGTTCCGGATGATTCTTCAGGTAATTATCGAAAAGTGCCTGGTGGATAAATCCCAGGTATCCATCCCCGTCAGCGTCATCGAGTGACTTATTCACTTTCCATTTATCCTCCTCGAGCGGTTCAGATAAGGCAATGTGAAATTTAAAATTCGGAAATTCTTCTTCGATCTTACGGAAGTGGTTCACATAGAACAATTCTTTTTTTGAACGGCCTCCATACCAGTAGGAAACCTTCCGATCCGTTTTCAGTGTATGGAACAGGTGGAAGATCTGAGCACGCAGGGGAGCCATTCCGGCACCGCCTCCAATGTAGATCATTTCACGGTCAGTATAATTAATGGCAAATTCACCATAAGGTCCGGAGATGGTAACCTTATCACCTGGTTTCCGGGAGAATACATACGATGAGCAAATACCCGGATTCACATCCATCCACTTACCGGCATCGCGGTCCCACGGCGGAGTGGCAATACGAATATTCAGCATCACAATATTTCCTTCGGCCGGGTGGTTGGCCATTGAATAAGCGCGGAAAATTTCCTCGTCATTCTTCATGACAAGATCCCACAGGCCAAATTTGTCCCAGTCAGACTGGAATACATCTTTCGGGTGGCCGAGCTCAGGCTTTGGTTCAATATCCATGTCCTTGAACTGGACCTCAATCGGAGGCACGTCAATCTGGATGTATCCTCCGGCCTCAAATTCAAGACTTTCGCCCTCGGGAAGCTTCATAACGAATTCCTTGATAAAGGTGGAAACGTTATAATTGGAAACAACTTCACAATCCCACTTCTTAATACCGAAGATCTCTTCCGGTATCCGGATGTGCATATCCTGCTTTACCTTCACCTGGCAGCTGAGACGAACATTTTCCTTCTGTTCGGATCGGCTCAGGTGACCTACCTCGGTTGGCAGCACTTCGCCTCCTCCTTCTTCCACGACGCACTTACACATGGCGCAGGTTCCGCCGCCACCACATGCGGAAGGCAGAAAGATTTTTTCGGACGACAGGGTTGACAACAAAGTCGACCCGGCTGAAGTTACAATCGGATTGCTTTCATCGCCGTTGACAAAAATCTTTACCGGTCCTGACTGAACAAGTTTGGATTGCGCAAAGAGCAATATGAACACCAGTAGCAGTATAATGATCGTAAACGCTACGATAGCCGTTAAAATGACTGTACTCATTTATTGTTTTGTTATCTTAAAAATACCTCTTGCAAAAGGACTACAAATATATTTATCAATTGTTTAATTCTATAAGGATATAACAGAAAAATGGATTTAATCCTTCCATATGCCACTTTTATAATTCTTTCCTCCCTCGTAATCTCAACTTTACGTGACAGGGTACCGGAATATGCTCCATTGACGCTGTTGACCTAAAAAAATTCTGCTAATTTTAATTCATGATTATTCAGGAGGCGCAGAGGCTACATGCTGTAACCGAATACTATTTTTCACGCAAGCTGAAGGAGATTCAGGCACTGCGGCAACAAGGTGAAGATATTATTAACCTGGGAATTGGCAGTCCCGATCTGACGCCGGATCCCGAGGTCGTAAGTGCCCTGGAGCGGCATGCGCGGAACGGAGGAAGCCATGGCTATCAGTCATATACCGGGATTCCTGAACTTCGGGAGGCCATCAGCGGATACCTGAAGGATAAATTCGAGGTGGAAACGGATCCTAATTCAGAGATTCTGCCCCTGATGGGCTCCAAGGAAGGGATCATGCATATTTCGCTGGCGTTTCTTAATCCGGGCGATAAGGTCCTGGTACCAAACCCTGGCTATCCGACCTATGCTTCCGTTTCCAAAATCGCAGAGGCAGATATTATCACCTATGACCTCGATGAAACCCGTAACTGGGAAGTGAATATTGATCAGCTGACAAGGCTCCCGCTGGATGAGATAAAACTGATGTGGATAAATTATCCGAATATGCCAACCGGTGCACCAGGAAGTATTTCCCTCTTTCAGAAACTGGTGCAGCTGGCGAAAAAACATAGATTCCTGCTCGTAAATGATAATCCCTACGCTATGCTTTACCCCGGAAAGCCCATTAGCCTGTTCCAGGTGCCAGAGGCACGCGAGATAGGACTTGAACTTAATTCAATGAGTAAGTCTCACAATATGGCCGGCTGGCGGATTGGCTGGGTGTCAGGCGAACAGGAATACATACAGATGATTCTCCGGGTAAAGAGCAACATGGATTCCGGTATGTTTCTTCCGGTTCAGCGTGCCGCTGCCCGTGCCTTGAGGTTGCCCGAAGCCTGGTATGTCCGTAACCTTGAAGTCTATCAGCACCGGAGGAAGGCCGCCAACCGCATATTTGATATACTGGATTGCAGCTACGCGGAAGGCCAGGGCGGCATGTTTACCTGGGCACGGATCCCGGACAGCGTGAAGGATCCTGAGAAGTGGATTGACGAAATTTTGTATAAGGCACGTGTTTTTATCACGCCCGGACTTATATTCGGGTCCCGCGGAAACCGGTATGCCCGGATCTCCCTGTGTTCCTCTGACAAGTTGCTGGAAGAAGCCGCTGAACGGATTGCCAGGGTGCGGGATAAATTGGAATAATTATGAAAGCAGCAATAGTCGGATGCGGACTGATTGGCGGGTCCATGGCCATTGATCTCCGGAAAGCCGGATGGCTGACCCACTGTATCGGGGTGGATAAGAATGCAAAACACCTCAGCAGTGCACTTGCCTATAAATGGATTGATGAAACTTCTGACCTGGAGAATGCAGTACGTCAGTCAGACGTCATTCTCCTGGCAGTTCCGGTGAAGGCCATCAAAACGATGCTGCCAGGAATCCTGGGTTTAGTTAACGATGAACAGGTGGTCATTGACCTGGGCTCTACCAAACATCATATATGTACCGCGGTAAAGGATCATCCGCGCCGCAAGCAGTTTGTGGCGGCACACCCTATTGCAGGAACGGAAAACACCGGCCCTTCTGCCGCATTTTCGGGTCTGTATACCGGAAAAATAAATATTATTTGTGACCGGCGGGATACGGGGCTGCATGCCATTGATATAGCAGCTTCCATGTTCCGGGCACTTCAGATGAAGACAATTTTTATGGAGTCGGAAGCGCATGACCGGCACATTGCCTATGTTTCACACCTGTCCCATATTTCCTCGTTTATGCTCGGACAAACCGTCCTTGATATTGAACAGGACGAACGAAGTATATTCAACATGGCAGGCAGCGGATTTCAGTCCACCGTACGCCTGGCCATGAGTTCGCCGGAAATGTGGACCCCCATCTTTGAGGCCAACCAGCAACATGTATCACGTGCACTCGGAGAATATATCAGTCACCTGCAGCATTTCAAAAAATGCCTCGACGAAGGAGATACACAGGGTATGCAGGAAATGATGATCAAAGCCAACGAGATCCGCCGCGTTCTGAAAGGCAACTAATTTCCCCCCTTGAGGGCCTGTCAACCGAAGCCTGAGGCGTAGGTTGGGGGCGTAGGGGGGTGTATGAACGGTTTAAGTTTGGAGTGTGAGTCATATTCATGATGGTCTCACGATGGTCTGAGCGTCCACGCTCAGACCGACACTATTTTGTCATCCTTCTTGTCGGCAGGGGGTCAACCCATACCTGAGTTTGTCATCCCGGGGGCTCCCTGAGTTTGTCATCCCGGGGGTCCGCTCCCTGAGTTTGTCATCCCGGGGGTCCGCCGGACAACCCGGGATCCCGTAGCTACGAAGACGTACAATCAAAACCTAAGACAGCCACCCTAACGGTTCATTACTCAGATCACCGGTAATTTCCCGTGAATCAGGTTTCAGAATAAAAAGGGATTTTTTATATCTTGTACATTGACCAAATCACTACAACTCTAATCCGTCACTTATGAATCTAATCATCGAAGACCTGAACAAGACCTACAGCAACGGGGTGCAGGCGCTAAAAAATGTATCGCTCACAATCCCCCAGGGAATGTTCGGACTCCTCGGACCTAACGGAGCAGGTAAATCTACCTTAATGCGAACAATTGCTACTTTACAGGAGGCTGACTCCGGGTCTGTAACGATGGATGGTATTGATGTTCTTCGTCAGAAAGAAGAAATGCGAACGGTGCTCGGATACCTACCGCAGGAATTTGGCGTTTACCCGAAAGTTTCGGCCGAAACGATGCTGGACCATATTGCATCATTAAAGGGAATCAATAATAAAGGTGAACGGCAGGAAGTGGTATCGGCCCTTTTGCAAAAAGTAAACCTCCACGGTGTACGGAAGAAGAATCTCGGAACCTATTCCGGTGGTATGAAGCAGCGATTCGGAATCGCACAGGCCCTGATCGGTTCACCCAAAATCATTATTGTAGACGAACCCACGGCCGGACTTGATCCGACCGAACGTAACAGGTTTCATAACCTGCTTAGCGAGATCGGTGAAAACACGATCGTAATCCTGTCCACCCATATCGTGGAGGATGTCACCCATCTATGCAGTGATATGGCAATTATTTGCCAGGGAGAGGTAATTTCATCCGGGCATCCCGCCGAACTGGTGGCTGAACTGGATGGAAAGATCTGGACACGAACCATCGAGAAAAATGAATTGCCGGAATACCAGGCACAGTACAAAGTCATCAATACGCAGCTCAAGTCAGGCAAGACACAAATTCATGTGTTATCGGAATTCGAGCCCGACCCTTCTTTCGAACGGGCAGAATCTGACCTTGAAGACGTGTATTTTGCACGTATCGCTGAACGTATGGAAGTTGTACCTGAATAAATCCGATCATGACTTTAAAAATATTCCTGTTTGAACTGAAATACAGATTCAAGCGTCCGGCTACCTGGGCGTATTTTGGCGTGTTGTTCCTGTTTGGTTTTTTCACTGCCGTCTACGGATCGACTCCCGCCTCGGAAAAGGTATTGGTAAACTCACCTGCGTCCATTGCCCAGATGCTGATTATCATCAGCATATTCGGTATGTTGCTTTCTTCGGCTGTGTTGGGGATGCCCGTTTACCGGGACATTGAGCATAACACTGCCCAGTACATGTATTCCTATCCGATCAATGAAAAGCAGTATCTGCTGGGAAGGTACCTGGGTTCTTTGGTAGTGCTTCTTCTGATCAGCCTTGGTATGCAGCTTGGTTTGATGCTGGGATTCACCCTCGGGCCAGTTTTTGGCCAGGAAGAACCTGAACGGTTCGGTGCCTTTCATCTCTGGCATTATATCCAGCCAACCCTGTTATTCTCCTGGCCCAATTTCATTTTCGCCGGCACCATTTTCTTCGCCCTCGTGGCCCTTACCAGGAAAGTGGTGGCCACCTATACAGGCAGCATTGTCCTGTTTATCGGATACCTGGTGGCCCTGACCTTCGTTGCGGATATGGAAAACAGGGATACAGTGAGCCTGTTCGATCCGTTTGCCCTGCAGACATTCTCCACTGAAACCCAGTACTGGACGCCGGTCGAACAAAATACGCAGCTTTTTCCTTTGAGTGGCACCGTCCTTGCCAACCGCCTGATCTACCTGGGCCTGGCGCTAGCGCTTTTCCTGTTCACTTTATTCAAGTTCCGCTTTACCGATGTCCTGGGAACAGGTAAATCCAAAAAGAAAAAGCAGGGAATTGAAAGTGAGGAATCCAAACCAGTGTCGGTTACAATTCCGCGGGTCAGCCCATCATTCTCCTTCAGCACACATTTGACGCAGCTCTGGAGAATGGCAAGAATTGAATTCACCAACATTATCAAGGACCCCTATTTCATCGCCATGCTCGTGGGCGGCGTCGCCTTCCTGTTCCTGGACGCCTGGTTTACCACCACCGGGAGCAGCCGGCCGGCACAACCCACCACTTACCTGATGCTGGAAGTGAAGGACTGGGATTACGGGATATTCGTGTTTATTATCCTGATATTTTACACGGGCGAGGCGGTCCACCGCGACAAAACACTCAAGTTTGCCAATATTTCCGACGCATTGCCCATACCGAACTGGCTGAGTTACGGTTCCAAATTTCTGGCGCTGTCCATGATTGCATTCGTGCTGGCGTCCACAGTTATTATCAGTGGTGTGCTCAACCAGATCCTGGCCGGCTTTACCGATTTTAAGTTTGGGATGTATTTCAAGGATGTCTACCTGCTGGAGTTTCCTGAATATGTTCAGCTGGTTATCCTTGCCTTCTTTGTACATATCCTGGTGAACAACAAATTTATGGGGCACGTGGCCACCATCGGGATCTGGATCGTGCTCTTTGGGATTCGTGAGTTTGCTGAATATGATTTTAACATGTTCTTCTATTCGTACCGTCCATCGTACATCCTGTCGGATATGAATGGGTTCGGGCATTTCTGGACCGCTCAAAACTGGTTTAATACTTACTGGCTTGCGCTCGGGGTAATTCTCCTGATCCTGGGCAACTTCTTCTGGAACCGGAGTTCGGAAAGTTCTATCAGGTCAAGGTACAAACTTGCCGCCCAGCGGATCAAGGCGTTGCCGGTGGTGGGAATAGTGCTGGCTTTTGTGGCATTCGTGGTTTCAGGATATGTGATCTACGATAATACCGCGGTGAAAAACCGCTATGAGACCAGGGATGAGGGATTTGACCGCCAGGCAGAATATGAACGCAAATACCGTAAGTTTATCAATATGGCAACGCCAAAGATAGCGGCGGTGGAAACCTGGGTGGACGTTTTTCCTGAAGAACGCAGGGCGGAAGCAAAGGGTGAGTTCCTGATATTCAATAATACAGATAAGCCCATCGATTCGCTGATGCTGACCATGGGTACCCAGATCAGTGAGCTTAAGAAAATTACTGTTTCGGGTGTCGAACCGGAAAAGCTGTCCTACGATGAAGACTATTTCATTTACTTCTTCAGGCTGCAGGATCCCCTCATGCCGGGTGATACGGTCACCTCTTCCATGGAAGTCAGCGTTGGATTCAAAGGATTTCCTAACAGCGGTACACAACGGGAAGTGGTTTATAATGGGACCTTTTTCAATGCCTCAGTATTTCCTGAGTTTGGGTATTCCTCCAATGGAGAGATTTCCAGTGACCAGGAACGGAAAAAGCGTGATCTGCCGGAGCGTGATTATACATTACCTGAACAAACTGATGAAAAGGGCAGAAGTACGTTCCTGTTTACCGATGACGGGTACTATGCTGATTTCAAGGGAACGGTAAGTACGACAGAAGATCAGATTGCCATTATGCCAGGTTATCTTCAGGAGGAATGGGTGGAGAATGGAAGAAGGTACTTCCGGTACGAAATGAATGCTCCGATCCAGGTTTTCTTTAATGTGGTTTCGGCGGAATATGAAGTGGCTCGCGATACGTATACGGGACCTGACGGGCGTACTATCAATCTGGAGATCTACCATTATCCGAGCCATACCTACAATATTGACCGCTTTATGAAAAGCATCAAGCATTCAATCACCTACTTTACGGAGAATTATGGTCCGTATCAGTACGACCAGATGAGAATACTTGAATTCCCGAGATATGCCGGATTTGCCCAGTCATTCCCGAATACCGTTCCGTATTCGGAAAGCTTCGGATGGACGGCCAATTATACTGATCCGGATAAATTTGACCGGGCGTTCTGGGTGACATCCCATGAAGTGGCACACCAGTGGTGGGGGCACCAGATTGCTCCAAGCGCCACCCGCGGATCAAACCAGATATCAGAGTCGATGGCCGAATATTCTGCGCTGATGGTTGCGAGGGATTACTACGGAGAAGATGCTATGCAGAAATTTCTGAAAGAGGAACTGGACCAGTACCTGCGTTCCAGGGCCAATGAAAGTAAATTTGAAAAGACCCTGCTTGATAATGATACGCAGTCCTATGTCTGGTATCAGAAAGGCGGACTTGTCCTCTATGCCCTGGCAGATTATATCACTGATGACAGCCTGAACGTGGGATTCAGCAACATGGTAAAGGAATTCGGAATGAAGTCGAAACCTCCCTATGCTACCTCGCTGGACTGGTATGGATATATCAAGTCAGTAACCCCGGACAGCATGCAGTATTATCTTGAAGACAGTTTTGAGAATATTGTGCTGTATGAGAATAAAACAGACAACGCGATAGTTCGGGGGAGCGAGGGTAATTATGAAGTGGAACTGACCATTGATTCGAAGAAAATTTACTATGACGGGCTCGGGAAGATTCTGAAAGAAGGAGATGAGGCCAACTTGCTTGAGATAGGGATCTTTGGCGATGATGTGACCAATGACATGGGAATGACGGTTAAAAATCCTTTGCTTCTGAAAAAGATCTGGATCGAGCCCGGGGTACAGACACTGACCTTTAAAGTTGATGAAAAACCCGTAAAGGCTGGCATTGATCCCTATAACAAAATGATCGACCGTATACCCGATGATAATGTGAAGAACGTGGAGGAGGAATAGGTTTAAGAGAGAGGAGAAAGAGAAAGAGAAAGAGAAGGAGAAGGAGGATGAGGATGATGGTCTGAGCGTCCACGCTCAGACCATATCAATTGTCATCCCTGCTGCGGCAGCCCGGGTCCACCCATCCCTGAGTTTGTCATCCCGGGGGTCCGCAGGACAACCCGGGATCCCGTAGCTACGAAGACTACCACTGAAATCTTACCGGGATCTTCGATCCCAGACCCCCGACAGGACGGTGTCTCACTCTTTCAGTTTATCGGACGGGGGGACAGGTACTACAGCAGCGGCCTGATCAGATCAGAAATTTGTTCTACCTCGATCAGAAAACCATCATGTCCGTAAATGGAATCAATCACTTCCAGTTTTGCCTCCGGGATATGTCTGGCAATAAACGACTGTTCTGCAACAGGAAAGAGCAAGTCCGATTCAATTCCGATCACCAGCGTTTTTGATTTGATTTTTGCCAACGCGTCGGCGGCAGTCATTCTGTCCCTGCCGATATGATGTGAATCCATGGCCTTGCTCAGGTAATAATAGGCATGGGCATCAAATCGCTTTCTCAGTTTTTCACCCTGGTACCGCTGATAACTGTCGGCCTTGAAATGATCCAGCACAGGCTCGTGATCGGTCTGGGTGGTATTATACGTGTTCTGATTCCGGTAGGAAAGCATGGCAATGGCCCGGGCTGCTTCCAGCCCTTTCCATCCGGCATCCGGTGCTTTCGTATAAAATCCGGGATCTGCTTCCAGCGCCATGCGCTGCGCCGAATTGAACGCGATCCCCCAGGCAGAATGACGGGCGTTGGTGGCGATCAGGCACAGGTTTTTGAAGGTATCCGGTTCCATGAAGGCCCATTCCAGCAATTGTTGTCCGCCCATAGAACCCCCGATCCCAAGATGGATATGGCTGATACCCAGGTGTTCCCTTAGCAGGATATGTGCCCTGACCATATCCCTGACAGTAATGGAAGGAAAATCCAGAGCGGTTTTTTCTCCGTTAACAATATCGGCCGGACCGGTAGTGCCGTAACATGAGCCTAAGATATTGGCGCAAATTATAAAATGGTCATCCGGGTTGATCGGGCAATTATCCCCGATCAGCCCGGGCCACCATTCTACCGGATTGGCATTGGCCGTAAGGGCATGACATACCCACACGACGTTGTCCTTATTCTCCGATAGTTTACCATGTGTTGTATAATGAATATGCAATTCGGGGAGTGTGTCTCCACATTCCAGTCCGAATGGCTTAGTATATGTATAGGTCTCCTGCTTCACGTCAGGCAGGGACACCGCTTTTGACTGCGTCGAAGGCATGTTCAAGATCAGATTTTATATCATCAATATGTTCAATCCCCACCGAAATCCGAAGCAGGTTTGGCAACACCCCTGAGGCAAGCTGTTCTTCATCAGACAATTGCTGGTGCGTGGTGGCAGATGGTTGAATGATCAGTGTTTTTGCATCTCCCACATTAGCAAGGTGGCTTACCAGCTTCAGGCTGTCAATGAACGTACTGGTTTCTTCTTTATCACCCTTCAGCACAAATGATAGTACACCGCCAAATCCGTTCTTCAGGTACTTCTTTGCCAGTCCATGATAACGGGAACTCTCAAGTCCGGGGTAATTCACGGATTCGACCTGTTCGTGTTGCTCCAGCCATTTGGCCAGGTCCAGCGCGTTGTCGCAGGTCCGCTGAACCCGTAACGATAAGGTTTCCAGTCCCTGCAGGAGAAGAAATGAGTTGAACGGACTCAGTGCCGGTCCGAAATCCCGGAGACCTTCCACCCGCGCCCGGATGATGAAGGCAATATTCGGCAGGCCAAGCGGATTGTCAAAACCAAATGTTTCCCAGAAATTCAACCCGTGATATCCCTCTGAAGGCTCGGTAAACTGCGGATACTTGCCATTCCCCCAGTTATAGTTACCACTGTCAACAATTACCCCGCCGATAGAAGTGCCATGACCGCCGATCCACTTCGTCGCAGAGGAGGTAACGATGGCCGCGCCGTGTTCGATAGGCCGGAAAAGATAACCACCGGTCCCGAACGTATTATCCACGATCAGGGGTATGTCATGCTTTTTAGCCAATGCGGAGATTGCTTCGAAATCAGGAATATTAAATTCCGGATTACCCATGGTTTCCAGATACAGGGCTTTGGTTTTGTCATCGATCAGTTTTTCAAAATCAGCTGCCTTATCGCTGTCAGCGAACCTGGCTTCAATACCAATGCGCTTAAAGGCAACCTTAAACTGATTATATGTTCCTCCATACAGGAACCGCGTACTGACAAAGTTTTCCCCGACAGTAAGAATGTTGTTCAGAGCCAGGAACTGTGCAGCTTGTCCGGATCCGGTGGCAAGCGCCGCCACCCCGCCTTCAAGCGCCGCAATCCGTTTTTCAAAGACATCAGTAGTTGGGTTCATGATCCGGGTGTAAATATTTCCGAATTCCTTCAAAGCAAACAGGTTGGCACCGTGTTCTGCATTTTTAAACGTGTAGGAAGTAGTCTGGTAAATAGGTACAGCACGGGCATGAGTGGTTTCATCCACTTCCTGTCCGGCGTGCAACTGTAACGTTTCGAATTTCAAAGAGTCTGACATGGTAATGTGATTTAGTATGTTTCGTGTTGAGATTTTAATGACAATAACGGCGTGCAATAATCAAATTGCCGGGCGGGATGGCTTGCATCAGCAACAACAAGCGTGCATCGGCCCCTTGGAGGCGTAAGTGCTGCCGGTTGGATTGAGTATAAAGCAGATCATAGTTTCAATTTATATTCTCCCGATCCGTCACCTGACGGACATTCGAGGGATCAGGATTTAGCACCGTTTCATCAGTGTGGTGAAGGGTTGCTAGCGTTTCACAGAGCCTGTCTCTCAACGCTTCTCTATAAATCGGATGTTTCTCGGAGAGAAAATTCGAATTGGATGTACAAACGTATAAATCCCGTTCTATGTTTCCAAATTTTTTATCCTGTACTGGCAAAACATTGCATTTTTAGTTGTACTAAAATGCTTTAAAAACAATGAAAATCATTACCTTAACAATGAAAAAATAGTCATTATTTCCCCTGATTTTGAGCTTAAAATTACCGTAAACCAAGGGGTTTAATAAGAATAAAATCTGAACGAATTTTGTCAGAAAAAGATGGTCATGAAAAGGAATTATTTATTTGTGTTGTTCATCCTGTTCGGGTTCGGTTGCTATCCGGGAGGTCCCGAATACGTGGATGAACTGGATGTCGTTTATACGAATTATGACGAGTCCTTCAATTTTGTAGATACCTATACCTATTCGCTTCCACCGGGTGTGATAGATATTAATGAGCGGGTTTCTGCCAATGATCCGCCCGAGTTTATTGATGACGAATTCGGGAATGCGATCCTAAATGAGGTTCGAACCAACATGAATGCCCTGGGCTGGACGGAGGTCGATGAGGACGAGAATCCTGATATTATCATGCTGGCATCGGCATTTTCCACTTCTACGTACTATTATTACGATCCGGGATGGTGGTGGTGGTATTATCCGGGGTATAGTCCCGGATGGGGATGGGGATACCCTGGTTATTTTCCTGGCTATGTAACCGGTTATACTACGGGTACTGTACTGATCCAGATGACAGATCCTAATGCCATCTCAGGTGACGAAGTGCCGGTGGTCTGGACATGCGCATTTAACGGCTTACTCCAGGGTTCTGATGCAAATATCATTTCCCGAATCGAGTCAAACATTGATCAGGCATTTACGCATAACCCTTTCTAACAGACAAGATCATGAAGAATTCATTTAATTATATCCTCTTTACACTTTTGCTGCTCTGCCTGCCCTTCGCGGCCATGTCGCAGGGAGGTTATTCCACCCTGAGCTACACGGTGGGTTTTCCGATGGCAGACATGAAGGATTTTACAGATCAGGTAAGCGGCCGGGGTGTTGCGTTTGACTATAACTATCTGTTCCAGGATAATATTGCTATCGGCCTTGGTGTTGGATGGCAGACGTTTACCGAAGAACTTGGGTATACCACGACTGTGGACGGAACGACCACGTTGTCCGGGTACGAATACCATTATGTCAACAGCTTCCCGATTCATGTGACCGGAACCTATTTCCTTGGAACGGATAACCTGAGACCTTATGTCGGACTTGGTGTAGGTACTATTTACAATATGACCGATGCGGATATCGGTGTCTTCCGGTTTGAGGAGAATGAGTGGCATTTTAGTCTCAGGCCTGAGGTAGGTGTGCAATACGACCTGAATTACCGGACCGGACTCAGACTTTCCGCCAGGTATAATCATGCCTTCAGTGCAGGAGATATCGGAAGTTTTTCCTTTTTTGCCATAGGCGGAGGCATAGTCTGGATGTATTAAATTAAACAACAATAAAATGCGTAAGAATTCATTGAAAATTGCCGGCATTATTGCTTTGTTCGTGATTCCTTTCACCCTGATGAACTGCGGGTCTTCCACCCAGGTCACAGGGAGCTGGAAGAATCCGGATGTCGGCCCCACCAATTATACCAGTATTCTGGTCACCGCCCTGACCCCTAATGTGGTGGCACGGCGTGCTGTGGAAAGCCAGATTGCTGAACAGCTGGAATCAAAAGGGGTGATTGCCAGGCCGAGTATTGAGGTCTTCCCTCCGAATTTTATGACGGATAAACCTTCCAAGGAACAAATACTGGATAAGGTCAGGGCCGAAGGCGTGAATGGTATCATGACAGTCGCACTGATCGATTCGCAGGAGGATACCAAGTATGTTCCTGGTTCAAATATGTACGCGCCCTATCCCCGTTACGGCTATTACGGTTCGTTCGGCGGCTATTATGGTAATTATTATTCAACATTCTATGATCCGGGTTATTACACCACCAGCCGGACCTATTTCGTTGAAACCAACCTGTATGATGTAGGTACGGAAGACCTGGTCTGGTCTGCACAGTCAAAGTCCTATGACCCGTCAAATATTGAATCAGCATCACGTGCCCTGGGGCGAGCCCTTGTTTATGAAATGGGTGATGATGGGATCATCTCCAAATGAGTAGGTGAAATTACTGGCGACAATCGGACTTTTATTGCTGGCTTCAGCAGCCTCTGCCCAGCAGGGAACTATAAAGTTGCTGACCTTCGGCGGATATACGTTTGAGGATAAGGTTGATTTCAGCAATGGCTACGGTCAGGTTTCGGATGGATTTCAATGGGGCGTTGGTTTTGAAATAGGTACTTCCATGGAGAATGCCGTGGAACTGATTTACCAGCGGCTGGATACCCGTGGTATAGCAGTGACCCGTTTCGGTGACAGGGAGGAAAGTGACCTGGGTATCAGTTATATAATGGTCGGGGGAACACGTTATGTGCCTCTTTCTGACCTTGTGAGTGCATTTGGGTCAGCTGATGTCGGATTGTCCGTCATTTCCCCGACTGACAGGGATGACCTGTCCAGCATAACCAAATTTGCCTGGGGCGTCCGCGGCGGTATTCAGGTTGCACCCGGATCGCTGGTGAGTATCAGAATTCACGCGCAATTACTATCCATGGTGCAGGCCGCCGGCGGAGGGTTTTATTTCGGTACCGGTGGGTCCGGAATCGGGGTGTCGACTTATTCATCCATCTACCAGTTCAACCTCGGTGGTAGCCTGAACTTCAGAATCAAATAAGTCATGGTGAAACTGCTTCGAACGATATTTATCTGCTGCTGTCTGGCCACTTTGAACACTACCCTGGCCAGCGGACAAGCCATGTGGCTCGTGTTGATCTTTGGCGATAAAGCTGCCACCGAAAATTTTCATTTTAATATTGAAGGCGGACTGGTTTTTTCAAATATCGGGAACCTGAATGGTAAGACTGACCTGGTTGGTACATTTGGGTTAGGCAATTTTATACGGATCAATGACAAATGGGCATTCGTGCCTGAATTCAAACCACTGTCGTTAAGGGGCGAAAGAGGACTAGAAGACTTCGTTGAAATTCCTCCGGAGTATTCGAATATAGAATCGTTCCAGTCTAAGCTGGTCATGAATTATATCGACATTCCGCTCATGTTTCGATATGAATTATCCAGAAAATTTTTTATCGCAACAGGACCCCAGGTAAGTTTCCGAACATCGGCAAAAATCGTAACAAACGGAGTGATTACAGGAGGAGACCGTGAATTTACTATCCGGGACGATATTCAGGACGAAACGCAATGGTATGATTTTGCCTGGCCGGTCGAAATTGGTATCCATTTCTTCAAAAAGGATAAACCAGGCGGGCTTGATTTCAAGGCCCGCTGGACGCCTGGTTTTGTAGATGTTGCGCGTGAACCGATCGGTGAAAGCCAGTTCCGGCATAACACTTTTCAGATTCTGGTGTCCATTCCTTTTCTTAAAAGACCGGAGACGGATGAATAGCCTTTCGGGTGAACAGGTTACTTCTTGAACATCTTTTCGTAATATTCATCGGCCATTCGTGATGATTCAAAATAGGCAAGTACATCTTTCATGCTCTGGCTGACCATCCCGCTCCATTTTTCCGGTTGATCATAGTACATGGGAATGATCTCATTCTCCAGTAAATCAAGCATATTCTCCCGGTCTTCAACATCCTGTTCGTGAATTGGCTGGTTTGCGTCTGCCAGCGGAATCAGGAACGAGTTTTTACCATGCTCACCAAATTCCAGCATCCAGCCATCCTGTGTGGAGAGATTGAGCGATCCGTTCATCGCCGCCGTCATACCACTGGTTCCGCTGGCTTCCCGGGGCACACGCGGGTTATTCAGCCAGACATCGGCCCCCATTTTGCAAATGTGTGAAAGAAGTAATTCGTATCCGACCAGAATAGTGCTGTTCTTGAATTGCTTGTTAAAATGAACAAGGTTATTGAAAACCCCAACCGCACCATAATCCTGAGGGAAAGGTTTGCCAGCCCAGATAATCTGTACCGGGCGGTCCTGGTTGGTGATGATCCTTCGGAAACGTTCATCATTTTCAATGATCAGGTCGGCGCGCTTGTAAGCCGCAAATCGCCTGGCCCAAACGATGGTCAGTACTTCTGGGTCAAATAACTTGCCTGCCTGATCGGCAACCACCTCAAACAACCGCTCCTTTAATTCTTTTTTGCGCATACGCATGGCCTCCGTGTTGCCCTCTTCCATGAATTCATAGAGCGGCTTGTCGGCCCAGTAATTACGGTTCTGGCTGTTGGTAATATGAATGATCGGACATATTTTCTTATTTTCCTTCCACATCTCGCGCGAAACTTCTCCGTGTTTCTTTGAGACTGCATTGGCGCGTTTCGCCATTCTCAGGGCAACCAGGGAGTGGCTGAATAAACCTCCATTCGTCTGGCTGTACTTTCTTGCCTCCTTTTCGCTCAGGCCATTGAAGAATCCCATTTTGTATAGTAAAGAGAAGTCGTGTTCTTCATTTCCTGCCTTCTCTGGCGTATGCGTCGTGAAAACAAGTCGTTTTTTTACTTCCTTCGGATCCTGATTAAATTTATCATACAGGTAAAATGCACAGGATAAGGCATGCGCCTCATTGAGGTGGTAGATGTCCGGCGTCCATCCGATATTCTCCAGTAAACGTGCCCCTCCCTGCCCCAGCAAAACGTACTGGGCTATCCGTGTGGCTTCGTTGGAATCATAAAGACGGTGTGAAATTGTCTGCGCCAGGTAGTCATTCTCCGGAAGATCTGTGGTCAGCAGAAACATGGGGGCAGAATTGAAAACCTCAGGCGGAAGGTAATAGGCCTTCACCTTCACGGGATGGTTGTTGATAATAATGTCGAATGTGATTCCGGTATCAACGAGAAAGCTGTAGAGTTTTTCCTGGAACAATACATCCATGGATTTGTCTCCCCGGCGAACCTGGTCGTAATAGCCGTATTTCCAAAGAATGCCAATCCCGACGAGATGCTGGTTTAATTCATACGCGCTGCGCATGTGGCTTCCGGCCAGGAATCCCAGTCCGCCGCTGTAAATTTTGAGTGGCTGATCAATGGCAAACTCCATGCTGAAATAGGCCACCTTTTTCTGGTATTTGCGATCCGGTTTGTAAGGGAATGTATATGGTATGGTAAATGAATTCATAGGTATGTGTTAAAAACACAATTATAGACGATTGAACGGCATTGTGAGCTTTTCATGTAAGTTTTTTAGGACGATTTTTTTCCGAAAACGTTTACGGGAGAATGCTTTGCAGGGAAATCAGCAGCGGACGCACAACGGTTGGTGCTTTTGATACAGGAGTGAGCAGGGCCTGGTTGATTTCCAGTTCGATGCCCATATACTTCTCCGCCGGAAATTTTTTTCGCAAAGAAGTAGTGAGTCCGTCTGCTTTTCCGAGATAGGGATAATTGCGCCGGATGCGCCATTCAGGTACGGCCTTCCGCAAGGCTGCCTGCCAGTCCAGGCAAAACCTTCGTTCGCCTGGCCGCGACGGATCATATAAGAGTCCGATTTCGGCATTTCGGATATCACCGTTCAGCTCGGGCGTAAAGGAGTGGACTGAAATATGGATTGCCCGGAAAGATTTCCTGATGGCATCTGCTATTGATTTTTCAAGTTGCTGCCTGTACGGATAATAATACGTTTGAAGCAGGTGCTTCCGGGTCGATGGGGGAAGGGTTTTGGTGTATTTACTAAATAGACCGGGGTGTCCCTGGCTCCGGTTAAGTTCCACCAGCAACCTGCTGACTTCATTCAGCTGACCTGCAGAAGGAAGTTGTTCATGAAGTAATTCATATACCTGCCGGGCCCCCGGGTCGTAGCCCCGGTGAGATGTAAGATCTGCTTTTCCCTGATCAAACAGGTAGGTGTACTCGCCTGGTACCTGGTTTCCGCCGTGTTCACAGGAGAATATCAGCAGGGTTTTCATTGAAAAAATTTCCCTTCTCGGAGGCAGAGTGCCAGTTCCTGATAAACACTGTGCAACTCATTTTCACTGAAATTTGATCCAAGACGGCGAATGATCCTGCTCGACAGAGACCCCTCTTCCAGGATGAATTTGACGGTGTCTTTAAAAAACAGCGGATAACGGGAAGCAATCGTGCGCCAGCAATCCATGGCGGTGGCACCGGCCTTAAGTCCAAAAAGGGACACGTATGCGTCATCATTTATTTTACAGGATTCTCCCTCACGAATGACATTCAGTAATATTTCCCGAAGCCGGTCCTGGTGCCAGTCGCGGAGTGACACGTTTTCCAATGAGCTGAAATGACGCACAGCAACAATGATGAGTTCGAGCACCGCGAGGTCGGCCTGCGGGCACTCCTGGATATCAATGATCCTGATCTCGATGGCGCCCCTGTCAAATCGCGCTATGGCACCCCGGGAGTTAAGGAAATATTTTTTAAGGATACCGTCCGGGTCATATGGACGGATGTCGTTTCGTATTACGTCGAATATTTCATGTGAATAAGCCTCTTCATTGTAAACTCTTTCCGGGATTACTCCGCCGCAGATGGATGGAATCCGGTTCTGGTTCTTGCGGTAATATTCGAGCCGGGTATCGTGAAATCCGGTTAGTTTGCCGTCCAGAATCGGCGAACTGGCCGAAAGGGCCGGTATTATCGGGAGAATGATCCGGATGGCCGCGTGCAGCAGCGCAAATTCCTCGTCACTGGCAAACGGGAGGTTGAGATGGGTGCTCTGAAGGTTAGACCAGCCATGCCCGCGACAGTCGAATATCTTATCATAGAGTGCATAGATCTCATTATTTTCATGAGGCCATAACATGGTTTCTTCATAAGGGTTCATGAACGGATGACAGGCAGTGGGCATGAGCATCGCATCAATGGGTTCCAGCAGCTCATTGATCTCCCGGATATTGGCCTGGAAAAGGTTGCCGAGATCTCTGAGCGTTTCGGCCGGACCGTTCGTTTTCAGCTCAATTACGTGATTGACAAGTTCATTGGACCAGGCAATTTTTCCGCGCACCACATCGTCTGAATAATTTCCATTTACGCTAAAAATAAGCTGGTCGGCGACCGGCCGCACCCTAAGTGTTTTCCGGTCCACAATCATATATTCCAACTCAACGCCAAAGGCCTGAAAAAGAGATAATTTCATCGTTCCAGCCTGTTAATGAATGATTTTATAATCGTTTTGTAAAGTTTGTCCTGAAGTACCTGGTCTTCATAGCCAGCGTCTATACTGGGGTTATCATTTACCTCGATAACAAATACTTCACCGCCTGATTCCTTTATGTCCACTCCGTAGAGCCCGTCCCCGATCAGGTTTGCCGCGCGTAAGGCGACAGATATGATATTCTCCGGGACCTCTTCTACCGGGATAGTTTCGACTAACCCGCTCTGATCTTTGCCCGTGCCTTTCCAGTTATAAATTTGCCAGTGTCCGCTCGCCATATAATATTTACAGGCGTAGAGCGGTTTCTTGTCGAGGACCCCGATTCTCCAGTCAAAATCAGTTGGCAGAAATTTTTGTCCGATGATAAGGTCGGAGGAGGCAAGCATCTGGTCAAGTTGTTGATTGAGTTCGACCGCTGTTTTAACTTTGACAACGCCTTGTGAAAAGGCGCTATCCGGTTTTTTCAGGACACAAGGCAAGCCCAGCTTATCCAGCACCTGGTCGCGGTTGTGTTTGTGGATTATAAGCGTTTGAGGAGTAGGAACACGGGCTTTATCAAGAATCTCGGCCAGATACACTTTATTGGTACACCTAAGAATGGATTCCGGGTCGTCAATAACGACCATGCCTTCCGCTTTGGCCCGTCGGGCGAATCGATAGGTATGGTGATTGACCGATGTGGTTTCACGGATAAAGAGCGCATCGTATTCGGCGATACGACTGAAGTCTTCACGGGTAATCAGGTCAGTGTACACCTGAAGGTCGGATGCAGCCTCTACAAATTTTTCCAGTGCTTTTTTGTTGGACGGCGGTTCCGATTCATCGGGGTTAACGAGAATCGCAAGATCATACCTGGTGTGGTCTGCCCTCGGTATATCGTAGCGGAGTTTGGCAAAATAGGTGCGGGCGAACGCTTCCACGAATTCCAGGTGGGCCGGGGGGACATCTTTCATGGAGATAGTTTCCATGTTACGAAGGGTCCAGGTTTTGCCTTTTCTGAACTGCGCGCGGAGCAATGGTGCCTGAAATAACATGTATAACTGGCGACTCAGTTCATCATACTGGCTTGAGATATTTTTCCCGAAATAAATGCTCAGAGTGAATTGGTCACTCCGGATTCTCTTAAGGCTTTTTTGAACGAGTTCATCAATTTCAGCTGAGATCACCTTGACAATGGCCTGCGAACGAAAATCCTGCAAGGTCAGCGTATTGGGGATGACTTTGTGCCCGCGCGCATCTGCCAGGAGAGATACATAATATCCGCTCGACTGGTACTGATAGTTTTTGCACAAGTTGAAAATCCGAACATTACGCAAACCCTGAAATGCCGGATCGGTAAGGTATTGCCTAGCTGAAATAACCTCAACATTTTCTATGGAGAGGGTCCACTCTTTAAGGTTGGTGACGACGATAAGTTTACGCATGCTCTTTTTGCGCAGGGCGCTCTATTACTAATACATTGGCATCATACGTAACAATTCCAAGCAAAATGGAATGAACGACCCGGTTAAAGCTCACCGAGTAATATTTCCCGGAAAAGGGGTTGTCGTTATACGGATCAGATACCCGTATTTTACCTTCTTTATCAAATCCACTCAGAACCACAAAGTGGCCCATGGGAGTGCCCTTCAGGTCATCATAAATGCTTTTTCCGGCCTCATCGGAATATTCGCGCGCGGTCTGATACAGAAAAGTGGAGCTGAGCCCTGCAAGTACCGGGACATTCCGTTGAAAATGTCCCGCAAAAAAGTCCCTGGTAAGTAGCCCTGGCTGTAATTCACCACCGGCCTCAATATACCCGATATACGCCTTTATTGCCTGCCTGAGTTTTTGGTCCTTCTTGTACTGCAACTGGGCTTTCAGGCGCTCCAGTACCTTTTCGGGCTTCCTGTAATCCCAGGTAAGGTCAATAACCTTCAGATTAAAGGAATATAAAGTGGTCCGGTAGCCACGGCTAAGAGCGTGCTGTCCGAGTAAAACGGCAAGTGTGCCGCCATCTTCAAGCGCGTGTACTTCGTGGATAATCTGTTCGAGAGGGGTGTTTTCTCCGAAAAAGCGATATACTGCATGCAGGCTGGTAGGTCCGCAGGTAATATCGTCCGGTTGCGTCATTATCGAGATATGCTTCATTACCTGGTAGCTATACCTCAGCGGGATACAAACATTTTACGGTGTGAAGTACGATAAAATTTCATAAGAAACAGCGGGTCGGAAAAAAAATAATTGGCAGGTCAGACGAAGTGCGGCTGATATAAATTGTACAAAAACAAGGTGCCGGAAGCGGATTATTTCTTGATTCGGGAAAATTAAAGGTCTTTAATCTGCTTTAAATGCAGTTAAACGAATGATAATCATGTTCTTGATGCCGGGAAATAACAATATTGTGTATATTTTGTCTTAGAATAGGATAAATAAACTCGTGGATAAGTGAGAATTGCTGGCTTCTTTTGTTTTCTTCTGTTATCAGGTTCTCTTGTGGCTCAGCAAATTCTGCCAGGAACATGGAGTAACCGAACAGGACCCGGGGGGGCGGTAAGCGACCCGCTGGCAAGTGGTGTTTCTGATTATTACGACATGACCGGCTGGGACTCCTCTCCTTATCAGCAGTTTATGCTCATGCGTGAGAATGGGGCAAATTGGTTGAATTTCCGGATGTTGTATCCAATACCCTATGATGAAAATACTTCCGAAGGCTACCCGATGATTATTATGTTGCATGGGCTGGGAGAAGCCGGAATCCGAGGCACATCAAATTTTCCGCCATATGATGCTGCAGATCCCCGTTTTCTTAATAACGATCATCAGTTATATCATTTTGGTTTTCCACACCTGGAAGCAGCAGAGGAAGGTGAGTTCCCCGGGTTTATCGTCGCTCCGCAAAATATTACACTCTGGACCGATGACAATATCGACGGGGTGATAAGCATGATCGAGCTCCTGTTGGAAACATATCCCATCGATCCCTATCGCGTTTATCTTCACGGATACAGCAATGGCGGAGACGGGGTTTGGAGGATTGCCGAGAAAAGGCCGGATCTGTTTGCCGCTATGCTGCCAATGTCATGGGTAAATTTTGAAGTAGATCAGTCCCGCTTCATCCATCTGCCTATCTGGTATTTTCAGGGCGAACTGGATGATAACCCGAGGGTAGAGGCCGCACGCGGGATGATTGGCATGCTTGAAGAAAATGGTGCATCTCCCCGGTATACAGAATATATAAATGGTGGACATGCCATATGGGACAGGGCCTATGCCGAACCTGATTTTTTTTCGTGGATGCTTGGCTGGGAAAAAACGGATATCATGGCCTACTACGGACGAACTTCGGTTTGCCCTAATGAAGATGTAAATATCAGGCTTGGTGTCAGTCCCGGATATAATTCGTACCAGTGGCGGGTAACAACCAGTGATGGAACTGAGACATTTCCCGTCGGAGGCCCCGATGATAATGAATATGTTGCCCAGCAGACAGGTGAATACCAGGTAAGGTTCAGCAGGAGTACATCACCACAGGAAGGATCGTGGTCCCCATGGTCTGACCCACTGGCGATTACCGTTCAGGAAGACATTATCCCGCCGGATGTTAGCATAGACGGCAGTCCGCATTTACCATCACCTGACGGTCGGAATACAGCAAGGCTGACGATCCCGGATGACTATGATAGTTACCAGTGGTATCGGAATGGTACGTTGTTGCAGGGCGCAGACGGACCTGTTTATAATGCATCCCAGCAAGGAGAATATCATGTTGATGTTTTCCTCGCAGAAACCTGTCCGCCTATCAGTTCGGATACAATCCGTGTTACGGTCAATGCTGCTAATTCTGACGTCAGCGCACCGACCGGCCTGACTGCTGAGGCGGCTTCAGAAGTGGCTGTCAGTCTGTCCTGGACAGATCAGTCCGCAAATGAAACATTTTTTGAATTGTACAGGTCAGGTTCACCTTCTGGTCCTTTTCAGTTGGTTCACAAACCGGCCGCTAATGCTACTGTTAAGAAGGATTCTGCCCTGACTCCGAGCACAACTTATTATTATCAGATACGCGCGATTAATGAATTCTCCCCTTCAGCACTTAGTAATGTTGCCAGTGCAACCACGCTGTCCGACACCATACCCCCTTCAGTACCGGGTTTGCTCACATTTGAGCTGAAAGATACACGGACTGCCGAACTGCAGTGGAATGCATCATCGGATAATTCAAGCCTGATCATTTACCAGATTATTGTTAACGGACGGGTGGTGGCGTCTACAACAAACCTGAATTACACATTAACAGGCCTTAACGAAGAATCAGTCTACACCGTGTATGTACGTGCTACCGACCGTGCAGGCAATACTTCGGATACAAGTAATCAGGTAACAATTATTACAGTGTTTGAGGGGCTCTCCTATCGTTATTATTATGGTGGATTATGGGCAGAGACGGATGACTATGCTGGGTGGCCGGTTGAGAAACAGGGCTATCTGGAGAATATTACAATAGCCCGCGAAGCCAACGGGGGAGTAAGGCCCGATCCGCAAGTCAATTATTTTGCCTTTGACTTTATTGGTTATCTCTACATCGACAATGGCGGCCGTTATACGTTCAGCCTGGAGGCCGCTGCCGGAAGTGTTTTACAGGTAGGCAGCTTTGTGCTCGACAATGACGGACAACACGCTGCGCAGACGGAGGTTGGAAGCACCGCTTTATCCAAAGGAGCGGTGCCGCTTTTTGTGAAATATTATGACCGGACGGAAGATGAAGTATTGAGGATTTTATATTCAGGACCTGATACTAATGATCAACTGATCCCGGTTCCGGATGAAGCCCTTACCAGTTCGAAAAAACAATTTGAAGACCCTCCGGCGGCTCCATCTGATTTTCGCGTAACGGATATCGGCGAACGAAGGATCGATCTGGCCTGGGAAGATGAATCAGATAACGAATCAGGATTCGAAGTATTCAGGGCATCTGACCCTGATGATCCGTATGTAAAAGTCAAAACCACCGCCGTCAACCAGACTACGCTCGGAGACAATCGCCTCTCTCCCTTACATACCTATCACTATCTTGTAAGAGCTGTGGGGGCAAGTGGTACTTCAGCATTTGATTCACTGCAGGCAACTACTGCACTTCCATTAAATGAATTTACAGTAGAATGCCAGCCAGCAGGAAATGCCATCACCTGGACCTCGGCCTATCCCTGGGCAGCAGAACCGTACATTGTTGAACGTTCTGCCGATAAGGAGGAAATAACACTTATTGGTAAAGTAGATGCGGATAGTCTAGGATCCGCCTACAGCTGGCTTGATAACACCTATATTTCGGACACTACCTACTATCGCATAGGTCAGCGGAGCCCGCAAGGTGGTGTCGGATATTCTTCCTGGTTATCTTCACCTTGTCTTCCGGCGGGCTTTAAGCTTTTTGCTGATATTTATCCGGTACCTGCTACTGAGGGTTATTTAACTATCCGGATGCGAACGATGCTCCCTGATCAACCTGTGCAGGTGGTTTTAATGGATAATATCGGACGGATTTACCTGGAAACATCATTTGAAGCAGACCCGTTATCCAATCCATATTTTCTGGACCTTTCAAAAGTTACCGGTAAAGGTTTGTATATCATTTCCCTGCGACAGGGAGGTGAAAGCTACCAGCAAAAAATCATTATTGACCATTCCGGTCATAAAACCCAGTAAAATTTCTCATAAATACTCCTATCAATGATATAAATCATTGATAAACAGTGATTTTATATTCATACTGAGGCTGGTGCATATTTCAAAACTAATAACAACAGTCTTATGAGATCTTATTTAAGCGCTCTTTTTCTATTACTGATCCCGGTATTTTCGAACGGACAAACCTGCCAGGGGGATATTGTACTGACGTCGCAGGCAGAGGTGGATGCTTTTGAGTGTGATTCCATCAGCGGGACTCTTATTATCAACCTGACTCCGCTTGAAAATTTAACGTACGTGGGAGAACATGTTATCCTCGAAGGACTGGATTCCCTTGGAAATATATATGGATTGCATAATCTCTCCTATGTCCGATGTTCGTTTGAGATAAAGAATTGTGATAGGTTATGGTTTATTCCTGAGCTCATCAGCTTGTCCTATGTAGGCAGGAATTTTACCCTGATAAATAATGATTCTCTCCAGTCACTGGGGCCACCTTTGAATATTGAATATATGCAAACCCTGCAGGTCTGGGGAAACCCATTATTGTCGGATTGTACCGCGTTATGTGAATTACTGGATAATGTGGAAGGGGAAGTTTTTATAAGGGATAATGGAGGCTGCCTGGAAAGTTTCCAATATTGCGAAGATACTAAACCTCCGGTCGAGCCAGTCGTTTGTAACGGAGATGTGTACCTTGTCAATCAGGAAGATTTTGACAGTTTTTATTGTGAGATTGTGAATGGGGATCTTATCATCGGGAACCATGATAACTTCGATAATAACGCTGGTCTGGATACAAGAAATCTGGCCATGTTAAAGGAGACAACGGGAGACCTTTTTATTATAGGAGATGCCAGTAATTTTACGGGTCTTTCAAATATTGAACGTATAGGCCGCAGCCTTGTTTTTGTAGGCGGCGCCTATTATGATGCGGAGGAAAATTATTTTTCTCTTGATTCCTTGGAAAGTCTGAAGGAGATTGGCGGTGATTTCCGGGCAAATTACTACACTATCTCGGGCAGATTAAATGTGATTGAAAAGCCTATCCGGTTAGTGGAAATTGGGTACTGGCCTCAGATTCTGACGCCCGATTTCTTAGGCACAACACCTTCGATTCAATTGTTAACTGTCGGACAAGATTATTATGAGTGGGATATTAAGCCCTCTCTTGAAAAGTTACAAAATGGCGGTCAGTTTTATGGATGGTGGCTAAAGGATGGTTTTGATGGCATGCAGCATATTGACTCCCTGCAAGATCTGGAGATTTCATTTGCCTCACCTGCCTCTTTCATTGGACTGGAAAATCTGAACTTTGTAAACCAGGTGACCATAGGTAATACTGACTTGCCAGCCGACTATTGTATACTGTATCCGTTGCTGTCTGATGAGTCTAATTACAATTCGATCTATTGGGAGTTTAATTCTCTGACATTTGAGGAATTCCTGGAGAATTGTTCAGAAGATCCCGTCGTTGAAGTACTTACTGTTTTTCCAAACCCGGTAACTTCCGAATTTGTAAGTCTCGAATGGAATGAACCTTCCGGCAGGGCTACCACCGTTCTGATCACAGATAATCAGGGCAGGGAAGTATATCAGGGAATAGTTGATTCCGACCGGGGGCTGAATAGCATGGAGGTACCCGTTGGTAACCTGAAAAAAGGTATTTACATGATCCGGATTATGAACGGAGAGGATGTAAAGAGGAGACGATTGCTGAAGAATTAAAATAATGGCTCCCGATCTCCCGGGAGCCATTCAGTAGTTATTTTTCAACAAGTACCCTGACAGTTTTCTCCATATCTTCAGTTTCGACCGTCACAAAATAAGTGCCTGGTCCGAATCTGGAAATATCAACCAATTGGAGAAAAGGCAACTCTATGGTCCGGCTGATCAACTCTTTTCCGTACGCATTCGTTAGTGTGATCTGCGCTTTTGTTTGAATAATTTCCCAGTTGGATTTAACAGTCCCCTCTTTTTGGTTGAAATCCATCTTCAGTTGTTCACCCTCTCCGGAAGGTTTGACCAGTGCTGAACCAATAAAAAACCTTCCCTGATTGGGATTGGGGAAAACCCGCAGGATCAGTCGTGGTAATAAAGGAATGAATCGCTGATGCTGGAGAATATAGGCCGATCCGCTGGAAGATCCGGCGTCATCATTGCCCGGGGCGCCGGCAATGGCAAAATAGTCATCAATGGCCACATCATCCCCAAAATTATCATTCTCCGCTGCATCGGATGCAGTGTACTTACCGCTTTCGGTCCAGGTTGTTCCGTTGTAGGAGAAGATGTAAGCCGAACCGGAATTGGTCCCGTCATCATCGTTATACCGGGTGCCAACAATTACCTTATCCCCTTTGAGATCGGCATTCCATCCGAATGAATCATTGAAAACACCGTCGCTGGCGAGTAAAGTTGAAGTAAGGTTCCAGGTTCCGCTTCCGTTCCGTTCATACACATAAACAGCTCCTGTTTCAACACCACCATTCTGGGCAAAGGAAGAACCCACGATCAGGCGATCACCATCGAGTGAAACTGAAGAACCAAATCCGTCATTAAGCGAAGCACTGGGTGCGGTAAGTTTCTGCACCTCGTTCCAGTTACCGGAACCGTCACGTTCAAAAATAAAAACAGCCTGGCCGGCAAGGGAATTGATATCACCATTAGCCGAAACGGCTGCATAATCACCCGAAATAGCTACATTCTGGCCAAAGAAGTTCGCCGCAGGAGCATCTGATGATGCAAGTTCATGAACTACAGTCCACCCCAGATAACCCGGATCACCTGAATATTCATAAATAAATGCCCTGCCCTGTCCAAATGCACTGCCTTCACCACCTACCGGTGCTCCGACAATTACACGATTACCGGATATATCCACATCCGAACCAAACCCTTTAACCGGCTCGTACAGTCGAATGAGATGGCTCCATGTGCCGCCATCATTTTTGTATACATACACAGCATCCTGGATATTGTCCAGGTAATAGGCACCCGCTGCAGCAAGATCTCCCTCAATAGCGGTGGATACCCCAAAACCGGTTTCAGGTACATACATGTAGGCCGGGAAGAATTGCTGGATTTCATTCCATGTTCCACCGGACCGCTGAAAGATATATACAGAGCCGAGCGGATTGGGTGTGCCGCTGGCAGCAACTGATCCGGATCCCGGCAAATCATTGCCGTATGCGCCAACTATAGCGTAATTTCCTGAGATATCTACACTTGCCCCAAAGAAATCAGTGGTAGCAGCATCAGAAGCTGTAAGCTTTGCAGTTTCATTGAACTGACTGTACGCCGTGCTGCTCAAAAAAAGTGCAAGAAGCAAGGTCAGAATAATCGGATGAGGAGGTACATGTGGTTTCATAATATAAACATTTGATGAATAATTTATTTTAATCGGCAAAAGTGTAAATAGCTGATAATCAATATTTAATTTAAAAATATAAAACTGAATTGTCTACCACATCACTAGAATTGTGTATATTGATTTCCGTTATTTTTATATCAGGATTCCCCTGGAGGACCCACAAGACCAGCAATATGAAAAAACTATTATTAACGGCGCTTTTGGTGCCCTTTTTCACTTCGTCCTTTTCACAGGTATGCGAAGGAGATGTTGTACTTACCACCCAGGCCGAGGTGAATGCCTTCGACTGTGAAATGGTCATGGGCACCCTGCTTATCACCGGGCCGGATATTACCTCGCTGGAACCGCTCGGAGAATTGAAAAAAGTAGACGAGCATTTCATTCTCCAGGGACTGTCCTCCCTGCAAAGTCTTGCCGGACTGGAAAACCTGATGGACGTAACATGCTCGTTTGAGATCAAGGATTCCGATGCGTTGTCTGATCTGCGCGGACTGGATAAACTGGATTCGGTCGGACGGAATTTTACGATTGTAGATAGTGAGAATATTACGACACTTGACGGACTGCTGAGTTTAAGCTCCGTCATGGATATCCGCATTTCCAACAACCCCAGCCTTAATGACTGTTGTATCCTGCGTGATTACGAAACAATAGCTACCGGGATTGTTGATATCAGCAATAACGCGGCTGGTTGTTCCATTGATGAGCTAAACTTTTGCGGTCAGGAAGAGCGCGTATGTGTGGGGGATATACGCATCGTTGGAAAAGATGACATGGACCGGTTTAACTGCAATATAGTAGACGGTGATCTGTTTATCGACGCAGATGAATTTCCGAATTTCACGACAGAAAAACTGGTCATGCTGAAAGAAGTGACAGGTGATTTTACTGTGTATGATTGGAGAAATAAGGACGTGTACGGGTTGAATAACCTGCGTAAAGTAGGCGGTAACTTCGTCATCGCCATCAGTGATTTTACGCTGGATTCACTTGAAAGCATCGAATCGCTTCACGGCCTGGAATCCAGGCTGGCGACTGTGCGCGGAACGCTGCCGAATATTTCAGGAACCCTTGAGAAAGCCTGGCTCGAAACAGGTTCTTTCGTTGAACGGTCTGATTGGATGGGCGATGTTGACCATATCCGTGAACTGAGGATTCATGCCGGAGGATTTGACCCCGAAGCCACCCTGAATTTGCTGCGCAACGGGAGCTCACTTTACTTTTTTGGAGCAAATAGCCTCGAAGGTGTTCAGCATGTAGATTCACTGGATTACCTTGAATTGGAGAATAGCCAGACGCTGGCGTCTCTTGAACCACTATCTGGATTGCAGTATGTCAATGAGCTGTCCGTAAGGGATATGACTCTTCCGGATGATTATTGTGCTATATACCCGTTACTCACCAAAAGAGATGAGTTCGATTCTTTCCTGTGGGAGAATAATAATGTCAGCCTGGATCAGGTGCTGACCGAATGCGGCGGTGAGGAGATTGTGTGTGAAGGATATTATGAAATTATGACGCAGGAAGACGTCGATAATTTCTATTGTACAACCCTGGATGGCGCAATTACAATTTATAATTTCGATTCGAAGAACCTCGAAAACCTGAGCAGGTTAGAAACAGTAACTCAGTATTTTGCTTACGAAGGCCTTGAAGACACCACGGTTTTCAAAAATCTCAAACATGTTGGGGGAGTACTCCGCGTCCTTACTCCCCCCGAATTTGAACTTGGATTATTTCGAAGTCTCGAGAGCGCCGGGCAGCTGGTCGGTCAGTATACATTGCTAAAAGGTAATCTGCCCGTTTTCAAGGATACGTTGAACTATCTTGCGTTAGTTGAAAGCGGTTTTGACGATTCAGTGGAACACCTCAATCTGACAGCCATTGATTCCATAAATGTGGTAGGCCTGGTAAGCAATATGGGGCCAGCTCTGGAAAAGCTAAGCGTTGGGGGATATTTGCGTCTCAATTTAATCAGTCCGCCGGACAATCAGCCACCACTTGAATTAACGAGTCTCACCGGTAAAGAGCATATTGGGACATTCCTCATCGAATTCGCTCAACTTAAATCGCTTGACGGACTGGAAGATCTGAATAAGGTGGATATCATGGATATCTATGGACTCACCACGGAGGAGAATTGTTGTGGCTTGTATAATTTGCTGACTTCCGGTACCATCACTGAATATTTCCGGTTCGATAACAATACCTGCACGGTAGAAGAAATTGTGGCCGGATGTGCCCCGCCGGAAGAATTCGCTAAGATGAATGTGTACCCGAACCCGGTAGCCTCTAATTCCATTGAAATTGAATGGGAAGGAAATCCTGAAATAAATACCACGATCCAGATTATAGATAACTACGGTCGGGAAGTAACACGGAATACAATCACCGGATCGATCGGCAGGCAACACCTGGAATTGGAAATTTCTGATTTGGAACAAGGTCATTACCTTATCCGCATCATTACAGGGGATGAGGTCCGGCTCCGGAGACTGGTGAGAAATTAAAAGAGATTAGGTCTGACTTTGATTATTTTTTTATCTTGAGGGTAATATAACCCTCTAGAAACATGACCTCCAATCGCAGAAAATTTCTCCAGCAGGCCGGGCTCTTCACATTCGGTCTTGGTACCCTTATACATGATCCGGCTATCGCTAAGGCTGCAAAAAAAGCAGTGCCCCCAAGTGATAAAATCCGTATCGGACTCATAGGTGCCCGCAGCATGGGCTTTTATGACCTGAGCCAGGCCCTAAAGCAACCTGCAGCTGAATGTGTGGCTTTATGTGACATTGATGATTCAGTGCTTGCCGAAAAGAAAAAGGCGGTTCTGGAATACCAGGAAACAGACCCGGCTACTTATAAGGACTATCGAAAATTTCTTGAGCATCCTGATCTTGACGCGGTGGTGATTGGCACCCCTGATCACTGGCATTGCCTCACCATGGTAGCTGCCTGTGAAGCGGGCAAGGATGTGTATGTAGAGAAGCCAATGGCCAACAGCATAGCCGAGCTTGATATCATGGTGAATGCGGCACGTAAAAATAATCGTGTGGTCCAGGTCGGCCAGCAGCAACGCAGCGGAACACACTGGCGTGAAATCATGGATATGATCCATGGAGGTGAAATCGGACAGCTTCGTAAAGTGAATATCTGGGGAAATTTTGAATACGGCATCGGTCAGCCTGAAGTACCGGATTCTGCTCCGCCTGAAGGAGTTGATTTTGATATGTGGCTCGGACCAGCCCCGGACCGGACGTTTAACAAAGCAAGGTTTCATGGTTCATGGAGAATGTTCTGGGATTATGGAGGCGGACTGGCCACGGACTGGGGCGTACACCTCATCGATATGGCCCTGTGGGCCGGTAAGGTGGATTACGATCCGGTTAATGCCGTAGCTACCGGTGGTAATTTTGCGTTTCCTGATCATGCGCACGAAACATTTGACACTATGAGTGTCAGCTGGCAGCTGAAAGACTACAATATGACCTGGGAACATTCTGCAGGGCTGGGCACTGGTCCGTATGGCAAAAATTACGGCCTTGCCTTCATCGGGAATGATGCCACAATCTTTGCCAACCGGGAAGGCTGGGAAGTACACCCTGAAGTCGAGAACGGCAAATACAAGGTTCCGGCCATGCCCCCCAAAGGCGGCAGGAGCTATCACGAGGAACATATGAAGAATTTCCTGGAATGCATCAAGACCAGAAAAGATCCGAATTGTACAGTGGAGAATGGCCGGCTGGTGGCTCTTTATGCACATTCGGCCAACATTGCCCTGCGGACGGGCGGAATGGTAGCGTGGGATTCTGCCGGCAGGCAATTCAAAAATAATGATGCTGCAAATGCCCTCGTAACACCCGGATACCGTAAGCCATGGAAACTTCCCAGGGTCTGATTCTGGATTATTGTAGGCGTATGCCGTTAAGTTTTCTGATATTCTCGGGTATATTCGCACCTCGTAATTTATAAACAGGTGATAAAGAGAAACGAATATTTTAAGATTGGCCGGATTGTGCTATACGGTGGCTACCTGGTAGCATTGAGCCTGATTTTCATGTATGATGCCCAACCGGCATCCGGGGACAAGTTCACAGAATACTCGCTTACAGAATTCTGGCAGGAAGGATCCTTGTTCGTCGTGGTCATGATTTTGCTTCAATCTGCCCTGACTAACAAGTATATGCAACCGTTGTCACTTATTGTCGGTGGCTTTTTTCTTATGGCACTCATCCGTGAATTTGATGCTTTCCTGGATGACTATGTGTTTGATGGCGCCTGGCAATTACTGGTCTTAATAGTCCTTATTGGCTTAATTTTCTCCATTTATAAAACCTATACCGTGTTGCCCGGAAAAATTTCTTCATTCATCCGAAGCTATCCGTTCGGTCTGATGGTCGCAGGATTTCTTGTGACATTTGCATTTTCACGGCTTTTTGGAGAATCATTCATGTGGCAGGCGGTCATGGAAGATAATTACATGAGAAGCGTTAAAAATGCGGTGGAAGAAAGCGTGGAACTTATGGGCTATTCAATTATTCTGTTCTCTACCATTGAATATGCCTTCTGGGCAAAGTCGATGAAACCCGCTGAATTGTAAGGAGAATATTCATCAATAATTATCACTGAATCCTTCGGTAGGCGTGGATCCAATCCTGCTGATCTCACTTATTTTAATTCTCATTTTTTAATAGGTAAGTTGTTCTTATTAAGTATTTTAGATTTATGAATCAGAGTATTTTGATAAATTAATACGAAATATGAAAAACATCCTGGTAGTTGCCTTATTGCTTATATCATCCGTCGCCTGGTCACAGGAAATCAGACTAAATGCCTATGGTGGATATGTGTTTAAGGATGGAGTGGATTCCTATTATTCTTCTACACGTTACTTCGATGGGACTATTCAGGATGGATTCAGGTGGGGAGCAGGGATAGAATTTCATATACCAAACCGTGGTGCTCTTGAAATCCAATACCTCAGACACGATACCAATGCTCCCACCACCTATATAGGAGGTACCTTCAATGAGTTACAGTTTACCGACTTTGATCTGGATATTAACTGGATCATGGTAAACGGGACGCGCTATTTTCCGGTTTCAGATATTATGGAGCCGTTTATCGGTGCAGGAGCAGGTATGGGAATATTCTCGCTACGGAATCCTGATAATGGCCGGGAGGACAGCGCCACCAAATTTGCCTGGCAGATACGCGGTGGTACCAATGTATGGCTGGCCGAACGCGTGGCGTTCCGGGTGGAACTCTCATTGCTCTCCGCTGTCCAGGCGATGGGTGGCGGGTTTTATTTCGGGACTGGTGGCGGTGGTGCCGGTATCTCCAGTTATTCCACCATGTACCAGTTTGGTATTGGCGGAGGCTTGTCTTTCCGTTTGCGTGAATAGTACTTATTCCCCCAGGAATGAGCAGTTATTGGTGAATGCCGATTCTGCATTTTCCGAGCCCAGTTCGATTGCCTGACGCAGGTCCTTGCAACCATCGAAATTATCGTTGATCCTGATTTTTGAAATCCCCCTGTTAAAATATATAACCGGGTCTTCCGGGTAAATATTGATTGATTTGTTATAAGCGCTGATCGCGTCGGTGTATCGCATCATGTGAAAATAGCTGTTCCCCAGGTGATCGTAGTAGGTGGCCTCTGTAGGCTCCACTTTTACAGCCCGTTTGAAGTAGGGCACAGCCCCCTGGTAATCCTCCTGCTCATAATAAATAAGGCCCAGGTTGTCCAGTACCCCGGAATTAAGGGAATCAGTGACCAGTATTGCTTCATATCCGGCAATGGCTTCGTCGATCCTTCCAAGTTCATTCAGCGTGTACGCCCTGTTATACGGACCATTCTCCACCTCGGGAAATTTCCTGAATACCAGGTCGAATTTCTCCAGCGCCTTTTCAAAATTCTCTTTTTGGTAATAGGCGAGTCCCAGGTAATTCAGGTAGGAGCCATCCAGGTCACCCAGGCTGTCGGCCTTATTGAGAAAATACAGACTGCTGTCGTATTCACTGATTTTATAATAAAGGATACCTGCATTGCCGGCGTAATCAATATTCGACGGGTCCTGGATGTAAGCCGCATGATAATCATCCTTTGATTTTTCCATTTCTCCCAGGGCGTAATAAATATCCCCACGCTTGGCCAGGGCATCGGCGTACTCCGGACTCAAGGCAAGGGAGCGGTTAATATCTTCCAGTGCGTCGTCGTAACTGTCCAGCTCCCATTTGATCGAAGCCAGGTTTCTCCAGGCGACTGCGTTTCCGGGATCATTGTCAACAGCTTGCTTATAATTTACCAGGGCACTGTAGAAGTCAGCTTTGTAGTAATAGGCGTTGCCGAGCTGATTAAGGTAAAGACTGTTGCCGGCATCCATCCGGATGGCTTCTTTGTAATTGGCAATAGATGCCTCCAGGGAGTCCGCAATATCGGCGTGATCCATTTGTGCTTCTGCACGGTTGTAATAATCCTCAGCGGTCACGGTAACCTGGACTTCCTGTATGAGGTTTTTAAGAGAATCAGGTAACTGGAACCTGGAAATATCCTGTGGATAATCAATTTCAATTTCCTCGAAAACCATTGCAAATCCCTCATCGACAGACTGAATCATGGAAGGGAACATTATATCGCCATAGGATGCAGGTCGTAGATAAAGATCGGCCGCTTCGTCTTCAACGATAAGTTTGGTCACTCCTGTTTCCAGATCGCGGTAATCAACTTTGTTTTTCTTATCCCGAAAAAAGCCGATCCGCCGAAGGTGCAGGGAATCAATTTCCAGATCTGTCACGAATTGAAGGCTTGAATCAGGGTCAAGTGTTGAAGTTCCGGATGAAAGATCGCCAAACCAGTCCATGTTTGAGGCCGAGTTATCCGGATCATCGGTTGATGCCTTGGTGACCACATTCTCCATGGGGTCAAAGGTGTAAATGTGGCTGGAATCACGCAGCACAATGTAGCTGGTATTCATAAAGCTCAGCTGCATCAGCATGTAATCAGGCTTCATTAATTCAATTTCAACAGGCATATGAAACTGTCCCTGGCTCATTTTGCCCTTCATCCTGATGGTATTCGCCCCGGTAAGCTTAAGATAATCTGATTCCGTGCCCCGGGCTTTATCGGTGACTTCGCGGTACATTTTGGTATTTCTGGCGCTCCAGAGTCGCCGAATGCCTTCAATGGTAAAGTCATCGTTTTTCAGCTGTGTATCCGTTATACTGACATATTCTAGGATAAATTTCTGGTCATCGGAATAGTGAGTGCTGTGGAGAAGGAGACTGCCTTTGGATATCTTGAGCATGTCATTCCAGTTGACATACTGATGCTTTTTATATGGTTTGTGGTCGTAATATTGCTTAACGGAATAAATGTGATCCGCCTGATACAGATCTGTGAATTCCCTGACCAGGTAAGCCTGATGCCCGCGATAATCAAAAACACTGTCCACTTTCTCAAAACGGCTCACCATGCCCTGGTTGTCAGCCCCGTCTCTCTCAGTCACCTCACCATTCGCATGGAGAATGTTCAGGATGTTGGCATCAGGGTCGTAAACAGTTATCCACTCATCTGTTTCGGTAATCAGCGCGTACGTGTTATCGCCAATAATGTAGTGCATGTAAGAAGATTGAATCTCTTTTTGAGCGGCCGACTCAGGCGGTCCCTCAGTGGTGTTAAACATCCTGTAGGTGACCTCAACCTGGCCAAACAGCAGGGAAGGAATACTTAAAAGAAACAGGCTGAATAAATAACGCATCAGTTGGCTGGTTGAATAGACAGGCATATGAAAAATTTAAAAGAATTATAAGAATAGCAATTGAAGTTTAAAAACTGAAGTACATGTATGAAAAATGAAATAATTAACTGGTATCTTCAGACCTGAGATGCAGATACCATTACTTCAGGATATCGTAATACTGCTGGGATTGTCCGTGGGAATTATTTATTTGTTCCAGCGGCTAAAGCTTCCTGTCATTCTTGGTTTCCTGGTGACCGGGATCCTGTTTGGTCCGGCCGGGATCGGCTTTATCAAGGCCTCCCATGAAATTGAGATCCTGGCTGAGATAGGGATTATACTCCTCTTGTTTATTATCGGGCTGGAGTTTTCGCTGGCCGATCTGGCGAGGATTAAAAATGTGGTGTTTATCGGCGGACTGAGCCAGGTGCTATTGTCAATAATAGCGGTTGCCGGGATAATGATGGTGTTGGGGAGCGATATGCCGCACGCGATTTTTTTCGGGTTCCTTATCTCACTGAGCAGTACAGCGATTGTTCTCAGTATTCTCCAGGCCAAAGGGATGATGACGAGTCCGCAGGGAAAGATCTCCCTGGGTATCCTGATCTTCCAGGATATAATTGTCGTGCCTATGATGTTGCTGACGCCCATGCTCGCTGGAGAGGGAGGGAATATCTGGACAGCCGCCGGTTTGATGATCCTAAAGGTGGCAGTGGTTATTGCGGTGCTTTTGCTGAGTGCCAGGTATGTGGTGCCTAAGCTGCTTGAATCCATCGCCAGAACCAGGAGCCGTGAATTATTCCTGATCTCCATTGTCGTAATCTGTTTTGCCGTGGCATGGGGTACCTCTAACTTAGGTTTGTCATTGTCCCTGGGTGCTTTCCTGGCGGGCTTGGTAATTTCCGAATCGGAGTACAGTCATCAGGCCACCGGGCTGATTATTCCATTCCGGGAGATTTTCAGCAGCTTCTTTTTTGTGTCCATCGGTATGCTGCTTGATTTGTCATTTGTGCTGGAGAATATTTTGATGGTGCTGGTGCTTACCGGATCCATATTCGCCGGAAAATTTCTGATTGTCACCCTGTCGGCCATCATTCTCAAGTTTCCCATAAGAACCGCTTTGCTGGCGGGATTCACGCTGTTTCAGGTCGGGGAATTTGCCTTTATCCTGGCAGACGTGGGACTGGAACACGAACTGATCGGAGAAGGATTGTACCAGTACTTCCTGGCGGTTTCCATTCTCACAATGGCCATTACGCCTTTTGTGATGAATGCATCCGACCGGCTGGCTGGTCTCCTCCTGAGAAGGAAAAAGCTGGAGGAAACCATCAACCGGTCAGTAAATGCATTGTCACCGGAGGCGCCGGACGCTGAGACATTGCATGATCACCTGATCATTATCGGGTATGGACTTAATGGGCAAAACCTGGCTGCCATTGCACGGAATGCAGGAATTCCCTATGTGATCATTGAACTTAACGCGGAGAATGTAAAGAAGGGGAAAGTGAAAGGCGAACCGGTCATATTCGGGGATGCGACCAATCCTTATATCCTTGAACATATCAGGATTTACAAGGCCAGGGTGGCAGTAGTTGCTATTTCGGATGCGGTGGCAACCAGGAAAGTGGTGTCCGCGATCCGGCATTTATGCAATACCGTTCATATTGTTGTGCGGGGCAGGTTCCTGCATGAGGCGGGTGATTATTTCCGGCTCGGGGCGTCCGAAGTCATCAGTGAAGAATTTGAAAGCAGTGTGGAAATTTTTGTGCGTGTGCTTCACCAGTATTATATCCCGGAAGAAGATGTCACCGGGTACATCAATCAGATACGGGATGAGAATTATCAGATGCTGCGTCCCCGATCAGACCCACGCTCAAACGAACTGGAATTGCCCGCCTGGCATGATTACAGCACCCTTTGCATGCGGATCAACACAGGTAATCCGGAGATCGTTAATATTCCTCTCAAGGAATCCAGGATTAAGAACCGTTTCAATGTTACCATCCTGGCACTGCAGCGTGATAAAGAACTGATCACCGATGTGGATGAATCCACAGTACTTACTACCGGCGACACGATCCATGCTTTCGGGTCACAGGAATCCCTTGACAAATTCAGGGAGGAGATCAGTACCTGATCCTAAATACCCCCTTTGAGTATTGTTGCAGGTATTGCCGATGTTGGAAGTGGCGATAATGCCCGAATTGGTTTACCTTGTAATATGAATTCAATAATCGGTTGCGGTTCACCAGCGAAGAACTGCATGGGTCTGTTTGCTTTGGCGCTGGTATTATTCTCCTGCCAGGCCAGTCAGCCCGAAAAACAGTTCGGAGAAAAACGTGCTGTCGAAAACCCCGGGCTTTCCTACGAAGAATATACAGCGGGCCCGGGAGACCTCACCATATCACGTGAAGATTACGCCGACCGGCTTCAGGGCTTCTGGCTGGGAGCGTGTATTGCCAACTGGACCGGCCTGGTTACGGAAATGGACAAAATCGGCAATATCGGGGAGATCAGGACCGGGGAGTTTTACACACAGGCTGACTGGGGTCAGCCGGATCAGCCGAATATCTGGTCAGAAGAGCCAAGCGATCTCTCACCAACCATTGGTTTTGTTTTCAGGGATGAAGGAGAGGTTTGGGGAGCGGATGATGACACGGATATCGAATACATGTATCAGCACCTGCTTTATACAAATGGAACCAGTGTGCTCACGGCAGAACAAATAAGGGATGGGTGGCTGAAGCATATGAAGCACGAGGAAGAAAATTACCTTTGGGTATCCAACCAGAAAGCACTTGATCTCATGCTGGCTGGATTTGAACCACCAGATACTTCCGACCCGCGTATCTCAACCGACAGTCTCTATGACAATTACTATGAAATGATTGATGCGCAGCTCACAACTGAGATATTCGGATTATTCGCTCCCGCCAGGCCGGATATTGCACTGAAAATGGCCCGCTTGCCGATTCGAACCACAGCACGGGAAAATGCCCGGTATATCTCAGAATTTTATGTGACGATGCATGCACTCGCCATTGTTGCTGATTCGTCCCGGTCACGGGCAGAACAGTTGGTATGGATGGCAGATAAAGCCCGGGAGGACGTACCGGAAGATTCCTACACGGCGAAAATGTATGATTTTGTGAAAGGGAAATACCTGGAAGGTATTCCCTGGGAGCAGGCCCGCGATGCAGTTTACCAAAGGTACCAGGTAGAACAGGAAGACGGGTACACGATTACTTCGAAAGACTTGTATTGTAACGGGTGCTTCGTGGGAGGTATCAATTTTGCGTCAAGCCTGGTGAGTTTGTTTTATGGGGAAGGAGACCTGAAAGAAACCATAAAAATCGGGACATTGTGCGGATGGGATTCTGATAATCCGACTGCCACCTGGGGTGGTTTGCTGGGCTTCATGTACGGGAAAAAAGGAGTTGAAGCGGCATTTGGCCGGACATTCTCCGATAAATTCAATATTCACCGGACGCGGGTGAATTTCCCGGATGACGGGCTGGATGATTTTGAGAATATGGCAAATACAGGGTTGTTCATCATCGACCGGGTCGTACAGGAGGAAATGGGTGGTGGAACAGACCTGGAGAATAACCTGTGGTATATACCGTCTTCAATTTGACTTAAAAAAAGCCGGCACAAAGGCCGGCTTTAGTTATTTCTGCTTTCTTACCATTCGAATACTGCGCCGGATATCCTTGCGCTTACTCAGCTTAGGTTTTTTTACTTCTGCCTTTTTATCAAAAGGTTTTTTCAATTCAATCTGGATCAGGCTTTTATCCTTCACATGGAACACTAAAGGCTGCCCGGGCATAACCTCTACGGTTTTCTCCGAAAAACCTTTTTTTTCAACGTTTACGGTTACCGGTCCCGGCTTTCGGCTTTTACGTTTGATCGATGAATCAGGGTAAACCACGGTGATCTTCAGGTTGGATTTATTCTTCATTTCTGTACCTGTGTATTCTCCCGGGCGAAGCAAAATCACTGAATAGAGATCATCATTATCCAGCTGTTTTGATTCAAATTCCTTCTTCAACTTCTGATTTTTCAGAGACTTTTCGACCCTTACCTGGTAAGCGTCATCCGCCACTGAGTCATAAAACATTACGTATCCGTTGGGGCTTACTTCAAGTTTCTGATCGCTCAGTAAAGAGCCGGTGTCTGACTTCAGTCCGGCCAGGTCAATATTGACCTGCTGATCATTGGTCTGGCTGGTGCAGTTTATTTCAAAGGTTTTGAGCAATTCTCCTTTTCTGAATATACTGCCGCTGTACGCTCCTTCTTCTTTTAACAAGTGCGCGGTGTAGGCCAGTACGGAAACTTCATCACTTCTGAATTTGGTTTTATGAATGGCCGATCTGTTTATAAAAGGTTTCATTTCTTTTGCATTTTAATTAGAACTCATTTCACCCGATGTCACCGGAAATAATCAATTCGGTCTCATCAATGTCAACATCCACGTTCAATACCGGAACAAGAACCGGTATCTGACCGGGAGCCGGGGCAAGTATGGGATAAGGATCCTCAAATTTGAAGATCGGGAAGTTTTTGGCAAGCTCATCTGCCACCCAGGTCAGTATGAAATCAAACAGACCGAAGCTGACACCAAGAAGATCCGATAACCACTCATCGATATCATCCACAATATCCAGCAGGCCGCGGACTACATCCACAATACCCCCCAGCAACCAGGATAAGGCATCGCGTACCCATCCGGGCAGCCAGCCCAGTAAGCCGTCGATGGCAAATTCAATGGCCGAGTCCAGGATATTACCAACCGTATCTGAAATATCAATAAGGTCAAAATCTATCCAGATTGGATCCAGGAAAAATTGCCATTCGTGCTGGTTCCCCGAAAAGAATGCCTGGTGGTCACTCATGCCGGCATGTGCCGGGTTGGTGAAATACGATGCGTCAATATCAAATGCCCCGGAAATTTCACTGGTAATAATACCACTCAGATCAAGCGGAATAGTAATGTCGGGGTTAGCGGAGAAAATGCATATTTCCGGCAGGCGTACCCAGCAGCCACCAAACGGTGACGGAATAATACACCAGCCTCCAACACAGATTTCCGGAAGATCAATGCCAAGGGTCAGGGTGAGGGGGTCGATAACCACATCGAGCTCACTGATATGAACTTCGTCCGGAGAATCCTTCAAATCAATGGAACCTCCTTCAAGCCGGATGCCGGCGCTGTAGGAAGCCGTAAACGGACCAAACGAACCGGAATCAGAAGTGGATACGGCCAGACTGTCTCGCAAATTCTCAAACAAGCCTTTGAATGCTTTTTCGGATGCTGCTAAATTAATATGTGCCATGACGTATCAGATTAGGTTTAAAAATGCATTTAACTGGTTGTTGCTCACGGAGGGGTTGAATGGGATGTCCCCGGTCACCGGAGCAGGTGCGATCGTGATGAAATCATTCATACTGAACACAAGGTCGTTCAGGGCAATCCGTACCTTGGGCAGAATTCCAAGACGAAGTGATGTGCTTATGTAACATTCCAGGGAATTTTCAAGTCCGTTCGGGAGAATGTCCACAAGCTCCAGTCCGTCCAGACGAAGCTGAATAAAACCATTGCTTCGGATGACCTGTAGTGTCGCATACAATTCAAGGCAGAAACATTCAACCTTTCTGGATGGAATTGGTTTGGTTGGAGGTTCCGGGTCCGGCCGGTCCTTGCCCGTTGGGTCCTGGGGAATGTCGATCAGTTCATCGATCAGTTTATCAGTAATTTCCCTTTCCGGACACGATACCCCGCCACAGACCTTCCCTTTCAGGGCAATCCGTTGCTCATTGAGCGGCGGATTCAGTTCCGTAGGTAGTGTAATGAGGTTTCCCGGGTGGAAATCAACCAGGAATTCCGTTAGCTGAAACGTATAACTCAATCCATACGGGCCGGTATATCCGATTATCGGCATGTAAGGAAGAACAGTGACCAGCGGATTATTAAACTCCTGCACCGCCAGATGGAATTCGATCTTGCTGCAGAGTCGCGGTTCGTATTTCGGGCTTGCCAGGTCCTGGGTCGAATAATTAAACAGGGATGGCCGTTGGGTCATTATGTGCCTGATAATATGGTTAAACCCATCTTCGTGAAAGCTGGCAAACAAGTCAGAATGATCGGTTAGTGGCATGTCTGAATTTTTTAAGTTAAAATAAAATTGTTGAGAAGAGGATCCGGTGGGATCGGTAAAAGACCGTTTGAGATCTTGCCTGCGTCATTCTCCCGGGAAGGTGCCGGCCAGGAATATAATGCTAAGGTATCTGTTGCGGGGACCGGATAAATCACTAGTAGTAGTTAAATCCGCCTTAATTTGTAAGAAATGGATCATTTAGGATGCTGCAGGCAACCTGATCCTTTTTTGATTAACCCGGATTTCGTACTTTTCAGGCATGAAACAAGTCATATCCATGTTATTCGTGCTGCTTGCACTGACCGGTTGCAATTCCGGAGAGAACACTAATTCCGAAAGCGGGTCTGCCGGTTCTGAAAACACCGCTGAGTCAGTCGCAACAGATCTGCCGTCGATGCCGGTGACCATGACCGACAGGATGATGTACAATATGGATGAGCTGAAAGGAAAGACCATCCTGGTCCTTTTTCAGCCCGATTGTGATCACTGCCAGCGGGAAGCAGCAAGTATCCAGGAAAACCTGGATAGCTTTAGTGAATACCAGGTTTATTTCATCTCCAGTGCTTCCCTGCCTGAACTGCTTCAGTTTGCCGAAACCTATAAATTGGATAATGCCTCAAATTTCCATTTCGGAAGCGCAACCGTAGATAATATCGTTGGCAATTTCGGATCCATTCCTACTCCTTCGATGTATATTTATTCGGACACAGGAAATCTCGTGAAGGAATTTGAAGGGGAAACGCCGATTGAAGAAATTCTCGAAGTTATTTAAATATACATGAAGGTGTATTTACCTAACTGATTTTCTATGGCTGATGGAAGAAAACGGTCCGACGTTATGGTCGGAATGACTGTAGAGGTTGTTCAGAAACACCACCAGCGGACAGGTGAGCTCACCCAGGGGGTTGTTAGAAAGCTGTTGACGAAATCATCCTATCACCCGCACGGCATTAAGGTGATGCTGGAAGATGGCATTGTCGGACGGGTGAAGGAAATTTCTGATTAACCTGGTAGTGTTGGTTTTGTTTTCGTAATCAGGCGCAGGCAAAACCAGTCTGGAATTTCTGGTTATTCAGATAATGTGTAATTCCATTATTTGATGGGATTCGGATTTGGAAAGTAAATTAACTCATGAATATTACAGTGTTTGCTTTTAGCTTGCTTCAGGAAAACATTTGATTTATCTTCTCTCTGCGCCCTGCAGTATCCCTTCGAATAACCCCGGACAATCAGTTGTAACCAGTCCATAATATATTGCTGGTCAGATGCTTTCATCAGCCGGCTCCACGCACGGATTTCATTTCAGTATGTCTGTGAAATATAATATTGGTTGTGTGATAATTATAGGTATCCGCTGAATGTGAATGTTTTTCATTCAAATTTATTACATAGTAACATGGAGGGATGAATCTTCTTTCATCAAGAAAAATTCAGGCATTATTCCCAAATTGGGTCGGATTTTATCCTCTTTAACCCCTGTTTTAACTGGATAGGACACCGGATACTTGATCCGTCCGGTACAGGATATCTGGCAGGTTACATCCAACATTATTAATACATTAATAGGAGAACCAAACCTAGATTGAGATGACCTCGACCATAATTACATTTTTTCTGCTAAGTATTACAGGCACTTCTTATAATTCGGATATTAAAGACGAATTGGAAAAGACGTATTCTGCATTTGTCGAATGCAGCAGTCAGTCAGAAACTGCTTGTGAATCTTTTACCTACCAGGCCCTGGGTCAGGTCTATCAGGAGCAGTCCTTCTTTGATATTAATACCAACGATAAATTTTACCAATTGCTGAAGGACGGGGGTAATTGGGAAGAATTGGGTCAGGCCTATAACCAGGAGGTATTAAGGAAGGCTCAGGAAAAGGCGAATGCTGGCAAGGCAGTAGTGGCTGTTTATACCAATAAAAACGATCAGCCACTACATGTGGCCGTTATTCTTCCGGGTGATTTGAACCAGTCTGGCTCCTGGGGACTGATTGTCCCGAATTCAGCTTCTTTTCCGGATTTTGACCCGGATCACGCCTTTGTTAATAAGCCGTTGTCTTATGCTTTTGAAAAACGGAACCTGCTTTCGATTAAAATCTATGCGCTCGAGTAATCGGCATTCTAAGTTTGCTCAACGTCTTCACGGAGATCCAGCTTGCGGAAGCGGGGCGATAAGATCGCCGTAGCACCTACTGTAATCAATGTCATGGTTCCGCCAAAAACTACGGCCGTGACCGTCCCCATTAGTTTGGCCGTTACACCACTTTCAAAAGCGCCCAGTTCATTCGAGGATCCAACAAAGATTGAATTGACGGAGGCAACACGGCCACGCATATTATCCGGTGTCTTGAGCTGGAGAATGGTCTGGCGGATGATCATACTGATTCCGTCAACTGATCCACTGACAAAAAGGGCGAATAATGACAGCCAGAAATTCGTGGACACTCCGAACACGACTATACAAACTCCAAATCCGAATACAGCCCATAGAAGTTTTTTGCCCGCATTCCTGTGCAGGGGAAAGTGGGCGGAAGTCACCATCATAAGAAACGCGCCAACCGCCGGGGCGGCACGGAGAAAACCAAATCCTTCAGCCCCTACTTCGAGGATATCCTGGGCATACACGGGGAGAAGTGCCACGGCGCCGCCAAAGAGAACGGCAATCATATCCAGGGTAAGGGCGATCAGTACCGATTTCGTCCGGAAGACAAATTGAAGCCCGTCCTTCAGGCTTTGCATTACGGGCTCGCCTAACTTTGGATTAATTACAGGTTTCTTTGAAATACGGAATAAGGCAGTCAATGCGATCAACGAGAATCCGAAAATCAGGATCATCGACCAGTGAACGCCGATCCAGCTGATGGAAAAACCCGCCACGGCCGGTCCGAGCACCGCACCCATCTGCCAGATCGAACTGCTCCAGGTGGCAGCATTTGGATAAATCTTTTTCGGGACGATAAGTGCCAGGAGCGAAAAGATGGTCGGACCGATAAATGACCTGACAATTCCACCCAGGAAAACAAGAAGGTAGATCGAATACAGAATGGAGCGTTTTGACATGCCTTCTGTTACCTCCGGCCAGGTCACCAGGAAAAGCCCGAAACTGATACAGGAGAATCCAAGGATACAACGAATAAGGAGCGATCGTTTTTCATTCTGATCGACATAATGACCGGCGAACAATGCCATGGCCACGGCGGGCACTACCTCCATCAGGCCGATTATGCCCAGGGAGAGAGGGTCCTTGGTCAGTGAGTATACTTCCCATTCAATCACAATGAACTGCATGCTCCACGCAAAAACCATGGCAAACCTGACCAGCAGAAAGATGTTGAATTCTTTGAAGCGCAGCGCGGCGTAGGGATCCATTTTTGAATGTTAGAGTCGCTAAACTAATGCTTCTTTTCGGGAAATACAGTCAGGATAAGAGACCCGGTTAAGAATTTACCATTTTAGGTTCAGGAAGGATTAAAAACAGGATCTGTCGGATATTCGGAATAAGCTATGGTTCGTATTGAATAAGGGGTAAGTTTATCTCCCTCATTTTTGTAAGTTATCCCAAATACTTTTTCTCCGCACGACAGTTTTACCCTGTACAGAAATGTTAACAATTCGGGTGCGGATTTTTTCGATTCCATGAACGAAACACGTCTGGCCCTGCAATTTTCAAAGCCCTCATAATATTTCTCAAGTTTCAATTTCGATACAGGATCAGGAGAGTAGCTCATATATTCATCCTGAACTTTTTTGTCATCCCAGATGTGCCGGGCAAATCGCATGCTTTGTTCATAGGCGGCTAACTCGCTCCCGGTGAAATTTTTAGTGGAGGTGCAGTTTGTCAGGTACAGCACGAGAATGGCCAGCGTCGGAAAGAGTTTTTTCATAACTTCAGCTTTGGTGTAGTGGTACCATAATTATGCCACTTCTATTAAAAGCCTTCGGGGTCAATTTAATGAATATTCGAACCATCATTTTACTTTTGTTTACCGTACTGGAAGTTCTTATCGCAATAGGCGGAACAGGCTTTGCCATTTATAAGGGAGTGAAGCTGAACAGCTTCTGGGAAGGATTGAAGTGGTTCTGGGTAGCTGTTGGAATTCTGCTGATTTTAAAACTTATCGAGTTTGGAGTATTGTTTATGATTCCGGTTTAATACAGTATTGCCGGCAATAAGTTCGATAAATATTTTTTCGATGAAGTTCATGCGTGATGAGATGGAAATTGGCAGATTTTGAATCTAGTTAACAGATGATGCCAATAGCATAATGTATTAAAAAAGCGCAAGCTGAAATGACTTGCGCTTTATGAGCTATTTTTTATTTACATTGTTGCAGTGCGTTGTTCTATTCAATTTTTTAATGGAGAAAGATGTTCGTGAACTATTTTCCATTCACCATTTATTTTAACGAATAACAAAGTAATTAGATTATTGACTCTAATTTCTCCATACTCCTTATGATCCAATATAAAATCAGAGGTAAAGGTTACATTAGCTACATTCCCAAAAAATACAGCAACTTTCAAAGTCCCTTCGACAGCGGCAAATTGAATAATTCCATTCTCTTTAATATCTTCACCAAATAGCTGACGTTCATTATGTTCGTTACCCTCACTATCGAAAGATTCTCCTCCATTGAATTCAACAAACTTATCTCCATAGGCATGAAAGGAGATTAGTTTATCCATATGTTTGCTATCATAGCCTTTTCCAGCTCCATCAGTTATAGTTTGTCCAATGGCCGCAAAAGTCTCTAAGACCTCTGCTTGTGCTTGCGGATACTCCTGGTTAATTGGAGATGAACCATTGGCAGCGCTTCTGGATAAAGTTGAACTTTTAGAAGACGATATTGATTCTTCAGCTACAGGAGAATGATGTTCGTGAACCATTTTCCAATCACCATTTACTTTAACAAATAACAAAGTGATTAGATTATTGACTCTAATTTCTCCATAGACTTTATGATCCAATATAAAATCTGAGATAAAGGTTACATTAGCTACATTCCCAAAATATACAGCAACTTTCAAAGTCCCTTCGACCGTGGCAAATTGAATAATTCCATTTTCTTTAATGTCTTCACCAAATAGCTGACGTTCATTATGTTCGTTACCCTCACTATCGAAAGATTCTCCTCCATTGAACTCAACAAACTTATCTCCATAGGCATGAAAAGAGATAAGCTGATCCATAAAGGCGCTATAATATCCTTGTCCAGCTCCATCAGATATAGTTTGTCCGATGGCCGCAAAAGTCTCTAAGACCTCTGCTTGTGCTTGCAGATACTCCTGGTTAATTGGAGATGAACCATTGGCAGCGGTACTGGATAAAGCTAAACGTTCAGAAGAAAATACTGATTCTTCAACATTCTCTTCATTATCTAAACACCCAGATAATAGGAAAAAGGATGTTAGAATTACTGTTAATAGTGGTTTTGTTTTCATAATAATAACGTAAAATGATCAATGTCTTATTTCAATATTTAAGCAATTGAATAAGATTACGCTATAAGATTAATGAAATGTCTTTGCCATGGAATGCACTATTTCATCAAAAGCTAGCACTGATTCTGAAAATCAAGTAAAGTGAGAGGCGTTTGTTTGTAAACGAGTATTTTTAGATACTATATATTACTTAGAAAGTGCACTTGGAGCTCTGCCGAACTCGGTTTTAAAAGCACGACTAAAATAAGAAGGATTATTAAACCCAACATCGTAAGCAATTTCCGAGATGGTTTTATCTGTGGTTTGAATCAATTCTTTAGCTTTTTGGAGTCTAATGGATCTAATAAATAGTGCTGTAGATTTCCCGCTTGTCGCTTTTAGTTTTCTATACAATTGTGATTCGCTTATGTGCAATTCAAGAGCCAACTGATCAGGGCCAAAATCTGATTGGGTGATATTCTCATAAATAGTGGTAATGATTTTATCCAGAAACTTAGTTTCAGAATTTTTAACATTTTTGCTAAGCAGCTTTTCTAAACCTGTTTTTTCAAACTTGCTCAACATTTTCTTTCTTAATAGAATTAACTGATTGATTCGTGTTAATAATTCTGTTTTTTTAAATGGTTTTGTTAAATAAGCATCAGCTCCATGAGACAGGCCAGTGAGTCGATCTTCAAAAGTAGCTTTGGCGGTTAACATTATTATCGGGATGTGGTCGGTTAGTTCGTTTGTTTTTAAAGTCTGACAAACTTCAAAACCATCTTTTATGGGCATCATAACATCACTAATAATGATATCGGGTATTTTTTCTAAAGCTATTTTTATTCCTGTTTCCCCATTATTAGCAGCTATTATCTGGTAATTTTCTATTAAACAGGTTTTAATAAAATGGGTTACATCAATATTATCTTCCACTATGAGAACTAATGGCCGCCTAATATCAGACTGATCAGAAGATAAATTATTGTCTAATTCCGTTGGTGTAGCATTAGGTTTGAAAATTGATGTTGTTGAAACAAATCCTAAACCATCTGAAAGAACAGCATTATTTGTAATAGGGATTTTAATACGGAACACACTGCCTTTCCCAAATGAACTTTCCACCTCTATTGAGCCATTCATCAATTCTATAAAATCCTTAACCAACGTTAAACCAATACCCGTTCCTTTTTGGAGTTTTGATGAGGTATTATCTACTTGATAGAATTTATCGAAAATATGTACAAGTTCATCCTTAGAAATTCCCAAGCCACTGTCTTTAATATTAATCTCAATGAAATCGGAAGTATTTATTTTTACTGTATCAATATTGACAAGTATTTTACCATTTTTTGAAGTGAATTTTAACGCATTAGAGAGTAGATTGGTAACAATGGCGGTAAATTTAGATACATCCAAATCCATTTTTAGATGTTGTATATCACAGCGAACAGAAAAACTAATTTCCTTTTCTTCTGCGAGTGAATGAAAACTCTGAGTTAAATATTTAATCAAAGGAATAATATCAACCTGAATCAAATTTAGTTCCATCGTACCGCTTTCGATCTTAGCCAGATCTAGCATTTCGTTGATTAATTGCAATAAACCATCGCTATTACGATCGATGATGTCTAAAGAATATTCAAGATCGTTATGTTGTTTATTTTCTAAACCTGATTTAATGGCACCAGTCATGCCTTTAATTACGGTAAGTGGTGTTCTGAATTCATGGGTAATATTGGTGAATAAGGCATTCTTTAATTTGTCTACCTCTATTAGCCTTTTGCTTTCAGAATCCGCCATTTTTTTAGAAAGTTGAAAGCGATAAAATCTCTCAGCTAGGAAAGCAAGCACAGAAACATAAATAAGATAGGCCCACCAGGTTGACCACCAGGCTGGCTTAATTGTAAATGAAACAGCATTAGCGGTTTCATTCCATAGTCCGTCACTATTAGAGGCAATTACTTCGAAGGTATAATCATTAGGTGGTAAGTTAAAATATCGGGCAGTGCGATCAAATCCTGCATTTACCCATTTATCATTAATTGGTTTAAGTCTGTATTTATATTGATTCTTCTCGGAATTACTAAAATGTAAGGCGTTATATTTAAATGAGATATCATTTTGATTGTGAGCGAATACCAGGGTCTTGGAATTACTATTTCCAGTGAGGTAGTTATTTTCAGAAATCATTAACTGGCTAATATCTATTTGCGGCGGATAAGGGTTTCCTATTACTTGGTTGGGATGGAAAGAAACCAAACCATCATTCGCTCCCATATAAATTCGATTATTACTGGCTCTAAGGATTCCTGCGTTATATCTGCCTTTTGGCAGTCCGAGCGAAGATATTTCACCTGTCTTGGTATCAAATTTGGCTGGACCTGTTCTTGTTCCTACCCAGACAATCCCGTCATCTCCTGCGTCGATATGGATAACATCATTACTGGGCAATCCATCAGCTTTAGTATATTGAATGTAAGTTCCATCTTTGGGATTTAGATGCACCAAACCTTTTGTCCAGGTACCTATTAAATACCATCCTTTCTTGTCGATTATGATATCAATCATTTTAAACCCTTTAAGGTATTGATTGAACGTGTTTAGATTTCTTTCAAATAGGTACAGGGTACCTTCATCTTTAAAATCTGATGCCCATATATCTCCATTAGAATCTTTAAGAACTACATTAAGAATGATATCCTCAGGTTCATCTTGATTTTTAAAAAGTTTAAAAGGCTTAAATGCTTTCTTTTCTTTATCGGAACGAAATAAACCGCCTTTACCACCGGTTACCCATAAATACCCCTCTGGGTCTTCGCAAATAAAATAGGGCGTATAGCTAAACCCATCTTTTCCATCGTCGTCCCGTGTTAATTTAAAATGTTCAAAGGTTTCCGATTCGATATCCATTTTATCTATACCGCCATCACCAGTACCCTCACCTTCTTCATAACCAGTACCTGTACCCAGCCAAAGAGTATTGCTGTTTTCTTGATATGCTGTCCGAACCCAATTATGTCCTATGCCTTTATTATTGTCTTTATCATGTACATATTTTGTGATCTCATTTGTTTTGACATTCATTTTGCCGAGACCTTGTTGCAGAGACATTATCCAAATAATTCCGGGAGCGTAAGCTGATTCATAGGTTTTGGTTACATTGCTGAAGTTGGTATTCAAATGGTATTTTCGAGCTAAGAGGTCTGTTTTAAAGAGGCCACTGCCATGTGTGGCACCTATCCATAAATTACCTTGTCTATCTTCATAAATTGTGGAAATCAATTGAGGATTAACAAGGTTGAAATTGTAATTTTTATAAGTTTGAGAACCCGAATTAAAATGATTGATACCTTTCCCACTAGTGCCAATCCAATACCCTCCGTGCTGATCTTGATGAATTATCCCAACAAAAGGGTCATCACCAAGAACACTGCTTTCTGAATAAGGTGCATATATCTTATTTGAGGAATCCGCATTATAGCTGATTCTTTTTAATGATTTACTTTGTGGATTGTATATATGAAAACCGGACTTGTAGGTACCAACCATTATTTGTCCTTGTTGATCTTCATATAGTGTACGAATTCGATTATCTAGTAAACTATTAGAATTTAAAGGATCATGCTTGAATTGTTTAATATCTTCAGAATCAATATTAAACCGTATCAAACCAAGCCCATCATCAGATTCCGGGCCAATGGTACCTATCCATAAGTTATTATTACGATCAACGATTAATTGAGTAATACTGTTTCCAATAAGGTTTATTGATCCTGAAGGTGTATTGAGAAATTCGGAAAAGCTACTGTTTTCTTTATTGTATTGATATAATTCACCATTTATTGTACCAAACCAAAGATCTTTATTTTTGTCTTCTACAATCGAAATCACACCTGTTATAGCGGTACCAATTTCAATTGAAGGATATAAATTGATACAATCACAATCTGGATTATACTTGCTTAAACCAGAAATTAGACTGACCCATATGTCGCCCTGAAAATCGACAAATAACGCATCAACAGTATTAATTGCACTATAAACACCATTTACCCTTTTCTTAATTCTTTCACCTTCAATACCGTTATACCTTATTAACCCTAGATTAGTGGCCATCCACATATACCCTTTATGATCCTGCACGATTTTAGAAACGTTAAAAATTTCTTCTCCATCTATTTCAATCAGTACCTTTTTGAATTCAATTTCATTTTGTTGGGCGTTTGAAATATGGTAACAGAAAAATAGAAAAATGAGAAAATAACAACCATTGCAGTACTTTATAACATTGGAGTTATAGGATGAAATGAATAGTATTTTTGAGTAATTATAAATAGTAGTAATTATTTAGATGGCTTTATTCTATATTATAAAAAGTCAAATACACTAAATTGCGTTTGATTCATTTTATGTGCTACAACGGGGAGGGCTGTTTTGGCACCTTCACTTCGAATTCTGGCTTACGCCGCGGAACAGAATTACGTCCCCATTTTAGCGGTGGAAGCGTTGCTTATTGTAAAAGATTACAATGATTAATGTCGTGATAAAATCGGTAGCAGTCAAGGAGTTGTAGATAGCCGTTGTTGTACGCTGGGAGGTTAACGTCATACTTGATTAAATCTATTGATTCAACTTTAAAAACGCTTTTCTCCAGAAACCAGAGGTATCTTGAAGTATTCTGCGGAAGCCGCAATAATTGCATCTCGAAGCTTTAGGCCATATTTTAACCGAATATCAAATGCTCTTTTCTTAATTCTCAGAATTGATACGAATGATCTTATGTTCTTTCAGCAGTGATTGAATATTTCATTCTTCACCTCGATCCAGTCCAGTGAATGCGAGTAGCAGCGAAGGTCACGAACCTTCGGCCGGTCATTTTGAATGGTGTTATGGTCGGGCATCGCCCGACGAAGCCCGCCCGTTAATCAACTCGTAGAAATCTGTTCAGTCGAATGCAACTAAAAAGCCCGCCTTCGCTCCTTCGGAGCTTCGGCGGGCGAAGTCGGGGTGAGAGGATGAAATTGGTTAACCCGAGTTAACTAAAAAAGTGCATTTAAAGGCAAATTAGGCTGTTTTCTCGAAAAATTGGTTTATCTTAACCAAAGGAAATCCGGGCTGAATCAACACTTTTTGTCCGCATTATGTCCGCATATTTACTTGGCTCGATAAATGCTCCTATTTAATAACTGTCCGTCTGACTTATGAATTTGCATAATTGGTTTAATCATTAAATATATGTTGGAGAAAACCTTCTTTTACATTTTATCTGCTACACTACTCATCTCATGTAATAAGATTAAAGAAAAAAGTGAGAGTCTGATAGTGAAAATTGCGGATGATTTAAATGAACCTATTGTAGAAGAAAAGATAATTACAGAATTGTATCCTGAGCTAGGGGAAGAGCAATATGAATTCCAGAATATAAATGGGATTCAACTTCAATATTTAGCGGGGTTCTATGAATACTATTTTAAATACTCTTGTGATATAAAATTAGTTTCTGATTTCATATGTCATATGATGGTTGAGTCGTTCAATGAAGTCGAGCCAGATTCATCTTGTACATTGACTACAACACCTACACTAATTGAGACTAACTTAACAAGCCAGACTCTCGAAGAATTAAGTTTCTTTTTTGAGTATGAGGATCTTGAACAATATGAAATTCTTGAAACAACAAAGACACCATTTAGACATACATTAATTATCGATAAGAAATCTCAAATTATTTATCACAGAATTGAGGAGTTTAAAGAGTAATGATATGAAATGTTCCTTCTACCTCGACCGACCCTACAATCCGGAAATAGATTCGGAGCAATTGAAAAAAGAAATTACAAGAAGCCGGTCGAATGGAGGGAAGCTGAATCCGAAGTTTTATAATCCCAGGCCCACCTCAATCTATCTATTCTTCACTCCGGATAAACGGACCCGCATGAAATTCCGTACCTCAATTAAAATCCACCCGAAATACTGGGATTTTAAATTGTCCACGATTAAACCAGCTGCCCCAGCTGCCCTGGAATTAAATCATGAGCTCAATGTGTTAGCAGATGATGTTCTGAAGCAGGCTTCCAGGCTTCGGGATGAAAAGGAGATGGTCACCCGGGCGGAATACAAGGACCTTGTGAATCGTATAATCAACAAGAACGAGGTGCCGGCCAACCAGGAGAAATTGTCAGTTCACGTCAATCAGTTCATGCGTTTCAAATACCGGCAGTCCACCGAAGGAACGATGAAGGAATACCGGACGGTCTTCAGTGCTTTGTCAGACTACCAGAAGAAATTCGGATTGAACATGACTCTGATGGATTTCAACCGGGAGTTCTTTCATAAGTATGAAGAATTCCTGAGCAAGCGAAAGGTAAATAAAAAGAATGGCGAAATCGGATTGCTTAATGATACGGTAGCTAAATACATTTCCAGTCTGAAGGTATTTCTTTCCTGGTCACATCGGGAAGGACATGCAGTGCATCCCGATGCGCTTCGTCCGCATAAGTCTGCCTATAAGAAAAAGCAGTACAATGAAATTGTAGTGCTTTCGGAGGAAGAGGTTCAGCGGATCCTGGAATACGATTTCGGCTCACGGACATATCTTGACCGTGTCCGGGATTTATTTTGCTTTGCCTGTTTCACCGGACAGCGCTATTCGGATATCATGCGATTTGACAAACTGGACTTCAAGGATAACAAGTGGGCGTTTCTTTCTGCGAAATCCAAAAAGAAAGTAACAGTCCCATTCAATGGCTTTATCGCCCAGGCATTACCGATCCTGGAGAAGTATGATTATGAGCTGCCCAAGATCTCCAATCAGAAGTTCAATGCCTACCTGAAAGAAATTGGTAAGATTGTTGGTATAGATGAACCGGTGAAGATCACCCGGTTTCGCGGATTGAACGAAGTGGTCATCGAACGACCCAAATACAAGTTCATGAGCAGTCACATGGGCCGGCGAACATTAGTGACCATTCTCCTGTCAAAAGGAGTGCCTATTACACTGGTGCAGAAGATTACACAGCATTCGGATATCCGGACGCTGATGAAGTATGAATCTGCCAATACGGATCAGTTGATTGACGCCCTGGATAAACTGTAATTATGGAAATGAACCTGGACCGATATTTCTCCATGCGCAGCTGGGGAAAGAAATATCACCGATTTCAGATCGGTCCGCTGTTGTTTTCCAATAAGTACATGGCAGGCAATTACCTGCATATGAAGCTTTACAAGTCCTATCTGAATCCGGATACCTATTCCAAATTCTACCAGTTTCACCTGAATTACTATCAATTAAAAACATCAGGATCGGAGGAACAATTTTTTCAGGTATTCTGGGATACGGTGAACAGGGGAATATGGATATGTCAAAACCACCCTCATTCAGTGAGAGCAACTAAGCGCTTACACAAGCTATTGATGGTTCAGGACTTTTTAAAAACTATTGATAAGTGGCAGCTTACATTTTCAAGGGATGAATTACTTGAGTTCAAGACTGCGGAAATCAATGAGCTTAATCTAAAAGTAAAGGCTTTGAAGTCTCAGCTGTCGGCCTACAAGGTAGATTATAAAATCAAGTGTCCAGATAAGGAGTCTATCATCTCACTGATGCTTCAGATAAGGAATCTGGAGAATGAGCAGGGCTCTCAGATATTCAAATGCCCAGGGCAATCAACTTGGGCGAAGATTGTTTCAAATTACTTCGAAACAAACGACGCTATTCCATTTGACACTGCACTAAACTACTTCAGAGGAAAGTCAAGGATAAAGCATGAGACTTTAAACTCTCACAAGTTCCATTAATGGCTCAAAAGAGTACAGTGCGGGTCTTCTGCCAGCACTTTCCTCAATCGTTCTAATGAGACCATTATCTACCAATAATCTTGTAAATCTTGCTGCCGTGGGCGAGGGTATTCCGCTATTTGAAGTAAATCTGTTATTTCTGAAAACAGGATTTGTAAAAACATAGTCAAGAGCATTAACGCTGTATTTTGAAGACAAAAGGTCCGCAAAAGTATTTTTCATGTCTTCATAAAGCGCTCTGATTTTTTCTGCAGTTTCCAGATTTCTTATTGCTTGCTGCTCGACAGCACTTAAGAAAAATGAACACCATTCTTCCCAGTCACCTTCTTCAGAAACCTTTCTCATTTTATCAACATATTCATCCTTGTGCTCCTCCATGAATCCACTTATATAAAAGTGAGGAGCTGAAATTAAACCGGATGACCATAGCCATAATGTTATTAACATTCGTCCAATTCTTCCATTGCCATCTTTGAATGGATGTAGGGCTTCAAACTCTACATGCATGATTGCCGTTTTTACTAATGAAGGATGGCTACTTCGGGCAGTATAATCAAATAGATTTTCTAGTCCTTCTTGCAATTTTTCTGGACTTATCGGAATAAACAAAATGTTTTTTTTCAGCTTATCCGCAATATAATTTTGTTCTGATTTGAATTCACCGGGTGATTTTGAAGCTCCTCTTCCAAATGAGAGTAACTGTTGATGAATAGTTCGAATCATGGATATGGACAGTTCGTACCCATCGTTAAGTGCATTTTGAGCATTTAATAAAGCTCTTTGATAAAGAATCGTTTCAATAGCTTCAGACCTAAAATTTTGAGCAAGTGTAGGATCATCTGGATTATCTGCTTCTAACTTTAGAATTTCATCCATTGTACTTATCGTGCCTTCCATTCTTGAAGAAATTACGGCCTCTTGATTTCTTAAGGGTGCCAGGAAAATCTCACTGTTATGCATATTTTTTAACATCTGATCATACCTGGCTAAGGCATCTGTAGCATTCAGAAGTTCGTTCATCAGTTTACCGTAATCGAGGTTTTTCGGAGGGAATTGATCGTAATGGTAATCAACTGCATTTTCTAAATTTAACTCCTGGCTCATTTTGATGTTAATAATTTCAAAAAAATGATAATCAAATCAATTATAGTTAAATATTTTAACATCAACAAGGTTTGATTATCATTTAATCCAAAATATGATAGTCAAATCTTTTTGTCACTAATGGATTAATGACAAGACACGTTGTTTATAAAAACCTGATAAAAGTGCGATGCAAAACAAAAAAAGGTGCCAAAGATGATTGTCTTTGGCAAAAGAACCTTCCGAATGCTAAATCAGCTTTACTATTTGCTTCAACTTAATTCAATTAATAATGCAAATATTTAATTCTGAAGCTTTTTTGGACTGCATCCAGGATGTGGTTCGAAAAGAGATCCGCCAGGCACTTAATGATGCCAGACAGGATCCCCACCCCAAAGACGATAAAGACCGATTACTTACCAAAAAGGAAATGGCCGAAGAGCTGAATGTTTCCCTGGTCACGCTGACCGAATGGATGAAACAGGGCCTTCCATTTCTTCGCCTCAATAAGCGAGTTTATTTCAAACGGAATGAGGTCATTAATTCGATGACCCACAACCGGCTAAAAAAGTAAAGCAAACCCTGCCAGGTTTGCTTTGCTTCAACGAAGTGGTGTCAACGTTTCATTGTTCAATAACTAAAGATATCACTTCCTGCCCTTTTTCAAAACTCAAATTTTCAAGGAATGAAATCTTTAGATCAGAATTCGAATGATCCGACTATCCGTATGTACCGGTATCTGTCATCCCGGTATGATTTCCAGCTCAACGAAATATTGAATGTCGTTCTTGCTAGTGAAAAGAAAAAAGATGAATACAAGGTCATCAACTCCAGTGACCTGTTTATAGAAGCCCGTGCCGCAGGTTTCCGTGCCTCTGTAGCTGATATTAATGTGTTCATGACCTCCAGCTACATCCGGAGGATAAATCCGTTAAAAGACTATTTCTCGAAGTTTGAAGTGTTGTATCAGGAGGAATATGATGGAGATTGTATCGAACGATTTAGTGAATACATCCGTGTCCAGGATCAGGATCGTTTTGCGATGCAATTTAAGAAATGGCTGGTTCGGTCAATAGCATGTGCATTGGAGGATGATACCTTTAACAAGCAGGCGCTCATTTTTGTCCAGGACAAACAGAACAGTGGGAAGACTACCCTCACCCATTTTCTGGTACCACCAGATCTTGCACAATACTCTGCAGAAAATATATCTACCGATAAAGATAGTCTGATTGCCCTAACAGAGAATTTCCTGATCATTCAGGACGAGCTGTCCACTTTTTCGCGAACAGAGATCAATGCCCAGAAGGCACTGATGAGTAAGGCAAGTGTAAAAGTCCGTCATCCGTATCACCGCAAGTCCACCAAGAGTCCCAGGCGGGCTTCCATCCTTGGATCCACCAATAAGGCAGAATTCCTGACCGATGAAACGGGAAGTGTCCGTTGGCTTTGTTTCTATGTCCAGGAGATTGAATGGAAATACAAGCAAGAGGTTAATATCAATAAAGTCTGGTCCCAGGCCTATCAGCTTTATAAATCGGGATTCTCCTATAACATGACTTCTGAAGAAATCCGGGAGAATGAACAGTTCAACAGCCGGTTCAAATCGCTGACAGCAGAAGCCGAATTAATCCAGCGGTTTTATTCTCCCGGAACTAAAGATGATTCACATGATTTCCTGACGGCCACAGAAATAAGTGAAGAGCTCATGATTGAGACCAATTCGAAGATCCGGATTACACCCAGGGAGATCGGCCGGGCCATGGTGCTTTTGGGTTTTCAGCAGGTGCAACAGCGGCGGGATAACAGCTCGATTCCGATAAGAGGCTATTACATTTTTCGAAATTAAGGTGCTTCAGGTGCTACAAGTTAGAAAAACACTGATTCTAAAGAATAGAGAAATATTTTTGAAGCAGGTGAAAAGAAAAATAACTGCTACAGTGGTGCTACAAATGCTACAAAACTGACCAGGAAGCAGCTGAAGTACCTGCTATTTTAATTTACATCACAGAAAAAGATGAATGCAGAACAAGCGAATAAGGTATCGATTGAAGAGTACCTGAAAAGAAAAGGTATTGATCCGAAGCGGCGTTATCCGGGATACCTGATGTACCGGGTTCCTTGGAGAAATGACAGCCGGCCATCACTGAAAGTGGACCTGAGGAAAAATCTATGGATTGATTACGGATCTGGAAAAGGAGGGACCCTCATTGATTTGATCCGGAATATGAAACCAAACATATCAGTGAAAGATGCCATCCAGGAAATTAACCGGAACAGTTCTCTTTTTTCTTTTCACCAGCAACCCTCTAAAGAAGAGAAGGTGAATTCCGGAATCAGTATCATAAAGATCAAACCGATCGGTACGAATCCGGCACTTACGAATTACCTCCGGGAGCGTTGCATTGATCCGGAAACAGCTAGGCACTACTGCAGTGAAGTTTATTACAAAGTGAATGGTAAATCCTATTTCGGTATTGGGCATGAAAGTGAAAATGGCTGGCATATCCGGAACAAATACTGGAAAGGGTGCACGGGACAGGGCATCACTCACTTTAAGATTGATTCCAGGCAGATAGCTGTTTACGAAGGAATCTTTGATATGCTGAGTTATCAGCAATTGAAAATAAATTTCACTAAACCAGATATCTTAATTCTGAATTCCACTGTCAATTTAAACGGAGGCAGGAAGGTGCTCAAGGAATATGCCAGAATAGATTTATTCCTGGACAATGATCAATCTGGCGATGAAGCTACCAGAAAAATCAGAAACGCGTTTCCATTCAGTCAGGATAAACGGGAGATTTACCAAGGATTCAAAGATCTTAATGCCTTTCACGTTTCAAAAATCTCCGATGGAATGAAGTTGGATAACGAACCGGAAGCAAGCCATGTTTTGGTAAGACCAAAACGGCTTTATCGCTGAGGGATATTCAGCCAGGATTCACTTCGTTCATCCATCAAGAAATAGTTGCGTCAATTCGCTTTTTGAATCAAAAAGCACATCTTGCTTTTGCAGCTCCATTGTGGGAGTGCTTTTGTCAATTTGTAATATTCAAATGTCAATCAGAATAATAAAAGGGGATTTAGTATTTTTAAAGCTGATGCGGCCGTAAATGTTACTAATACACTAGAAGTTTTTGATCATGCTTCTAAAGCCTGATATGAATTAAATGAATGAGTATGTTTTTGGAGAAATATAGGTTATTGCCCAATAAACTTTTCGGAATTATTTTTTGGAATATGTTCTTTTTTCTCTTCGTGATACACTGTATACGGGGCATACTTATCCTATTGGGTGATCCAAGTGTAGAATTAGAGGGTGTAGACATATCTGTAACACAGAATTTCCTTTCTAATTTCATTGCATTACCTCTATTTGCTGTCATGATATCAGGTTTGATATGGCTTTTTTTAAAATTTGGTAATTTGTGTTTAAAACTTTTTATCAAATTCATTTTAATGTTTAAAAAATCATAGAGGTGATGGACGTAAAAATTTCTTGCTTCCCATGTAGATTTGTCCGCATTATGTCCGCAAAAAGTAAAACCCACTGATAATCAGTGGGTTTTGTCGGGGTGAGAGGATTCGAACCTCCGGCCTCTGCGTCCCGAACGCAGCGCGCTAACCGGACTGCGCTACACCCCGTTAATTCGAAATATCTTCGAAAGGAAGGCAAAATTAATACCTATTTAACTGAATTCAAACAGGAGCCAGCGATTAGAACTTTTTGAAATGATAGGTATAACCAAGCAAAAAGCCAATCGCAAAATAATTGGCCCGGGTTACGGTAGTCGCCTGTCCGAGAAGTCCGTCTTCACTTTCAAGATTTCCGCTCTGTTCGAAACGCTTGTTATTACCGATGCTCGGCATCAGTCCGACCGTAAGGGTACTCCGCTCTTTCATGATATTTGCCCCGGCCACAAAATGCCAGATGTCCCAGTTCGCTACCTCGGGCTTTATCCCCGGTTTATCCACCTCCCGGTAATAGGTCATATTATTCCGGAAACTGGCGACCAGCGACAGATTCTCATTTAGCAGCATTTCGTAACCAATGGCGATATTGAAAACACCTTCGGCGCCGGCATATACATTAAGAAACTGATCACTGGTAATCTCATTAAATGAATCAGCCGGTCTTAAGAAGGAGGCAGGTTCTGCCTGCATAACCGCATAATCGTCAAGCTGCATAAAATACGCCATGGAAACTCCGAACTTCGATTTCTCGGTATTGTAATTGGCACCCAGGGAAATTGACAGCGGTGACTTGAATTTTGTTTTCAGCTTGTCCTGCCGGTCGCTGGCAAGCACGTCAAGTCTCGGTGAGCCGCTGATCGAAATATTTTCCGCAGCAATATTTGCGGCCACAGTACCGTTTCCAAACAGGTTAATGGATGGCGTGCTTACCGTCAGCCCCATGGACCATTCATTGTTTATTCTCCAGGCAGCACCAAGTTTTAACTGATAGCGCACATTGAAGTAGTGCATGTTTTCGATCGACGTAGTACTGACCCGCGTATTTTCAGCGTCATTCAGGAATCCGTAATAGAGCGTATTGTTATTATACGTCTGGTTCCGGAGAATGAAAAAATGGGTAAAACCAAGGGATATCTTATCATTCAGTTTCCTGCTGAATGCCACACCCCCCATGGTCTCCATTGTCTTTACATCCAGGCTCAGGTCCGCAATGAATTCCTCTTCTCCCGGGCTTTCATCATTATCCGCCAGGTCAAAAAATCCATCCACCCGTACATTCCCCTTGAAGGAGAAATTGACCGGGGAGATCAGCGCATAGCCTATTTTCCATTTCCGCTGATCCCCGCTTAACATACCAGAAATCAGCAGCGGAATGGCCCCGATCTGGCTGCTCTTAAAGTCTGCCTGGGCCCCGAGAGCATCCTCCACCGTAATGTTAGCCAGTTCGTACAAATTGGCATTAATGGAAATATTGGATTCCTCCATAAATCCGAGTGCCCCTGGGTTGTAGAAGATCATGCTGTTGTCATTCGATCCGCCTACCACGGCGCCCGACATCAGCGCGGCCCGTGTTCCGAAAGGCTGCGACCAGTAATGTGTATCCTGTGCCACCGCAGACATTCCGCTTGCCAGGAGAACAATCAGGAGAATATTTTTCATTCCTAAATATACAATTAATGACCTCTTCGGCCACCACTTCTGGCCGGACGGGTGGCAGGCCGGGTAGTCGGACGAGACTGATAGGAGGAAGTCCTGCTTTGTCCTCTCGACCGCTGGGTGGCTTGCCTGTTCATATTACTCCGGGAAGAATTCGATCGCTCCCAGCCTGAATTCGACCGCTGTTGCCAGTTTCCATTGTTCTGTTGCCGGTATACCTCCCCGTTTCTGTCTGTATACACGTTATTCTTTTCTCTGGTCGATGGCCTGGCCTGTGGCTTCGTGTTGTCACGGCTTGTCGGTCTCGTGGAAGGACGTGCAGCATCCCTCGTGGTCGGACGGCTCGCTTCCCTGGTATTTGGCCGGCGATCCGGCTGCCCATCCCTGGATGGCCGTTGAGCCACCGATCCCCTGTCCCGGGTTACGGCATCCCCTCTTCCTTTATACAAATTGTTGGTCTGCCGGCGATTGTTGATATTGATATTAGTCGAATTGTCAATATTAATCTGGTTATTATTCCAGCGGTTTCCGCCGTAATACCCGCCCCGGTAGGGAGGCCGGTACGGAGGTCTGTAAACAGGCGGCCCCCACCATCCGCCATGGTGATAATAACCTCCTCCAAAGCCCCAGCTGAAACTGAACCAACCACGGCTGAATCCGAAACTCATACTCCATCCGGTCCAGGGGTTGTAGTGCATTCCGAATCCCCAGGTGACAGGCCTGGGATAATAGTAACTTCCATACCAGGGCCGGTAGTAATACCCGGTGCCATATACGACGGTCGGACCATACACATAGCTTCCCAGGTACCCCGGGGTATACCCCACATAAACGTACTGGGGAGTCACATCATATATGTAGACATACTTGGTATTGTAAGCTTCCGAACTCGCCGGAATATTCTCCACATCACTGGGGCGTTCAGTCGAAACTTTCCATGGGCCATCCGGCTTATTGGATACAAACCAGATTCCGTCATCCACCGCGTAGTATTTGTTGCCTTGCTTAAGCACCGTAGTGGGCGTATTGACGGCAACCTCGAGGCTTGTTCCCTCAATGCGTTCAAATTTCGGGCTGCCATCGTATTCCACTTCGCAATCCGTCGAATTGATATCCACTTTGGCCGTTTGAGGCACTTGTGCATCCATCATTGCTTCCCTGGCTTCATCCGTACCGGCCACGTTCGCGAGTACCGCATCCTTCTCCGAGCCATCAGGAATCTTTTTGAAATCTTCCGGGAGCTGATCTGCTCCAACGAATGCCCACGGACCGTTCAGGGAGCCTGAGTTATACCACCGGCCGGCCAGCAGAATATAATACTTCTGCTCTGCGATATTCATAAAGATCTGGTCTTCGGTATTCGCCATGTAAAGCAGTCCGGTCCCCTCGACGGACTGGAAATCTGCCTCGCCGTCTGATTGAATGAGTTCGGCTGGTTCAGTACTGATCACAATGGCAGGAGGTGAATCAGGAACATCTGTCTCCTGCTCACCCTGATTTTCTTCCTCCTGCTGCTTTACAGCCTTGTCAATTTCAGCCATTTTACCTTTTAAATTTGACACAGGCTTCCATCCACTTTCAATCGACCCTGATTGATACCAGAACGCGCCTCCATACAGATAGTATTGCCTGTCTTCCGGATTTCGGAGAATAAGAAATGGCGTATTGACTACCAGGTCCACCCCGGCATCCTTGTTTTCCTCCAGCTTAGGTTCGCCATCGATCAACACCAGCGTGGAGGGCGTGGTGGCATAGATGATCTTCGGAGGTGAAGTATTCAGGTCAGGTGCATCGGTATAGTCCGTATCCTCAAGCGTGGCCACAATATTGTCGAGGGATAATTCCAGGTTCCATTTTGGGATCTCCGTTTCAAGCAGCGATTTGAATTTGTCAATTTTTGTCTGATCCTCCACATTTGGAAACCGGGCATCGGTTATTTCAATGGATTCCAAGGTGGCCATGCGGGTATCCCGGTCGGTGAGCAGCTGAACTTTTGCCCAGGCCGCCCCGAATACCGGTTCGCTGTTCTTCTGTTCCCTTACCGACACCGCAGCCCGGGCGGTAAGTGTATTTCCTTCCAGCGTTTCCGGCTGAGGCTGATAAATAACGACTTTTCCACCTGAATTCAGGGGGATTTCTTTTGGCCATTCATCCTGCGCCAGTACTTCCTGGCCCGATTGGATAAGCAGGAGAACAAGCATGATCATGAATGTATTCCGAACCATCATAATTTTATTCTTTAAAAGGTTTACCCAGCCACTTTCCAAATCCTACTCCCAGGAACCAGGTATTATAAGTTTCAACTTTTCGGTCATAGGTAAGAGAAATGGCAGCTTCCCAGCCATTGCGAATCTCAACTGCATATTCAGCCCCAAGCCGAAGGACCGACAGCGACTCCTCTTTAGTGATTTCCTGTCCGTATCCCGCGTGCACGCTGATATGCTCCGTGAACCGGTAGGTCCCCGCCAGTACCACACTCACCGGGGAAGTCCGGTTAAGCGCAGCTTCGTCACTTTTTTCAGATTCCACCTCGTAATTGGTAGGAATGACATCTGTATGTAGTCCGACAGACCATTTGGGTGTAATCGCAAAATCATAGTCCACCGTAAACGCGCCGAGGTTTAACCGGTTCTTTTCTCCCTCACTTATTCCCGCCGGTATGTGCGCATGTCCCATTCCAATGGTCAGCCGGTGCCGGCCATGCAGTTCATTTTCTTCACTATGTTCAATTTCATCTTCTTCTTGTGCAAAAATAGGGGTCGAAATTGCCGTTGCTAATAATATGAGTATAATCATACGCAGATGATTCAGGAGAATATTTGAAAACCCGGCAGTATGCAATTTTCCTAATAATTTGGCTATCAATTACTAAAGGTATGGATTGGCGGGCATTTATTATCTGATAAACAATATTTTCTTAAATGAACTCTTCAGTAACGAAAGAGTGGGGATGAAAATTTACCCCATTTTACGGGATTGTTGCGCATTGCATTCTACCTTAAATTGGAAGGTTGTTGGAGTAAATCCAACAAATTCTATGTAAATTGTTATATCTAACCAAACTAATTTTATGCCTATGAAGAAAATTTACTTCTTAAGTATGATACTCTTTATGCTCCTGTCATTCAGCCAGTTACTGGCGCAGGACCTGCGGGTATCAGGTACGGTTACGGAAGAATCCACAGGTGAAGCACTTGCCGGGGTAAACGTAATCATACAGGGGACCACCACCGGAACGATTACCGATATACAGGGTAATTATTCGCTTGAGGTTCCCCGTGGCTCCACGTTATTATTCTCATTTGTAGGATATCTCACGCAATCTGTTGTGGTACAGCAGCAGACAACGGTCGATGTTGAACTAAAGCAGGATGTTACCAATCTTGAAGAGGTGGTAATCTCCGGTCTGGCGTCAACAGTGAAACGAACGAATCTCGCCAATGCCGTGGCTACGGTAAACAGCGAACAATTACGGGGTACTACGACCCAGCAGACGCTGGATAATGCCCTTTACGGGAAAATACCAGGGGTTAACATGAATGCCAATGGCGGTGCTCCCGGCGGTGGTATCAATGTACAGCTCCGTGGGATTTCCACATTAGGGGCCGGCTCGTCCCAGCCACTTTATATTATTGACGGGGTTTACCTGGACAACTCAGCCATACGTAATGGCCGTACACAGGTAAGTGGTGCCAGCGGCGGCCAGTCCACCGCAACCCAGGATAACGCGTCCAACCGGATTGCCGATCTGAACCCGGACGATATAGAGAATATTGAGGTACTGAAAGGTCCGTCGGCAGCTGCTATCTACGGGACCCGTGCCAATGCCGGTGTAATCATTATCACCACCAAGAAGGGGTCTACCGGGAAACCAAAGATCCGCCTTAACCAGGATATTGGCTTTGCAGAAGGTCAGAATTTTGTCGGTTTTGATGACTGGAATCCGGACAAGATCACTGCGTATTATGGTACCGGCGAAACCGGCCAGGCAGAATTGCAGAAATACAATGAAGCACTGGCGGAAGGACGTGTGGCAGACTGGGAAGAGGAAATATACGGCGAAACCGGCATGTTGTACAATACCCAGCTGAGTATTACAGGGGGTAATGAGCAGACAACCTACTTCATCAGCGGAAGTTTGCAGGATGAAGAAGGAATTATTCAGCGAACCGGTTTCCAGCGCTATTCCATACGTGCCAATATAGAGCAAAAGCTATGGGAAAAGGTAAAACTGAATGTTAATACCAATTACATACAATCAGAGAGTGATCGGGGCTTTACTGGAAACCAGAACAATACCGGAGGATCAATGGGTTATACCCTTGCCTATACCCCTTCCTATGCGGATCTTTTCCCGGATGAACAGGGAAATTATCCGAATAACAGTTATTTCAATGATAATCCGCTCGCCATTCGTGACCTGGCGGACAACAACTTCACTGTTAACCGGTTCATTACAAGCTTCGGGTTAAACTATGATATCTTTCAAACGACCAATTCGTTTTTAAGATTTAACATGTCAGGAGGGGTTGATTACCTGACTTCTGAGTCGCTGGTATATTTCCCGGAGATTCTCCAGCACCAGCAGGCCCAGGCCAACCCGGGTGATGTTATGTGGGGTAAGAGCAATAACTTCAACTCTAACATCCAGGGATTCCTGGTCTTTAATACGATGTTCGGGGAATTTACATCCACCACCCAGGCGGGAATGGTGAAATTACACCAGAATTCAGAATTCATACTGAATCGCGGCCGTGGACTGGCAGGGGGTCAAACCAACCTGCAGTGGGCCAAAGTGGTTTCGGTCCAGGAACAAACCAACCGCGAGGTATCGGACCTTGGTATTGTTTTCCAGGAAGAACTGAACTGGGGGGAGAAAATCATTGCAACCCTCGGTATACGATTTGATAAATCCACGCTCAATTTCCAGCAAAACGAGTTCTATGCATTTCCGAAAGCTTCGGTGGCTGTGAACCTGCATAATTTTGATTTCTTTGATTCAGGCCTCATCAGTCAGCTGAAGCTGCGTGCTGCCTATGGAGAAACAGGTGGATTGCCGCTGTTTGGAAATACCTTCGAATCGCTTACACCGCAGCTGATTGGCGGCGGCCTCGGTGGTCAGGTGGGAACACGTGGTGTTGATCCGGATCTTGTTCCGGAAACGGCCGCTGAAATTGAAGTGGGGGCTGATATCGCCTTGTTCGACGGCGCCCTTAGCCTGGAGGCTACCTATTACAATAAAAAGGTTAATGACCTGATCCTTGACCTGATCCCGGCCGAATCAACCGGTATCCTGGCCATTGCGACCAATGCAGCTGATCTGGAGAATAAAGGAATAGAGCTTGGCCTGAGTGGTACGCCAATCAGGAGTCAGAACTTCGAATGGTTCAGCCAGCTGTTGTGGTGGAAGAATGAATCAGAAATCACAAGATTGAATATTCCGACGTTTACGACAGGCGGATTCGGCCCTTCGCTCGGATCCTACCTGATCGCTGAAGGGTATTCTCCCACTACGATCATCGGTACTCCTTCAGGAACTGAGATCCCTGGCGGATTTACCGTGTATGGCGATCGTCAGGCAGATTTTGATATGTCCTTCTTTAACTCTTTCCGTTTCCTTAAGAACTTCGAGTTCAGCTTCCTGCTGCACTGGAAAAAAGGCGGAGACAACATCAACCTGTCTTCACTGCTATGGGATGACGGGGGAAATACTCCCGGATGGGATGAAGATGCCGACAATAATGATACTCCTGACGGACTTGACAGATTGCTCGAATGGGCAGGTGGTAATACCGGGGTATATATCCAGGAATCCTCCTATGTCAAATTAAGGGAGATTGGCTTGTACTATAATGTGCCCGCCAACGTAACGGACAACTTCCTTAACGGTGCATTTACAAGCATCAAATTTGGGGTGTCAGGTAATAATATCCTGCTTTACACACCTTATGAAAGCTATGATCCGGAAGTATCCAACTTCGGAAATCAGCCGATTTCTTCGAATATCGAAGTAACGCCTTACCCTTCTTCAAGGAGGTATTTCTTTCACATAGCTCTTGAATTTTAATAAGATGAAAATGAAACCAATATATATATTCTTACTCGTTATGACATCGCTGGTATTTTCATGCGATGTGGACGAAGTAGTGGATCCGAACAACCCGTCGCTCGCCAGTGTCCTGAATGATGCGTCCATCGCGGAACTTCAGGTACTTGTAACTGGTCTGGAGGCACGCAGCCGGGTATATTATACGAATGCCACGCAGATGTTTGGCTCATTTGGCCGGGAAGTATGGGCTTATTTCGGCTCAGATCCCCGTTTTCAGAATGACTGGCTGGGGTTGGTGAGAACCGAAACCTATCCGGATTTCTTTGCTTCTGCCGGGACCTATGTTAACCCGTATCTCGCAGTGAAACAGGCCAATATTCTGATTGAATCAGTGGGTAATTCTTCCGCTGTGACAGCCGAACAGGCGGCAGGGATGACCGGGTTTGCAAAAACGATCAAAGGCTACCAGCTTTTGTGGCCTTTGATGCAGCAGTATCAGAATGGGATCCGTGTGGATGTTGAAGACCCGCTTAACCCGGGAGAAACACTTGGTTATGATGCCGCCCTGGCGGCCATACGAAGCATACTTGACGAAGGGATGTCTGATTTGCAGGCAGCTGGTGGGTCATTCGCCTTTGACCTGACCGCCGGGTATGCGGGATTTAATTCGCCTGATGGCATGATGGAAGTAAACCGTGCGATTGCGGCACGTGCAGCGTTGTATGCAGAAGATTATAACGGAGCACTCACCGCATTGAGCAACAGTTTTATGGACCTGGATGTGGATGAAGACAGCCGGGAAAAAATGTACGTTGGTCCTGCGCATGTTTATGGAGAAGCACCGGATATTAATAATCCGTTGTTTTATCCACTTAATGCATCCACCAGTACTATTCTGATTGTTCATCCTTCCATGATCGAAGACGCTTTGCCGGGAGATGCCCGCGTGGATGCTAAATTCTTCGAGCGTGATGAGCCGGTGAATAATTCGAATATTGTAGATTCCAACGGGGATAATATTCCTGGAGAATACCAGGATGCTCGTTACGCGACCAATACGGACCCGATTCCGTTCATCCGGAACGAAGAGCTGATCCTGATTTATGCGGAAGCCCAGCTGATGACAAGTAATCCGGGCGAAGCAGAAGATGCGATAAACATCATCAGGAATACCTGGGGACTTGCCGATTATTCGGGCGGTTCTTCCATGGACGAATTGATGGAGGAAATTCTCTTTCAGCGCAGGTATTCCCTGTGGGCAGAAGGAGGTCACCGGTGGATTGATCTTCGTCGGACTGACCGGTTGAATGATACCTACGTGGACTTGCGAGATGGGGGTAATATTTTCACCCAGGTAAGTCGTCGCACATCTGAAATCAACTGGGATCTTGACAACTAGACAGATCTGAACCAAATTCCTGAGGGGCTTCGGCCCCTCTTTTTTTGGATTTTTATTGCTTGATTATCAGGCTGGAAGGTTGTATATTCTGTCCCTAATAAATCCAATAACAATGAAAAGACATATGTTTGGCTGGGTGGAAATCCCGGTTTCTGATATGGATCGTGCCATAGCTTTTTACGAAGAGGTATTTAAAATTAAAATTGATAAAAATGTAATGGGTGATCTGATTATGGGCTGGTTTCCCTTCGCTGACCCGGAAGCTCCTGGTTCCGGCGGCAGCCTGGTTAAACATCCGGAGTTTTATCATCCTTCTGACTCACAAGGGGTCCTGGTCTATTTTTCCTCAATAACCGGGGATTTGCAGAATGAACTTGACCGTGTGGAATCAGCAGGAGGTACGGTCTTGAGCGGTAAAAAGCAAATTTCGGACGAACATGGATTTATGGCTCTGTTCCTGGACACGGAAGGAAACAGGGTGGCACTTCATTCCAGAGGGTAATCAGTCATTCTGCTCGAAGGTCAGATCAATACTGAATTCAGGACCAGTGTCAGTTATCACCAAATGATAAGTGAAATGCCCGGTGTAGTACCGGGTTTCTCCGACATAATCCACTGGCTGTAACTGGTAGGTATTATCAGGTGTTTTGATCTCAATAAAACTGTATCTGTAAATAAAATTAAACTCTTTGTAATCAGAAATTTCTCCCGGCCCGAGCGGTCCATACGGATGCCGGGCGTCAGGATGAAAATAAATGGTTACCTCTTCAAAAGGAATTGCTGAATCATTGGCAATTCGTAATTGGGGCAGAGTGGATTCCCGGTAACCTTCTTTGCAGGAGTTAAAAACAGTTATTAGCAGGAGCATCCAAAGGTAGCTGGAGAATTTCATGGTAATGACAGGACACAAGTACAATGACCTATCGTTGTGATATTCCTTAGATTTTTTCATCGGGCCATTTGAAAATTCACGACGTTACACGAATTTTACTTTATGCGGGAGTAGCTCAGTTGGTAGAGCATCAGCTTCCCAAGCTGAGGGCCGCGGGTTCGAATCCCGTTTCCCGCTCATTTTGAGACTTTCTTGTCCTCCCGGCCTGGCCTCTCTGTAGTCCCGGCCAAACCTCTATGTCATCCCGGCCTGAAAAAGAGAATAAATCGAAGCGACAAATAGTCATGAGCCGGGATCTTTTCACATGCTGCTGTTCTGATTACTCTAAATATCGAAATTTATTTCCCTTTCTTAATGGTGAGTCCTGCTCCTCGTTTTAACCCTGCTCCTGGTCTTTGTCTTAGTCTTTGTCCTGGTCCTTCGCCCCCATCCCCTCAATCCGCTTTACCACATCCCCTACAATTTCGTTCGGGATCGGTACAGTAAGGTTGTAGTGAGCGATCTTCCATTCTCCTTCAGACAATACTAGTACTCCGGTTCCCCGGCTCGGGCCCAGGTTGGGTGTGTCAAGTTCTTCATCGAACCAGGCAACCTTCCCATCCTCGCTGAAATAGATGTGCCGGTTACGGCCCGTAAAGTCCCACGCTGCACCGGCATCGAAATGAGGCTTTGCGTATGCTTTGAATTCAGGAACCGTCCACCGCTCGGTGGCGTCAGTTCCCATGAAAATGGATGAATCGTCAGCAAAATAGCCGAAATAAGTATCAAAATCGGCGTTGGAAGCTGCCATATGCCATTTGTCAAGCACGTCAATAATCACGGATTCATCAGGCTCAGCCTCAGAGGTTTGCTGTGATTGCGCTTTTTCCCCGCAGCTGAAAATAAAAGCGGCCAATAACAACAGATAAAAACTTCTCATGGGAATCTTTTTTAGTTTATCTTTCGAAGTCATCCTGGGGCTGTGAGCGAGGCGAACAGAACCCGGGACCTGACAAAACCATTCTATTACACTCTCCATTGGTCCTGCCGTAGCCCAGCTCTTAGTCTTAGTCTTTGTCTCTATCAAGTCAACATCCCACCATCTACCTGCAATACCTGACCGGTAATGTAGGAAGACATATCGGACGCCAGGAAAATACATGCCTGCGCCACATCTTCAGGCTGACCTCCACGTTTGAGTGGTATCGCATCCCGCCAGCTCTGAACGGTTTTCTCATCCAGCTTTTCGGTCATCTCTGTTTCAATAAAACCGGGCGCAATCGCATTACAGCGAATACCCCTTGAACCCAGCTCTAGGGCGACGGATTTCGTAAGGCCGATGATCCCCGCTTTTGAGGCACTGTAATTGGACTGACCTGCGTTTCCTTTTAACCCCACCACCGAAGTCATGTTTATAATGGATCCTGAACGTTGTTTCATAAATGTCCTTGTCGCCGCTTTAATCGTGTTGAAGCATGATTTCAGGTTTACATTAATCACATCATCCCAGTCCTGTTCATTGATTCGAAGGAGCAGGTTATCCTTGGTGATACCGGCATTGTTAATGAGGATATCCAGTGCCCCGAAGTCACTCACTACATCATTGATCAGTTTTTCAGCCGCTGCAAAATCAGACGCGTCGGACCTGTACCCCCTAACCTGGGTGCCGGCAGAAGATAACTCCTTTTCCAGCTCTTTTGCCTTTTCAACACTCGAAAGATAGGTGAAGGCGACATTCGCGCCGTCTTCCACAAATACCTGGGCAATGGCCCGGCCAATTCCTTTGGAGGCGCCGGTGATCAGCGCTGTTTTTCCTTCTAATAATTTCATGAAGATCAGGTTTTATCGGATGATGTCAATCTTGCTTCAAAGAAAATGAAATTCGCCCTAGTCTCAAAACAAAGTTTTTTTGTCCGCCGTTTTCGATTAAATTTGCGAACCTCACAAGAAGTGCATTAAACATCATCTATTATGGCTCAGAAATATGATTTACTGGTACTGGGAAGCGGACCTGGCGGATATGTTGCGGCTATCCGGGCCTCTCAGCTTGGAATGAAGGTTGGCGTAATTGAGAAAGAATCCCTGGGCGGTATCTGCCTGAACTGGGGTTGTATACCAACCAAGGCCCTGCTTAAAAGTGCCAATGTTTTTGAATATATCTCCCATGCGTCTGATTACGGCATCAGCGTCAAAGGTGCCAGTGTCGATTTCGACGGAATGGTCAAAAGGAGCCGGGATGTGGCCAATGGAATGAGCAAAGGGATTCAGTTCCTCTTCAAAAAGAATAAGATCGACCCCATCATGGGTTTCGGAACGCTCAAATCCGGCAAAAAGATTGAAGTCAAAGGAGACGACGGGAAAACCACCACCTATGAAGCCGATCACATCATTGTGGCAACCGGCGGACGGTCACGCGAATTGCCGGCTATGAAAATAGACGATAAGAAGATCATTGGGTACCGGAAGGCAATGTCCATGGACAAGCAACCGAAAAAGATGATCATCGTAGGATCCGGCGCCATTGGTGTGGAATTTGCCTATTTCTATAATGCGATCGGAACCGAGGTTACGGTGGTCGAATTCCTTCCGCGCATCGTCCCGGTCGAGGATGAGGAGGTTTCAAAAGCCCTGGAAAGGAATTTCAAAAAAGCCGGTATCAATATCATGACTGGTTCGGAGGTAACTAACGTGGATACCAGTGGCAAAGGCTGTAAGGTAACGGTGAAGACGAAAAAAGGAGAAGAAAAACTGGATTGCGATGTGGTGTTGTCAGCCGTCGGGATCAGTACCAATATTGAGGGAATCGGACTGGAAGATGTCGGTGTCGCCACAGATAAAGGTAAGGTGATCGTCGATGATTACTACAAAACAAACATACCAGGTGTCTATGCCATCGGGGATATCGTGCATGGTCCGGCGCTTGCCCACGTGGCTTCCGCAGAAGGAATAATCTGCGTGGAGAAAATAGCCGGTCAGAATCCCGAACCGCTTGATTACAATAACATCCCGGGTTGTACCTATTGCAGCCCGGAGATTGCGTCTGTCGGTTACACCGAAGCTCAGGCAAAGGAAGAAGGATATGAAATCAAGGTCGGTAAGTTCCCGTTTTCAGCTTCCGGAAAAGCAAGCGCAGCCGGTGCCAAGGATGGTTTTGTGAAGGTGATTTTTGATGCCAAATACGGAGAATGGCTGGGCGCACATATGATTGGTGCCAATGTAACGGAAATGATCGCTGAGGTAGTGGCAGCACGTAAGCTGGAGACCACTGGTCATGAGATCATCAAGTCGGTTCACCCGCACCCGACAATGTCCGAAGCGGTCATGGAAGCAGCCGCAGCAGCCTATGACGAAGTAATTCACATCTAAAAGAACTATATTTCTTACATTGTAAATCCCGGTTACGCCGGGATTTTTTTATTTGTACGCAACCCAATGGCAACATTTCATGGTATAGACAGTTAAACCAGTGAGCCTGAAGAAACACAAATTAGAAGATTATGAAATATATAAACGTGACTTTGAGATGGGCAACGATGGTGCTGATGATTATATCCATCTTCACTATAAGTGCCTGCAATGATGATGATGACCCGCCCGGTCCCACCCTGAACGGGAATAACACAGTATACTCCCTGTTTGAAGTGGGTAATTCAGGAATCAGCGGTACGGTGACTTTCGCCGAACTGAGTGATGGAAATACGCGGATCGTGGTCGACCTGGACGGTACCTCAGCCGGCGGCATGCACCCGTCGCATATCCATTTGAATACAGCTGCCGAAGGCGGAGGTATTGCAATCAGCCTGGAAGAAATAGACGGATCGCTCGGCACCAGCACAACCGATGTGGAAGAGACCGACAGCGGAACACCAATCACGTATAACGAACTGATTGCCTTTGATGGCTACGTAAATGTTCATGAAAGTAATGAAAACCTGGCCACCCTGCTGGCACAGGGAGATATCGGTCAAAATGTACTGACCGGAGACTCTGAGACCTATACCCTGGATGAGCGCAATGATTCAGGTGTTTCGGGATCTGTCCGATTCTGGGAGCGTCTGAACGGAGAAACCCTGGTCGTGGTGGAGCTTACCGGAACACCGGCAGATGGCGATCATCCGGCGCATATTCATGCGAATACCGCCGCCGAGGGTGGAGGAATTGTTGTTTCATTGGAGAATATTGATGGTTCCACCGGACTCAGCCGGACCAATGTCACCCAAACGGACGAGGGCACCGCGCTTTCCTACGATGACCTGATTGTATTCGACGGATATGTGAATGTTCACCTTAGCCCGTCCGAATTAGGTACGACTGTAGCCCAGGGGGACATTGGCCAGAATGCCTTTACTGGTAACTCAGAGACTTATGACCTGGAGGAACGCAGTGGTTCCGGTGTTTCCGGATCCGTGCATTTCAGGGAGCGTCTCAATGGTGAAACCCTGGTCGTGGTGGAGCTTACCGGAACGCCGGCAGATGGTGATCATCCGGCACATATTCATGCCAACACGGCCGCTGAGGGCGGAGGAATTGTTGTTTCGCTGGAGAATATTGATGGATCTACCGGGCTCAGCCGTACGAATATTACCCAGACAGACGATGGTACCGCATTGACCTACGCCGATCTTATCGATTTTGACGGGTACGTGAATGTTCACCTCAGCCCGTCCGAACTGGGAACCACGGTGGCACAGGGAGATATCGGTCAAAACGCACTGACTGGAGAAAGTGTCTCCTATGCTATGGGGGGCTCAGCAACCGGGACCGCTGTATTCTATGAACGGAACAACGGAGAAACACTGGTAGTGCTGTCCCTTGCGGATTATGCTTTTACCGGAGATCATCCGTCGCACATCCATGCCGGGTCTATCGCATCGCCGGGATCTATCGCAATTTCACTGTCGGCTGTAAACGCCGAAGGAATCAGCCGGACCAGTGTCTCCGCGCTGGATGATGAGACCGCAATTTCATATGAGGAATTACTGGTTTACGATGGATATATAAACGTTCACCTGAGTGAAGCTGATCTTGCCACCCTTATCTCCCAGGGAGATATCGGTTCGAATGGATAAGCAATATTCTCCTGCATAATATCTGATTTACTAAAAGTCGCAGTCTCCGGACTGCGATTTTTTTATTCCCGGTCACCATGCTTTCACCCTGAAAACCTCCCGTTTCGGTTACAAACAGCCGTTTTCACGTATTTACGGATAACCCATTTTTTAACAGGACTATTATGAGAGCTATTCTCCCGATTTTTTTGATGGTTATCCTGTCCCTGCCGGTCAGGGCACAGTCAGAATCTGCTGACATGGAACAGGTATTTGGTTCGGCTGTAAAGCTCCTGGAAGAGGGCAGCTATAAGGAGGCACTTCTTGATTACAACAGGCTGATAAATTCTGGATTTGAAAATGATGCCATCTGGGTAAAACGTGGCCTGGCACATTACTACCTGAAGGAATATGACAAGGCACAGGCCGACTTTGATGAGGCATTCAAGCGTCAGATACGAACTGCCGAACTATTAGGATTCCGGTCGCTCACCAAAATCCACCTTGGGAACGAGCAGGAAGCGATCACCGGCCTGGAACAGGCATTTGCAGCCGGCTTCCGGAATCCCCAGGCAGCATTCATTACGGGAAATACCTACTTCACAAGAAACGATTATCAGTCTGCCATCAGGTTTTATAACCTTGCCGGAGAATGGGGCTCCAAAAATCCTGTGCTTTTTAACAACCGGGGAAAGGCGCATATGCTGCTTTCTAAGTTTGACCAGGCACAGGCAGATTATTCCAAAGCTATCGAACTGGACGCTGAGTATGAGAAGGCCTACAGCAACCGGGCGGCACTTTATTTTTCACAGGAAAATTGGGAGAAGGCAGGTGCAGATCTTAAATGGCTGAACGAGGCGCCGGGTTACCAGCTGGAGGCAGATGAGTTTGCCATGCTTGGATTGATCAGCCTGCAAAATGAAGAATATACCAAAGCGCTGGATCAGCTGGAGAATGCCCTGAAGCGACAGAGTGAATGGAAAGGATTGTACAAAGCGCTGGGAACTGCTTACGCAGGAACGGACAATGCCGACAAAGCAATTCAGATGCTGGAGGTGTCCCTGGAAAAGGAAGGGGCGGACAAGGAAGTGATCAGTTCACTGGCAAATTTGCATTATCAGGAAAAGAATTACGCTACGAGCAGGAAATACAGCAGCGACTATCTGTCAGATTATCCGGCAGATATACGCATGCAGGAGATTGGCGGACTGGCATCGTATCATGAAGGAAATGCGGAGCAGGCGTTAACCGTCCTCTCCGGGATTTCCAATGGCAGTACAAACGATGAAGTGCACGGGATTCTTGCCCAAATCTATTTTGATCAGGGCTCCTTTGACAATGCACTCAAATCAGCTGAAAGATCTTCAGAAAAGAGTACTGATGGGGGGCTTCTGAGAATCAGGTCATTCTCCCATTACGAACTCAATCAATATGAACAGGCGTTGAATGTCATGTCTGAATGGAAGAATACCGAAACGGCATCCATAGATTGCTGGATACTTTCTGCGCGCAGCAATATGATCCTCGGGAAATATACCGAGGCTGAAAGCGATATCAGCAAGGCGATGAGTCTGGATGATTCTTCGTATGAAGTGAATGCGCTTTATGGTGAGGTATTGTTGATGAATAAGGACTACGAAAACGCCTTTACCTATCTGAACAGGGCCGTGGAAAAAAAGCAGGAGGCAAAGGTTCAGGCATTTCTGGGACTGGCGGCCTTTCGGCTGGATAAATTTGAGGAGGCTTATTCCAACCTGAACGCTGCGGCCGGAGCCGATAAATTATCTGCGGAAGGTCTGCGCGATCTTACGGTCAGTGCCTTTGAAACCTCCAGATTTGAAGAGACGCTGACCTTTGCCGCCAAAGCCGTAGAGAATGGTTTGCTGGAGGAAAGGATCTTACTTTACAGGGGTCTTGCCGCAACCGAAACCGGGGATTACGACAGGGCGGGGAGCGACCTGAAAGCTGTAAATGCTGCCGGAACCAGTGATCATCGTGTGTTTACATCCCTGGGCATCATGTCCGAGGAGAGTGAAGAAGCGGTTTCCTGGTATACAAAGGCGATTGAGCACGGTTCGGAAGATCGGGTGAATCTGGTAAACCGGGGTGAAGCCTACATGCAGCTGGGACGGTTTGAGGCTGCGGTCGCTGATTTTTCCGTAATTCTCGAAGAGGATAAAGATCATGACAAAGCCAGGTACGCACGGGGGCGTGCATTCTTCGCGCTCGAAAAATACCAGGAAGCTTCGGAAGATCTGCTTTTGGTAAATACAAAATCACTCAATCTTCCAGTCAACGAAATGATCGCACTTTCTTATGCACGTACGGAGGCCAAACGGGCAGAAGAATACGTAGATAAATCAATCGCATTACGGACGGAGATTGCCGAAATCCATTTTCATTCAGGTAAATATGCCGCAGCAGCATCAGATTGGGAAAAGGCAGATAACAGGCTCACAGGAGCAGAGAACCTTGGATTTACCTCATCTGATTTGTACGATTTGCGTGGCGAAGTCCGCTTTGAACTGAAAAAGTATCAGGAAAGCCTGTCCGACCTGGAAAGATCAGGAAACAATCAATACCTTATCGGCATGGCAAATTACTACCTGGAGAATTATCCGGAGACCATTTCAGCGCTTGGGAAGGTGGAAGGTCTTAAAAATGAAGGTCAGCTGGCCCTGGGCGATGCCTTATACCGCGAGAAGCAGTGGCAACCGGCACTGGAGATTTTTAATCAACTGATAAATGATGGCAGTACCGATGCTGTGATCTTTCGTCACCGGGGTATGGTGCATCTTGAAATGACTGAATTTGAAAAGGCTAAGACGGATCTTGCCCGATCCCTCGAACTGGAGCCGGGTAATGCGGAGACCCAGGGTGTACTGGGGCAGGTGTATTTCCGGTTGAGTGAATTTGATAAGGTCACCGGCCTGTACGAATCCGGGGCCGGGGCGGCGCTCTTAAAGGAAGCTGCGATATCCTACTACGAACTGAAGGATTATACGAAGGCACAACCTGTCCTGGAAGAAGTTTCGCGCAGCGGAAAAGCTGATGCACGTTCCGAAGGAGCACTTGGCCATATTTATTTTATTCAGGAGAATTATGAAAATGCTGTAAAAAGTCTGTCTCTCGCATTGGAACTTGACGATTCCAATACCGACTGGAAAAACTGGAAGGGCCTTTCCTTAGTCAAACTGGAACGGTATTCCCAGGCAGAACCGGTGCTTGAAGAGGCGATAGAAGAGGGTATCAGTTCGCCGGAAACGTATTTCGCCGCCGGAAATGCAGCGTACGAAAACGGGAATAATGAAAAAACTATTAAATGGCTGGAAAATGCATTGAAGGCAGGAAGTCAGCAGCCTGAAGCTGGTTTTATTCTTGGTAATGCCTACTTCAAATCGGATCAGTTTGAAAAAGCGGTGACCGCATATGATCATTCGGAGAAGAACGGACTTGAAGATCCTGTTTTGTATAACAACCGGGGGAAAGCGTATTTCAACCTGGACAGGTTACCGGATGCCATAAAGAGCTATGATCAGGCATTGGCGCTTGATCCGGAATACATCCGCACGCTGGAAAACCGGGGTGAGGCCTATTATATTACGGAGGAATACGAATCTGCAGCTGAAGACCTCAGGAATGTTATTAACCTGGATGAGGAGGAGGACGGGTCTGTCAGGCTAATGCTTGCTGATACCTATATGCAGTTGGAAGAGTATCGAAAAGCGGTGGTATTCTATGGCGAGGCGATCAGGAAGGGAAAAGAATCGGCTGAAGTTTATTTCAAACGGGGATCTGCCTATGCGGCCATTGAGGACTGGAGTGGTGCTTTAGGTGATCTCAACCAGTCATTCTCCATGGGGAAAAAGGATGCCGAACTCTTTCTGGAAAGAGCGAATGTTCATATCCGTATGGAAAACACAAGGGCGGCGATGACTGATCTGAATGAAGCGATCGCCCATGACGAAGGAAATGCCGATGCGTATTTTAATCGTGGTTACCTCCATGAGCTTAATGAAAATTTTAACGAAGCAATCAGTGATTACCGGAAGGCGATTGATCTCAACCCGGAAGATGGAATTGCTTTTTACAGCCTGGCTAATTCACTCGTTTCGCAGGGAAATGTAGGGGCAGCACTCAACCCGATCGATAAGGCCATTGCGCTTGAGCCGGAGAATGGGAACTATTATAAGGTAAAGGGAAATATCCTGTACAGGGTCGAGCGGAATGACCAGGCGTGCGAAAACTGGCGGAAGGCGGTTGATTTTGGGGATATTAAGGCCGGTTACTATGTGAATGAATACTGCGACTAATCACCTGTTTTTCTGGAAATACAGCCCCGGACACAATATGTGCCGGGGTTTTTTGTTTTATGCATATGAAGAATCTAACACATACTAAATTTTTTGCTGCATTTGTCATGATCTTCTTTTTTGTTTTTTCCAGCGGAATGGCACAAGAAAAGCAGCCGAAAAAGGAGAAAAAGCGCTCACAGGCAGAAGTGGATAATTCATTTGCACCGTTTAAACCCCAGGTGGATTTTGAATCCGGTACAGCGGAGAATACCAAAAAAGCCCGGAAAAGCGGTAAACACAATAAGAAGAACGCGTACCGCCGGTATGTTAAGAACCTCGAAAAAAAGCGAAAGGAATTTTACAAGCGGATGAAGAAAAACGCTAAAGAGGACAGGAAAATGGCGCGAATGATGAAGAAGCCGCAGTATTCAGATCCCATGTATTTTGGCCATAAACGCAAACCAAAGAAACGACCGGTTGGAAAACGAAAGTTCTGCAATGAATGTGGTATTGTTCACTGAATACGGAATGCGTATCTTAAGCAGGTGAACCTTTCATCTGCCATTGAACATACCAACCTGTCTCCACAAATTACGGGAAGAGATGTGGAAAAACTTATCGGAGAGGCCATTGAACATGGGTTTCATGGCATCTGTATTCCACCGTTTTGGGTAAAGAAGGCCAGGCGTGACCTGGGAAATACTGATTCCTGTGCCCTGGTCACGGTAGCGGGGTTCCCGCTTGGGTATCACATGACCGAAACAAAAATGAAGGATATCGGCATAGCCCTTGAAGACGGCGCCGATGAAATTGACCTCGTCTGGCAAATATCGGCCTTCAAGGCAGGAATGATCTGGCCTAAAATAGAACTGGCAAAGGCCGGTAAACTGGTGCACGATGCCGGGCGGATTTTAAAGGTCATTATAGAAACCGCTTACCTTGACAAAGAAGAGATCCGGAATGCCACGCTGATCTGCCGGGATGCAGGTGCCGACTTTGTAAAGACCTCAACTGGTTTTGCCCCGTCAGGGGCCCGGCTCGAGGATGTGAGACTCATGAGGGAATTATTGCCTGATGAGGTGGGCATCAAGGCTTCGGGGGGGATAAAAACCCGTGAACAGGCACTGGCATTCATGGAGGCAGGTGCCGAACGGATTGGTACCTCTTCAGGCATTCAAATAATCACCGGGCCATGAAACACTATGATATTCGTGTAAAAGGCCGGGTACAGGGGGTGTTTTTTCGTGCCTCGACCAGGGACCGGGCGCAATCCCTGGGAATCTCCGGTTATGTCGAAAATCGTCGTGATGGCTCCGTATTTATTGAAGCGGAAGGATCCGAAGATCAGCTGAAACAACTTTTGGAATGGTGTCATAGCGGACCCCCGCAGGCCAACGTAGGTTCGGTGGAAATTGAAGAGGGCAAAGTGCGTAAATTCTCCGGCTTCGTAATCCGGCGTTAGGCGACGTTCATCTCAATAATGCCCTTGTATTTGTAAATTTTCAGGGAAAAATGCTGATGAAGATAATGCTGCATCCTGTTGGCTGCAAGTTCGGCTTTCCGGTTCTTCGGATAAAATACACTCAATTCCAGGACAGCCCTGCAGAACAGATCGGAAAAACACATTTCTTCAATCCATGCCAGGAAGGTATTCTCCCAGTCTTCCCGGTACTTGCATAAATGTTCCCGGCCGTCAAAGATAAATTCGAGCTGATTGTCCCCATGCTTGTACCGGTATACTGCAGCAAGGCTTCGGTAAAATTCCCGTAATTCTCCCACATAGGCAGAGGTGTGCTCCATTATCTGTTGTGTGGTGTCATCCACCAGTCCCAAAGGGTTTTTGTTATGAAGATAATGGGATTTGACCAGGTCGATCATCCGGGGTACAAGCGATCGTTCCAGTTCAAGCTGAGCCCGCTCCAGGAGATAATTTTTATCGTAGGGAAAAAACTTACGGACCATGATCCAATCAGATGATGTAAATATAATAAATCCGCTACTATTTATTCTTTCATAGGTGCATTTGCCTCTTTGGCCATCACTTTGTACACCATTTTGTCCATCCAACCCGGAAACCATTTGTTCAGAAATACGGTAAGTTTTCCCTGGGTGGTCAGAATGAGAATCTTCCTGCGTTTTTTCGTCGCCTTATAAATATGCTCCGCGCATTCTTCCGCGCTCATCATTTTTTCTTCCTGTCGGGGCGATTCTCCCTGGTGACTGCCATCAGCTGTAAGCGATTTTTTCCGGATGTTGGAAGCGGTAAACCCCGGACAGGCAGTAAGCACATGCACATCTTTGTAAAGCATTTCCGTTCTCAGAACTTCCAGGAATCCCTGTAGAGCAAATTTTGAAGCGGAGTATCCGGTTCGTGCGGGTAATCCGCGATAGCCTGCAATGGATGAGATACCGATAACCGATCCTTTGTTGCGAATAATCTCGGGGAGACAATATTTGGTCGCATACAGAGCGCCATAAAAATTAATATCCATTACCTTTTTCACCACCTCCAGATCCACTTCCTCAAATAAGGCCCGCATTGAAATGCCTGCATTGTTGATCAGAATATCAATTTTGCCGAAACGGGCCACCGATTCCTCAGCCATACGCCGGTTATCCTCTTCCCGGCTCACATCACTGATAATTGTCAGCACTTCGATTCCATCGTTGCGTAATTCGGCTGCGGTATTCTCCAGGGCATCGTTATTCCGGCCTGTGATCACAATTTTTGATCCGCGGCGTCCGAATGAAAAAGCCAGGGCTTTGCCGATTCCCGATGATCCTCCGGTGATAATTACAACTTGGTCTTTCATGGACGCAAAGATAATAATTCGATCCGGATAGGAATTAGTTGGGTCAGGCTGACTTAGATTTTCTATTTTTGCCCCATGTTTTTTATTCGCCTGCTTGGAAAACTGCCATTTTGGGTATTGTATAGCCTGTCCTCCGTAATTAGCGCATTCCTGTACTATGTGATTGGCTACCGAAAGAAGGTTATCAGGGAGAACCTGAGAAATTCGTTTCCGGATAAAAAAGAAGACGAAATCCGAAAGATTACCCGGGAATTCTATACCCGTTTCAGCGACTATGCGGTCGAAACGTTAAAGGTCCTTGAAATGACGCCCGAGCAGTTGAATGACCGGGTAGAGGTAGAATTCGATACACAGCTGCGCAAAGATATCCTGGATAAACAATCAATAGTCATTCTCACGAGCCATCAGTTTAACTGGGAATGGGCGATGCATGCCACCAAACTGCATATGGATTTTCCTGTTGAAGCAGTCTATCAACGGCTTCAGAATAAAGGATTTGATAAATATATGTATGAGTCCCGTCACCATTTTGGTATCATCATGATTGAGAAAGGCTCAATCGTAAAGCATACGCTGGGGACGCGTAATGAATTCAAGGCACTGGCCTTACTTGCCGATCAGCGACCAGCAAAGGACGGGCAAAAATTCTGGTCAAATTTTCTTCATCAGGATACACCTTTTGTGCAGGGACCGTCCATCCTTGCCCAGGTTCTTAATGCACCTGTTTATCTGCATAATGTTAAACGGGTGAAGAGGGGGTATTATAAAGTAAAGATCACGAATCTCTCAAGACCGCCTTATGATAAACAAAACCCGGGAATCCTTGAACCTTATATCAAAGGACTGGAGGAAATGATCAGAAATGACCCTCCCGGCTATCTGTGGAGCCACAAAAGATGGAAATTCAAACGGAAAGGATCAGGTAAGTAAGGACTGGATATCTTCCGTACTCAGTGATTTCACGAAACTCTCCTCGGTGGTGATCAGTTCGGCCGCCAGCTTCTTCTTTTTCTTTTGCAGCGCGAGGATCTTTTCCTCCACAGTATCTTTTGTAATAAACTTATAGGTGAATACCTTATTTTCCTGGCCGATCCGGTGTGCCCGGTCTACCGCCTGTGCCTCAATGGCCGGATTCCACCAGGGGTCCAGGATGAAGACGTAATCTGCCTTGGTCAGGTTCAGGCCCAGTCCGCCCGCTTTGAGCGAGATCAGGAAAACTTTCAGGTCAGGATCTTCCTGGAAGCGGTCAACCTGCCCCTGCCGATTTTTAGTCGAACCGTCCAGGTAGGCAAAATCTGTCTTTTCTTCACGAAGGTGATTCGCCAGGATACTGAGGTGCTTGACGAACTGACTGAAGATAAGAATTTTATGATCCTCCCGGATGGCGTTGTCCAGCATATGGATGACATCTTCCATCTTCCCGGAATCGCCGTCGTATTCCGGATTCACCATTTTCGGGTGATTGGCGATCTGCCGTAACTTGGTGAGCCCCTGTAACAGCAACAGCTGCGACTTATTCAGCCCCTGGGATTCAATATTTTCAAGGATCTTTTCACGGTAGTACGATTTGACCTGCTCGTATTCCTTTTCCTGGTCATCGGTAAGCGAACAAAGCTGAATGTTCTCAACCTTTTCCGGCAATTCGGTAGCTACCTGTGACTTATGCCTCCTCAGAATAAACGGCTTGATCATGCTGTTAAGCTTCCGGATCTTTTCTTCATCCCCTTTCTTTTCGATAGGATTAAGAAACTCATTCTTAAAGTAGCTCTGTTGCCCCAGCAACCCCCGGTTAATAAAATTCATCTGGCTCCAGAGATCCATGGTGCTGTTTTCCAGCGGCGTACCGGTCAGGATCAGGCGCCCGCGCGCATTCAGCTTATTTACCGCTTTGGCAATATTAGACGATGGGTTTTTGATCGCCTGGGACTCATCCAGGATGATGTAATTGAAGTAGAATTCCTTCAGCATTTCCACATCCAGCCTTACAATGCCGTAAGAGGTAAGGATAAGATCGTACTTGGAGAATTTTTCAGGATTTTTTTCCCGGTTGGTTCCGGTATAGGTAAAGACCTTCAGCTTCGGGGTAAATTTCCTGGCTTCTTTTTCCCAGTTATATACGAGAGATGTAGGCATGACCAGCAATGACGGACCTTCCTGGCCCGACTCTTTAAGGTGCTGCAAAAATGCCAGCGTTTGAACGGTCTTTCCCAGTCCCATGTCATCTGCCAGGCAACCGCCAAACCGATACTCATTAAGGAAAGTCAGCCAGTTGTATCCCGCCTTCTGGTAGGGGCGGAGTTCTCCGCGGAACTTGTCAGGGATCTCAGTTTCATCAATTCCTTCAAAATTTTTAAGCGCCTCCAGCTTCCTGCTCATGGTCACTTTCGCCAGATTTCCGGCATTCAGATCCTGGACCAGGGCTAAATGGTGCTTTTTGAGTTTACTTTCTCCTTCGTCTCCTTCCTCCGAAAACGCGAAGAGCTCGGCGTATTCATTTACCCATGAATCCGGAATAACAGCAATTTCCCCGTTTGGCAGGGCAAATTCCATTTTCTTTTTGAGAATGTATTTCCGGATGGTCTGGAACGGAATTTCAAATTCCCCGAACTTGATCACCGCATGAATATCAAACCAGTCAATATTCTCCCGTACCTCAATATCAATCTGGTACTGACCAATGAAGTATTTTTTATCCTTCTTATCTTTCTGGTTAAGAACAAATCCGTATTTATCCAGCACTTCCCTGTTCTCGTCCATCCACGCAAACGCCCGTGTTTTGGGAACCACGGCCTTTGAATGCCTGAATTCAATCCCCGATTTCTTTAGGAAATCAAGCACTTTCTTTTCGCTGTCCTGCTGGCGTTTGATCCGATGGAAGGTGTAATCATCCCCGTTCTTCTCGACTGTAACACTCACTGATCCGACATTGTCGGCCTTGAATTTGAACGGTCCGTACTTGAACCCGAGTTCGAATAACAGCTGACCATTGTCGTCGGTGTTATCGCCATTTCCGCTGCCATTGTACATAGCCAGCGACTGGTTGGCAGGTAATTCGGAGAATGATAAATGTGGTTGAGGATTATAATGTTCTGTATTGATCTCAAATCCCTTGGCGTAAACATCAAAGCTTGCGATCAGCGGCGCAACAAATTTATTGTAATAGGTTTCCTCGACATTCTTGGGAATAACAATGAATTTCTTGTTGAGAAAAGGCTGAAGTTTTCTTCCGTCTACTTCTTTTTCAAAAGAATACAACTTGCCCCCAAGCACCATCCATGCCGGTTCCTTGCATACCAGGTAAGCCGATTTATACTGGAAATCCAGTTTCTGGCCCTGGTGCTTAATTGTAGGGAAGTAATGCGTGTTTTCCTCGTTACGCCGGAAATGGAAAAGCACGGTGGCTTTTTCTTCCTGGACTTCGATCTCTTTCCATGCTGGTTCGCCGTCATTGCCCATTTCAAATACACGCTTACCAGTGAGTCTTTCCAGGATTTTCGCACGCCGTCGCTCCATGTAATGATTAATTTCCATCTGAAGGGTACGGTTGCCTTTTTCCTGGTCCCAGACTTTGAGGAAAAAATCCTCGGCTTTCATACTCTTTTTATTGAAATGCTTCACCACGGAATCCTGCTGAATAGAATCCATGATTTCGATCAGTTCGTAATCCGTTTCATCCAGGCCGGATGCAAATTCCCGGGCATTCTTGGAGGAAATATTCTGATGCTGCAGGGTTAATTTCCCGTTATCATCAAGGTGAATCACGAACGATTCAAATAAATATCCCAGGTACTCATGCTGATACAACGAGTAAATAATCTGGAAAGGCTGGGCGGCAGAAACTTTCATATTTATTGCTGGACCAAAGAGACGAAATTAATAAAATCGGCAGTTATTTCTCAGAAAATGTCTTAAAAATAGGCTGAGCGGAACATTTAGCCGATGAGCCCCGGCTTTTTATAAATTTTCAGCAGTCTGGAAACGGGTGGCTATTATGGCCGGGCGGTAGGATATGGCCAGGGTGATGATGATCAGGCTAGCGGCCACATACAGAAAATCCTCCACGCGCATGACTACCGGGTAATCTTCCAGGACAGCCGTTTCCATTCCCATAGATACTAGTCCGTAAGTCTGCTGGGCCCAGCAGATAAGCGCCCCTATCAGGAGGCCGATCATGGATCCGCCCAGGCTGATGATCGCGCCCTCGGCAAGGAAGATGCGTCGGATCAACCGGTTACGTGCTCCCATGGCATAGAGCACCGAAATGTCCTTTTTCTTGTCTATGGCCAGCATGGTTAGCGCAAAGAAAATGTTGATGCTGCCTACAGCAAGAATAAATGAAAAGGCAATGAATACGAATAGTTTCTCAAGGTTCAGCAGCTTGTATAAATCCTGGTGCTGTTCCTCGTTGTCCTGGACTTTGAACGACGGGCCTAGCGTGGAGATCAGATTTTCCTTCACTTCCTCAACGGATGTCCCCTCCGATACTTTAACTTCCAGCGAAGTGCGCTTATCACCGTAATCAAGTAATTCACGGGCAAAATCCAGTGGCACGAAAATAAAGTTTTCGTCATAATTCTTCTCAATGGCAAAGACACTCCCCGGGAGAATGCTTTTTCTGCTGTATAATTTACTGGGATCAAGGGTCGAGGTGGCGACATCTTTAATGTAGTAAACCTGGAGCGGATAAAGGTCAGAGCCAGGCATGATCGACAGGGCAAACTGGATACCTCGTCCGATGATTGCATAATTGATCCCGTCTTCCCTAAGCTTGAGGTCACCTGCGACAATCGCAGAATCAATCCTGCGCTGGTCGAGAAAATTTTCGCTTACCCCTTTAATGGTAACTACAATATCCGAATCACGGTATTTTACATAGGCATAGTCTTCAATGACTTCCGTAATAATACCAACGCCCTCAATTTCACTTATCGTGTTTTCCAGTGAATCATCGTAGACAAATGATTTTCCTTCAGCCGCCTCAATCTTTATCTGGGGGTCGAAGGCATTGTAAAGCGTTCTGAGGAGGTCTTCAAGACCGTTGAATACGGAAAGTACAATAATCAGCGCCGCCGTACAGACCGCTACGATCAGCATCGAAATGATCGAAATGATATTTATAAAATTCCTTTTTCGCTTCGAGCGAAAGTATTTCCTGGCAATAAAAAATGGAAGATTCAATGCTTCAGGTTTCTTTGTCTTCGTCTGCAGGCGGGATATTCAGATCATCAATGAGCTTGTCAATCCGAGCAGCGCGCTCTTCCAGCTCATCAATGAAAAATTGCAGGTCAGGTACGATCCGTACCTGTTTCCCAATTTTATTTCCCAGTTCCCTTCTAATTTCACTCTTGTGATGATTGATCTTTTCCAGCAGTTCCTCCTTATTCTCCATAAACATGCTCAGGTATACCCGCGCAATACTCAGGTCAGGGGTTACACCCACCGCCGCAACAGTCACAAAGGAAGATCCGAAAATTCCCATCTTGTCTTTGTGGATGATATCACTCAGGTCCTTCTGCAGCAGGCGTGCGACTTTTTGCTGTCTTTTGCTTTCATTCATCATTACAAATATGATATTTAAATTTAATTTTATCGATAGTAAACCTTTACTTTACCCGAACCTTTCCAAAGAAGCGAAAGGATGCCAGGAGGTATTTTTTAATTTTCCGGTAATTTAAAATATAACAAATTGCTCAAGTATTTCCGAATCAATGATCCGTACAGGCTGATTGTGCTCTTTGTGCTGATGCTCGCCTTTCGCCTTCCGGTCATGCTCTCCGGTGATTTCCTGACCTATCCCGAATTATATAATCTGCTGATCGGCGAACGCATGGGAGACGGGTTCAAACTTTACAGTGAAATCTGGAACCGGTCGGCACCTCTGGCCGGAATGACCTACGGGGTTATTGACTTTCTCTTTGGCCGCTCCCAGCTTGCCTGGCAGATTATTTCGCTGCTGGTGGTACTGGTTCAGTGTTTTTTGTTTAACCGGATATTGCTTGCCGGTAAAGCGTTCAATGAGAACACCTACATTCCCGGGGTGGTTTACGGCATTCTGATGACCTGGTTCTTTGATATGTATTCGCTGACCCCTCCGTTGCTCGGGCTGACCTTTGTTCTCATTGCCATGGGTGGTGTATTTGAACATATGGAACTTAAGGCCAAACGGGACGAACAGCTGCTGTACATCGGGCTTCACCTGGGAGTCGCCGTGATGTTCTTTCTTCCGTACGTAGTCGTGGTATTCCTAATTATGATTGGTTTCGCACTTTTTACCGGAACCACCCCGCGCCGGTACCTGCTTTTCCTTTATGGTGTATCCCTGCCCGTAATCCTGGCCATCATGTTTTACATGTTTACCGGACGTTTGAAAGAAGTAATTGCCCAGTTTGTGCTTACGCTCTTTGACTATCCGGTCACCTTTTATTTCGAATGGCTGGATCTTCTCCTTCTTTTTGCCCTCCCGGTTTTCTTCATTCTGGGTGGTATGTTCCGCCTGATCCAGGGGGCACGCCTGACCGTTTTTCAGTCCAACCTGAGCCGGTTTATGATTATCTGGATGTTCTTTTTTATCCTCTACTTCTTCCTGATCAAGGACATTGCACCCGCCTACATGATTTTCCTTGTACCGCCGGCCGCCTTCTTTATCAGTCATTACTTCTTTCAGTTTCGTAAAAAGTGGGTGGCGGAAATTGTATTTGTAATTTTCCTGGCAGGACCTCTTTTGTTCAATCTGGGCACTATTTTCGGATTTTTTATAACCGACGAAGTGATTGGAACCGAAGATTATATTGTGGCTGTACCTGAAAATGAATCACAGGTCAATGGAAAACGGGTACTGGTGCTATCGCAAGACCTGGCACCATACAGGAATGCCATACCTGCCACACCGTTTCTGGATTATGAATTATCGGGAGAATTATTCACAAATCCGGGCTACTATGACAATCTCACGCTGATTGCCAATGGCTTTGCCGGTGACATGCCGGATGTAATTGTGGATCCTCAGGGACTGATGGGGCCAGTATTTGAAAAAATACCTGTGCTGGCCCGGCAATTTCGCTCATCCGGGGATGGAGTCTATCTGCGGATTACCGATTAGGAACAAATCTTGTCAACCCGGCGCTGGTGCCGGCCCCCTTCAAACTGCTCACTCAGGAACGAACTGACAATTTTTTCGGTCAGAACGTAGGAAACAAACCTTGCGGGTATGCACAGGATATTGGCATTGTTGTGTTGCCTGGCAAGCATGGCCAGATCTTCATTCCAGCAAATGGCAGCCCTTACCGAAGAATACTTGTTGGCAGTCATAGCTACTCCGTTACCGCTGCCACAGATAAGGATGCCCATCGGGTATTCCCTGTCATTGACTGAACTGGCAACCGGGTGGGCAAAATCCGGGTAATCAACCGAGTCAGATGAATGGGCTCCGAAATCCCGGATTTGGTACCCTTTATCCTGAAGATGGTGAATTAGGCGGTCTTTATAATCAAATCCTGCGTGATCCGATCCGATGGCAATAGTCATCATTCTTTTGTATTTAATAGCTCTTGTTTTTGCTGTCGCTTCAATACACGGCCAGATATGAATATGCTGAATTGATAAAGTCCGAATAAAGGTACAGCAATCAATATTTGGCTCAATGGGTCCGGCGGGGTCAGTAAGGCACCCAAAATAAGGATTACCACAATGGCATGCTTGCGATAAGTACGCATGAGCTGTGGGGTTACAAGCCCGACCTTTGTCAGAAAATAAACCACAATGGGAAGCTGAAAGAGAATTCCGCTTCCCAGGACCAGCATGGATACCGTGGAAACATAAGAAGTAATGTCAAATTCGTTCGTCACCATACTACTGACCTGGTACCGGGCAAGAAAATTGACGGCAAGCGGCGACATAACGAAATATCCGAACAAAACACCCATAGAGAACAGGATGGCCACATACAGGACCGCTCCCCTCGAAGTATTTCGCTCATTTTGGTAAAGTCCTGGCCTGATGAATCTCCAGATTTCCCAGAAGACATAGGGGAAGGCTGCAATCAGTCCTATCACAAAGGAGGATGTGATATGCATGGTAAACTGGCCTGTCATTTTCCGGCTTTGGATCATAAACGGAACATCTTCAATACATAAGGCGTCTGAATTGACCCATTCTCCCATTTTACATAATAACCGGAAAGTCAGAAACTCCGGTTTTGCAGGACCAAATATTATCGTGTCCCAGACAAAGTCCTTGGCAATAAATACCACAATACTGATCACTAAAATGGCAATAGTAGCGCGTACAATATGCCAGCGTAACTCCTCGAGGTGATCGAGGAAGGACATTTCCTTTTCTTCGGGCTGATCAAGAGGCGTTGCCAAAATTATCAGTCTTCTTTATAAAGTGGAAAATGATTCATCCAGTCGTTGATCTCTCCGCGTACCTCACTCAGCACCTTGTCATTTTCAGGATTCATAAGGACCTTGTCAATAAGTGAAACAACTTTCTCCATGTCGGATTCCTTCATTCCGCGGGTAGTAATGGCCGCCGTTCCGACGCGCATCCCGGAAGTGACAAACGGACTTTCCGTGTCAAATGGTACCATGTTCTTGTTGATGGTGATATCCGCCTTGATCAGTGAGTTTTCTGCTACCTTCCCGGTGAGTCCCTTGGACCGCAGATCGATCAACATCATATGGTTGTCCGTACCGTCACTGATCACCTTGTATCCTTTGTCAACAAAATTTTGCGCCATGGTTTGCGCATTCTTAACGACCTGGACCACATACGCCATATAATCCTCACTCAGCGCTTCCTCAAATGCGATAGCCTTGGCCGCAATCACATGTTCCAGCGGACCGCCCTGCGTTCCTGGAAATACACCGGAGTCAAGCATCGATGAAATTTTCCGGACAGCACCCTTCGGTGTTTTAATCCCCCAGGGATTGTCAAAGTCTTCGCCGATCATGATCATACCACCGCGGGGACCCCGCAGTGTTTTATGCGTGGTGGTGGTAACAATATGGCAATGGGCCAGCGGATCATTCAGCAGACCCCGGGCAATCAGGCCTGACGGGTGCGAAATATCTGCCATCAGCAAAGCACCACACTCATCTGCGGCTTCGCGTAACCGTTTGTAATCCCAGTCGCGGCTGTAGGCCGATGCACCGGCAATTATAAGTTTTGGTTTCTCCTTACGGGCGATTTCAGATACGTGGTCGAAATCAATCAAACCGGTCGATTCTTCTACGCCGTAAAAAATGGGCTCATATAATTTCCCGGAGAAATTAACCGGAGAACCGTGTGTGAGGTGCCCCCCGTGTGACAGGTCAAACCCAAGTATTTTATCTCCTTTTTCCAGCACTGCCAGCATCACGGCGGCATTGGCCTGGGCACCACTGTGGGGCTGAACATTGGCCCAGCTTGCTCCGAATAACTCCTTCGCCCGGTCAATCGCAAGCTGCTCAATTTCATCAACGACTTCGCATCCACCATAATATCTTTTTCCAGGAAGGCCTTCCGCATACTTGTTGGTCAGGACGGTGCCCATCGCTTCCATAACCTGCGGAGAGGCAAAATTTTCAGAAGCAATTAATTCAATTCCGGAGATCTGACGTTGTTTTTCTTTCGCAATAAGGTTGAAAATCTGTTCGTCTCTTTGCATATTATGGTGAGATTAAATGAGGCCCAAAAATAGTGCAACGTTTAAATATAACCAATTAGTTAAGGTCACTCTTTATTAACTCAATCCGATAACAATGAAAACCTATGCGACAATACTCCTGATAGTGCTGATGATCCCTTTTTATGGCTGTGATTTTGACCTGGGAGAACGTGGTAATGGCGAGATTACCACTAAAACCTATGAAGTAGATGATTTCAGCTCCGTGAATTTGCGCGGTGGATTTGAAATTATTCTCAAAGAGGCCCGTTCACCCCAGGTGACAGTGTCCATCGATGACAACCTGATGTCCCTGATCGATGTAAATTCTTCCGGCGGCGTGCTCAACATCGATGCCATGGAGAAGATTCGTCCGACCGACGGGGCTAAAATTACCATTGAATATACCCGCCTGGAACGGCTCGAAGTCTCCGGGGCGGCCGAGGTAAATGCGGAAAATATCATATCGGCCCGTGAATTCAGCCTGGAAATGTCAGGTGCCGGAGATGTCGACCTTGAACTGGATCTTGGACGTCTGGAGATCAATGTTTCCGGGGCAGGTTCAGTGAAACTTGCCGGTATGGCCGAGGAACAGGATATTCAGATGAGCGGTGCCGGCAGCTACGAGGCCAAAGATCTGGAAAGCAAATCCTGTACAATAGCCCTTTCGGGTGTCGGCGGGGCTGAGGTCTTTGCCACGGAATACCTGGATGCCCGGATCAGCGGGATCGGCGGCGTGGAATATTATGGCAATCCTTCTGAAGTAAAATCCGATATAAGCGGCATGGGATCTATCAAGGCAGCTGACGACGGGGAATCCATGTAGTCTAGACGTAGCAGCCGCAGGCTTTCAGATACATCTGTATGGTATTCTCCAGTCCCAGATAGAGCGCATCGCATATCAGGGCATGCCCGATGGAAACTTCGGCGAGATTTGGTATGCGGTCAGCAAAAAAGGCCAGGTTGACCAGGTCCAGGTCGTGGCCGGCATTAATCTGAAGTCCGGCCGCGTGTGCTGCGACCGCCGTGCGTATATAGGGCTCAATAGCAGATTCTCGGTCTTCAATATATCCGCTGGCATAGGACTCCGTATACAGTTCGATCCGGTCGGTACCCGTAAGTCCGGCAGATTCCACCATTTCTTCTTCCGGATCCAGAAATATGGAGGTACGGATGTTCCACTCCTTCAGCTGACCAATGATCTCCTGTAATTTTCCCAGATTGTTTTTGGTGTCCCAGCCGGCATTAGAGGTAAGTACATCCGGGGAATCGGGAACCAGGGTCGCCTGTGCTGGCCTTACTTCTTTCACAATCTGCATGAATCGTTCATCCGGGTACCCTTCTATGTTGAATTCAGTTTTGACAACCGGCGCCAGGTCGAATACATCTTTCCTGGTGATGTGCCGCTCATCGGGTCGGGGATGGACAGTGATGCCCTGTGCCCCGAACCGCTCGCAATCCATGGCCACCTGAACTACATCGGGATTATTGCCTCCGCGCGCGTTACGAAGGGTTGCTACTTTGTTAATATTGACGCTTAGCCTCACCATTCGAAATAGAATTATCAGTACATTTGTTGTAAAGGTACACTACAAATTTAAATAAACACATCCTAACCATGAACCTGAAACAACGTATAGATCAGGATATTAAGCAGGCAATGCTCAGCAAAAATAAAGAAGAGTTGACCGCGCTTCGCGGGATCAAATCGCTGATCCTGCTGGCGGAAACGGAGAAGGGGGGCGGGGATGGACTTACCAGCGAAACTGAAATGAAAATCCTTACCAAGTCTGCCAAGCAAAGGAAGGAGTCGGCTGAACTTTTCCGCAAAGAAGGCCGTACCGACCTGGCGGAGAAGGAAGAATTTGAGCTGGATGTTATCAATCGCTATCTTCCTGAGCAAATGAGTGAAGAGGAGATCAGGGCTGTACTCGAAAAAATTATACAGGATACCGGGGCCTCCCAGCCTTCCGATATGGGAAAGGTGATGGGGAGAGCAACGGGCCAGCTGGCTGGTAAGGCAGATGGAAAAACAATTGCCGGCCTGGTGAAACAAATGCTCGCTTCCTGATGAGTATGCTGGATATCATTATCCTTGTACCCCTGGTCATTGGCGCCTGGAAGGGGTTCAGGGATGGCCTGATCGTCGAATTGTTTTCATTCCTGGCACTTATCCTGGGGATCGTCGGCGGGTTCAAGCTGCTCCATGTGGTCATGGAGTTTATGCGTGAAAAATGGGATATTAATGGAGAATGGCTGCCAATACTTGCGTTTCTGCTCATTTTTGTGGCAATTATTGTTCTGACCAATATTGTGGGCAAGACCCTGAGTAAATTGGTAAATGTTACTTTCCTTGGGGTTTTTGATAAACTGGGCGGAGCGGTCCTGGCAGTATTCAAATGGGCGCTGGGGATCAGTGTCCTTATCTGGATATTAAACCGGATGGACCTCGAATTACCGAACGAATGGATCGGCGATTCTATGATTTATCCCTACCTCGAACCTATGGCTGAATATATGTGGGACCTCGTTTCCTATATTTTTCCCGTGGCAGGCGACTTCTTTGAACAAATAAAAGACTATACCCTGGAATGATTCTCCTGATCGACAATTTTGATTCATTTACCTACAACCTGGTCGATTACCTGGAACAACTGGGCTGTGAATGCGAGGTTGTCAGAAACAATACCGACCTGGATACGATCCGGGAAAAAGAATATTTTGCAATGGTCATCAGTCCCGGTCCTGAAATTCCGGCCCGCGCCGGTGTGTTGATGGATGCCATTGATTATTATCATGATAAAATTCCGGTGCTTGGCGTCTGTCTCGGGCATCAGGCGCTCGGTCAGTATTTTGGTGCAAAGCTTGTTAAAGCCATGAGGCCGATGCACGGAAAGATTTCACGGGTGTTTACAAGGGATAAATTACTCTTCCATAAAATGCCCGCTTCATTTAATGTGGTTCGGTATAATTCCCTGATCCTCGAAGAATTTCCGGATTGCCTGATCGAAACGGCAAAAACAGCTGAGGGCGAGAATATGGCTTTCCGTCACAAAACATTTCCGGTTACCGGCGTCCAATTCCATCCGGAAGCCGCCATGACAGAACATGGACTCAGAATCATTCAAAATTGGCTTGATTATTATGCCATAACACTGAAATAAAACATATTTGTTTACTTTGCATGAGTTCATGATAAGAGAAGCATGTCAATAAATCTTAAAGAAAAAGGGAAATACAAGTATATCGATGAGGGCTCCGGCGAACCGCTGGTTCTGTTGCATGGTCTTTTTGGAGCGCTTAGTAACTGGGAAGGTGTTGTCAATTACTTCAGCCGGAATTACCGGGTGATCATCCCGATGCTGCCCATTTACGATATGCCCCTTCGGGAAGCCGGCCTGCCCGGTCTGGTGAAATTTTTGAGGGGTTTTGTAGACATTATGGATCTGGATGGATTTACACTCATTGGTAATTCCCTGGGCGGACATATTGGATTGCTTTATACGCTGGAATACCCTGATCAGGTAAAGTATCTTGTGCTGACCGGAAGCAGCGGACTGTTTGAGGACAGCATGGGTGGTTCTTTTCCTAAAAGGGGTTCCTACGAGTACGTCCGTGAAAAGGTGGGATATACATTCTATGACCCGAACGTGGCAACTGATGATCTGATTGATGAGGTGTTTGAAACGACCAAGAGTATTCCGAAATGTCTCAGGATCGTAGCCATTGCCAAATCAGCCCAGAGAAATAATCTTGCGGAGGAATTACCAAAAATTAATAAACCAACGTTATTGATCTGGGGATTGAATGATACGATCACGCCTCCCATGGTTGCACATGAATTTAACCGCCTGATCCCTCATTCAAAGCTCACTTTCATCGATAAATGCTGCCACGCTCCGATGATGGAGAGACCGGAAGAATTTAATCGTATATTAGAGAAATTCCTGCAGGACAATGACGGCTGAAGAACTGATTAACCATATGATCCCTCCTTTGAAACTGTCCGACGATGCGCATAAAGCCATGGTCTGGATGGAGGAGCTTCGTTGTAATCAGCTTCCGGTGATCAGCGAACAAAAATTTGTGGGTCTCCTTTCTGAAGACATGATCCTCGAGGACAATGACATTGAAAAAAGAGTTTCAGAATTTGAACTGATTGGCAAGAATTCAGTTGTTCGGGGGAAATCTCACTTTTACGATGTTCTGAAGGTAGCTTCGGATAATCATGTTCAGACCGTTGGCGTGCTGGACGAGGCTGAACTTTACATAGGCGCGATAACAGTTCAGGATACCATTACCGCTTTTGCACAATCCGCAGCAGTACAGGTACCGGGAGGGATTCTTGTTCTGAGCATCGATCAGATGGATTATTCGCTGGCGCAGTTGAGCAGACTTGTTGAGGAGAATAACGCAAAGGTGCTTAGCAGCAGCGTTAAAATGGATGATCATGACACGTCCAAGCTGAAAGTCACGCTCAAGATTAACCGGCTTGATCTCACCCATATCATTGCTACCCTGGAACGTTTTGGATACAAACTCATCGCCCGTTTCCAGGAAACCAACATCCAGGAAGAAGAAAGAAGCCGTCTGGATATGCTCCTGAAATACCTGGATATCTAACTAGTAAGTCTATGCACATTGGCGTCCATGGAAAACAATTCGGGGCCGATACCACGGGCTTTATAAGGCATGTGCTCGGTCGGGTCGGAAAAAATCATCAGATCAGTGTTTCCCCCTCTTTTGAAGAACACCTGAGGGAAGGAAAGCTGACCGGATATTCCTTTGAAACCTTTCATGCTGAAGATGTGGGTTCCCTGGATCTGGTCATGACCCTGGGCGGGGACGGAACCCTGCTGGAGGCAGTTACCCAGATAGGGGACAAGGGGATTCCGATTCTTGGAGTGAATACGGGAAGGCTGGGTTTCCTGGCAACCACTGCCAAGGAAGAATTCGACCAGGCATTTGACCATCTTGAAGCAGGTAATTATACCTACGATGAGCGGACTTTGCTGTACCTCGATGCCAGTCAGGCCATCTTTGACGGGCTTAATTTTGCGCTCAACGATATTGCGATCCTTAAAAAGGATACTTCCAGTATGATCACGGTGCACGCCTACATTAATGGTGAATTTTTGAATTCTTACTGGGCAGACGGAATAATCATAAGTACACCGACCGGTTCTACCGGATATTCAATAAGCTGCGGTGGCCCGGTTGTCGTGCCAGGTTCACATAATTTCATCATCACACCGGTAAGTCCGCACAACCTCACGGTTCGCCCTATTGTAGTGCCCGATGATTCAGAGCTATCATTTACCATTGAGGGCAGAAGCAATCACTTTCTTATTGCCCTGGATTCAAGATACGAGACCGTGGATGATACGATCAGGTTAAAAGTATCACAGGCAAAGTTCCGGGCAAAATTGATTAAACTGGAAGGATATAATTACTTCAAAACTTTAAGGCAGAAGCTGAATTGGGGTCTTGACGTCAGAAATTAATTCTTTTACTTTATAATATTATTAGTACATTTATCCTCTGAATCAGCTTTAATAATTATCTGACCATGAGAAAGTTTCTTTTCGTGTTCTTTACAGTATTTATGTCGCTTGCCATGTCGGTCGACCTGGAAGCCCAGATCAGTCAGCGGCAGATCAAAAAGAACAGAAAGAGGATCGCGAATTATAAGGGACGTAAGAAGGGTTTTGGGAAAGACCGTCGCTACAGTTATTTCGGGGTTTCGGTAAATGCAATGCATTATTTCGGAGATCTGGCCCCTTCGTCTTCCATGCTTAGTACCGATTTCGGCCAGACTAAGCCCGGGTTCGGTGTTTTTGTAGGCCACAGGTTCGGACCGCGGTACACAATTCGTGCTGCATTCAATTACGGAAGTATCCATGGGGATGATTACGAAGCGTCGGATCCGAATGACTCGGATGCTATTTTCCGGTATATGCGTAACCTTCATTTCAGGAACCGGATTAAGGAATTAAGCCTCGTGGCGATGTTCGATCTTTTTAAGAATGACGCCACCTATGTCAGCCGTGTACAATTCACTCCCTATGTCTATGCCGGTGTAACTGTGCTTCATCATAACCCCCAGGCATATGTCGGTGAAGACAGCGGATTACCGGAGGCAGGAGAATGGGTCGATCTCATAGACATCGGAACCGAAGGGCAGAACGCGACTTTACAGCCTGGAGATGTTAATTATGGTATTGAACCCTATAAGGAATGGCAAATCGCTATACCTCTGGGTTTTGGTATTCGATATCGGCTGAATCAGGTTATGGATATTTCACTTGAAACCGGTGTCCGCTATCTTTTTACAGATTACCTGGACGATGTGAGTATGAACTATGTTGATCCGGGTGTATTTGATAGTGAACTCGCGCGTTATCTTAATGACCGAAGCCAGGAAACCAATGCCGCAGTTTCCGGTGATTTTCGTCAGAATGAACAATATGTGTCGTTTGTTTCCGGACGCCTGGTGACCTTTCAGGGCCGTGACGGACTAACATATACAAAAATTAGGGGGTATGGCACAGAACATCCCGATAATATGAGGGGTAATGACAATGAAAACGACCTTTATTTCGTTACCTCCCTGAAAGTCTCATTTATAATAGGAGGAAGATTCCTGCGGGCTAAATTCAGATAAGGTCAATTCATGATTCAATTACTATTCCGAAAATTTAGGATACCAGTGCTGCTGATATCCCTGTTGGCGACAGGACTGCCCGATTCTTATGGTCAGGGAAGTGAGGTCGGAGCAGGTGTTGGCGGATTATACTATACCGGCGATCTGTCCAGAAGTTTTAATATCCGGGCCATAAGGCCAGCCGGAACGCTGTTTTATCGCTATAATATCAGCGAACCAGTAAGCTTTCGGGCTTCTGTTACCGCAGGTAATCTTGTGGGATGGGATGAATATACGCCCATTGACGAGTTTACAAGCCGACGAGATGCCAGCTTTGATATCTTCCTGTTCGAAGTGTCAGGTGTTTTTGAATATCATTTTCTTAAATGGCGTGAAGAAAATTTTCCGGTGCGCTGGTCACCCTACCTGTTCGGGGGAATAGCCATGTTCGGCTTTACTGCACCTGATGAAAAAGCCGAAGACTACAGCCAGGTCCAGCCATCCCTTCCGTTTGGCGCCGGCCTGAAGTACATCCTGAACCCGAAATGGTATATTGGTGCCGAAATCGGAGCCAGGAAGACTTTTACCGACTACCTTGATAATGTATCCAAAGGAGATGGTGTCAGCAAAGATTATCAGTATGGAAACGAATACAATACCGATCTGTACTACTATGCAGGCATCTCCATTACCTATTCTTTCTACACGATTCCATGTCCCGTAAGTCCCTATCGGCGCAAATACCGGCAACGTCGCTAAAAAGGCGTCAATTATCAGGTAATTTTCCCGAATTAAGGTTAATTTTGCACCCTTGTGGCAGGACTGAAAGATAAAATATCACCCGAACGGCTTCCTTCGCATATTGCAGTGATTATGGACGGCAATGGTCGCTGGGCCAAAAGCAAAGGCGCAGCACGGATTTTCGGCCATCAGAATGCCATTACGGCAGTGCGGGATGTGACAGAGGCTTGTGCCGAACTTGGGATTGGATACCTCACGCTCTACGCTTTCTCGACTGAAAACTGGGGAAGGCCCAAACAGGAGGTTTCAGGACTGATGCATTTGCTGGTTTCTACTATAAAGAAGGAGATCACAACGTTACAGGAGAATAATGTGTCTCTATTAGCGATAGGTCAGCTTGACAGTCTGCCAAACCGTTGTCAGAAGGAATTAAATGAGGCAATTGACCTCACAAGAAACAATACCGGGCTTAAACTCGTATTAGCCCTAAGTTACAGCGGTCGCTGGGAGATAGAGGAGGCAGTGAAAAGAATTGCTGAGGAAGTGAAGGATGGTAAACTGGATCCGGAGGAGATTGATCAGCAGGTCATATCTTCGCACCTTTCCACAAATAAATTCCCTGACCCGGAATTATTGATCCGGACCAGTGGTGAAATGCGGATCAGCAACTTTTTATTATGGCAAATGGCTTACACGGAAATATACTTTACAAATAAACTCTGGCCGGATTTCCGAAAGGATGATCTCTATGAGGCCATTATTGCCTATCAACAGCGTGAAAGAAGATTTGGGAGAATAAGTGAACAAGTGAAATCCTGATTGATGAAGAAAATTTTAATTTTTTTATTGCTCACCTTTTTTCTGGCAGAGGTTCATGGCCAGATCCGACGAAGAAGCCGGACCCAGGAACCGGCAACTACTTCTTCCAGCGGTCTTAATTATGCAAACCCCAGGGAATATACCATAGCGGATATTGAAATAACTGGTTTGCGCGTACTCGACAAAAATGCGCTGATCTCACTCACAGGACTGAAAGTGGGTGATAAAATCAAAATTCCCGGCGATAAAGCCAGCAACGCCCTTCGGAAACTCTGGAGTTACGGCCTGATCGGTGACGCAACCCTGAAAATCGACCGGATAGAAGGGGATAACATCTACCTGGTCTTTGAATTGAGTGAACGACCCAGGCTTACCGGGTTCACGTTTGACGGGGTTAAGCAATCCAAAGAGTCAGAATTGCGGGAAGACCTGAACCTGATCAGGGGAAAAATCATATCGGACGCTGTTATCCGGAATACCCAGATGACAGTGAAAAACTTTTATGTTGAAAAAGGGTTCCTGAATGCCGAAGTCAACGTATTGCAGGAACAGGACACGATCAACGAAGACGGAGTACGCCTGCGCATTATGGTGAACCCGAAATCTAAGGTGCGGATAAATAAAATCGAATTTGTTGGCAATGAAGCATTCTCCGATTCACGCCTCAAATCGAAAATGAAAAAAACCAATGAACATGTACGGTTTTCCATTTTCAGGAGACTCGGAGAATTGGTGGCCGGAACGAGCCCGAAAAAAGCGGTTGAATTCGTTGATTCGACGTACGAAGTATCGGGGAGCGAAGTAAAAGAGTTTATTAACGACAATATCAAGCTTAATTTCTTCAAGTCGGCAAAGTTTCAGAAGTCGGAATATGAGAATGATAAAAACGCGATTATTGATTTCTATAATTCCAGGGGATACCGTGACGCGCAGCTTGTCAGCGATACGATCTACGCTTATGGGGAGGATGGAATCAATGTCCGTATTGAGGTGGAGGAAGGTCAGCAGTACTATTTCCGGAATATTTACTGGACGGGTAACTACGTGCATTCAGACCGGACGCTGGACGCCATTCTGGGCATAGGCAAGGGAGATGTATATAACCGCGAACTGATCGATAAAAAACTGACGTTCAATCCGCAGGGCCCGGATATCAGTGGTCTCTACATGGATGACGGATACCTGTTCTTCTCGGTAACCCCTGTGGAAGTGGCTGTCGAAGGTGACTCCATTGATATTGAGATGCGTATGTACGAAGGGGAGCAGGCAACGATAAGGAATGTTATTATCAAAGGTAATGACCGTACTCGTGACCATGTGATCCGTCGTGAACTCAGCACAGTTCCCGGAGATAAATTCAGCAGATATAATATTATCAGAACCTCCCAAAGACTTTCGAGCCTTGGTTATTTTGACCCTGAACAGATTTCGCCCATTCCGATCCCGAATCCGGCGGATGGTACGGTGGATATTGAATGGGACCTGGTCGAACGTTCAAGTGATCAGATCGAACTCTCCGGTGGTTGGGGTGGCCAGTTTGGATTTATAGGAACACTCGGACTTACCCTTAACAATTTCTCCCTTCGCAATATGCTGCAAGGTAAGTTTACCCCGATTCCTGTGGGTGATGGCCAGCGTCTGTCAATCCGGGGTCAGGCAAACGGTCGCCAGTTCCAGAGTTATTCATTCTCCTTTACAGAGCCATGGCTCGGAGGAAAAAAGAGAAACTCGTTTACAGTAAGTCTTAATTACTCTATTCAGCGGGCACGGGTGCCCGGCTACGACGAGGAAGGCAACCAGTTTTTCCCGAGATTTAATGAGTACAATGCCAAATTAGGCGTGAAAGGAGTTACCGTCGGATTGGGTCGCCAGCTGGAATGGCCTGATACATACTTTACACTGACCAATTCAATATCCTACCTGACGTATACCCTGGAAAATTACGGAACGCGGGGCCTTGGTTTCAGTGATGGCGATGCCAACAGCTTTACATTTAATACTACGCTTTCACGGAACAGTATTGACGATCCGATGTATCCCAAAAGCGGTTCCTCCATTCAGCTGAGTCTGAGCCTGACACCACCGTGGTCTGCTTTCAAGGACGATGATTTCTGGAAGCTGGACAATGAAGAAAGGGAACAGGTGGCCGAGGAAGTCCGCCAGGAATTTTCCGGGGCATCCGATCTGTTTGTACAGGGGCAGATCAACGCGGAGATCAGAAACCGCGAAAATGCTGAACGCTACAAACTCATCGAATATCATAAATGGATGTTTGATGCGAAATTCTACATGACCGTTATTGGTAAACTGGTGCTGGAGTCCAAGATGCACTTCGGGTTTATCGGGGCATACAATAATGACCTTGGCGTGGGGCCGTTTGAACGGTTCTACCTGGGAGGTGACGGACTGGCAGGTCAGAACTTCCTTCTTGGTACGGAAATTATCGGATTGCGGGGATATGAAAATAACGTCCTGACTCCACCGAATTTCGGACGCCCGTCAAATGCATTCACAACCAATATTGTTGAAGGAGGTACCGTTTATAATAAATTCGGTATCGAATTGAGATACCCCGTTACCACCGGACAGGCAGCTACTATTTATGGATTCGTATTTGCCGAAGCAGGTAATAACTGGAATAATTTTAATCAGTTTAATCCGTTTAACCTATACAGATCAGCCGGTTTTGGTGCCAGGATATTTATGCCGGCATTCGGACTGATCGGGGTTAACTGGGGATATGGTTTCGACACCGTACCGGGAACCACCGGACCAAGCGGTGCTCAATTCCATTTTACCATTGGACAACAAATCCGATAGTATGAAAAAATTGATTTTTGTATTTTTGGCATCATTTTCGATAATACCTTTGTACGGGCAGAAATTTGGGTTTGTGGATACAGACTACATTCTCGGTCAGTTGCCCGAATACGCAGAAGTGAAACAGGAAATTGATCAGCTCAGTATGGGCTGGCAGGAGGAAATCCTGGAGATGTCAAAGGATATCGAACAAATGTATGATGAGCTTCAGGCGGAAGAAGTGCTGTTAACCGCTGAAATGAAAAATGAACGGATGGCAGCGATTCGTGAAAAAGAGGAAGCCCTGAAAGCTTACCAAAAGAAAATTTTTGGATTTGAGGGCATGTTCTTCCTGAAGCAGAAAGAATTGGTAAAACCACTACTGGACAAAATTGCAGACGCGGTGGAAATCGTATGCAAAGAGCAGAAACTGGCTGTGATGTTTGATAAGTCAAGGGATCTTGTAATGGTGTATACCGACCCCCGGCATGATTATACCGATTTCGTCCTGGACGAATTGGGCCTGGGGGATCCAAATGACGTGATAAAGTAATTAATGTAGAATAATTTAAGAATGATGAAAAGTAAACTAGTACTCTTTTTGATTGCTTGCACAATGATGAGCATTACGACAATGGCTCAGAGTGTGAAGATTGGATATGCGGATGTTGATTATATCCTGAGTCAAATGCCTGAAACGAAGCAAGTAGAGGCGGAGTTGAGAACGCTCAATACCCAATTGCAGAATCAGCTTCAGACCAAATATCAGGAATATCAGCAAAAACTGCAGGCGTATCAGCAGCAGGCTTCAACAATGGCAGATGCTATCCGCCAGGAAAAGGAAACGGAACTTGCTCAGCTAGAGCAGCGGATTACAAAACTGCAGCAGGATGCGCAGTCCAATATCCAGCAAAAGCAGGGTGATCTGATGCAGCCGCTGTATGAAAAAATTGGTGATAGCATTGAAAAAGTGGCCAAAGCAAATGGGTTCACTTATGTCATAAACGGACAGATCGGTGGTATTGACGTGGTGCTTTATGCAGACGAGCAGTACGATATCTCTGATCTCGTTTTAACAGATATGGGAATTACCCCAACACCTCCTTCCGAATAGTTTATATAATTTGACTATATATTCGGCCCTGCAGGTAGATTGCCTGCAGGGTTTTTTTTTGATTCATGTAGTCCTATTTTTACAGGATGTATATGCTTCCGCCACCGTTATCCGCAGGAGACACGATCGCCGTGGTCTCCCCATCCAGAAGAATCACTCATGATCAGATGGAGCGGTCATGGCAGGTATTTGATGAGTGGGGCCTGAATGTGTTAAAGGGCCGTCACCTTTTTGCCACTGACGGATACTTCGCCGGCAGTGACCAGGAACGGCTGGAGGAATTTCAGGCTTTCCTGGATGACTCGTCTGTGAAGGCTGTTTTTTGCGCCAGAGGCGGTTATGGTGCTACGCGGTTTGTGGACCGTCTCAATTGGAAAAATTCTGCTGCGACTCAAAAATGGATTGTAGGCTTCAGTGATATAACCGCTATCCACCTGGCCGCGACCCGGGAAGGATTGGGTTCCGTGCATGGTCTGATGCCTGCCCAGTACGGGTACGATGGAGTGGATGAATCACTTGCTTCATTACGTGATTTATTGTTCTATCATACATTCACACACGAGCTGGAATCCAATACCGGACTGACCTGTGAGGGGAGCGTAATAGCGCCGGTGACCGGAGGTAATCTTTCCCTGCTGGCAGAAAGCCTTGGAACCCCCGCCGAGATTGATACACGGGGTAAGATTCTTTTTATGGAGGAAATTGATGAATATCTCTATAAGATCGACCGGATGCTCAATCAATTGGCACGTGCAGGGAAATTTGAAGGCCTGGAAGGGGTGATAATAGGTGATTTCAGTGACTGTCAGGATACCAAAATTCCATTTGGAAAAGATATATACGGGATACTGGAAAGATATTTCGCTAAGCTCCGTATTCCGGTCGCTTCGGGACTTCCCTTGGGCCACGAACCGTATAATCTGGCCCTGCCGCTAAATGTTCCGGTGCATATGGAAGTCAAAGCAAGTGCGTGTAAACTCAGCCTGGCTCATTCTTCCTGAGAGCCCCAACCCCCGCCACCAGGAGTTTCGATAACAAACAGGTCACCTGTTTCAACCCGTAAGTAATCCACCGGAGCCAGAGCTGTCATATTTCCGTTGCGCACTACGTACTGCTTTCCTGGTTTGCCGGGTTTCCCTCCTTTTTTGCCGTAGGGCCCGGCGGTTCTGTGCTGGGTAAGAACAGATAGCTCCACCGTTTCCAGGAAACGAATTTTTCGTATTACACCATTACCGCCATGCCATTTTCCTTTTCCTCCTGAATGAGGCCGTATAGAAAATTCTTCCAGGCGAACCGGGTAGCGCATTTCGAGAATCTCCGGGTCAGTAATCCGGGTATTGGTCATATGCTGATGCACCGCGTCGCATCCGTTGAATCCTGGTCCGGCACCGGTGCCCCCGCATATCGTTTCATAAAACCCGAAGTTCCTGTTTCCGAAAATGACATTATTCATGGTACCATAACTACAGGCTGCCAGATCAAGCGCTTTTAACAAAGTGTCAGTAAGGCGCTGACTTACTTCCGTATTGCCCCCTACTACCGCCGGCAGGTCGTCCTGGCTGAAGTCCGGGTTGAGTAGCCCGCCCGGCAGGTGAAGGGATACATCTCTCAGCAATCCTTCATTCAGCGGGAGTTTCTCTTTTATCAACAGGCGCATGACATACAGTACCACACTTCGAACGATGGCCGGAGTGGCATTCAGATTTCCGGGATGAACCCCGGCACTTCCCTGGAAATCAATCAGAAGTTTCTCGTGTTGCTTTTTTATTGATACTTCCAGGGAAGATCCGTCGTCCAGCTCTTCGCACGCATGCAGGGACCCGGACCTGAATTGTTCGATGGCTTCCTTCATCTGATCTCCGGCGTACTCATAGAGCATTTTCATATGTTTGGAAATAACCCCGGGGCCATATAATCTGCATAGCCGCTGTACACTGCGGATCCCCGACTGGATGGAAGCTAGCGCCCCACGCAAATCCGCCAGGTTTTCGTCCGGGGACCGGCTGGGGTACGTTCCTGAATTCAGTTTTTGACGAATCTGTTCCCATTGTGCTTCGCCCCTCTTCAAAAGACAGACAGGTTCAAAAATCACCCCTTCCTCGCCGAGGGTTTTGGCATCCGGAGGCATGGATCCGGGTGTTTTTCCCCCGATCTCCGCGTGATGGGCCCTGTTTGCCACAAATGCCATCAGTTTGCCTTCAAAATAAACCGGACTGATCAGGGTGATGTCCGGCAGATGGGAACCTCCGAATTTCGGATGATTCGTGATCACCACATCACCTTCTTCAAGTTCCATTTCCTTTATTACGGCCCTGACGCATTCTCCCATGCTTCCCAGGTGAACAGGAATATGCGGCGCATTCACAACAAGCCGGCCTGACGCATCGAGCATGGCGCAGGAATAGTCGGCTCTTTCTTTTACGTTCACTGAAAAGGAGGTTCGCTGGAGAATGGCCCCCATTTCCTCCACCACCGCGCTGAACCGGTTGGTGAACAATGCCAGGCTTGCCGTGGATTCATTTTGTTCCGTTGCATGCCTTTCTTTGAGAAACATCCGTGCGTTACTCCGATTGTCCAGTACCAGTTCCCATCCTTCCCGGATCACCACTGTGCAATTCCTGTTTCCGAGTAGCGCAGGTCCTTCCAGGGAGGCTCCGGGTTTCAATTCATCCCATAAATAAAATGGAGCATTGCAAAATTCATCATCAGTGAGCATTTCCTGCTGACCGTCAGGATCGGGAAGGTATGTCTCATCAGGCACAATAGCCTCTTCCGGGGAATCCTTACGAATGGCAGCGACCACTTTAATGGAAGTGATCTCAATTTCCTTTTCTTCCAGCCAGTGCCCGTAAACATGCCTGTACGATTTCTCAAATTCCTCTTCCACAACCAAATCATCCGTATAAAGTACCTCAACGGAAGATTCCTGTCCGGAAAACCGGAGATAGAGGTAACAGGCCTTTAGAATTATTTCATCGGGAGAATCGGTCTCTTCGCTCAATTGTTCCTTTCCTTCGCGGAAGAGTTTATTTTTTACATCGTTAAACGATGATTTGAATTCTTCCCAGGGTTGCTGAAGTTCCTTTTCAGCGAAGTGGGCAATTTCCGTGGTTCTGATCCCGTGTGCACTGAGCAATCCTGCATCGTAGGGAACCAGTACGCTGTCCATAGAAAGTTGCTCAGCCAGATCACAGGCGTGTTGCCCGCCGGCCCCGCCAAATGTAATCAGCACCAGCCCTGAAGTATCCACCCCTTTACGGATGGCAAGGTACCTGACCGATCGCGCCATTTTTTCCGTGGTTAGCGTCAGCAACGAATGCAGCAGCTCCTGGCGGTTGGTCTCACGCCCTGCTTCTTTCATTTGACCAAGCAAGTCGGACAATTTTTGTTCGGCATCCGAAATGCGAAGTGGTATACTGAAATTCCGCTCATTCAGCCGGCCGGCAAGCAGGTTGATGTCAGTAACGGTAAGGGGTCCGCCGCCTCCGTAACAGGCAGGTCCCGGTTGAGCTCCGGCGCTGGCCGGACCAATCTGCAGCATTTCTCCGTCAAACAGGCATACAGAGCCGCCCCCTGCAGCAATAGTATGGATGGCGAGGCAGGGTGCCTGAATCACGGCTCCGCCTACCGAAGTTTCATAGGCCAGGTCTTCCCCCTCGTCATAAATCGACACGTCCGTGCTGGTTCCTCCCATGTCAAAAGTGACCATTCTACTGATTCCGCACTGTGCCCCCGTGAAAGCCGCCCCCTTAATACCGCCAGCCGGACCGCTCAGTAACCCGTCTTTCGGGGTAAAGCGTTTCATCCCTGCCAGGTGGCCCGCACTGGTCATTATCTTGAGGGATCCGTTAGACCGTCCTTCAATGGATCGGAAATAGCGGTGCATGATCGGCGCCAGGTACGCATTTACCACAGTGGTTTGAGCGCGAAAAAGGATTTTGCTGTTGGCGGACAGACCGGAAGAAGTACTGACCCATTCAAATCCAGCTTCCTGCAGGTGCTTGGTAAGCTGATTCTCGTGGGACGGGTTTTTGTGGGAATGAAGGAAAGCCACGGCCAGGGAGACTTTTTCCGGATCATATTTTTCCAGCATCCGGATAATACGTTCGCATTCACCTGTCGTAAGCCCGGACAACACTTCACCATTCGCCCCCATCCGTTCAGTGACCTCTATGACCTCTTCGTAAAAAACCGGCCCTTTTACGATGTCAAGACTGAACAGGTCTGGCCGCTGCTGAGTGCCTATCTCAAGTAACTGACCAAAACCACTGGTTACTAGTAATATGACAGGTGCCCCGGCTTTTTCAAGCAGTGCGTTCGTGCCCCGGGTGGTTCCAAGCCGTATATCAACCACCGGCAGTTCTTCTTCAAGCCCGGTACCGGTTAACAACCTGGCCGCGAATACCGGAACTTCTTCCTGGGACCTGATTTCAAAATGGGTGAATTCACCGTCTTTCACATGATCCGTTACCAGAAGCAGGTCGTTATCAGCCTGTTTAATCTTACTTATTTGACCGCCGGGAAGCAATTCAATCTCATAGCCTTGAAGCAGGGCGGGATCAAAATTCCAGTTTGTTTTAATGGAGAATTTGTCTGCGGCTGTCCGGGATTCGATTTTACCCCTCAGCGTGCTGTTGCTTAAGACTTTAAGCCGTTTAATCGTTCCGTCAGGATCCTGGCAGAAACAATCCGTAAATGTTCCTCCGGTATCAACGCTAAGTTTCCAGTGGGTCATATGACCTATTTTAAGCAGATTATTTCTTTCCATTATTATGGAAACGGATTAATTTCAACCTATGAGCCTGATTAAAGAAATCCTCCGTGTGCTGCCCTGGATGATATTGGTTGGTATCCTGCTATGGTGGTGGCAAACTGATTCCTCTGATGAAGTGCCAGGCACCGTGATCAATACCTCCGTAATGTTGAAGGAAGTGGAGGAACTGGGAAAAATTGAGTTGGTAAGGTATAATTTTAAGGAGATTACCGAACTCACAGAAGTCAGTAAGGAATATTTTAAATTCTTTAAACTCGGCCCGGATCAGAAGATTGCCTTGATTAGCCAGGGGCAGGCAGCCGGTTGTATTGACTTTACTAAAATGACGGCACAGGATATCCGGGTAGAAGGAGATACCGTATATATGCGGCTTCCGGCTCCGGAAATTTGCTATTATAAACTGGATCTTAAGAATACCCGTATTTATTCTCTCCAAACCAATCCGATGAAGGAAGACGGGCCGTTTATCGAAAAAGCCTATGAGCTGGCAGAAGAGGAGATACGGAAAGCCGCAATGGACAGCGGCATTCTTGATCAGACCAGGGACAATGCTGAAATTATTTTAAAACCATTTCTCCAGGAAATCAGCGGCAGGGAAGTTATACTCACCTTTACCATGGATACCACGTTGGCTCCGGAAAAATAAAATTACTGCTTCTTGCTGCGCTTAAGCATCCGGAACCGGCGGAATTCACGCAGGGATTCCCGAACGGACGGAAAACTAAGTTGCTTTCGTTCCTTGTTCATCCTGCTGATTATGTACATCATTCTCCAGTGATGAAAAAGTGATTTCTGACCTTTTAAAAAGGAAGCGCCTGGTTGATAGATGTGTGCAGGCTCCGAAGCGGCACCGTTTAATTCCAGCACTTTGAAATCGCCGGCCTGGATTGATTCCAGTGAAGCCGCCCTGATATCAAAACGGCCATAATAAAACCCGTCCACCTGCCTGGAAAGCCTGTCCATGGTGCTTATTAATGGTGGAGTGATCAGATAATTGCCATCGAGAAATGTTGTGCCGAGGCAGTGGTTGCCGATGGAGTTAAGAACAATTTCCTGGTCCTGCTCAGGTACATGGTCCCAGGAGGACGCAAATTTTTTTTGAAGTAAGTGTAGCTGCAGAAATGCACGGTCGTCGGATTGGATCAACTGGCCCATAGTATCTCTGCCGTTCCCACGAATTGTAAGCATTTTTTTTAGTACCACAGAGGAAACATTTCCATTTTTATCACCCGGGAGCCGGTAATAAAAAATCCCTGCCTCAACCGGTAAATCGATGTATTCCTGTAAAATGAACGGATGACCGAGCTGATTAGCGTACTTTTCTGCCTCACGGACTGAGTGAATTTTCTTAACCATGAAACCTCGTTCGCCGACATCAGGCTTTGCGATAAGTGGGAATTCCAAACCTGCTGTTTGCAATTGCTCATTAAGCATCCGGGAATTTTCTGGTATGTACCCTATACGTATGCTTTTTGGAAGGTACTGTGCCGGAATAAGGCTGAGAATATCATACTTTGACTCGCCAATCATTCCCCCGTTACGGATTCCGGGATTGGCTCCGGAAATGTACAGCATGGATCCGGAACGCAATGCGAGGAAGATATAGTAAATAAATACAGGAAAGTAAACGATCTGCCAGGGCCAGTATTCCCAGTTAAAGAGTTTAATTCTCCAGCGCCTGAGAAGGGATATCATTATTCACTGACTTGCATCTTATAGCGAATGGTTGATGCCGCGATACCGAATAACGGAGGGATTTCAATATGGGAATAGGCATGCGCCAAACCTGCACGAATCAGGGCCATATGGTGTACTGTATGTTCCAGCTGGTAAACAAGCTCCCGCTGGAGGCTGGTAGGAATTCTAACCGGTCCGCCCGAATGGAATTCTCCCTGGAGTAATAATTCAAGGTCTTCAGGTAAGTTATCAAGGTATGCTCCAATTTGGCTGATCTGGTCCAGGGCAAATCGAACCTCATTTTCAATTTGTGAATTGCGTCGTCGCAGATCATAGTTTACCGACCCTGAAGAATACTGCTCGAGAAGGCACTGGTAAAACTCTACCACATGCCTCGTATGTCCGCCCAGGCTGGAATTGTTTAAAACGATGAGAGGTGTACTGTATTCCTGGTCGGTGAGCTGGGAGATGACTCCGGCCAGTTCATCGAGGCAATTCCGACAAGTTTCTGTTAATGCCATGTAATAGTTCTGAAATTAACAGGTAAGATAAGGGTTTGGAATTAAAATGAAATTGCGCAAAGGCAGAATTTATTGAAATGTCATGAATCATACATCAAATCCAAGGCGATCCCAGGCAGCAAAAATAACGTCCTGTTCAAACCCTTTCCCGGCCAGGTGCTGAAATACTTTTCCTTTCAGCTTCAGAGGTGATTTTTCTTTGGTTCGATTTATCTTGCTGGTAATCAGATCATTAACGGTTTCTTCATACGCTTTAGCCGGGATCAGCCGTTCCAGCGACTCATTGATCTTTTCCTCGCTTATCGCATGGCTCCGGAGGGCAAAGCGGATTTTAATTTTTCCCCAGTTTTTCTGAAAAAATTTTCCCTTGACAAATGCATCGGTAAACCGGTCTTCGTTAAGAAATCCTTCGTCGGTCAGCCGTTCAATGATCTCTTCAATGATCGCCGGATTAGTAATACGGCCTTTTAATTTCTTCCGCACTTCCAGTTCCGACCGCTCCTGATAAGCGCAAAACCGGGCGGCTTTGTTAATGGCAGTTTGCTTGTCCCAGGTATCATCCATTCAAACACATGCCTACTCCTTGATAAATCCTTTGCGTTTCAGGATTGTCCCGACAAATTTCCGCTCATTATCCGTTTTAAAGATCTTAAAAGGAAGATAAATGAGCTGTGCCTTATTTACTACCAACAGGTAATGATCTTTTCCTGCCTGTGCACGTTTGATCTGGTCCCATTTTAACGGCATACCCTGACGTTCATTCAGCTTGATGAGTACCTGCTGACTGGTGATTTCGTAGGAAAGTTTCTCAAAAAGCATTTTGGTCTGATCGAGCTGAGTAACTCCAGCAAACTGGATCAGCCAGAATAATAAATAAAGGACAAGGGCAATGCCTGTTCCGATGAACCACCACATATTAGGAATGATAAAATACCCGCAGCAAATTGCAATGGCGATTAGGAACACCCACCATTGCTGTCGCAGGGTATTGAGCATACCCATTTTGATATAGGTGCCGGTTGGGAGTTTGTATTTTCTGGTTTTAACTATCATGAATAACTGGTTGTAATTTTAATTCTCTCTGTTTGCCTTCAGGCTCATATCGAGGCTTTGAACGGAATGGGTCAGTGCGCCTACTGAAATGTAATCCACCCCTGTCTCGGCGACCTGGGCAATAGTATCTTCATTGATTCCTCCGCTGGCTTCTGTCTCATACTTACCGCCTATCAGTTTTACCGCCTCCCTCATTTCTGAAGACGACATATTGTCAAGCATGATCCGGTCAAATTTTCCATGCGAAAGCGCCTCCTTAACCTCTGCCAGGTTCCGGGTTTCAATTTCAACTTTCAACTGCCTGCCTGATTCGGTAAGATAAGTCTCTACCCCGTCCAGGGCATTGGCAATTCCGCCGGCGTAATCTATGTGATTGTCTTTTAGCATGATCATATCATAGAGGCCAAACCGGTGATTTACGCCGCCGCCAATAATTACCGCCCACTTTTCCATGATTCGGAAATTTGGCGTCGTTTTCCTGGTATCAAGCAATTTGGCTGTTGTATGATTAATGAGACTGGCCAGACGGTGAGTAAATGTCGCAATTCCCGACATTCGCTGCATGCAATTAAGCAGGAGCCTTTCACACGCAAGAATTGAACGGGCCCGTCCGCTGACTTTCAGCACATGGTCTCCCGGTTTCAGACTGTCCCCGTCGGTCGCATAGTATTCCACCCGGAGATCAGGATCATAGTGCGAGAAAATCATCCCGGCCAGACTGACGCCGGCAATCAGCCCATGATCCTTCATGATTAATATGGCTTCATCTTGCAGGTCCTCAGGAATCGAAGCAAGGGATGAATGATCCCCGTCACCAATATCCTCCCGGAAAGCCGCAGTTAAAAAGTCTTCTACCGTCTGTTCAGTTACATAGGGGGGAATCATCCTGCAAAAATAAAAAAAGCACTGAGAAATCAGTGCCTTTTAACAGACTCCTCTGAGGGGTTACTCTTTTATAAAGCTGATTTCGTGAACGAGGTACCTGTCATCAAGGTTCTTTATGCGCATCCATACCCTGTATGTCTGATTATTGCTCAGATACTGGCCAATAGCATAGGGCAGGCCACCTTTCGAAGATCCCTGGTGTACAATAGTAAAACTGGAAGGAGGATTCTCCTTGAAAAATTCGCGAAGTACAAATTCCGCCTGCGTTTTACTGTAATTGCCCATTTCACCGTTAATCGTAAGATCAACCTGGGGATGAAGATACTGGGCAATTTCTTTCGAACTTCCGGTCTTTATCGCCTCCTTCACTTCGTTGATTATATCTCCCTGTGCAAAGCTGCTTAAGCTCCAGAAAAGGAGAATAACTGACGCTACCGTCTTAAATCCTGTTTTTTTCACGAATTCCTCCGTTTAATATCCATCTATTTGGCGCTAAAACTATGCCAGACTATCAACATCTGTCGGGTAACACTGGAATGGCCAAAATACTACATATCACAGTTCCAAGCAATGACATGTAATAAATAAGGCTATCTGGTCGCACCGCTGCTTATATCCCTGCCATAGAAAATAGCATTTAAAAGCATTTTATTGGTTCCGTACCAGAATGCCCGGAATGCAGGTTTGCTGTTGAAACCAATTACTCTGCCACGGCCGGGCGAACTCACCAGTAAAGCCGACGTATTTGAAATAGCCCGGGCATTTCCTGGAGAAATATACCCGCTGACAAGAGGATCTGCTGTGAAAAGCAATGGATTGGCAAACGGATTAGAGGCGGGTTTCATAAATTGTTCATCATTTTTAAAGAGTGCTATATTTTCATGATAGTAGCCGTAAAGCAATGGATTGGTTAGGTCGGCCCGTGCCATGAAAATCGACCCGCCGATCTCCTGGGCTCCGCGTGTTTCTGAAAGCAGCCCGTAAGGACGCTGATTGGTTGAATCGTTCCGGTCAGCTGAGGTGAAATCAAAACTTCCTATACCTGACCCGTTCAGATAGGAGAGTGCACTGCCAAAGGCCACGATCGTACCCCCATCCTGAACCCAGCTTCTCAATTTATCCCGCTCCGACTCACTCAGTGAATAGCGACCCGACACCATGATCAGAACATTATATCTGTTCAGGTCAGCACTGCCGATGTTGTCTGCCGATAACAGGGTGGATGGAATCTTGTATCGCTGATCCATCAGGTACCAGATTTCACCTGCATCGTAGGAGCGAACACCATCACCGGCCAGGATGGCTACTGATGGTTTTTCAATGGTTGTGAAAGAAGGACTCCCGAGACTGCGGCCTTCGTAGTCAAGTCCGGTGGAGACAGGCTGAATGGTCAGGAAATTCTCCCGTGCCAGCCCGGCCATATATTGGTTAAGCGTGTCCATTTGCTGAATGCCTGAGGCAACCACCAGGCTGCCACGCGGATATTCCTTGCCGCCGGCATTAAATTTTTCATTTGCGACGCGAACCTTCAGACCGTTGTCCAGTAACTGGTAAACGGCCCGGTGGGTATAGTAGCCGTAGGGTTCAAATACATACGCATAAGGAGTTCCATCCGTGCTGAGCAGTTGGCCTTCCGTAGCGGCGTCACCATCAAATTCATCACCTAACAATCCTGCATCGCGGCTGCCGCCCGGTCGGAAATCCACGCCAAAGGCCAGGGGTAGTGTCCAGGTACTGATATCGTAAAAAAGACTGTCGGTGAATGTTGTTCGGCGCTCAAACATTGCCTCTATCAGTTTATATTGTGGCTGAACCAGTGGAATACCCAGTAATTCATCCGGTTGGTAACGAATGCCATTGATGGTTGTTCCCTCGTTCAGGTGCTGAACCGTGATGTCATGCCGCGCGATTAATTGGCCCATATGGTAAAGCCGGGCCTTGTCCCGTGATCCGATCAGGTATACACGGTTCTCCGCATTTCGCGCTTCCTGCATCGCCTCTTTATAAAAGTTCTGCTGGTGGTCCAGGAATTCCTCCCGGAGAGCTACCGCGGCTTCAAGTGTTGACAGCGATGTGGTAAACTGGTTCCGGATGGTAAATGGGAACGTGAGTACACCAAAATCATTCTCCTGGGCATGCCCCCTGGAACTGGCTTGTTCGAACAGGATGCCAACAGCTCCGTTAATGTCAGGATATGTGGAGCCTTTCCCATAATAATAGTCATCGTAGCTCTCTTTGGTATAATAGAGGGAGCCTATCTTATCAAGTGCCGCGGCATGAAATTTCCCCATTTCCTCAGTAAGCCGGTAGGTCTCGGCAGGGGTCAGCGGATTATTACGTGAAGGGATGCCTGGCTGGAAAAAGAAGGTGGAATTGGTTCCCATTTCGTGGTGATCAGTCAGGATATTGGGCTTCCAGTCATGAAATGTTTTAAGCCGCGCCTGGGATTCAGGCAGCTGCGCTGGAAGCCAGTCCCTGTTCAGATCAAACCAATAGTGATTGGTTCGTCCGCCCGGCCAGGGCTCATCGAATTCAACCGAGCCGGGGTCTGAAACCTGTGTAAGGCTTTTTCGACTGTTCACCCAGCTGGCAAACCGGTTAAGTCCGTCCGGGTTAAATGACGGGTCAAGCAGAATGATGGTATTACTTAAGAGCTCATCAATTTCCGGACCCTGTGCAGCGGCCAGGTGATAGGCTACCAGCATGGAAGCATTGCTTCCGCTCGCCTCGTTGCCGTGAATGCTGTACCCCATGTATACGACCATGGGGATATCATCCCTGTTTCCCGCTTCAGCCGACGGATCGGACCAGGCAAGGTGTTGTTGACGCAGCGTTTCCAGGTTTCGCTGATTTTCCGGTGAGGTGATTTTCAGGACCATTAATGGCCTTCCTTCAAAAGTATGGCCGGTCACCGAAAGTGATATCCGGTCCGATGCCTCAGCCAGGACACCCATGTACATCACAAGCTTATCGTGACTCACATGCCATTCCCCAACTTCGTGACCGATAATTTCTTTTGGAGTGGGAATGGAAGGATCGTAATCGTTTGAATCACCTGTATAATAGGATAATGGTTGCTGAGCCACCGCAAAAACCGGGACCAGCATTATGAACAAGGCCTTAATTATGCTGTTTATCATGTGTATTTAAGAAATTCTTGTGTTAACTTATTATCGTTAATGGCTTGAAAATGAGACGGACAATTGCGTAACATTGAGTTAACATTGTCAGTGTTTTTTTTGCACTAAATTAAAACTGAAGTCAATCGAAAGGGAAATTTACCTATTACCTTTGACCTGCCAAAAAATAGTATGGTCTATTCTTTTTTTACGTTCAATCATAAACATGCAATTATGCTAAAAAATCTACTGTCTATTTGTTTGATACTTCTGCTGACAGGAATAACCGGTGAGGTATTCGGACAAGGTGTTACGACTTCTGCCATGAGTGGTAGAATTACAGATGAAACAGGAGAGGCGTTGCCGGGAGCAACAATTATCGCGGTGCACACTCCGACCGGCAGCCAATACGGGAACGTCACGGATACGGAAGGATTTTTCCGGATTCCGAATATGCGGGTCGGCGGTCCGTATAAAGTGACAATTTCTTTTGTTGGGTACCAGACCTGGGAGAATCCTTCCATTTACCTGACACTGGGACAAACCTACGGGGTTAACGTACAGCTGGCTGAAGAGGCTACTGAGCTGAGTGAAGTGCTGATAACCGCTGATAGAAATGATGTGTTTGACGGGAACAGGACCGGCCAGGAAACTGTTGTCGATCAGAATACCATAGAGGCGCTGCCTACGGTATCCAGGTCACTCGGGGACTATGTACGATATAACCCCCTGGCCAATATTCAGGAAGACACGGATGGATTTGCTATATCTATTGCAGGTCAGAATAACAGATTCAATACCATTTACATTGATGGTGCGGTGAACAATGACGTGTTTGGTCTTGCCGGTAGTGGTACAAATGGCGGACAAACAGGTGTGCAGCCGGTCAGTATTGATGCGATCGAGCAATTCCAGGTGTCCGTGGCTCCTTTCGATGTTCGGCAAAGTGGATTTGCCGGGGGTGCGATCAACGCTGTAACACGGAGTGGTACCAATGAAGTGGAAGGTTCTGCTTATTATTTCTGGAGAAATGAAAACCTGGCAGGAAAAACGCCGACCGATAACGAAGATATCGATCGCGAAAAACTTGCCGAGTTTACCGCTAAAACATATGGATTCCGTCTGGGCGGACCAATCGTAAAAGATAAAGTATTCTTCTTTGTTAATGGTGAAATTCAGCGCGATGATCGTCCGCAACCCTTTGACTTTAATAATTACAGAGGTTCTGCCACACGTGATGACCTGAATCAACTGGCCTCATTTCTGCGTGACAACTATAATTATGATCCGGGAGGATTTGAAAACAATACGGCTTACCTGGACAGTGAAAAAATCCTCGGTAAGATTGACTGGAATATCAGTGAAAGCCATAAGCTGACCTTACGTCATTCCTATGTCAGGGCAGAGAATCTGGAAGCGCGGAGTTCTTCTCCGACATTCCTCGGGTTTAACAACGGATCTGAGTTCTTTATCTCCACCACCAACTCCACAGCACTTGAACTCTCAAGTACTATCGGGAACAATATGTTTAATAAGCTCACGGTAGGAGCGACCATCGTTCGTGACGACCGTGATCCGCTCGGTGATCCGTTCCCTACTATTCGTATAAGTCAGCCAGGTGACGATAACATTCCTGATACAAACATTGAAATCGGAGCAGAGCGATTCTCAACGGCTAACCTGTTGAACCAGGATATCATTACGGTTAATAATGACTTCGAACTGTTCAAGGGACGTCACTCACTGTTGTTCGGGGCGAACTTTGAATATTACAATGTGGGGAACCTCTTTATTCGTGAGAATTACGGAAGCTACCGGTTCTTTGACGGGATTGACCAGTTCCTGAATAATCAGGATGGTAGTGGAAACCCGATTTCCAGCCGTATTGAAAGAAGTTATTCTCAGGTGGATAATGTAGCGGGGGATGAGTCCGAAGCTATTGCGGCTTTTGAGCAAATCCTGCTTGGCTTCTATGTGCAGGACCAGATCCAGATGTCACCAAACTTCAAACTGACAGCAGGGGTGCGCGTGGATTTCCCGATTTTCCTGGACGATGTACCGGTTAACCAGGATTTTAATAACAATACAATCCCTATGATCGAAAGTTTCGGGTACGATATGATGGGTGCCGAAACAGGGTCGTTCATCAAAACTCAGCTTATGATTGCTCCCCGCGTAGGATTTAACTGGGATGTGAACGGCGATCAGCGCACGCAGCTGCGTGGAGGTGTGGGACTATTCACCAGCCGGATTCCCCTGGTATGGCAGGGTGGTGCCTTCAACAACTACGGTCTTAATATCGGGGGCGGACGCAATGATGACGAGCCGTTTAACCCGGATGTCAACAGCCAGTGGCCAGGGGAAATTGATCCGGGAAGTGTAACACCTTCCGGCCAGGTGGATTTGTTTGCGGAAGATTTTAAACTCCCCCAAACCCTGAAATTCAACCTGGCGGTAGATCAGAAACTGCCCTGGGGCATGGTGGGTACCGTTGAAGCCATTTACTCGAAGAACATTAACTATCTTCGCTATCAGAACCTGAACCTCAAGCCGTCAACCGAAAACCTGACGGGTGGTGAGGATAATCGTCCGCTGTTTGATCAGTTTGATGAGATTGATTCAAAGTATACAGGAATTTACCTGGCCTCAAATACCAATGAAGGCTATGCGTACAATTTTGTTGCATCACTGAATAAGCCTTTTGACAATGGTTTGAGTGCTACACTGAGCTATTCTTACGGCGATGCCTATTCGCTGTTCGATGGAACTTCTTCGCAGAATAACTCCCAGTGGAGAGGGTTCTTCAACGAAAACGGACGGAATAATGAAGGAGAGGCCATGCGGTCGAACTTCTCTGCCGGACACCGTGTCATGGCCCAGGTAGCCTATGCCATGGAATACGCCGGATTTATGTCTTCTGAAATCGGCCTGATCTTTAATGGTCAGTCCGGAAGGCCTTACACCTACGTGGCGGGTGCCTTTAATGACAGCTTTGTTAACGACGGTGGTTTTGATTTCAATGAGCTTGCTTATGTGCCGTCAGATGCCGCGGATCTTAATATTGTTGCCACCAGCGACTATACGGTAGCTGAGCAGGTCGACGCACTGAATGCATTCATAAATGATCGTAATGGCCTTGAGGATTACAAAGGAGGTTATGTGGAGCGTAATACAGACCGGACGCCTTTCGAGGCGATTATAGATCTGCGCTTCCTGCAGAACTTCTTCATCGATATGGGTAATGGAAAAAGAAATACCCTGCAGTTCTCTGTGGATATATTCAATTTCACCAACCTGCTTAATAAGGACTGGGGTCGTCGTTACTTCATGAGCTTCGGTACTTATTCCCTGTACAATGTGAGCCTGAATGGAACAACTCCTGAGTACACTGTTCCCAGTGATATTATGGAAGGACGTGATCCCTGGGAAGGGAATGTTATCGATTCCGGGTTCAGAAGCTCAAGATGGCAGATGCAGCTTGGATTGCGTTACATCTTTGGCAATGCCAGGTAAGAATAGTAATTTTACCAAGAGAAAACCCCGGCTCAGATCGGGGTTTTTTTTGCTGTAAACTGTAATATGGAGAATACTGAATATCCCTTGACCGACCGCGATTACAGCTGGTTGTCATTTAATAACCGGGTGTTGCTTGAAGCGGCTGATCCCGCCGTACCGGTGTATGAACGCATAAAGTTCCTGGCTATCTATTCATCCAATCTGGATGAGTTTTTCAGGGTGCGGGTGGCGGCACTGAGGAGTATTGTGGATATTGATAAAGAGAAGATCAACCGGAAATTTACCCTCCCCCCGGCAGAACTGCTGGAAAAAATTCTCAAAGAAGTAAACAGACAGCAGGAGGAATTCGGACGAATAAAGCGGGACAGGATCATTCCGGAATTAAAGGAGAATGGAATTTACCTTTATCGCGATGAGCCGGTAAAACCTGCCCATAATGAATTTGTGGATCATTATTTTAAGAGCAAGGTCCTTTCCCATCTGCAGCCGGTAATGATGACTTCTGCCACCGAAGAGCCCTACCTTGATAACAGGGCCCTTTACCTGATGGTGGACATGGAAGATGACCAGGGCGATCGTCACTTTGCTCATTTGAATATCCCCTCCGATGTTTTACCGCGCTTTATTGAATTGCCCCGGGATGATCAGTTTTACTATTATATCGCGCTGGATGATGTTATTCGGGAGAATCTGGACTTCATATTCCCCGGATATACAATCAAAGACAGCTATTCAATCAAACTGAACCGTGATGCTGATTTGAACATTGATGATGAATTCAGTGGAAATCTGGTGAAAAAAATCAGGAAGCAGATTACAAAAAGGAATCTGGGAGTGCCTTCCCGGTTTCTTTATGACCTCAGGATGCCTGACTATCTCCTGCAGTACCTGGCAAATGCTTTTCATCTCAAGGAGGATGATCTGGTTGCCGGCGGCCGGTATCATAACATGAATGACCTCTTTGAGCTTCCGAATCCACTAAGTCCTTCCCTGGAGAATGAAACATTACCGGTGCTGCGAATTCCGGAGCTGGACAGCAGGTCGGTAAGAGAGGTGATGGAGGAAAAGGATATGATGCTCCATTTTCCTTATCAGACCTATGATTATGTGCTCAGGTATTTCAATGAGGCTGCTTTTGATCCGGATGTCACGGAAATAAAGGCAACTTTCTATCGGATAGCGCCGGAATCATTTGTCAGCAGCAGCCTGATCACTGCGGCCAGAAATGGAAAGAAAGTAACGGTATTTGTCGAGATTAAGGCCCGTTTCGATGAAGCCAATAACCTGAAGTGGGCAGAAAAGATGGAATCGGCCGGGATCAAGATTATTTACAGTATTCCCGGATTAAAGGTGCATGCAAAAGTGGCACTGATCACACGGAAGACAGAAGGGAAGGAGAAGAATTATGCCTATTTCGGCACCGGTAATTTTAATGAGAAGACGGCTGAAATTTATGCGGACGAGGCTTTGCTGACAACCAGCGAAAAACTTTCCGGTGAATTGTCCAGCCTTTTTGACTACCTGGAAGATGACCGGCGCGTATTTGATTTCAGCCACCTCCTTATTTCACAATTTAATATCACAGACCGATTCGGTTCGATGATTGAGAATGAAATTGAAAATGCCAGGGCCGGGAAAGAAGCAAGAATTGTCCTCAAGCTGAATAATATTGAAGATCCGAAGATGATCCGTCGCCTATATGATGCGGCACGTGCCGGCGTTAAGGTAGAGCTCATCATTCGCGCTATTTGCTGTATTCTCCCGGAAGAAAACCTTACGATCCGGCGAATTGTAGACCGGTACCTGGAACACAGCCGTGTCTATTATTTTCATAATGGCGGGGAGCAAAAAATTTATATGGGATCATCCGACTGGATGAGAAGAAATTTATACAGGCGGATCGAAGTGGTTTTTCCGGTTGAGGAACTTTCAATGCGCAGGCAGGTAATCGAAATGATTGATCTGCAGCTCCAGGATAATGTGAAGGCCACATTCATTGATTCGGAGAGTAAAAATATTCGTGTGCAAAATAATCTTCCGCCGCTTCGCTCACAGGTGGCATTTCATGCCTATCTCAGCGATTTGCACTCATGAACCGGAAACCCTGCGCGATATTCGTGTAAGGGTTTTATTTTTCAGCGGGCCCAACACCCGTTTCCCGTATTCTGTGAAATAGTTATGCTTCCTCAGGAACTCAAGGTTCATACGAATCCACTCCGCGGGCTGAATGTCCTTGCAAAAAACACAGTTTATTTCTTTACGGAGTTTCTCTGACTGCCGCTGGAAATCCGGCTGGCCCAGGTGGGATAAATCAGCATCACAAATGATTCGTGTAAGAAGATCGTTGGGCTTATGCGGCATCCGGGTTGCGTAGATCAGGCGCTCTATTTCCCGTGCCCGGGCTTCGCTGATTTTCCATTCTTTAAGCTTTTCGTGAAGAATGCGTACACTTTCTTCCTCGTGATTCTTCCCGTCTTCCTGGTAGCCAAGATCATGGAACCAGGCAGCTACGACAAGATTCTCCAGGTCCTCACCATGGACACCTGATTCACTGGCTATCCTTTTTGCTGCGGAAACCACGTTGATTGTATGGTTCAGATCATGGTACTGAAAGTCCTCAGAATAGTCGGAGAGGACCTTTCTCGCAAAATTTTCGGCCTTTTCTGATAAGCTTTTATGCACGCAATATGTTCTTTTTATCAACTGTTTTTCCCGTCAACATACGCCTGAAGATAGGAATACCTTTCTGTTAATACGCCATCCTGCGTAATGGTAGCCCTTTTAATGATACCTTCTTCATCATTCTTTAACAACGAAGGGAGTACATGGTTAAGTATTTCGCGTCCGAAATCTTCAGAAGCATTGCGTGGAAGTTCGCAAGGAAGGTTGTCAACTGCCATAACGGAAATGTTGCCCTCATCCGAAAATGGGGGATCGACCGAGTCTCCGGATGGGTCGTAATCATAGACCGGATCTTCAATGGAAGATGGCTTTTTTGTGGATGGAATGGACCCTTCAATGTCGCAGGTAATGTCAGCAATGACGCGGATTTTAAAATCTGTCCTCATCATGTCACGACGTTCAAACAATACAGGGGCTCTCGGATCCCAATAGGCACACGCGATCAGCATATCTGCATTCTTCGCGTACTTAAGAAAATCGCCAGTGTATTTCTCAGGATAATGATAAAATTCTTCCCGGACAAAATCTCCGCCATCTGAACGGATATTATAATCCCGGGTATTTAACTGAGTAAAAACCGGAACATCAAGGTCGTCTTCAAGGAATCGCGCCGGAGTAACTTTTCTCACGCGTAATTCATTCATGATCTCCATAGCCCCTTTAGCGACACGGCCGCCCCCGGTCAGCACGATTTTGATGGCCGGAAGCCGCACTTTTTTTAATTCTTCCTTCAGTTCTTCCAGGTCAAAGCATTCGTGAGCACGCTTTAAATTGAACAGGTTGTAGCGCTGTCCGAATGTCCAGACCGCATTGTACGCACCCACGAGGCCGGCGTACCTTCCAAAGGCCACTACCCGCTGGCCTAACGAATTAGTCAGGGTTTCGTAGTCTATCAGGCGAATTTTCTTTTCCAGGATGGCACGAAGTAACTCCCTGTTGTAGCTCTGCTCTTTTATGGTATGGGAGAAAAAGAAATAGGTCTTGCCGGGAATTAATTGATCAACAGGAACTTCTTTAACCCCCATCAGAACGTCGCAATCCGCTACCTCTTCAACGATTTCAATTCCTGCCTGTCGGTATTCTTCATCCTGAAAGCAACGGATCGGACTTGTCTGACAAACTATATTTACCGACGGATATGTTTCCTTTGCCATGGCAGCATGTGCCGGGATAAGTGGCACACGCCGGTCAATTGGCTTTTTCCCTTCGCGAATGATGCCTATCTTTTTGATCATAATTCCGTTTTTAGAACGTGGCAAATATAATCAGATTATGCAATCCCTGCAGCCTTATTTAATCCTGGCAGCCGCCTGGGCCCTTTATCTCTTTTTGCACAGTGCTATGGCCTCTTTATGGTTTAAGGATAAGGTCAGGTCAGCCGGCATTTCAGATCAGGTTTATCGCTTGATTTACAGTATTCTGTCAACCGTGCTGTTATTCGGCCTGCTTCTCCTGAATGGTTCCACGCCCGGTGGTTATTTTTTGGAAAAAAGCACTTTCCTCAAATATGTTGGTATGTTTCTGGCAGCAGGCGGAATCTTCGTTCTGCGAGCCACTTTTAAACAATATTCTGTACGTCAGTTCCTTGGACTTAAAAATGAACCTTCAGGAGCAGCATTAAATAAAAGTGGTATTCTTTCCAGGATCAGGCACCCGATGTACTCCGCTACAATCCTTATAACATTGGGTTTTTTATTATTTGATCCTCGCTTGCCGACACTTGTAAGCATGCTGTGTATCTATGTGTATATCCCGATTGGGATCTGGTTTGAGGAAAAAAAGCTGGTGCGGGAATTTGGAGAATTATATAAAAAATACCGGCGGGATGTTCCGGCACTTGTGCCCCGGATTCGGTTTAAATGGAGGTGAAAGTAGGGGATACCCTGAAAACACATCCAAAAAAACAGGTTTAAACGCTTAAAAATACCTAAAAGTAGGTATTCCATTTCCACTAATTGATTCGTACTTTAGTAATGACAATAAGGTGTCAATAGTCAATTAAAGCAGGGATCAAACGCGATCCTTGCTTTTTTTTATTATTATTAAGCCAATTTATTGGAGTATAAATTAGTAGTTGGCTTATGAATAGAGTTCTCCCCTTTCTGATAATCCTGATTTTCAGCGTTTTGCATGGTAATGCCCAGCAAAGTACTTTCGGTGAAGTCTCACTGGAAGATTTTAATGTTACATTTCCCGGGGAAGAAGATGCTCCGGCTATCATCATCCAGGATATTGGAAAATCGGTATTCGTTGAGAGTCAGAGTGGATTTCAGATAGAATTTACCCGTACCGTCAGATTGAAGATCAACTCCAAGGAAGGTCTTGATTATGGTGAAGGCAGTGTGATTGCCTATCAGGATGGGTATAACCGTACGGAGATGGTCAGTGATATTGAAGGATATACTTATTATATTGAAGAGGGTCTGGTGAAGAAAAAATCCCTTGAAAAGGAAGCCATATTTGAGGAGGACCTGAGCGATAAGTTGAAAAGAATCAATTTTGCGCTGCCTGTGGTAAGGGAGAATACGATCGTTGAATACAGGTATAAGCTCACCACTCCGTTTAAGGTGAATCTTCCGGATTGGGAGTTTCAGCGATCAATTCCCACATTATATAGTTCATACCAGGTGGCCCTTAACCCATTTTATGAATACAGCTTCAGGCTGCAGGGCGCTGGTCGGTTCGATCAGCAGTCTTCAGAAATGGGCAAGGGTACCAAACGCTTTGCGAGTATCGAATACAACGATATGATTCATACCTATGTTATGGAAAATATCGGTTCCTTCCGGGATGAAACATTTATTACCTCCAGGGATGACTATATCGTTAAACTGGATTTTCAGCTGGCCAAGATCAATTTTCCCACAGGAGGTTCCAGGGAAATTATGACAACGTGGGAACGGTTGAATGACGCTCTTCTGAAGGATTATGACGGTTTTGGTAAATTTCTTAATCAGTCCGGCAAGGAAGCCAGGGATATTCTTGACGAGATGCCAGCGGATGCCGATAAACTGAAATGGATTGTGGAATATGTCAGAGCCAATTATTCCTGGAATGGGTACTACAGCCGGATGGCTATAGAAAAGGCTAAGGATTTTGCGAGTACCCGGTCAGGCTACAGCGGGGAGATAAACTTGTTCCTTTGTGCCATGTTGCAGGAAGCCGGATTTGACGCCAAACCGGTGTTAATCAGCACCAGAAGTCATGGCAAGGTCAGAACCAATTATCCGTTTCAGGATCAGTTCAATAATGTGATTGTAATGGTCACCACGGCAGACGGACTGATCCTTACAGATGGAACCGAGCAACACATTCCGTACAATACAATTCCTCCGGATTGTATAAATGGGGAAGGTCTGATTGTAGATAAGGATGGCGGACAGTTTGTTTCGCTTGTTGGGTTCAATAATTCTCAATTAACGGTGAACCTGATTATGGAGCCAGATCCGGCAAAGGAGACAATCACCAGTGGGGTATTGTACCAGGCAAGGGGATATGAGGCATACCGTGTGAGGAAACAAATTGATCAGGACCTTGATTATTATAAACAGGTTGCGGAAGATTATGGAATTAAAGGGATTAGTGCCTTTGAGACCGAAGCCGGGGAGGATTCAAAGTTTACCATGCGTTATGAAGGACATTCAGAACTTGAAAAACTTGACGATAATCTCATTATTTCTCCGTTTCTGGACTATCCACTGAGTGAAAACCCACTTAAAAACAGGGAAAGAAGACTGCCTGTTGACCTGACTTATTCCAAAAGAGAGGTCTATTCCAGTCAGATCAAACTTCCGGAGGGTTATCAGTTGGAAGACATTCCTGCCTCTTATTCCGTGGATGACGGATTGATGAAAATTGACTACTCCTGCCAGAAACTGGGAGAATTTATTGTAACCAGTGGCGAGGTCGTTTATAAGAAATCCGTCTACTCAAATCGTGAATATGCACGCCTGAGGGCCCATTTCATGAAAATGGTGGAATTGCTTAATCAGCAGTTAATTTTTGTTAAAAAAGGTACCTGACTGCATTTAAATCCGCTTTATAGAAAAATTCTACTTGACTCGGAACGAATTTTCGTTAACTTTGTTACTTCTTAACATTAACTTAACATTGAGTTAATACAAGAGTAACTTTTTAATCTAAAGAGTAGCTTTATGAAAACGGTATACGAAAGACTGTACAAATACGAGTTTAACGAAGTCATTTTTGGTAAGGCAAAAAAGCGTCATTATAAGCTTTATATTGCCTTGACGATTGTTTTGATTCTATTGGGAAGTCTCCTGTAGATTATCTGAGAAGATGTTTTTTGAATTCGCCTAAATCAGGCTGAAGGGGGATGCTATGCTTTGGCTTCCCGAGAGCGGCAGCGAGGGCTTCAGGTATGTTCACACGGGTACCTGCCACATTCTCCAGTACTTCATGAAACTTAGCCGGATGGGCTGTTTCCAGAAATATGCCTGGTTCCTGACTTCCATATTGCTCCCGGTATTTTTCAAGACCATAATATCCAACCGCACCGTGTGGATCGGGAAGGTAATTATATTGTTGTTTAATTTTACGGATGGTGGATATCGTTTGTTCATCCGGGCATGAGATACCATATATATCACCAGTAATCTCCTCAAACAACTTATCATAGATTTCCAGAATCCTTGGGTAATTACTTGGATTACCCACATCCATGGCATTGGAGAGTGTTTTGACAGAATCGCGTGGATTAAATTGACCAGAGGCGAGGTATTGAGGGAATACATCATTTGCATTACTGGCCGCAATGAACTTTTTAATAGGTAATCCCATGGCTTTGGCCAGTAATCCTCCTGCTATATTGCCGTAGTTTCCGCTTGGTACCGAAATAACAGGCGGTTCCATATTCAGCCGGGCTACTGCCCAGAAATAATAGATGGATTGCGGCAGCCATCGGGCTATATTTATGGAATTGGCAGAGGTGAGTGTCAGGTGTTCGTTAAGCTCCCGGTCGGTGAATGCTTCTTTGACCAGGCGTTGGCAATCATCAAACGTTCCGCTTACTTCGAAGGCTTCAATATTATGACCTAGTGTGGTTAACTGTTGCTCCTGAAGTTTGCTTACTTTTCCACTGGGATACAGTATTTTGACCTTTACCCCGCTCACATTCAGAAATCCATGTCCGACTGCGCTGCCGGTATCGCCACTCGTGGCCACCAAAACCGTGATTTGTTCGCCCTGGTTAGCGAAATATCCTAGGCACCTGGCCAGAAATCTGGCCCCTACATCTTTAAAGGCGAAAGTAGGACCATGAAACAACTCAAGCGTATAAGTAGACGGGGCCAGTTCCACCAGGGGAATAGGGAAATTCAGCGTTTCGTTTATGATGTCGCTCAGAATCTTTGACTCCAAATCTTCATTCGTAAACGGGGAGAGTACCTCAAAGCCTATTTCGGGCAGGCTCATCTGCGGCATCTCATTAAAAAAGCGGGAGGGGAGCTCAGGAATTGTCTCCGGATAATATAGTCCTTTGTCCGGGGCTAATCCACGTAAAACAGCCTCCCGGAAAGTAACTTTCTCCGGGTTTCCTGAAGTACTTAAAAATTTCATACAGAGACTCCTTTCGGGTTTATTTTTGATACATAGAGGTTATATTCAATGTCCAGTTCCTCAAAGACCTCCCCAAACCTGCCGGTCAGCATCTTTGCTTCGGTCCCGGTCTTGCAAAAACCAAAAATGGACGGACCTGATCCTGAAATGGAGGCCCCTATGGCATTGGAATCCTGCGCGATCTGTATAATCGAATCGTATCCCGGGATCATCATGGAGCGTACCGGTACCGCCACATGATCTTCCATCGACCGGCTGATCAATTCATAATCCTTTGTAAGCAACCCGGTCACCATACCGGCGATGTTACCCCACTGCAGGGTGGCGGTTTTCATATCTATTTCCCTCTTAAGCATTTTTTTGGATACGGATGTCTTTACCTCAAGCTGGGGGTGAACGATGGCCACATGTAATTCAGGTATTTCAGGCAATCTGATTACATCCAGGGGATCGTAACTTCTCACAATCGTAAAACCTCCCAGCAGACAGGGTGCTACGTTGTCAGCATGCGGCGTACTGCCTCCGGCACCTTCACCGATCATGGCAAACCGGATGAGTTCCTGGCTGGAGAATCCCAGGTCAAGAAGCATATTTACCCCGGCTACTGCTCCGGAAGCGCTGGAGGCGCTGGAGCCCAGTCCGCTTCCCGGAATGATATTTTTCTCAATATGAAGATGGACACCTGCTCCTGTTTTCCCAGCCTCATCAAACATTGCCTGAACAGCCACACCAGCTACATTGAGTTTCGGATCCACAGGGATCGATTCGCAGTGTTTACCACCGGTGATACTTATCTCACCTGTATCTGTTTCAGAAATCGAAATGGTGTCGCCGATACCTTCGAGAGCAAATCCGAAGATGTCAAAACCAGGTCCGACATTCGCCACGGTAGCCGGTGCAAAAACGGTGATTTGCTTGCTCATGATCAGCTGTTTGCGATTCTCATTATATCCGCAAAAATCCCGGAGGCGGTTACTTCAGCTCCGGCCCCGGCTCCTTTGATTACCAATGGTTGTTCAGGATATCTTCGTGTGTTGAAGGTCACAATATTATCCTTTCCTTCCAGGTGAAAGAAAGGATGACTTGAATCGATCATCCGGATGCCGGTTTCTGCTTTTCCACGGTTATAGGAGGCGACATATTTTAATTTTTTTCCGGCGTCGGAGGCTTTTTTGTACATTTTCTTGAAATGTTCTTCATGCTTCTCCAGGCTTTTGAGGAATGCATCTGTATTTTTTGCATTCATACACTCTTCCGGGATAAATCCGATCGTTTTAATATCATTCATCTCCATATTTACCACACTGTCACGAATCAGGATCAGGATCTTTCGCTTCACATCCACACCACTGAGATCAATCCTGGGGTCGGGTTCTGTAAAACCTTCTTCCATTGCCTGGCGAACGATATTGGCAAATGTTTCCGTTCCGTTATAGTTGTTGAAAATAAAATTCAGACTGCCGGACAGCACAGCTTCAATCTTCAGTACCTCATCCCCGCTCTTGATCAGGTCACTAAGGGTACTGATCACCGGTAATCCTGCACCAACGTTGGTTTCATACAAAAATTTTGACTTGTAACGAAGGGAGACCTTCTTAAGGTCAATGAAGGACTCGATGGATTGAGTACAGGCAATTTTGTTAGGAGTAACAACTGATATACTCATTTTAAGTACGTCAATGTAGCAGGAAGCCACGTTTTCATTGGCGGTATTATCAATAAAAATACTGTTCCTGAGGTTCATCTCATCCATGGTCTCGAGGAATTTCTTCAAATTCATTTTACTCCCTTTTGAGTCCAGGTCCTTGTCCCAGGTATTGAGGTTTATACCCTGTTCGTTGAAATACATTTTACGGCTGTTTGCCACAGCGGCCACCACGAGATTGACATGGTGATATTTGGAAAGGTACTTTTTCTGCTTTTTGATCTGACCGATAAACGCTTTACCGACATTGCCTACCCCTATTATGAACAGGTTCAGTTTTTTCTTGTCGGAAAGGAAGAAACTTTCGTGAAGGCAGTTAAGTGTTTTCTTTACCTCTGCCTGGTCAATAACTACTGAAATGTTCCGTTCGCTGGATCCCTGGGCTATCGCCTTGATGTTTACCCCGTTGCTTCCCAGCGTACTGAACATTCTGCCGCTGACTCCGACCTGGTGCTTCATATTCGAACCAACCAGTGCAACAACAGCGAGGTTCTCTTCGATTTCGAGTGGGTCGATCTTACCGGTAGCAAGTTCAAGCTGGAACTCTTCTTCCACCGCCTCTTTGGCAAGTGCCACGTCTTCCTGTGATATTCCGACACAAATAGTATGCTCTGAACTGGCCTGGGTAATAATCACAACATTGATTCTCGCGGATGATAATGCCCTGAAAAAACGATGTGAAAAATCAGGTATTCCAATCATGCCACCGCCGGTAAGGTTGATCAGGGCAATGTTCCGGATACAGGACAAACCCCGGATCAGCCTGTCGGGCTGTTGTTCGGGAGTTGCCGTAATCAGGGTTCCTTCATCATTTTTCCGAAAGGTATTTTTAATCTGGATAGGTATCTTTTTTTCCAGGACCGGGATAATGGAAGGTGGATAAACTACTTTCGCCCCGAAATGTGTGAGTTCCATCGCTTCTTCATAGGCGAGTTCCCGGATCACGTAGGCGGAAGAAACCTCCCTGGGATCCGCGGTCATCATGCCGCTGACGTCTGTCCAGATCTCAAGAATTTTACTTTCGACAGCTGCTGCTACCAGGGCTGCCGTATAATCAGAACCACCGCGCCCCAGGGTGGTGGGTTCCCCTTGCTCGGTAGCTGCGACAAACCCTGGTATGATCACAATGCCCGAGGCGTCTTTTAATTTTTTCCGGATATTCCGGTAGCTTTTCTTTTTGTCAATCTGTGCCTTGCCGTGCTTGTCATTGGTGATGATGAAATCAAATGGTTCAATCCGTGAACACGCCATTTTCTGGTCGGTCAGATAGGCATGAATGATCACCGAAGAGAGTAATTCACCGAAGCCCTGGATCCGGTCCGACGTCTTGGGACTCATTTCCCTGATCAGGTAAATTCCCCTGAAAATGTCTTCCAGTTCGTTTAACATAATCCGGATTTCACTCAGTGTTTTGCCCTGATTTTTAAGGTGGATCAGTTCTTTGATGACCTGTATGTGACGGGCTGCAATTTCTTTGAGAATACCTGTGTATCTGTCATCTCCGACAGCGGCATATTTACCACAGTCAATTAATTGAGTTGTTATCCCGCCCAGGGCAGAGACCACCACACAAACAGGTTTATTGTCCGGTAATTTATCGTTAATGATTTCCTGAACCAGTCGGATGTTTTTGGCAGAAGCAACTGAAGTGCCTCCAAACTTTAATACGTGCATAGCAAAAGGGAATAGGAGTTCTTTTTTAAATGTCAGGTGGGCCCGGCGGCCCGATGTGGCTATATGTTATAATCAACCCCGCGAAGGGGTAATCATAATGGTAATCATTCCACCCATGGTTGAATAAACCGGTGTGCTTTCAGGGCGATATGATACTGTATGACGATGCATTTACCTGTGAGGCAGTAAAAGTAGTGGATATAATGAAAGCAACAAATAAAAATGAAATATTATGAGACAAAAAAACCCTGCAGTAATTACTGCAGGGTCGTTGATCAAACATTTATACTAAAAAATGTCAGCTGCCACATGCTTCGCACTCATCCGGATTGTCGAGTGAACACACCATGTCGGCTCGTTTCTGGTCATCAACCTTGACATCATCTGCGTCAACCTTTTTGGAGGTGGTTTTATCCACAGTAAACTGGATGGCAGATGCTGCCGCTTTAGAGCGCAGGTAATACATACCGGTTTTCAGTCCCTTCTTCCAGGCATAGAAATGCATCGAAGTCAATTTTCCGAAATTTGGATCCTGGATATGTACGTTCATACTCTGGCTCTGGCAGATATAGGCCCCGCGATCTGCAGCCATATCAATGATTGATTTCTGCGAAATTTCCCAAACGGTCTTATACAAATCCTTAATGTGTTGAGGAATTTCAGGGATATTCTGAATCGAGCCATTAGCTTCGATCAGACGGTTTTTCATTTTATCATCCCAGAGTCCCAGCTCAATCAGGTCTTTAAGTAAGTGCTTGTTTACCACGATGAATTCTCCGGAAAGGGTCCTTCTGGTGTAGATATTTGAGGTATAAGGCTCAAAACACTCATTATTCCCCAGAATCTGTGAAGTGGAAGCGGTTGGCATTGGTGCCAGCAGTAAGGAATTGCGTACCCCGTGCTTTTTAACTTCCTTCTTCAGTTTTTCCCAGTCCCAGCGGCCGGATTCCGGTGTCACACCCCACATATCAAACTGGAAGATGCCTTTGGATACGGGAGATCCTTTATAGGTCTCATACGGTCCGTCCGCCTGTGCCTGCTCCATGGATGCTTCCATAGCCGCAAAGTAAATGGTCTCATGAATGTCCTTGTTCAGTCCGCGTGCCTCAGGCGAATCAAATGGCATACGCAGCTTGATAAAGGTATCTGCCAGCCCCTGAACACCAATACCGATCGGACGATGCTTCATGTTTGAATTACGGGCTTCAGGAACAGGGTAATAGTTAATGTCAATTACCTTATTCAGGTTCCGCGTAATGACCTTGGTGATCTCATATAGTCGCTGATGGTCATATGTACCGTCCTCGGTCACGAATTTCGGAAGAGCAATGGAAGCCAGGTTACAAACGGCTACTTCGTCCGGGCTGGTATATTCCATGATCTCGGTACAAAGGTTACTCGACTTGATTATTCCGAGGTTCTTCTGGTTTGATTTTTTATTGGCCGCATCTTTATACAGCATGTACGGCGTGCCGGTCTCAATCTGAGCCTCCAGCACCTCGAACCACAGGTCCTGTGCTTTTACCTGTTTTCTGTATTTTCCTTCTTTCTCGTATTTGGTATACAGACGCTCGAATTCTTCTCCGTAACAATCAGCAAGTCCCGGAGCCTCGTTCGGACAGAACAATGACCACATTTCATTATTTTCCACGCGTTTCATAAACAGATCGGAAATCCACAACGCATAAAACAGGTCACGTGCGCGCAGTTCTTCTTTACCATGGTTCTTTTTGAGATCCAGGAAATCAAAGATATCCGCGTGCCATGGTTCAAGGTAAATAGCGAAGCTACCTTTACGTTTACCACCACCCTGGTCTACGTAACGCGCTGTCATGTCAAAATTCCTCAGCATTGGTACAATTCCGTTGGATACCCCCCCGGTACCTTTGATGTACGATCCTGTGGCGCGTACATTATGAATGCTGAGTCCGATTCCCCCGGCGGACTGCGAAATCTTGGCGCATTGCTTCAGTGTATCGTAAATTCCGTCTATGCTGTCATCTTTCATGGTGAGCAGGAAGCAGGAAGACAACTGAGGTTTCGGAGTAGCCGCGTTGAAGAGAGTCGGCGTGGCATGTGTAAACCACTTTTCCGAAAGCAGGTTGTATGTTTCGATTACCGATTCGATGTCCTCCATATGAATACCTACAGCCACCCGCATAAGCATGTGCTGCGGACGTTCAACGATCTTACCTTCGATCTTCATCAGGTAGCTGCGCTCAAGGGTTTTGAACCCGAAGTAATCGTACCCGAAATCCCGGTCATATATAATGGTGGAATCGAGCAGTGCGGCATTCTTTTTAATGATCGCATACGCTTCCTTGGATATCAGCGGTGCATTCTCCCCGGTTTTGGGATCAATGTACGTGTAAAGTCGTTTCATCGTATTGGAGAAGGACTTGCTGGTAACCTTGTGCAGGTTGGATATGGCGATCCGCGCTGCCAGCTTGGCAAAATCAGGATGTTTGGTTGTCAGCGTGGCAGCGGTTTCAGCAGCCAGGTTGTCCAGCTCCACGGTGGTCACACCATCATAGATCCCGTTGATAACCTTCATGGCAATATCAACCGGTTCAATGTAATTCGTATCGAGTCCGTAGCAAAGTTTCTCGATACGTGCGGTGATCTTGTCGAATTTGACGGACTCCCGCCGTCCGTCACGTTTAATAACTAGCATAAGTAATGGGGGTTTGGGTGGTAGTTTAGGTTACGTTTGTCGTTAGTTCTAAAAATCTTCATCCAGCGAAAATTTTGGAGCACTTTCGTCTCCACCGGATTTCATCACACCAGCTTTCTGGTAATCGCCTACACGTTTTTCAAAAAAGTTGGTCTTGCCTTGCAGGGATATCATTTCCATGAAGTCAAACGGGTTTGATGAATTATATATTTTCTCTCCGGTCAGCTCATTAAGCAACCGGTCGGCAACAAATTCAATATACTGGCACATAAGATCCGCGTTCATACCTATCAGGTTGACAGGAAGCGCATCCGTGACAAATTCTTTTTCAATAGCTACAGCATCCTTGATGATTTCCATCACGGTTTCCTTAGGCAGCTGATTATTGACGTGATTATTATAGAGCAGGCAGGCAAAATCACAGTGTAGTCCTTCATCCCGCGAGATAAGCTCATTGGAGAATGAAAGCCCTGGCATTAACCCGCGCTTTTTCAGCCAGAAGATGGAACAAAAACTTCCTGAAAAGAAAATTCCTTCCACTGCGGCAAACGCAATCAGACGCTCCTGGAAATTGCCTTCATCAATCCAGCGTAATGCCCAGTCGGCTTTTTTCTTTACACAATCCATCGTTTCAACGGCGTTGAACAATTTGTCCTTTTCTACCGGATCCTTAACATAGGTATCGATCAGGAGGGAGTAGGTCTCCGAATGGATGTTTTCCATGGCAATCTGAAATCCATAGAAAAATTTGGCTTCGGTATACTGCACTTCGGCTACAAAGTGTTCGGCAAGGTTTTCATTAACAATTCCATCACTGGCAGCAAAAAAGGCAAGCACGTGCGAAATGAAGTGGCGCTCTCCGTCATTCAGGTTTCCCCAGTCCTTAAGGTCCTGGCTCAGATCAATTTCTTCCGCGGTCCAGAAACTGGCCTCCGCTTTTTTATAGAATTCCCAAATATCGTTGTGCTGTATTGGAAAGAGCACAAATCGGTTCGCATTCTCCTGTAGAATTGGTTCGGCTGCTGCAGTTGCTGTATCACTCATCGTTCACAAGGGTTTTTTATATTACGTTAGAATTTTACCAAATAATTTCCGGGCTGGAGGCCCCGGTGCGCTCTTGAGACAAAAGAAAGAGTCCGAGCTGCTATTGGTACTTGTTCGAGCCAATAGGTCATACAAATATTGATAATGGATATATAAAATCAAAGCCGGGTAAAAAGGATGATTGTGCATAGTGTTGGTAGCTATAACATGCTGATAAATAAATATTTAGCATCTATTATTAATTGTATACTTTGCCTGTAAACGGCCAAATTTGACGATACAGGCTTTTGTAAAAAAGTTTTCCACAGGGTCAAGCACTGTGCACATTATAAATGTGGAAAAAGCGAGCATTCAGGTTGTCAGCTTTTCCTTCAGTGGTTCCGGAAGTTTTTCAATCTCCGGGGTGTTCTTTTCAAACCAGTCTGTAATGCCGTAATAGGCCGTTTGTGTTACCGGATCTGTAAACTTCCTGTATTCACCGCTTCGGATTTTGTTGGACAGGGCAGCGGATATTGAGCTTCTCGCTTTTTGTTTGTCCAGCTCTGGCTCCTGCTCCAGTATGTAGTTCAGTACTTCCGCGCTGGTAACAAGTTTGTCCTTTTGCTCCAGATAATGAGCGATTTTCCGCGTCCAGGGCCATTGCGCACGATAGGCAGCGGGATCCCAGCGAATGGTTTGCTGAGACGACTGGTCCTGGAAGATCGGCAGACTTGTCAGATTACTGATATGATTGTCGATTTCCACAATCTCCTTCCGGAATTCTTCAATACGTGCTTCCAGCGCCCTCTTTTTTTCCGTGAGGGCCTTCAGGTATAAGTCAGCGTACTTATCAGGAACGTTGATTTTCATTGGAAGCGTTTAAAAATTCATTATACGCTTATTTTCAAACTATGTCAAGCATAACAAGCAATGAAAGCAAGCAGTTCAAGCAGGGGGCAGTTTATTTTGCCTATATATAATAAGGTGACGAACGTTTCCGTGTGTGGTAAGATGCATGATGAAATAAAAGAGGGAGTGTTTGAATAATTGACGAATTAACCTATCTTTGCAATCCGTTTTTTAAAGACAATCATAGAGCGAAATATGTACGCAATAGTTGAAATAGCCGGAAAGCAGTTCAAAGTAACGCAAGACCAGTTCGTTTATGCTCCGAAAATGGAGGGTGACGAGGGCGCTTCCGTAGAATTCGACAAAGTACTGTTATTGGATAATGACGGGAAGGTCGAAGTAGGTGCACCTGTATTAAAAGGTGTGAAGGTATCGGGTAAAATACTCGGTCATGTTAAAGGAGATAAAGTGATCGTCTTCAAAAAGAAGCGTCGCAAAGGGTATAAGAAAAAGAACGGACATCGCCAGGAATTCACCAAGATTCAGATTTCTGATATCGTATCCGGTGGAAAGGCGACCAAGAAATCCGAATCGAAGCCAAAAGCCGAATCGAAGCCTAAGACCGAAAGCAAGCCAAAGGCGAAAGCCGATGACAAAAAGGGAGATGATCTGACTAAAATTGTCGGAATCGGACCTGTTTTTGCCGGGCAGCTTAACGAACTGGGTTATACTACCTTCAAGCAGATATCATCCCTTACCAGGAAGCAGGTGGAAGAAATCGCTGAAAAGATTGATGGTGTGAGCGTTGAATCATCGGCCAGCTGGATCAATTATGCCCAGGGACTGATTTACGGGGAGAATGACCTGACTGAAATTAATGGCATCGGACCTGTATTTGCAGGTGAGCTTAAGAAACTAGGATATATAAGTTTCCGACAGATCGCAGAGCTTAAGAAAAAAGATATTGAAGTGATCGCAGAGGAAATTGATGGGGTGAGTGAAGAACTCATTGAAAACGAAGAATGGATCAAGCAGGCGAAAGACCTGATGAAATAATTATTTACGAATTACTTAAAGAACATTAGAAATGGCACACAAAAAAGGAGCAGGTAGTTCGAGGAACGGAAGAGAGTCGGAAAGTAAACGACTGGGAGTTAAAATTTACGGCGGACAACACGCGATAGCCGGTAATATAATCGTCAGGCAGCGCGGTACCAAGCATCACCCTGGTAAGAATGTTGGGATCGGTAAGGATCATACACTTTTTGCACTGACCGATGGAACTGTTCAGTTCAAAAAAGGAAAAAATAACAGGTCATTCGTATCGGTGGAAGCAGCAGAAGCCTGAGAAAAGCCCGGCGAAAACCGTTTAAATTTTTATAAAAAATCACATCTGAAAAGGTGTGATTTTTTTTATTTAAAATAACTTCAGCTATACCCCAATTCAGGGGATAAGTTTTCAATTTTTTGCAGAAAATCCGGCCGGATTTTGAAAAAAAGACAGCCTTTTTGCAATGCCTGCAATCCAACCATTTACCCCTGATATGTCTTGGTTAATGAGATGAAAAATCATTTCTATCTCTTGATAAATCAACATTTTGAACGAGATAGGCCGGATTTTCAGAATAATCATGCCTTATTGAAAAAGTAATATATTACTAAAGTACGAGGTCTATTTTCCTCATTCTTTGGCTCCTAACGGTTTTTTAAATTAAAAGTTTCGAAAATCCCCCAATTTGTGGTAGAATCTTTCCTAAAAACTTACATTTTAAGTGTTTTATAATTAGCTTAGCGCAAAATCATTTTTAACCTAAACAAAGCAATATGAAGAAGTTTCTACTACTTAGTTTCATGTTGGTGGCTACACTGCTCTCTACAGTGGCAGTGGCTCAGGACCGGACCATAACAGGTACGGTTACTGCAGAAGAGGATGGTTCCGCCCTTCCGGGTGTGAACGTACTCCTTAAAGGTACTTCCACAGGTACCGTTACAGACATCAACGGAAGCTATCGATTATCAGTGCCTTCAGAAGGTGGTACACTTGTATTTACCTTCGTAGGTTTGAAGACGCAGGAGGTTGCGATCGGAAACCAGTCCACCATCGATGTGGGAATGGCATCCGATGTGACGCAACTTGGAGAGGTTGTTGTAACAGCCCTGAACATAGAGCGGGATAAGAAAACCCTGGGTTATGCAACTCAGCAGGTTGAGCAGGAGAACTTGAGGGTAGCACGTGAGCAGAACCTGAACGAAGCACTCGCTGGTAAAATTGCCGGTGTACAGGTAGTTTCAGGATCCGGTGCTAAATTCGGACAATCCGCCATCCGTATTCGTGGTGTGCGTGGATTGAGTTCATCTGATCCACTCTATGTAGTTGATGGTATCGTTGTGGCAGATCCTGCTTCCATTAACATGGACAACGTACAATCCATCAACGTACTGAAAGGTGCAAACGCTGCAGCCCTGTATGGTTCGCGTGCACGTGATGGTGTGATCATTATCAAGTCGAAAACTGCATCTGAAGGTGCCGTACAGGTAAACTTCAATAATACCACGACGTTTGAGAATGTTGCCCTGTTGCCTAAATATCAGAACCAGTATGGTGGTGGTTATTCACTTGACTTCAACACATTCAATTTTGACCCTACTACTGATGATCCTGCACTGGCAGGTCTGGACGGAGCATCAACTCCTGAATTCTACTCAGATGAAAGCTGGGGTCCTTTAATGGATGGAAGAATGGTCGCACACTGGGACGCGTTTATCCCGGGTACTGAAGGTTACGGACAAATGCGTCCCTGGGTATCTAATGAAGATAACGTTAACGATTTCTTCGAGCAGGGTGTATTCGTAAATAACAGCCTTAACATCGGTAAAGCCGGTGAGAACTATAACATCAATGCTACACTGTCAGTTTCTGACCGTGGTGGTGTGCTTCCTAATTCAGATCAGAACAGAACGTTCCTGAACCTGAACACAAGGGTAGACCTTTCAGAGAAGTTGACTATGAATGCCATGGCAAACTACTCGCGTACAAGTACGATAGGTAACCTTTCTGAAGGATATGGAAGTATTGGTTCCAACTTCAACCAGTGGTTCCAGCGTCAGCTTGACATGGATCTTCTGGAGAAATACTGGAGAATGCCTGACGGACGATATACCTCATGGAACATGAACTCTGCGCGGAATCCTACACCGCTTTACTGGAACAACCCATACACTGAAATGTATGCTAATTTCAGCGAAAGCAATGAGGAGGTAATCAGTGCACGTTTTGGTCTTTCTTATGAGATCATCGAAGGACTTACCCTGAATGCTAACCTGAACCGTTACTTCAAGCAGTACTACTCTGAAAGCAGAACTGCTTCGGGAACTTTGGAGCAGGATTACTTCGGTACTTCCACCTATGACAGAATGGAAGATAACTACGAGTTCATTGCTACTTATAATAAGACCTGGGAAAGCTTCTCACTCGAAGCCCTGGCAGGTGGAAACATTCGTCGTAATAAAGGTAAGAACTGGTCCATGGGTACTTCCGGTGGATTGTCAGTTCCTGACCTGTACAACATCAGTGCTTCTATCGACCGTCCAAGCACCTCAAACTATTTCTTTGAGCGTCACGTAAACAGTGTATTTGCAGAAGCAAACATTGGCTATAAAGGTATTGTTTATCTGCGTGGTTCATTCCGTCGCGACTGGGATTCTGCTCTGCCTGAGTCCAGCAACGCCTTTACTTACCCTGCTATCTCAACATCAGTTGTATTCTCTGAACTGCTGAACAGCCAGGATATCCTGTCTTTCGGTAAAGTTCGTTTCAGCTATGCTGAAGTAGGTGGTGAGCTTGGAGCTTATTCACTGGATCCGGTTTATTCACTGGGAACTCCTTATAGTGGAAATCCTACAATGGCCGTGCCTAACAGTATTACTGACCCTAACCTGATCGCTGCTACCACTGCAGCTTACGAAGCAGGTTTTGAACTGGCATTCCTTGAAAACCGTATCCGGGCTGATTTCTCGTACTACTACTACGATAACTCGGATGAGATCATTGACGTATCTGTTGATCCTACAACAGGATACGGAGGATTGACAATTAACTCTGGTAAGATGTTTACCAAAGGATGGGATGCTACAATCGGTGGTACTCCGGTTCGTTCAGGTGCCTTCACGTGGGATGTGAATTTCAACTTCGCAAGAAGTACTAACGAAATTGAATCACTGTATCCGGGACTTGAGTCAATCATCCTTGGAAACGGTAACGGAGGAACTTCCACCTGGGGTGGATGGGGTGGTATCACTGCCCGTGCCCAGGTTGACGAAGAATGGGGAACTATCATCGGACGTAAATTCCAGCGTGATGAAAGCGGTAACCTTGTAGTTGATGGAGATGGATATCCTCTTTGGGAAGAAAACCAGAATCTTGGTTCAATCCTTCCTGATTACACAGGTGGTATCTTCAACCGCTTCACATTCAAGAACTTTGAATTCAGCTTCACAATTGACTGGCAGATCGGTGGTAAATTCCACTCATTTACTGAAATGTTCAATGCTTATTCAGGTCTTGGAGACGAGACAGTCGGAACTAACTCTCTTGGAAACGACATGCGTCTTGATCCGGGAGAAGGTGGTGGACTTACCTTCGGTGGTGTTTATGAAGACGGAACTCCTAACGATACCTTCCTTTCTGCTCAGGCATACTGGAAAGGTCTGTTCGGATTACACGAGCAGTGGGTGTTTGACGCAACTTACGTGAAACTCCGTGAAGTTCGTCTGGGATACAATATTCCGGAATCAGTACTTAGCCGTGTATCTTTCCTGAACCGGGCCAGCATCGCTATCGTGTCTAACAACACATGGCTGATCCACAGTGAAGTACCTGGTATAGATCCTTCGCAGATCTCAGGTGATACACGTGATGCACGTAACAATGGTTCATGGGTTGATGGCGGTCAGCTGCCTCCTACCCGGACAATTGGTGTCGACATTCGTCTTGGATTTTAATTGAAAAACAAGAAACAATATGAAAAATACTATAAATAAATATTTCGTAATTGCCTTGTTGAGCGTGGGAATTGTGGCATGTGATCCGGGAGACTTCGGAGGAACTAACGACAACCCGAACGCAACGACAACGCCAATTCCGGGCGCTCTGTTGACCAATGCCATTAACGGACTTGACAACACGGTTAATGATACTCAGGGACAGCTTTATGTTCAGTACCTGGCTAACTCCCAGTATACTGACGCTGATACCTATCAGACCGTTCAGTTCAGCTACAATGGTTATTATCAGGGTGTGATGCAGGATCTTGCACAGATCATTGCAATGAACACCAATGAGGAAACAAAGGATGCGGCAACCCAGTATGGGTCTAATGCCAACCAGATTGCAGTGGCAAACATCCTGTTGTCCTATTATTTCCTGCATATCACAGATCGTTGGGGTGATATTCCTTATTCTGAAGCACTTCGCCTGAATGAGGATATTCTTCAGCCGGTGTTTGATCCCCAGGAGTCCATCTATACTTCGATCTTTACTGTTCTGGATAATGCTGCTTCCAGTATCAGCAGCACCAATCCTGTTGTGGGAGATATCCTTTTCGGCGGAGATATGGATCGTTGGGTGGAATTCGCCAATACCATTCGTTTGAATGCGGCACTTCGTCTTTCTGAGGTAGATCCTACCAAAGGAGCGGCTGAGTTTAATGCGGCACTTTCTGATGGTGTTATAGCTCTGGACAACGATGCGAATATCTACTATGCGCACCTGGCAGAAGAAGCGTATGACAACCCATGGGAAGATCGCTTCCAGACTCGTCGTGACTATGCGGTTGCAGAGCCTTTGGTAGATCGTATGCAGACTGTTGCTAATGGTGGTGTTCTGACAGTAGGAATCGATCCACGCTTACCTGTGTATGCAGATCCGACTGAAAATGGTGGAATGTATGTAGGAATGGTTTACGGGGTTACACAGGCGGAAGCCGGTGCAATCTCTAACTCGGATGTATCTTTCCTCGGAGAGTATTTCCGTACTCAGGATACGCCTACATATATCTATACCGCTGCTCAGATTGCTTTTGCACGTGCTGAAGCTGCACTGATGGGTTGGACTTCTGAAGATGCCCAGGAGATGTATGAACTGGGTATTGAATTGTCTATGAAACAGTGGACGGATGCCAGTGACGCAGCTATAGCTGCCTACACTGCAGATCCATGGGTTTCTTATGATGGTTCACTTGAGAAAATAATGACTCAGAAGTGGATTGCCAACTACCTGAATGGGTACGAAGCATGGGCTGACTGGAGGAGGACTGGATTCCCTACACTGGACCCAGCTCCTGCTGCGCAAAACCAGAGTGGTGAAATTCCTGTTCGTCAGGGATATCCTACTACGGCGCGTGACCTGAATGGTGATAACTATGACGCTGTTGTTGCCCGTCAGGGTGAGGATGGCCTCGATACACATATCTGGTGGGATGTAGATTAATCTGCATTTAGCCTTAAGATTAAACCGCCCGGATTTTCCGGGCGGTTTTTTTTTATTATGTCTAATTAGGATCTGACGCAGATCTTACCGGAAAGTTATTCTGATACCTGTCATATGATTGTTTAACGCGTGTTTCATACATCTTTTTGACTACTTTTTTCAATCTTTTGACTATCCTAAATTTATACTGCAATATCCATTGACATACCTGCTTGTATGATTCGCATTATCAGCTTTTTTTCAATTCTTTTCCTGATTCTTAACATGGCCTGTTCCTCCGTTGAAACAGAGGATGATCAGTTCTATGATTTAGTAATCATAAATGCCCGGATCGTTGACGGTTCAGGTCAGCCGCCCTTTACAGGATACGTCGCAATAAATAACGGGGAAATAGCCAGGGTAGGTAAGGGTTCTCCGGAAGGTCAGATAGAAGGTGAGACCCTTAATGCCGAAAACCGGATCCTGTCGCCCGGATTTATAGATTTGCATGCGCATGGCAATCCGCTTGAAACACCGGAATTCAACAATTTTCTGGCTATGGGAGTTACGTCAATAACACTAGGCCAGGACGGAGGAAGTCCTGGAATAAATGAAATTGCCGGGCTTAAAAACACATTTGAAAGCAGTGGACTGGGCCCTAATCTGCTCATGTTTTATGGCCACGGAACGCTGCGTGACGAGAGCGGAATCGGACGGGACAGACAATTCACGGCCTCTCAGCAACAGACGATGGATTCATTGATGCGGGTGGCCATGACCCATACCTTCGGATTGTCACTGGGTTTGGAATATTCTCCCGGCCTGTATTCAGATATTGATGAGCTAAGCCATCTGGCTGAAATCACAGGTGAATACGATCGTTTGATCATGAGCCATATGCGTAATGAGGATGATGACAGCCTGAGGGTTTCAATCAACGAAATGCTTGAATTGGGCAATTACTGCCGGATTCATATCTCACACTTAAAATCAGTATATGGGAAAGGTGTAGAACGGGCTGAAGAGATTTTGTCCTGGTTGCATGAAGCGAATGACGCAGGCATACAGGTCACGGCTGATGAATATCCCTACACCGCCAGTTATACAGGTATAGCAATTCTCTTTCCGGACTGGGCGAAGTCGCAGGATCAGTTTGAAGTCGTAAAGTCCACAAGAAGAAAGGAGTTGGAAGAATTTTTATACGATAAGGTCATGTCAAGAAACGGACCCGCAGCCACCCTGATTGGTACGGGGGAGTATGCCGGCATGACATTAGAGGAGGCCGCGGGGCAGGAAGATATGTCATTTGTTAACTTGCTGATTGATAAAATCGGGCCCCAGGGCGCCTCAGGAGCCTATTTTGTAATGGACGAAGCGCTTCAGGCAAGATTGCTCCAGGATTCCCTGGTTGCCGTTTGCTCGGATGGCAGTCCGACCGGCTATCACCCAAGGGGGCACGGCACGTTCGCCAGGATCATCGAAGAATATGTGGTAAAGCGGAATGTCCTGCAACTTCCGGAAGCCATCTATAAAATGACGGGATTTCCAGCCCGGATCCTGGGTTTGGAAGACAGGGGACTGATCCGGGAAGGTATGAAGGCAGACCTGATCCTGTTTAATGAAAAATTCGTACATGAAAATGCAGAATTCAGCAACCCTTTACAACAGGCGGAGGGATTCGAGTTTGTGATGGTTAATGGAAAATGGGCGCGATATGCCAATCAGTATACTGATTCTCTTTCCGGGAAGTATATTGTGCCGCAAAACATAAGATAAATGACTTACAGGTTTTATTTCTTTTTCATTGCTATTCTGGCCAGTTCGTGTGCATCATACGATGTAATCATCCATAACGGTACGATTTATGACGGTTCGGGTGAGAAACCGTATGTGGCGGATGTGGGAATTAAAAAAGAACGGATCAAAGCAATTGGGGACCTTTCTGAAGAAAAAGGCAGGAGGGAAATTGATGCTGCCGGATATGTCGTGGCTCCCGGGTTTATCAACACATTGAGCTGGGCCGGACGATCCCTGTTTTCTGATGGTCGCTCAATGAGCGATATCAGGCAGGGGGTCACCCTGGAGGTATTTGGTGAAGGCTCTTCCCTGGGACCCTATAAATCACCCTCCCGCCGGTATGGGAAGAAATTATCTACGTTCGGTGATTACATGCAGGCCCTGGAGAAACGGGGTGTGTCTGCGAATGTAGCTTCGTTCGTCGGGGCGGCCACCATCCGGCAGTATGTTCTTGGAAATGAAAACGAACAGCCTGGTCCGGAAGAGATTGCTCAGATGCAGCTCCTTGTCAGGCAATCCATGCAGGAAGGAGCCCTGGGTGTAGGTTCATCCCTGATTTATCCGCCTGGTTTTTTTGCCGGGACAGACGAACTGATATCTCTGGCTTCCGCTGCCGGAGAATATGGTGGCATGTACATCAGCCATATGCGCAGTGAAAGTTACGGATTGCTGGATGCGGTGGACGAATTAATAGAAATTGCCGCTCAAGCCGGTGTTCCTGCAGAGATTTACCACCTGAAAGCAGCCGGGGAGGATAACTGGAATAAGCTCGACGATGTCATTCAGAAAATTGATTCGGCAAATGATGAAGGGCTCACCATAACGGCGAATATGTATAATTACACGGGTGCATCCACCGGATTGGGTGCTTGCTTTCCTCCCTGGGTACAGGAAGGAACAGATGCGGATTGGGTGAGGAGAATGCAATCTGATTCCGTGCAGGAGCGTGTTATTGCAGAGATGAAACAACCCCAGGAAGACTGGGAGAATTTTTACGCGGCTGCCGGCGACCCGAAAAATATAGTGGTACTGGAATTTGATAATCCTGAACTCAGAAAGTTCATTGGAATGAATATCAGCGAGATAGCAGATCAGTGGGGCATGGACCCGGCAGAGACAATGGTCGAACTGATTCTGAAAAATGAGGGAAATGTAGGGGCGGTTTACTTCCTCATGTCAGAAGAGAATGTCAGAAGGCAGATGAAATTGCCTTATATGACCTTTTGTTCGGATGCCCGGTCCGTGGCTGCTGAAGGATCTATTCTTGAATCTTCCACACATCCGAGAACCTATGGAAATTTTGCCCGGTTGCTTGGACATTATGTGCGGGACGAAAAGGTGATTCCGCTGGAAGAAGCAATACATAAATTATCCGCATCCGCAGCTGATAAGTTCAGCATTCCCTATCGAGGACGCTTACAGGAGGGATATTTTGCGGACGTGGTAATTTTCAAGCTGGAGAATATTGAGGATAAGGCCACCTTTGAAGACCCCCATCAGTATGCAGAAGGAATGTCCTTTGTGCTGGTTAATGGAGAGTTTGTCCTTTACCAGGGAGAACATACAGGTAAGACACCGGGCAAATTTGTTACAGGACCGGGGTATAACAAGTAAATTTGTTTTTATGAATACACCATTCTACCATTATGACCTTGATGTCCTGCGCAGGACCCTGCAAACTATTTCCGGCGCTATCGAAGGATATCCTTTTCATATTCATTACGCCATGAAGGCTAATGCCGAACGTAAAATATTGGATACTATCCGGGAATATGGATTCGGGGTAGATTGCGTCAGCGGAAATGAAATCCTGCTGGCCCTGGATGCAGGTTTTTCCCCGGATAAGATCGTATTTGCCGGTGTCGGAAAGACTGACCGTGAGCTAATCGATGCCATTGGAAGTGAGGTCTTTAATATCAATTGTGAGTCCATTGAAGAGTTACCCGTGATTAGTGAGATCGCCAGGCGTCTGAATAAGAAAACGATGGTCTCCTTCCGGCTGAATCCGAATATTGATGCCAGGACACATCCGCATATTACCACAGGAAAATCAATTAATAAATTCGGGATACCTTCTTCGCGTCTCTGGGATGCGCTTGAAGAGTTAAGGAAATATCCTGAAATAGAGTTTAACGGGTTGCATTTTCATATCGGGTCACAGATTCGCAGCATTGAACCTTTCATCGAATTGTGCCAGGAGATCAACAGGCTTCAGGAAGAGCTTGGAAAAAAAGGGTATTCTCCAGCTAATCTTAACGTAGGGGGTGGCCTCGGGATTGATTATGAACATCCGGAAAAGTATATCATCCCCGATTTTGAAGCATATTTCAATGTATTTAAAGAGCATTTGCGGATACCGGACGGACAGCAGGTTCACTTTGAGCTTGGCCGGTCTGTGGTAGGACAGTGTGGATCCCTGATCACCAAAGTTTTATATGTTAAGGATGCCGGGGAAAAGAAATTCGCGATTATTGATGCCGGAATGAGTGATTTTATGCGTCCGGCGCTGTATGCTTCCGTGCATCGCATTGAAAATCTCACTTCAGAAGGTCCGATGCAGATATACGAGGTGGTCGGACCGATCTGTGAAAGTACGGACAGTTTTGGCAACATTGAGATGAATGAGGTCAGGAGGGGGGATATACTAAAGATCTGGTCAACCGGCGCCTACGGAACCGTGCTGAGCTCCAAATACAACCTTCGAGACAAAGCGGAGAATTATTATTCAGATGAAGTAGCGCTTGATGATTTCCTGGGGCAGCGATCATAGGAAGACGTACCCCCATTGTCATCCCTGCCTACCGGCAGGCAGGCTGGGGCGTCGACCGTAGGGAGGCGAGCCATGGATCTATGCACCCCCCACTGTCATCCCGGGGCATCGACCGAAGGAAGATGAACCCGGGATCCGGTTAATACGAAGAACCGTATCCATAGCTGCGGGATCCCCGGTCTTCGTCCTGTGCCGAAGCTGGGGATGACAAGAATGCGGCCCCCCGCTGTATCCCCTCACACATTACTCTCCACCAGTTCCACCCCCAGTCCGGGCGCATCGGTCACCCGCATGTAACCGTTCTCGATGGTAAATCCTCCTTTCACTACGTCAACTTCCAGGTCAAGGCTTCCGTCCAGGTCGATATAACGTGTTACACGCGAAGACAGGGAGGCATGAAGCGCCGCGGTAATACTGACAGAACTTTCATCATTGCAGCCCCACATCAGTTCGGTGCCGGAAAACTCCGCGATTTCAGCAATCTGAAGCGCCGGGAAGACCCCGCCTGATTTCATCAGCTTGATATTAAATATGCCGCATGCCGCGGGTGCACTTGCCAGTTCAAAGGCATCGTAGGGTGATTTCAGGCTCTCGTCAGCCGCAATCAGATTTTTGATTTCCGTAGGCAATCCTTTAAGTAAATCAACCTGATCAGCCGGAACCGGCTGCTCGATCAGTTCGATATTCATCGATTTGGTCTGATCATAGAATTTCTGGAGATCTTCCCTGGAATACCCCTGGTTGGCATCCACACGAACGGTCATCACATCGCCGAAAACCTCCCGCAACTTCGCCATCCGTTCAATATCAATATCCACATCATGGCCAGTTTTAACTTTAAGCACCCTGAACCCAAGACCATGGTATTCCATGGCCTCTTCCAGCGTGTCTTCCACGTTCTTAATTCCAATGGTGACGGAGGTAGGCAGGGTCTCAATCTGCTGACCCAGGTATCTGGCCAGTGGTACATTCAGGTATTTGGTAAAAGCATCATACAGGGCAATGTCTACCGCCGCCCTTGCCGCCGGAGTGGCCGGCATATTTTTCTGTACTTCTTTTTGCAGCGTATTGAATTCCCGGATATCCCGACCCAGTAAAAAATCAAGGTTTCCGGAAGAAACAGCCCGTTCTGTATCTTCGATAGATTCTCCCACTACCTGCTGACTCGGATTACCCGCACCAATTCCGTAAAGGCCTTCGTCAAGTTCGAGATGGACAAAAACAGCGGCTACATCGCTTACCGTTTTAAAGGCAATAGTATAGGGGCGTTTATTTCCAAGGTCTTTTTTCCAGACGTTTATTTTCCTAATTCTCATGTGCAGAAGGGATCAGCTTTTCTTTTACAATTTTAACCAATTCGTCCATTCCATCCTCGATCGGATAAATGACGGGAAGGCCGGTGGACGTACCAAGTGACTTACGGATTACTGGCAGAAGATCGCGGTCAACACCGGATGTATTAAGGGTCAGAGCCCAGGTAGGCGCTCCGAATAATCCGATAAGGTGGATCTCATCTGCTACATCCGGTATGGTGGCCGGATAATATTCAAGGTGCAGAAACTTGGTGCGCAGGGGATGGTGCTGGAGAATAACGCCATCCAGCTTACCAGAAATGATAAATTCCGTACCGCATGGTCCGCCCGGGTTGCGCAGACTGGCCTGACCTTCAATCAGGATCACATCAGGCTTCAGCTCCTCCCAGCAGGTATAAATGGCATGCTCCAGTTCACCTGGGATAAAGTCATTTGGTGTGGCATCGAAAATAAACCCGTGTTTAATACCCTGCAGCCAACCCGTTTGCCCGGTGAATATCATAGCGGCTTTTATACCTGCCTCATTCAGTGCATTCATCAGAAACTTGGCTGTAGTTCGTTTTCCGAGCCCGCAATCTGTACCCAGAACCCCGATCTTCAACGCTTTTACTTCATCGATCTTTCCTTTCCAGAAGTGCAGTTCTTTGAATGGTTTTGACTTTCGAATGTCATAAATATGGGCGCCTGTCCGATCAGTGATCTCTTTAAACTCCGGGATATCGCTGAGCGGCTGATGAAGTCCGTTGATCAGGTCTATCCCGTCATTAAGGACCTCTTTGATCGTTGGATAAAGGCTTTCAGGAAGGAAGCCACCTTTCGTTGCCATTCCTATAATGGCAAATTCAGGGATTCCCTTTAATTTCTTTAACTCAGAGAATGTCGCCGTAACAGGAATATCACTATGGATCCCGTTAATTATTTCTCCGGCGTCCTTGCCTGCGGCCTTGGTATCTATCACCCCGGTGATTTTAAACCGGGAGGAGTCACGAACCAGGCCGTGTGCAGTCTTGGCGTTTACGGTTTCCAGCAGGTCACCGCTGATGATGCAGGCCGTGCCAGTCAGATCCTGCATTGATTTTGTATTCTTGGACATACGTTTGTAATTACTATTCTCTCACTAATTCGAATCATAGACCAGCCTGAAATCTGTCAGGTCCGGAGAGTTATCCCTGGGTCTTTTTAATTCGTATTCATAAATAAGTTGCCCCAGCTCTTTCATGAAGGGGAAAGCAGTTTCCTCATATTCGTACTCACCGTCATTATAAATGCGGTTCTTATTAGTATGAATAACTGCGCTTAGCAAAAACTCAATGTTCTTATCCAGGTCAATGATATATGCGTTATCTGTCACATACCCGTAAGCCTGTCCGATCTTGTTGAAGATTCGGATGTTTGAAGGGATCTTTACATTCTTTTCACTGCCGAAAAGCAAAAATTTGCAGTACGCATCGTAATAGTCAGGTTCCGGATAGGAGGGGTAATCGGTTTCTCCGGGAAGCTGCGACATGTACTGAAGTAAAAATTTCCGCTGATCATTTGTCAGGTTAAAAGCCCCTTTTTCGGGAGAATACTCCGGAAAGAGAACATGAGTTAACATCTCCTGCATTTCATCCAGCGGAAAGAAATTTTTTCTGGTAAAATCCATGGGCTCCCTGACCAGTTCACCGTCAAGAATAAACCCTTTTCCTTTAGTGATCTCGCCCCTCAGATTAAGGTCACCTTCATATAATTTCATAGGCTGATCATAGATATTACTGCCTGTGGCATCGGTGAAGTGTACCGGATTCGTGTGTCTGTTCTGATCTTCGCTCAACGGAATCGATAAGCGATGGATAATTCGAGTATCTGTATATCCTTTATCTTTCAGCGTATTGAGAATATATTCCTGCCCCAGGAATTCGTAAAGACGGTTGTAGGCATCATTATCGCTCACCAGAAAAATTTTACGGATATAATGCTCCACTGAAGGCATCCCAGAAGATGAAGTCGAATCCATAGTGACAGCCGACTGACCTGCGTAAGCACTGTCCGTAAGCATAAACAGCTGCCGGGCAAGTCCGAGTTCGTTCATCCTTTCAAGTGCCAGGAATGCCGCAGGCATCTTAACCGTACTTGCAGGATAGAAATAGCGGTCATGATCAAAATTATAGTAGTAAGAGGTAAAGGATGGCTTATTCGTCTCATCCCGGTCTATCCGGGTGTAAATGATCTGGATCTCGTACCTGTCACGTTTCTTCAGGATTTTCCTGAAGCTTTTTGATCCCTGCTCCAGGATATTCTCCAGCAGTTCGCTCTCCTGACCCTTGCAGGATGGAGAATGAACAGCGCAGAGCATTCCAGTAAGCAACGAAATTGCCATAATTTTCAGGATCATATAACAAGTATTTGAGAAAAACAGGTGCCGGTGGTGTTTTACCGGCACCTGTTTCATCTTTGCTTAAAGTACATCTATGCCGGCTTCTTCCACCTGCGGGAAGTCCAGGTTGGACCTGAATTCTCCGATAAACGTGATGGATTCACCGGTTGCATCTGCAGGCACCTGATAGGAATAGGTGAGTATCCTTTCGCCTTCAGAGGCTCCGGATTCATCAAATGTTTGCAGCGTTGTTTGCGAACCGTCACGCTCCGCAATCAGGGTTACCGATTGCGCCGGATCCTCACTGTAGTTGACATAATCAAGAGTGACAGTTACGGTTTCACCTGCCGCCGGCTCGTCATTCGAGACGGAGACATGTGCAATGGTAGAGTAGCTCTCACCGACCACCTGGTAACCTGGTGTCGGGTCGTTTTCATCACAGCTGCTGATAAATGGAACAAGGATCAACAGCCCAAGAAAGATATTTATGTATTTTTTCATCGTATAATTCATTTAAGATTATTGATCCCACCAGATATTATCCAGCATGGTCACGTTTGGTACATTCGACGAATTACGTTGCGTCTCAGATTCCGGATAAATAATCCTGGTGGCAAAATTTCCACCCAGATCCGGATTCAGGTTGGCGGCCACTGTCATATCCTCGTACTGGAAGTCATAGCGCCGCGCATCGTTGTATGTTTCCGGATTCAGGAACAGTGCAATGTACTTTTCTTTAAGAACCAGGTCCCTGGTCAACGATCCTGCGCCAACTGAAACTTGTCCGTTAGACAGGTAATCATCGATTTCTCCCTGTGGTACACCGATGGTCTGCATATGGGATTCGATCCCTTCCAGGTAAGCATCATAAGCCCTGCCGGAATTCCCGTCCGCCAGCGCTGCTTCAGCCTCTATGAATTTCAGTTCATAATACGTGATCACTTCCAGCGAAGAAGTACGGGAAGTATAATAACCACCCTCAACCAGGTAGGAACGCTCGCCCTGCTCGGCAGCATCTCCACGTCCTGCGCCGTTCTCCACGCCGATATATTCTCCTTCGTCAGTTGCACCGAACATGTAAGGCATCCGGGGATCTTCATATCCATAGGTGGTGCCGTCAAGTGATTCCACCAGCTGTTCCGATATCCATCCGCCAAGCAGCAGGCTTGCATTGTTAATCGCCACCGCTGACCATGGATTGATCTGCACATCAAAATATTCTACCGTCGCATTTTCCGAAGCATCATCAAATCCGTTATCCACAGCACTCAGAATGGCCGAGGGATCGTAAGATGATGTTTCGCTCTGGTGAAGCAGAAACCGTGCTTTCAGTGCGTTGGCTGCCTTGATCCAGAGATCCGTGTCGCCCTGGTAAATGAAATCATCATTGCCAGGCTCGAATGATTCGCTCGTATTCGGAGCAGAAAGCAGGCCAATCCCTTCGTCCAGCAGACCCGTGATGGTCGTATATAATGCCTGGTCGTCATCATAAGCAGGCGTAATTGTCTGGGCGAAGAATGCTTCGTCATAAGGTATGCTTCCCCACATATCCACAGTCAGGCCCAGGTTGATGGCCTTCAGGATTTTGGCGATTCCCAGGTAGTGAGAAGCATCTTCCTCAGTGGCCAGCACTTCCATATCACTGATATCCGTCATGACATCATACAGCTCAAACCATGTCTGGTCGTATGCTACATTGTCCATGATATCCGTGGCGCTGCCCGGGTTGGGTGAGGCCAGGTACTGGACATAGAAGGAAGTCACGGTGGAAACATTCTGTACATTATCGCCCGTTTCAAATGAGGTACGGGTCAGTAACCCGCTCAACGGGGCGTCGGTCGGATTATTCGGGTCATCGTTGATATCCAGGTAATCTTCACACCCCGTGAGTACCAGGAACGATGCAAGTATGAGTGTTAATTTATTCAATATTTTCATCACTGATTTTTTTAGAGTGAGAGATTAAGGGTCAGGAAATAACTGCGTACACCCGGGTAACCCAATCCTGTAAATGCGGTAGCATTGCCTCCGGCCCCTGCACTGAATGATTCGGGATCGAAACTCTGCCAAGGCGTCCAGAGAATAATATTATTCGCTGAAGCCGATAGACTGACACCACGGAAAGGCGTTTTTTCTACCAGGTTCTGTCCGAGGTCATACCGCAGTGAGATGTTCCTGAGCTTCACGAATGACGCATCTTTCACAAAATTCTCCGAAACACCGCGGAAGTCATCTCTGTAGAAACTTGCCCCGTAATTCCGGCCGTCAGGACCAATACCCTGGCCCAGCCAAACCTGCTGGTCATTCGGACTGCCGTCTGAACGAACACCGTCAAAAATGACTACTGAATTCCTGTCAAGAGAATAATCCAGCTGTCCGAATGCGGCGTAGAAGTTATCGTACTGGCTGTACTGATCAATGCCATACCGCGTGTCAATAAGGAAGGACAGGGTGAAATCTTTATACGTCAGTGTATTCTGAATTCCCATCAGCCAGTCAGGCTGTGCATTTCCAATAACCAGCGCATTAGAGTTCCTGACCGGGTATCCGTCGTCGCCAATAACGATCGAACGGTCTTCGTCAAGTTCGGTCAGATTTTCAGGCGTTCCGTTTTCGTAATAACGCTGGTAACTCGTGCCATACAGGTTTCCGTAAGGATCTCCTTCGATCAGCTGCATGGAGACGGTAGCCCCGGCATAACCGAACTGGCTTCCCACCAGGATGCTCTCAATACCTTCACGGATATCCACCACCGTGTTGCGGTTCCGTGTGAAGTTGACTGAAACGTCCCAGCTGAAATCCGGGGTACGAACAGGAGTTCCGCGGAGTACGAGTTCGATCCCTTTGTTTTCCAGTTCTCCGGCATTCAGGATAAGCCGCGTAAAGCCGGTAGCGTTGGAAACCGGTACGCTTAGGATCTGATCGGCAGAGTTAGACTTATACCAGGTAAAATCAAGCCCGAGGCGGTTGTCAAACATATTCGCTTCAAGTCCGAATTCAAGTGAGGACGTCCGCTCCGGAGTAAGCTGATCGCTGCCCAGTACGTTGCTGCGTGTAAAACCTACCTGACCATTCAGTGGATCAGTAGTGGTGTAGACGAGCTGAGTCCGATAAGGTTCTGTTCCCTTACCCACTTCAGCGTAGCTGGCTCTGAATTTGGCGTAATTCACGAAGTCCGGCATATCCACAACTTCACTGAACACAAATCCGAGGTTAATCGCAGGGTAAAAGAAGGAGCGGTTATCCGCCGGTAACGTGGAAGACCAGTCATTTCGTCCGGTGATATTCAGGAAAAGAAAATCATCATAATTCAATGTCAGGTCACCATACAGCCCTATCAGCCTTTCCTGCAGAATAAACTGGCTGGTCAGCTGTTCTGTCACATTACTGAGGTGATAGAATTGGGGAACCACAAATTCGTTACCTGTGGCTACGATGGTGTTGCGGCTGATGTCAAAAATATCATTTCCGATACGCAGGGTGGCATTCAGCCGGTCGGTGATATCGTGAAAGAAGGTAGCGATGAACGTCGAGGTGATGTTTCGGCTGTTGATCCTTGTTTCTTCAATGAAACCGGTACTGCTCAGTGCCACTTCATTGGCTACCCCCAGCGGACCGGGGAGAATTTCTTCCCGCTGATCACTGTAGGTGTCAAGTCCGATCCGGTAATTCAGGCTGAACCAGTCCGTAATATTGTATTTCAGGTTAATATTCCCGATGATCCTGTCCACATTATCCTCATAGGTCCAGTATTTCGCGGTGTAGAGCGGATTTGAATTACCATAGGTCCGCTGTGAGCCGTCCGGATTCTCAAAGTCATTTGGATCCTGAGAATATGACCAGTATTGCAGGGTTTCCATGATCCGGTCGTGCGGAACACGCATACCACCTGAATTGGTGTAGGTCATACTTCCTGAGGCGCTGAATTTATTATTAAAGTCAACGGTTCCGGAAATTTTCGCGGAAACACGCTGCCAGTCACTGAACGGGATTACACCCTCCTGATCGAAATAGGCCAGGGAGGCAAATATGGTTGAGTTCTCCCCGCCGCCTGAAACACTCAGGTAATTGTCAGTGCTCTTACCGGTCTGCATGACTTCTTTGGTAGTCTCATACATACGGTACTCCGGGTCGATGACCTGGACGGCCTCTACAGGTGCTCCCCAGCTTGGCCAGAAACTGGTAGGCTGGTATTCTCCGGAAAATCCTTGGCCGTAGCGTTGTTGATAGTCAGGGTGATTATTCACTTCCTCCATTCCGAAAGAAGTCTTGAAATCAACCTTCACTTTTCCGGACTGTCCTTTTTTCGTAGTCACAATTATCGCGCCATTAGCGGCTCGTACACCGTAAAGTGCCGTTGCAGCGGCTCCTTTCAGTACGTTGACTGATTCAATATCATTTGGATTCAGGTCGGCCACCCTGTTTGACAGTCCACGGGGTGTTCCGCTGGATTCAAAAGTAGAGTTATCAATCTGAATACCATCCACAACCCATAATGGCTGGTTATTGCCGTCAGGATTAAGAGAGGTTAGTCCCCGTATGATTATTCTTGAGCTCATACCCGGTGCACCCCCTGAACTTGTGATCTGAACCCCGGCAACTTTCCCTTGCAGCGCGTTCACCACATTTGGTTGTTCTGTTTTAGCCAGGTCCTCTCCCTCCACAGTCTGGACGGAATAACCCAGTTGCCGTCGCTGCTGTTCTACACCGAAGGCAGTCACCACCACTTCCTGTAATTGTTGAATATCTTCTTCCATGGTCACATTGATGGTGGATTGCGAACCGATGGACACACGTTGTGTGGAATATCCTATAAATGAGAATACAAGCACCTCGGCACCGGCAGGTGTATTGATGGTGTATTCTCCGTTGGCACCGGTCACGGTACCCTGGCTTGTTTGGTCAATAACGACGGAAACACCGGGCAAAGCAGCACCGGCGGCATCCGTTACTCTTCCAGTGACGGTCTGCTGTGCGTAGGAACTGAATCCTGCACAGACCAGCCAGCTGATCATCCAGATTGTAAAAAATCTCTTCATAAGCATGGTTTGGTTAACTAAAGTGTATCTCTAGTTACTAAGGTCAGTCGATGGAGAAAAACTGTCAAAAAAATGAAAGGAAAATAATTAATGTAAGTAATTGATAATCAATGATATAATATAAATTTATGTCAAATCATGGTCAGATTGAGGTAAGTTTGCTAATTTCACTTGTCCAATAAGCAATAACAATACACAAACATGGTCAGTAAAAGAATTCGGGAAGAGATTGAACGTCACGAGGTGATTCGTTCAGCTATTAATTTTACGCGGTATGGGGAAGACTGGACTTCCTATCCACGGACAGTATTTGAAAATGTAGCACGGAAAATAAACCAGGAGGTAACTCATCGTTCTATTGCCAACCCTGTTCTGATTGCCGATAACCTGATTGTCGGCCAGGATGAACTGGATACCGTATTTTTTAAGCACGGTTTCATGAGCCTGGAGGATTTTCTGAATGAACTTCGTTCGCTTAATTCTTATAAGCCGTATCACTGGATCAGCGGTAAAACATTGCATTCATACTGGAATGGCGGCAATGCCAAGGATAAGAAATTAAACGTGCTTCTTACTTTTCTCGGGGTCCCGGTGGAAGAATGGGAAGAATGGAAAAATCATCTGGACAGCCGGGAAGTACCTCTTACGACGGAGACGGATCAATCGCTGAATGTGCTCCGCAAGTATTATACAGGCTGTTATTTCCGGTACTACCAGAAAACGGACCAGAGTCCGGTGCTTGTGAAGACGCCCTTTGTAATCCGAACAAGTTTCAATGGTGAACCGGTGATCGAAATGAAAACCATTGGTCACGAATACCGCAGCATTCACCTGGCAGTACGGGACGGCGCTCTGTATATTGATTGTGAGAATCTGGATTGGAATGAGAAGGAGAGTTTCATTTTCAATATTGGATTTGAAACGAATCCGCAAGTATTGGTTGGCGTTTCAAATACATTGAACCGGCGCAAAGAGGCCCTGGGGATCAAGAATGTTCTTGTGAGGCAGGCAGAGCCGTTTGACTACCGGAATACGCAGGGCGTGGAGCTTCCTTTCAACGGATATAAACCTCTGAATGAGGAGGAAGCCTGTGTTCTGGAATATTTTAAGTCCTCCCCGGACAATATCATTAAGACCAAGATCAGTTATTCCCTGCAGGAACTGCTCATGGAGCGGGCTTATTAAAATAGGGAGAAATTGGTCAGCTGGCTCAGAAAATTAGGCAAGGCCTCAGGCACAACGATCAGGGTGAATACAATACCGAATACGCCCCCGGCGAGGTGCGCATCGTGATTGATATGATCTGCGCCTTTCTTGCCCATGTAGAACGAATAGATAATATAAAATACAGCCCATAATATACCGGGAAAGCAGAGCAGGTCTATTCCGTAAAGACATAACTTTTCCAGTGGATAGAAAATGACGTAGCTGAACAGTACGGCGCTAACTCCGCCGGATGCCCCCAGCGCATTATAGTATTGATGATCCTTGTGTTTGAAAAAGGTAGGAAGGTCAGATATGATAATTCCGAGCAGGTACAGACCTGCAAACAGGATTCTCCCGGTAACGATGCCGTATTCTCCCATTAAGGTGTACTCGACCATTCGTCCGAACATCCAGAAAACAAACATGTTGAAGATGAGATGGATGTAATCCTTGTGGAGAAAACCGGAGGTAATAAACCGGTAATATTGCCGCTGATGGTAGACAATGTAGGGATTGAATATCCATCTGCGCATTATGTCATTGTTATTCCAGGCCCAGATCGAGATTCCGGCAGTCAGAATAGTGAGGATAGTGGTGAGATCAATATTCATATAGACCTGATCAGATATATTACTGTGGGTAAAAAAAGCCCCGGAATTTCCGGGGCCTTAGTGTTAAACATGCATGGCACGGTTCTCAGTGGCAGCCAGGCAAGCTTCCTTGACTGCCTCCATATAGGTAGGGTGGGCGTGAGACATCCGGGCGACATCCTCAGCGGATGCACGATATTCCATAGCCGTAACCCCTGCCGCAATCATGTCAGCAGCCCTGGCGCCGATAATATGCATTCCAAGGATTTCATCTGTTTCCTTATCGGCAAGGACTTTCACTACTCCATCCGTATCCATGCTGGCACGGGCACGCCCCAGTGCCTTGAAAGGGAACGATCCGGATTTGTACGGACGTCCTTCCTCTTTCAGTTCTTCCTCGGTATAGCCCACACTCGCCACTTCGGGCCAGGTGTAAACTACGCCCGGGATCAGTTTGTAATGGATGTGCGGTTTCTGACCGGCAAGCTGCTCTGCGACCAGCACACCTTCCTCTTCGGCCTTATGCGCAAGCATGGCCCCGCGAATGACATCCCCGATAGCATAAATATTATCAACAGAGGTTTTCAGGTGCTCATCCACTTCTATCTGTCCGCGGTCATTGGTTTTCAGGCCGGCATTCTCCAGTCCCAACCCTTCCGTATAAGGCTTTCGCCCGATTGCCACGAGGCAATAATCCGCTTTAAAGTCCACGGTATTACCTTTTTTATCTTCGGCTTTGATCAGCACTTCCTTTCCTTTGTTCTCAACCGACGTCACCTTATGGCTGAGTTTAAAATCAATGCCCAGTTTCTTGGTGGCCTTCATCAGCTCCTTGCCCATCGTAGAATCCATCGTGGGAATGATCCGGTCCATATATTCGATGACAGTCACATTCGAACCGATCCGTGCATAGACACTGCCCAGCTCCATACCGATTACACCACCGCCGATCACGACGAAGTTCTTCGGGATCTCTTTCAGTTCAAGCGCTTCAGTACTTGAAATAATCCTCTTCTTATCAATCTTCGCAAATGGCAGGTCTGCCGGTTTAGAGCCGGTGGCGATGATCACATACTTGCTGGTAATTTCTTTGTTTTCCTTACCTGACGAAATACGGATCGTATTTTTATCAACGAAGGACCCGACTCCGTGATGCACATCGATTTTATTTTTTTTCATCAGGTATTCCACCCCGTCGCACGTTTGTTTCACCACGTCCGCTTTCCTTTTAATCATCTGACCCAGGTCTGCTTTCGGTTTATTGATTTTGATCCCGTGCTCGCCGAAAGTGGTTTCAGCATTATGAAAATGCTCCGTCGAATCGAGCATTGCCTTGGAAGGGATACAACCGACGTTCAGGCAGGTTCCGCCCAGCGTATCGTATTTTTCAATAATAGCCGTTTTGAAACCCAGCTGAGCGCTCCGGATGGCCGCAACATATCCGCCTGGGCCTGAACCAATAATCGTTACATCGTATTGCATGAGTGTCTTATTCTTTTGAAATTCTGTTTATACACCAATCATTAAGCGCGCCGGATCTTCGAGCAATTCCTTGACCCGATAGAGGAAACTCACTGATTCCCTTCCATCCACAATCCGGTGGTCATAGGACAAGGCTACGTACATAATCGGTCTTACCACTACTTCGCCATTTTCAACCACCGCCCGTTCAACGATGTTATGCATACCAAGGATAGCGGATTGCGGAGCATTAATGATCGGGGTGGATAACATGGACCCGAAAATTCCCCCGTTGGTGATGGTGAAGGTTCCGCCCGTCATTTCCTCAATCGACAGCTTACCGTCACGTGCCTTTGTGGCCAGTCTGATAATCTCTTTTTCAATTTCATCGAAGCTCATGTCCTCGGCATTGCGAATCACCGGAACCACCAATCCTTTAGGGGTACTGACTGCAATTGAGACATCGCAGAAGTCATGATAAACGATTTCTTCTCCGTCGATGGCTGCATTGACCGCCGGCCATTCTTTCAGGGCCTGGCAGACCGCCTTGGTGAAGAAAGACATGAATCCGAGACCAACCCCGTACTTTTCCTTAAATCCTTCCTTGTATTTCTTACGTATATCCATGACCGGCTGCATGTTCACCTCATTGAATGTAGTGAGCATGGCGGTTTCATTTTTCACTGACACCAGGCGACGGGCGATCGTTTTACGAAGATTGGTCATTTTCTCCCTTCGCTCATGCCGGTTGCCGGATGGTGTCTGCTCCTGTTCAATTACGCGTTCCTGTTGTGCGGGCCTGGATTCTTTCTTTTCAGCAGGTTTTGCATTTAAGGCATCCTCCTTGGTGATTCGTCCGTCCGCACCGGTTCCTTTTATGGATGACGGATCAAGGCCTCGTTCTTTTATGATCTTGGCCGCCGCCGGTGACGCATGACCGGTGGCATACGTCTCTTCGCCAGAAGATTCTTTTGAAGACGATTCGTCTTTAGTGGATTTTGATTCTTTCTTATCGGTGGATGCCGAAGCAGGTGCCCCGCCTTCGGTTACTTCGATCTTGCATATCGTTGAACCAATTTCCAGGGTTTCGCCTTCCTCAGCTACAATTTCAAGAATTCCCGTAGCTTCTGCCGGCAACTCGAAGGTAGCTTTGTCAGACTCCACCTCTGCAATAATCTCATCAAGCTCCACATGATCACCACTTTCCTTCAGCCAGCTTGAAATGGTGACTTCGGTGATAGATTCTCCCACCGCCGGAACAACCATTTCTTTTACTTCGCCTGTTTTACCACCGCCTTCAGATGATTTTCCAGCATCCTCCTTTTCCTTCTCTTTGTCTTCGTCTTTGTCTTTGTCTTTGTCCTGGTCCTGGTCCTGGTCTTTGTCTTCGTCCTTGTCTTCGTCCTGGTCTTCCTTACCCTCCGTATCAATCTCACAGATCAGGGAGCCCACTTCAATCGTATCTCCTTCCCCGGCTTTGATATGCAGAACTCCGGCTGCCTCTGCGGGCAGTTCAAAGGTGGCTTTGTCGGATTCCAGTTCGGCTATAATCTCGTCCTGTTCGACATAATCGCCGTCATTTTTCAGCCAGGAAGCAATGGTCACTTCCGTGATCGATTCGCCCACTTCGGGGACATTTATTTTAAGGCTCATGTATTGACTTATTTAAGGGTTGTGGCTTTGTTAATGATCGTTTCCTGTTCTTCCTTATGCACTTTTGCATACCCTGTGGCAGGGGAAGCACTTGCTTTTCGCGAGATAAGAACAGGATTCAGGTCTGACAGGAACCGGAGAATAAAACTCCAGTAGCCCATATTGGCGGGTTCTTCCTGGACCCAGTAGATCTCTGACTTGGGATATTTTTTGAGAATAGTCCGAAGCTGCTTATCCGGAAAAGGATATAATTGCTCCAGCCTGATGATTGCCAGATTTTTCAGTTTGTTCTTTTCCTGCGCTTCCTGAAGATCATAAAAGATCTTTCCTGAACATAGGACTATTCGTTTAACAGATTTCTTCGTTGCATAGTTATCATCAATCACTTCCGTGAATGATCCTTTGGTAAATTCATCTATCGGGGAAGATACCTTCGGATTCCGTAAGAGTGATTTCGGCGAAAATACGATGCACGGTTTCCTGAAATCCCAGGCCACCTGGCGCCGGAGTAAATGGAAAAAGTTGGATGCCGTTGTAATATTGGCAGCAATGAGGTTTTCCTCCGCAGCAAGCTGCAGAATGCGCTCCGGCCGTGCGTTACTGTGCTCGGGGCCCTGGCCTTCGTAACCGTGAGGAAGCAGCATGACCAGTCCGTTCATTCGCTGCCATTTTGATTCGGCACTGGTTATGAACTGATCAATCATCACCTGGGCACCGTTGGCAAAGTCGCCGAACTGTGCTTCCCACAGGACAAGTGCATTAGGAGTTGCCATAGCATAGCCATATTCAAAACCCAGGACACCAAATTCCGAGAGCAATGAATTGTAAATCCGGAATTGTTCCTGACCGTCCTGAATATGATCCAGGTTACAGTATGGTTCGTTGGTGTTGGCATCAAAAATGTACGCGTGCCTGTGGGAGAATGTACCTCTTTTAACATCCTGGCCCGACATCCGTACGATTGTTCCCTCCATCAATAGCGAACCATAAGCGAGAAGCTCAGCATCCGCCCAGCTCAATTCTTCCTTTTCATAAAAGTTGGCCTTCCGCTCTTTCATCAGGCGGTCGATCTGTTTCAGAGGCTTAAATCCTTTCGGGATGGTCGTAAGGGCTTTAGCCACTTTATCAATGGTCTCCCTGGTTACGCCGGTCTCTGGCGAAGAATGAAATGCCTCCGGTTTGGGCCGGTGCATCTGCTGCCATTCTTCTTCCACTTTCTGCGGTTTGTATGGCAAAGGTTTTTGTTTTACCTCATTGAGACGGTCCTGCAAGAGGCTTCGGAATTCCTTGTCGAGGTCATCTGCCCGCTTTTCATCAATGTCACCCCGTTCGATCAGTTTCTTCACATAGACTTCGCGCGGATTGGGATGCTTGGCTATTTTATTATAGAGGATGGGCTGGGTAAACTTCGGTTCATCACTTTCATTATGCCCGTGCCTGCGGTAACATAACAAATCAATGAAAATATCTTTTTTGAATTTCTGGTTGTATTCAATTGCAAGCTGCGCACCAAAAACCACAGCTTCAGGATCATCGCCATTAATGTGAAGCACCGGCGCATCAATGATTTTAGCAAGATCAGTACAGTAAATACTTGACCGGGCATCATCATAATCCGTTGTGAACCCAACCTGGTTGTTAATTACAAAGTGGATCGTTCCGCCGGTATTGTACCCGGGCAGCTGGGACATTTGAACGATCTCATAAACAATTCCCTGGCCGGCAATCGCCGCATCACCATGGATCAGTACAGAGATCGCCTTGGTTTTATCCCCCTCGTATTCCTCATCGATCTGACCACGTGTGTAGCCGAGGACCACAGGATCAACCGCATCCAGGTGCGACGGGTTGGGAGTCAGTTTAACATATACTTTTCTCCCGGAAGCATCAATATAGGAGGAGTAGCCCAGGTGGTATTTCACATCGCCATCTCCCATAGTGAGGTCCGGATCACTGTTGCCTTCAAATTCGTTGAAGATCTCTTCATAGGTCTTCCCCATAATGTTGGCCAGGACATTCAGTCGCCCGCGATGGGCCATCCCGATGATGACTTCCTTTACATCAAACTCGGCTGACTTATTAATAATGGTGTCAAGCGCCGGAATAGTATTCTCACCACCCTCCAGCGAGAAGCGCTTCTGACCTAAAAATTTGGTATGCAGAAAATTCTCAAACACCACTGCCTCGTTCAGCTTGGAAAGAATCCGCCGCTTTTGTTCCACAGGTAGGTTAATAGAGCCGGCTTCTTTCTCGCATTTCTTTTTAAACCATTCAAGGATCTCGCTGTCCCGAATATGCATATATTCGAAACCAATGTGCTTGAGATATACATCGTCAAGATGCCTGACAATATCGCGCAGTTTGGCGCGGCCAATGCCAATGATCTCGCCCACTGAAAATTCTTCGTCCAGGTCTTTTTCCGACAGACCGAAATTTTCAATATCAAGGGAAACGTTATGATCTCTGCGCTGGCGTACCGGATTCGTATCCGATTTGAGATGCGCCCTTGAACGGTAGGCATGGATCAGGTTACGTACCGCAGTTTCTTTGGAAGTAACTTCAGTTACAACTTCCTGGCCATTTTCTCCGAAATTTTCTTGCGAAAATTCAAATCCTTCGAAAAATTTGCGCCAGGAGGGATCTACGGATTCAGGGTCTTTTTTGTAATCTGCGTACAGCTGGTCAAAATACTGGCCATGCGCATTTGAGATGTAGGAATACTTGTCCATCAGGATCTTGCCGGGTTATTGAGATACAAAGGTAGCCATATTATGAATATTAATAAAATTGTATAACCGCATAAACAAATATAATGCTTTTGCAGTTCTGGTGAATGGTCTGTTTCATGACCGTCATGTTGACTGGCTAATTTCTCCATGAACTGTATCGTTTTTTAGTAAAAAGATATATCTTTGCACTCCTTTTAGGATACCGCGGACGTGTTCCGCATGGTTTAAACTGAAACAAAACAAATGGCAGTAAAATTAAGACTGGCCCGCAGAGGGCGAAAAAAACTGGCAATTTACGACGTGGTCGTAGCAGACGCCAGAGCTCCACGAGATGGACGCTTTATTGAAAGGATAGGAAGGTACAATCCCAACACCGATCCGGCAACGATTGAACTCGACGAGGACAAGGCATTTGACTGGGTAATGAAAGGTGCCCAGCCGACTGATACAGTTCGTGCTATCCTGAGTTATCGGGGAATCATGCTTAAGAAACACCTGCAGATTGGTGTGAATAAAGGTGCGATTACCCAGGAAGAGGCTGACAAGAAATGGCAGGCCTGGATGGATGAGAAGGTTTCGAAGATCGAGCGTAAGAAAGAAGGTCTTGCGAAAGCAGCACAGGATAGTGCAAAAGCCCGTCAGGAAGCAGAAACAAAAGTAAAAGAAGCACGCGCCGCTGCTCTTGCTGAAAAGAACAAGGTAGAAGAAGAACCTGCTGAAGAAGAGGCCCCTGAGGCAGAAGCGCAAGAAACTGCAGCCGCTGAAGCGGATACTCAGGAAGCCCGGGCCCCTGAAGCAAAAGAGGAAGAGGCCCCGGCTGCCGAGGCAAAAGAGGAAGAAACCCCTGCCGCTGAAGCAAAAGAGGAAGAAACCCCGGCTGCTGAGGCAAAAGAGGAAGAGGCCCCGGCCGCTGAGGCAAAAGAGGAAGAAACCCCTGCCGCTGAAGCTAAAGAGGAAAAAGCCCCGGCCGCTGAAGAGGATGCGAAAGAGGCTCCTGCTGCTGAGGCAAAAGAGGAAGAAGCCCCGGCCGCTGAAGCGGATGCGAAAGAGGCCCCTGCTGCTGAGGCAAAAGAGGATGAGTCTTCTTCTGAAAAAGAAGATGCTTCTGAAGAAGAGAAAAAGGAAGATAAATAACAACACATGCGCAAGGATGACTGTTTCCAGTTGGGGTATGTCATCAAGCCGCATGGACTGAAGGGAGAGGTCTCCATTCTGATGGATGTTGACTTTCCCGAGGATTATAGCGAAATGGAATCAGTTTTTCTGGAGATTGACCGGAGGCTGGTTCCATTTTTTATTGAATCGATTTCAATTTCAGGTAACCGTGCCATCATTCTGTTTGAGGATATTCAAACCTTTGAGCAGGCAGGTGAATTAAAGGGCTGCGGGATATACCTGCCCGATTCCATTCTCCCGGAGATGGCAGAAGATCAATTTTATTTCCATGAAATAATTGGCTTTGCCGTAACTGACGAACATCACGGGGATATTGGAGAAATCACCAACGTGTACGCTTCCGGGAAGCAGGATTTGCTCGCCATATCCTGGAAAGGGCATGAGATCCTTGTGCCAGTCTCCGACGATATCATTAAACAGGTTGACCGGGAAAACCAGGTACTTAAAGTTATCCTGCCTGACGGACTCCTGGAAATTTATACCACACCGGATAATGAGAATTGACATAATCACCATCCTGCCGAGATTACTGGAAAGTCCTTTTGCAGATTCTATTCTGAAACGGGCCAGGGAAAAAGGACTGGTGGAGGTGGTCATTCACGATCTCCGAAAATATGCCACGGATAAACATCAGCGTCTAGACGATTATGCCTATGGCGGAGGTGCGGGGATGGTCATGATGATCGAGCCGATTGCACGCTGCATTCGTTCCCTGCAGGAACAGCGGACCTACGATGAAATTCTGTATATGTCGCCGGATGGGGAACGATTCACTCAGCCTGTGGCAAACGAGCTTGCTCTTAAAAAGAATTTACTGATCCTTTGTGGTCATTATAAAGGCGTAGACGAACGTGTGCGAGAACATTTTATAACTCGTGAAATCAGCATCGGGGACTATGTGCTTTCAGGAGGCGAACTGGCCGCTGCGGTGGTTTCGGATGCTGTTATCCGCCTGCTCCCCGGAGTGCTTTCTGATGAAACCTCTGCATTAACCGATTCGTTTCAGGATGGGTTACTGGCACCGCCGGTTTATACCCGCCCGGCCGAATTTGAAGGATGGAAGGTTCCTGATATATTACTCTCCGGCCATGAAAAGAATATTGAGGAGTGGAGATTTGAACAATCACAATCCCGTACAAAAAAGAGAAGGCCTGATTTGCTTTTGTAACCCGTGAGATCATGCATTTCACCATGATTATTTTTAATCAATTCAATTCTATCTTAAAAGATTTTATTATATTTGCAGTCCGTTTTTGAGTGAAGAACATTATTCGCAAAGAGCCATGAACAATATTATAAAAGCCCTCGAAGAAGAAAATCAAGCAGCGCTTGCTTCATTTCCTGATTTTAAAGCGGGTGATACCGTGAATGTACACGTAAAAATTAAGGAAGGTAACAAGGAACGTGTTCAGCAGTTCCAGGGTACCGTAATTCAGCGCAGGCATCCGGGAACTAATGGCGAGACGTTTACAGTCCGCAAGGTATCCAACGGGATCGGCATTGAAAGGATTTTTCCAATCCTGTCACCAAACATTGATAAGATCGACCTGATCCGTCGCGGTAAGGTACGTCGTGCACGTCTGTACTATCTTCGTGGACGTCAGGGTAAGGCGGCTCGTATCAAAGAGAAATTATAATAGTCAGAAACCCAAAGAAAAAGCCCTGGAGCACATGCTTCAGGGCTTTTTTATTTTCTGTTTCTTTCAATGGATTTTAGCCAAGCTTGCCTAACGAGTTAAGGTCTTCCATTGCTTTTGCCAGGCGTTTTCTGAACGTATCTTCGCCTTTTCTCAACCAGACACGGGGGTCATAATATTTTTTATTCGGAGAATCATCCGACTCCGGATTTCCTATCTGGGCCTGCAGGTATCCCTCATTACCTTTGTAATAGTCTTTGACGCCTTCCCAGAATGCCCACTGAAGATCTGTATCAATGTTCATCTTAATTGCTCCGTAGGAAATTGCTTCCCTGATTTCCTCTACGGTGGATCCGGAGCCGCCGTGGAATACGAAATCAACCGGCAGGGCGTCGGTACCATATTTTTCCTGGATGTGTACCTGCGAGTTTTTCAGTATAACCGGTGTAAGCTTCACATTTCCGGGTTTGTAAACCCCGTGTACATTACCGAATGCCGCTGCTATGGTAAACCGGTCACTTACTTTTTTAAGTTCTTCGTAAGCATATGCTACCTCTTCGGGTTGCGTGTAAAGTTTCGAACTGTCAATGTCCGTATTATCCACTCCGTCTTCTTCTCCTCCGGTCACACCCAGCTCAATCTCCAGTGTCATGTCCAGCTTGCTCATCCGGTCCAGGTAACGCTTGCATATCTCAATATTCTCCTCAAGTGGCTCTTCGGACAAATCGATCATATGCGAGCTGTAAAGTGAATGACCATGAACTTTATAAAACTCTTCCCCGGCATCCAGTAAACCGTCTATCCAAGGTAATAATTTCTTTGCGCAATGATCGGTATGCAAAATGATGGTCGCCCCATATCTTGACGCCATTTCATGAACATGATGTGCTCCGGAAATTCCACCGGCGACGGCACCTTTCTGATCTGTGTTATCCAGGCCCTTTCCGGCGAAGAATACGGCTCCTCCGTTTGAGAATTGGATCATGGCTGGTGAATGCGTGGTTGCCGCGGTTTCAAGAACGGCATTCACGGTGTTGGTTCCCACAACGTTGACAGCCGGAAGCGCGAATTGCTCGTTCTTTGCAAACTGGAACATTCGTTGCACATCGTCTCCGGTTAAGACACCTTTTTTAAAGTCTACTGCAGTAATTGACATGGGTTATAAGTTAAGTTCTCTATTTCAGTTTCAGGTATGTAAATATAACCATTTCACGGGGGCGATGACATTGTTACAGCTTATTTTTGAAAGCTGATGGATACTTAGGATATTTGCAAACGTTACCAAACGCCCGTTAGGAGATGGGTATTCAAAATTATGAGCTGGTTTAAAAGGAAGGACAAAGGAATTCAGACGCCGACAGAGGCTAAAAAAGAAGCACCGGATGGCTTATGGTTTAAAACCCCCAGCGGAAAGATAATCCATACCCGTGAGCTGAAGAACAATTCCTATGTAAGTCCTGAAGATGGCTACCATGTGCGGATTGGTTCGCGGGAGTATTTCGAGATCCTTTTTGATAACAACAAATTCACCGAACTGGATGAAAATATACAATCCGGGGATCCGCTTAATTTCACAGACACCAAGCGCTATCCCGAGCGAATCCGGGCTTCACAAAAGAAAACCGGGCTGAAGGATGCCTGCCGGACCGCCCACGGTAAAATGAACGGCATTCTTATTACGGTTGCATGTATGGATTTCAGCTTTATCGGCGGTTCAATGGGTTCAGTTGTCGGTGAAAAAATCGCCCGTGCCATAGACCATGCCCTGGCAGAGAAGACACCCTTCCTGATGATTTCCAAGTCCGGTGGCGCCCGCATGATGGAAGCAGGTCTCTCACTTATGCAAATGGCCAAAACCTCCGCCAAGCTGGCACTTCTCAGTGAAGCAAAACTGCCTTACATATCATTGCTTACAGATCCGACTACGGGTGGAGTTACCGCCTCTTATGCCATGCTGGGTGATTTTAACATCGCTGAACCAGGTGCCCTGATAGGTTTCGCCGGTCCGCGTGTAATCCGCGAAACAATTGGTAAGGATCTTCCAAAAGGCTTTCAGAGTGCTGAATTTGTCCTGGACCATGGTTTCCTCGACTTTATCGTCGACAGGAGGAACCTGAAAGCCAGGCTTACATCACTCCTCAAGATGCTGGGTGATTAATTACCGGCTGGCCGAGCTATAGCTTTTTACTTCGTCAATAAATATTTTCACCTTTTCCGGATCAATGTCCGGATATACCCCGTGACCAAGGTTGGCAATGTGTTTAACCGGTCCGAATGCATCCAGCATTTTTCGTGTTTCTTCCCGTATGATTTCTTCCGTTCCGTATAATACGGCCGGATCCAGGTTACCCTGCAAGACTTTGTCCGGTCCGACGATCTCCCTGGACGCCACCGGATCCATGCACCAGTCCAGTCCGATCGTCCGGCAATCCAGTTCAGCCAGCGATTTACGTGCAAAGAATGCATCTTTGGCAAACAGGGTGACCGGCACATCCGTTAACGCATCACAGATCTGGCGGAGATACGGAACACTGAATTCTTCATACGTTCGGGGTCCCAGTACGCCTGCCCATGAATCAAACACCTGGACCAGATCTGCACCGGCTTCCACCTGGCCTTTCAGATAGTTGATGGTACTGTCAGTAATCATCTGCAACAGGCGATGTGCCAGTTGTGGATTTTCATACAACATGCCCCTTGGTTTGGAAAAGGTTTTGCTTCCGCCGCCTTCAACCATATAGGCAAAAATCGTCCAGGGCGCCCCTGCAAATCCGATCAGCGGAACCCGCCCGTCCAGCGCCTTTTTTGTCTCCCGAATGGCATCCAGCGTATACTGTACCCCGTCAGCTTCTGCCACATGCAATCGGTCAAGGTCCGCCCCGGACCTGACGGTGGAAGGAAAATGAGGACCCCTCTTTTCTACCATTTCATAAGGGAGCCCCATGGCTTCAGGAATTACCAGGATGTCGGAAAAAATAATCGCGGCATCTACCTCCAGGATATCAACCGGTTGAATGGTGACCTCGGCGGCTAGCGCAGGGGTCTCAACAAGTTCTTTAAATCCGCTTAGCGAGTTACGTACTTTGCGGTAATCGGGCAGGATACGTCCCGCCTGGCGCATCAGCCAGACAGGAGTACGTTCTGTTTTTTCCCCGGCCAGTGTCCGGAGGAGGAGGTCATTCTTAATTGGCATAGGCAAAGATAAGGGCACTGGAAAGATTATAAAATCTTTCAAATAGATTCTCATTTCTCATTGTACCTGTGTAATTTTTACGGATGACGAAATTACCTGATTCAATTTTACTGATCCTGGTGTTTTTACTGCCTGCAGCCTTTATGAATTGTGACGGAACACTGCGGGGCGGTTTGCAGGAATTGGACAGCGTGTATATCAATTATCAGAAGGATAAAGTCCCGTACACCTTTTTTGAGCCGGACACCATTTATATTCTGGACGAAGTGTTGAATGAGGCAAGTGCCCTGACGGCCCTTCCGGATGGCAACCTGGCAACGGTTGAAGATGAAAATGGCATCGTATTCATTCTTAACAATCGCGGTGAAATCGTCAGCGAACTCGAATTCGGGGACGACGGCGATTTTGAGGGGATTGAATACCTGGACGGCTATATATATGTAATTGAAAGCAATGGAGACGTGACCCGCGTTGATCCGGATAATCCGGGGGAATCTGAAGACGCCAGTGAAACGGAATTTGACAATGGCAATGATGTGGAAGGGCTGGGGATTATCGATGGTGACTTGTTGATTGCCTGTAAGGGCAGTGGAGATGCCGGATCGTTCGAGGCGGATGGCAAGGGAGTGTACCGGGTAGATCCTGAAACCCTTGAGATTAAGGAGCTGGTAATTGAGGTGGAAGAGGATCAACTTGAGGAGGTGCTGAGGAGACGAATTCCGGAAATTGATGTCAATGATTTCGATCCGTCGGCGGTTGCGGTAAATCCTGTGGATGGAAATATTTATTTGCTGAGTGCCGATATGCTGATCGCGGTTTTCTCAGGAAAGGGAGAATTACTTGAAGTGATCCCGTTGCTGGCACGGATGTACCGCCAGCCTGAAGGAATTGCATTCATGCCCGACGGAACGTTATACATTGTCAGTGAAGCATCCGGAGGTGAACCCCAGCTTTTCAGGTTTACCCCAAAATAAAAAAGCCATCCGCAGATGCGGATGACTTTTCACCGGTCAACTTAATTTATGCTATAATTGGTAGATCGTTTGAATAGTGCTTAATCGAATCAAACGACCTTTCTTGGTCAGAATTGAATCAGGTGTAATGCCAGTTATCGTGTCCACAATTGATTCATTTCCCTCGTTACCTGCCAATACCATCTCAACCTCAAGGTTATAGAAATTACCCAGGATCAGTGCCCGTCGAATACGGATTTTTTTCCTGGGCCTGGTACTGATAACTTTCTCAATCATTGCAGTGGTATGCGTTGTAAGTCACAAGTATAACGCAGGCCTTTCAGATTATTTCATCGCAATCTGTCAAGAGAAGAATCTGTCAATAAATGGTAGATTATGCCGTCAGTTTGTTCGCAGCTTATTGAATGAAGAAATCATCAAACCCCTGCCTGCTGCAAGTAACGTTACGGGTATCAGCGAGTTATGAAGATTCTGCGGGAGAATGAACCAGAAAAGTATCAGGATAAGACTCACTACAGAAGTGACCAGGAAGAATTTTCTAACCCAGCCAGGGATACTTTTTCGCAGTAACCAGTAAGCAACCGGGAAATAAAACGGGATGGCCCAAAGAAGATTCATGTTCTCCCGGGCAGCATCATGATCGGTCAGAAACCAAAGAGAGGCAAGCAGCCAGCCAATCAATCCGAGCAAGGTAAAAAGTATAATATCAATCACTTTGAAATATACCTTTTGCCGAATTTCAAGATAGGTAAACGCGGCACCGGCCAATAACAGTAACGTAAAGGCGATCGCCGGTGTAATCAGACTGGAGGTATCTGGTTCAGGCCTTGATTCATAAGTGATCAGGGTCTCACTGACCAGCGGAACTTCCTCTCCGTTTCGCATGATATAGGCATTGTCAAACCCTTTTTCGATGTAATCGGGAAGAAACATATACATCTCAGGGGTGGCGCGGACATCCATGGGCAGTCCCAGGCAAATATCAATTCCCAGGTCACCCCACGGCTGCTCCTGAAGATAAAGGTCGGTCAGATCCCTTATGGAATAATCGGTAGTTACATAACTTCCGTCAAGGCGCAGGTTGTCCTGAAAAACAATCTTCAGCGCATCACGTACACGTGTTGCGCAGTTATCATAGAAGTAGTCATAATAATAGTACTGGTTTTCCGGAAGCGAATTCCACTGCAGAAAATTGAACAGTTCCTGCTTCTGAACCAGCGTCAGGTTCAAAACCTGCTCATGTATAAATCGGTTCTGGCTCACATAATAATCCCTGAATCGTTCATAATACGTTACTCCCAGTTTGTAATGCAGGAATCCGCGGGCGAAGTTGAGATAGAAATTTGGCTGGTCGAAATCAAAGATGCCGTAGTTGTAGAGAAGGTCAATTCCCAGCTCGGGGTCCTGAACCCGGATTGCGCTGTGGCCGAAAGCAGAATATAACTCCGGCTGGTAGGGTCCGCAGGTTATAATATGTATCCGGGCTTGATCAGAAAGTTGAAATTGGGCAAAAGCAGGAGATAGCATGCCTGTCAGGCACAGGAGAATTAGGAGCACTTTTCTCATGGCGTTAAGATACAACGATTAGCACATATCGACTAAATCATCAGAATAAATACCCCCATCTTTTCTTTATTGTTCACTGCTTCGCATCTTTACCTCATGTCAATCCACGTGCATGATTTGCTGAATATGACCTCAAAGCTAACTACCGGAAAGGTCGTCAATGCTTTCAGGGTGTTTTCCAGTTTTTATCTTTCGAGATATGCAGGCAGATCAAAGCACCAGGGAATGCCGGTCAGTTTGTCACTGGAGCCAACGACATCGTGCAACCTCCGCTGTCCGGAATGCCCGAGTGGATTGAGGTCATTCTCCCGGCCTGTCGGGATGCTTTCAGACGACATATTCTACGCGGTGATCGATCAGCTGAAAAATGAACTTCTGTATCTCACATTTTATTTTCAGGGAGAACCCTACCTGCATCCTAAATTTCTGGATTATGTTTCCTATGCGCACCAACAGGGAATTTATACCGCTACATCAACCAACGCTCATTTTTTGAATGAGGAGAAAGCAGCTGAGACGGTAAAATCGGGCCTCGACCGACTCATTATCTCCATCGATGGGACTGACCAGGAAACCTATTCCGCTTACCGCGTGGGCGGGCAGCTGAGCAAAGTGCTCGAAGGCGCTGAGAATATAGTCAGAATGAAACGCAGGTTAGGCAGCCGGACACCCCACGTCATATTTCAGTTTTTGGTAGTCCGGCCGAATGAGCATCAGGTGGAGGAAGTAGAGGAGCTGGCCAGGAAGACCGGCGTTGATGAGGTGGTGTTTAAGACTGCCCAGATCTATGATTATGAGAATGGGTCGGAACTGATTCCTGAGAATCCGCGCTATTCACGTTATGAAAAGCTGAGCAATGGTAAGTATCGGATTAAGAATAAGCTGTTGAACGAATGCTGGAAAATGTGGCAGGGTTGCGTCATAACCTGGGACGGGAGAATCGTTCCGTGCTGTTTTGATAAAGATGCGCATCATACCATGGGTACGATATCGTCAAATAATTTCAGGGAAATCTGGAGGAGTACTGCCTATGAACAGTTCAGAAACAGTATTCTGAAAGGCAGGGATAAAATTGAAATGTGCCGGAATTGTACAGAAGGAACAAAAGTATTTGCTTAAACAGTATTAGTAGGCTGACGTGATGCACTGGTATCGCAGCCGCAATTCTTTGAGCAACCTTTATCAGTCCGGACAGAGCGGCGGATCACCAGGCCCAGATATACCAGAGCCCCTGCAAATAGTATGATAATGATTAGTTCCTGCATAGTGGGTGAACGGTAAAGGTAATGAATTAGTTCGCCTTGTGCCATCGGTTGCTGATGGTCTCCTGCATGGCCTGCTGGATTTCCGGTGAAGCTGCGATCATTTCTCTGCCAAACAGGAAATCATCCCCTCCGCTGAAGTCAGTAACACAGCCACCAGCCTCCTGAACGATAAGTGCGCCCGCAGCTACATCCCAGGCATTCAGGTTATATTCGAAAAATCCTTCAAACCTGCCGCATGCGACATAGACCAGGTCAATCGCTGCCGAGCCGATGCGCCTCAATCCGTGAGTGGATTGCATAAAGTCATTCAGAATTTGCAGGTAGGTATTCATTTTTCCGAAATCATAATAGGGGAATCCGGTGGCGAGAAGGCATTCGCCGAGCTTCTTTTTATTGCTGACATATATTTTTCGGTCGTTGCAATAGGCGCCATTTCCTTTTATGGCGTAAAATAATTCATCCCGGTTCGGTTCATAAACGGCTCCGATCAGAAGTTTGTCCTCTTTCAGTAAGGCCACACTTACACAATAAGCCGGCAATCCGTGTATAAAATTGGTCGTCCCGTCAAGAGGATCAATGATCCATGTATATTCATTTCCTTCATCCCTGGCTGTTCCTTCTTCCGTGATAAATCCTGAACCGGGTAATATCTTCCGGCAGCCTTCCACGATTTGCATTTCTGCTTCCTTGTCCACATAGGACACAAGGTCATTAAAGCCTTTCATTTCAATATTCTCCGGCTTAAAGGTCCTTTGGGAATCAAGGATAAACTTGCCGGTCTGCCTGACCAGAACACTTAACTCATTCATGATGGCTAAAGGTTCTTTCATGATTTGTTGACTTTTCGTTGAACAATACTGTACAAGACTATAAGGAAACTCACCCAGGCAGCAGTCCGGCCAAATACAAGGTTGGTGTAGGTATTACTTCTGTCAGCTTCTGCGGGCAATTCTGCAAAAAACTGCCAGGACAATATAGCCGGAATGGCAATAAGGACCAGGGAATATATTAAGGTTAATGGCCGGAAGTTTCCCTGCATTAGTCCGTTACCACGCAAGAGTGCATAATATAACAAGACATTAGCAAAGAGGATCCAGGCGGAAATCCCTGTTACCCCGGTGACTGTACTCATATTTTCAATGGTATCAAGTTGCAGTAAGGTTGAACCGATTGAAATTTCCGCGAGACCCTGCATTAGGTTAGCGGCGGCATACTCCATAGAAAGCCAGAAAAGGATCAGGGTGAAATAACCTAACCGGTTTTTGGAATATCTGTCCGTAAACCAGAAAAGATAGAAGGATACAGACATTAACGCTCCAAAAACAATATTCAGGAAAGGATCGGGACGACTGAGTGAGAATGCACTGATAAACACATAAGCAATGACCAGCGGAAGTAAAATAAAGGCGAAATATCGCTGAAATGGCCATTTGTCCCGTACCAGTAATTCATGAACCCTGAAAAGCGGGGCCAGGGCCAACATGATGAGGTACGGAAAAGCACTCATGACGTATCCGCTTACCAGGCAGATGACCGTCAGTCCGGCAAGAAGGTATATTTCCCTATTTCTTTCCATCAATGATTAATACGATTTCACCTTTTACCCCGGTTTCCCGGTAATGAGCCTCAAGCTCGCTCAGCAGACCGTTTCGTGTCTCCTCATGAATCTTGGTCAGCTCTCTTGATACAGAAGCTTCGCGGTCCCCGAAGAATTCACGTAATTGCCCAAGGGTTTTGACAAGCCGGTGAGGAGATTCATATAAAACAATGGTACGAATTTCTTCTGCGAGTTCTTTCAGGCGCGTTTGTCTTCCTTTTTTATGAGGCAGAAATCCTTCAAAAACAAAACGATCAGAAGCAAATCCGCTTTTTACCAGGGCGGGAACAAAAGCCGTTGCTCCGGGAAGACATTCAACGCCAAGTCCTTCTTTAAGACATTCTCTTACCAGAAGAAAACCCGGATCTGAAATTCCGGGGGTGCCGGCATCCGTAATCAGTGCCATGTGCTCACCACCCTTCATCCTGTCAACCAGGGAGGCCAGTTTCTTGTGCTCATTAAATATATGATAACTCTGTTTTGGAGTAGTAATGTCAAAATGAGAGAGCAGTTTACCCGAAGTCCTGGTATCCTCTGCCAGGATAATATCCACTTCCTGCAGCACTTTCAAAGCCCGAAGGGTGATATCCTCGAGGTTGCCGATTGGAGTGGGTACAAGGTAAAGCGAAGTTTCGGTCATGCAACGGCATCAATTGCTTCTGCCAGCTTATGATCTTTTTCCGTGACCACATCTCCGGCATCATGGGTGTTCAAATGAAAGGTTACTTTATTGTAAACATTGTTCCAGTTTGGATGATGATTCATTTTTTCAGCTATTATGGCCACCCGGGACATAAATCCGAAGGCCTGCACGAAATCATTAAAAGTAAATGTCTTGGTAAGTGTGTTATTCTCCTCTTTCCAGCTCATATGATTATTTGTTTGCGGTTATAATATATTGATATTGAAGACTGTTCTCATCAATTTCAACATTTGTAAAACCTGCTTGTTCAAGTTCTTTTGAGACTTCTCCGGGAGAAAGTATTTCCGCGTAGGAGTTCATTACCGGATTGGAAGCACTTTTATAATCGACAATGACCATAATCCCCCCTGCTTTCATGCCTCGGCGAACTTTGCTGAGATAATCCACCCGGTTTGAGAGATAGGTATAGGTGTTGACGATCAGTACGCCATCGACCTCTTCTGATATCAGGAGCGGATCATTTTCTTCAGACAGCCTTGTTTCTACCGGCCGTTCTCCGGAAGCGATTAATTCTTCCTGCCGCTGGTTTATAAACTCAAGGTATTCCTCTTCAATATCGATTGCAATTACATCAGCCCCTTCATTGGCCAGCCGGAAACTGAAATAGCCGGTTCCGGCGCCTATATCTGCAATGGTTTTATCAGTTAAATCTCCCAGCTTGTTGATCACCAGGGAAGGGTTTTGCCATTCCTGCCGGTCTGGGTCGTCCTGGGTGGGTACGGTATCCGGTGGAACGGAGGGTATTTCTGTCAGGGAAGAGTCCTGATCAAATTTCTCCAGCCTGTCGTTACTGTCAGACTCATTACTGTTCTGGCAGGAAAACAGCAGGGATATCGTTAAAAGTAGTATGCCCGTTCGCATGTCAGAGTGCGATCAGTCCTTCAATTTTATTCGCTTCGATATAAATTTCGATAATATGCTGACTGGACTCAGACATTATCTTGCTGGTGACGCTCACATAATTACCCTTCGAGGATTCCTTTTCAATAATGTCGTGATTGGTAAACAATTTACGGACATTCGCTACCTGGTCTTTTGGAACGATAAACTTGAAAGTATATAATGCGGGCCATTCATACTCGGTTTCAAGTTTTTCACGGAATGATTCGATGGAGTCTTTGTGGCTCATAACTGGGATATTTCAAATGTACGTGATGCGGTTAACAAAAATAAACAATGCCCGTCTAAAACCCTCACATTAAAAAAACCCCGGTGGTTGGCCGGGGTTTTTGATATTATGTTACTAAAGGCAGCTTAATAGAATTTATACCGCATGTCTGATACATCTGCATGATCCTTAATGGCCTCCGAAATCTGCTGTGTGGTTCTTACCTTCTCTGCCTGCTTCACCTGCTCGGAGAATGCTGAATAATCTGCAATTTCCGGTGAGATGGTCTTGTTTTGCATTTCAATAATTAAAACACCGCTTTCACCTTCAAATGGCGCTGAGGTTTCCCCGTCTTCAAGTGAAAATGCGACGCCAACTGCGGCCGGATCAAATCCAACGTTCGGAAGGATATTCGCACTAAGTTTCAGATCGCTTGATGAATACACTTCAGCCTCATTCCCGTAAGAAGCGGCTATATCTTCCAGAGAACCGGAAGCTCCCTGGAGTTTTTCCTTAATAATAGCGGCCTTTTTCTGCTTCTTAACGATTTCCGTTATCTCCTGTCTTACATTCTCCAGCGGCTGTAAACCTTTCTCGGTCTGACCGGTAAGAACAGCGACCACATACTGTTCATCTACTTCAAAATCTTCAGAAACATCCCCTGTATCTGCATCGCGGAATGCCCAGGTCACGACCTGGCGGGCATTGGACAAGGTGGCAAATCGCTGTGAGTTTTGAAGTATACCCGAAGCAGGAATTATAGCAAGTCCCTGTTCATTGGCATTTCTTTCAAAGCTTTCCCGGTCGTTACTTTCCGACGCGAACAAGTCGGCTTTGCGCGCAGCTGCATCACGTGTCTCATCGGAGGCATAGATCTCCCTGACTATGGTTACTACATCATATAAGGTGGTGTCTGTGGCCACATCCGAAATCTTATACATAGTGTACCCGTTAAGATCCAGATAGGGGCCGTAAATCTGACCCGCTTTCAGCGAATCTGACATAACCTGAAGTCGCGGCGGAAGCTGCTCAAGGGGCAGTGTCAGGTATGCATTGTTAGCATCTGAATTAATCGCTGCAAAAACCGAATCGTCATTAACATTGACCAGTTCCTGCTTAAGTGCGTTTACCTCGTCAGCTACCATGGCTGTATCTGATGAGGAAGGAATAATTGGAAACGTCACGTAAGAAAGGCTGCGTGTAGCTTCTGTCTGAAATTCTTTACTGTGGCTGTTAAGGTAGTCGCGAAGTTCGGCATCCGAAACGGATACGACCGAATCACTTACCGTTACATATGGTACATACAGATATTTGATTTCCGCAACATCGTTATCAGCGTGGTAGGAGCGTTCAGCTTCTGCCGTAGTTGAGTAGGCTGACTGGATCAGCATGTTTTCGTATTTCAAACGAAGCCTTGCAGGCACAAGGTTCCTTTTGATCATGTTCCAGTAATTCTGATATACGGGTGCCTGGTCGTTAAAATTCTGCAGGAAGTTGACCAGCAGATCCCGGTTAAACTGACCGGTTTGAGGATCACTAAAGAAGGAACGGACGGTAGGATTAATATTCCGGCCGCTGATCATATCAATGCTTTCATCCCGTGGTACCTCTATACCCAGTTCATCGTATTGCTCACCATAGGCGTACTGGGATACCAGGTATTCCCAGGCCTGCTCACGGATCATCGGACGTTCATTTTCCGAAGGCTGACGGTTGGTATATAAAGAGTAGTCATTCTCCTGCTGCTGAGCGATGTTCTGAAATTCCTGTATCGAGATGGATTTTCCATTTATTTCACCTACCGTGGTGTCGTTACCGAAAAGTGTGGAGTTAGGGCCCATTAAATCCGCCAACACAAAAGACAGGATAGCAAAGGCGATCAGCGCCACCACTACTTTTCCCATCTTATTTCTCAAAGTATTAATTAATGCCATGTTGCAAAATTAGTTACAAGTACTCTCAAAAAGAGGCACAAATTTACGGGATACAATACTAAAAACAAACAAAGAGTTTAATGCTTTCCCTTTTAATCTTCTGTGTCACGGATTATTAGTTTGACCTGGTCTATGCGAATGTCTTCCACCGACTGGATTGTCAGCAGATATTTACCCAGTTCAACGGTCTCTCCTTCTTTTGGAAGGTCGCCGGTTTGGGAAAGAATCAGTCCGCCAAGGGTTTCATAATCACCAATTGGAAGATCCCAGGCATATTTATCATTCAGGTAATCAATTTCCTGACGGGCACTCAGGATGTAGGTGGTTTCGTCGATCTTAAGCTCTTCCAGGTCTTCGTCATCATGCTCATCCTGGATCTCACCGAAAATCTCTTCGATAATATCCTCAATAGTGACAATACCTGAGGTTCCGCCATATTCATCAACTACCAGCGCAATACTTTTCCGTTCGGCTATAAACTGCACCATCAGTTCATTCGCCAGCATGGTTTCAGGAACGATCATGATTGGTGTGAGAATATCATTGATCGTTTTTGGTTTTTTAAATAATTCAAGTGAATGGCAATACCCGATCACGTCATCAATGGATTCGCGGTAAATGATAATCTTGGAATGCCCGCTTTCAACGAAGGCTTCCCGGAGCTCATCCATCGGATCTTCTATATCGACTGCAACGATCTCGGTTCGCGGATTCATACACTCACGGATCCGGATTGTTTTGAACTCAAGGGCATTGTTAAAAATTCGTGTATCCAGTTCAACGTTGCTTTCTTCGTCAGAAAGCAGGGTGTTCTTTATATAGTTATCCAGGTCCGTGAGCCGGAAGGCAGGTTTGTCTTCTGAATATTCCAGGTGGAAAACATGGATGATCAGCAACCTGGAAATATTTACCACTGCCCAGACCACCGGGTACATGATCCAGTAGATCAGCAGCATGGGGAAAGACAGAATGGTCAGCATCCAGTTAGGATTGATCAGGAAAATACTTTTTGGAAGAAACTCTGCCGTGAACAAAACGATTAGTGTTGCCACAATTGTCTGGACGACCAGCAACATAATCTCGTTATTGAGGACGGGAGGGAGGATATTAATGATAAACGGATCCAGTAAGCGCGCCATGTAGACTCCGTAAATTACCAGCGCAATAGTATTTCCAATCAGCGTGGTGGCAATAAACTGTCCCGGATTCTTAACGAATTTACTTAAAATTCTGGCCGCCGTATTGCCTCTTTTGCCCTGAAGTTCGATGTGCAGTTTGTCTGCTGATACAAACGCGATCTCAATTCCGGAAAAAAATGCGGAAAACACCAGTGAGATTAAAATGGGCGTTAATAAATTAAGATCAATCATTAAGTGGATCGTTTCCCTTTCCCTTGAATAACTGGTATAAAAATAGAAGTCCCAGGCATAACATGAAAATCCAGTAAGAATTAATAATTCCCACGGTCATCAACTGGTGGATCCCTATGATGAACAGTGCCACGGCAGCTGAGAAAATGAGGACGGTCCAGAATCGTTTCATTCCTGGATACTTATTACCCCCTCCGGATCTCCCCAGGCGTACCAGCTGAAATCCTGTGCGGCTTTCATACCCTTACCCCGCATGATATCCGGCCCCTGCGTCATGATTACTACTTTATCGGTATAAATTTCCTGCACGGAAGGGTCCCAGAATAATTCTTCAGTATCCAGCTGGTCATCATTTGTGTAATTCTTAACCACCACATTTCCTCGTCCCCGCCAAAGGTCTTTTTCCTTCCAGTAATGTGCCTGATCGGCCTTTAATGTGCTGCTGATGGCTCCCGTTTCGTCATAAAACTCCAGGTAGATCCCTTCCGGAAAATCCCGGTCACCATTCTCATATTCCATCAGTTTGGCGGCTTCCAGCCTCACCTTCAGATCGGCGGTTTCACTGTAGTGCATGATAATATTCTCTGCTTCCTGAAGCGGACCGTCGTATTCAAGGATTTCCCGGGTGCTTTCATTTTCCGCACAGGAGAAGGCCGTAAACACAAAAAGAAAGAAAAGAACATTTTTCATAATTGCTAAGATACCATAAAGATGACGGCATAAAAAAACCCTGCAGTGGGTGACTACAGGGTTTTTCAAGTGTTATTTAATTAGTCACGTGAGCGGATGGTGGTTGTTTCGCCAATCCAGCATCCTGTGCTTACTGATTGTCCCACTTCCTTATTGAAAGTGAAAATCTCTTCCTTACTGGGGAACTGCTCTTTGGCTTTTGCTGCCATACTGCCGTTTCCGCCTTTCTGGAACATATCGTATGCTGCAAGGAATACAGCGCGGTCTTTTACCACATCTTCTTTGCCGGCACACTGCTCAAAGCTTCCGTAGTACAGGTAACCGATCGCATTGTAAGGATCTTTGCTGGAAGGATCAGCCTCCAGTGCTTTGTAATACATGCTGCGCGCTTCTCCTTTGCGGCCCTGGTCTGCCCGAATCGATCCGAGTCGTACATAAATCTCGGCCTTGTCAGCAGGGGTTTTAGCATATTCGACCGCTTTGTTGTAAAGATTCTCGGCACGCTCAATGTCCCCGCCTGATTGAGCTTTTGCACCAAGGTTTTTAAACAAACCAAAATCAGGATCATTTTCAGCGATAACTTCGCCGGCTTCCAGCCACAAAGGATCATCTGTACATTTTCCCTGTAGCATAAATCCGAAGATCTGCTTGGCAAGTTTTACATTTGTCGGATCCTCTTCAAATTTGGGAGCAAGGTTTTCCTTAACGAAGTCACAGTCAACTTCCACCATCTCGGTGAGCATACCGTTTACAGTACTGCGAATTTCTTCCAGTTTAGCTTTCTTTTCAGCATCCGGTTCTTCCTGGATCAATTTGTCAAGGTTTTCTATAACCTTATTGTACCTTTCAAGAATTTCGGTTTCAGAAAGATTCTTGTTGATCCTGACATTGTACCGGATCACATTCATATACGGCAACAGCATGTAGTAAGGCAGGTCTGCTTCGTTCAATTCAAATGCCTCATCAAACAGCTCAAGGTTATCGCTCAACTTGTCCGTGTCTCTGATTGTATGCCGATACGCATCATACGCCTTACGGGCAACCACGTCTTCTGCCTCATTACAATTCTCACGACGCATGTCATAGATCATCATGAGTGAATCGATAAGCGCTGGTTTGCGTGAATCGTCCGCTTCGTCAATCAGGCCATTATATATTTTTGCTCCATTGATATAAATGGAAGTATTGAGGTCCGGTGCATTTTGCAGGAGCCACATATGAGGTCCCTGGGCAGCGGCAAAATTATCATTGCGCAGAGCGTCTGTGTAAAGCACGTTCTTTTCCTCAGCCGTCGTCCTTGTAGCAGGATCTTCTGGCCAGGTCCATCCATTACACTGAGCCTGAGCATAAAGGCCGGGAAGCAGTAGTGCTGCGAGGAGTAAAATACGCTTCATAATTTTCATCTTTATATATTAATTAACACTAATTAAATTTGTTTTGTTACTGTTGGTAAACAGGTCTGAACCATCTGTCATTGAATGTAAAACCAAGATATATCCGGTAGTAGTTCTCCCTCAGATAGTTATCTTCAACATTTCCGCGCTGACCGATCTTAAACGCCATGTCTATGCTGGAAAAGTTGCTCACTGGTAATGACCACCCAAAATTGATGCCAAAATCCTGTACTTGCTTGCCAGAGGCGCTTCTGGGGATATAAGGCAGGGTTTCATAATTGAAACCAATTCTATAGGACATCCGTTCAAGGTAGCTGTCTACCGAAGAGGCATCCGGGGTGATCTCACCTCCAATGTTTATTTCAAAAGTATTTTTATAGCCTGGGTTCACGCCGTCATAGTTACGGTAATCCGTCCATTTTTGCATGGTTACATCAACACCGGCCACCCATTTGGTGCCTCTGCTGACTGATAGACCAAGTCCGAGCGACTGTGGAATGACGATTGTTCCTCCCGTATTGTTTACCAAAGTATCCCGGCTGGTTGGCTGTCCCAGGATACGTCGCTCATAAAACTGAGTTTTTTCTGCATTAAGTTCGGCCTTAAAATCATAAGTAGCTCCAAGATACAGGTTGAGGCCGGAATTGAATATGGAATCGGTGCGATAAGCCGCACCCAAACCGAACTGGAAATCCTGGACGGATATCTCTGTGGATATGGTGGGAGAATAATTGAAATTATTATCCGAGGTGATCAGGGTATTGGAAAACTCCGAATTAACCGAGCCAAAAAGGTAAGCTACCTTAAGGCCTACATTAAAATTTTTGTTCAGCCGGATCCCGTTACTGATATAAAAGCTGTTGATCCCTCCGAACCCTTCTTCATTCACCTGCACTGTATCAAGCGGCGAATTACCGACCGCCTCCAGCGAAGACTGATTATAGTCAATATAGCTGTAGGGAGTAAGTCCGACCGAAGTGGTCATGACGCCCGGCCTGATCGGAAATGCCAGAATCAGGTAATTCAGGTTTCCGGCTCCGTTGGATTCCGTATTGAGGGAATCCTGTATTTCTTTATATTCTCCCACATAGCCGGCAGCAAATGTTGTCAGGCTGTTATAGGGGAGCAGAGCCGGATTTTTATTATTCAGGTACCAGTAATTGGGATTGGAAATCCCAACGCCGCCCATTCCCTGGTTATTGACCAGGCTGGGATCCACCAGATCCCCCACTCCTAATCGGCTGAAAGGGCTGTTTGATGCCTGTCCGTACCCTACTAATCCACTCAACAGCAGACAGGCCGTAAAAAATCCTCTGATAATAAACTTATGCATTATGTCTTAAAATCCTGTTCAGTCCGCGTAAAACCAATTCAGGGGCTGCAAATATGGTTTGTTTCAGCGTGTTTTCAAAGTAATTCATATCTCCTCCGCACAGAATAATCCGTAAATGGTCATATTTTGATGCGTATTCCTCCATGATACCGTCCAATTCGGTTCGGATTCCATTCATAACCCCGCTTTGGATACAAGACACGGTCGACTTACCAATCAGTTGGGGTGAAGTGGTTATTTTCACCTCAGGAAGCCTGGCCGTAAAATGATGGATTGCCCTGAACCTCATCATCAGTCCGGGCGAAATTCCCCCGCCTAAATATTCTCCCGCCTTGTTTATCAGATCAAACGTAATACACGTCCCCATGTCTACCGCCAGGCAATTTTCTTCCGGAAACAGCTCCATGGTACCTGCCACGGCAGCCATTCTGTCGAGTCCGAGTGTCTCCGGGGTATCGTACCGGTTGACAAACGGCATCGGTGTTTCGTGGGTCAGGAAAAGAATATCCTCTCCAAGCTCACGTGTGATCTCTTCTTTCTCCCGGCTTACAGACGAAACGATAACAGCATCCGGTTTATTTTCCTTTTTCAACCGAACGAGATCATCCATTGATATTCCCTGCCAAACCTCATGCAGACGGTTATCTGAAAATAAGGCGGCTTTGATTAACGTATTACCAAAATCAATGACCAGGTTCATGTTCTCGGGTAAGATCGGTAAATTGGCGTTCGTCAGAATATTCGGGACAAAAGCAAGCTACAAAACTATGAAAAACACTAAAGAATATAAAGTTATCGGCGTGATGTCAGGAACTTCATTGGACGGACTTGACATAGCCAGTTGCCGGTTTACTGCCAGGGAAGATGGCTGGGACTGGGAAATACTGGAAGCGGAAACGGTTGACTACCCTCAGGAGTGGATTAATCGCCTTTCCACGGCCATGACGGCTGACGGTGTCGAGCTCAGCCGGATGCATATTCAGCTTGGGAATTACATTGGAAATTGCCTGCAGTCTTTTATCAGTCAGACCGGGGAGCGGCCGGATATGATAGCTTCCCACGGTCATACCATATTTCACCAGCCTGAACACCGCCTGACTCTGCAAATAGGGGCAGGCACTGAAATTCACGCGGTCACCGGATTGCCGGTCGTATGTGATTTCAGGACCCTTGACCTGGCCCTGGGCGGCCAGGGTGCGCCGCTTGTGCCGGTAGGAGACCGTTTTTTATTCGGAGAATTTGATGCATGCCTGAACCTCGGTGGAATTGCCAACATTTCCTTCGAATCGAATGATGCCCGCATTGCCTATGATATCTGCCCGTGCAATATGCCGCTTAACCGCCTCTCGGCTAAAATGGGATTGTCGTTTGACAGGGATGGAGAACTGGCGAAATCCGGAAAGGCTGACAAGAAACGGTTGGAAAAGCTCAACGGACTTTCATATTATGAGCTTTCCCCTCCGAAATCACTTGGGCAGGAATATATCGCTGCGGAAATAATTCCGGTTCTTAATAACGGGAGCATTCCTGATATGCTTCGCACCTCGGTGGAACATACGGCAACCTGTATTGCCGGGGCTGTCAGGCTGATGAAAAAGGATCAGCCCAGGATTGTGGTTACCGGAGGAGGAGCGTTCAATGGATTTCTGATGGAGGAGATGCGCCGGATACTGGGCAATGACGGAGAATTTGTCGTTCCGGACAAACGAGTGGTGGCTTACAAAGAAGCGCTGATTTTTGCATTTCTTGGAGTACTGCGAATGAAGAATGAGATCAATGTACTTGCTTCGGTTACGGGCGCTTCAAGGGATTCCAGTTCCGGGATTATTTTCGGTTAGATCAGGGCAAATCCTTATGTTTGCGGCGCATCTAATAAATCAACCCGATTCCAATGAAAGAATTACTTGCCAAATTCGAGGACAAGCGCCCTGAAATTGTTTTTGAATGGAAAGATCCCGAAACAGAAGCAGAAGGATGGGTGGTGATCAATTCTTTACGGGGAGGAGCAGCCGGAGGAGGTACACGCATGCGGTCAGGTCTTGATAAGCGGGAGGTTATAGCGCTTGCTAAAACAATGGAAATCAAGTTCACTATTTCCGGACCGCCCATCGGGGGAGCCAAGTCGGGAATTAATTTTGACCCGCGGGATCCGCGGAAAACCGGTGTGCTGGAAAGATGGTTTGCGGCTGTTAAACCATTGCTAAAATATTATTATGGTACCGGGGGTGACCTGAACGTTGACGAAATTCATGAAGTAATCCCAATCACCGAGGATGTTGGCATATGGCACCCCCAGGAAGGTGTTTTCAATGGACATTTTCAGCCTCGGGAGGCCCAGATGATCAACCGCATTGGTCAGCTCCGGCATGGCGTAATCAAAGTGCTGGAGGATGCTAATTACTCGCCGGATGTAACGCGAAAATATACGGTGGCCGATATGATTACCGGGTACGGGGTGGCAGAGGCTGTCAGGCATTACTACAGGCTCTGGGGCGGCAACCTGAATGTAAAGCGGGCAGTTATCCAGGGATGGGGTAACGTAGCCGCCTCGGCAGGGTATTATCTGTCACAGATGGGGATTCAAATTGTGGGGATCATCGATCGTGAAGGCGGTGTTGTCTGTCCGGAAGGATTTACCAAGGAAGAAGTACGGACTTTTTTCCTGGAACGGAAAGGCAATCAGCTAAATGCTCCCGGCATGATTCCTTTTGAAGAAATAAACGAAAAGATATGGGATCTTGATTTCGAAATATTTATTCCTGCCGCTGCCTCCCGGCTGATCTCCAGGGAACAGGTGGAGCGCATGATCAATACCAAACTTGAATTATTCTCCTGCGGAGCAAACGTTCCATTCGACGATCCTGAAATATTTTTCGGTCCGACCGGCGTATTTGCTGACCGCAATTTTTCTGTAATTCCTGATTTTATTGCAAACTGTGGAATGGCCAGGGTATTTGCTTACCTGATGGAAGACGAGGTTCCGATGGACGATGAATCCATTTTCAGGGATACCTCTGATCGGATACTCAGCGCACTTGAACGTACTTATAAAAAGAATCAGGAAAAAACAGGAATTGCCCAGAGATCATTTGAAATCGCCCTGCATCAATTAATATAGCCGGTATTACTGATTCAGGGTTTCGCGGGTTGTGAAAATCTTCAGAATTGGGTTATTTTAGCAAAAAACTCCAAGAGTCTGTGAGAAAAGCCTTTCTTTACGTAGTTCTTCTATTGCCACTGTTTTTCGGCTTTTCATCCGCTTTTGGAAATCCCTCTCCGGATACCGAATCCACGGAAATTTCATCCGTTAACAGTGTAATGCAGGTTGCTGAACCTGAAGAGCTTCAGGAGGAGGGAGAGCATCACGCTCCGCCCGGATGGACGGTCATTCCTTTTGTGGCTTTGTTGCTGATGATTGCCACCGGCCCTCTTTTTTACGAACATTTCTGGCATAAGAATTATCCCAAGATCGCCGTTGCACTCGCCGTAATGGTGGTTGCCTATTATCTGCTGGTACTTCATAATACCCACGGACCGGTGCATGCGCTGGCAGAGTATGTCCAGTTTATTGCACTTCTTGCCTCCCTGTACATCGCCAGTGGCGGGATCATGATCGATATTGATAAAAAGGCAACTCCAATGGCTAATGTGCTGCTGTTATTTGCCGGGGCAGTGATCGCCAACCTGATCGGTACGACAGGGGCATCGATGCTGCTGATCAGACCATTTGTCCGGCTCAACAAAACCCGGATCAAACCGTATCATATCATATTTTTCATTTTTATCGTGAGTAATATTGGCGGGTCCTTAACCCCCATCGGAGATCCGCCCCTTTTTCTTGGATTCCTGAGAGGGGTGCCTTTTTTCTGGACACTCACGCATAATCTTGTGCCCTGGTTTGTCGGGGTTGTCCTGATGATCGGGATTTTCCTGGCGCTGGATTTGAGGAACAAGGCCGATGCCGACCCTTCAGAAGATGTCACGTATACAGGGCAGATACGGCTGATTGGCTGGAGAAATTTTGGCTGGCTGGCAATTGTTATCGTTTCGGTTTTCCTTGATCCGAATGTCTTCGACTGGGTGCCGGGCATTCACTACGACGGTCAGACCTTTTCTTTCATCCGCGAGATAATCATGTTCTCGGTAGCTTACCTGAGCTATAAATACGCCCGGAACGACGCGTTGAAAGGAAACGAATTCAGTTTCGAACCTATCCGGGAAGTGGCTTTTATTTTCATCGGGATTTTCGGAACCATGATGCCTGCCCTTGAGCTTGTTGGCAACTTTGCTGCGAGCCCGGAGGGAGCTCCCCTGATTAATCATAATTCGCTCTATTGGGGAACCGGGATGCTGTCAGGTTTCCTTGATAATGCCCCGACCTATATTAATTTTCTAACCGCCGCAATGGCTTCTCAGAATGCAAGTATTAATCAGATAGCTGAAGTGGTGGCATTTGCCAATGGAGAATATCACGATTCAATTCTTGACCTGAAAGCCATTTCAGTGGCTGCCGTATTCTTCGGGGCATTCACCTATATTGGCAATGGGCCTAATTTCATGGTGAAGTCAATTGCAGAGCAGATTGGTATTAAGATGCCTTCCTTCTTTGGATATATTATCCGTTTCTCAATCCCTTTCCTGCTCCCGCTGCTGCTTGTGATCTGGCTTATTTTCTTCGCCTTTGCACCGACCTGATTATTCGCTAATGGCGAAAACACCCGTATTCAGTTGCTGAAGTGCCTGGTTTTTATATCGTGTATCGAGCAAAACAGAAACATTATTTTTACTTCCGCCAAGGGAAATCATCCGGATTGGAATATTCTCCAGCGCATTGATAATACGCTGGGCCATTCCATTTGATTCGAGGATCTTGCTTCCTACAATACAGATGATCGTCATATCATGATCCACCTCAACCGACCCGAAATTCTCCAGTTCATGAATGATGGACGAAAGGTGTTCATCCTGATCTATGGTCAATGAAACCGCGACCTCGGATGTGGTGATCATATCTATTGGTGTGGCATACTTTTCGAAAATTTCAAAGATTCTCCGGAGGAAACCATATGCCAGCAACATCCGCGTGGATTTAATTTTTATAGCGGTGATATTATCTTTTGCCGCCACTGCTTTAATTTCCCCATGTTCTGTAGACTGGCCAATTAAGGTTCCATACGCATCCTCGTTCAGCGTGCTTTTCAGCCACACCGGAATGTCGTACTTCTGCGCGGGCTGAATGGAGGCAGGATGCAGTATTTTCGCCCCGAAATAGGCCAGCTCGGCGGCTTCGTCAAAAGTAAGGGAGGCCACCGGGAACGTATGGTCTACTATCCGGGGGTCATTATTATGCATGCCATCAATATCGGTCCAGATTTGTACCTCCCTGGCCCTGATGGCAGCCCCGATGAGCGACGCGGAATAATCACTTCCTCCACGTTTCAGGTTATCGGTTTGGCCCCGGTCATTGCGGCAGATAAATCCTTGTGTGATAAATAGTGAATCCTCATCAAATTCATTCAGGAACGACGTGAGCTTTTCAGAAATAAAGTCAATATCCGGTTCGCCAAGTTCATCCAGCCGCATGAATTCAAGTGCAGGTAATAATCGCGCTTTAATTCCCTTGTCTTCCAGGTAGGAATGAAACAAGTGGGTGGAGATCAATTCGCCTGTTGCAAGAACCGTCTTTTCATTCCCTTCGTTGAAATCAGGGATTTCTGCGAGAGTTTCCAGGTTATGAAAAAATTGCTGAACATACTTTTCCCCTGTTTCCAATCCTTTCGGCGTGGTGTATAGCGCTGAAATGAATTGTTCATAGTGTTGTTTAAGCTGGCTGATTTCCTCCTGAGCTTCCTGCCGTCTGCCTGCCAGCAGCAAGTCGCCAATTTTCACCAGCTGATTAGTAGTGCCGCTAACGGCTGATAACACAACAATTTTTTCTTCCTGGTCACGCGTTAAAAGTGTTGCGACCTTATGCATTCTCTCCGGGCTTCCAACCGAAGTACCGCCAAATTTATAAATGATCATAGCGGTGTAAATTTACATATATTCTTCATTCTGCAGGTCTGCGCCAATTTTTTTGGAGCAAAAAAAGATCCCGGGCCACAATTGTGAACCGGGATCCTTGCGTGCCTGGCAGGAAATTTATTAATCTGAATCCGCTTCTTCTTCGTCCAATTGTTCCAGGATTACCTCCTCGACCTCACCGGCCTCAAGGATCACATCCTCCCAAGTAGTTATTATTTCCAGGTATTCTCCATTCTCATCAAACGCAACTGCGTACAGGTCATACACTCCAGGCTCCATAAAAGCCAGCGTGAACGTTCCGTCTGACCGTACCTGAGCACTTGTCACTGCGTTGGGGAAATCAACTTCGTCTGATTCCGGGTCAAAGATCTCTTCTTCCGTAAAAACGCCATCATTGTATGCATAAACCTGAATATTGGTGTATTCTTCCAGTGCCAACACTTCACCGCGAATCAGCGCGACATTATCATTCTCAACTAATCGCAAAACGGGTTTAAGCAGGTATTTCCCGGAATTTCCGGCTTTCACAACAGATTTTCTCACGTCGAAATCAATGGTGACGCTGGTAACACCTCCTTCAGGGATATCAAAATCGCCCTTGGCCTTATAGCCTGAAGTGGCTCCGCTGGGAACAAAAAGCGGTTGCTGGCTGCCATCTTCAAATTCCAGGTAGGTACCCGGGTTTGATTTTGGCGTGCCGTTCATTTCCGGTGCTTCCAGCAATAATCGTATTTCACTGTAATTCCCCGCATGTAGCTCTTCTTCGGTAAGGAAATAAACATCACCGTCCTGGTAATCAAGCAAATTAATGGTCAGGGGCTCTTCATAAGTTTCCAATTGGGTCCAGCCATCATCGCCATTGATCTCAATTCCGGTAATGCCGATATATACACCTGATACGTTATCGTCATAAATAGGGGCATCGGTAATGGAAAGTTCAATCCTGCCCTTTGCATCATCAGTGGAATCCTGCTCATCACAAGATGTGAACCCGGTTACGAGTATGGCTGACAGGAATAGGAATTTAATATATTTCATAAGTTGTTTATATGGTCAATTATTGGTTCAAAGTACCCGGAAAGATCATTCCGGGCGATTTTCAACTATATAACGCAGAAGGGCGGCAGTTGATTGGAGCAAACAGGTCGAGTTGCAGCATAGGTCGGTAAACAGCGTCTATAGGAAATGATCAATAAAAAAACGGCGAAGTAAAATAACTTCGCCGTTTTTTCAGGTAATTTATCGTGAATACTTCTAAAAGTACTGTATATCAATCACTTACTTTTTAGAGTCATCCACTTCTTCATATTCCACATCGGAAACGTCATTGTCAGAACCGGTACCGGCCTCCTGCTCAGGACCTGCCTGTGCTTCCGGACCAGCCTGGCTTCCGCCTGATGCTGCGTACATTTCCTGGGCAGCACCTTCCCATGCCTTGTTCATGCCTTCCATGGCAGTGTCAATAGCACTCAGGTCACCCGACTTATGAGCTGATTTCAACTCTTCAAGCGCGCTGGTTATCTTCGACTTGTTGTCTTCAGACAGCTTGTCTCCGTATTCCTTCAGCTGCTTCTCGGTCTGGAAGATCATGGAGTCGGCGGCATTCACCTTCTCGGCACGTTCTTTAGCACCTTTATCCGCTTCAGCATTGGCCTGTGCTTCCTGCTTCATTTTTTCGATTTCATCATCAGTAAGACCTGAAGAAGCTTCAATGCGGATTTTCTGCTCTTTGCCGGTACCTTTGTCCTTCGCTGAGATATTCAGGATACCATTGGCATCAATATCGAATGTAACTTCGATCTGAGGTACACCACGTGGTGCCGGTGGAATTCCATCAAGGTGGAATCTTCCGAGTGTCCGGTTATCTTTAGCCATCGGCCGTTCTCCCTGAAGGACATGAATTTCAACGGAAGGCTGGTTATCGGCCGCTGTTGAGAATACTTCAGATTTCTTGGTAGGAATCGTCGTATTTGATTCAATCAGCTTGGTAAACACACCACCCATTGTTTCAATACCCAGTGAGAGCGGAGTAACATCCAGCAGAAGTACATCTTTTACTTCTCCGGTAAGTACACCACCCTGAATGGCAGCGCCAATTGCTACTACTTCGTCCGGGTTAACTCCCTTGGAAGGTTTTTTACCAAAGAATTTTTCAACTTCTTCCTGGATTTTGGGGATCCGTGTCGAACCACCTACCAGGATAACCTCATCAATTTCTGAAGCACTGAGTGCAGCATCTTTCAGCGCAATTTTACAAGGCTCCATTGAGCGGCGGATAAGATCATCTGCCAGTTGCTCAAATTTTGAACGAGTCAGCTTACGCACCAGGTGCTTGGGTACACCATCAACCGGCATAATATAAGGCAGGTTGATTTCAGTTTCGGTCGAACTGGACAATTCGATCTTGGCTTTCTCTGCAGCCTCTTTCAGACGCTGAAGTGCCATAGGATCCTTGCGCAGATCAACATTCTCATCTTTCAGAAATTCTTCTGCCAGCCAGTTGATAATAACCTGGTCAAAATCGTCACCACCAAGATGAACATCACCATTAGTTGACTTTACTTCAAATACGCCATCACCCAACTCGAGGATAGAAATGTCAAATGTACCACCACCAAGGTCATACACTGCGATCTTCATGTCCTGGTTCTTTTTGTCAAGGCCATAGGCAAGAGCCGCCGCGGTAGGTTCGTTGATGATTCGTTTTACATCAAGACCGGCGATTTGTCCGGCTTCTTTCGTTGCCTGACGTTCTGCATCGTTAAAGTAGGCAGGTACCGTCACTACGGCTTCTTTGATCTCCGTGCCTAAATAATCTTCAGCAGTTGATTTCATTTTTTGCAGGATCATTGCGGAGATTTCCTGCGGGGTATAGTTACGGTCACCTATTTTAATCCTGACAGTATCATTATTTCCCTTTTCAAGATCATAAGAAACCGACTTGCGCTCCTCACTTACCTCCGAAAATTTCTTTCCCATGAAACGTTTCACCGAGCTGACAGTGTGCTGGGGGTTAGTGATCGCCTGGCGCTTGGCAGGATCCCCTACTTTGCGCTCGCCCTTCCCACCGTCAAGGAAAGCAACAATCGAAGGAGTTGTTCTTCTCCCTTCGCTATTAGGAATAACCACCGGTTCGTTACCTTCCATTACGGCAACGCACGAGTTGGTTGTTCCTAAGTCAATTCCAATAATTTTTCCCATGATTGATATATATGTTTTATTTCAGATAAATTCAGTTTTTCACTTTATGTTTATCAATGCCTGTGCCAACAGGATATTTATGACATAATGTCATAGTTTCTTTGCCATTTTCCCCGAGGATATGCGGAAATCGTCGGAAAGGCAGTACCTTTGCAGCCTATTTGAGGAATATGGAATTAAAGAAGGAAATCGCTAAAAGACGGACATTCGGGATTATCAGTCACCCTGATGCAGGAAAGACTACGCTCACAGAGAAGCTGCTGCTGTTTGGCGGGGCTATTCAGACGGCCGGTGCGGTTAAGTCAAATAAGATCAAGATGCACGCACGGTCTGACTGGATGGAAATCGAGAAGCAGCGTGGAATATCTGTCGCAACTTCGGTGATGGGATTCAACTATCGTGATGTAAAAATCAACTTGCTGGATACTCCGGGTCACCAGGATTTTGCCGAAGATACCTACCGCACGCTGACGGCTGTTGATAGTGTGATCATGGTAATCGACTGTGTAAAGGGTGTCGAGATACAAACGGAAAAACTGATGGAGGTTTGCCGGATGCGAAATACCCCGGTTATCTGTTTTATTAATAAGCTTGACCGTGAGGGACGTGATCCGTATGATTTGCTGGATGAGATCGAAGAGAAACTTAACATTCAGGTGCGCCCGCTTTCCTGGCCTATAAGCATGGGTAAAACATTTAAGGGGGTTTACAGCCTTTATAATAAATCCCTGCACCTGTTCCAGCCCAGTAAAAGTAAAATTGAGGATACAGGGATTGAATTTAACGACTTGAACGATCCGGCGCTTGAAGAGCACATCGGAGAGCGGGATGCAGCGCAACTTCGTGAGGATGTTGAATTGGTTGACGGGGTGTATCCTGAATTTGATGTGGAGGCCTACCTCCGGGGTGAAGTGGCTCCTGTTTTCTTTGGTTCAGCCGTTAATAATTTTGGCGTCAGGGAACTGCTGGATTGCTTCATTGAGTTTGCTCCGGCACCGAAGTCACGTGAAACGGAGGAGAGGATTGTGGAGCCGACCGAAGATGGCTTTTCCGGATTTATATTTAAGATCCATGCCAATATGGATCCCAATCACCGAAACCGGATTGCTTTTATCCGGGTATGTTCGGGAAAATTTGAACGTGGCAAGAACTACTATCATGTCCGCCTGGATAAGAAATTCAGAATCTCAAATGCCACGGCATTCATGGCTCAGGAGAAGGAGAATGTAGAGGAGGCGTTTCCAGGGGATATCATAGGCCTATATGATACCGGAACGATGAAGATCGGTGATACGCTTTCTGAAGGGGAGAAAGGTATGTACAAAGGTATTCCAAGCTTTTCACCTGAAATATTCAAGGAGGTGATCAATAAGGACGCCATGAAAACAAAACAACTGGATAAGGGGTTGAACCAGTTAATGGAAGAAGGAGTGGCACAATTGTTTTCCTATGAGCTGGGAACAAAAAAAGTGGTGGGGACTGTCGGTGCGCTTCAGTTTGAAGTGATCCAGCACCGATTGAAAAATGAATATGGTGCTTCCTGTGAATTTATGCCCATGAACCTGTACAAAGCCTGCTGGATAAGCAGCACCAATCAAAAGAAGCTCAATGAATTTGTGGAATCCAAGTACAGGCATATTGCCAGGGACAAGGATGATAAACTTGTGTTTATGGCGGAATCCCGGGCATGGCTGACAATGGTCCAGGATAATTTTCCTGAGATTGATTTTCATTTTACTTCCGAATTCTGATGATGAAACTAACACCCAGGGACATATTATTTGAGGACAATCATTTACTGGTGGTGAATAAACCAGCCGGCGTGCTCGTTCAGGGCGATAAGACCGGGGACGAAACACTTGCCGATGCAGCCAGGGAATACATCAGGGTCAAGTATAAAAAGCCCGGGGAAGCTTACCTGGGAGTTGTCCACAGGCTGGACAGGCCTGTTAGTGGTGTGGTGATCTTCACCAGGACATCCAAGGCGCTGGAAAGAATGAATAAGCTGTTTCGTGACCGTGAGATTAAAAAAACGTACTGGGCACTGATTCGCAACCGTCCGCCTCAGGTAGAGGAAGAACTGACTCATTGGATCAGGAAGAACACAAAGATCAATAAGGCTTTTGCGGCGAATTCGGGATCAAAAGGAGGACAAAAAGCTGTACTGTCGTACCGGCTTGCCGGGAGAATAGGGGAGTCCTATTTACTGGAAGTGAACCCTGAAACGGGAAGGCCACATCAGATACGGGTACAGCTGGCTAAAATCGGATGCCCGATCTCCGGTGATGTAAAATACGGAAGTGACAAACCGAACCGGGATGGAAATATTCACCTTCACGCCCGGGCTGTAGAATTTATCCATCCGGTAAGAAAGGAGCCGGTACGGCTTACCGCAGGGCTTCCGGACGATCAGGTCTGGAAATTATTCAAAGGGATCGATGGCTGAGTGGTTCAGGCGTTTGCAATCCAAATGGAATGTTAGTGCATTCCAGGCAGTGATTATACTTATTGTCTTTGCCTGCACCGGATTTACGGTCCTCTTTCTGAAAGGTCCGGTGCTGTCATTGTTTGGCCCCGAAGAAGAGCGGACAGGCTGGCATACGGTTTTGTATTATGTTTTTATCCTGCCGGTTTATAACGTAATTCTGCTCTTTTACGGATTCGTTTTTGGCCAGTTCAAATTTTTCTGGTCATTCGAAAAAAGGATGTTCAGCCGGATTTTTGGAAAAAAATAAAACCCCGCAGCACTGCTGCAGGGTTTCGTTATCTTTCAATCCTATCCGGAGATCAGGCTTCTGCCTTTTCCTTTAGACCATCGGCAAGCAGCACTACTTTGTTATTCAGCACTTCTACTATCCCGCCGGTAATCTCCACTGTATGCGCTCCGTCCTTGTCCTTATATACGACCTTCCCCGCTGCCAGGGTGCTGACCATGGGGGCGTGATCATTTAAAACCTGGAAAGAGCCGTCGGTACCCGGAAAGGTGACGATGGTCGTCTCTCCTTCGAAAACCTTTTTACTCGGGGTAACAATTTCTAAATACATAATGGTTATTATTTCTTAGCGTCAGCCATCATTTTCTCACCCTTCGCGACAGCATCTTCGATAGATCCTACAAGGTTGAATGCCATTTCAGGAAGGTGATCCAGTTCACCGTCCATGATCATGTTAAAACCTTTGATCGTCTCTTTAATGTCTACCAGGGTGCCGGGAATACCGGTAAATTGCTCAGCAACATGGAATGGCTGTGAAAGGAATCGCTGTACTCGACGCGCACGGTGAACAACCTGCTTATCCTCATCAGAAAGTTCGTCCATACCCAGGATCGCAATGATATCCTGCAATTCCTTATAGCGCTGGAGAATCTCTTTCACACGCTGAGCACATGCATAGTGCTCATCACCCAGAACTTCAGCGTTCAGAATCCGGGAAGTTGAATCCAGCGGATCCACCGCCGGATAAATTCCAAGCTCAGAAATTTTACGTGAAAGTACGGTAGTCGCATCGAGGTGGGCAAATGTGGTTGCCGGCGCAGGGTCAGTCAAGTCATCCGCAGGTACATAAACCGCCTGAACAGATGTAATAGATCCTTTCTTGGTAGATGTAATACGTTCCTGCATGGCACCCATTTCCGTTGCTAGGGTAGGCTGATAACCCACCGCCGAAGGCATTCGACCGAGAAGTGCGGACACCTCTGAACCGGCCTGGGTGAAACGGAAGATGTTGTCAATGAAGAAAAGGATATCACGTCCCTGGCCTTCACCATCTCCGTCACGGAAATATTCTGCAATGGTCAGTCCGGACAACGCCACACGTGCACGGGCGCCGGGAGGTTCGTTCATCTGACCAAACACGAATGTAGCTTTTGATTCTTTAAGTGCATCGAAATCAACAGATGAGAGGTCCCAGCCTCCTTCTTCCATTGATTTATGAAACGCTTCACCGTAGTTTACAATGCCGGATTCAAGCATTTCACGAAGCAGGTCATTTCCTTCACGGGTACGTTCACCAACACCGGCAAAAACAGAAAGTCCTGAATAAGCCTTGGCAATGTTGTTGATCAGCTCCTGGATAAGTACAGTCTTACCAACCCCGGCGCCACCAAACAATCCGATCTTACCACCTTTTGAATAAGGTTCGATCAGGTCGATTACCTTGATCCCGGTATAAAGAACTTCCTGCGATGTGGAAAGATCCTCAAATTTCGGAGCCTGGCGGTGAATAGGCAGACCTTTACTGGCTTCCGGCTGACGGATTCCGTCAATGGCCTCGCCAACTACGTTAAACAGCCGGCCTTTAATGTCTTCCCCGATTGGCATCTCAATTGGGTTTCCTGTATCCAGTACATCCATTCCGCGGACGAGTCCTTCAGTACTCTCCATCGCAATGGTTCTTACCCGGTCTTCGCCAAGGTGTTGCTGACATTCCAGAACTACCTTCTGACCATTTTCCTTCGTTACTTCCAGTGAATCCAGGATGTTTGGCAGTTTTGCACCTTCAGCATCAAAGCTAACGTCCACAACCGGACCAATCACCTGAGTTATTTTACCAATATTCGCCATTGTTTATTTTAAGATTATAAAAGTATGACTGCGCCAGCTACATTCGGGGCTGGGATTTCAGAGTGCAAAACTACGGCTTAAAATTCATATACCAAACATACCATAATCTTTTTTGGCCTGTCAGGCCCATAGTGAAATCCTGAAAGTTGTTCCCCCGTTTTCATCAGAAGATTTGACGAAAATTTTGCCCTGGTGATACTTTTCAATAATCCGTTTTGCCAGTGTAAGCCCGAGGCCCCAACCTCGTTTTTTAGTTGTAAACCCGGGGTTGAAAACCTGCTTCAGTTTTGACTTGGGAATACCTTTTCCTGTATCAGAAATGTCTATGAATACTTTTCCTTCATTGCCTTTGAGGATAAAAATTTTAATGGTACCCGCGCCGTTCATGGCATCCACTGCATTTTTGCAGAGATTTTCAATCACCCACTCAAACAATGGGGCATTCACCTGGGCGGTAATGCCTTGTGTGAGTGATTCCACTTCGATATTAACCTTAGGAGAAATACGGGACCGAAGGTAATCAATTACCGAGTTTATCAGTTCTTCTATTTTTACTTCTTTCAGCGCCGGCGCCGACCCGATGTTCGAAAACCGTTCTGTGATCACCTGCAGCTTCTGAATATCTTTATCAAGCTCGCCAATAAGTTCCTTGTCTTTGAGCGATGCCTCTTCCTTAAAATACTCCACCCAGGCCATGAGGGAGGAAATGGGCGTTCCCAGCTGGTGAGCTGTCTCTTTGGCAAGTCCAACCCATACCCGGTTTTGTTCCGCGGCTTTCGAATAATTGAAAGCCATGTAGGCAATAAACCCAAAGATGGCAATCACCGACAGCTGGATGTACGGGTAGTAGGTCAGCTGGGTGAGTAGAAATGAATTGCGGTAATACACATAACTCACACTGATGATCTCATTGGTTTCCTGATCCCTCGGGGCAATTTCAATGGGTTCATAAGCTTCCTGCATCTTCTCAAGCTCATCATAAATAAGCTGGTTCTGCCGTGGAACGGAAAGAGATGAATCCACATCGACATTCCTGTGCCCCTGGATTGAGCCATTCTCACTTACCAGGATAGTGGGAATGGAATTGTTTTGAAATACGATCTCTTCCGTAATGAAAGACAGGTCTTTGTCGATGTTTTCCCTGATCGTGTATTCGAGCGCTTTGGCGTAAAGCCTGATCTGCCGTTCTTCGCGGGCTTTGAGCTGATCAATCAGAATATTGGTATACAGGATGGAACCTACACTGATGACAATGGAGAATATCAGTACAAACCATTTCAGGTTGGATTTGTCCTGGGAGAAGTCGAGGCCGGATTGAAAGGTTGACTGAGCCATATCTATCAGTAGCGGCACACCAAAACGAAAAATGCCGGAGCACCAATATAGGTTTTTTCCGGCATTTTAGTTGGTCGCTTATTATCAGGTCACTTCATTCTGATCCATTTGGCCAGCACCTTGTAATTGACTTTTGTGCCGTGCATGAGAATACCTATGCGGTAGATGCGTCCGGCAACCCAGGTGGTCGCCAGGAAGCCCAGAATGAGCAGTACCATGGACAGTGCAAGCTCCCAGGCCGGTACACCATAGGCAATCCTGCCCATCATGACGATCGGGGAGGTGAACGGGATTACGGACAGCCAGAAGCTGAGCGGACCATCCGGATTCTGGATCACACTATTCATACCGATTATACCGGCAATCAGTGGGATCATGATAGGGAACATGAACTGCTGCGCCTCAGCCGGTGTATCCACCGCAGAGCCGACAGCGGCAAACAGGGCCCCGTAAAGCAGATATCCGCCAAGAAAATAGAAAATGAAGGTAAGTGCTACTCTTGTGAACGGGATTTGACTGACCAGCGACATGACTTCCTGCGCATCTTCATTTGAAAGGTTCTGCGTCTGCGACATATTCTCCGTCATATCTATACCAAAAAATGCCATGACCAGGGTGAAAACCGTGCCCATCAAAACGATCCAGATCAATACCTGGAACAGGCCCACCGAAGCCACTCCCAGGATCTTACCCAGCATGAGCTGAAAAGGTTTGACTGTAGAGATAATCACTTCGACGATCTTATTGCTTTTTTCCTCAATTACGCCCTGCATTACCTGGCCGCCGTAGGCGAACATGAAAATGTAAATCAGAAAACCGGTGATGTATCCTACCCCGAATGCGAGTCCCTGGTTACTTTCCTTTTCCTGGCCTTCGCTGACATCAAAGGTGGTGACATTTACATTGGTTCTGAGGCGGTCCAGCAGCTCCTCGTCCACGGAATATGCCTCTAATTTTTTCTTGCGGATCATCTCCTCCATGGTATTATTCAGGTCCGAGATAAGGCCGATACTCGCAGCTGACCGAGTGTAGAAGGCAAATCCTCGCGGATTTTCCAGGTCATATTCAGGAATGTACAGGAGCCCGTACTCGCTGCTTTCATTGAAAACATCTTTGGCATGATCCAGGTCTCCGTCGACCGGGATGTACCTGAAGTTATCGTCCTCATTCAGGTCGAAATCCTGCGATTCATCAAGGACGAGAACGGTTTTCATCTCAGCCGAACTTTCTTCCCTTTCCATAAAGTAAAAGATCACCCCGAAAATGGCCGGAAATATCAGCGGGACGAGAATAGTAGTGAGCAGGAAGGATTTCTTCTGTACCCTGCTCAGGAATTCACGCTGGATAATGAGTAATATCTTCGACATATCAGGACTCTTTTACTTTGTTGATGAATATTTCATTAATGGTGGGGATCTTTTCAGTAAACCCGTGCACCTCGGTTTGGGAGATCAGTGAGGAGAGCAATTCGTTGGGGCTTTTGCCTTCTGCGATACGGATGGTTGACTGGAAATGATTTTCCGAAAGGCTCTTCTTATCGAGCGTTTCAAATCCTGCCTGGCCGTTGGACCAATCCCCGAAATGTTCGACAATGAAGGTATTTGACCGGTAAGCATTTTTAATACTTCGTTTCTCGCCCTCCAGTATTTTTTGTGACTTATTAATCAGGGCTATATGATCGCAGAGTTCCTCAACGGATTCCATACGATGAGTCGAGAAAATGACCGTACTCCCGTTTTCACGTAGCCGGAATATCTCATCTTTGATCAGGTTGGCATTGACAGGGTCAAAACCAGAGAATGGTTCATCAAGGATTATCAGGCGGGGTTCATTCAATACTGTCGAAATAAACTGGATCTTTTGAGCCATCCCTTTGGAAAGGTCTTCAATTTTGCGGCTCCACCAGTCATCAATTTCAAGCCGTTTTGTCCAGTAACGGCTTTTTTTAATGGCGTCTGCCTTCGACATATTGCGTAGCCTTCCCAGATAAACCAGTTGCTCGCCAACTTTCATTTTTTTGTAAAGGCCGCGTTCCTCCGGTAGATAGCCGATAATGGAGATATGATCGGGATTCAGTTTTTTCCCTTCGATGATGACATCTCCCTTATCCGCTTCAATAATCTGATTTATAATACGGATCAGCGTGGTTTTCCCGGCTCCATTGGGTCCGAGCAAGCCGTAAATACTGTTGGGAGGGATAGAGATGCTGACATCTTCCAGTGCTACATGACCGGAATAATACTTTGAGATGTTCTTTGCTTCCAGCGTATATTCCACGTATTCACATGTTTAGGTTTCAATTCCAACGAATGTACAACGAAAACATTTAAACACGCAGGGAGAAGCAGTCAGCGGTCAAAAAGAATGCTGAATTAAGAATATAGTGTATGAACTAATCGGTGTGTTTCTGTTTAAAGAAAATCTTGCCCATGCTGACATCCAGGTTGAATACCAGGGCATCGGACTTATCGGAAGAGTAGGCTGAATTTACGTACGTGTTAGGAGCTGATTTCTCAAAGTTATCGGGCAATCTTACTTTGCAGAGCCAGGAATCCCTGACTTTGATCATTGTTGGCATGTCATCTGACGGGAGAATGACGTACATGTTTCCGGCTCCGACACTGCCGATAATTTCACCGGTCATGAATTCTTCGCCGCTTATATCGAGAAGCAAATCCCCGAATCCCACGTCAGCTCTTATGTATTTGCTTTTTGCCAGATCCAGTTTGCGAACAGCCACTGAACCCATATCCACCTTCACATAAAAGGTATCCATTTCAGTGGTATTACCTTCCTGGGAAAAATAACCAATGTTAATATCGGCACTTCCGGTGTGTATTTTAAGATTTTCAACACCTATTCCGGACAGGTCGATGTCGGCTTTACCGATTCCGTACTTCAGATTGAGATCATATACCTGGTCGCGGTTCAGGTAAACACGCCAGATTTTTTTGGTTCCCTCATGATGATTTCCGAAAACGCGGCTGCTGATCGACTGGCCGAACCCTTCTGAGCGATCATCTTCAAGAAGCAGGTTTACATGACAAATTTTGCCATGGATTTCTTTCTCGAAGGTGTGCGAATAATTATCGTAATCCTGGTTACTGTAAACAGTGATGAGTTCATCACTTTCGCCAGCCTTAATGGAACACTGACCGCTGTTTACTTCGAAGCGAAGATCAACATATTCAACCCTACTATCTCCATTCACTGAAAACTGCTTTTTTATCTGAGCCCAGGTGGTTTGCGCAGCGCAAACAAGGACCGCGATAACAGCCAAAGTCATTCTCTTCATGGTGGTAAATACGAGTGTATTACCCGGGAAGTTGCGGAATTGTTAAAAAAATGTCACGTTTTAGCCGGATTATTTCTTCCGGCCAAAACGGATTTGACGCAAAATTCTAGAAGAATTCCCTCATTTTTTCGAAGAATCCCTTCTCGTTTCGTCCTGGTTTAGGCTGGAAATTCTCTGAATTACGTAATGTTTCAAGTGCGTTTTTCTCCTCGGCACTTAGCTTCTTGGGCGTCCAGACATTTACATGAATCAGCTGGTCTCCGCTGCCGTATCCGTTCAGCTCGGTAATTCCCTTTCCTCGAAGCCTGAGAATTTTCCCACTTTGGGTTCCCGGATCTATTTTAATCCTTACTTTGCCATCAATGGTAGGCACTTCAATAGAAGTCCCCAGGGCGGCATCCACAAAACTGATGTACAGGTCATATACAACGTTGTTGCCTTCCCGCTTGAGGGTTTCATGTTCTTTTTCCTCAACAAGGATCAGCAGGTCACCGGCAGGACCACCGCCGGGTGCTTCATTTCCTTTGCCGGACATAGATAACTGCATACCGTCTGCAACACCTGCCGGAATCTTTATACTGATCACCTCTTCCTTGGGAACCAAACCGGAACTGTCAACACCGGGAGGCCGGTTTTCAATTAGCTTTCCGCTACCGTTACATGTAGGGCAGGTGCTGGTAGATACCATCTGACCGAGCATCGTATTTACGGCTTTCCTTACCTGGCCTGTTCCCTGACAGGTTGTACAGGTTTTGAAAGTTACCCCATCGGCCTGAACCATGCGGTTTACCTTTATTTTCTTTTCTGCACCGTGCGCTATTTCCTCAAGATTCAGCTTCAGTTTAATACGCAGGTTGGAACCTCTGCGGGCCCTGCGGCGACCGCCTCCACCTCCAAAGAAACTGTCAAACGGACTGTGCCCGCCGAAAATATCCCCGAACTGGCTGAATATATCTTCCATATTCATGGACTGTCCACCGCCAAAACCACCGCCGTTCATTCCGGCATGCCCGAAACGATCATAACGCTGGCGTTTATCCTGATCCCGGAGTACCTCGTAGGCCTCTGCCGCTTCTTTGAATTTATCTTCCGCTTCAGGATCATCCGGATTTTTATCAGGATGGTATTTTATTGCCACCTTCCTGTAAGCCTTTTTGATCTCTTCCGGGGAAGCGTTTTTTTCTACTCCAAGTATTTCGTAATAGTCTCTTTTAGCCATTGTCTCTTAATTAGCTTCCGATCACCACTTTTGCATAGCGAATGACCTTATCTTTCAGCAAATATCCTTTCTCCACAACATCCACCACTTTGCCTTTCAGTTTTTTGGAAGGCGCAGGGATCTGCGTAATGGCTTCGTGAAAATCAGGATCAAAATCAGATCCTTCACCAGCGTTCATAGCCTTCAAACCTTTTTGTTCAAGGGTTTTTTTGAATTTGTTGTAGACCAGATCAAGACCCTCCCTGATACTTTTATTATCAGATCCCTCTTCCTCAATGGATTTACTGGCCCGCTCAAAATCGTCAAGAACAGGAAGAAGGGAAGACATCAGTTCCTCGTTTGCGGTACTGATCATATCCAGTTTTTCCTTTGCCGTTCTTCTGCGGAAGTTTTCAAATTCCGAGTATAAACGCAGGTATTTATCCCTGCTTTCCTGCACATCGATCTTCAATTTTTCAATTTCTTCCTCCGAGGCGGATTTATCGTCAGCATCAGCCTTCTCATTCTCCTCTTCCGGAATGGATTGTTCCTCATTTTCAGCTACCGCTTCCTGGGAAGCCTGTTCCTCGCGGGTTTCCTCAGCCTGATTAGTATCCTTATCGCTCTCTTTCATATTCAATTTATTCTTTCAATTCGTGATTAAACAGAACATAATGATCCCTGTCGCATTTTGTGCGGCAATTTCTCTGCCAATCACAGGAATCTGTCAAATTGACATTATTTTGTCAGCATTTTCCACAATGCATCCTTCAATTCCGTCAGACCTGACTGTGTGACGGATGATATAAAGAGATGTTCCAGTTCTTCAGGTAATTCCTTACGGGTTTCCTCTTTCAGCTCTTCATCCAGCAAGTCTGATTTTGAAATGGCGAGCAGGCGTTGCTTGTCAAGCAGTTCGGGGTTGTATTTTTTTAATTCTCCCAGGAGAATGGAGTATTCTCCGGCAATATCTTTCGCGTCTGCAGGTATCAGGAAGAGAAGGATGGAATTACGTTCTATATGACGGAGAAATCGTATGCCAAGCCCTTTACCTTCTGCTGCCCCTTCAATAATACCAGGAATATCTGCCACCACGAACGATTTATAATCCCGGTAGGCAACCACTCCCAGGTTCGGGGTAAGGGTGGTAAACGGATAATCCGCAATTTCCGGTTTTGCCGCACTGAGAACTGAAAGCAGTGTTGACTTGCCTGCATTTGGAAATCCCACTAATCCGACATCCGCAAGCAGCTTGAGCTCCAGTATCATCCAGATCTCCTCGCCGTCTTCACCGGGTTGGGCAAATCGCGGCGTCTGATTGGTGGAAGTCTTAAAATTTTCATTTCCCAGTCCGCCCCTGCCTCCTGCGACAAGAATCTTTTCCTCCCCGTCCTCGGTGATCTCAAAAAGTTTTTTATTTGATTCGGCTTCCCTGGCAACGGTACCCAGCGGAACTTCCAGTACAATATCCTCCCCGTCAGCCCCGGTGCGCCTGCCACCTTCACCGCCTTTGCCGTTACCCGCGATGACATGTTTCTGATATTTGAGGTGGAGAAGTGTCCATAGCTGGGCATTGCCTTTGAGAATGATATGACCACCACGGCCGCCATTGCCCCCGTCCGGGCCACCCTTTGGCACATGTTTTTCCCTTCGGAAATGGACTGATCCTGACCCTCCGGCGCCCGATCGCGCACAGAATTTCACATAATCGATAAAATTGGAAGAAGCCACGTGTCAGGCTTTGTGCTCTTCCAGGGAATCAATTACGCTGCAAAGCTGCTGGAATATTTCGTCAATTGTACCCACACCATGTACAGGATGGTACTTGCCCTGTTTTTTATAATATTCCATGACAGGAACGGTTTCATCGAAATAAACACGAAGCCTGTTTTCAATTTTCTCCACCGACTGATCATCTGCCCGGCCGGATTGCTTTCCGCGTGATAATATCCTCGTTTTCAGTTCTTCTTCAGGAACATCCAGCGCCAGCATCCCGGCGATCGGAAACCCTTTCCCTTCAAGCAGCTCATCGAGAGCAACCGCCTGCGGTACAGTACGGGGAAATCCGTCAAAAATATAGCCTTCAACCCCGGATGATGATTTTATCTTTTCATCCACCATTCCGATAACCACTTTATCAGGAACCAGGTTTCCCTCGTCCATGAATTTCCTGGCCATTTTACCGAGTTCAGTTCCTTCACTAAGGTGTTTTCTGAACAGATCGCCCGTGGAAATATGGGTCAGATTATATTGTTCAATCAGCTTTTCGCTTTGAGTGCCTTTTCCCGCACCCGGAGGACCAAATAGAACGATATTTAGCATCTTTTTTAAATTCTTGACAGCCTAATTCAGCTGATAGATATGTTTTAAATTTCTTCCGTATCCTGAATAATCCAGGCCATACCCAATGACAAATTTGTCAGGGATGTCAAAGCCAACATATTTGACACGCTCCAAAAGCATTTCATTTTTCGGTTTTCGAAGAAGCGTGACGACTTCCACAGAGCGGGCGCCAAGTTCCTCCATCATTTTCAACATCTTCACGATCGTCTGGCCCGAATCGACAATGTCTTCCAGGATCAGCACGTCCTGTTTGAAAATGTTTTCGCTGAGACCTATCAATTGCTTTATGTTTCCTGTGCTTTCCATCTCATGATAGGAAGCTACCTTGACAAATGAAATACGCACATTTTTTTTCAGTTCCCTGATCAGGTCGGCCGCAAATACAAAGGAACCATTCAGAACTGAAATAATCAAAGGGTCCAGGTCCCGGTAATCGCTGTTGATTTTGCGTCCCAGCCGGCGGACAGCCTTCTGAATTGCTTCCTCGTCAAGGTATTTTTTAAATTTCTTGTCTCTGACGACCATCTGGCGACTTTCCCTCTGTTACCGGCAGCAAATATACGGATTATTATCAAACGGTTTTGTTTACAATCGATGCATGAGATGCCTGTAAATGCCGATCATGGAGTCGATGTCTGCTTTGTGAACTTTCTCATTGGGAGAATGTACATTTTGTTCGGCGGCTCCGATAAAACACCAGTCGATGGGATAGGGGGAAATCTGAAGCTCCCGTCCGTCACTTGACCCTCTTCCTTCCACCTCAAGCTGGAAAGGATGTCCGGCATCCCGGCTGATACCGACCACCTTGTCGAGGAATGTTCGGCGTGGTAAATTCCTGTCCCGGAGGGAAATGGCAGTACCTTTGCCCGGCCTGACACCTTCGGTGATCCAGGTAATGTCGGAAATCAACGCCTGTCTGACGCCAAATTCCTCGAACATAAACCGGGAAAGAAACGGAACGGATCCGCCCCCGTGCTCTTCCCATGCGCTGAAAATGATCATTCCATTCTCCAGTGTTTCAGCCACCCGCAGCGCGTTGTAAACACCGAGTCGGTTATCCAGACTGCAAGAGGTGATATACTTGTCAGTTTCCCTGAAATCACATTTGAAGGACAAGGTGGTGCCCCTGTCCAGCCCGCGGGGGAAATCATATGTGAGCTGGTCATCAGTGACTTTTAACTTGCATTCAACAGGGCCCAGGGTATCTTCCCCTCTGAGTATATACCCGGATTCCGTGTCCGGACCGCCGATTGGAACCAGCTGATCCTGATAGCGCACTGTGAATCCTACGCTGTCCATATGGGCATAGATGGCCGTACGCGGTTTGCCAAATACAAGCACGAGGCAATCCATAAATTTTTCACCTTCATAGATCACCGGCTGATTCTTCCAGTTACCTTGTTCAGACTTAATATATTTAATCAGGAAGTCCTTCATAGGACCTTCGCTTCCGGAAGGAGCGTGGACGGAACATAATTGCTTAAGTAGCTTCATGGGATCTTTATACAGTTTCTGCTTTCTTCTGTTTTTCGCTTCTCTTTATTTTCTATATTTACCGATTGAACCGATGAAATTCCTTTCAGAAAAGGCACTTTTTTAATGATTCACATCCTTGACAAGACACCTTCCATTGCTGACCAGTATCTGTACGAGTTAAGGCACAAAGATATTCAAAAGGACAAAGCAAGGTTCCGGTATAATTTAAAAAGAATTGGAATTGTATTGGCGGTTGAGATCTCCGGTCAACTGAAATACCGTGAGGTTCAGATTGATACGCCACTGGGAATTAAAGATGCCAGAAGACTGGATGAAGCACCGGTTCTGATCAGTATTCTCCGGGCGGGACAACCGCTGATGGAAGGGTTCCAGGAGGTTTTCGTTGATAGTGAATGCGGATTTATTGGGGCTTTCCGGGTTGAGGAGGGTCATGCGCGACCTGCAGTTGCCATGCGTTACCAGGCAATTCCGGATCTGCGTAACCGAACCGTGATTGTGGTTGACCCAATGCTTGCCACAGGAAACTCAATGGTCAGTACGCTGAATGAGCTCGCAGGGCTGGGCGCTTCCGGATTGCATCTGGCCTGCGTGGTTGCTGCCCCGGAGGGAATTGACTATGTGAAGGAGAATTGTTCTATGCCTTTTACTTTATGGGTCGGATCCGTGGATGAACGATTAAATGAAAAAGCGTATATCGTTCCCGGTCTCGGAGATGCCGGGGATTTATCTTATGGCATTAAGCTTTAATTTTTGTCTATGTTACTGACTGTAGGAATACTTCTTTTCGGACTGATCATTCTAATCATGGGAGGGGAATTCCTTGTTCGCGGTTCCACAAGTATCGCGCTTAAGGCGAAAATTTCTCCGCTGGTTGTGGGCCTGACGATTGTGGCATTTGGTACTTCTGCCCCTGAATTACTCATTTCGGTGAAGGCTGCCCTTGCCGGGAGCCCTGATATGACCATGGGTAATGTGGTGGGATCGAATATTTGTAATCTTGCGCTGGTTTTGGGACTTACTGCGGTTATTTCACCGATCCACGTGAATTCGGACAGTATAAAAATTGACTGGCCGGTGGCGATGGGAAGTTCCCTGTTACTTTATTTCCTGCTTCGTGTTATTTCGCCGTCACTGACCTGGATACAGGGATTACTTTTTATTCTCCTGCTGGTCGCATATACCTTTTTTATTATCCGTAAATCCAGAAAGGAGACGAAGGCGCAAATGACGGATGTGGATATACCTGCGGCAAGTAACAGCCCGGTTAAGGATATCCTTTATATACTTGTGGGTTGTCTCGGATTGTATTTTGGTGCTGACTGGTTTGTCGGCGCTGCCAGGAGTCTTGCGTTTGATCTTGGGGTAAGCGAGCGGGTTATTGGCATTACAGTACTGGCACTCGGGACTTCACTGCCTGAGCTGGTGACCGCCGTCGTGGCTTCGGTAAAGGGGGAGACAGACCTTGCTGTGGGCAATCTGATTGGGTCAAACATTTTTAACATCCTTTCCATCCTGGGTATCACAAGTATGATTACGCGCATAGATGTAAGTAGCGAGATTATCAATTATGACCTGATCGCTATGATTATCATAACGATGATTGTTTTGCCGCTCATGTTATATAAAAGGAAAATGGGTAAACTTTCGGGTGTATTGTTGTTGTTGGTATATGTATACTACACATATTCAGTCGTAGTATAGCCGTAATCATGTTCTGGAAGTTTGTTTCAATTGTACTATTGACGATGCTCAAATTCATCGCCGGGCCCACACTGGGATACGCAGGTGGTTTCTCCCTTTTTATGACTATCATAATTACGGTTACGGGGATGATGCTGAGTGTTTTCCTCTTTACTTTTCTTGGCAGGCTTCTGAAACAAAAATTACTTGACCGGATTTTCGCTCGCAAACGGAAATTTACCCGGAGAAACCGGCAGTTTATACGAATCTGGAAAAAATATGGCCTCAACGGTGTTGCGTTTCTGACACCGATAATTTTTACGCCGATCGGGGGCACGTTATTGCTGACCAGTTTTGGCAGCCCCAAGCGAAAAATCCTTATTTCGATGTTTGCCAGTGCTGTTTTCTGGGCAGTTATATTTTCTACCCTGATTCATATTTTCGGCGAGCAGATCCTTCCGGAAATAATGAGAGGAGCCTGATCAGTTGTCGGGCTCGTCTTCGTCCGGAAGTATTTCTATATTTTCGATAAGGACTTCTTTGGAGATGCGCTGTCCGGTTGGTGTGGCTGCAAGTCCGCCCAGGGCGGTTTCCTTATAACGGGCCTCCATGCTTTGTCCGACTTCACCCATCGCATCCACACATTCATCTACAGGTATAACTGCATCAACCTGGCTCAGTGATATCTGGGCAGATGAATAGGCAATGGCGGCGGCACTGGCATTCCTTACCACGCACGGGACTTCCACAAGACCGGCTACAGGATCGCACACCAACCCCAGGGTACACTGGATGGTAATGGCCACAGCATTGAATACCTGGTCAGTGGTTCCGCCCAGGCAATACACAATAGCACCGGAGGCCATAGCTGCCGCACTGCCCGTTTCGGCCTGGCACCCGCCAACGGCACCTGCCAGTGAAGCTCTTTTTTCAATGATCAGTCCGATGCCGGCGCCTACAAGTAGTCCCTCCGCGATCTTGTCGTCATCAACATGATGTATTTCCTGCAGAGTGACCAGCGTTCCGGGAAGAATTCCGGATGCCCCGGCCGTAGGGGCGGCAACGATCCTGCCCATACAGGAATTTACTTCCTTGGCAGCCAGTGCCCGGGCGATCAGCTGCTGGAATTCCGAAGATAATACCGTATGGGAAGACTGGTAGACTTTCTTGGCTCCGTTGTTTATCATCCCGGAACGACTTGTCATATTCTCCTCCAGGCCGGTTTTCACCGCGTCCTTCATAACGGAAAAAGCCTCTTTCAGCTTATCGAAAATATATTCCCGGTCGTGCCCTTTCTGGTGCTCTTCATATTCAATGACAGGCTCAATGAGCGATACATTGTTTTCTTCACAATACTCCTTCCAGGCGGTGAAATCTTGAAATCCAAATGCCATAATCCCTTTTTTTGCAAAGGTAGTGAAGTATGGAGCATAAAAAAACCCTGCAGGAATGCATCAGAGACTCCTGCAGGGTTTGTATTATTCTTAAATCGGTCCGTTATCCGTTCATTGATATCAGGAACTCCTCGTTGTTGCGGGTTCCCTTCATCTTTGACAGAAGGAATTCCATTGCTTCGGTAGAGTTCATATCAGACATAAATTTACGCAGGATCCAGACACGCTGAAGTTCTTCCTCAGACATAAGTAAGTCTTCACGACGCGTACCTGAAGCAGGAACATCGATCGCAGGGTAGATACGTTTGTTGGAAAGCTTCCGGTCAAGCTGAAGTTCCATGTTACCGGTACCTTTGAATTCCTCGAAGATTACTTCGTCCATTTTCGAACCTGTTTCGATCAGTGCGGTGGCAATGATCGTCAGTGATCCGCCATTCTCCACGTTCCTGGCAGCACCAAAGAAACGCTTGGGTTTGTGAAGCGCATTGGCATCCACACCACCTGAAAGAATTTTTCCTGACGAAGGCACCACAGTATTGTAGGCGCGGGCAAGTCGGGTGATACTGTCCAGCAGGATAACCACATCATGACCACATTCCACCATGCGCTTCGCTTTTTCAAGTACCATGCTTGACACTTTTACGTGCCTTTCCGCCTGCTCATCAAACGTGGAAGCCACTACTTCGGCTTTTACACTTCGTGCCATGTCGGTAACTTCTTCCGGACGCTCGTCGATCAGAAGAATGATCAGGTAACATTCAGGATGATTTTCCGCGATGGCATTGGCCACGTTCTTCAAAAGAACCGTTTTACCAGTCTTGGGCTGAGCCACGATCATTCCACGCTGGCCTTTTCCGATCGGACTGAACAAGTCCAGTATCCTGGCAGAATAATTATCCGGCTTACCGCTCAGTTTAATTTTCTCTTCAGGGAACAACGGGGTAAGGTGCTCAAATGAAATCCTGTCCCGGATTTGTTCGGTGGTTTTTCCGTTGACAGATTCTACCCGAAGAAGCGCGAAATATTTTTCACCCTCTTTTGGCGGACGAATTTGTCCTTTGACTGTATCTCCGGTTTTGAGGCCGAACAATTTTATTTGTGAAGGCGAGACATAAATATCGTCCGGACTTGCCAGGTAGTTGTAATCGGAAGAACGAAGGAAGCCATATCCGTCGGACATGATCTCAAGTACCCCTTCGTTTTCGATGATACCGTCGAAATCCTTGATATTTGCTTCTTTTTTCTTGTTATCGCCCCGGTTATCCCCGCGGTTATCTCCCCGGTTGTCATTTTTATCCCGGTTGCTGCTTCGGGAATCATTGCTCCCGCCACCTTTATTGGATTTATTGCTTCCTGAATTATCCTTTTTATCAGATTTGTCAGAATTCCGGTTGTCATTCTTTTGATTTTTTCCAGAATCCTTCTCTACTTCCACGCCAAATGATTCAAGAACGGCATCTTTGTCGCCGCCGCCTTTGTTGTCCTCATTCGCCTTAACATTTTCCCGCTTACGGGGTGTTTTCTTATTAGAGGATTTTGGTTCACGTTTCTGCCGGCCGGAAGATTTCTTCGGCTGGTCGTTTGACTTCGGCTGGTCGTTTGATTCTTCCTGCTTATTTTCAGCAGGTTGTTTTTTCTTGGGAAGTTTTTCTTCCGGAGTGCGAGCTTGTTCGTCCAGAATCTGATATACGAGATCCTGTTTCGATAATTTTTTGTAATTCTTAAGTCCAAGCTCCTCGGCAATATCCTTCAGCTCGGATAGGAGCCTGACATTGAGTTCTTCAATTGTGTACATGAATAATAACTGGCTGTTTTAGAAAAATAATGTGTTCAACTAAGCTATCAAATAGGTTTTTGACATGGGACCCTGCGCGCCTTGTTAGGGTTGCTGCAAGAAAGGTGTTAGATATAGATATTGATCTGCGTCTGACTCGGGTCAACAGGAATATGCTGCCCGTTTGATAGTGCAATTATAGATGAATGGTAAGCAATAATCAAATAAATAATTGGAAATAATCTTATCAGGGCTAATTAATTCTCATTTAGAGTTTTTCTGGCTTATTTTGCAAAGCAGCCGACATTAATGAGAACGGCAAAAATAATTAACCTCATGCTATTACTTTCTTATATAAAAGAGAACCAGGATACGGTGGTGAAAGGACTGGAGAAGCGTCATTTCCCTGAGCCTGAAAAAACGATTTCCAAGGTACTGCTACTTGATGAGGAGCGCAGGTCAACCCAGCAGGAGAATGATGAGTCTCTCCATGAAATGAATACGCTCAGTAAGCAAATCGGGCAGCTGATGCGGGAAGGAAAGCGGGATGAAGCTGAGGCTGTGAAAGCAAAAACGACTGAATTGAAGTCGAAAACCAAAGATCTGGGCGATTCGCTATCCCGTATCCAGCTGGAGCTGGAGAATCTGCTCCTGACTATTCCCAATATTCCAAATGAAGAAGTACCAGCCGGTAAGGGGGAAGAAGATAATGATGTGGTATTTCAGCACGGGAAGGCGCCCGAATTGCATGACGGGGCCAGGCCTCACTGGGAGCTGATAAAAGAGTATGATATCATCGATTTTGACCTGGGAATCAAAATTACCGGGGCCGGATTCCCGGTTTATAAAGGAGCAGGAGCGAGGCTGCAGCGATCGATGATCAACTTTTTTCTGGATGAGGCACGCAGGGCCGGATATACGGAAATTCAACCACCGATCGTGATTAACGAAGCCAGCGGAAGAGGAACCGGGCAACTACCGGATAAGGACGGTCAGATGTATCACATCAATGAAGAAAATTTCTACCTGATCCCTACTGCGGAGGTTCCGATCACTAATTTGTACCGGGATGTGATCCTTTCGGAAGATGAACTGCCGGTGATGAATGTAGGATTTACCCCTTGCTTCCGCCGTGAAGCGGGGAGCTGGGGGGCACATGTCCGGGGATTGAACCGTCTCCATCAATTTGATAAGGTTGAAATTGTCAGGATTGAAAAACCTGAAAATTCAGCTGACATTCTCAAGGAAATGTGCCAATATGTACAAGGACTGCTGGAAAAGCTTGAATTGCCATACCGGGTGCTGAATCTGTGTGCCGGAGACCTGGGGTTTACTTCTTCACAGACGTTTGATATGGAGGTGTATTCAGCAGCCCAGGATAAATGGCTTGAGGTGAGTTCAGTCAGCAATTTCAGGACGTTCCAGTCAAACCGGCTGAAGCTCAGGTACCGGTCTTCTGCCGATCAGAAACCGGAATTATTGCACACGCTTAACGGGAGTGCACTTGCCCTGCCCAGGATCATTGCCGCCATTCTGGAGAACAACCAGACTCCGGATGGGATCAGGATTCCGTCTGTCCTGGTGCCTTACACCGGCTTTGAGATGATCACAAACCAGGACTGATCAGGTAAGAATATTCTGGAACCATTCGTGTAATTATTTATCGGTTCAACTGGTAGCGGCAGGAATTGTAGTGCTCTCTGGTTAAATTTAAATAAATAACACTTGCACCATCATGAAAGTAAACATACTTATATACCTTGGAATCGCCGGCGTTCTGTTCTCATGTTCGCCTGAAACTGAGGAGACAACAGAGGAAATAACATACCCTGAAACAAGGAAAACCGATTCTGCAGATGTTTATTTTGGGAAGGAAGTGGCCGATCCGTACCGGTGGCTGGAGGATGACCTTTCCGATGAAACGGCAAGCTGGGTCAGGGCGCAAAATGATATTACGTTCGGCTACCTGAATAGTATTCCATTCAGGAATGCAATTAAGGAACGGCTCGAAAATATCTACAATTATAAACGAATTTCATCGCCTGATAAGCACGGGGATTATTACTACTACAGTCAGAATGACGGCCTTCAGAATCAAAGTATTATATATCGAAAAAAGAGCCTTGACGACGAAGGGGAAGTGTTTCTTGACCCGAATACATTCACAAATGACGGGACCATTTCGCTGGCCGGAACAAGTTTTACGGAAGACGGAAGTCTTTTTGGTTACCTGATCTCTGAAGGTGGATCGGACTGGCGGAAAGCTATTGTCATTGATACTGAAACAATGGAACAAGCGGGTGACACATTGAAGGATATTAAATTCTCCGGCTTGTCCTGGGAAGGAAATGAAGGTTTTTACTACAGTAGTTATGATAAGCCTGAAAACGGTTCTGCCCTTTCAGGTAAAACCCAGTATCATAAATTGTACTACCATACACTTGGGGAGCCGCAGGAGAATGACAGGCTTGTTTTTGGAGGAGATCAGCAGCCTCGCCGTTACATCGGGGGCTACCTGACCGATGACGAAAACTACCTGGTGATCAGTGCTTCGGAAAGTACCAGTGGCAACCAGTTGTACATTCAGGATTTGAAGAATAAAGGGAGTAAGATCAGAGAGATCGTTGGCAATTTTGAGAATGACCACAGTGTTATCGGAAATGACGGCAATAAGTTACTTGTCTATACCAACCTGAATGCGCCTAATTACCGCCTGGTTCAGGTCGATCTGGCAAATCCTTCCGTGGAAAACTGGAAGGATATAATTCCGGAAACGGAAAATGTTCTTAGTGCCGGTACGGCAGGAGGTAATATTTTTGCGACCTATCTTATTGACGCGAAAACGGCGGTCAAACAATATTCGCTCGATGGAGAATTAATCCGGGAGGTGGATTTGCCCGGGATTGGTTCGGCATACGGATTTGGCGGCGAGCCTGATGATAAAAAGCTTTACTATACCTTCACATCCTTCACCTATCCGGCGACCATTTTTGAATATGATATCGCTTCGGGCGAATCAGTATTATTCGAACGGCCGGATGTAGATTTCAATCCGGATGATTACGAAACCAAACAGGTTTTTTATACCAGTAAGGATGGCACGCGTGTCCCGATGTTTATCGTTTACAAAAAGGGAACGGAGCTTAACGGAAAGAACCCGACCTATCTGTATGGGTATGGCGGGTTTAATATTAGTCTGCGACCGTCGTTCTCCGCATCCAGAATTGTCTGGCTGGAAAACGGAGGGATTTACGCCCAGCCAAATCTTCGCGGAGGAGGAGAATATGGCGAGGAATGGCACATTGCCGGAACGAAGATGAATAAACAGAACGTATTTGATGATTTTATAGCAGCCGGAGAATACCTGATTGAAAACGGCTATACAGACAGTGAGCATCTGGCTTTATCAGGTGGCTCTAACGGAGGCTTGCTGGTAGGTGCTACCATGACACAGCGGCCTGATCTTGCAAAAGTGGCACTTCCTGCGGTTGGGGTGCTTGACATGCTCAGGTACCATAAGTTTACAGCCGGTGCGGGATGGGCCTATGATTACGGAACCTCGGAGGAATCTGAGGAGATGTTTAACTATCTGCTGGATTATTCTCCACTGCATAATATTGAAGACAGTGTTCAGTATCCTGCCACACTGGTCACCACTGCTGATCACGATGACCGCGTAGTGCCCGCCCATTCATTCAAATTTGCGGCGACACTTCAGGAGAAACATGAAGGCAACCATCCGGTACTTATTCGTATTGAGACGGATGCAGGCCACGGTGCCGGTACCCCTGTAAGCAAACAAATTGAACAAATGGCGGATATATATGCCTTCACCTGGTATAATATGGATGTGGTGCCGCCTCTTGCTAAGAAAACACAATGATGAATATTCGCCGGGGAAAAAAGGAGGACCTTCCCAGAGTCCTGGAACTGATCAAAGAGCTTGCAGCATTCGAGCGTGCCCCGGATGCTGTAACTGTTACCGTGGAAGATATGGAACGTGATGGATTTGGCCCGAATCCTTTATATGGGTTTTTCGTGGCCGAAGACGAATCAGGTATTGGCGGACTGGCCTTGTATTATTACAGATATTCCACCTGGAAAGGAAAGCGAATGTACCTGGAAGATATTGTTGTTACTGAGTCTTACCGGGGAAAAGGCATTGGGACCAGGCTGTTTGACCGGATTATCCGTCAGGGGATTGATGATCAATGTACTGGTATGATGTGGCAGGTGCTGGATTGGAATGAACAGGCCATTGGATTTTACAAAGGAAAATATGGTGCAGAACTGGACGGAGAATGGATCAATTGCTCTATTTCACGTGAGGAGATGGTGAATCACCTTACTTGATTTTCCATTTTTCTATGGCTTCGTGAGCCTCGGTTTCCGATTCCCATCCTTCAAAAGTAATGAAGCCGGGGCCTTTGTAATTGGTAAACCATACCTTCAGGATTTCAAGTATGGCCGGGTAATCATTCTGAAGGCACTCCAGGGACTGGCAGTGAACCACCTGCAGGGAAGGGTCTGCCGGAACCGCGACAATTTTATCATCGATTTCTCCGTTATCCTTCAGTTTGAGTATGGCAATAGGAATGAAAGGAGTTCGTGTGCCTTGTTGCAGGGTAGCACCGATAAGAAGAATATCCATGGCATCGCCGTCACCGCCACGCGCTACATCCATATAGGTATCTTCAATATATCCGTAATTGCCCGGGTAGGGGAGGAAATCAACACTTCTGGGCTTACCGTCAATATTCTCCAGCATGAATTCACCGGCATCCTTGTCAAATTCATACTTGAGGTTCGTACCTGCCGGTATTTCAACGACCATGGACGGGAGGTTGTCCTGACCCGTTGCGGGCAGGAAGAGAAAGCAGCAAAGAAAGCCGGCGAGTACCTTCATGCTATTCGACCGACTCGAGCAATGTTCGAAAAGCTACGTGACGATCCTTGAATTTTAGGCGGTGCTTTTCTGAAAGCGCAGGCGCTTCTTTATTGAGGTATTCAACAACCTGGTCGATTGAGTCGGCAAAATACTGAACGGAATAGGAAACCGTGGGTTCCTCGTCTTGTCCGAGTACCTTGTAGATCTGAAACTCTTTAAAATATCCGGTGTTCATAACCTCCGGAATATGGGTGGATTTCATCCAAATAAGCCATTCTTTTTCTGTATCAAGATCTACTCCAACGGTGACATTATAAAGAATCATGGTATAAATTTAGCTATAGAATATGTAATGAAAAGACTTTTAACCTTTTACGGTTCGGATTTTTCTACTTATTTTGAATTAACATGAGACTCATGCGCGTACAATTTTACTTCAAAGATTTACAAATCCTGCTTCTTTTCCTGCTTGTTTTATTTTCAGCCTGCCACAGGGTTGGAGATGAGAGTTCCGGGCCGGAGAAGAAAAAAGAAACGGTTAATCAGGCTGTGCAATTTGACCTGGATAAAATCCGGGAGAGGGGCACGCTTGTCGCAATCGTTGAAAACAGTTCGACCGGCTTCTTCATCTACAAAGGAAGGCCTATGGGCTATGAGTATGAATTGATCTCGCGCTACGCCAACCATATTGGAGTGGAGCTGGAAATTCAAATAACAAATAGTATTGACAGCGCTTTTTCGATGTTAATGGATGGCAGGGGCGACATTATGGCGTATAACCTGACAGTGACGAAAGAGAGAAAGAAGCGGGTGGATTTCACCGAAAGCCATTTTACCACGCACCAGGTTTTGATTCAGCGTAAGCCGGACAACTGGCGCCAGTTGACCAGGGACCAGATTGATAATGCGCTGATAAGAAATCAGGTAAATCTGGCCGGGAAAGAAATTCATGTCCGCCCAAACAGTTCGTACGAAGAACGGCTGCATAATTTGTCTGATGAGATAGGTTCTGATATTCTGATTACCGAGGTGCATGACAGCATTGAGACTGAAAAGCTGATTGCCAAAGTGGCCAATGGTGAAATAAATTATACGGTGGCGGATGAGACAGTAGCCCTCGTAAATGCGGCATATTTTCCACAACTTGATGTTGAAACTCCTATTAGTTTTTCCCAGCAGATCGCCTGGGCGGTACGTCCTGAATCGGATTCTCTTGCACTGTCGATCAATGAATGGATAGAGGAAATTAAGCGGACACCCGATTACAATGTGATCTATAACCGTTACTTCCGGAACGTGCGGACATCCAAGGTACTGGCCAGAAGTGATTACTCCAGCTTTGGTGGATCAAAAATATCTGTGTACGATGACCTGATCAAAACAGGTGCAGACAGCCTTGGATGGGACTGGAGGTTACTGGCATCGCAGATATATCAGGAATCAAAGTTTGATCCGACCGTGGTTTCCTGGGCGGGAGCTGTGGGCCTTATGCAGATGGTGCCGGAAACCGGAGGACGCTTTGGAGCGGATGATCTGATGGATCCTACAGAAAGTATTCAGGCCGGGGTCAGGTACCTTCAATATCTTGATGGATTGTGGAAAAAGACAGTGACTGATGATGAAGAAAGAATCAGGTTTGTCCTGGCGTCATACAATGTTGGTCTGGGCCACGTAGTGGATGCCCGCGAGCTGACCAGAAAATACGGCGGAAATCCATTGAAATGGGATGATGTCTCGGAGTATCTTTTGAAAAAAAGCGAGCCGGAATATTTCACCGATGAGGTAGTAACTTCCGGCTATTGCCGCGGGCAGGAACCTGTGAGTTATGTGCGTCAGATACTGAACCGGTTTGAACAATACCGTCAGTCGATAGCGGTTTAGGCTATTGCCTTCCAGCAAGCTCATTAATTACCCAGGAAAAGTCGGCGGATTCCCAGTTTTCCCTGAAGCCTTCCTGTTTCATAACCTTATCCATGATTTCCTGTTGTATCTCTCCGCGACGTTTTGCAACAGAATACCTCATGTCTTCGCGGAAGGTGACCATGGAGTAAAGCGGAATCCATTTATCCGGATATAACTCATAAAGCCTGGCTTCGATTTTCTTTCTGAGCAGGAAATCATCATCCGCCACCAGGTCACGCATTTCCCTGAAATTGGCCAGTGCGAGGTCTGCTATGGCTTCCGTGTCGGGTTTCCTTTGCTCCTGAAATGCATGCATTACTTTCTGCCAGTCATCATTATGCTTTTCCAGAAGCTCGTTCAATACACGGCAATCCTCGAACCCACTGTTCATTCCCTGGCCGTAAAAAGGTACAATTCCGTGAGATGCATCCCCAATGAGCAACACCTTGCCGCGACTCCAGGGAAAACAGCGGATTGTGACAAGGGAAGAAGTAGGATTGTCGTCAAAATCTTCTTTAAGTTCAGGCATTACTTCCAGTGCATCCGGAAAATATTCGCGGAAAAATGAGGTGATAGCTTCATGCGAACATAATTGTTCAAAACTGCAGTCACCTTCAAACGGGAGAAATAATGTGCATGTAAAACTGCCGTCCAGGTTTGGCAGGGCAATGAGCATGAACTTCCCCCGGGGCCAGATATGAAGGGCGTTAATTTCCAGGCGGTGTTTGCCTTCCTTATCGGCAGGGATTGCCAGTTCCTTGTACCCGTATTCAATGAAATACTGGGAATAATTGAATCGCTCAGTCCTTTGCATCTGATACCTGAGCATGGAATAGGCGCCATCTGCTCCAAGAATAATATCTGCGGTAAAGAACGAGCCGTCTGCGAATAAAAGGATTCCCTTTTCAAAATCAACGTCCGCTACCGTACTTTCAAAACCGAGCGAAATTCCAAGGCTTTCGGCTTTGGTTAATAACAATTGATTAAGCCCACCGCGGGATACGCTGTTTATCGCCTCTCCCTCACGCCCGTAGGGCTGAAAGGTGAGTGCACCTTCTTCGTTATGCATCATTCTCCCGCGCATGGGAATGACCAATTTTTCTACTTCATCTGCAAGCCCCAGTTCTTCAAGAGGTTTCCAGCCGCGGTTGCTCAGGGCCAGGTTTATGGACCGGCCACCATCAATCATCGAGATGCGCGGATCAGGACGTCGTTCAAACAAACTGACCCGATAACCTCTGCGTGCCAGATAACAAGCCATCACCGATCCGACCAGGCCGCCGCCGACAATTGCAACCGTTGTCTCTTTAACGGACATTTTCAAGGGCTTTTTTCAATTCCTGATACAAGTGATAGACATCGGAGAAGGTATTGTACATGGGAGTTGGGGCTACTCGTATTACGCCGGAGCGTTCTTTTGTTTCAGCCAGCTGATTCTCCCGCCAGTCAGTGACAATGCCCATTTTTGCCAGGTGATCAAACACATTACGCCCGTTGGAAGGAAAGAAGACCGACAACTGACATCCGCGTTCCTCCGGATTGGCAGGTGTAAGAATACGGAATTGCTGTCCTCCGGGATCTGCCTGCTTCAGTAAAAATTCAAGATATCCTGTCAATTGCAGGCTTTTTTGGCGAAGCCCGGACATCCCGGCCTCTACAAAAAGTTCGAGGGCCGGAATATGGGCTGCGGTTCCCAATACATTGACATTGCTCAGCTGCCATCCGTCGGCACCGGGCATTGGCTTAAACCCTTTCTGCATGAGGAAACGCTCATCCTGATCGTGTCCCCACCAACCTGCAAAACGGGGAAGATCCGCAGAATTTCCATGTCTCTCATGGACAAAAACTCCACTAACGCTGCCCGGGCCCGAGTTAAGATATTTGTAGCTGCACCATACGGCAAAATCAACCCCGTCATCGTGCAGGTTAAGGGGTGCATTGCCCACCGCGTGTGCCAGGTCCCATCCGGCAAGTGCCCCGGCTGAATGGGCGGCTTTGGTAATGGCACGGATATCAAACAGCTGACCGGTAAAATACTGCACACCACTTAACAAGACCAGTGCGGTCTCACCCCCATGTTTTCGGATAGTATCAATAATCCGGTCATGGCTAAGTGTGTATTCTCCGGCTTCCGGAGCGATCTCAATAATGGCCTCTTCAGGGTCCAGGCCGTGAAACCGTACCTGCGTTTCAACCGCATACTGGTCGGAAGGAAACGCCCCTGCCTCCATAATGATCTTGTAGCGATCCTTGTCCGGCCGGTAGAAAGATACCATCATCAAATGAAGATTGGAAGTGAGGTTGTTCATGGCTACAACCTCCGATTCAAGTGCGCCGGTGACAACAGACAGGCCTTTTTTGGTCAGTTCGTGGTATTTGAACCAGGGCCTTTCGCCTTCAAAATGACCATCTACGCCAAATTCAGCCCATTTTTCCAGTTCCTTTCCTATAATCTTGCGGGCGCCGACCGGTTGAAGGCCCAGCGAATTTCCCGTAAAATAGCGGACGGGTTTGCCGTTTTTTTCAGGTATAAGATAATGTTCACGGAACGAGGCAAGCGGATCTGCCTGGTCCATTCTCTCAGCAAATTCGCGTGTCGCTTCAAATTGGATTGTATCGTGCATCAACGGGTTGTTCTGAATGTTTGGTCAAAAATACCAAAATTCACGGAGGTTACGCAGGAAAGCAGGAAGCGGAAATTTCATCCGGCGACAATTCTCCGGATGAAAAAAGCAACTCAAACAAACCGGGGATCTGTTTCCATAACATGGCCGCAATTTGTGCATGTGCGCATTTCTTCCGAGGCATAAAACTCGCGGAACCGTGGCAGGAAATCTTTTTCAATATTCGTTAACGGAAAGTAGGTTTCATGCAGTTTATGGTTGCATTTATCACAAAACCAGAGGAGGCCATCCTTGTGCTCAGGCTCCCTTACCCGTTCGATAACCAACCCGACGCTTCCGGCAGGCCTGATGGGTGAATGCGGAACTTTTGGGGGATGCAGGTACATTTCACCTGCCCTGATTGGAATTTCCACGGCCTTTCCCTCTTCCTGAATTTTCACGGTAATGTCTCCCTCCAGCTGAAAAAATAACTCCTCGGTTTCATTGTAATGGTAATCCTTCCGGGCGTTCGGTCCGCCGACGATCATTACAATATAATCTTCGCCCTCAGGATACAGGTTTTTATTTCCCACGGGCGGTTTGAGAAGGTCCCGGTTGTCCTCAATCCATTTTTGAAGGTTAAAAGGTCGTTTGATTGCCATGTGCTCTGATTTTTATTATAAATTTAATGAATAAACTTGATCTTATGAATTTGACAGTTAAAGGCAAACGTGCCCTTGTATGCGGCAGTACCCAGGGGATTGGAAAAGCAACGGCTGAGGTACTCGCAGCTTCCGGAGCCGGTATTGTGCTTTTTGCGAGGGACGAGGAAAAACTGAAAGCGACCGCTGCCTCGCTGCCGGCAGCCGATGGTCTTTCTCATGATTACCTGGTGGCTGATTTCAACAATCCCGGGGAAGTGCAGGAGGTCCTGTCGGGCTATTTGAAAAATAATCCTGCCATTGACCTGCTAATTAACAACAGCGGCGGACCTCCGGGAGGACCAGCGAATGAGGCTGATCCGGAAGAATTCCGAATCGCCTTCGAGCGGCATGTGATCAGCAGCCAGGTCATTACGAAATTAGTTATTCCCGGAATGCGGGAGAATAATTTCGGGAGAATAATAAACATCATTTCCACCTCTGTTAAGGCACCTATTCCGGGCCTGGGGGTTTCCAACACCATTCGGGGAGCGGTGGCAAACTGGTCTAAGACGCTTTCGGTTGAACTGGGGCCTTTTGGAATAACTGTTAACAATGTACTTCCAGGCGCTACAATGACCGGACGGCTTCAAAGCATTATTGATCGCAACGCGGAGAAAAAAGGGGTTACATCTGATGAAATCAGTGAACAAATGATGAAGGAAATACCTGCCGGAAGGTTCGCTGCACCTGAAGAAGTAGCTTATGCCGTGGTTTACCTGTGTTCGGAAGAGGCTGCTTATATTAACGGAATCAATCTCCCGGTCGACGGAGGTCGGTTGCCGAGCCTGTAATGATGGAAGAGATAAGAAACTATATCGGAGGGCAATTTACCGAGCCGCAAGGCAAGTCCTATCTGGACAATTACGAACCGGCGAGCGGTAAGGTTTATGGCAGGATACCTGACAGTGGAGCGGAAGATGTTCAGGCGGCTGTGGAGGCGGCCGGAACGGCATTTGACGGCTGGTCTGCCATGCCGGTTACTGAGCGGAATAAATTTCTGCTGAGGATTGCCGATCTGATTGAGCGGGATCATGATCAGCTTGCTTACATGGAGTCCCGTGATAACGGTAAGCCCCTGCGACTTGCCAGCAAGGTAGATATTCCCCGGGCTGCCGCCAACATGCGTTTTTATGCAACAGCCATGGAGCATTTTGCATCTGAATCACACCATTCTCCCGGAATGATCAACTACACCAGGCGTTCTCCTGCAGGGATTGCCGGATGTATCTCTCCATGGAATCTACCGATTTACCTGTTTACCTGGAAGATTGCACCGGCATTGGCGGCGGGAAATACGGTGGTGGCTAAACCGTCAGAACTTACTCCTTGTACGGCCTGGGCCTTCAGCCGGCTATGCAAAGAGGCAGGGCTTCCGGATGGAGTCCTGAATATTGTTCATGGTCTTGGCAACAAGGTTGGGGAAGCCATAGTGGGGCATCCGGATATTAAAATGATTTCCTTCACGGGAGGCACGACGACCGGTAAACGGATCGCTTCTGTTGCGGCCCCTATGTTTAAGAAACTGTCCCTTGAGCTCGGCGGTAAAAATCCCAACCTGGTTTTTGCTGATTGTGAGCTGGACGAAGCTGTCAGGAATTCCGTAGCGGCTTCATTTACTAACCAGGGAGAAATTTGTCTCTGCGGATCACGCATCCTGGTTGAAAAAAGTATTTATGAGACATTCCTGGAAAAATTTGTAGAGCTCACCAGGACATGGAAAGTTGGAGACCCGCAGGACGATGCAACACGGATCGGGGCCCTTGTTTCCAGGGAACACCTCGAGAAGGTATCTGCTTATGTTAAACTGGCAAAGGAAGAAGGGGGTCAGGTGCTGACCGGAGGTGAACGGCTTGTCCTGGAAGGAGATCTGGCGGAAGGATACTATTTCGCACCAACGGTAATAACGAATCTGCCGATGGATTGCCGGACCAACCAGGAAGAGATATTCGGACCAGTCGTTACCATTATGCCGTTTGATTCAGAGGAAGAGGCGCTTACCCTCGCGAATGATTCTGAATACGGACTAAGCGCTACGATCTGGACAACCGATCTTTCCCGGGCACACCGGGTCTCAGACAAACTGGCGGCAGGAATAATTTGGATTAACAGCTGGCTTTTGCGTGATCTCAGAACTCCGTTCGGCGGATGGAAAAGTTCCGGTGTGGGACGTGAAGGCGGATGGGAAGCACTCCGGTTTTTTACTGAACCAAAAAACATTTGTATAAAATTATGAAAGTAACCTTACCACTATTTTTATTGATACTGATCAGTCTTCCGTCTTTGGGACAGACTGATTCCACAGAACTTAGAAAACCACCAGTTCTAAGCAATTTGCCCATTATTTATGACAGGAATGAGGTTGCTGAGCAGCTGGCGGCCATGGAGAAGCCTCCTTTGCAAGCGATGCCCGTAACGGTGGAAATGACCGAAGCAGACTCCCGGTTTGGTAATCAGCCTGCGTTGAGGCTTTCGGTTCCCGAAGTAAACCTGGAGAATATGGAAAGATCCTGGAGTCGGTTCCTTCGCAAGGAAGGTGATGGTAAATTACAGCGCGAGGGCAATTCACTCTTTATGGAGGATATTCAGATTGAGCAGGTATCCCAGGATCACTTTGATGCGGAATTAAAATTCGATCAGGATAGTCTCGGGGTAATCACGGACGTAATTATTTCGGCTGATTCAGTTACATTCAATCCCGAAACAGACAAGGGCATATATCAGGCCATGGAGGACCTGCTGATTGAGAGTGGAAAAGAAGCGTACCGGGAAAAAGTATCTGATGACCTGGCACGGGAGAGAAATTTACTTGACGACATGGAAAGGGAAATGAATAAGCTGGTCAAGGATAATGAGAAGAGCCACAAACAGATATCGGATAATAACATTGCCATTAACCAGGCAAATATCGAAATCGATCAGAATGAGATCGAATTGAAAAACAGCAGCCAGGAACTTGTCAGGAATCGTTCGGCTGTTTCCTCTGCAGCTGACAAGGATGCACGTAAGGAAGCAAAGAAAACCCAGAACCGGACCGAAAAGACCAGGAAGAAGCTTCAGAAAGACCGCGAGAAATTATTTCAGGGGATCATTGATGCCAAGCGGGAAATTGCTGAAAGCGAACAAAGTATAGTCAAAAACCTCGAAGACCAGAAAGATCTGATGATACGAATGCATCGTCAGACCCTGGTGATCGAGGCCATGCGGGAAAAACTCGAGTCCATTAACTGATTACTTCAGCGCCAGGCGCTCCCGGTCAGTGGTATCTATTTCGTACACATCGTTGCGGAAGTGAACGCGGCCGGAATCATCTGCCCATGCTGTTCGGTAGGTCAGGTAAACCGGAATTTTGCGATTTAACCGTACCGGCTTTGGTTCATGAAGGTCCATGGATTTCGTGATTTCACTTTCCGACCACTCCGACTGATCCTGCAGGAGGTAGGCAGCAAGTGTTTCCGGAAATTCTACCCGTATACAACCGTGGGAAAATGCCCGTTCCGGTTCGGCGAACAAATAATCTGTTGGGGTATCGTGGAGATAAATTGATTCGGAGTTAGGCATCATAAATTTTATTCTGCCCAGGGCGTTACTTGCACCCGGAGCCTGTACAATCATAATGCTGTCCGGACTGATTTTCGACCATTTGACCTTTTTTGGATTAATTTCCTCTGCTTCTTCTGTCCATGAATTATAAACACGATAGTCCTTATTATCAAAATAGGATTTGTCCTTCATGATCAGCGGCAGCATTTCATCGCGTACAATACTGCGGGGTACGGTCCAGGTCGGACTGAAAACGATGTACTCAAGTTCATCATGAAACAGCGGCGTTTTGTTTTCACGGCTGCCTACGATCACATTCATATTTAATTCATTTTTGCCGTTTTTGAACACATTCAGCATATACTCCGGAATGTTAATAACGATATACTCCTCACCCGGATCGGAAGGCATCCAGCGCATTCTTTCCAAATTAAGTTTTAACATCGCTATACGCTCCTCAACACTCTTGTTAAGCTCATCAAGAGTTTTACCTCCCACTACTCCGTCAGCCTCCATATTATGACGTTCCTGATACCTGCGAACCCCTTCCTCAAGGGGTTTATCAAAAACAACACCGTCAAGGTCGCCTGAATAGTCCCCGGTTTGATGCAGGTGTGATCGAATTTCCGGGATATACCGGCTGCTGTCACCCCGCTTCAGTAAGAGGTCTTCCGGCAGCTTTTTCCAGCCTCCATTCTCCCGGATCTCCTCATACCGGTTAATTGCCTTCAGCGTACTCGCATAAAAGACATCTTTAGGGATCAGTATTTCAAAAGCATCCTCAATGGATTCTTCTGCAAGCACCCGGGCGACAGATGATTTTTCACCCGACTTCATTTGAAGCCCGGTTTCAAGAGATGGCAGGGAGGTTCCATTGTGAAGGTGCCAGGCGAAAGTTATGGCTGCGATTGTGGTGCGAATGTCAAGTTCAGCTAATTCGACCGGCCGGATATCTCCAGATGAATATAAGGCATTTTGCCTGTTGACCAGCTTGAAAATGTCATAGTCAAAATCATACAAACCATATTTTCCTGGTTCGATTAATTCTGCCATAAGTTTTTCTGTCTTTTCCAGAGGAGCCTGTCGGGAGTACCAGGCGAGCGAGCTATCCTGGAGTGAATAAAACTCCACCACGCCGGAATATATTGATTTGGAATTGTATTTATCTGAAATGTATTGCTCGGTGTTTAAAGTATCCAGCATTCCAGAAATGAGTGCCTTGGTTTCAAACTCCCTGTAGGCTTCCCGGTCGGCAAACTTATCCGGAAAAGTATCCGTGGCATGTTCTTCAACGTTTATTTTACTTTTATACGTTGGCGAATCTGTGCGATGGCAGGCTGTGATCACCAGTATCGGGAGACACAGTATATATATAATGTTGGTTAATTTCATGTCGTTCCTATGGAAAATTATGTGCCATTGTTTTAGGAGTAGTTCAGGGTGGATTTTGACTTAGCTGCTGAGGAAAATCATACACGTTTCGTGGTGTGCAAAACAGGATTTTAAAAAAGTGGGGGTGTCCGGAATTATTTGAACATTGCCTCTGTTTGAAACACGGTCAGCCAAAACAGATTTTTTATGAAAAAACCGGTAGTGATTTTTATTCTTTTCATGCTTTTCAGCCCATCAATCCTTAGCGCGGGTGATGTGACAGAAAGACTCGAAGCACTGATCAGTAAAGCCTATAATGAAATCAATTTTGAAGAGAAACCGGATTTTGAAATTTTCCAGAAAGCAGTGGTTGGGTTTTATACACTGAAAAGCAGGGGCTCACTGGGAGACAAGGAACTTCTGACTATTATTGATTTCAGTAAATCTTCCAACCAGAAGCGTATCTGGGTGCTTGATATGAGGAAAAAAGAAGTAATATACCATAACCTGGTGGCCCATGGCCGTAATACTGGAAATGAATTTGCAACCAACTTTTCAAACGAGCCTAACAGTAACAAAAGCAGCCTTGGATTCTACGTGACGGGGGAGAATTATACGGGCAAGCATGGGTTGTCCTTACGTCTTGATGGTATGGAAACGGGTTTTAACGACAACGCCAGGGACAGGGCGATTGTCATGCACGGAGCCAGTTATGTAGATATAGCGTTTTCAAAAAAATACGGGCGGATTGGCCGTAGTCTCGGATGTCCTTCTATCCCGGTAAAGGGCCACGAAGAGGTGCTGACCTTAATTGCAGACAAGACCTGCCTTTATATTTATCATCCGGATCAAAATTACCAGGAAAGCACAAAACTCCTGAATGAGGAAGCCGCGCTGGCTTTCATGTCAGCTGAATGAGGTAGAAAATAAAAAAAGCCGGGTGGTATGCCCGGCCTTATTTTTTTAGAAGCTGACTCCTTTACGCGTAACGTTCCGGTACGGAAAAGAAGAAATTACTTTCAATTTGAGCGTTTTCATCTGAGTCTGATCCATGAATGGCATTTGCTTCAATTGATTCAGCAAACAATGCACGGATGGTTCCTTCAGCTGCCTCTTTTGGGTTTGTAGCTCCGATAAGCTTTCTGAAATCCTCGACTGCATTGTCCTTCTTAAGGATCATCGGAACAATGCTTCCGGAAGACATATACTTTTTCAGGTCCTCATAAAAAGGACGCTCTTTGTGAATTTCGTAAAATTTGCCTGCTACTTCAGGAGTCATTCGGGTCATTTTCATCGCGACGATCTGAAATCCGGCGTCTTCGATCATTTTTATGATCGCTCCGGTATTCCCTGCACCCGTGGCATCGGGTTTGATCATCGTGAACGTTATGTGTCCAGCCATAAGTTTCTGATTTGTTTATTTTTGAGGCGCAAAATTAATGGATTTTTTCCAGAATAGCTTCCCATTCTCTTAAATATCCTGCTGCAGATCGCAGCAACGTCCTTTTTTGTAATTCATATATTTTATGTTGAAATTTGCCGTTTATTTGATGAAAGGACCCAACGGTTTGCAGTGGGTATATATGGAATAATGCAAGATATAGAGGCATTCAAGGAGTTGATAAACAAACCAAGGAAGGTTGTTATCACTACGCATCATAAGCCAGATGCAGATGCGCTTGGCTCCTCCCTGGGGCTGGCATCTTTTCTGAAAGACAAGGGCCATCAGGTCGACGTCATTACTCCGACTGATTATCCGAATTTTCTGAACTGGATGGACGGAAATGACGAGGTAATCATATTCTGTGACGGGAACCAGGAGAAATCGTACAAGCTTGTTGCGGAAGCCGAGCTGATATTTTGTCTTGATTTTTCATCCCTTCACCGGATTGATGAACTCGGGGAAGCTGTTGGTAAGGCTGATGCGGTAAAGGTGCTGATTGATCATCACCTTGGCCCGGATTCTTTTGCCAAATTCAAGCTTTGGAGCACGGAAGCTGCGGCCACGGCGGAACTTATTTATGAACTGATTTGTGATCTGGGCGAACGCGAGCGTATCACTAAAGATATTGCTGAATCCCTCTATGCGGGGATTATGACCGATACCGGAAGTTTCAAACACCCGAATACTACAGAAAACGTATTCAGGGTGTGCGGGGAACTGATTAAGCTGGGCGCAGATACGGCCAAGGTCTCTAAGCTCATTTATGACAACAATTCGGTTGACCGGATCAAATTCCTGGGCTTTGCCCTGAATGAGCGACTGGTAGTACTGCCGGAACTGAAAACCGCCTACTTTGCCATAAGCAAAGATGATCTCAGAAAATTCAACTCAAAGACGGGTGATACGGAAGGGCTGGTGAATTATGCCCTATCCATCAAGGGGATCAAATTTGCCGCGCTTATAACGGAACGGGAAGATGCGGTAAAAATGTCTTTCAGATCGATTGGAGAATTTTCGGTGAATGAGTTTGCCTCATCGCATTTTAGCGGGGGAGGTCACAAGAACGCTGCAGGTGGAAAATCCGATGCTGGTTTGGAGGAGACCCTAACTAAATTTAAAGGTCTTCTGAACGATTATAAAGACGAATTATCACAGGAAATTAAAGAATACGCGTAAATGAAAATAGTATCAAAAATATTGATGTTAACCCTGGCTGCTGTAATCATTCTGCCGGGATGCTCAAATGAAAAAACCACTCAATCAGGACTGACCTATAATCTGGTTCGTGAAGGCAGTGGTGAGATTCCGGAGGAGGGTAAATACCTGGTGTTGAAAATGACGTATGGAATCGAAGATTCGCTGCTTCAGGATACCGAAGACAGCGGACCGGTTATTCTCCAGAAAAACGATTCAATCTGGAATTCAGGAGGTATGATCCATGAAATATTCGGACAGATGAAGGAAGGGGATTCTGTTTCTTTTTCCGTAGATGCACAGACCCTGTTTGCAAAAACATGGAAGCAGCAGGTTCCGCCGGATATGGCTCCTGAATCGATATTTAACTTCAATGTCGGACTTGACACGGTGCTCGATGCAGAAGGTGCAGCTGCCTTTCAGCAGCAGTTATATGATGAGCAGCGAAAAAAGTTTGAGGCTGAGCAGGAAGTGCAACTTGCCACTGACATATCTTTGATGGAGGAATATTTCGAGGAGAATTATATCGAGCCACAGGTTTCGGAATCAGGTCTTCGCTATATCATTACCGAAAAAGGTTCCGGACAGGAAGCCAACCCTTTGGACACAGTGAGTGTCAACTATACTGGATATCTGCTGAACGGCCAAGTGTTTGATACAAGTATAGAAGAAGTGGCCAGGGAGAATGACCTGTATAACGAAGGCAGGCAATACGTGCCTTACGAGGTTGTTATTGGTCGTTCGCGCGTTATCAGGGGCTGGCACATTGGGCTTGACTCGATGTCAGTTGGTGATAAGGCAACCCTGTTCGTTCCGTCTAAGCTTGGATACGGACCCACCGCGTACGGTCCGCAGATCCCGGCAAATTCAGTGCTGATATTTGATGTAGAAATTGTTGATAATAAGTAAAGATGAAGAATGTAGCGATTATTGGAGTCCTGCTGGTGGCTCCTCTCTTTTTAACCAGTTGTTTTGATTCGGATGATGATCAGCCGGATCTGAACCAGAAATTTTTGCAGGAAACGGCAGTCATTGATGAGTTTCTTCAGGACAATGGAATTACCGCGGAAATTGATCCTTTCACCAGTCTCCGTTACGAGCCAATTATTATGGGGAGCGGACTGGCACCTTATATTGGAAACAGTGTTAACATGACTTACACTACCTATTTACTGGAGACAGGAGAAACCGTTGATTCAGGTACGGATCAGACTATTTTGTGGGAGAACCTGATTGCCGGATTGCAGTTGGGTCTTCGAAATGTTCAGGAAGCGGGGAGAATAAGACTTTACGTACCAAGTGTACTTGCATATGGTGAGTCTGGTGATGGAGATATCCCTCCTAATGCCAATTTGGTTTACGACATAACGCTCAATTCGTTCGATAATCCGCGATTGAAGAGTGACGTGAGTTACATTCAGTCCTACCTGAATGAAAACGAGTTAACCGCTGTGCGTCACCCGTCAGGAATTTTTTATAACATTATTGAACAGGGAACAGGTCCGTATCCGTCATTCGGCAGCAACATTATGGTTACCTATGAGGGACGTATAATTGAGACGCAGGAAGTGTTTGACGGAAATACCGGTTCAATTTTCCAATTGTCCAGACTGATTGTAGGCTGGCAGATTGGTCTTCAGGAACTTCGTGAAGGAGGCTCAATGAATCTCTATGTGCCATCAACATTTGGATATGGAGAAACAGGAGCGGGCACAACAATCCCTCCGAATACAAATCTTGAGTTTGATATTGAATTAAATTCAGTTCAGAATTGACCCTTTGTTTCGCCACCAACAATGTTCATAAGTTAGAAGAAGTTAAAGCTCTTCTCCCGGAGAGCTTTACGCTTCTGACCCTACAGGAAATTGGTTGCGAAGAAGAACTTGCCGAAGAACAGAGTACCCTGGAGGGGAATTCGTATCAGAAGGCAGATTATGTATTTAAGAATTACGGAGTTCCTTGTTTTGCTGATGACACAGGCCTCGAGGTATTTGCCCTGGACGGTGAGCCGGGTGTCCATTCAGCGCGTTATTCAGGCCCCGCCTCAGACAGTGAAGCCAATATAAAATTGCTTCTGAAGAATATGGAGGATATTAAGGAACGGCAGGCGCAATTCAGAACGGTGATTACCTTAAGAACTCCCAGGAAAACAAAGCAATTTGAAGGAGCCGTAAAAGGAAAAATACTGAAGGAAGAAGTTGGTGCCGGCGGTTTCGGGTACGATCCTGTTTTTGTTCCAAAAGGCTTCGACCAAACTTTCAGTGAAATGTCTGCCGCTGAAAAAAATTCCATATCACATCGCGGAAAGGCTATAGAAAAACTGGTTAACTATTTGGTAACTCATGAAAATGAGTTAACCTAATGGCGTGAAACCATTTGTAATCGGATTGACCGGAGTCAGCGGTTCAGGTAAAACCGCCTTCCTAAACAGCCTGGTCGGAGATTTCCCTTCCGAAAAAATATGCCTTGTTTCACAGGATGATTACTATCATCCAAGGAATGAGCAACAGTCAGATGAGCAAGGTGTCATCAATTTTGATGTTCCTGAAGCAATTGACCATAGTGCCCTGGTTGCAGATATTAAGAAATTAAAAAGCGGTGAGACGGTAAAGAGAGAAGAATACACCTTTAACAATCCTGCCAGGAAACCATCGGTTATCACTTTTAACCCGGCTCCCATAATAATCATTGAAGGAATTTTTGTTCTGCATTATCCGAAGCTCCAGGAGTTTATAGACCTCAAAATTTTTATTGATACCAAAAGTCATCTTGCCCTGAAGAGGAGAATAATCCGTGATCAGACAGAGCGCGGATACGACCTGGAGGATGTTCTCTATCGTTTTGAGCAGCACGTAATGCCGTCTTATGAAAAGTATGTGCTTCCGGTTAAATCCGAGGCGGATATTATCATACCAAACCACACGCATTTTAAGCAGGCCCTGGAAGTGGTTAAAGGATATTTGCATTTTCTGTTGGAATAGTATTCGGCATCTGCGGGATGCATTCAGGTCAACGCATTGTTTTGTACTGGAATATAAGTACATTTGTAGCCCAAAATGAAAGGTTATTCTTCACTTGTGCGATTTAAGTTCAGAGCCGGCATTATGCTGGGACTTCTGGCTGCGCTTGTTATTCTTGTAACAGACGTTTCTTCGGCAACACTTCAAAAACTGGAAGTGGCACAGGTGCAAGCTGATCAGGATTCTCCTGATAGCAATGATGATCATCAGGAAACGATCGTTACCGCCGGGAAAAACCTTGTTGCTACTGTATCCCAGCTGACCATCGATCATTCCTGGCATTTTATTGCTGACATCTGGTTTGAGATTCCGGATGATCAGGTCATGACCGGATTTGAGATCAGGGAATATAATACCTGGTTCAAGACGTTATTCCGGCTGATTATATCACCCAATGCCCCATAGGCAGTTCATTCAATTCCGTTTTTTATTGCCGTTCGGGCAATCCAATTCATTTAATCACTAAAATTTTTATTTAAAAATGCGTAATAAAGGTGCAGTAATCTTACTGACAGTTGTTGTTACCCTGCTCTGTATTTATTACCTGTCATTTACCTTTAAATCAAGGAGTGTACAGCAGGATGCTATTGAATATGCCACTGAAGAAAGTGGTGTTATAAATCTGTCGAAAAAACAGGCGTACCTTGATTCCGTCTGGAATCTGCCTGTTTATAATTTGCTGGGTGTTGAATTCACCTACAAGGAAGTAAAAGAAAACGAACTTAGCCTGGGGCTTGACCTTCAGGGCGGAATGCATGTCACGCTGGAAGTTTCTCCGGTTGATATCATAAAAGGACTGAGCGGAGATAACCAGGATCAGGACTTTCTGGAAGCAATACGTCTCGCCCGTGAACGCCAGGCAGAAAGCCAGGCGCGGTTTTCTGAACTATTCTTGGATGCCTTTCAGGAAGTGTCGGACGATGACCAGCTGGCGCCCATCTTTGTGACGGCAGCCAACCGCGGCCGGATTAGTATCGATATGTCCAATGATGAGGTGATGGAGGTCATTAACCAGGAAATTGAGAGTGCCATTGACCGGTCATTCACTATTCTCCGGACCCGTATTGACCAGTTTGGTACCTCACAGCCCAACATCCAGCGGCTGCAGGGGACAGGCCGGATTCAGATTGAAATTCCGGGAGCTGAGAATCCTGAACGTGTTCGGAAACTGCTGCAGGGAGTTGCCAAGCTGGAGTTCTGGGAAGTAGCGAATCCTGAAGAATACGCGCCTTCATTAATTAATGCAAACAGCATGCTGCTTGATGAGATGGAAGCGGAGAATGCACTTAATGTGAATGCAGACAGCAGCCTTTCCTCTGAATTACAGGAATCGCAGACCGAGGATTTAAGCAGTGTACTTTCCGCGGAGGGTGATCTGCCGGATCCTGCCGATTCACTGGTGTCGGATACGGCAGCTGATTCTTCACTTGATTCTCTGACTAACCCTCAGGTTTCACCGTTATTTTCCTTGCTCAGGTCTCAGAATATTACTGAATTAATTTATGATGTGCAGGATACCGGCAAGATCGGTGAGATACTTCGCAGGAAGGAAGTACAAAGTCTGCTGCCCCGGACCATCAAACCGATCTGGGCAGTTAAGCCTTTTATCAATGAGGAAACCGGCGACGAACTGCTTCAACTTTATTTTGTGCGCGTCGGTCGCGGAGGTAAAGCCCAGCTCACTGGGGAAGTAATTACGGATGCCCGCCAGGATCTTGACGAACGCGGACGTTTTGTAGTGAGTATGCAGATGAATGCCTTTGGAACGAAGGAATGGCGCACAATGACCCAGCGGGCCGCAGCAAAACGTACCAATCAAACTCCGCCGGACAGAATTGCCATCGTACTTGACAATTATGTTTATTCGGCCCCGTATGTTCAGGGTGAAATTCCCAACGGAAGCTCGCAGATTTCAGGTGATTTTACGGTCGAAGAGGCGAAAGACCTAGCCAATATCCTCAAAGCAGGTTCGCTGCCGGCGCCTACGCGTATTGTCGAGGAGGCTATTGTAGGGCCTACACTTGGTCAGATTGCCAGGAACCAAGGAATTATTTCCATGCTTGCCGGACTTGGTATTGTCATCCTGTTCATGGTAGCTTACTATGCTAAAGGTGGTTTTGTGGCCAATATCGCCCTTATATTTAATATCTTTTTCATCCTTGGAATTCTGGCCCAATTCAATGCTGCCCTAACCTTACCGGGTATCGCAGGTATTGTGTTGACGATCGGTATGTCGATTGATGCCAACGTGCTGATATTTGAACGAATCAGGGAAGAAATGCGGAATGGGACCAAACTCAGGGAAGCTATATCCACAGGGTATAAAAAGGCATTCAGTTCGATTGTCGATGCCAACCTGACCACGTTACTGACGGCTGCAATTCTTTATATTTTCGGTCAGGGTCCTATCAAAGGATTCGCGATTACCCTTATGATCGGTATTTTCTGCTCATTCTTCTCGGCGGTTTACATCACCCGGGTAATTGTAGAGTGGATGACCAACCGGGGAGATGAAAGTAAGATTTCCTTCAATACACCATTCTCCAGGAATCTGTTGAGCAGTATCAACATTGACTTCATGTCGAGAAGAAAGAAGGCCTACATCTTTTCTGCAATTGTCATCATTATAGGAATGAGTCTTGTGTTTACTCAGGGCCTTAACCTTGGGGTGGACTTCAAGGGAGGTCGTTCCTACATTGTCAACTTTGCAGATCCGGTGGAAGCGACAAATATGAAAATCGCGCTATCGGAAACCTTTGAAGGCGAAGGTACCGAAGTGAAGAACTACGGAGCCAATAATATTGTAAAGGTAACTACTTCGTATAAAGTGGATGATGAGTCGGATACGGCAGATGATGAAGTGAAGAATATTCTTGTGGCAGGACTTGAATCCTACACAAACCTGGAATACGTCGAGGATGCCGCGGAAATAGACAGTGATCACTTTACAATTTCAGGATCATCCAAAGTAGGAGCTACTATTGCCGATGATATTGTATCCTCTTCTTTTGAGGCAGGTATCATTGCGATCATAGCCATCTTCCTCTACATCCTGATCAGGTTCAGGAAATGGCAATTCAGTACCGGAGCAATCATTGCGTTGATCCATGACAGTTTATTCGTCTTCTCAGCATTCGCAATAGCCGGTCTGCTTGGAATCAAATATGAAATTGACCAGGTATTTGTGGCGGCTCTGCTGACTGTAATCGGTTATTCCATTAATGATACGGTAATTGTATTCGACCGGATCAGGGAATACCTGAATCTCGGTACGAGTTCAGACAATGTGAAGATCTTCAACTCTGCAATCAACAGCACGTTGAACAGAACGCTGATCACCTCAGTAACCACGCTCATTGTGGTATTAATCCTGTTCATTTTTGGTGGAGAGGTACTTAGGGGATTTTCATATGCCCTGCTGGTAGGTATACTGGTAGGTACTTATTCATCCGTGTTCATAGCTTCACCGGTGGTTATTGACCTGGCGAAAAGCAGACAGAAAATATAGCACAATGCCCTGCTGTATTGAAAAGCCCCGTCCAACAAGACGGGGCTTTTTTAATTAGTATCGTTTCCAGTAATGTATATTGAAAAGCATCAGAACGGTAAATAATTCCAGTCGTCCCATGAGCATAAGAAAAGCAAGGACCCACTTACCGAAAGGAGTTATTCCGGAAAAATTATCGACAGGACCAACCTCACCAAGACCAGGGCCGATATTTCCCAGGCAGGTAGCCACGGCACCAAGCGCAGTATCCATGCTCACGCCGGTAAATGATATAAGGAATATACCAATGCCATAGGCAGATAGATAGATCATAATGAAGGCAAGGACATTATAGGTTATATCCCGGCTTACTGCGGCTTCATTCAGCCTTACCGGTATTACGGCCGAAGGGTGCAGCTGCCGTTTCATTTCAAGCAGGCTGTTTTTAAACAGGAGTGTATGACGGACAATCTTGATACCACCGGCGGTGGATCCTGCAGAGCCACCTGAAAACATCAGCAGAAAGAATATTACCGTTACAAAGGGTGTCCAGGCGGTATAATCTGCCGTGATATATCCGGTGGTGGTTATTACCGATACTACCTGAAACAGAGAATCCCGGAACGACTTTTCAAATCCTTCCCAGTCAGCCGAGAAAACAAAAATGGAAATAACAAGTGAGACGATCACCGTCAGAAACAAGTAGTTCCTGAATTCCTCATTTTTCCATACCTGTACGAATTTACCTTTCAGGGCAAAATAGGTTATTGTGAAATTGGTTCCGGCCAGGAACATGAAAATAATAATTACATAATGGATGAATGGAGAATTATAATACGCCACACTTGCATTTTTAGTGCTAAAGCCACCGGTGGCCATGGTAGTCAGTGCATGATTAATAGCATCAAAAAAGGTCATGCCACCTGCCATAAGCAGCAGTGTTTCCAAAAGCGTGAGACCAAGGTAAATGATCCAGAGCCTTTTTGCAGTTTCTTTAATTCGGGGTTTCAGTTTATCAGGTGAAATGCCAGGGGCTTCTGCTACAAACAGCTGCATTCCTCCAATACCCAGAATCGGAAGAATAGCAACTGCCAAAACAATAATTCCCATTCCACCAATCCATTGGGTCAGGCTTCGCCAGAAGAGGATTCCCTTAGGCAATGCCTCGATATCTGTAAGAATGGTGGCTCCAGTGGTAGTGAAGCCACTTATGGTCTCAAAAAATGCATTAGTGAAATCCGGAATAGTGCCCGAAATCAGGTAGGGTAGGGTACCTACCAGGGACATGGACAACCAACCCAGTGTGACCACCAGGTATCCGTCTTTCTTCTTCAATTCGGTTACCAGGTTTTTTCGGGTGAGGAACCAGGTTATTGCGCCTATCGCCACTGCGACACCGGCGGATATTGTAAGTGGGGTTACTGATTCACGGTAATACAGGGAAAAGGGCAGGCAAAGGAGCATGAAAGCCCCGTTGATCATGACCAGAACACTTAAGAGATTCAGTATTAACCGGAAGTTAAACCTCATGAATGATGTTTATTTGAAATACTCCTCTACCGCATGGATACATTCCGGGCGGCACAGGACCACTGCCCTGTCTTTGGGCCTGAATTGGAAATCCCCCATGGTAATTTTCCCGGTACCGTTCCGAACCACGCCGCCGATGATGGCACCGCCTGGAAAATTCAGGTCCTTGATCGGTTTGTTGATTATCTTGGACCGGTCCTTTACGATAAACTCAAGAATTTCCGCGTCTACTCCGTGAATGGAAGTAAGGGAAATTACTTCACCTTTCCGGATGTAGCGGAAAATAAAATTCGCCGCTATCAGCTTTTTATTGATCATGGTATCAACCCCGATATTTTGTGACAGATGGATATAATCGATGTTTTCTACCAGCGATATTGTTTTCTGAACTTCATGGTTCTTAGCGACAAGGCAAGAAATGATATTTGTTTCTGAATTACCGGTTACAGCAATAAATGCGTCCATTTCATGAATGCTTTCTTCTTCAAGTAATTCAACATCCCTTCCGTCACCACAGATAACCATTACATTTCGGAGTTCATCGGCAAGTTCAAAGCATTTTTCCTTATCACGTTCGATCAGTTTTACGTTAAACTTTCTGCTAAGACGTTTTGCCGCATGGAACCCGACTTTTGAGCCGCCGAGGATCATTACGTTTTTGATGTCTTTACGCACCTTTCCCGCAAGTTTCAGAATCCGGTCCACGCCTTCAGGTTCGGCAACAAAATAAGCATGATCTCCTTCTTTAAACACGTTATCTCCATGAGGGATGATTGTTTGATTCTCCCTTAAAATGGCAACAGTGACAAAATTCTGGTCCGGGTTAAGCTGCGCTACCTGGACCATGGTTTTATCCATCAACTTGCTGTCGGCGGTGACGGTAACTCCCACCATTGATAATCTTCCTTCATCAAAATCGAATGTATCAGTGAGGGCAATCTCTTTCAGCAGCCGCTTGATTTCCCTGGCCGCCAGGGATTCCGGAGAGATAATCTCGTCAATACCTAATTCCTTGAGGTCAAGCTTTTCCTTATCCATCAGGTATTCGAGATTTTCAATACGTGCGACCGTTTTTTTTGCCCCAAGGTGTTTACCGATGATGGTGGTGGTAAGATTGGTTTCCTCGGAGGAGGTAACGGCGATCAGCAGGTCGGCGTTAGAGATATCTGCTTCTTCCAGAATCCGGTAGGAAGTGGAGTTTCCGCGGATCGTTTTCACATCGAGCGTGGACGATGCCTGGCGCAGTGTTTCAGCATCCCTGTCAATCAGGATAATATCCTGTTCTTCATAGCTTAGCAGTTTCGCCAGGTGGTATCCCACATCCCCGGCACCGGCAATGACAATTCTCATAAGCTGGAATTACTATTCAATTTCATTCACCCTTTCGACCCTTATTCCGACTGCAATTACGTCCTTTAATGTATCTCTTCGCATATACTGTTTCAGGGATACGGTATAGTCTCCGGAAACCGGAAACGAATAATCGGTCAGCAATGGAAACTGGTGGTCAAATATATCCCCGAGGCCTGATCCGTAAGGCTCAAACGATTTGGGGTCAAAAAGGTCCTGATTTAACAGGTTTCCTTCAATTTGCCGGCCTGTGGAATCGGCAAGAACGTAGTCAACATAAATATTCTGGAAGGGATATGAGACGGTATTTCTGATATTGTAATACAGGTTGTAGTTATTTGTAGTATCCGAAATGGTAAAGGTAAAGTCTCTGGCTGAATCTGCCAGCCAGTAACCATTCTCCAGTTCAATGTTTTCTTCATAGATTCTCTGTTGATCACAGGCGATCAAGGCGGTTGCCAGTACGAAGAGAAAACAGTATTTCATTTTTTCTTATTATTCGTGTTATTATCGGGTCGTTTTTTGCGCTTCTTACGCGACTTCTTCTTTTTCCGGTACTTGCGGTCCATTTTTTCCAGGTCGCTGTTCAATGCTGAAGTTTCATTCTTGCTCTCCACATTATCTTCAAGCAAACTGGCAGGTTTGTTACCATTTTTATTCAGTGCAATAATATGCTGTACCCGTTTAACTTTAATGGGTATCCATGTGTTTTCGTCGTCATACCCAAACCACATCACTTTTCGGAAAATATCTGTTTTCTGCAGCTTTGCCTTGCCTTTTTCTGTAAGCAGCGGACCCTCCAGTTCAGGAATGTCCTCCAGTGCTTCCAGGTAGGTATCCAATTCGTAATTTAAGCAACACTTAAGCCGACCGCACTGACCTGAGAGTTTACTTGGGTTCAGTGAAAGATTCTGATATCGGGCGGCACTGGTGGATACACTCTTAAAATCAGAAAGCCAGGTGGAGCAGCATAATTCACGGCCACAGGATCCTATTCCTCCCAATCTGCCGGCTTCCTGCCTGAGAGAAATTTGCCGCATTTCCACCCTGATTCGAAATTCTCCTGCGAGCACTTTAATCAGTTCCCTGAAATCTACCCTGTCATCGGCAGAATAATAAAATGTAGCTTTCGTATTGTCAGCCTGATATTCTACATCTGACAATTTCATTTCAAGTTTAAGATCTCCAATGATTTTACGGGTTCTGTAGAGGGTTGGCATTTCCCGTTTACGCACATCATCGAATCGCTCCATATCTTTATCATGGGCAATCCGGTAAATATTCCGGATATTTTCATCATCCGGCACTTTCCTTTTTTTCATCTGAAGGCGAACCAACTCACCTTGTAAACTGACAAAGCCAAGGTGATGTCCGTTCGGAACATCCACAACAACAGCGTCCCCCGTGGTCAGCTCAAGTCTCTCGGAATTGCGGAAAAAATCTTTTCGTCCGCCTTTAAACCTGACCTCAACTATTTCAAATCTATCCATAACCGGCATTTCCATATTGGAAAGCCAGTCAAATACATTCATCTTATTGCAGCCTCCTGTAAGGCATCCACCATTGTTCTGACATCCCGCAACACTTCCATCGTCCGCTCTGCAACTACTGCATCCTGCCATAACTATTAGTTTATAACCTGAAGATACTGCCGAGTACACAAATGCGACAATTGCACTATCCGCAGGCAACTGCTAAAGCTACTAAATTGCATTGAAATAAGATAAATTAATCGATATGATCTGCCAGAACATCCTTGCCGATGTCGGTTCTGTGGTAAGCCCCCTGCCAGGTAACATACTGAACTCCATCATAGGCGTGTCTCAGGGCATCACCCAGATACTGCCCACGTCCGGTCACGCTCAGGACCCGTCCGCCATTGGTCAGTATTTTGTAGTCCTTTCGTTTTGTTCCCGCATGTACCACCAACGCATCCGTGACATCTGCCAGCCCGTGGATTTCCCGGCCTTTTTCATAGCTTCCCGGATATCCTTCCGAAACCATGACTATTGTTGCTGCAGCGTCTTCGTCAATATCAATTTTTTGTTTACTCAGGGTTCCGTTCGCAGCGGATGTCAGCAGTTCTGTGAAATCATTTTTGATCCTTGGGATAACTACCTGTGTTTCCGGGTCACCCATCCTTACATTATATTCGATGACATATGGTTCATTTCCCACTTTCATCAACCCGATGAAAATGAATCCCAGGTATGGAATATTATCCTGCTGCAGTCCCTCTATGGTGGGGATTACGACTTTCTTCTCTACCCGGTCCATAAAATCATCACTCGCGAATCCCACAGGTGAAACGGCACCCATACCTCCGGTATTCGGACCAGTGTCATGTTCGCCGATACGCTTGTAGTCCTTGGCTTCCGGAAATAACAAATAGTCTTTGCCATCGGTAAGAACGAATACGGACAATTCAATTCCCTCAAGGAATTCCTCGATCAGCACCTTGCTGCTTGCTGCCCCGAATTTCTTATTAACGAGCATTTCCGTCAGTACGGCAACTGCTTCTTCCTCGTCATTGGCAATCACAACCCCCTTACCGGCGGCTAGTCCGTCAGCCTTGAGAACGATTGGATAGTTGCTGGAGCCTAAATATTCAATTCCCTCTTTCAGCGTATTTTGCGTAAAAGTTGCTGCTTTGGCAGTGGGAATTTCATGACGGTTCATGAATTCCTTTGAAAAGTCCTTGCTGCCTTCCAGCATTGCTCCCTGTTTTCCTGGACCTATAAGCATTACCTCTTTTAACGATTCATCATTTTCAAAGTAATCCCTTATCCCATCCACCAGCGGAGCTTCTGGTCCTACAATGACCATGTCTATCCTGTTTTCAGTAACGAATTTTCCGATGCCGTCGAAATCATCTCCTGCCAGTTCGACATTTTCTCCGAACTGTTCGGTTCCGGCATTGCCAGGGGCGATAAAAAGTTTTTCTGTATTCGGGCTTTGGGAAATCTTCCAGGCAAAGGTAAACTCCCTTCCCCCGCTTCCGATAATGAGGATGTTCATGATATGCTGCTTTTTACAAAGTTAGCAAGTACCAGTCAATTGGTGAAGTATAACGCCACTAAAACGAAAACAAGCGATACCCCAGGATCAGCATATGGTACTGCTGTCCGATTTTCAATGGATATTTTTGATCCCCGGAACGAAGCGAGCCTACCATGGAATTATTCATCAGGGAAGACTGCTGATACCGGAAAATCCATTTTTTCCATCCAATTTCCAGGCAGATTTGCGTGAACCAGTTGGAAGGCCGGATCATTCCGGCACTTTGCCCCATCAGGCCAATTGCTTTTTGACTTAATCCTGAAAGTTCTTCATATGGTGTGTTGCGAATTCCGGTTCGGAGGTTCCAGGAAACTCCGCCTGATAATTGTAAAAACCAGGTCTTACTATTTATAAATTCATATCCGATTCTCAGGCCCGGAATGATCTCATAGTAGGAAACCAGCATTCCCTTTTTGACGGTACACAATACGCAGGCAGTGGCGGGAAGATCACTCACAGCGATGCTTAATGCTCCTGGTTGTATTTGAAGGTCCCCGGAAATGTATAGTTTCCTGACCGGTGAGCTGATAATGCTGATGCCCGCGACCAGGTAATTATGTTCATTCGGATTGGTAATTTCCATCCTGACGGAATCGATAATAACCTGCCCTGTGGTGGTTTTCCTGATTCCAATCCCCGCGCCAACAGTTAACTGCTGGGCAACAGTATCAGTTACCCAGCAGGTGATCATCACGAAAAAAATAAGGTGTCTCATTGATGATTTACTGTGAAAAGGAATTTCCCGGTATTGTACGTGGTGCCAATCCCATTTGCATCGTCACAATAACTCACAAAATCCTGGTCCAGGAAGTAGTCTTTCTCGTTAATGGTGATCTTAACACCTCCCGATACCGATACCTCAGCGATTTTTGTAGATAGTCCCAGGGTCAGGTCGATCTTAGCTTTGGAATAATCCTCTTCAAACCAGTCATACCGGACCAGATCTCCAAACAGAGAACGGTCCCAGTTAAACGTAGGCAGCCGCTTGTCGTACCATTCGGGTTTGCAATTGAATATTCCGCAATCCTTCCACTCGCTTCGGTCTGAAGAAGGATAGGACTTCCGGAGAGAGGAAAATCCGCTGGGATTTTTAGAGGCTAAGGTTATAATGAAGAATACTTCCGGATTTCCATCAAGATAGTGTTCAGCATGCCGGAGAACACCAATAGTAGCAAATTTCGCTCTTACCAGGTGATCCTGCCTGTTATATTCATCACGGTCACACCCTGTACTGGTGGTTGGGGTATCGTCTATGGCCAGGATATTGCCACACTCGTAAGATTCCTGTTTCAAAAAGAAATCATAATTATTATCGGACACCACCGGGGTTAAAGTACAAGTTCGCCCATCGGGTTGTTGCGGTTGCTGATTCCGTTTAGTATAAATGGTGCGCTCATTATGACTGAGGACAATTACCAGGTTTTCCGGTTCTCTTGTGATATCAAATTCCACCTCCCGGCCACTATCGAATGCGGTCAGCTTATTCAGTATTGACAGATCTGCAGATGCCGGCCTGTAAACTACCAGCGGCACATCATTCCCGGCATCCCACTGACTGGCATTCATATTGGTAAGGGAAGGCATGGCTACCTGCAGCAACGGGTCATCAGGTCGTTGTGGTAAATCATCCAGCTGTGAGTAGAGGACATTAAAATCGCCATCAAATTTCTCCAGCAGCTTTTCTTTTAAATTCAGCCTGAAATCTGGTTCAGCCAGGCGCTGAGATAACAACCGGGCCACATTAAGATTATGTGTTTCTGTTATATCCGGTCCGCTTGCGGGTCGGGAAACAGGTTTCGGGACCTCATCCGTACAACCCAATACGAATGCGATCATAAACAGCGTGTAAAAAACAGGTAATTTCATGGAACAAAAGATTAAGGTGATAAAAAATTGCCGGCCGTTTTGTAATGATCATACTCACGGCGGACAATTCATGTCCATGAAAAGAAAAGGCTGGTTTAGGGCCGGAGAGGTTTAAATTTAGTTAGCGTATTCGGAAAGGAATTTTATTCGCATCAGACGGAGTTCTTCTTCTGAATAGTCCTCATTGTCCTCGTCATCCAGTGCGGTTTCAATGCTGTCGGTTTCTGAGTTAAGAAAGTATTCTATAATATCGTCCTGTTTGTCAATATCCAGGATGTCATCAATATAATAGTCAAGGTTTAGCTTGGTGCCGGAATAGCAGATATTCTCAATTTCATCGAGCAGCTCCTCGAAACTTATATTCTGCGTTTCGGCAATTTCATCAAGATCAACCTTCCGGTCTACCTGCTGGATGATAAAGATCTTTATTTTAGACTTGTTAACAGACGATTTGACAACTACTTCAGAGGCGGTCACAATATCATTATCTTCAACATATTTATCGATTGCCTCCAGGAAAGGTTTGCCGAATTTTTTCACCTTTCCCATACCCACCCCGTTGATCTGGGCCAGCTCGGCTTCCGTGGTAGGGTAGGTGGTAGCCATTTCCTCCAGCGACGGGTCCTGGAAAATAACATAAGGAGGCAAATCCTTCTGGTGTGCTACCTTTTTCCTCAGATTCTTAAGCAGCTGGAAAAGTTCTGAATCATACGCCTTGGCATTCACCGGCGGACGATCACCTTCTTCTTCTTCAGCCGGATTGGTTTCATAGGTATGGTCCCCGGCCAGCATAACGGAATGCGGGTTTTTCAGGAACTTTCTTCCTTTATCAGAGACTTTCAATACTCCCACATTCTCAATATCCTTTTTAAGGAATTCGTACATGAGTGATTGGCGGATTACCGATCGCCAGTATTCTTTGGTTTCATCTTTTCCCGACCCGTAAATATCAAGTTGATCATGTCCGTATGAAGAAATATATTGGTCCTCGGTGCCCCTGATCAAATGTACCAGGTGTTTCAGATCAAACCGTTCATCGGTTGCCTGAACCGCTTCAATTACCTTGGCGACAGCTGTCTGGCCTTCAAACCGTTCACGGGGATGGACGCAATTATCACAACCCTCACAATTTTTGCGGTCATATTCCTCCCCAAAATAGTGCAGCAGCTGGCGTCGTCGGCAAACAGGAGATTCCGCGTAATAGGCCATTTCCTGCAACAGGATCCTGCCATTCTCCCGTTCCTGAACAGATTTATCTTTGTTAAATTTCTCCAGTTTGAGAATGTCATTATGACTGTAGAACATCAGGCAATGTCCCTCCAGGCCGTCTCGTCCGGCACGTCCGGTTTCCTGGTAATATCCTTCCAGTGATTTAGGTACATCATAGTGGATCACAAACCGCACATCCGGCTTGTCTATTCCCATGCCAAAGGCAATGGTTGCCACAATGATGTCCACTTCCTCATTCAGGAAATCATCCTGGTTTTTTTCCCGGATGCTGCTGTCGAGACCGGCATGGTAGGGGGCCGCACTAAATCCGTTCACTTTCAGCAGTTCGGCAATTTCCTCCACCTTTTTCCGGCTCAGGCAATAAATGATCCCGCTCTTATGATTATTGTCGTGAAGAAATTTGATAAGCTTTTTCTTCGCATGAACCTTTTCCTGTACCTCGTAATAGAGATTTGTCCGGTTAAAGGAAGAAATAAACACATCCGCATTCTCCATCTGCAGATTCTTCTGAATATCCAGCTGGACTTTAGGAGTGGCCGTCGCTGTCAGGGCTATGATCGGCATATTGCCAAGGTGCCCGATAATATCTTTTATGCGCCGGTATTCGGGTCGGAAGTCATGGCCCCATTCCGAAATACAGTGAGCCTCATCCACTGCTACAAAAGAAATTTTTATGCTTTTAAGAAAATCAATATTCTCCTGCTTGGTCAGCGACTCGGGAGCCACGTACAACAACTTGGTAAGTCCTTCGCGGCATTGATTTTTAACCCTGGTTGATTCGGCCTTACTTAACGTTGAATTCAGAAAATGCGCATTGATCCCGAACGCCTGCATCTGATCAACCTGATTTTTCATCAGTGCGATCAGGGGAGAAATAACCACTGCCAAACCTTCGGAGACAAGCGCAGGCAGCTGGTAACATAAGGATTTACCAGCTCCTGTAGGCATAATCACAAAGGTGTTTTTGCCTTCCAATATATTTCTTATGATCGGTTCCTGATTTCCACGGAATTGGCTGAAACCAAAAACCTCCTTCATCTTCAGTTTTAACGCATCCTTCTTCTCTTCAACCAGCATCTTAATAGCTCATTTATTTAAATCATCTTTAATTTTCTATCTTTGTTCGCGCTCGAACAGGATGATCCAGACCACATTGAAGTTAGCAAAAAATATTCAAAAGATAGCTAGGGAAGCTCTTATTAATGAGGCCCGTGCAATTGAGAATCTTCAGTCATTTATCGACGAGGATTTTGAGAAGTGTGTATTGGAAATTTACAACGGAAAAGGCCGCGTAGTCGTGACCGGTGTCGGTAAAAGTGCCATTGTTGCCAATAAGATAGTCGCCACACTGAATTCGACCGGAACACCAGCCTTGTTCATGCACGCGGCGGATGCCATTCATGGTGATCTGGGGATGGTGCAGAGAGATGACATTGTGATTTGTCTTTCAAAAAGCGGCAATACCCCCGAGATAAAGGTCCTGGTACCTCTGTTAAAGCGAACGGGTTCCAGGCTGGTGGCACTGGTCAGCAATACAGATTCCTACCTCGCTAAACAATCCGATTTTATTCTGAATGCAACGATCGGGGAGGAGGCTTGTCCGAACAACCTCGCTCCCACTACAAGTACCACTGCGCATATGGCACTCGGTGATGCACTGGCCATTTGCCTGCTTGCCCTGAGAGAATTTTCAAGTGAGGATTTTGCGCGGTTCCATCCCGGAGGCGCCCTTGGCAAGAAATTGTACCTGCAGGTTGACGACATTATCCTGAATAATGAATTGCCCGTAATTACACGTGATGTCCTTTTAAAGGAGGTGATCCTGGAAATTTCTTCCAAAAGACTGGGATGTGCGGTTGTGGTTGACGATCAGGGAAGTCTTACCGGTATTGTTACTGACGGGGACTTGCGGAGGGCATTTGAACGGGGATTTACTATGGAAACCCCTGCGAGTGAAATAATGGGCTCAAAGCCTAAAACTGTTGATGCCGGAGATTACGCGGTGAAAGCATTAAATATTATGCAACAAAACAGTATCAGTCAGGTGGTTGTGGTCCGGGAGAATAAACCGCTCGGTATTGTCCACCTTCATGACCTGCTTAGGGAAGGAATCATATGAGCCGCAAACACGAATCAATCTACCTGGTCATACTGGCAGGAGGAACCGGCAGCCGGCTGTGGCCCTGCAGCCGTCATCATAAACCAAAGCAGTTTCAGGATATTCTCGGTATTGGTAAATCGCTTTTGCAGATGACCTATGAGCGGTTTAACGGGATTTGTCCGCCCGCGAACGTATTTGTGATTACGCACCAGGATTACCTGGAGCATGTGACCAGCCAATTACCTGATCTTTCTCCGGAAAATATAATTCTGGAGCCTTTCAGGAGGAATACCGCTCCATGTATTGCTTATGCGACCCATAAGATCGCCAAGCTGGATCCGGATGCCACTTGTATTGTCACTCCATCCGATCACCTTGTGCTCCACCAGGAACCATTCACTCAGACACTGAATGCCGCTGTGAAAGCTGCTATCGGGACGGACCGCCTGATTACCATCGGGTTGCAGCCAACCCGGCCGGATACTGGTTTCGGATATATACAATTGATCGAAGACGGACAACCGCTTAAAAAAGTAAAGACCTTCACGGAAAAACCTGAAAAGTCTCTCGCACTTAAATTCCTGGAGAGTGGTGATTTTGTCTGGAATTCAGGCATTTTCGTTTGGACGGTGGGAGCGATTACCCAGGCTATGTCAACCTATCTGGGTGATCTTAATGACGGGTTTGAGGCCATTAAGGATGCATTGAATACTGACGGAGAACGAGACGCGGTGAACAGGGCCTACGCACATATTACCAATACTTCCATTGACCGGGGGATACTCGAGAAGTCGTCCGAAGTGTATGTGGTACTGGGAGAATTTGACTGGTCTGACCTGGGTTCCTGGGAGGCAGTCCATAATATCACAACGCTGGACGAGGACCATAACGCGGTCCGCGCCAATGCCTTGCTGGTCAAAACCACTAATACCATGGTCAAAGGTCCGAAGGATACCCTGATCGTTGTGCACGGACTGGACAACTACCTGGTATCGTTGTCAAATGATGTGCTGGTCGTATGTAAGCGTGATGAGGAGGATCTCCTGCGCAGACTGATGGCAGAGGCACGGACGACTAAAGGAAAAAAATTTCTTTAACCCCTGCGTTGTCGTACCGCCTCAAAAACGGCTACCGCTGCTGATACGGAAACATTTAAAGATTCGATATGTCCTGTCATCGGAATTTTTCCGCGATCATCGCACAGTTTAAGGTATTCGGGTGAAATACCATCTTCTTCTGATCCCATCAGTATGGCCAGCGGACCAGTAAGATCTGATTCAAACAGCAGGGTTTCTGTTTTCTCTGTACAACCAAAAATTCGAATTCCACTGCCTCTTAGATATTCCAGGGTAGCTTTCAGGTTGTCCTCCCTGCAAACAGGCAGGTAGCCCAGTGCTCCCGCCGACGTTTTCATGGCATCTGAATTAATTGCGGCACTTCCCCGGCTTGGAATTACGACCGCATGAATGCCGGCACATTCGGCGGTGCGGGCGATGGCTCCGAAATTCCGAACATCCGTGACGCGATCAAGTATAAGAAGGAACGGCTCTTCTCCCTTGCTGTATAATTCAGAAACAATATTGTCGATCGAGGCGAATGTCACTGCCGACATCATCGCAATTGCTCCCTGGTGATTTTTCCGGGTAATCCGGTTCAATTTTTCGAGGGGAACCTGGGATACCGGCACATTGTGGTCCCGGGCAGTTCGTATAAGTTCCTTGAGTAATGGATTGCTGAGTCCCTTCTGGACCATCAGCTTATCAATTTCATTACCCGCCAGGATATTTTCCATAATGGCCCGGGTACCGAAGATCATATCCCGGCCTGCTGAGGGTTTATTCATCATCTATCGTTTGTCCATGGGCCTCGCATCCCGCCAGAACCGGGCTGCTGCGAGGTAGCCGTTACTATGCGATTTACTCCGGATCAGAGAATATTGCCGGTCTGCATAGGGGCTCTGCAAGATAACGAATTTAAATGTCATCGGAGGAAGTTTATCGCCGGGGAGATATGTCCAGATTTCGGTGTCCTGTTCACGAATCACCTGATCCGGGGTGCCGAAAATAATAAATGTCATTCCACGGTCGGTTTTCCAGCCTTCCTTGTAGGTGGTAAACAGTGAATTGGCCTGGGTCACCTGCTGGTAATAATTTTTTATGATCCATCGGGCATTCTCCTGACTGCCCGCCATATCCACCCAGAATTGATCAAATTTTGCTTTATCGCCATCTGATGAAAGCAGTTTCTGGCGTTCCTTGGTGGTGGTTATGTATACCAAGGGCTCTACCAGGTCGGGTATCGTTACATATTCCGGGAAATAAGGACCCTGCACCCGGAAGCTTTCCCCATTTGACGGCCCCGCATTTGTCTTAACATGATAAAGGCCTTCTTCATCATAAATATGATCATAGGCGGTGTCAAGCCGGAAAGTGGAAGTTACCTCCATCGTTCGCGGTACATTGCCCGGGTCAGTGGCCATCGGCGGACGCGCCGGAGGAAATGTGTGATCGTAGTAAGTCACCTCGATTGGTTCCGGTGCCAGGATATCATATTTTCCCTCTTTCAGATAGGGCCCGATAACCGGGTTTCCGGAAATGTCCTTCAGCATAAAGGAGTGAATATCACTGGTGCGCACATCCTGGTAAAAAGAGAGCCCGCTTAGACGGCTGGTCACTTTTACGATGATAAGTGGTGGGTAATTATCAAATCGGTATCCCATAAAATAGGATTGTTCTTTTCTGCCAAGAAATACTGAATCGGATGGTTGAACAATTGAACCCAGCGCATCATCGTACGTATTGGCGCGCATGAATGTCACTTTATAATCATCCGGACGTGTACTCTGGTTGTTCAGCTCCAGTTCCAGGACCAGTAATTTCCCGTTCTGCGGATGCTGTATCATACGATATTGCAGGAATAGCTCTTCCTGCGGGTCGTACAAATGAGCGAAATTAATTTCGGATACTTTCTCCTGCGACCAGGTGATCAGGGGCAGGGCAATAAGCATTAGCGGGAGAATAAATTTGAACATACCAAACAGACTTGATTCAGCTAATCTAAACAAATTCTGCGCCAGAATGAATGCAGGCGGACTGACTTCCTGGGGATATTCCCGGGAATGTTCCTATTTTTGTCGCAAATTGATCAAATGGGCGTTTATACAACTGAAATAGCATCAGACAGAATTCCTTCCGATAACCCGATTCACCAGCGGCTGCTCCAGGCATACTACCTTGCCCGGCCGTTTATAAGTGGAAAACTCCTTGAAGTGGGATGCGGTGAAGGCAGGGGTATTGAAGTTTTGAAAGACTATTGTACAAGTTACACAGGACTTGACAAGATCGGAGAGGTGATCAGCTCCCTGGAGGATAAATATCCGGAGCATACTTTTCTGCAAACAACCATACCTCCGATCCGGGGTCTCGAGGATAATTCCTATGATGCTATTGTCACCTTCCAGGTGATCGAACATATCAGGGAAGACAAGGAATTTCTGAAGGAATTGTACCGGTTACTGCGCCCGGGTGGTGTTGCCTTAGTAACTACCCCGAATATCCGGAAAACGCTTTCAAGAAATCCATGGCATATTCGTGAATACACTCCGGAAGAATTAACAAAGCTGGCAGGTGAAGTTTTCGACGAGGTGGATATGAAAGGCGTACGGGGGAATGAAAAAGTAATGGCCTATTATGAAATGAATAAAGAATCGGTTCGTAAGATCACCCGTTTTGACGTTTTTAATCTTCAGTACCGCTTGCCATCAGCACTGCTGAGAATACCCTATGATGTCCTGAATCGCCTGAACCGTAACAAGCTGAAGGATACGGATGACGACTTGGTAAAAAGCATCACCCACGAGGATTATTTACTCACGGATGATGCTTCGGAGGCACTTGATCTTTTCTGTATTCTCAGGAAAAAGTAAATCCCTACATCTGGCTTCGGTTATTCTCGTAGATCTGCATCCCGCGGTTGTACCCGTCAGTGAATTTTTCAGCCAGCTCTTCTTCACCGTTCATGAGCATCGTACGTTGCAGTTCGTTCAGAATAATGATATTTTTCTGTAACTCAAATCCGGAATCCATGCCGCCACTTTGCAGGAAAGTGATCATTTCGATGGCCCGGTTCCCGATGATTTCAGCAATTTCCCTGGCCTTTTCTCCCTCATCGACCATGTATAAAAGTGCCACGGTTCGGCTGGCGGTATAATCGTAAGGGACCGCCTCATCCGGCATCCTTTCCAGCATATACATCAGGGCATTACGTGCCTTCTCCGTTTTTCCTTCGTTGATAAGTGCCGCGGATAACGAATTGAAGCTACTCCGGTGGTTCAGAACAAAATTCCTGTAATCTTCCGTATAATAAACATTCGGGTTATCCAGCTCCCTGAACTGGAACTTCTCCATCATGTTGGTATACATGGTTTCGGTGTCAACAAATTCTGCCTGCGGTTGAGGGTTTTCAATAGGGAGAATGCGATAGGCATTGCCCTGCTGAATGGCGTACCTGTCCAGGTCAATGTTGATTTGTTCCTTGGAGGTGTTGTTCAGGTAGATAGGCCTCGACCAGTCAGTGGTCGCCAGAATATCCAGGATGGCCAGGTCTTTCTTTTCAAGCCCGCCCCGGCCCTGTTTCATGGAGATCACCATCCGGTCAACGATCAGACTGTCCATACCAGGAGGCACAATTCCGAGACCTTTTACTTTTTCCTTGTCAATTGGAAGAATAAAGGTACGGCTGGGCACTACGTTGGCAGAGGCATACACCCTCAGACGTTCGTCATTCTCCTTCAACAAATTAATGTACTGTCGAAGGTCAATGGAATTCAGGTTAAATTCCTCGTACAGTGGCAGGTAGTCATTCGGGCCGCCTGACTCATAGTTTTTGAGTGTCAGTGTAAATGGAAATGGTTCCGATTCATATACCTGCCGCATCATCTGCTCAATATACCAGTCTGTGTTGAAGTAGGACAGAACCACTACACGAGCATCGGTCCGGAATTCCTCAACATCCTGTACGTACCACAACGGGAAAGTATCATTGTCTCCGCCGGTGAAAAGGATCGCATTCTCGGCAGTTGACGACAGGAAGTTTTTGGCTGAATCCACGGAAAAATAACGGTTAGACCGGTCATGGTCGTCCCATCCCTGTTGTGCCATGATCACCGGTCCGCTCAGGCAGACAAGTGTGGCTGCAATGGCTCCTGTCTTTGCCGATAAAGCCCTTTTCAATACATCTGCCAGGAGCAGCACACTAAACCCAATCCAGATGGCAAAAGCGTAGAACGAGCCCACATAAATATAATCTCTTTCACGCGGTTCGATCGGGGGTGAATTCAGGTACAGGATCAGGGCAATGCCTGTCAGGAAGAATAACATCCCCACAAATGCGAATCCGTGCAGGTCCTTTTTATACTGAAAGATAAGTCCGGCGATACCCAGTATCAGCGGGATCATAAAATAATTATTTCTTCCTTTATTCTCCGCGATTTCAGCCGGCACATCCTCAAATGCTTCCAATGGTGACATCCAGCTGGCGTCCTGAATGTCACTTTGTCTTCCTGCGAAATTCCACATAAAGTAACGCCAGTACATCCAGCCCAGCTGATGCTTGAACATGAATGTCAGGTTATCCGTAAAGGACGGCACTTCACCCGGGCGCAAGCCGGTCACCTGCCTGTACTTTTGTACATGCGGAGGTGATTCACTGTACATTCTTGGTAAGATTGTCGACTCCTTAGGGTCGTATTCGTATTCCACTTTCCGGTCAACGATTTCGTATTTGTCTGCTCCTTTGACATAAACCGCCTCGCCTTCTTTTGTAATAGCACGTCCCGTCTCATCACGGAGGACATCCGCCGTGTAGTATTTTCCATAAAACAGCGGACGGCTGCCGTACTGCTCGCGTTTCAGATATTTAACGAAAGTGATCACGTTTTCCGGATTGTTTTCATCAATCGGCGGATCGTAATTTGAACGGATCACAATGATCGCGTAGGAAGAATACCCGATAAGAATAAACGTCAGCCCCAGCAGCATGGTATTGAGCATGACCTTGTTGTTGGCGATTGACCAGCGGATTCCCCAGACAAGTCCGGCGATGATGAGCAAAGCGAAGAAAATCGCTCCCGATCCAAAGGGTAGTCCCAGGCTGTTTACAAAGAAAATCTCAAAGTACCCTGCGACGGATGGCAGTCCCGGGATGATCATATTATTGATCAGGATAACTATGAAACCGCTGATGGCCAGGGTAATGATAATGCCTTTAGCGGAGGGTTTGTATTTTTTGAAGTAATAGATCAGACCCAGGGCAGGTATTGTCACCAGGTTGAGAAGGTGAACCCCGATGGACAATCCCATCATATAGGCAATGAGGATAAGCCAGCGATTGGCCCGGGACTCGTCGGTCATGAGATCCCACTTCAGCATGGCCCAGACAACAAATGCAGTAAAGAAGCTGGACATGGCATATACCTCTGCTTCTACAGCAGAAAACCAGAAGGAATCCGAAAATGTGTAGGACAATGCACCTACTGCACTGGCGCCCAGTATGGCAAGTGAATTGGGCAGGCTAACCTGTTCGCCGGGACGAATTCCCAGTATTTTACGGGCAAGCATGGATATGGTCCAGAAAAGAAACAGGATGGTAAAGCCACTGCTGAGCACACTGGCAATATTGACCCAAAACCCGACTTGTTCGCCGTCTCCGAAGGAAAGAAGGGAAAACAGGCGACCCACCAACAGATAAAAAGGAGCGCCCGGAGGGTGAGGAACCATCAAACGGTAAGAAACCGCGATAAATTCTCCGGCGTCCCAGTAGCTGGCCACTTCTTCCACGGTCAAAAAGTAGACAAGCGTTGCGATCCCGAAAATGATCCAGCCGGTAATATTATTGAGTTTGCGGAATTCCATTAGAAAATATAATTGTCCAAATAAGACGCGAAATTAAGGAAAATATTTCACCTGACTGCCCATCCGGTACAGCTATTAAATGATTACGTAATAAAAGGTCATTTAGTGTGATTTCCGGAGAAAACTATGCTGTGGGTTTGTAAATCCCAATATAATAAAGCAGCCAGATAAGAAAGGGTACTACGTAAAAGACAGACGTGATGGCGGCCGGGATCCATTTTTGACGGCGGATGGAGAGGTGGAGAAGGTAATACAAACCAAACCAGTAGACTACTTCGAAAATGTTAAGCGCCTTCAGGGGATAGATCCAGCTTTGATCAATTTGACGGGCATCGGTCAGGAGGATCAGTGAAAATGGGTAGTATATATTTATTTCAAACAGGGTCACATCCTGGGAGAGGAACAGGAAATGAAGGATTTTGTAGATTTCCGGGATAAGAAAAATGAATTCGGCCACCAGGGCAATCTGGAAACATCTGCCGTATGAGATATTGTGTCCGAACAGGAAACAGCCTGTCCATAGCAGCAGGGCGATGATCATGAATTTCCACAGATACACAACCGGGATGGTAGCATATTGCAGTGCTGCCAGCATTTTGAGTACGCCTGCCTCTCCCTGCAGTTCAAGTACCTCGAAGGCGGCTGTACCTGCTTCGAGAAAAGACTTTTTCATCAGCAGAAGAAAAAAAGTAATGGTACAAAGAAGGATGAAAAGCAGCCACCGATTTGTAGTCAGGGCATCTTTCGAAAAAGACTGTAGCGACATTTTGTAAAGATAGTAAGAAGGCCCAATTTCATTACGCCAGTGCCCATCCTGATGAACCTTTTATCCGTAAAAGGTATTGATTACTGACAATACTGTAGATTTGCAACTATGAGAAGAGGAATGGTATGGCTTATCCTGACCCTGCTTGCCTTGCAGGCATTCGGTCAGGATGAAATGACCGATACTACTGGTGTGACAGCCAGCGGACAGGTGATCCTGATCGCTGATATGCAGATGCAGATTGATGTAAACCAGTCAATGAATGATCTGTATAATTTTAAGTTTGCCCGTGCCGAACAGCAATTTGAGTACCTGAAATTCAAGTATGCCTGGCATCCGCTTCCTTATTTTCTTCTTGGGCTGAGCGAATGGTGGAAAATCATGCCGGACCTGTCTGATGAAACCCACGACGCCACCTTTCTTGCTTATATGGATACGGTGATCATGCGTTCTGAAAGGATGTACGAAATCCCGGAGCGGCGTGTGGAGGCAGCCTTTTTCTTGGCGGCCGCCTATGGTTTCCAGGGGCGATTATACAGCAGTGAAGAACGTAAGAACTGGCGTAAGGCAGCTGTGGTGGGGAAGAATGCCCTGAAATACATGTCGGAAATTCGTGGCAAGGATGAAGTGAGCGTCGAGCTGTTGTTTGGCGAAGGATTATATAACTATTTCTCGGTTTGGGTGGGGGAGAATTATTTTCTGCTGAAGCCGGTGGTCGCGCTATTCCCGAAAGGAGACAAGGAACTGGGGATTGAACAACTCAGGGAGGTTTCCTACAATGCATTCTATACCAGGACAGAGGCCATGGTCTTTCTTATGCGCATTCTCAATAGTTATGAAAATGATGCGGCAGGCGCCTTTTACATTTCTGAGTATTTGCATCAGACCTATCCTGACAATCCTTATTTTCATCGTTATTACGCACGAATGCTTTATTCCATGGGCCGTTTTTCCCGTGCACGGCCGGAATGTGAGGAAATTCTTGAGCGGATTGACAACGGAATGATTGGGTACGAAGCGACCAGCGGCAGGTATGCCGCTTTCTTCCTTGGGCAGATATATGAGAATATGCGCGAATATGATAACGCGAAGAAGTATTATGAGAGGACGGTGGAATTTGCCCGTGAAATCGGGGCAGATGATTCCGGATATTATCACTATTCCCTGCTGGCGCTCGGCGATATCGCGATGAGAAAGGGTGAAAAGGATGTGGCTAAGGACTATTATCAACTGGTTAAAAAAGAGGCTCAGCGCAAAGACCGGGTTCATGAACTTGCCCGCAACCGGTTGAGGGACTTGTAATTAATCGATAAAAAGATTCATAAATTTTTCTTTCACTGAGTCGGAAGAAAATTCTCGTTCAATTTTTTTTCTTGCTGCTTTGCCAAGGGTTGTTCTCAATGTATTGTCAGCAAGTAGTTTTAGAAGTGCTGCTGACCATTCTTCATCTGAATTGCATAAATAACCTGTGCAACCTTCGTCTATAATCTTTCGATTCATCCCTACGTCGGAGGCAACCGAAGGAATCCCGACAGCACCATATTGAATAAGTTTAAATCCACACTTACCTTTAGTCCAGGGATCATCAGGAAGAGGCATGATTCCAATATCCATTTCAGCCAATCTCCGTGACTCATTTTCCCGGGACCACGGGATAAATTTAATCCATGGCTTCTTATAACCAGGATCAGTATCCGCCATGACCGCCAAAGTGAATGCATTGAGGTTCCGGATTTTTTCGAGTAATGGAACCAGGCTCTTCAGGTAGACCAGTGTGGTGGATGATCCTGTCCAACCTATCACCGGTGGGGTATTCTGTCTTGATTTATTAAGCGGTTTATGAACACTGGTATTTACAATCGTAGGTATAATGCGTACATTTTGGCTGTACTGTGAAGCAAATTCAGCAAGATAATCATTGCCACAGGAAGTCCGGAAACTCCAACCACAAATTCGGGCTACTTTCGATTTCCATTTTAATTTTTCCCGGAGGCCCGATTCATGCGGGTCGGGTAACCAGATCGCATCATCGAAATCATAAATAATCTTTCGTTTCAATATACGGGCAATGAAAAATTCCACCCACGGGGGACCGATGGGTGTTGTTTCACGATGTATAAAAACGAAATCTGCTTTAAAGCATTTAAAGATATGCTGACACCTTCGTAAGAATCCCCAAAAAAGAACAATAGGAAGAAGCAGGTGATACTTTTTTGAACGGATAAAATTATAACCTTTCTTTGAATAAAAAGTATGTATGTCAACCTGGTAGATCCTTTCCAATTCATCCAGGAAGAATTCAAATCTGAAACGCTGCGAAGGTGCTGTATTTAGTGCATAGGGAATTAAAAAAGTGATTCGCTTCATTTGGAAGTTATTCATTCCAAAAATAGGATATTTGGATCGATATTAAAGCGGACTGACAGTTGGAATGAAACGAATAATTGCTAATTTTCTCTTGTAATGGAGCTGAAGGATCTGATCGTAACACCTATATTTTTTATAATCATTCTGATCGGGGCCTACCTAATCCGTCCGTATGTCACAAATGACACCAACCGGAAATATTTCTTTCCAGCGCTGGTATTAAAGATGACCGCTGCCATTTTGCTGGGGTTTTTGTACCAGTTTTACTATAACGGAGGGGACACTTTTCTATATCATACAAATGGCAGTGCGATCATATACGAAGCGCTTCTGGAAGAACCTCTTGAAGGTCTTAAATTACTTTTTTCCAATGGAGACTGGGCGCTACTCAAATATAAATATGTATCAAGAATCAGATATTTTGGCGACCCAAGTTCATATGTGGTGGTGCAAATTGCAGCCATTTTTGATCTGTTTACTTTTGCCACCTACAGTGCGACTGCCTTGTTATTTGCTGTAATGAGTTTCAGTGGGTCCTGGTGCTTATATCAGTTTTTTCTGAAAAAATCGAACGCCAACCCATTTCTATTGGCTTTGTCAGTTCTGTTTATTCCATCGGTTATATTCTGGAGTTCTGGCATTCTAAAAGATTCGCTGACCCTGGCTGCGGTTGGATGGTTTATGTACGCATTGAATAAAGCTGTTATTGAAAAACGTAACATTGGAAGCAACTGGGTACTGCTGGTGTTAAGCCTGTATTTATTGTACATGGTAAAAGTGTACATCCTGCTTTGTCTTGTGCCTTCTCTTTTGCTTTATCTCTTTATGAGTTATCTAAAGCAAATTAAACCGATTGTACTTAGAAATATCCTGACGCCGGTCATGATTGTCCTCGCAGCTTTTTCGGGTTATCTGGCTGTTAGAAACATTGTGGAGGAAGAATCGAAATACTCACTCCAGAATATTGCTCAAACTGCCAAGATCACTGCCTATGACATCGCCTACTGGACCGGAAAAGACGCAGGTTCGACGTATACCTTGGGCGAACTTGACGGAACATTTGAGAGTATGTTACGGCTTGCTCCGGAGGCTGTCAATGTAGCCCTATTCAGGCCATATCTTTGGGAAGTTAAGAACGTTTTTATGTTACTGTCGGCAATAGAGTCTTTGCTGATGTTTGTGCTTACCTTATTTATTCTTGTAAGATCCAGATTGTGGAAATTGCGGGTTATCTATAAAAATCCACTCCTGATGTTCTGTCTGATATTCTCAATTGTTTTTGCATTCGGAGTAGGAATTTCCACTTTCAATTTCGGTACCTTGTCCAGGTACAGAATACCGTTGCTTCCTTTTTATCTGACGGCCATTGTTTTGCTTTTTGATAGTATCAGGAAAAACAATCTATACAAGCCGGCTGTAGACTGATTTGTATTTTTTCACAGCGTTCTCAAGATTGAAGTACTGAATCGCTTTGTTTCTTATATCCTCTTCAGACAGGTGGAGTACGTGATCAATATCTTTTGGATTACTGGTGATCACACCACTTCCGTCAATGAAGTCCGCCGTGAGGTCGCCGATCCCCTCGCTTAAAATTACTGCAATTCCTTTGGCCCATAGTTCACCAATTCTGGCAGGGGAGCAGGCTATTATTGAAAAAACATCTTTGAGGAACAGGATACTTACATCAAAGGCATTTAGCGCTTTATCGAGCTCTTGATGGGGAACGAAAAATACATGTATTCTTTCCGTAGAAATGTTGTATTTCCGGGCCTTGGCAATGATATCTTCTTTTTCATGAGGGGTGTAAAATATGAAATGCGCGTTCTCCTTAAAATTCAAAAGATCAGAATAAAAACAAAGCATGCGATCAAGGTCATACCACCCTCCAAGGGAACCAAGGTAACCCAGGCAGAATTCATCTTTTGGAATATTCAGTTCTTCCTTAGCCTTCGCTTTGTTCGAGGTATCGGCAATTGTGTAATCAGTAGTTTCAACAGAGCATGGGATTACTGTCATTAATTCTGCAGGTATTTTCCATTCCGAATTGATAAATCGGGCGGAAGCTTCGGTGAGCGTTATGATGTGATCTGCATCCCGGATCAGCTTTTTTTCTATTATCTTGTAATAGTGATACAATAATTTATGTGCCGGATTATTGAGCTGCCAAATTCCTTTGTCTTTGCGTTCATCTACCCAGAATCCACGAACGTCAAATAAATAGGGAATGTTAAGTCGTTTTTTTATCCGCTGTGCAACCTGTGCACTTACATAACTTCGGCAATGGATTAATTGGATTTCATACTCTTTACAAAGATTTTCAGCAGATTGACGAAAGACTTTAAGATCTCTGAATTTCGAAATAAAGGGAGGAGAGGAGGTGAATTCTTCTGGATGCCATTTGACCGGAAAAGGTGCCAATTCTTGCCTGACAGCTTCACCGTTTTTTCTATATCTATCCGGCTTTTCGAATGAAATGATGTGGTATTCATAGCCGTCTTTCGAAAGCTCTTTTATATAGGGAAGAATTTGAGATTTTCCGAGAGGGTCTGTGAGCCCATCATAGGAGAGGTATAGAATTTTCCTCATAAAACAAATGTATAAACAATAAATTCGATAAACTCGGATAATCTATTCATATTTGAAAGGTTATTCAGGCCTTGCCGGGAATGCTTACAGCGTAGACATGAAACTAAACCGAGGAATAATCCTGTCTGTATTCAGCCAGATTAATGAGTCTGTGCCATCCTATGTAAAAAAAGAGTTAATCAGGTTATTGCCGGCAGGATTCGCCCTTTCAATTCTTGATATTTTTGGTTTACTGGCTCTGCTTCCGATCATTAAGATTCTTGTAGACCCAGGCTTAATTGAAAATAATTCCATTCTTAACAGGCTGTACCTCTGGACAGAAGCTTCAAACGCTACTCATTTTGTGTTGTTCCTTGTTGCAGCGGTATTAGTCTTATTTCTCATTAAAATTTTATTGACCTACTTCATTTCAAAATTTTTTGCGAAAGTAAGCTTTGGGGTAGCTTCCAAACTTGTCGTTGATCAGTATGCCAAGTATGTAAATGCCCCGTTATCTTATCGTTCTAAAATTGCCTCGGGAGATCTTTTGCGTAGTATAATTGAGATTCCTTACAATTTTGTGGTGGGCATTTTCATTCCTTATTCAATTTTATTGAACGAGGTGCTGTTAGCTGCCCTTCTTGGTGCGGCGATCTTTGTTTACAGTCCGCCGTTATTTTTGTCTATTGTGGTCTTGCTTGCACCTGTGTTGTTTCTTTATATAAGAAGTCAGAGAAAGCGATTGGCCCGTGTTTCCATTGAAAGAGAGAAATATCATTCTGAAATGTTCAATAAAGGGAAAAAGGGGCTCGACGGATTTATTGAAATTCTTCTCTTAAATAAAGTGGAACACTATAAATCGGATTTTCGTGAATCCGTCATGAAGTTCAGTGGATCTATGGCCCGGCTAAATCTCTATAATGCTATTTCTCCTAAAATTATTGAGGGATTTGCTGTTGCAGCTATCACCGCTGTTTTAGTGGGTGCATATTTCTGGAATTTTGACTTGAGTGAGGTGGCTGCTTTTCTGGTAACTTTTGCAATTGCCGCCTATCGTTTAATTCCCTCTATGAACCGAATAATATTATCGGTAAATAATATCAAAACGGCTGAGTTTGTATTTAAACATTTGAAAGAGAACGCTGATATTCCCTCTGTGGATCTGTCAGGCAAGGAGTCAATTGCTCAATTTTCGACTCAAATAGTATTTGACAAGGTCAATTTTTCCTATGATTCTGGCGGATCAAAAATCCTTTCTGATCTGACATTCACCATTAAAAAAGGAGAATATGTAGGATTAATGGGTGCATCAGGAAGTGGTAAAACCACTATTACCAAATTGCTGCTTAAATTAATTTTGCAACAGAGCGGTTCCATTACGATAGATGGACTGGACTTACGGGATCTGAAGAGAACGGAATGGTATAACATAATCAGCTACGTCCCGCAGCAGGTAACAATATTCCCAGGTACAATCAAGGAGAATATTACAATGTCCTCCGAAAAGGAGATTGGCCGATCACAACTTGATCAGGCGGTGGAGATGGCTGAACTTAAAGAGTTTATTGAAGGTCTTGATAAGGGCCTGAACACTTATCTGGGTGATCAGGGATTAAATATTTCCGGCGGACAACGTCAGCGCATCGGAATAGCACGGGCATTGTATAAAAAAAGTTCGGTGCTGGTACTTGATGAGATTACCAGTTCACTGGATATTAATACAGAGAAATCAATCCTTGAGTGTATCAGGCATTTATATGAATCTGGGTACACTATTATTATGATTGCACACCAGCGGAGAATTTTACGTAATTGCTCGGTCATTTATCGACTTGATAATGGTAAGTTTTTACCCGAACATCCTTCAGAATATGAGTTCAATGAGCGATAAGGCACTGAAATGTCCTTTATGTGGTTCACGGGCATTATCAGTTAACGGAAAGATATCCACCAAAGAGATTATTCTGGATTATAATAACCGACTGGGTATTGACGTATCCTCAGTTTTTAAAAACCTGGAAGAAGTTACCACTTATCATTGTCGTGAATGTGACTATAAATTCTACTATCCGTTTGACCTTATGGGGTCGGATCAGTTTTATGCAGAATTGTCTCGGAAGGAATGGTATTACCTGCCCTGGAAATGGGAACATCTCAATAGCCTTAATTATATTGAAGATGGATTTAAACTACTGGAAGTAGGATGTGGCCGTGGAGATTATTTGAGGGAGCTCAAAAAGCATCGGAAAGTTGAGGTCACCGGGTTAGAACTCAATCATTTAGCTCTTGAAGGGAACGAAGATCTGGATATTCGGCTGGAATCTATTCAGGAACATGCCAGTTTATTTCCGGATTCCTACGACTTTGTGTGCAGCTATCAGGTGCTCGAGCATCTGTCATTTGTTGAGGAGATCATTTCAGCAATGACCACTTGCCTTAAACCAGGAGGTCAATTGCTTATTAGTGTTCCGAATAATGATGGATTTATCGGCAAAAATGCTCACCCAGGATCTTTTTTAAATATGCCGCCACATCATATGGGTTTGTGGGGGGAAAATTCACTAAAAAGTCTGGAAAGGTATTTCCCGTTAAAATTGAAATCTTTAGTGAAAGAGCCTTTGCAGAAAATTCATTATGGACCTTATCATCATACTTACCTGAAAAGCCTCTTTAACGGGTTTTCGTTACCCAAGTCAATATATTTCAGACTTCGCTTGCACAAATTAGCTGAATTTGTGATGTCCCGAAGAGCATCAAAGATAATCGGACATTCGATTATAGCTGTATATACAAAAGCCTGATGGAACAGTTAAAAGTGATGCATATCGCCGAAACCCTTCAAAGGGATGGAACGGGAATTGTTCTCAAGCAACTATGCAAACTTACAGATACCATGGAAATTGCTATTGTTGTGCTAACAGGTCAGGTAGATCAAGAATTTATAAGCGAATTTCCGGAGGAAATTCAAATAAGGTCTTTTGATCTGGTGCTTGAAAGGGACTACTCCTTCAGAAAATACCTTCAGCTCTGGTGGAACAGAAATAAGCAGCAAGAGAAATATTCAGAGATTATTCAATATATTGATGAAGCGCAACCAGATCTTGTTCATTTTCATACACATCCCCGGGAGTTGCATTTGGGATACCTGCTTTCCCAACACAAGTTGCTCTATACAGATCATAGCCTTCGATTGTTTAAGAAGCAATACCCTATATTGAATATGACCGGTATTGTTTGGGTTTTCAGACAATTGTATAAACCATTTCATATTGTAGCAGTTTCTCCTGCCGTATTTGCGTACCACTTGGAATTTCATTTGGCGAATGTGGAAAGAGAGCACAGGCTTATACAAAACGGGATTGACTGTGATACCTTTCGGCCAAATTTCACTCCCCACGAATTTCTTTCTTTTGTCTATGTTGGAAGAATGGTTCAGACTAAGAATCATGCCCTCTTGTTACGCGCGTGGTCAATGCTTACTAATGTTTCTCAAGCCAGATTAATCCTGTACGGTGACGGACCTGAAGAGGACCATTTAAAAAAAATTGTTTCTGAAAATCAATTGAAGAATGTGGAGTTCCGGGGCGTAACCAATATGTTAAACGAAAGGCTTAGGGAATGTCAGGTCGGAGTGTTTCCTTCTTCTGTCGAGGGCTTGCCGTTGGCAATTCTTGAAATGATGGCTTCAGGCCTGCCCGTGATTAGTTCAGATATACCCGCTTTGCGCGCCATTATCAAGGATGGGGAAACAGGCCTTTTGTTCGAAAATAATAACGAAGAGGAGTTAGCATCTAAAATACAATTTATCATAGATAATCCGGCTGAAGTCATTCCTATGGGTAAAAATGCCAGGCAGTTTGTCTTGAAGAATCATTCTCTTAAAGATGTCCTTTCAGGATACCGGAAGGCATATAATCAGTTAGCCGGCTTATGACGAGAGCAATATACCTTGAAGGCAGACCACAGGCTCATCCTTTGCACAGGCGTTTTGCTATGACCGTTTGTGATAAGGTTGAGTATATTGATCCGGTTATACGATGGCAGGACAGGAAGCTTAATCCTGTAGCGTTGCTGAGAGCCTGGATAATCAATGCAAGACATTTGAAAAATGTATGCAAAGACTATGATGTCGTTCTGGTCGATAATTTGCATTTTACTCCTGTCCTCATGAATTTGATGCTGGCAGGAAGGCACAAGAAAAAGCTAATAGTTCACCTCGGAAGTCATACTCTCTATTTCATGCTAAATAAAAAGTTTGGCCCGCTGAATAACTGGCTACACAAAAAGGCACTGGCTTCTTATGATGCTTTGTTTTGCGAGGGTAAAATGTCTGCGGAATTTGTCAGAAAATTAAATTTACGACCTCAGCCTAAAACATACACCACATTTCTTGGTCCGCCTGCTTCCAGACAGGAGGCATTATCATCAGCCAAACCTGATCTGACCTCTGATAACATATTATTAATTGCCAATGGGCCAACCGAATTCCGAAAATTCTATAAGGGCATGGATGTAATGTTTGCCTCTTTTAACAGAATCTTCGAGAAATTTCCAGGCAAACATATTATTATTGCCGGAGAATGGGAGGAAGCAATTATACAGGAATTGATGTCTCAGGTTTCTGATGAGCATAGAAAGAAAATTGAATTTCTTGGGAAAGTAAATGACATACCGGAATTAGTGCTGAATGCGTGCCTTTGTATTCACTGCACCCGGGGGGATGCATTTCCAACTTCCACAATTGAATGTATGATGGCCGGGCTGCCTGTCATCGTAAGTAATGAGACAGGAACTAAAGAGATTGTTGAGAAGGTGAATTCCTGGATGGTCGTACCACAGAATCCACAGGATATTGCCGGATCAGTAATTCGGTACCTGAACCTTTATCCAGCAGAAAAGAATAGGATTTCTGCCAGTTTTAGGCAGGCAAGCCAAATTTATACTGAGGAGACAGCAGCGGATCATTATGCAGCAATATTTAAACAGGCAATAAAGGATTGGGCATGAGAATACTTTTTTATACTCCTTACGATGAACCCGTCAACTACATAATTTCACTAGCTGTTCAATTTGTCAAAGATGGCCATGATGTAAGCTTGCTCACACAATGCACTCCCGGCAGACTTCACCATGTACTAGCTGAAGGTCACTGTAAAATTATTGACCGTCCTCATGTCGAAAATGCGATTCCACAAAAAATTGCGGTATTTACTTCCGTTTGCCGTAAATATAACTTTGACATCATATATTCTCATTACCAGGAAGCAAACATAGTGGCAGTACTTTCTCAGGTTTTTATCAAAACCCCCATTGTAATCACACGTCATCATTCGGATTGCGGATTCATTGATCCGAACTGGAAGGAAAGAATGGCCGACAGAATTATCAATCGGCTGGCAAATTATTATATTTCGCCCTCTGTATTTGTTACAAAGCAAATCAGAGAAATAGAGAAAGCCACCAGACCTGAGGTTCTTCAGATAAATTATGCCTATGATTTCGGATTGATTCCAGATCCAGATATGAAAAAAGTCGCGGAAATCAGGAATAAATTTCCAGCACGTATTCTCCTTATCGCCGCCGCCCGACTCATACCTGAAAAACGCCACCTGGAATTACTAAATTATTTTCAAAAATTGCCTGAATCCGGAATCATACTTCTGATTCTCGGGAAAGGACCATGTGAAAAAGAAATCCGCGATTATATTGAAAAGAACGGGCTGACATCAAGTGTAAAAATGCTTGGATTTAAAAATGATATTCAGAATTATTATAAGGCTGCAGATCTTATGGTTCATTTCTCCCATTCGGAGGCGAGTAATAGCGCTGTAAAAGAGGCAGCTATAGTTAATACACCAGCGGTTGTTTGTGAAAATGTGGGTGATTTCAGTGATTACATCATGACAGGTAAAACAGGGTTCCTGCTTGACAGAGAAAATCCCGGTCCGGGATTTCTCAAAATAATGTCAGACGTTCTGGATAATAAATATTCGCTAATTGAAATAGGAGAAAATGTGAGAAAAACAGTGATTAGTAAATTCTCCATAAATAAGGTGATAGATAATTATTATAAGCTTCATGACCGGCTACTGGAACCAACTCAAAAATAAATTTGAAACCATTTTTTGGTTTATCAAGCATCCGCAGCACGCGTCTTTTTTTGCATCTTTAGTAGTAAGGAGACTATTTGTACACCCAAAAGAAGGGACATCTGAGCAAGCTATAAAATGGTGTAATGAAAAAGCCCAGAATACAGAAAACTACTTAAGAAGTCAGGGAATTTCATCGGTAGAGCCTATCAATACATTATACCCTGATGAATTTGAGTATGCAACTGAAAAGCAGAGTACCAGCCCGCATCAGATGGGCGGCATGGCAAATCTTGAATTAATCTATTATCTCAGTAGAAAAATTGATGCTGCTAAAATTATTGAAACGGGAGTGGCCTACGGATGGTCATCGCTCGCTCTTCTGTTGGCGGCAAAACAGTCTGAAAAGGAAGCCGGTCTATACAGCTCGGATATGCCTTATCCAAAAATGAACAATGAAGATTTTGTCGGATGTGTTGTTCCGGAGAATCTGCGAAAGAACTGGAATTTAATAAGACTTCCTGATGCCAGCGCTCTTAAAAAAATATTCGGGTTGCAAAAAACTTTTGATTTATGTCATTACGACAGTGATAAATCATACGCCGGGAGAATGAAAACTTATCCGCTTCTCTGGAATCATCTGCGTCCCGGCGGATATTTTATCTCGGATGATATAGGGGACAATGTTGCGTTCAAAGAATTTGTTGAAAGTATTAATGAGTCATGCGATGTTGTTTTTTATCCGGAAGAAGATAAATATGTCGGGATTATTAAGAAAAAATGATGTTACTTTTCAGGATTGAAAGTGATCAATCACTAAGAGATGGCAGTAAAATGAGGTTCCTGTTAGTTATAATATTTCTCTTTCCAAGCATTTCTCTATATCCGCAAATGGTTAATGCAGATTTTGAGATGCCTGGTGAGGTATGCCTCAACCAAAACCTGTCTGTGCAGAATAATTCCACCAATGCGGATACCTTTGTTTGGGATTTTTGTGAAGGCGACTTAAGTCTTACTCCTGAAACGAATAACATTGCATTTGTTCCCAGCTCATTTCTACCACGGGATATTGACGTTGTTCAACAGGGAAACAATTGGTTCGGATTTATGGTAGTGAGACAATCAAACGAATTGTACAGACTTTCATTCGGAACCGACCTCTCCAATCCAGCGCCGAGTGTTGATAATCTTGGGAATATTAACAATGCGCTTTCAGGGCCTGAGCAGATCGAGATCGGATCAGATGATTCTGGTTATTATGCCTATATCCTGAATGGAACCAGCAACAATCTTTTGCGACTTGATTTTGGTAATGATTTGTTCTCTTCGCCAGATACGGAAGTAATATTCAATAATGTTGGATCTGTAAATGGAGGTATGAAAATCGTAGAGGATCAGTCTAATTACTTAATTTTTACTGTATATAATGAAAACAAACTACAGATCCTGGATTTAGGAAATGATCATTTAAACATTCCTGAAGTGGCGGATTTACAGACAAGTGAAGTGATTCCCGGACTATCTGGAGCCGGTTCAATAGATGTATTGAAGAATAATGGGAATTGGTTCGGGTTTATAACAGGGCTAAGTTCCAGATCAATTCACAGGGTTAGCTTTGGTTCAGACCTTTCAAACGCAGCTTTTGATTCACAAGTACTGACTGGGGGATCTTTTGGAACTGATAGACCATCTGGCATTCAAGTCCTTCGGGATCAGGGAGAATTTGTGCTTTCGACTCAGTTATTATCCGGTGATCAGCAACAGAATTATCTCGGTCCTTCGATATTGAACGAGATTCAAAATACAATTACCCATACAAATTCGACACCTTTTACAGGGGCATTTGGATTGGAGGTTCACAAATTCGAATCAAAATTCGTTGCTATAAGCATATTTTCAAATAACCGGGTGGTGGAATCTTTTGTCTATGAAAGTATTTGTGGTGCTAATCAGGCTATCTCAACGGAAACAAATCCGCAGGATGTCAGATATCAATTATCAGGCACATATTTTGTTTCTCTTACGGCTAAGGGATCGTCAAATCAATCCGATTATATTGTAAAACAGGTCATAGCCGGACCGGAATCCGCACCTGATGTGGCGTTTACTTTTACAGGCAACTGCGTTTCGAATGCTGTGAATTTTACAAATACCCTATTCGACGAAGACTTCTCTTACACCTGGCAATTTGGAGACGGAAATTCTTCATCAGACCCGGAACCAGAACATATGTATTCTTCCCCTGGTTCTTATCAGGTTACCTTAACGGCTGATGACGGATCGGGATGCGCAAATTCTGTCAGCAAGGTGATTGGAATTTATGAGAGCCCGAATCCCGATTTTTCTCTTCCGGAATCTATTTGTTCCAATCAACCTATTGAAATAATGGGAACCGTGCAGGAAGGGTACGCCGGAGATGTTGATTATACCTGGACACTTGATGGTGAAATGATAGGTTCCGGTATGATCCTATCGTATGAATTTACAATGCCTGGCACGTACGATCTTGTCTTGACGACTTCAATACCAGGGTGTAGTAGTTCAGTTTCTAAATCAGCCAGTGTCATTGAAGGTCCCAATCCGTCCTTCACTGTCGATGATTCCTGCCAGGGTTCAGCCATGCAGTTTTCGAACACATCCACAGGTCAGATAGATTCTTATTTATGGGATTTTGGCAACGGAACTACCTCATCCCTGGAGAATCCCGCGGTTACATTTGATAACGACGGTGCGTATGATGTTTCACTCACAATTACTAATTCAGCCGGCTGTGTCAGCACCTACGTTCAATCTGTCACGGTATATTCACTTCCTGAAGTCTCTTTTACCAACGAACTTGCCTGTGAGCGAACAGCCACCTTGTTTAGGGACGAAAGCACTGCCCCGAATGCCAACATTACTGCCTGGGAATGGGACTTTGGCGACCCGGATTCGGATAATAATATTGCTTCCACCCGTGAGGCAACCCATATATACGGTGCTGCGGGAAACTATGAAGTGACCCTCACGGTGACCACCAACTACGGGTGCAGTCTGTCCGCGACACAGCAGGTGACGGTGCTGGAGTCCCCGACAGCATCATTCTCCTATGACCAGGCATGTATAGGCGAACCCGTACGCTTTCAGGATAATTCATTTCCGCCGGACGGAGAATCCCTGACTTCCTGGGCCTGGGACCTGGGAGGCACGTTCAGCAGTCAGAGGAATCCCACCACCACCTTTGAATTCGCCCGTGATTACCAGGTGACGCTTGTCGTGACCGCTTCCAACCAGTGTATCTCCTCGGAAACCAGGGAAATTATAATCAACGAAGAACCGGATGTCTTAATGGGAATTCAGCAACCATGTTCCGGAAGTCCGGTAACCTTTATCGATCTGACAGAGTCGCCGGAAGATCCTGTTGTTGCCAGGGAATGGGATTTTGGCGGACAAGGACTTTCAGCTGATTCTGTAGCATCCTATACGTTCGTGAATAGCGGGACCTATCAGGTCTCATTGAGTGTTTTCCTTGCCTCTGGTTGTTCGTTCACCACAACCCGGTCAGTGGCCATTGATGCAGCTCCGGAGGCATCCTTCACCCTTGACAATGCGTTTGGTCCGCCGCCGTTCAGCATCCGGGCGCAAAGTACATCGGAGAATGCACAGACGATTCAATGGCTTCTGAATGATGTGGTCATCGGGAATGCCTCATCCCTGGAATATACGCTGGATGAAATGGGTTCTTATGAACTGGCCCTGGTCGCCTCCAGCGCTGCCGGTTGCCGGGATACGGCAACGCAGATCATCCAGGTAACAAATCCCGATATAGATATAGCGCTGTCAGACCTGGAAATTTCCAATATTCCCGGCAGTGAAAACCAGGTCAGGCTGACATTCACTGCCAGAAACCAGGGATCGGTTGACCTGGACAAGTTGCCGGTAACTATTATTCTCGACGCGGATTACACGATTTCACAGGAAATTGATGTGAACCTCCCGTCAGACAATTCTCCCGTTCGGATCACACTTCCGGTCTCGCTTAATGCACGGAATCCACTGAATATCTGTGTCAGGATTCCTGATGAAATTATGGGAGTTCCAGATATAAACCCGGAGAATAATTCGGCCTGTTCTGCGGAAAAAGTGGTGATCGTCTACGCCCCGTATCCAAATCCTGCCAGCGACCTTCTGAACCTGGATATATTGGCCACGGGAGATGAAGAGGTCCGGGTGGAAATTTATCATTCCACCGGCGTCAGGAAATTTTCAGGAACAATCAGCACCGGATCTGAAGGAATTAATACATGGGCGGTGGATATCTCCACATGGGCGGCCGGAACCTATATTATTCAGGCAATTCAACCCGAAGGAAGGGCTTATTACCGTTTTGTTATTCAGCGGTAATACATTAATTTCAGATCAATCATTCCCTATCTTTGTGCTTTTATTGCCTGCCTATGAAAAAGGTTAAAATTGATGACATCGACAGGAAAATCCTGGAAATACTTCAAAAGAACGCAAAAATAACGAACGCCCAGCTTGCACAGGAAATCGGTCTTTCTCCTGCACCAACCCTGGAACGGGTGAAAAAACTGGAGAAAACCGGTATCATAAGTAAATATTATGCCCAGGTTGATCCGGAAAAAGTCGGACTGGGGGTAAGGACTTTTGTTATGGTCTCGCTGAAAGGTCACAATAAGAAAAACATTGAAGTGTTTCTTAACAATATTCGGGACATAAAAGAGATCGTGGAGTGCCATCATGTAACGGGCAGCGGTGATTTTATTCTCAAGATCATTGCCGAAAATATCCAGAAATACCAGGAACTAATGCTGGACAGGGTAAGTGAGATTCCCGTAGTGGACAATATGGAATCCATGGTCGTTTTATCTACCTTTAAAGACAGCAAAGTACTGCCCGTAAAGTGACACAAATGGCCGAAAAAACGCTCATATTGAATAAGGATCAGATTAATCAGAAGATCCGGAGAATGGCATTTGAAATTTGGGAACGAAATTTCAAGGAAAAGGAGATTCTCCTGGCAGGTATTGAAGGCCAGGGATTTCTTCTGGCAGAACGTCTTAAGGAAATACTTGAAGATATCTCAACACTTGATATACGACTGATTAAGGTGTCACTTGATAAACTTGCTCCCACGCAAAGTGAAATTGCGGTCAATTGTGATGAATCCGGTCTTAAAAATAAAACCATTGTCATCGTTGATGATGTGCTCAATACAGGCCGTACCATTGCATACAGCATGAAACCGTTCCTCCAGGTGAAAATTAAGAAGCTTGAGCTGGCTGTGCTGGTTGACCGGAGCCATTCCCAGTTTCCGGTATCTTCAAATTACACGGGGTATGAATTGTCTACAACTATAGAAGATCATGTTGAAGTGGTTTTAAAGAGAAATAAGGCAGAAGTCTACCTGAAATAACCTTCCGATTTACTGTAAAGTATTCTCATTTGGTACATCCCATTTGAAATGGCCGTGGCTTGATTTATCTTCAAGCTAATTTTTATAGGATATTGATCCATAAATTCTTGAGAGTAGCAGATAAACATTTTTCAGAGCGCATAGAAGAACTGGAGCGGGAGAATAAGGCGCTTTACAGAAAGCTCGAGCACCTCGAACTTGCAGCTTCCGGAGCAAATGACGGGTTATGGGACTGGACTCCCAATCCTGACACACGATTTGTTTCTGCTCCCTGGAAAACCATGCTTGGTATCCCGGTAAAGGAGCATGTGCCACCGGATCTCTGGGAGGGTCTGCTGCATCCGGATGACCGCACCCAGGCAATCAACCATTTCAATCAGTTCATAACCGGTAATTCAGATAATTACATACAGGAATTTCGCCTGAGGCACCGTGATGGTACCTACCGTTGGATTCTGTCTAAAGGTCGTGCGCTTCGTGATACGGATAACAAAGTGATACGGATTTCCGGAAGCCATACAGATATCACTGAACAGAAAATGGCTGCTTCGGCCATTCAGAAAAGTGAAAGAAAGTACCGGAATCTTTTCCAGAATTCACTGGTGGCCATGTGCAGTACGGTGGATGATCTTGAGATCGTTCTGGAAGCTAATGAAAAGTTCTGGTCAATCATGGGCGTATTGCGTGGGGAAAGACACAGGTTCCGGCTGAGGGATGTGTTGCAGCCAAGGCATTTCAAAGACCTGAAGCGTCAGTTGCGCAAATACAAGATCATAGAAAATTATGAATTGAAAATTTCGACTTCGATTCAAAGTGAAATCTGGGTGTTGCTAAATGCTGTCTGGTATGAAGAAGATCAGACGGTTGACTTTGTCTTCAAGGATATTACACAAACCAAGGAGAATTTACTGGAGTTACAAAAAGTCAATTTCGAGCTGGATAGCTTTGTGTATCATGCCTCACATGATCTGCGGTCTCCGTTACGTTCCATCCTGGGTCTTATCGATCTTCATGATATGGAGAAAGATGAGAAATTCAGAAAGGAATGCATAGAGAAAATACGTTCAAGCGTAATTCGCCTGGATGATCTGGTTGTGGAGCTACTGAGCATCTCGAGGAATGACCGGGTGAATGATCCGCATAAGCCGATCAATCTTATTCAGGAACTGAATAATAGTATTGCCAGCTATTATAATGCCTCAGATACAACGAAACTTGAGATCACTGCCAGAGTGCTTCAGCCAGTGCCATTTATTTCAGATGCAACCCGGCTCAGGATTATTCTGAATAACCTTATTTCCAACGCGATCAAATATCGCAGCTTTAGTAAACCGCTCTCTACAATTCATGTAGAGATGGATACCGACGAGGAAAAAGTAGTGATCATGGTAAAGGATAATGGCGAAGGAATTGAAGAGTCCAAGCTGCCCAATATCTTTGATATGTTTTACCGCGCTACGGAACGCAGCGAAGGATCTGGACTTGGCTTGTACATTGTCAAAAAAGTGGCGGACAAGCTGGATGCTGAGATAAATGTGGACAGCGTCGAGATGGAAGGTACCACCTTTACCGTCACCATACCCAATACCAAAATCAAATAAAGTTGTAACTTTAGCACATGTCCGTGCATAAGTCCAACATAAAAAAAATAACCACTCACCAGCTTCAGGAAATGAAGAACCGGGGAGAAAAGATTGCCATGTTAACGGCGTACGATTTCTCCATGGCAAAAATCCTGGACAGCGCAATGATCGATGTGTTGCTTGTGGGGGATTCAGCCTCTAATGTCATGGCAGGAAATGAAACAACGCTGCCGATAACGCTGGACCAGATGATCTATCATGCCACGTCTGTTGTTCGTGCTGTCGAACGGGCGTTTGTCGTGGTGGACATTCCTTTTGGTTCCTATCAGGGTAACTCTTCCGAAGCCCTTCGGAGTGCGATCAGGATAATGAAGGAATCCGGTGCTCATGCGGTAAAAATGGAAGGTGGAAGTGAAATCAGGGAATCCGTCAGTCGTATCCTGAGCGCCGGGGTTCCGGTGATGGGGCACCTGGGACTTACACCTCAGTCAATATATAAATTTGGTACCTATACCGTTCGTGCCCGTGAAGAGGAAGAAGCAAGTAAACTGATGGATGATGCGCGGATTCTGGAGGAATGCGGATGTTTTGCCATCGTTCTTGAGAAAATTCCTGCTGATCTCGCAAAGAAAGTGGCTGAATCAGTAAGTATCCCGATTATTGGAATAGGTGCCGGTCCGCACGTGGATGGCCAGGTTCTGGTAATGCAGGACATGCTTGGAATCACAAAGGAATTCAAACCCCGCTTTCTTCGCCGGTATGCAGACCTCGATACCGTGGTTGCGGACGCAGTATCCCATTACATTGAAGACGTTAAGTCGGCAGATTTTCCGAATGAAGAAGAATCCTACTAGGGGCAAATGCTGAAAGAAGAAGGATCTTCCTGCTGACCAAACCAGACTACCGCATAATTGCCATGAATTCCTATGCCCAGGGCCTTCCACGTGGCTTGTTCCCAAATCCCGCTGTTAACCAAAAGTGGATTGTGTGACGGGCTCTTTTTCCAGCCGGCAAGGCCATCCCCTGCATTTGCTCCGTTTGAATCAATGTAAGCGATCTCGTAGCCTTCGCCCGGATAATCTGCGATCTCCTGAGGTTTGGCCCACATACAGGCTGCCTGGCTGTGATCACTGGTATAGCAACAGGCCGACCAATCGCCACGGTCTGACCAGCTGTGCGGATTGCAGGGATTCTCCCTTGAAAAGTCATAATTTGTTTGGAGATCAAGGACATGTGCCTTGGCAACCATACTGAGTTTTGATGAAAAGGGTATAGGATACAGCCCTTCTTCCTGGCGGTATTCATTTATCAGCCTGAATAACTTTTCTTCCTCTGCCGTCAGGCATGACTCCGGTTGACCTGAAGGAATAAAGAATAAAATCCATATGTATAAAATTGACATCATCCCGTTTGAAACGATTGCAGAACCCCTGGTATTGCCCGTCCGGCCAATAATACCCGGTCTCTTTTCCTTAAAACCACTAATTTACGTAAATTCGCATCCTCACAAATAAATAAAAAGAAGCAGTATGAGCGAACAAAAAATAACCATTGACAATGGGGTACTGAATGTGCCGGATCAACCAATCATTCCATTCATTGAAGGTGACGGAACAGGTGTGGATATCTGGCCTGCAGCCAAGCATGTCCTGGATGCCGCTGTTGAAAAAGCTTATAACGGGTCTAAAAAAATTGCCTGGAAGGAAGTTTTCGCAGGGGAAAAATCATACAACCAAAACGGAGAATGGCTTCCGGAAGCAACCCTGGATGCATTTCGTGAATATTTGGTTGGCATCAAAGGACCACTTACTACTCCGGTCGGTGGCGGAATACGTTCGCTTAACGTGGCACTACGGCAAGAACTGGATTTGTATTCTTGCGTTCGCCCGGTTCGCTGGTTCGAAGGAACTCCTTCGCCGGTAAAAGAACCCGGACAGGTAGACATGGTGATATTCCGGGAGAATACGGAAGATATCTACGCCGGAATTGAATTCCAGGCTGGTACAGAGGATTGTGAGAAGTTTGCCGGCTTATTAAAAGAGAATTTCCCGGATCGCTATGCCAAAGTGCGCTTTCCGGACAGCGCGGGGTACGGGATAAAGCCTGTATCAGATGAAGGAACCTCCCGCCTGGTGAAGGCTGCCATAGATTATGCATTTGCCCAGAAAAGGGATTCCGTGACCCTGGTGCATAAGGGGAATATCATGAAATTTACAGAAGGCGCTTTTCGCGATTGGGGTTATAATGTTGCCAGGAAAGATTACGGAGCGGTAGATTATGAAGGCGGACCATGGCAAGTAATAGAAAAAGATGGTCATAAAGTGATCATAAAGGATGTAATTGCTGATGCCTTCCTTCAGCAAATCCTGCTGCGTCCGGCTGAGTACTCTGTGATAGCAACGTTAAATCTGAATGGTGATTACGTTTCTGATGCACTGGCAGCCATGGTTGGGGGAATCGGTATTGCGCCCGGAGCAAATATCAATTACCACACCGGTAATGCAATTTTTGAAGCAACACATGGTACGGCGCCAAAATATGCCGGGCAGGATAAGGTGAATCCCGGATCAGTGATCCTGAGTGGTGCCATGATGCTGGAGCATCTTGGATGGCAGGAAGCGGCGGACCTCATTTATAAGGGAATCGAAAAAGCCATTGCAACAAAACGTGTTACTTATGACTTTGAACGACTGATGGAAGGTGCAACTTTGCTGAAGTGTTCGGAGTTTGGCGATGAAATTGTCGCGAATATGTAGGTTTCCAGAAAGAGAAAGAGAAAGAGAAAGAGAAAGAGAAAGAGAAAGAGAAAGAGAAATAGAGGAATCTGAGAAAAAGTAAACCCTGGCGCGGCCGGGGTTTTTTTTTATTTTGTACAAGGTCAAAAACAACAAACCCGCCCTAACTCTGTAAGGCGGGTCTGATCGGGGTACTCGACCCCTGTCAAAATTACTAGCTTGCTAATGTGAATAACGGAAATTTTTTGCAAAAAGTTTTAATTATTCCGGTGAGAACGTAGAATATTTCGATAAGTGGTTTACTTATTTTCTGAAAATTGGAAATTTTTATATTAATGATCTATGAAATTATATAAACTGACAGAGTTTTATGCATTTAACTAAAACTGATCCGTTTCCTTATTGAAGGATTCATTTTTTGCAATTTTTCCTAAAAAAATTCAGAATTCATCTATGAATTACATTACCAATATAGTCAAATACTACTTAAATGTTTGATATACACTTAATTATCATTGACTGAAGTGGGTATTGGTATCATGATAAATTGTACCGGGTTGTCACGTTTATGGCCTGGTCAGCTGGTGAATTCTCCGAGCATTTTGATAGCCGTCACAGCAGCCTCATCTCCTTTGTTCCCGTGCTTACCTCCGGCCCTGTCCAGCGCCTGTTGCTGGGTATCCGGTGTGAGTACTCCGAATATAACGGGCTTATTAAATTTCAGTCCGACATTGGTAATCCCATCGGCAACCGCATTGCAGATAAATTCAAAGTGACGGGTTTCTCCCTGGATCACGCAACCCAGACAGATGACGGCATCGATGTCTTTTTTTTCCGCCATATACTGAGCACCCAGGGATAGCTCAAAGCTTCCAGGAACATTTCTGCGGATGATATGATCTTTAGGTACCCCATAATCACGTAAAGTCTGATAAGCTCCTGAATAAAGTGCCTCAGTTACAGAATCATTCCATTCAGAAACCACAATGGCAAAACGTTTCTTTGCAAGTGATTTGAAGGATTTCGCGGTTTGACCGCTAAGGTTTGTGGTTGCCATGGAACAAAGGTAATTAATCAGAAGGAGATGGGGAAGGAGAAAGAGAGGGAGATCAGAAAGGCTGAGAGAGGGACACAAATAAAAAAACCCTTCCGCAGGGAAGGGTCAGTTTAAATGTTTTGATGATCTATCAGGCTCCGGTAATGCGGTACATAAATTTTTTAGCCTGCGGGACCAAATCACTGTTCGGATACGTATCAATCACTTTCCTGTACGCTTCGGCAGCTGCCTCATTATTTCCCGCCTTTTCATGGGCAAGTGCTGCTTTCATCAGGTAATAGGGTGAAAACTCGTCTGTTGGCTTATTACCGGCGGCCCGCTCATAGAGATCTGCCGCTTCTGAATATTCTTCCAGTTCCATATGTGCATCTCCCATCAGGCTGTATGCCTTGCTCTGGACAAGCAAGTCATCCGAACTGAATTCTTCCAGGTATAAAAGAGCAGATTCGTAATCTTCCATCTGAAGATAACCCGCCCCGATGTAAAATTTTGCGAGGTTCGCCGCGGCAGTACCCTTGTAGTCCTGTTCGATCTGAATAAAACCGAGGTTTGCTCCATCGCCTCTTAATGCCTGAACAACACTGTCCTGTTCGAAGTAATAAATTGCCTGGAACATCTCATTTTGTGCCTCCTCGTTCTGGTAAGAAACATAATACCGGTAACCGAATATACCAGCGATCGCCAGTGCAATAATGGCCACCCCGGCAAATACCGTCTTTTTATGCTTCTCAAACCACTCTTCTCCCCTGGACAACTGTTCCGCTAATGCTTCCGGATTCTCCAGCAATTCGTTGCTCGAATGAGACTGCGCTTTCTTTTTACTTTTCACTGCCATCTAACAAAATTTTAAGGCTGCAAAGCTACTAATAATCTTCTAATTTGGAAAAATCAGGAAAAATAATCCGGAACCTCAGTCGGTTGTATACGGATAGTCTTCCTGGGCATACACATCTTTGTATGCTTCAGATGGGTCAGGATAGCTTGATTCGTCGGCAAACTTGACGCATTCCTTCACAATGTCCTTCACCTTATTGTCGATCTTGTCGAGTTCCTCTTCCGAGGCGTATTTGTTTTTCAGAATGGAGGCTTTCACCTGCTCAATCGGGTCACGGCCCTTATATTCTTCCACTTCTTCCTTGGTGCGGTATTTCGCGGGATCTGACATCGAGTGACCTTTATAGCGATAAGTGCGGAACTCAAGCAGGTAAGGTCCTTTTCCGTCCCGTACATGCTTGGCGGCTTTCTCCACATAATTGTGAACTTCTTCCACCGACATGGCATCGACCGGTTCGCTAGGCATATCATATGCCTCCCCCAGCGTGTAGAGCTCTGTTACATTGGAAGTACGCTTGACGGAGGTACCCATGGCATATCCATTATTCTCGATCACGAAAATAGCGGGCAGCTTCCAGGCCATGGCGATATTAAGCGCTTCGTGGAAAGCACCTTGTCTTACCGCGCCGTCACCCATATAGCAGATACAGAGATTATCTGTTTTGTTGTATTTTTCAGCGAAGGCAATCCCGGCACCCAGCGGAATTTGTCCGCCAACAATTCCGTGCCCGCCAAAGAAATGATGTTCTTTATCAAACATGTGCATGGAACCACCTTTTCCTTTGGAAATCCCGGTTTCCTTGGCAAAGAGCTCGGCCATGATTGCCTTGGGATCCGAACCGAGCGCAATCGGATGTGCGTGGTCGCGGTAGGCAGTAATATATTTATCACCTTCCTTCAGTGCTGAAACAGCCCCGGCTGCACAGGCTTCCTGTCCGATATATAAGTGGCAAAAGCCTTTGATTTTCTGCTGACCATAGAGTTGTCCGGCTTTCTCTTCAAAACGCCTCATAAGCATCATGGATTCAAACCATTCCATGTATTGCTCCTTGGAGAATTTGGCCTTTGATTTGGATTTACTTCCTGAGCTTGCTTTTGTCTTCGTTGCCATAATGTTAATTTTGATCCGCTTGGGACTGCGAAATTAATTAAAAAAAGTGAATGCACATTAAGAATATCCGTTTGTTTAATTTCAAGAATTACGGTGAGGAAACAGCGGAATTCATCCCGGGACTCAACTGCCTGGTGGGCAACAACGGGGCGGGGAAGACCAATCTGCTGGATGCCATCCACTATTTATCCCTGACCCGCAGTGCATTCTCCGGCATAGACAAGGAACAAATCAGGCACGGGGAGGATGCCTTTCTGGTGCAGGGGACATTTGTGACGGAGAATAAATCGCAGGAGGTGCGCGTGGTTTATCAGCGCAGCGGCGGCAAGCAGGTGATGCGGGAGGGGACACTTTACGAGCGCATCAGCGAGCATATCGGAAAGTTTCCGGTGGTATTAATAACCCCGGATGATACCGACCTGGTGCGTGAAGGAAGTGAAACCCGGCGCAAGTTTTTTGATGCCATTCTCAGCCAGGCAGATCCGTCATACCTGGAGGATCTGATCGCTTATTATAAATTCCTGAAACAACGGAATGCCTTGCTTAAATTGTTTGGTGAGCGGCGTTATTTTGATCGCCGGGAGATTGATATTTATACAGACAGCCTGGTCGACCTGGGCGAGCGGATACATGCCAGGCGCAGGGAATTCATAGCCCGGTACGTAAAGATATTCCGGGAGGAATACGAGTGGATCAGTGAAGGCAAGGAAGCCGTTTCCATAGAATACCGTTCGGAAGCCGGGGAAGGCATGAAGGCGCTGATGGAAGAGCGTTTGGAGAAGGACCGGCTGCTGGAGCGAACGACTGCCGGTATTCACAGGGACGACTATCGATTTTTAACAAATCAGCACTCGCTGAAGAAATACGGATCCCAGGGACAGCAGAAGTCCTTCGTTATTGCCTTAAAGCTCACGCAATTTCATTATCTTAGTGAACTCAGAAAGGATCGGCCTGTTCTTCTTCTCGATGATATTTTTGACAAACTGGACAGGCACCGCATTGAGCGGCTCATCGCAAGGATTCTGGAAGACGATGCAGGACAGGTTTTCATAACGGATGCCCGCCCGGAGCGGACACGCCGTTTACTGGAAGCCTGGGAAGACCGGATCCGGTATTTCGAAATAGAAGGCGGAAAGATTAAACCCAGAAATGATCAATAAAAAATACCATAAGGACAGGAAATCCGATACCATGTCAGTATCGGAGGCGATGTCTGATTTACTAAGGAATTACAGGATTGAAGATAAATTTCATGAAAGCCGGCTGGTTGACAGCTGGGAGAAAGTCATGGGCAGACCGATCGCATCGCGGACGGGAAAACTTTATATTAAGGACAAGGTCTTATTCGTGCAATTGACATCGGCGCCATTGCGCCATGAACTGGAGATGTCGAAGGACCGTATACTGGAATTGCTGGAGAAAGAAATGGGCCGGAAAATAGTTGATAAAGTGGTCTTTCGGTAGGCCGGACAATTTTCCGTTCTTTTTTTTTCAAAAGTTTGAATAAAAGAAAAAAGCGTATAATTTTGCACTCTCTTTGAAAAACAGCCCACTCAAAAGGAGGGGAATCAAAGACTAGTTCTAAGACAAATTGTACCAAATTCGGGGAGATTCCAGAGCGGTCAAATGGGACGGACTGTAAATCCGTTGCTTCGGCTTCGCAGGTTCGAATCCTGCTCTCCCCACAAGCACGAGATAAGCGGGAGTAGCTCAGTTGGTAGAGCGACAGCCTTCCAAGCTGTAGGTCGCGGGTTCGAGCCTCGTCTCCCGCTCTCTTTTATCCTGGAGCGCAAATGCTCTTACGGAGTTGCCGGTGCTTCATGCACGAGGCAGGAACCGCCGATGTAGCTCAGGGGTAGAGCGCTTCCTTGGTAAGGAAGAGGTCACGGGTTCAATTCCCGTCATTGGCTCAGGATACACAGTGTTATGTGTATAAACGTGGCTTACCGGAAGTTACCGGTTGGTAGATTCCCCGGACGGGGAAGAACTAGAAGAATGATCAGGATGTTTTCTTCGGGGGAAGGGAGTATCCTGAATACTGCTGTTTAAGAGAACAGGAGAATCAAACGAACTTAATTTTAAACTAAAATAGGGATTTTCAAATATGGCTAAAGAAACTTTCGACCGTTCAAAACCCCACGTGAATATCGGAACCATTGGTCACGTTGACCACGGTAAAACCACTTTGACTGCAGCTATCTCAAAGGTACTTTCAGAAAAGGGTTTTGCAGATATGCGGGACTTCTCGTCTATCGATAACGCTCCGGAGGAAAAAGAAAGGGGTATTACAATTAACACTTCACACATCGAGTACTCGACTGAAAACCGTCACTATGCACACGTTGACTGTCCTGGTCACGCCGACTATGTAAAGAACATGGTTACGGGTGCTGCCCAGATGGACGGTGCAATCATCGTAGTTGCTGCTACTGACGGACCTATGCCACAGACGCGTGAGCACATCCTGCTTTCTCGTCAGGTAGGTGTACCTGCATTGGTAGTATTCATGAACAAAGTCGATTTGGTGGATGACCCTGAGCTTTTAGAGCTTGTTGAGATGGAAATCCGTGAACTTCTTTCTGATTACGATTTCCCTGGTGATGATATTCCTGTAATTCAGGGATCTGCACTGGGCGCCTTGAATGGTGAGCCTAAGTGGGTTGAAAAAGTAGAAGAGCTGATGCAAGCAGTGGACGATTACATTCCACTTCCTGAGCGTCTGATTGACAAAGACTTCCTGATGCCTGTAGAGGACGTATTCTCTATCACAGGTCGTGGTACAGTAGCTACCGGACGTATCGAGCGTGGTATCATCAACTCTGGTGATCCTGTTGAGATCCTCGGAATGGGTGCTGAAAACCTTAAGTCTACCGTAACTGGTGTGGAAATGTTCCGTAAGATCCTCGACCGAGGTGAAGCTGGTGACAACGTTGGACTGCTTCTTCGTGGTATTGAGAAAGCTGACATCAAGCGTGGAATGGTAATTTGTAAGCCTGGTTCAGTAACTCCTCACCAGAAGTTCAAAGCTGAAGTATACGTGCTTTCAAAAGAAGAAGGTGGACGTCACACTCCATTCTTCAACAAGTACCGTCCTCAGTTCTACTTCCGTACAACAGACGTAACAGGAGAAATCATGTTGCCAGACGGAGTTGAGATGGTTATGCCAGGTGATAACGTTTCTATCGATGTTGAATTGATCAACAAAATTGCGATGGAAAAAGGTCTTCGATTCGCGATTCGCGAAGGTGGACGTACCGTTGGATCTGGTCAGGTAACAGAAATCCTCGACTAATAGAATAGATACACACGAAAGCGTTTCTGATTTTTTCGGAAACGCTTTTGTTTTCTATATCTTTCCAGTATCTTTGCAGACCATTTTGAGACATGGTAGGGGCAGAGTAGGTGGAAAACCATGGCAAAGAAGCCTTTACGGGTGTAGCTCAATTGGTAGAGTAGCGGTCTCCAAAACCGTTGGCTGGGAGTTCGAGTCTCTCCACCCGTGCAAAATAAAACAGGATGCAGAAATTACTATCATATATTAAGGAGTCATATCACGAATTA